>CAVRVR010000047.1:0-14413 GCA_963724595.1 uncultured Alphaproteobacteria bacterium | reverse complement strand
AGTCCATAGCCAGCTTCAACTAGGACAACCCAACCCGTCAACGAGAGTATCGTCCCGAGACAGAAGATTTCCAAGGAGTGCCGGCCGCAATGCCCAATACCCGTGGCCCAAGCGCGACTAAGCCATTGGCTTTGGGGCGACAGTAAGATCATTGCCAGGTAGCCGAGAGCGACGACATTGGCGAGGCGCCACGGTGACAGGTACGTCTTGTCGACGTGGCCGAGCAGATCGGGCGCCAGCAGACGTGTCGAACTCGAGGCCGGGGATCTGCGTCCACGGCGCAGCAACGAGGAAAGCGAAGGCGACGTAACCGATCGCTACCCACATCAGCGGGCGCGAGGCCGGCAGCGGACCTTTGCGGGTAAAGTGAGCGGTCAGCGCGCCGATGGTGATCAGCAGCTGCCAGGCGAACGGGTTGAACACCCAGCCGTTCGGATGCTGCATGCTCGGCAAGTTGGCGGTGAGCAGGTTTGAGGCCGCCCACAGACCAACCGACAGGACCAGCGCCTGCCAAGGATTGCGCGGCAGCAGCCACAGCACGAACGGCAGCCAGAACATCAGCAGCACGATGTACAGCGGCAGGATGTTGAGCATGTTCGGCTGGTTGACGAGCGCCGCGGCGAGCATTGTCGATCGCGCCGGGTTCTCCGTAAACACATGCACGCCGATGTTGGTGACGTAGGAGATGTTGCCGAATTGCGTGGCGGCGAGCGTCAGGCCGAGGCCGCAGATGACGACCAGCGCCAGATGCCAGAGATAGATATCGCGGACGCGCTCGAACACGCGCGCGACGCCGGCCTTGAAGCCCTGACCCTCGAAGACGCGCTGGTAGGCGAGCACCGCCGAGAAGCCGGCGAGCAGCACGAACACCTCAGCAGCGTCGGCGAAGCCGAAGTTCCGCAACGTGAATTTGGCAAGCACGTTGTCCGGCACATGGTCGACGAAGATGAAGATCAGGGCCACGCCGCGGAAGAAGTCAATTCGCAGGTCGCGCTGTGCACCCGAGCTTGTGGCGCTCATCGGCATTGTTTTTTTTCACCTGGGCGGCTAGTGGGACATACAGTTATCGAACGTGCCAATCCGCACGTTCCGTCGGACCAAACAACGCGACATGGCACTCGGCAGTTCCTGCATCGAAATGCGGCGTGATGGGGGCTCGGGCACGTTTTTGCCTCTAGTTGCGGGCCGTTGCCGTCAAGTTTCGATCAGCTTCTGTCGTCTCGGTCACACTCAATCATTACGCGCATGAACTGGACCTGAACTCCGCCGAGCTATCAGCGAGCGGCTGTCGAGGCTCACAATCAAAGAGCATAAACTACGGCGCCGCCTGTCAGACCTGCGCCTGCGGCGCACATGAGCAGCCGCTGGCCGCGTGCCATCCGGCCCTCGCCCGCGGCAAGAGAAAGCGTGAGTGGGATGGTCGCCGCCGAGCTGTTGCCGAACTCGGCAATGCTTGAAGCGACCTTCTCCGCAGGCACGCCAAGCTGCTGGGCAACGGCGGCAGTGATGCGCCCGTTGGCCTGATGCGGGATGAGGCAGTCGATGTCCGAGATGCTGAGCTGCGCCTTGGCGAGCGCCTCGCAGGACGAGGCCACCATGAGGTCGACGGCCCTGGAAAACACGGCCTGGCCGTCGGCGATGATCATGAGCGAGTTCTTCGATGGGCACGTCGGGAGCGAACGGGCGGCGGCTGCCACCGGCGGCGATCTGGATGAGCCCGTAGCCGCTGCCATCAGCGGCGAGCTTGGCGCCGAGCACCCCGGTGCCGGCCCGGGTAGCGGGCGCCACGACAACCGCACCGGCCGCGTCGGCGAACAGGATGCAGCTCCCCCGCTCCTCCGGGTTGATGCGGCGCGAGAGGATATTGGCGGCGACGACCAGCACCGGAGCGCCGTGCGTGCGCACGAAGCCGTCGGCCAAGATAAGCGCATAGAGGAAACCGGCGCAGGCGCCCGCGAGGTCGATGCCGCCCGAGTTGCCGAGACCCAAGCGATGGGCGAGCAGCGGCGCCGAAGGCGGAAGTAAGTGGTCCGGGGTACTGGTCGCCAGCAGCGTGAGCGCGATGGCGCCGCGGTCGAGCCCAGCTCGCATCAGCGCCATCTCGGCGGCGGGGACGGCGATGTCGGTCAACGCCTCGCCGTCGGCAGCGTAACGGCGTTCTTCAATGCCGGTGCGGCGCAGGATCCAGCCAGGCTCGAGGCCGAGTTGCTGCTTCGATCTCGGCGTTGGCGACGCGCCGCTCCGGCGCATAGTGGCCGAAGCCGGCAATAGTCGATCCGGCTGAGCTGCTCATGCGCTGCTCTCCAGAGCGCCGGGCGCCTCGGCGATGGCCGCATAGATGATGTCGAGTTCCGCGGGCGTGATGCAGTACGGCGGCATGATGTAGATGGTGTTGCCCAGCGGGCGCAACAGAACGCCGCGCTCGATAAAGAATTGCATTAGGCGCGGCCCCGCCGCGGCGAGGTAGCCGGCGTCGTTCGCGACGAGGTCGAGGGCGGCGATGGTCCCGAGCTGGCGGACGTTTGCAAAGCGCCCGTCGCCGCGGAATGGCGCAAGGCGCTCGCCGTGGGCTCCGGCAAGCGCCGCGATCCGTTCGACGACCGGCTCGGTCCGCCAGATCTCCAGATTGGCGTTGGCGGCCGCGCAGGCGATGGGATTTGCCGTGTACGAGCTCGAATGAAAGAAGGTCTTAGTGCGGTCGGTCGAGCGGTGGGCCTCGAAAATCTTCGGCGTGCAAAGAGTGACGGCCAGCGGCAGCGAGCCGCCGGTGATGCCCTTGGCAAGGCAGATGATGTCGGGGGCGACGCCGGCCTTGGTCGCAGGCGAACACCTCGCCAGTGCGGCCCCAGCCGGTCATTACCTCGTCGGCGATGAGGAGGACACTGTGGGCCGCAGCGACGCGCTTTAGTTCGCGCAGCACGCTGGCGTTGTAGATCAGCATGCCGCCGGCGCCGAGGATCAGCGGCTCGACGATTAATGCGGCGACAGGCTCGGCGGTGCAGGCGGCGTCGAAGGCGTCGATGGTTTCCTGCTCGCGGCCGGGCGCGGGAAACGGTATGCGCACGACGTCGAACAACAGCGGCTCGTAGGCAGAACTGAATACGCCGCGCGCGCCCACCGACATGCCGCCGACCGTATCGCCGTGATAGCCGTGCTCGAGCGCAACGATGCGGTGGCGCTTCTCGCCGATGTTGCGCCAGTAGCCGAGCGCCATCTTCAGCGCGACCTCGACCGAGGTCGACCCGCTATCGGAAAAGAATACGTGCGCGAGCCCCGGCGGGGCGATGTCGATCAGGCCGCGCGCCAGCATCTCGGCTGGCTCGTGCGTGAAACCGGCGAAGATGACCTGGTCCAGCCGGCGCGCTTGATGCTCGATGGCGGCAACAATGCGCGGGTGACAGTGACCGTGGGTGACAACCCACCACGACGAGATGCCGTCGAGGATGCGGCGGCTGTCGCGCGTGTCGAGCCAGGCGCCTTGGGCGCCGGCGACCTCGAGCATCTGCCGGTTGCAGCGCATGCTGCGTGAATGGGTGCCAGATCGGGCTGCCGCCGCCGGGCGTCATGTCGGCACCGGAGCGAGGAAGTCCTCGGCGCGGAAGTTGGCGGTGAAAGCTTCGCGCAAAGAGACGTCGTCGAGCGGAGCGAGATGCGGCAGGCGGCCGAGGTGGCGCACGTCGCCCATCTTCGTGATGGTGCGCTCGGAATCGGCGTTTTCGCCACCGACGAAGGCGATGCCGAGCAGTGGAATTCGCCGCCGCTTCAAGGCTTCGACGGACAGCAGGCTGTGGTTGATGGTGCCGAGGCGCGTCGATGCGACGAGCACGACCGGTGCACCCCAGCGCGCGAAGAGCTCGATCTGCAGCAGGCTCCGGGTGAGTGGCACCAGCAGTCCGCCGGCACCCTCAATGACCACCGCGCGGTTCTGAGTAAGTATCGGCGCCTCGGCCAGACCCTCGAAGTCGATCTCGATGCCATCGCGCTCGGCGGCGAGATGCGGCGAGGCCGCTGTCGTCAGCCGGTAGACCTCCGGCAGCACGCGCTCTGACGGCACGCCGGACAGCCGCCGCACGATCTCGGCGTCCGTCTCGCCATCGAGGCCCGCTTGCACCGGCTTCCAGTAGTAGCCGTCGAGCGCCGCAACGAGAGCCGCGGCGAACACGGTCTTGCCGACGTCCGTGTCGGTACCGGTGACGACGATGGCGCGCGTCATGCGTCGAGCCTCTTCAGCTCCTCGGCCAGCGCGGACGCCATTTCGGCGACCTTCGCCTCGTCGACGTTGAGCGTTAGCGACAGGCGCAGACGCGCGGTGCCTTCTGGCACGGTCGGCGGGCGCACGGCCCGGATGTCAAAGCCGCGCCTCTGCATGGCGGCGGCGAGGCGCGTCGCGCGCTCGTCAGCGCCGACTATGACCGGCTGGATGTGCGAGCCGGACGCCTGCAAGCCGCAGCTCTCAGCGAGCCGGCTTCCGGCAAAGGCAACAAGCGAATGCAGCTTGTCGCGCCGCGCTGCATCGAAACGGCAGATGACGAGGGCCGCGCGCACGATGGCGGCCATGAGCGGCGAAGGCGCCGTCGCGTAGATGAAGGGACGCGAGCGATTGACGAGGTAGTCGCATAGCACCTGCGGCCCGGCGAGCAGCGCGCCCATGGCGCCGAGCGCCTTGCCGCAGGTGTGCAAAGCGATGATGTTGTCGCGGCCTTCGAGATGTGCACCGAGGCCACGGCCCATCGGACCGAGAACCCCGGTCGCGTGCGCCTCGTCGATGATCAGCACACCTTCGTGACGCGCTGCGATGTCCGCGAGCTCATCGAGCGGCGCGCGGTCGCCGTCCATGCTGTAGAGACTCTCGACCGCAATCCACGGCGTGCCCGTGCCGCCCGCCACGCGCCAATCCTTGATGGCGTCATCGAATGCCTCAGCGTCGTTGTGGCGAGCCTCGGCGCGCTCGGCCTTGCCCATGCGCATGCCGTCGTGGACGGAGGCGTGGATCAGCTCGTCGTGCACGACGAGGTCGCCGCGCTGCGGCAGCGTCGAAAAAAGTGCCAGATTGGCAACAAATCCGCCGCCGAAGAACAGCGCGCTTTCCGCCCCAAAGAAAGCGGCGGCCTCCGTCTCCAGCGCCTCGTGCTCCCGGTGATTGCCGCGCAGCAGCCGGGATGCGCCGGCGCCGATCGGCACGTCGCGCTCAACCGCGGCGCGTGCCGCGTCCTTCAACTCACGCGACGAGGCGAGGCCGAGATAGTCGTTGGAGGCGAAATCGGCGCCTGAGAACGCGGTCAGCGCCCGGCGACGGCCGCGTCGCGCGAGGGCCTCGAGGGCCCGCTCATGGCTCTTGTACATCATCCTGCTCGCCCGAGCCGGTCTCGAGCTCGAGCGGCCTCAGGCCGAGCTTGTCGAAGAGGACGGCGTCGCTGTCTTCGCCGGGGTTGTCGGCGGTCAGCAGCGTGTCGCCGACGAAAATCGAGTTGGCGCCGGCGAAGAAGCACAGCGCCTGCGTCTCATCGCTCATCTGCGTGCGGCCGGCGGACAGGCGCACGTAGGACTGCGGCATGAGAATGCGGGCGAGCGCGATGGTTCGCACGAAGGAAATGGCGTCGATCTTCTCGACGTCAGCGAGCGGCGTCCCGGGAATGGCGATCAGCATGTTGATCGGCACGCTTTCGGGGTGCTGCGGGAGATTGGCCAGCGTGAGGAGCATGTCGACGCGATCCTCCGGCTCCTCGCCCATGCCGACAATGCCGCCAGCGCATACCTTGATGCCGGCCTCGCGCACGCGCGACAGCGTCTGCAACCGGTCGGCAAAGGTGCGCGTGGTGATGACCTTGCTGTAGTAGCGCTCGGAAGTATCGATGTTGTGATTGTAGTAATCGAGACCGGCGCCCTTGAGCTTACCGACGTCGTCATCGGAAAGCATGCCGAGCGTCATGCACGTCTCCATGCCCATCGCCTTGACGCCCTCGACCATGGCGCACAGCACGTCCATGTCGCGGCCCTTGGGTGAGCGCCAAGCGGCGCCCATGCAGTAGCGGGTGGCGCCCGCATCTTTGGCCTTCTGGGCCTCGGCAAGCACACCCTGCACGGCCATCAACTTGCTGGCGGAAAGGCCCGAGGAATGGTGCGCCGACTGGCTGCAATAGCCGCAATCCTCGGCGCAACCGCCGGTCTTGATCGACAGTAGCCGGCTGCGCTGCACAGTGTTCGGCTCGAAGTAGCGGCGATGCACCGAGTGGGCCTTGAACAGGAGGTCATTGAACGGCGCCTCATAGAGGGCCTGAGCCTCCTCGCGGGACCAGTCATGGCGCAACGTGCGATCGGCCGCTTGGCCGGCAGCGCCTGGCTGAGACGTCCGCAGTTCCATCATGTGCAAAATCTCCTCGTGGCACCGACCGTGCGCGGTCAGCGCGCCACCGATGTTTGCACCGGCGCGGGGCAGCGCCGCAAGGTCTAACGGCGGGCATGCGGCAAGGGTGGGCGCGGGAACAAGCGCCCCGCCGGTTAGGGGAGGATCTGCCGGCGGGGCTGTCTGACCAGGTGGCTTGCGAAGGGGGGCGACGCGTACCGTGGCCAGGTGTTCGATGGCTGAAATGTAACAAACAGCGTACAGAGCACGTAGGGCAACCGGCAACGCAGGCATGTTGATCTTGCGCGCCAATGTCGCACACTAAAGTGAAGCTATGAAATAAACGTGGACAAATGGCGGTCGCCTTTGCCCGTCGTGCTATAATTAATGGTGATTATTTTACTCTATTTCAGAATATCGACACCTTCGAAGAAAACGGCATGGTGCGTCGTATGCACTACAAATGTTTTGCTACGCGCACCGTCTGGCTTAGTCGCGGAGACTGAAGGACGAGGCAGTCCGAGTTTCTCAACGCAATCGTGAGGTCGGCAACCTTTGAGGGCTCCAATGACAGCGGTAGGACGGTTCTCAACACGGCCCCTCTACCTTCAAGTCAAGGACATGCTCATCCAGCGCATTGCGGCAGGTGCCTGGAAGCCGGGAGCGGCGATCCCCAACGAAATTGAGCTCTCGCGCGAGCTTGGCATCAGCGTCGGTACGGTGCGCAAAGCACTGGACGAGATGGAGAGCGAGCGCCTTATCTCACGCCGCCAGGGTCGCGGCACCTTCGTCATCGACCAGACGTCCAATGAACACGCGGTGCGCTTCAGCAATATCCGCGACCCGGACGGCATCAGGATCGCCGGGGAGACCGAGAGCTGCACCATCACAGCCGCGGCGGCCAACGAGACCGAGTCCCGCTTACTGCAGCTTCGCAATGGCGAGCCGGTGTTTCGCTTACACCGCGTACTCACACATATCAATGCGCCTCTGATGGTCGAGGATTCTACCGTTCCGCAGGCGCGGTTTCCCGGCCTTGCGCGGGAGAGCGATGTCTCGCCGAGCATCGTCGTGCTCGCCCAACGCTACGGCGTGTTGCTGGGGCGGGCCGAGGAGAGGTTGGGCGTTGCCGCAGCGAAGAGCGATGTCGCTCGCGCTCTCAACGTTGCGGAAGGCACGCCGTTGTTGACGCTCGACTGCGTCGTGTATGCCATCGACGGACGGCCGATTGAATGGCGTGTGGCGCGCTGCCACCTGCGTGACAACCACTACTTCGCCGAGATGAACTGAGCGGAGCGGCTTGCCCAACGCGCTCGCGCTATTTGCCGAGCCCAAGCGCGCGCGCCATGGCGCGAAATACGAACGTATTGTCGACGCGTCCGCGAAAAACTTCCGAGCCTGGTCCCGATGCTGTCAGCACCACATCGTCGGCCGCATGCACGCCGTTGCGGGCCGTGAACGGCAGGTTGCCGATCTTGCGCGCGGCGCCCGGCTTGCAATATTCCTCGTTGGCGACCGCAGGCTGCTTCTCGCCCTCCTGCGTCGAGGGCGGCGCCGCGGTCGGCTGGTTCTCACCCTCCATGTAGGGCTTGCCAGGATCGCAGTAGTCGGGATAAGCGGCAAACACCATGGCGAGGCGCCGCGAGACGTCGACCTTCGCCGGGTAGCCCTCGGCATCGGGTGCCGGGTAGTTCGGAAATTGCGCTGCTGAGTACGTTTGGAGGCGATCGCGCAGTTGCTCGCCCTTGCTGTCGTCGTAGGTGCCGATGATCGACACCGGGTGAGCGTGATCCGGCACGACGATGATCAGCGTATCGTTGCGGTTATCCGCGAAATCCTTGGCTATTTTGACGACGTTGTCGAACATGATGGTGTCATAGACGGCACGCTCCCAGTCCAGCGAGTGGCTGAATTTGTCGATGCGGCCGGCCTCGACCATCAAGACGAAGCCCTTGTCGCCGCGTGAGAGAACCTGCAGCGCCGCGCGCATCTCGTCGGTCAGGTCCGGCTGGTCGGGGAACTTGTCGACCGAGCCCTTCTTGAGGAACTTGCGGTCGAGCGCGCCGTCGATATTCTTGTCGTTGAAGAGGCCGAGCAACTTTCTTGTCTCGGGCTTAGCGGCGGCCGCGGCGAGCTGCGTCGCCGTATCGACGAACGCGTAGCCCGCCTTCTCGAAACTTGCTGATGTAGTTCTCGCCGTCCTTGCGCTTGCCGCGTGCATCTGTGCTGGGAAGAAAGTTCGGCGTGCCGCCGCCCATGATGACTTCCGGCTGAAGCCAGTAGAACATGCGCACGATGTCATCGTAGTCGGTACGTCGCCGCGTGTGCGCCACCATTCCGGCCGGCGTCGCATCCTCGATCTCGGTATCGGTCACGACGCCAACCGCCATCCCGAGCCGCCGCTTGGCGAGCTCGGCGATCGTCTCGATGTTGGGATGGCCAAGAGTGCTGCGGTTGAGCGCGCAGTAGACGCCCAGGGCGTTGACGCAGGATTTATGGCCAGTGGTATAGGCCGTCATCGCGTTGGCGCTGTCGGTGACGATTGAATCCGTTCCCGACGTCGATACCAACGCCATGTGGGGCATGTCGTCCATGGCGAGCTCGCCGCCGTACGTGCCCTGCGAGATGCCCTTTGACAGCATGCGCGCGGCGGTGCGGTGCGCCATCGACATCCCGTCGCCGATGAGCAGGATGACGTTCTTGGCAAGGCGCCCGTCTGGAGTGCCGAACGCCGCCCATTCGACGCGGGCTTGGCCGTGGCCGTCCGTTGCCTCGATGACGTATCTGCCATCGGTGGTCAGTCGGGCGCCGCGGATCCAGTAGGCGGTGTGCCCGAGGCCGTCCTCGTCGGCGGTGATGTAAGGCGCTCGTCCGAGCACCTTGGCGGCATCCTCGCCGTTGACCGTCACCTTGAGATCGGTAGCGGCTGGCGCGCCGGCGAACTCGACCTTGAGGTCGAAGGTGGCGCCGGTGAGGATCTGCGCTTTGTCGAGGGGATAGATCGTCTGGCCAGAGGCGGCGGTACAAAGGGCGCCGAGCAGTAGGGAGGCGCGGAAAATCGACAGCATGCGGCGCGCATATCCGACAGTTGGGCAAGGTGCCTGCCTAGCGTCCTCGCATGAAGGGGATGTGACACGTGCCGCGGCGACATTGCAAACAAGGCGTTAAGGAGCGCAAGACAGCGGCACAAACGGCGTTGGCCGCGTGTAGTATTCGGGTATGACTTTGCTAACGAATACCGAACGGAATCATTGAAATTGTGTTTGCTTCGTTACAATTCTCGGACATCGCCCCATCGGGGAATTGAGATCGAGCGATGCGGGCTCGAGTTGGGCGCGCCCAGTCTGGGATCTAGTGGCTGACGCGGGGACTGCTATGAATGACGCGCAAAATCGCCAGCTGTTCGGCTTGCTCAAGAAAAACGAGACCTTGAAGCTGAAGGGCTACTCGCTGGCATATAGCCAGGCGAGCGGCATCGTCATCGACCGTGCGGGCCATGTCCACGGCATCTGGAACCACGACGCCAAGAGCTACGCGTGGGTCTCGCCGGGCAACAGCGAACCCAAGTTCCGCACTGAAGATGCGAAATCGGCGTTGCTCTATACTGTGGTTGTCTTGGCGCAGGACTGAGATCGCGAAGATCTAATTGGTGTCCTCGGGCATCCTGGGCAGCGCCATGATCTCTACGCCCTCCTCCACCAGCTCGCGCGCCTCGTCCAGCGAGGCCGTTCCGCGAATGGCGCGCTGCTGCACCTCGCGATAGTGGATCTTGCGGGCTTCCTCAGGGAAGCGGGCGCCAACGTCCTCTGAAGCCGCGGTCAGCACCCGGGCGACCTCGCGCACCAGATTGCGATAGCGCGCCGGTGTCTCATCGTCTGGCACCGCAACGTCCGAACGCGTGCGAACGGCGACATTGGGCGCCATGATCGACTTGCCGACCTCGCGGCTGTTGCACTCGGGGCAGGTGAGCTGTCCGGCGGCAACCTGCGCGTCATAGGACGCGCTCGAGGCAAACCACCCCTCGAACTCATGCCCGTGCGTGCATTGCAGGCAGTACTTGATCACGACGCGACCTCTTTTGGCGGCGTATCTGCGGCATATACCACGTCGAACGGCCGATCGTGCCGCAGAGACGGGACTTGGCGACGAACGTCATCTAACCGTTGCAATTCAACATCGGCGAATGTGACTGCAGGCTGAACGTCCGCCTCCGCCAGAACCTCGCCCCAGGGCGAGATAACCAGGCTATGGCCGAAGGTTTCTCGGCCGTTTTCATGCCTGCCGCCCTGCGCTGCGGCGAACACGTAGCACTGGCATTCGATGGCCCGGGCCCGCAGCAGCGTGTGCCAGTGGGCGAATCCGGTCGGTTTGGTAAACGCCGCTGGAACGGCGATGAAGCGGGCGCCAGCCTTCGCCAGGGCCCGATGCAGGTGGGGAAAGCGCAGGTCATAGCAGATCGTCATGCCGAGCTGCCCCCACGGCAGGTTGGCGACGACGGCCTCGCGACCCGGCTCGTAATTGGCGCTTTCCTTGTAGGATTCGCCGCCCCCGAGATCGACGTCGAACATGTGGATCTTGTCGTAGCGCGCGCTGATGTTGCCGTCCGGCGAGATGAGCAGCGAGCGGTTGACCGGCTTGCCGTGTGCACCCTCGAGGGCGAGCGAGCCGATGTGCAGCCAGATACCGAGCTCGGCAGCGAGGGCGCGGAACTGAACGACGCCCGGATCGCTCTCCTCCGGCCGCACGGCGGCGAGCAGCCGTGGGCGTTCAAGCTCCATAATGTTGGTCATCTCGGGCGTTTGAACATACGCCGCACCGCCCCGTGCCGCCGCGCGGATCAGCTCGGTAGCGGTGGCAATGTTCTTTCCGACGTCTCGCCCCGCGCACATCTGCACAAGGCCGACGCGGAACGCTTTCTGCGCGTCCGACATGTCGGGGGCCATCTTTCTCATCGGCGCTGCACGCTGCCGGCGTGCCTTAAGCGGCGAGCAGCAGATCGAGCTTGCCTTCGCGGTCGAGGGTGTAGAGATCGTCGCAACCGCCGACGTGCTGATCGCCGATCCAGATCTGCGGGACCGTGTGGCGCCCGCCGGCCTTGGCGCTCATCTGCGCTCGAAGCTCGCACTGGCTGACATCGATCTCCTCGAATGCTGTGACGCCCTTCTTGCGCAGAAGCTCTTTCGCCATGTGGCAGTAAGGGCAAAATCGGGTCGTGTAGACGGTAATCTTGGCCATGGCTTATCGTTAATTCCCTTCCCGCTACGGCCGGTGATCGTGGCGGCTCACCTACCGCAAGTTTAATACCTCCGCGGATCGGCGCAAAGGCTGCTGGCAGCGCGAAACACCTTATTCACCGCAGCGTTCAAGGCGACAGCAAGGCGGGGTCGTACCATGGCCAGCGCTAGGACGTCGACAGTAGCGGCGCCGGCGCGCTTGAGGGTCCGGGCGCAGGCGCGGGCGGTGGCACCGGTGGTGATGACGTCGTCGATGAGCACGACCCTGGCGCCAGCCAGCGCGGACTTTTTTACGTCGACGACACCGAAGGCGCCTGCAACGTTGTCTCGGCGTTGCTGCCGACTCAGCCCGACTTGCGGCTGCGTGCGTTTGGTGCGCTGCAGTACGAGCGGCTCGTAGCGCACGCCGCTCAGTCGCGCGACCTCCTGCGCCAGAATGGCCGACTGGTTGAAACGGCGTCCGGCTAGTCGCCCGCGCGTTAGCGGCACTGGAATGACAACGTCCGCGCCATTGAGCAGCTCGGCCCCGGCCTCGGTCAGCCATCGCGCGAACAGGCGGCGCGCGTCATGGCGGTCGCGAAACTTCAGGTCATGCACCAACTCACGCATGACGCCGTCGAAGCGCGCTACGGCGCGGGCACGATCGTAGTCGGGCGGGTCGGCGGCCGCCGCCGCGGAGATCATCGTGCCGCCGACATCAAAGGGAAGCGGGATGCCGAGGCGAGCGCAAAGCGGCGCGCGGATGAAGTCGATCCCCGACCAGCACCGCGAGCACATGGCATCATGCGAGGAGAGCGGGCGATGGCAGGCGAGACATAGCGGCGGGACGACAAGGTCCACGACCGCCGCCACCGCCGAGCGCAGAGCTCCGGCGGCGTCTTTTCCCCAATCAAGCATGTCGCCCGTTACGCTGGCCAAGAGCACGCTGAGCGATCATGGTAGCGCGCAAACAGCGCAGCCGCGAGCACCACCGCTTGTGACCATACCAGACCCCGTTTGCATCTTCGATCGTGCGCTGCTGGCGCGGCGGCGGAGGCGCGTCGCCAACGCTGCGACAGACCACGATTTTCTCCTGGCGCGCGTCGCCGAAGACCTCGCGGAGCGATTGGCCATCGTCAGGCGAGATTTTCCCTTGGCGGCAAACATCGGCGCGCACCATGGTCTCGTCTCGCGGGGTATTGGCGGACTGGCCGGCGTCGAACGCATTATCGACGTCGACACCACGGCACTCCTGCTGCGTGGCGCTTCCGATTTGCGCGTCGTCGCCGACGAGGAGGCACTGCCTTTCGCCGACGCTTCGCTCGATCTCGTTGTCTCCGGTCTCTCGCTCCAGCTCGTCAACGATCTACCAGGTGCTTTGGTACAGATCCGGCGCGCGCTGAAACCAGACGGACTGCTGCTCGCCTCACTGCTTGGCGGGTCAACACTGAAAGAGCTGCGCGAAGCTTGGATCGTCGCGGAGGCCGAGATCAGCGGCGGCGCCTCGCCGCGCGTTGCCCCGTTCGCTGACGTGCGCGACATGGGCACGCTGCTGCAGCGGGCCGGCTTTGCATTGCCGGTGGTCGATTCCGAGACCGTCGTCGTTACCTATTCCAGTCCGCTCGCCCTCATGCAGGAGATCAAGGCAATGGGCGCCAGCAACATGCTCGCCGCGCGGCGGCGGATACCGGTAACGGGCCGCCTCCTGTTGCGCGCTATGGAGATCTACGCCGACCGCTTCGCCGGCGCGGACGGTCGGGTGCCGGCGACATTCGAGATCGTGACGTTGACCGCCTGGGCGCCGGATGAAAGTCAACCTAAGCCGCTGCGTCCCGGCTCAGCGCAATCCCGGTTGGCCGATGCGCTCGGCGTCAATGAGCGCAAATTGCCCGAGTAGCGCTCAGCCCAGCAGGTCGCGCAGCGGCGCGATCAGAGGCTCGTCGGCCGGCGGCATCGGAAAGTCCTTGAGCCGCGCCGCGCGCACCCAGGCGAGCTCCTGCCCTTCGTGCGCCGTCACCGTGCCGTCCCACTGACGGCACAGGTAGAGCGGCATGAGCAGGTGAAACGTTTCGTAGGAGTGGCTGGCGAAGGTCAGCGGATGCAAGCACGTCTGGCACACGTCGATGCCTAATTCCTCGAACAGCTCGCGGCGCAGCGCGGCTTCCGGCGTCTCGCCCGCCTCGACCTTGCCGCCGGGAAACTCCCACAGCCCGGCCATGGAGCGGCCGGGGGGACGGCGAGTGATCAGCACGCGGTTGTCGACGTCGACGATTGCGGCGGCGGCGACGAGCAGGATGGGATGGCTCATGCGCAGCCATTACCCGACGTTGGCGCGGCTGGGTAGGGTCGGCATAACCGGGCTTGTGCAGAGTATGATTTATGACTATGAAAGTCAACAATACGGGAGCGTCGTTGCTGCGTAATGGCACGCGTAGAGCGCCGCGCGGAACGTGGCTACTCATCGGACAAATGGAGCGCAAGTCGATGACGACTATCGCCGACAATCGGACATTCACGACCGCCACGGCCGTCGATGCCTCGCACCCCCAGCATGAGCAGGTCCGTGTGCTGGTCTCGGAGCTCCTACGCGGCGGACGCGAGGCAATCCTCGAGCACCACCGCCAGAAATACCGACTGCGCATCACGCAAAACGGTAAGCTCATCCTGACGAAATAGAGATCGCGCCAACTCGCTCTACGACTTGGCCGCGCGCCGGCTATCAAGCAGCTCGCGCACCTTCCGCAACAGATCCTGCTGCGTGTACGGTTTGTTGAGCAGTTGCACGTCGGGATCAAGCCGGCCGTGATGCACTATGGCGTTGCGCGTGTAGCCGGTGGTGAACAGCACCGGCAGATCC
>CAVRVR010000046.1:0-84036 GCA_963724595.1 uncultured Alphaproteobacteria bacterium | reverse complement strand
GGCGCACGCCGCTATGAAGTCCGCCTCGGCGATCTTCATCGCGCTCGAACAGCGCGACGCCGGAGGGGCCACGGCAGGCGTCCGGCAGGATGCTAGCCGCGGGCCGGTTGAGTATGACGAGTTTTATCTGTCACAGGCCGTTGCAGCGTATCGATTGGCGGCAATCGACACCGAGCACGCGGGCGCCCTAGGTGAGGAGGCATTCGAATTGGCGCAACGGACGCAAAGCTCGCAAGCGGCCGCGGCGCTCAGCCAGATGGCCGCACGCTTTGCCTCCGGCACGGGCGCCCTTTCCGCCGTCATGCGCGAGCGTCAAGATTTCGTTGGCGAATGGCAAGCTGTGGATGCGCACCTCACGGCCGCCCTCACCACGCCGCCGGACCAGAGGAATGCCGTGAGCCAGAAGGCATTGCGCGCGCGCCTCGCAGAGGTCGCGCGCCGCATCGATTTGCTCGATGGGCGCCTCGCCAAGGAGTTTCCCGAATATGCTGCCCTCACCAGTCCCAAGCCGCTGTCCATAGAGGCGACCCAGAACCTTCTTGCCGCGAATGAGGTCCTGATCTTCGTGGCGAGCCTTGCTAAGCAGAGCTTGGTTTGGGTCATCGGCAGGGATACCGCGCACCTGGTGCTCATACCCATGGGCACGGACGAACTGGCCCGCGACGTCGCGGCGCTGCGCTGCGGAACTCGACGAGGCGGCTTGGGAAATCAAGGGCAGCTTGAGTTGTGAAACCTTGTTGGGAATTTCCTGGAAAGCAGCTGGGCCGCTTCCCTTCGATCTCTCGCGTGCGCACGCCCTCTACAGCGCGCTCCTCGCGCCGCTGAATGACATGATCGAAGGCAAGCAGCTCTTGATTGCAGCCGTGGGTCCGCTCGCCGCTCTGCCGCTTTCCGTGCTCGTGACGGAACGGCCCGCAGCCCCCATCCCGGACGCCGCAAACCGGTACGCGGAAGCGGCCTGGCTCTCGAAGCGTCACGCGGTAACGACCCTGCCATCGGTTGCGAGCCTCGCCTCGCTGCGGCTAGCCGCAAAACCGAGCCTTGCGGCGAAGCCGTTCATCGGCTTCGGAAACCCGCTCCTCTCTCGTCGCAATGATGCTGATCGTAGGGCCTGGGACAAGGAAACCTGCCCTAAGGATATCGCAATAGAGCCCATGCGCGTGGCCGGGCTAGGCCCGCCGGACGGCCTTGCGAAGCTTTTCAGGGGCAAGCTCGCCGTCACCGAAGTACTCCGCCGGCAGAATCCCCTCCCCGAAACCGCCGACGAGCTCTGCGCGGTGGCAAGCGAGCTCTCGGCGGAGGAGCGCGACGTCAATCTAGGCTCACGGGCGACTGAAAGCGCCGTGAAGGCTCTGAATAAGGAAGGCGCGCTCGCGGCCTATAAGATTGTCCACTTTGCAACTCACGGGCTACTCGCGGGGGAGACGGAAAGCGTGGGAGCCGGAGCCGAGCCGTCACTTCTGTTGACGCCTCCCAATGTTGCAACCATTGCGGACGACGGCCTTTTAACCGCGAGCGAAGTTGCGCAATTGAAACTCGACGCGGACTGGGTCGTGCTTCTCGGCATGCAATACGGCCGGCGGCGAGAAAGGCAGCGCGGAAGCGCTCTATCATCGCCCGTGCGTTCTTCTATGCGGGTGCTCGTGCGCTACTCGTCTCTCACTGGTACGTAGACAGCGACGCGGCGGTAAAACTCGTGACCCAAGCGTTTGCCGAGTTGAGACGCCATCCGGCCATCGGCCGCGCCGAAGCCACGCGCCGCGCCATGCTAGGCGTCATGAACGACACATCTCGTCCGACGGGTTGGGTGTCCGCCGCGCACCCGTCGGTCTGGGCTCCCTTCGTCGTTGTCGGGGAGGGCGGTGCAACGCGCTAGCTGATAAAAACTAGGTCAATCTTGCGCGCAGCCGTACGCCCAAGTTCAGCCACAAGCTGACCGCTCGTCCTCCTAGCGGCTGAGCTTACGGTTCATCGAGGCATCGCCCAATCCCAGCGGGAGGGCGCAGCGTACGGATAGCGCGTGCTTCGGCGCCATGGCATTGGGGCGAAGGCAGGTTGGAGCAGACGATCTGTGCCGAGGCCTGGCGGGGCAAGCGAATTCGCTTTACTGGGGCCGTGCGGGCCGAGGTGGAGGGTCCGGGTAACGGCGCGCAGCTCTACATCGAGGCGCGACCAAAGCCGCCGGAAGAGGGGATGTCGACAATGCCGGCGACGGCGATGGCCACTATATGCTCGCCGCAGTGGGGCCGCTACGCGGCCGAAATCGCGTTGCCTGATGAGGCCCATACGATCCTCATCGGAATGGCCCTGGCCGCGGCAACGGCGCTGCCTGGTTTGGTGACCTCAAGCTGGAGTCTGCTTAGGGGCAGAAGCGGACACCGAGTGTTTCGCTGCGAATCTCCGCTTTGGGCCAAGCAGACAGCGCTAAATCAAACGGCTATAGCTTTGTCTCAGTCGACCGATCCATCTGTGTTCGAGTGTGGTTTGGCGCACGGCTTGAGGCTCGCGAAAGCGAAGACGGCGCAATGCTCGACGATCCGCTTTTTTGGATACTCGTACTACCCGGCCGTGCTTTTGGGCTCATATGCGCAGTGGCAGATCAAGGCCAGTGTCGCCAAATACTCCCAGCTACGCACGACAGATGAAATGACCGGGGCCGAGGTAGCTCGCAGGTTGCTGGAATCTAGGGGGCTTCACGATGTGTCCGTGGAGGCCACACCCGGGATGCTGACTGATCATTACGATCCTCGCTCGAAGGTTTTGCGTCTGAGCCAGGATGTATATTTTGCACCGAGTGTAGCCGCTGCCGGAATAGCCGCTCACGAAACGGGACACGCGCTACAGGATGCCGACGATTACTTTCCAATGAGGCACGCAGTCACATCGTGCCGCTGGTCGCAGCTGGCGTCGAGGATGGCCCCTGGTTGTTTGTCGCCGGATTGATGCTGCAGCTGCCTTATTTACGTGGGCTGGAAGCTCACTGTTAGCAGGTCGTCCTCCTTGTTTGCGGTCCTCACCTTGCCCGTTGAATTTAATGCCAGTTCGAGGGCGCAAGAATTATTGGTGAGCCAAGGTATCATCCGCGGAGATGAGCAGATCACGGGAGTTGAAAAGGTATTGGGAGCTGCCGCTTGGACCTATGTGGCGGCAGCTGTCGCGGCGCTCGGTAGCTGGCTTTTCTACGTGGTCCTTCTGGCCTCTCAGGCGCGTCCGGCGAGCGATCGCACCTGAGGGTGGCCTGGCTTGCCGAGTTCCCGTCTGCTGCCTGATGTCGGCTGCGTTGCCATTCCACAGGAAAAGACGAAACTGCTCTGGTCGGGCCGCATGGATTTTGAAAAGGTTAAACCCACCGCACTCGGGGAACCACGATGGGCCAATCGCAGCACCGCGCGACCGAAGTGGCCGAAACGCTCAGCAGGTTCATCAAGGCTGATCTCGCCGAGGACCTGTCACTGACCATGATCCACCGCAAATTTCCGGGCCTCTCCCGTGAAGACTTCTGCGCGTTTTTGCGATCTGCCAAGACGATGCCGTTCTTGAATACGAGCGCTCGCAGGAGCTGCTGGCGAACTTGCGGGAGACTACGGTCGGCTATGCCGCTTTATTCGCGCTCGTTGACCTTTGGCGCTCGCACTCGGAGGAACAGCGACGCCTGATTAGCGATGCGAGTTCTGAGCTTGCCGATACCCTCGATCAACTCAGCGAACACTTGGCTGCCTCATCGAGAGAGAAGGGCTGGGATCAGCTCGCAACCTGGTCAGCTAGGCGTTCTGCATGAAGTTAGGGAGTTAGGCGCTGCACCCGGATTTGTGCTGAGCGCAATTAGCGCAACCCGGATCCACGCATCGCCGGCAGAGATCTCATCGACATGCGCATCTCGCACCGCGCAACCGGATTGGCGCACCGCGGCAACTCATTAGCGGAGGGGCGAAAACTGGCCGCGGCTGGAGTCTTCAGCCTCCAACGCCGCTGCCTAATATCCGTGCACCGCAGCGACGAACAGAACTCGACCTTGACCGTCGCGTCGCAGTCATATGCAAACCGTAGGAAGACCTGCGCCTTAATCCCCGGAGGTCGCAATGCTCATTCAGAAGCACGTGGCGGTTGATAATCACAGCTTCGATGTTTTGCAACGCGCCTTCGATGGGGCCTGCTGCGTCGGTGGGGATTCCCCGCTGCGCTCGTCGAGGCGAAATCAAAGAAATATCTGAGACGCGGAAGACCATCGCGCTGACCGTCCTTAGGTGTGCCGCGACTGGAGCGCGCGATGTGCAGGCTCTCAAAGCGAGCGCACTCAGATCCCTTTTCAATAGGGGCCGCGCACCTCTCCTTACTTACCAGCCCACATAACGCTTGCAGCCCGCGTTTAGCGGAGCGGCGGCGACGCCCCATTAGCCCCCATCGTCATGGCGAAGCCATGCTGCGCATGGACGCGAAGCATCGCGACCACGTTCGGGCAGCGCCCCATATAGTTGGTGCGATGGGAGCGGGCAATCCCACCGCAATTTGCGTCCGGGGACATCGCGACGCGCCCCGAAACAGCATGAAAACCGTTCGCTTGCCGGGGCGCCACATGGCCGCTATAAAGCCGCCCTCGCCGGGGGCATCCTTGATCGGACGCTGCGGCGTTGTCCCTCAAAGGACTGACGGTCGGGCGGAGCGTAGCGCAGCCTGGTAGCGCACTTGCTTCGGGAGCAAGGGGTCGGGAGTTCGAATCTCCCCGCTCCGACCATCACCTTCAATGGCCTGGCCAATGCGCGCCCATTGCAGTGGAGCGTCGTTGCCGTCCTTCTTGGTGTAATTCAACGATGCGGCTCGGTGAGCGTGCGGCGGCACGTTTCGCGCCACGTCTCCTTCGACATGTGCGTCTCGGCATCCCACGCCGCCTCACAATCCTGCATCGTGGCACCCCTCGCACCCTCGCGGTTGCTGCGCCCACCACCGGCCAGACGCTCCGGATTGCCGACCGTATCTCGGTTCGGTTGCGCCTGATTGGGAAGCCCCGGCGTCTGGGGCTCGGTCACGCTATCGCTGCCGACTTCGGATGTGCTGCTGCGATCGGCACCGACGCCGGCAGCTGAAGGAGGAATTGCCGTACCGGCTGGCCCCTGCAGTGCGCGCTGACGCGCGGCTTCGAGCGCCGGGCCGGACGGATAGCCGGTGCCGGAAGGTGTTGACGTGCCTGCCGGCGCGGGTGTGGAGCTGGGCGCGTAAGTGCCCGGCGCCGTGCTGCCTGGCGACGCCGAAGTGGCCGGCTGATTGCTGAGGCTGCGCGGATCATTTGTGCCGCCGATGCCGCCGCCGACGCGCGGGGCTGTCGACAAGCCGGTCGAGCCTCCACTCCCCCGACCGACAGAGCCAGCCGAACCGCTGGATGAACTCGATGAACTGGATGAACTGGATCCGCTCGATTGCGCGAACGCCGTGCTTGCTCCGAGCACAAAGGCAGCGCTGAGCATCAATGCGGCAGCGAGATGCGAAGAAACGCGGTTCATTTTAGCCTCGGGCAAGTTGGCGATTTCGAGGTGCAATTCCCCAAGGAGCCTGAGGTTCCACGCCGTCGACTTAAGGAGTTAACGGTCGCCGTTGCGCTTGTTCGACGTGCGCACGTGCAGGAGCAGCAGCGTCGCCGCTTCCTCGGCTGGAAGGATAGAAAACGCGCGCTTCAGCGCCTTGCCGGGCGCCCTGTCGAGAAGCCGCGCCAGCTTGCCGTCGAGGTAAGCTGCGATCACCTCTGGATGCACATAGCATTTGCGGCAAATGGCCGGCGTGTTGCCGAGCCGCGCGGCGACAGCCTTGATCGCCTCGCGAATGTTCCGCTTGGCTGAAGCTTCAGCCTCGACCGGCTCGAATTCGCGCAGCGCCATGGCGGCGAGCACGGTGCCCGCCCAGGTCCGGAAGTCCTTCGCCGTCACCTCGGTGCCGGCGATCTCGCGAATGTAGTCGTTGACATCGGCTGATGAAATTTGGCGGATGACGCCTTCGCCGTCCTCGTATTGGAAAAGGTGCTGGCCGGGCAGCTCCTGGCACGAGCGGACGATCCGCGCGACGCGGCGGTCGCTCAGCTTCAGCTTCCACTCCTTGCCGGTCTTGCCGCGAAACTGGAAGCGTAGCTCGCTGCCGGAGAACGTGACATGCCGGTCCTGCAGCGTTGTCAGGCCATAGCTCTTGTTATCGCGCGCGTACTCGAGGTTGCCGACACGCACCAACGTCGTATCGAGCAGATGCGCGACGGTCGCCAGCACCTTGCGACGGCTGAGCCCGGGCTCGCCCATGTGGCGACTTATGGTCCGGCGCACTTTCGGTAGCATCTTGCCGAACTCGATCAGGCGATCGAACTTCGCCTCGTCCCGCACGCGCGTCCAATCTGGATGATAGCGGTACTGCTTGCGTCCACGCGCATCGCGGCCCGTCGCCTGAATATGTCCGTCGGCGCGCGTGCATATCCAAACTTCGGTCCACGCCGGCGGGATGACGAGACCGCGGATGCGGGCCAACGTACGCTCGTCCTTCAGGACTGCGCCGGACGACGACTTGTAGCGGAACGAGGTGCCGGACCGATGGCGGGAAATGCCGGGCTCATCGTCGGCGACGAAGCGCAATCCAGCTTCCTCCGCACTGGCGATGGAGGCGGCGCAGACCTCCTCAGTAACGGATGTTTCCTTAAGCATTGGCGCGCTCGGGCTATTCTTGGCGCGCTAACAACGCACGGTCGGTCGTCCGGTTGCACGGAGAGAAGGATGCCCGGGCAACAGCGCCCGTCGCTGCATCAAGCAAACTATTCCGTACGCACCGGCGGCGGCGTGTTGGGGACCACCTGGTCGGTGCTTGACCTCGGAGCATTGGTCTCCTCGTCGGCCGGCGGCGCAACCGTCAAGACGAGCAGCGCGGCGACGATACCGAGCCCGAGCATGCCGAGGATCCAGGTGATTGTGCTTTCCAAACGCGGTTTGCGCGAAGCGGGAAAGTCTCGTTCGCGTGCCATCTTGCACCTCCTTTAGACGGTTTGACTAACCCGCCTGGCCGGGATGCGTTCCCCATGCGGCTGGGGGGCGCTGGCAAGCGCGGCAATCCGTCTCTAGGTTAGCCTTCGCGCACGCGATAATTCGCGGCGACACCGACAAAACTCGAAATGAGCGAAAGCTTGAAGTTCAATACTACAATGAAGTTTGCCTACGGGGTGCCAGACCCCATGGCTGAGGGCGTTGCGCGGCTCGTTGCGCCCAACGCGGGACCGCTCACCTTCAAGGGGACAAACACATACATCGTCGGCGATCGCGCCTTGGCGGTAATCGATCCGGGGCCAGACGATGCTGCGCATCGTGCGGCAATCATTGCCGCGGCGGCGGGGCGTCCGATCACACACATTATCGCCACGCACGCGCACCGCGACCATGTCGACGGCGTCGACGCGTTGCAGGCGGCGACCGGCGCTCAAACGTATGGCTTTCGCCGCTCGGCGATCCCTGCCGGGGGCGGCGGTGACGCCGACGCGGAGTATGTCGGTCACGGCTTTTCGCCCGACGTGCATCTCGCGCATGGCGACACGATCGAAGGCGACGGCTGGACGCTGACAGCGCTCCACACGCCCGGCCACGCCCCCGATCACTTGTGCCTCGCGTTGGGAGAACCTCGGGTGCTCTTCTCCGGCGACCATGTCATGGCGTGGAACACCTCGGTCGTAGGGCCGCCCGAGGGTCGCATGTCTGACTACATGCGCTCGCTCGAACTCCTGCTTGGCCGCGATGAAACGCTGCTGCTGCCGGGACACGGCGGTCCGATCGAAGAGCCGCGACGCACGGTGAAGGCGTACCTCCTGCATCGCAAATGGCGCGAGCAGGCAATCCTCGAAGCCGTGCGCAAGGGCACCAACACCGTACGCGCGCTATTGCCGGTGATCTACCGCGACCTCGACAAGGCGGTCGTAGGTGCAGCCACACTGTCGCTGCGGGCCCACATCGATCACCTCACGGAACGGGGACTTATCGCCTGCGACAATTCTTCGAACGTCGACTGCGTGGCCGTTCCTCTTTAACGTCTTTCGCTTCCTCGCCGGTCTCGACGCGTGCCGCAGGCACCGTCGAATTCCATAACGGTCACGATTTCTTTGAGGATCTGGCGGACGCGGACGGCGTTACGGCCGAGGTCGTGCTCGCCGTAGCGCGAGGCCGAGCGCACGTCGACACGCGCGTGCTGCTCGGAGCCGGCAACGCGGATGGCAACGTCGTCGTAAAGGCCGAGGATCAGCGTACGGTCGGCGATCTCGATGAGACCGGGACGGCCGGCGGAGATATCCGGCGCCTCCTGGTGTACGACCTCCATCTTCAGCCGCTTTGCCGCCTCGACGGCGAGCTCGAAGACTTCGTCCGTCGAGCGGTCGATCTCGATCGGCTTGATGTCGGGGTAGGCAGCCAACTGTTTGCGCGCGAATGCGGGACCCGGATAGTTGACGGGATTGGACCCGGGCTGACGCTGCTTGGCGATCTCCACGAACGGCGGCGGGTTCGTCATGTCGGTCGTCACGTCGTTGATGCTCGGCAGGCCTTCATACTTCGGCAGGAAGATGAGTGGCCACAGCATCAACCCGAGGCTGACAAGGACGGCGAACACGACGCGCGCCGTGCCAGGGCGCCCCGTGCGCCAGATGCCGATGGTCGCCGCGACAGACATCAGCAGCGACAGACCGGCACCCAAAAAAGCCACGCCGGTCAAGTTCTCGGCTATCGGCGTGGGGAGCGAGAACAGGCGGTGCAGGAAAATGGCGGTTGCCAGCAGCACCGCCGAGAAGACGGCGATACGGCTCGTCCATCGGGCAAAGAAGGATGGGCCCTGGGGCGGAGGGGGCCTCATGCGCGGCGCGTCCCCGCAAGCTCAAGATGGGTGAAGGTGAGTGCCATGCGGCGAGTGCTATCCGAAAACTTCGTCGGCGGCGCAGAATAATGCAAAATCGGGCGAAAAACAGCGATACCCCACAGAAAGGCCGCCGGCCAGCTGGCGTTAGACGTGCTGGCCACCGTTAATGTGCAGCTCCGCCCCGTGCACGTAGCTCGACTGCTCGCTGCAGAGAAAATAGATGGCGCGGGCGACCTCCTCCGGCGAGCCGAGGCGCTGCATGGGGATCTGCTCCTCGACAATCTTGCCGGTGCCCGGCGACAGGATCGCCGTATCGATCTCGCCAGGCGAGATGGCGTTGACGCGAATGCCGCGCGGACCGAGGTCGGCGGCCATCTCGCGCGTCAGCGCCGCCAGTGCCGCCTTCGACGTGGCGTATGCCGAACCGGCGAACGGATGCACGCGGCTTCCAGCGATGGACGTGATGTTGACGACGGCGCCCTGCGCTCGCTCGAGCTCGACCATGAGCCCGCGCGTCAGCATGATCGGCGCGAAGAAGTTGACCTGAAACACGTGCCGCCAGGCGTCAATCTCGGTGTCGACGCGAGTTGAGCCGGCCGCCGCCGTCTGACTTGAGGCTGACGCCGGCATTGTTGACGAGCGCGTGCAGCAGTGAGCCATCACTCTCCAATCGCGCCTTGAGCTCGACGACAGCGCGCGCGGTGTCGGCCGCATCGGCCAAATCGACCTGCATGTGGTCGTCGCGTCCCATCTCCCACGGACAGTTCTCAGGGAAGGGATGCCGCGAGCAACTGATCACGCGCCAGCCCGAGGCCGCAAAACGCATCACGGTCGCGTGGCCGATGCCGCGCGAGGCACCGGTCAGCACCAGGGTCTTGCGCTTCTGTTTGGCGCTCGTCGGCATAGCGTCCATCGTTGGCACAGGCACCGTGATCTGGGTTTGCCCGGCCGCTGAGGCCGGGTCAAGGCGGCGCGCCAGACGGGCTTAAGGGCCTAAGGATAGAGGCGGGTTTTGAGCCAGTTGGCGCCTGGAGCCTCACGCTTGAAGATGATGCGCTCATGCAGCCGCGACAAGCGGCTGTGCCAGAACTCGATTTCCAGGGGCGTGACGCGAAAGCCCGACCAATGCGGCGGCCGCGGCACGGCGCCGATGATGTGTTTGGCGGCATGCGCGGCGAAGGCTTTCTCCAGCGCAAAACGGCTTTCAAGCGGACGCGACTGCGACGACGCCCAGGCGCCGATCTGCGCCGACCGCGGGCGCGTGGCGAAGTAGGCGTCCGCCTCGTCAGCGCTCGTCTGCGTCACCGATCCGCGCACGCGCACCTGTCGGTGCAGGCTCTTCCAATAGAAGTCGAGCGCAGCGTAAGGAGCGGCGATAAGCTCACTTCCCTTGGCGCTCTCGTAGTTGGTGTAAAAAACGAAGCCGCGCGCCGCGCTGCCTTCAGGATCAACCGACTTCAACAGCACCATGCGCACGTTGGGATGGCCCGCGGCATCGACCGTCGCCAACGCCATCGCGTTCGGATCGTTCGGTTCGTGACGCGTCGCATCGCGGAGCCAGGCTTCGAACAGCGCGAACGGCTCGGCGGCTTCGGCAAAATCGCCGGGCTCGAGAGTTCGCGTCCGTCACGGTGACCTCATCGTTGCTCACGTCAATACCTCGTTAACCGGCGATCTCGCGCACGTGGGACACGTCTTCAGTCGGTCTTAACCAAAGCAGCTCATACTCACTACAGGTCGCCCCGCAAGTCGCGGATCGTAGCGTCGTCAGGTGAAGCGTCATGAGTTCGCATTCCTCTCTAGTAACGCTTGCTGCCCTTATCGCCACCGGGCTCGTGCTCGCGGCTCACATCATGCTCAGCTCGACCGCGGCGTTCGGCGGCAACGAGGGTTGGGAGACGTCCGTCTCTCCTGCCGCTCCCGCCAACGCACCGGCCCCCGCGCCGCTGCCAATCGTGCCGGGTACGACAGTCGAAATCGCCGTCCCTCCGCACGAGCTCGACGAGAAGGACGAGATCGCCGCCCTCGAGCGCATCCAGTACGCACTCTCCGAGGTCGGCGACGGCAAGACCTACGTCTGGCGTCGCTGGCATGGAAGACTGTCTGGTATCGTACAGCCCACCGCGTCGTTCAAGGACACCGGCGGCAAGGTGTGCCGGCACCTGATCGTCCTGATGACGACCGGCAAAAACACCAAGAAGCAAGAAGGAATCGCCTGCCGGCTGCCGAGCGGCCGCTGGCAGCTTGATGGCTGAAGCGGCGGTTCCCCTTCCCGCCACGACTTCAGCGAAAGGCCGGCCCGCAAGCCGGCCTTTTTTCTGTTACCCCTAGCAAATGGTGCCCGGCTGGACCCAACAGTCCATTTGTGTAGGATGCGCGCCGAACAGACCGGGCGACAACTAGGAACAGAGAGAGACCCATGACGGAGCCAATGCCGAGCGCAGGGGTTGCGAAAGGCAACCTGTTGGCTGGCAAACGCGGCCTTATCATGGGCTTAGCTAACAACCGCTCGATCGCCTGGGGCATAGCCCGGGCGGCCGCAGCACAGGGTGCGGAGCTCGCCTTCACCTTCCAGGGCGACGCTCTCAAGAAGCGCGTTGAGCCGCTCGCCGCCGAGCTCGGCTCCAAGGTCGTGCTGCCCTGCGACGTCATGGACGCCGGCTCCATGGACGCCGTGTTCGCCGAATTGCAGCGCGTCTGGGGACGCCTCGACTTCTTCGTCCACGCCATAGCCTTCTCCGACAAGGCCGAGCTCGACGGCCGTTACGTCGAGACGAGCGAGAAGAACTTCATCCAGACGATGCTCGTCTCCTGCTACTCGTTCACCGCCCTCGCGGCGCGCGCTGAGAAGCTGATGCCGCCGGGCGGCTCGATGCTGACGCTCACCTACTACGGCGCCGAGAAGGTGATGCCGCACTACAATGTGATGGGCGTCGCCAAGGCCGCGCTCGAGGCGTCGCGTGCGCTACCTCGCCGCCGACCTCGGCAAGAACGGCATCCGTGTCAACGCCATCTCGGCCGGCCCCATCAAGACGCTCGCCGCCTCGGGCATCGCCGACTTCCGCTACATCCTGCGTTGGAACGAGTACAATTCTCCGCTGCGGCGCACCGTAACCATCGAAGAGGTCGGCGGCGCCGGCCTCTATCTCTTGTCGGACTTGTCGCGCGGAGTTACCGGCGAGGTGCATCACGTCGATTCCGGCTATCACGTGCAGGGCATGAAGAACGAGGACGCCCCCGACATCACTGTCGCCAAGTCCGAGGACAGCGTGAGCGAACCAAGCCGACGCGTATCGAGGCGATGCGCGCCGACGTCACCATCTATTTCATCCGCCACGGCGAGACCGACTGGAACGCGCAGTCGCGCTACCAAGGGCAGGCCGACGTTCCCATGAACGAGGTCGGGCGCGCGCAGGCTCGCCGCAACGGCGAGGCGCTACGTGCGCTGCTCCCGGCCATCGCTCACTGTCGACTACGTCGCGAGCCCGCTGTTGCGCGCCCGCGAGACCATGGAGATCGTGCGCGGCGCGCTGGGGCTTGAGCCGCACGACCTATGCACTCGATGACCGCCTGAAGGAAATCCACTACGGCCACTGGCAGGGCATGCTTGCCAAGCGACCTGCCGGGCGTCGACGCGCCGGGCGTGCAAGAGCGCGCCGCGCGATCCCTTCCGCTGGCGTCCGCACGGCGGCGAAAGCTACGAGGACCTGATGGCGCGCTCGGTCGACTGGCTGGGGGACGTCGACCGGCGACACGGTCGTTGCCGGCCACGGCGGTGTCAGCCGCGTGCTGCGCGGACACCTGTATCGGGCTCGATGCGGCGATCGGTGCCGGAGCTGCCTGTCCCGCAGGACCGGATTCTCGTGCTGCGCCGCGACGGCATGGATTGGTTGTAGCGACGCTGCGCCGGACAAAAAGAAGAGCCGGAGCAGCGGCTGCTCCGGCTCTTCCCGTCACGTCGAACGGCCGCTCGATGACGGTTGCTCAAGCCGGCAAGGAGCGGCCAGATTTTCGGGCACGACCGCAAGCGGCCGTCCCGTGACGCATACGTTGCTTGCGACACGCGACCGGCGGATCTAACGCCCTCTAACGCTCAGAAAACGTTGCTCCGAACCTGTGGTCCCAAGGCGAAGGCCGATCGGTGACCGGCGGTCCTCCGCCAAGTGGCGGTATTGCAGAGAGATGGCGCATCGCTGAAGCAATGCGTCCTCTCGCGTGCTGTCTCCTTGCAGCTTGTCGCGTATCGCGACGCAGTACTGAGCCCAGATAAACTGCATCGAGCGAGTCTTGTCACGGGCTTTGCCGCCCTGGGCCCTTGCGGGCGTGCGCTTGCACTCCTAAGACTGGCACAACTGCCACGGCGCCAAGGTTGCACGCGCACCCGCACCGTCCATCCCCTCACTCACGCCGACTGGCGATGTCCCACAACACCTTCGGCCATCTGTTCCGCGTCACGACCTGGGGCGAGAGCCACGGGCCGGCGATCGGCTGCGTCGTCGACGGCTGCCCGCCAGGGTTGCCGCTAGTGGCGACCGACATCCAGAGCGTTCCTCGACAAGCGCCGCCCGGGTCAGTCGCGCTTCACCACGCAGCGCCAGGAGCCCGACGAGGTCGAGATCCTGTCGGGCGTGTTTCCCGACGCTAGGCGGACGCCAGGTCACGACCGGCACGCCGATCTCGCTCATGATCCGCAACGTCGACCAGCGGTCGAAGGACTACGGCGACATCGACGACAAGTTCCGGCCCGGCCACGCCGACTACACCTACTGGAAGAAGTACGGCATCCGCGACTACCGCGGCGGCGGGCGCTCCTCAGCGCGCGAGACGGCGACGCGCGTCGCCGCCGGCGCCATCGCGCGCAAGGTGATCGACGGCGTGACCATCCGCGGCGCGCTGGTGCAGATCGGCGATATTCCCGTCGACCGCTCGCTGTGGGACTGGGATGCCGTCGACGCCAACCCCTTCTTCTGCCCCGATCCCGCGACTGCCGTCGCACTGGGCCGACTATCTCGACCGCGTGCGCAAGTCCGGCTCGTCGATCGGCGCCATCATCGAGGTCGTCGCCGAAGGCGTGCCGGCCGGCTGGGGCGCGCCGATCTACGGCAAGCTCGACCAGGACATCGCCTCGGCGATGATGAGCATCAACGCGGTGAAGGGCGTCGAGATCGGCGCCGGCATGGGCGCCGCCGAGCTCACCGGCGAAGAGAACGCCGACGAGATCCGCATCGGCCGCGATGGCGAGCCGTGCTTCCTGTCCAACCACGCCGGCGGCATCCTCGGCGGCATCTCCACCGGCCAGCCCATCGTCTGCCGCTTCGCGGTGAAGCCGACGTCGTCGATCCTGACGCCGCGCAAGACCATCGATCGCGAAGGCGACGAAACCGATATCGTCACCAAGGGGCGCCACGATCCGTGCGTCGGCATCCGCGCCGTGCCGATCGGTGAAGCGATGATGGCGATCGTGCTGGCCGATCACTTCCTGCGCCACCGCGCCCAGATCGGCTGACGGCTTGCCGCCGATGCTTAAACGTCGATCGTTGCGCGCTCCTATCTGTCCAGGAGCCGCTTCGGACCGACCGAACGAGGAGTGATCACCATGCAGTACCGCAAGCTCGGATCGTTGAAGGTGTCGGCCCTCGGCCTCGGCTGCATGGGCATGTCCGACTTCTACGCTCGGCGGCAGCGAGGCGGAATCGATCGCCACCATCCATCGCGCCCTCGAGCTCGGCGTCAATTTCCTCGACACCGCCGACATCTACGGCGCGCGGCGCCAACGAGGAGCTCGTCGGCCGCGCCATCAGCGGCCGCCGCGACGAGTGTCGTCCTCGCCACCAAGTTCGGCATCGTGCGCGGCAGCGACGGCGCCTTCATCGGCGTCGACGGCAGGCCCGCCTACGTGCGCCGCGGCTGCGAGGCGAGCCTCAAGCGGCTCGGCGTCGATACGATCGACCTCTACTACCAGCACCGCGTCGATCCCAACACGCCGATCGAGGACACGGTCGGCGCCATGGCCGAGCTGGTAAGCGAGGGCAAGGTTCGCCACCTCGGCCTTTCCGAGGCGGCACCCGACACCATCCGCCGCGCGCACAAGGTGCATCCCATCACTGCGCTGCAGACCGAATATTCATTGTGGAGCCGCGAGCCGGAGGACGAGATCCTGCCGACCGTGCGCGAGCTCGGCATCGGCTTCGTCGCCTACAGCCCGCTCGGCCGCGGCTTTCTCACCGGCCAGATCAAATCTCCCGAGGATCTCGATGCCGAGCGACTACCGCCGCAACTCGCCGCGCTTCCTGGGCGAGAACTTCCAGAAGAACCTCGATCTCGTCGTCGCCGTTGCCGAAATCGCGGAAGAGAAGCGCTGCACGCCGGCGCAGCTCGCGCTCGCCTGGGTGCTGGCGCAGGGCGACGACATCGTCCCGATCCCAGGCACGAAGCGGCCGCGCTACATTGCAGAGAACATCGGCGCGCTCGCTGTTGACGCTTACGCCCGCCGATCTGCAGCGCCTCAACGATACGTTCCCGCATGGCGCAGCTGCCGGCGAGCGATACGGCAAATCCGCGCTGAAGGCGGTCAACCGCTAGCGCTCGCCCACACTGAAAAAATTTGTTCGATCACCTGTGATTTGCGCCGTGCGAGGCTAGCCAAAGTTTGTCGGCTGAGTTATCGTCAACAAACTGAAGCTCAAGACAAAATCTTGTCACGGCGTTGCGGCCTCACGGGGATCTGCAGCACGCGTTTCTCCGCGGGGAGAACGCTGTTTGCACGCTCTTGTGAGCCGGACGAACGATGACACCTGCCTGCTGTTTCCGGCACCGGATGGGGTGCAGATTGCGTTGCGCGTGGGGAGACGTCTGCTGTGTTGAGAGTTGAAGAACGCCGCGGTCGGCCGGCGCTGTTGAGTAAGGCCGCAATCGAGAAAACTGCCCCCGACGTGCGCTACGACATTGCGCCGTCCGTTCCGCTGATTGCCCGTGACAGCTTCGTGGCTGAGACGGCGAGTAAGATTGAGCAACTGCAGGCCACCGTACGGCTCATGTCGCGCGACCTCGGCCAGCTCGCGGCCAAGGTCGGCGAGTTGCAGGAAGCTGCCGCGCAGGATCAGCGCTGGTACACCTACCAGCAGAGTGAGAAACGCAGCAAGCAAGCGCAGCTTGAAGAGCTGCTGCGCGGCTGCCGCGATCTCAAGGCGCGCCTCGATAAGATCGAGCAGCGCTCTGGCGGCAACTACCATGCCTACAACAGCTTTGAGGCGGTGAGCCGCAAGCTGGCCGAGTTCGAAACCTTCAAGGACGAGGCCCGGCGCATCGAACGCAGCATGACGTTGCGCGCCTGGCTGCTATTCGGCGCGGTGAGCGTCGCCGCCGTGGTGGTCGTGCTGGCCAACGTCCTGGCGCACTGAAATAAACGGCAGGCGCCAGGTCAGCGCCTGCCGTTTCAATCCTGCTCACTCCCACCCTCAGCTCGCGCGGCGCTCGGAAGGCGTCGTTGCCAGTTGCCCCTGCCACCTTGCTACTCCTAGGCGGATAGACCTTGGGGGGATCTGGGGATGGCACAAGCCGATTAAGCCGCCGCCGTGCCGGCATCGCAACCGCGGCGCTGGCCGAGGCTGTTGCTACTGGTCGCGGCAAGCATCGAGTTCCTGGGCGGGCTCAGCGCCTTGCCGATCCTCGCCGGCGATCTCTCGGAAGTCCCCGGCCCGGGCTCGGCGGCGCGATCATCATCGCGACGATCATCCTGCGCCCATCGCGGCGGGCGCGGCGCTGTTCTTCCTCGTGCGCGGCCACCTGCCCTGGGCGCTCGTCGTCGATGGCCGTGCGTCATCCTCATGGCGCTGGATCAGCTTCCTGCCATCGATCCAGCTGCATGGCCTCGATCTCGAGCAGCAACCTCGTCGAGGTCGCGCTCGGCAGCGCCATGCGTGACCGCGGGCCTGTTCTTCCAGCTCATCATTGCCCCGGTGCGTCGCGTTGGCCGATCGCCGGCCTGGCGCTGACTGGCAAGCAGACTGACGCTGGCGACGCTGTTGGCCGTTCTGCCCACACTCATCGGCGTGCTCGCGTCGTCGCCTTCGGGATCAGCGTGGCGATCTACGGGTTCTGAGGTGGCCTAAACGCGTTCGGCCCACAGGTCGTAGTCGTCGGCGTTGGTGACGCGCGCCTTGACGATGTCGCCGGCCTCGAGTTCCGTGTCGCCGTTGAGGAAGACGCTGCCGTCGATCTCCGGCGCGTCCCACTGCGAGCGCCCGAGCGCGCCTTCCTCGTCGACCTCGTCGACGATGACGTCGATCTCGCGTCCGACGATGCGCGCCAGTCGCTTCTCGCTTACCTCTTTCGCCGTCTCCATGAAGCGGTGCCAGCGCTCTTCCTTCACTTCCTCCGGCACGGCGCCGGCGAGGTCGTTGGCCGGGGCGCCGGCGACGGGCTCGTAGCGGAAGCAGCCGACGCGGGCGAGTTCGGCTTCGCGCATCCAGTCGAGCAGGAACTGGAAGTCCTCCTCCGTCTCGCCGGGGAAGCCGACGATGAAGGTCGAGCGGATGGCGAGGTCCGGGCACATCTCGCGCCAGCGGCGGATGCGCTCCAGCGTCTTCTCCTGTGCCGCCGGGCGGCGCATCGCCTTCAGCACCTTCGGCGAAGCGTGCTGGAAGGGGATGTCGAGGTAGGGAAGGATCTTGCCCTCGGCCATCAGCGGGATGACGCTGTCGACGTGCGGATAGGGATAGACGTAGTGCAGCCGCACCCAGACGCCGAGTTCGCCCAGCGCCTCGCATAGCGCCTGGAAGCGGGCGGGCAGCGCGCGGCCCTTCCACTGGCTTTCGGCATACTTGATGTCGAGACCGTAGGCGCTGGTGTCCTGGCTGATGACCAGCAGCTCCTTGACGCCGGCCTTCACCAGCCGTTCCGCCTCGGTCATCACGTGGTTCGACGGGCGGCTTTCGAGATCGCCGCGCAGGTGCGGGATGATGCAGAACGAGCAGCGGTTGTTGCAGCCCTCGGAAATCTTCAGGTAGGCGTAGTGGCGCGGCGTCAGCCGCAGGCCTTCGGCCGGCACGAGGTCGACGAACGGATCGTGCACCGGCGGCACGGCGGCATGCACGGCCTCGACCACCTGCTCGTACTGATGCGGCCCGGTGACCGCCAGAACGCCTGGATGGCTGTCGCGGATGCGGCCTTCCTCGACGCCGAAGCAGCCCGTGACGATGACGCGGCCGTTCTCGGCCATGGCCTCGCCGATGGCGTCGAGGCTTTCCTGCTTGGCGCTGTCGAGGAACCCGCAGGTGTTGACCACCACGACGTCGGCGCCGGCATAGTCGGGCGCCACGCGATAGCCCTTCGGCGCGCAGCTTGGTCAGGATGCGCTCGGAATCGACCAGCGCCTTGGGGCAGCCGAGCGACACGAAGCCGACGGTCGGCACGTGGCCGCGCTCTTTCGGGGCCGGCGCATCGATTTTAACGGGGGAAGCTGTCATCGCGCGGCTCTAGCACGGGCTGCGAGCGGCGGGCGAGCCCCGCAGGATAAAGGCGCCGGCAATTCCCGGCCCGGCGCAACGCCGCAGCCATTGGCGCGACCGCCCTGGGAAGCCTCATTCGCCAAACCCTGGCGGGCGCAAAAATCAGGCCCCCGCGTGATCCCGGCGCTTAGCACGCCTGGGAATAAGCAAAGCAGAAGTTCATCGTTCTGGGTGCAAAGCCGGCCCGCTAGGTTCCCGCCGCTAACCATCGGGAGCCGACCAAATGTCCGCCGAACATGTGCTGTCCTGGGCCGGCCTGTTCCTCTCCGTCGGCCTCGTCGCCTCGGTGATCTTCGCCTTGGTTTGAGCCGGCTAGGAAACGTTCCTCGCGCCCGCCGCCGGATCTTCGAGTGCCGCATTGACGGCGTCCTCGACCTGCTCGAGCCAGATGAGCTCGAGCTGCCGGCGCGTCTCCTCCGATAGGTCCTCGATGTCCTTCTTGTTGCGCGCCGGCAGCATCACGCGCGTCAAGCCGGCGCGCGCCGCCGCGGCGAGCTTCTCCTTGATGCCGCCGACCGGCAGCACCAGACCGCGCAGGCTGATCTCGCCGGTCATCGCCGTGTCGCTGCGCACGGGCCGGTCGGTCATCAGCGACGACAAGCGCGATGAACATGGCAACGCCCGCGCTCGGGCCGTCCTTCGGGATGGCGCCCGCCGGCACGTGCACGTGGATGTCGCTCTTCTCGAACAGCTTGTCGTCGATGCCGAGCGGAGCTGCGCGATTCTTCACGATGCACAGCGCCGCCTGCGCGCTCTCGCGCATCACCTCGCCGAGCTGGCCGGTGAGGATGAGCTTGCCGTTGCCGGCAGCGCGCGTCGCCTCGATGAACAGGATGTCGCCGCCGACCGGCGTCCAGGCGAGCCCGGTCGCGACGCCCGGCACGCTCGTGCGCATGGCGACTTCGCTCTCGAACACCGGCGCGCCGAGCATGGTGGCAAGGTCGGCGCTCGTGATGCGGATCGGTCCCGCTTCGCCCTCGGCGATGCGCACGGCGGCGTGCCGCAGCACCTTGCCGATCTCGCGCTCCAGGTTGCGCACGCCGGCTTCGCGCGTATAGAGGCCGATGATCTCGCGCAGCGCATCATCGTCGATCGCCACCTGCTCGGCGCGCAGCCCGTTGGCCTCGAGCTGGCGCGCGACGAGATAGCGCTGCGCGATGTTGAACTTCTCCTCGGCCGAGTAGCCGGAGAGCTGGATGACCTCCATGCGGTCGCGCAGCGGCCCCGGGATCTGGTCGAGCACGTTGGCGGTGGTGATGAACACGACGCGGCTCAGATCGAACGGCACCGCGAGGTAGTTATCGCGGAACGTCTTGTTCTGCTCGGGGTCGAGCACCTCGAGCAAAGCGGCGCGCGGATCGCCCTGGATGCCGCTGCCGAGCTTGTCGATCTCGTCGAGCATCATCACGCAGTTGCGCGCACCTGCCTTGCGGATGCCCTGGATGATGTTGCCCGGCAGCGCGCCGATGTAGGTGCGCCGGTGGCCGCGGATCTCCGCCTCGTCGTGCACGCCGCCGAGGCTGACGCGCACGAACTTGCGGTTCATGGCGCGCGCGATCGATTGCCCGAGCGACGTCTTGCCGACGCCGGGCGGGCCGACGAAGCACAGGATCGGCGCCTTGCCGCTCGGCGCCAGCTTGCGCACGGCGAGAAACTCGACGATGCGCCGCTTGATCTTGTCGAGACCGTAGTGGTCCTCATCGAGGATGCTTGCGCGCCTGCCGCGATGTCGATCGGCTGCTCCTCGGGCAGCTTCCACGGCAGCTCGATCAGCCAGTCGAGATAGGTACGCGTCATGCCGTACTCGGCCGCCGCCTCGGGCATGCGCTCCAAGCGCCGCAGCTCCTTGCGCGCCTGGTCCTCGACCTCCTTCGGCATGCCGGCCTTGGCGATCGCCTCGGACAGCTCGGCGATGTCCTGCGCCTTGCTCTGCTCGCCTTCGCCGAGCTGCCGCTGGATGGCGGCCATCTGCTCGCGCAGCAGCACCTCGCGCTGGCGCTCGTCGAGCGCCGCCTTGGTCTGCCGGCCGATCTCCTGCGACAGACGCAGCACCTCGATGCGATGCGCGAGCAGCGCCGACACCTTGTCCATGCGCGCCGACACGTCGATCGTCTCGAGGATCTCCTGCTTCTCGGCCGACTTCAGATCCATGTAGGCGGTGGCGAGGTCGGCGAGCGCGCCCGGCGAGCGCACGCTTTGCACGGCGACGATCATCTCGGGCGGCGCCTGCGGCAACAGCTCGAGCGCCTCGACCGTCTGGCGCTGCAGATTGAGGAAGCGCGCCTCGATCTCCGGCGTGCGCTCCTCGGACTCGGAGATGCGCTGCACGCGGGCGACAAGGAACGGCCAGCCGCTGAGGAACTCGACGGCCTGGAAGCGCTCATCGCCCTGCACCACGAGATGATGCGTGCCGTCCGGCGCCGTGACGTAGCGCACGACGTTGGCAACGGTGCCGATGCGGTGCAGATCGACGGGCTGCGGCTCGCTCTGCTCGCCGTCGCGCTGCATGAGGATGCCGACCTGGCGCTGCTCGCGCACCGCGCTCTGGGCCGCCGCGATCGAGCGCGCGCGCCCGACGGTGACCGGCATCACGACGCCGGGGAACAGCGTCATGTCGCGCACGGGAATGATGGCGATGGCGTCGGCCGGCAGCGGCGGCACGGTGCGAGGCTGCCTGCCGGCCAGCGTCCTGCGCCTGGGGAGCGTCCATTTTCATCTCAGTTTCAGCCACGCGATGGCTCCGCTTTGGTCAGCAGCACGAGCAGACAACCGTCGGCGAATTTGCGGCGAACGTCGCTGTAGCGGCCGCCGGGCAGCGCTAAGCGGCGCTCGAAGCGCCCCTGCGGCAGCTCCAGACGATGGATGACGGCCGAGGCGAGCTCGGCCGGAAGCGTGCGCATACCGGCGACGACGAGATCGCCACCATCAATCGCCACCTCCACCTCATCGGGCTTGACGCCCGGCAGCGCGACCACCACCAGCACCTCCCGCTCGCTTTCGAGCACATCGGCGGGCGGCTCCCACGTCGGGTGGCGTGAGTAGGAGCGGACCGGCTGAAAGAACTGCCGATGCATGCGCTCGGCTCGCGCGACCATCTCGCAAGCTTCCGACCACATCCACCGGTTGGGAAAATCGTCCTTCATGCGATGCCGCCCAGGCTCTTGCGCTAGCGGACGGCCAAATGCCGCCCTTGGGAGGCATGAAACATAGTAGTCAATTAATGGATGTCTACCTCACCGCGGCAGTGCAGCACGCGGCGCCGAGGGATCGGGTCGCAATCTCACGAGGCGGCGCCGGAGCCTTGCAGGCATCACGCACGTCCCCGTCGGCGGTCTCAGTCGGTCGGCGCGTCGGCAAGCGCCTCCAGCCCTTTAAGATCCTTGAGACGCAGTGTCGATGTCGGATCGCTGTCGATCAGGCCGCCGTCGGCGCAAATCGACGAGCAGAGCCGCCAGCGACCCGATGTCGAGGCCGAGCAGATCCGCTACGAAGCCAGACGTGAGGGTGTCGGGCATCGATTTGGGATCGCGACCTTCGTAGCCATTGTTGCGCGAGATCGAGACGAGAAGCGCGGCGACGCGCGACAGAGGGTTATCGCGGGCGCCAATCTCCAGCGACCGGCGCCGTGCCGACAGCGCATCGTCGATGTCGTTGGGCTGGGAGATTTGAGGGCGCACCATGCGGGAATAGGTAGTACGGGCGTTGTGGCTCTCGGGGGCGGTCGCGAACGGCATCTTCTTCTCCGCTGGCATTTGCAGGGCACTGGCGTGTGGGGTTAACAAACGCGGCCACCGGTAGTTCGCCGGCTCCCTGTGGATTTCTCGCAATTTTCTGCAATTGGGGCTGGAAAGCCGCACCGCTCGTAGGCCATTTCGCCGCTTCGTTCGTCGCAGCATGTCGAAAATCCTTGAAAAAGGGCGGAATCCGCCCGATATACGCGGCCCAGGCGCCGCGCTTCCCGAGGCCGCACGGGCCGAATCCAGAAAATCTCAATCTTTTTCCTGGAAACGCCGGGGGGTCGGTGGCGTTCAGATGGCTGTCGCCCGGCAAGTCGATGTTGGTGAACATGGTTGATGAAGAGTTGAGCAGTCTGAAGGATCATACCGGCGCGTACACCGACTGCCATGACACATGCGCCGACGGTTGTGCGGACGCATGCGAGGCCGAGCGGGAGGCACGCCGCAGCGCGGAGCAGAAGGTCAGGAAGTGCCTGATCTGCCGCGACCCGTTCCCGAGCGCGTGGGCGGGCGAGCGCGTGTGCCGGAAGTGCAAGTCCACCTCCACGTGGCGCAGCAGCGGCATGGAATGAATTCGTCGATGACATCGACCCGGAACGTCAAAGGGGCGGCCGATCGGCTGCCCCTTTGACGTTGGCGATCCAGTCTCGTCTAAAGTTTACGGGCCGGGAGCGGTTTGCTGCGTTGGCGCCGGATCTGGCGTGCTCATCTGCGTGTCGCCAGCATAAAACACCGCGTAAAGCACTCCGGCGGCGACGATCGCCAGCAGCAGCGACATCGTCAGAACGCGAAAGTTGAGCCGGCGCGGCGATGCCTGGCGGGCCTCGGTGGGCGTCAAGACTTCCTGTGGCTCGTGCATGTTGGTCCTCCCAAAAACGACAAATGCACATACTCGTGCAAAGGTTCCGGTCCGGTGGGCCCGGAGGGGTTGGCGAGCCCGAGCGCATGCTCTCCAACGTGCGCTGGTACCGCGACGAAGCCATCACCCGCGTCGTTGCAAACGTTACGTCGACGATCGACGCGGGCCTCCTTGATGCCGCCGATGGACGCGTCGGCGAGGCGCCGCTTCGATGGCGCCGTTAAGCAAAGAACCGATCTGCCGAAGGCACGCCCGTAACGTTCGGATAGTTGGCCCGAAGGAATGTGCATGTTCCTTAGGGAACAGCGCCCGGATGACCACGTTGTAGAGATAGCTAAATCGCTTAGGGGGTTGAGCCAGCTTAGATTTTGACTTGATTGTGGCAGCTGCAATCCCCATGTCGTCGGCTCTAAACGAGTGAGTAGTAGCCAATGTTTGCTGCGTCTTCAGAGACCACGGAGCTGCATCCTTCGTCGACCGGTGTTGGAACCGGCCGTGCTCGCGGCTCGCGCGCGTGCGCCGTCTTGCGCGGGGCGAGACGCTGTTTCACGCCGGCGATGCACGCGATCAGCTTTACCGCGTCGAGCGCGGCGCGCTTTGCCATTACATGCGTTGGGACGACGGTCACCACGAAGTTATCGAGTTCGCCTTCCCCGGCGACATCATTGGCTTCGGGCATCTCTCCATGCACACCACAACGGCGCAGGCGGTGGCCAAGACCATCGTCAGCCCGATCAGCGAAGCAAGAGTTCGAGCGGCTGCTCGAGAGCGGACGGACAGCTGGCAGCGCGCTTCGCCGTGGCCGGCGACCGCGAGTTCGACTTATGCGCGTGCGCTCAATCGAAATGCGGCCGCGGTAACCCGACAAAGCGCGTCGCTTCGTTCCTTGCCGCCCTGTCGCGCATGAGCGCCGGCGAGGGCCGCGACCCAAGCCTCATCACCGAAGAGTTCTCCTCAGGTGCGGTCGCCGAGCACCTCAACATGAGCGTCGATGCGCTGCCGGGCGTGCTGCGCCAACTCGAGGCGCAGGGCATGGTCGCCGCCGCCGACGCCGGTCTGCGCATCACCGACATCGAGGCGTTGGAAAAGTTCGCCGACGCCGCCTAAACGGCGCCTCTTCGCTCGTGTTTCACTTCGAGCGGATGCGCATTGTAGTCTCGAGAACTGCGTCCTTCTTCGACCAAGCGTGCCGTCCGCCGCATGCCGGGCATTTCACCGGTTTGGCCGTGACTTCGGGCAGGCCGAGAACGCTATCCTGATCCGTGTCGATGCCGACGGGAATGAGCTGATCCGTCTTCGGACAGCGGATCATGATTGCGCCCATCGCGCATTCTCTCCCCTCGGCGTAGCACGCGGCCCGGATCGAGTGCTCAGCAACTTTGCGCGTATGTCGTCTAATACCAGCAAAGCTTACCACAAAACCGGGCCATATGATGTTCAGTTGGTCGCTTGAGCACGGCGGAACCTTCGCAAAAACGCGGGCGTTGAGCGGAGGACAAGAATCCCCTGAGGAGAACGCCCAATGAAAATCGAAAATCTGTCTGACCTTTTCCTTCACACGCTGAAGGACATCTACTTCGCCGAGAACCAGATCGTCAAAGCGCTGCCGAAGATGGCCAAGGCCGCCGACTCCAAGGAGCTGGCGCGCGCGTTTGAATCGCATCTCGACGAGACGAAGGAGCAGATCACCCGCCTCGAGCAGGTGTTCAAGCTGCTCGGCAAGAAGGCCGAGGGCGAGAAGTGCCCGGCCATCGAGGGCATTCTCAAGGAGGGCGAGGAGCTGATGAAAGAGATCAAGGATCCGGACACGCGCGATGCCGCGATGATCGCTGCCGCGCAGGCGGTCGAGCACTACGAGATCACGCGCTACGGCACGCTGGTGTCGTGGGGCGAGCTGCTCGACCTGCCGGATGCGGTGAAGCTGCTCTCCGTGACGCTCAAGGAGGAGCACGGCGCCGACAGCAAGCTGACCAAGCTCGCCGAAAGCAAGCTCAACAAGCAGGCCGCCTAGTTAGCGTCCATTAGTACGAACGATCACGCGGCAAAGCCGGGACCTCGTCCCGGCTTTCCTGTATTTACCGGCAACAGCGGCATCTCATGGCCGTCCTACATCAAAAGACATCGCGGAATTGCTCCGGCCTGAGCTCTATGGATGGCCAGCGCAACAGGCTTCCCTATCGGAGCAGCGGTGAGATTTGGTCGTCCTCCCCCTCGAGGGTTCTTGCAGAAGTGCCAGCTCCCTGCAGACCCATTTTGCGCGAGCACCGACGGCGGATGCATCGCCACCCTCGCAGAACGGATCGCTCTGAACCGTCCCAACGCGGTCCAGCCGGCGGCTTGCATGTCCTGCTCGTCGAGGATCAGACGATCATCGCCCTCGACACGGAGAGCATGCTGCTCGACCTCGGCGCGGCGAGCGTGCAGTCCTTCACTACGGTCGGATGCGGCACTGGCATGGCTTGCGACGGCCAAGCCGGACGTCGGCGTTCTCGACGTCAGCTCTCGGGCAGCACGACGTCGTTCCCGGTCGCCGATGAGTTGCAGCAGCGCGCGCGTGCCTTTCATGTTCACCACCGGCTACGGCGACAGCGCGCTGATCCCCGCGCGATTTCGCGATGTGCCGATCGTGCGCAAGCCCTACACGCTCCATGCGCTCGCCGACGCGGTTGCAAAGTGCTGCGCCAGCGTCGCATCGAGCGCCTAGAGCAGCGGCCGCACGTGCTTGGCGACGTTTCCTCGCCGGCGAGCTCGGCCAAGCCGGTCGCGATCGAAGATCTCGAACTCCTGCTCGCGCCAGCGGATGGCGCGATCGCGGATCAAGCGGCCCAGCGTGCGGTTGGTGTGCACCAGCGACAGGCCCGAGCGTATCGGCGATGTGCTGCTGCGTGATGGGGATGCGCACCGTATGCGCGCGAGCGCGTCAAGCCGACCTCGGCCACGCGGTCGGCCAGATGCAGCAAGAGATGCGCGCAGCGTTCGAGCGCGCTGCGCCGCCCGACGGACAGCAGCTGCTGATCGAGCATCTGCTCGGAGCGCGCGGCGAGCCAGGTCACGTCGAACGACAGACCGGCGTGCGTCTCGAACAGACGCCACAGCCCTTCGCGCTGAAACACGCACAGCACCATGTCGGACAGCGCCTCGACCGAGTGCTGCATCTCCTGCATCACCGAGCCCTGCAGGCCGAGAAAGTCGCCGGGCATGCAGTAGTTGAGGATCTGGCGGCGCCCGTCGGGCAGCAACTTGTAGCGAAAAGCCAGACCCGAGAGCACCGTGTAGAGATGCGCGCTGCTCGTGCCTTCGAGAAACAGCGGCGCGCCGGCCTTCACCGCCACCTCGCCCGTCTTGAAGGTGCTGACGAATGCCAGTTCCTCGGCGTGAAAGGCCGAAATATCTTGAGCTTACGTAGAGGGCAAAGCTGGCAGGGCACTTGTCGCCCCGGGAGTACTTTCTTGTCTGCCATAGGCCCGATCCTCGCGCGTCGCGGTAGGACGCACAGAGTTCCGGATTGGCGTCAAGCTATCCGTTTTCAGTTCCGTCGTGCCGACACTCGCTGGCCGCTGCTGGACTGAGCGGGGCGTGTTCGCTCGTGACGGTATCTTGTAGGCCATTGGCGAGGTGCGCTTCCATTTCCCGCAGGGCGGCGAGGCGGCTCGCAATGGCGACAGGGAGGTCTGCCTCGACGTCGGAGCCGCAAGCCTCCCTAAGCCGTCGTCCGATCAAGCTCGTCAGTTCCTGGATTTTCTCTCTCTCCACTTGCAGCTATCCCGCCGAGAGCCGAATTGTCGTTCAACCCCATAATTCGGAGAAAGTTCCAATTTGGGGTTTGCCGACCAGTTCGCGGCGCGATCAGGGCAAACAGCGTGTCTTCGCGACACCTGATGTCAGCTGCGTGAGGATATGGCTCGCCGGGATGTCGAGCGTCCAGGATACGCCACCGCGATCGAACATCAGGTGTGCCTTGCCTTGCAGCGCACGGGCGGTGAGCTGCTCGGTAACGACCTGACCGAAGCCCTTGTGCGAAGGTAGGCGCACTTCCGGTCCCCCCTTCTCCGTCCAACTCATGCGCAGGCGCGCATCTTCGCTGCCATTGCCCGTCCGCGCCCAGCGCACCTCGACGCGGCCTTCCGGCACCGAGAGCGCGCCGTACTTGGCGGCGTTGGTGGAGAGCTCGTGCACCGCGAGACCGATGTTCTGCGCCGCCTCCGGCGTGACGATCAGCCCCTGCCCTTGCGATCTCGATCTGGCTGGCGTGCTGGTCGAGATAGTGCCCGAGCTGCGACTTGACGAGCTCGGCGATCGACACGCCATGCCAGTCGCGCTGCACAAGCAGATCGTGCGAGGCCGCGAGAGCCTGCAGGCGTCCGGAGAAGCGCACCTCGAAATCGTCGACGTCGCGGCTGGCGAGCTTCGTCTGGCGCGCCATCGCCTGGATCACGGCAAGCAGATTCTTGGAGCGGTGCGTGACCTCGCGCATCAGGAGCTGGATGTGCTCCTCCCAGCGCTTGCGCTCGGTGATGTCGCGCGCGGTGCCGGTCATGCGCACCGGGACGCCGTCGGCGAAATGCGCCCGCCCGTTTGCCGCCACCCAGCGCTCGACGCCATCGCGCACGCCGTTGACGCGTTGCTCGACGTCGTACTCGACCGGGCATCGTCCGCATCCTGGGCGCGCTCGATGGCGGCGAACGTCGACTCGCGATCGAGCGGGTTGAGCGCCGAGACGAAGATATCGAATGACACGGGATCGTCGGCCCGAGACCCCACAGCTCGCGCATGCGCTGATCCCAGGTGAGCGTGCCGCCTTTCAGGTCCCAGTCCCAGGTGCCAGTGTCGGCGGAGGCGAGCGCCAGTCGCAGCCGATCCTCGCTCTCGCGCAGCGACCGCTCCATCAGCTGGCGCGTTTCGCTGGCTCTTGCCAGCGCCTCGCCGACGGCGCGCACCTCGAGGATCGAGGAGTCGATCGGCGCCACGGCCTCGCCGCGGCCGAGCGCGCGCGCGCCTTCGACGAGAGCGCGCACGGGATCGGAAATCCTGCGACCGAACAGATACGCCAGCAGCGCCGACAACAGCGCGAAGCTCACCGCCAGCGTGGCGACGAGCGCCCACGAATGCACGATCGGCCGGTTGGCGATCGCCTCGGGCACGGTCGTCGACACCAGCCAGCCCGACTGCTGCGAATAGGTCGAGGCGCGCAGCACCGGCTCGCCGTCGGCGTCGGTCGCCCGCCACAGGCCCGCATGCCCTTCGCTGGCGCCCCAGTGATCCTTCGGCAGCAGTTTGCCGACGTGCTTCTCGAAGTCCTTCGAGCGGGCGACCACGGTCCCCGTCGCGGTCGGTGACCGTCGCGACCCAGCCGGGATCGAGTTTGGCCCGCTGGAAGATGTCGAGAATGCGCTGCGGGGCGATAGAGGCGCTGAGTGCGTAGATCGTCTTGGCGCCGCGCTTCACCGGCACGCTGATGCTGAACGTGGGGGAATCGCCCGCCCTGACGCTGCGATAAACGTTCGACACCTGCGGCTTGCCGCACTCGATGACTTCTTTCCAGTCGTGGAGGATACTGACGGCAGCTCGGCGCCCCACGGCACGCGCGTGTCGAGAAGCTGCTTGCCGCTGCGGCTCGTGAGGAAGAAGTGGTTGCCGCTCACCTCCTGCGCCGCGATCGCCTGATTGTAGAAAGCCTTGAGGTCGCCATCGGTCAGCGCAGGCGATGAGGCCAGCGCCTTGAGCGTCGTCGTCGTCGCGGCGAGCTCGCGGTCGATGGCCAGCGCCACCGCCCGACGACATCGTTGATCTCGCCCTCCATGGCGGCGCGCTCGAGCGACGCCGAGCGCACGATCATCAAGCCGCTGAAGACCAGCGTGGGAATGAGCAACGCGGAACTGTAGAGCAGGAATTGGGCCTGAATGGACCAACCGCCCTGACGTGCCCGCTCAGGCATTGGACGAATACGCTCTGTTTGGCATCCGAGTTTGGGCCCCGTCCCCATCGCTGACCCCGCGCAACCGCGCGCGCGTAGGAGTAAATTCGAACGTCCCGCGCGCGGGCCGGGTTCCGCACCGCAGCAACAATTTGGTTAACGGTCGGTCAGGGGCGCTCCAGGAACTTTTCAACTGGGCGAGCCGTTTGAGGGCCACACACGACAACAAAGGGAGATGAAACATGAACTGGGATCGCGTCAGCGGTAACTGGAAGCAATTCCGCGGCAAGGTGAAGGAACAGTGGGGCAAGCTCACCGACGACGAGCTCGACCAGATCAACGGCAATCGCGAGCAGCTCGAAGGCAAGATTCAAGAGCGCTACGGCATTGCCAAGGACGTGGCCAAGAAGCAGCTCGACGATGCCCTGAACCGCTGGTGACGGCGACGGCCAACTAGAAGGCAAGACTTTCCTCGCCCGATAGCTCGGTCTTCTAGTGTGCGGGCCCGTGGCAACGAGAGTTATCTCGTGCGCTGCGGGCCCATTTCGCGGTGCCGGCAATCCACACCGGAACTTATATTCGAATTGGGCGTTGTTGAGCCTTACGAGCCGGATGATATGGTCCGCGCCCGCATAAGCCCTGGTTCCGCGCCCAGGGTCGGAGTGCGAGAACGACCAAAGGGTGGCGGGAGGGCTGCTTGATGTCCGAGGAGAAGAAGACCTCTTGGGGAAAGGCGTACGACGCCAACATCCCCCAGGAGCCGAAGCAGGCGGCGCCAACTACTGAGAGCGCTGCCGCGGCTGCCTCCGCCACCACGTCGGCGGCTGCCAATGACGGGTCCGACGCCGACGAGCGCCGCGGCCGCCATCAGCACGTTCTGCCGGGTATTCTGGGCAAGCAGCTACGGGCCGCCTACGGCGAGCTTCTCAACGCGCCGGTGCCCGATGCCATCAGCGACCTCATCAAACAGCTTGAAAGCGCGAAGCCGGGCACGCCGGCCGCGAACAAAGCTGCGGATGAGGAGAGCAGCAAGTGAGTGGTCGAGCGCAGGACAGCACACTTCGCGACGACCTCGTCGCGGCCATTCCGAACATGCGCGCGTTCGCCATATCGCTGTGCGGCAACCGCGACCGCGCCGACGACCTGGTGCAGGAGGCGCTGGTAAAGGCGTGGAACCACCTCGATTCCTTCGAGGTAGGCACCAACCTCAAGGCCTGGCTGTTCACCATCCTGCGCAACGCCTACTTCTCGGAGCTGCGCAAAACCAAGCGTGAGATCGCCGACAGCGAAGGCCAACTTGCCGCCAGGCTGTCGGTCCCCGCCGAGCAGCAGGGGCACCTCGATCTACTCGATCTCAACCGTGCCCTGTCCAAGCTGCCGCCCGACCAGCGCGAGGCGCTCATCCTGGTCGGCGCGGAAGGTTTCTCCTACGAAGACGCGGCCACCATCTCGGGCTGCGCCGTCGGCACCGTGAAGAGCCGCGTCAACCGCGCCCGCTCGCGCCTCAACGAGCTGATGACCGCAGCCCCCGCCGAGCCGTCAGGCGCCGCGGCAGCAGATCCCGACGCCCCAGCGCGGCCACGCTCGCGCACGGCCCGCGCCGTCTAAGTCCGATTTCCGGCGCCACCAAAAGGAAAAGGCGGGCCGGAAGCCCGCCTTTCGCATGGTCTCCAGCTCTCAGTCGCGTCAGGCGGACGCGACCTGCGCATCCGGCCGGTGCGCCTTGTAGTCGAAGAACAGCGCCTGGCTGATCACCGCCTGCACCGTCTCGGTGCGGAACGGCTTGTTGACGAGGAACGTCGGCTCGGGCCGGTGGCCGGTCAGAAGGCGTTCCGGATAGGCGGTGATGAAAATGACCGGCACGTCGAACGACTGCAGGATCTCGTTCACAGCCTCGAGACCGGAGCTGCCGTCGGCGAGCTGGATGTCGGCCAGGACCAGTCCCGGCTTGTGCTTCTTGAAGGCGGCGACGGCTTCGCTGTGCGTACGTGCTGTCTCGCAGACGTCGTGCCCAAGGCCGGTAACCAGATCGGCAAGGTCGAGCGCGATCATCGGCTCGTCCTCGATGATGAGAACATTGGTCGCCACTTGGTCGGCAATCTCGGAGGCCGCCTGGTCGACCAGCGACTTCACCTCGGCTTCGTCGGTCTTCAGAACTTTCGCGGTGTCCGAGGTCGAGAACTCCTCGACAGCCATCAGCAGGAATGCCTGGCGCGCCCGTGGCGTGATGGCCTCAAGCTTGCGGTCGGCGGCGGCTAGCCGCTCGGAAACCGGCGAATCGTACCTCTTCTGGTTCAAGCGCACCGAGTTCCACACGTCGAGGAAGCTTTGGTAGGTCGCGACGCGCGGCTCAAGGTCGACGGGGAACATCGACGGCTCCGCCGCGATCGCCTCGAGCATGGCGACGACGTACGCGTCGCCGCTCTCCTGACTGCCAGACAGAACGCGCGCAAAACGCCTCAGATACGGCAGCTGCGGCGCGATGATTTCTGAAATGGACATGGTCTCCCCTTTATAGTCCAGCCGCTGTTCGGTGTCTTCGCAACCGGCACAAACGCTCAACTAAGTGAAAAGTTCCGGTAGGGATACGCATGCGCCGATAACTTAGCCGGCGGCGCCGGCTAAGTCATTGATGAATAAGCACTAACTATAGGTTGCACGGACTTGCATTGCGACTAGCCGCGGCGGAGCATGCCACCGATGAACGATAGAACGACGAGGATGATCGCAACCCAGAAGAGGATGCGGGCGCCCTCCGTCGCCACGCCGGCCACGCCGCCGAAGCCGAGAAAAGCGGCGACGAGCGCGATGATGAGAAAGATAACGGCCCAATAGAGAAGATTGCCCATGATTGCCTCGCATCTTGAAGGCCGCTAGCGGCGTTGTCGCTATGAAACCGAACTGTGCCTCGTTGGTTCCGGCATCGTGGCGTCAACGCCGAACTGAAAGGCGCCCTGAAGTCGATGTAGGACTAGGAATACGATTCGAACCTCGCCACGCACACCTCGAACATTGCCAGCCCCTGGAAATGCCACCCTCCACACGCAACGAAATGAAGAACGCTAATCCAAGGCTTCGACTGGGGCTCAACCTCCATCGGGCCGATGGATGATTGGCCGACGTGGCTCAAGTGCGCCGTCGACATCATCACTGCCTCGCCAGTTCCCATGGTGCTGCTGTGGGGCACCGACGGCATCATGATCTACAACGACGGCTATGCTGCTTTCGCGGGATCGCGTCACCCGAAGCTGCTCGGAATGCCGGTCCTCGAGGGATGGCCGGAGGTCGCCGAGTTCAATCGCCGCGTGATGGAAACGGCCTTCGCAGGTGAAAGCATGTCGTTCCGCGACAAGCATTTCAGCTTGAAGCGTCGCGGCGCTCCCGAGGACGTGTGGACCAACCTAGACTACAGTCCGGTGCGCGACGACACGGGGAAGCCCGCCGGCGTTCTCGCCATCGTCGTCGATACGACGCCGTGGGTGCATGCCGAGCGTGCCCAGCGCGAGAGCGAATCCCGCTTCCGCACGCTTGCCGACAACATCGCCGCGTTTGCGTGGATGGCCGACGAGGCGGGCAACATCTACTGGTACAACAAGCGCTGGTTCGACTACACGGGGCTGCCGTTCGACGAGCCAAAACAGTGGGGCTGGCCGCAGCTGCAGCACCCCGACCATGCCGACCGCGTCCTTGAAAAGATCAATCGTTGTCTGACGACGGGTGAGGTGTGGGAAGACACTTTCCCGCTGAAGGGCCGCGACGGCGTCTATCGCTGGTTCCTGTCACGCGCCATGCCGATACGCGACGACGCCGGACACGTCATCCGCTGGTTCGGAACCAACACGGACATCACCGAGCACCTCGAGGAAGCCGAGCGCAACGCGCAACTCGCAACGATCGTCGCCACCTCGGCCGACGGCATCATTTCGATGTCGAGCGACGGCGTCATTCAATCGTGGAACCCCGGCGCCGAGCGCATGTTCGGCTATACGGCCGACGAGGTGATCGGAAAGTCAGAGCGGCTCCTGTTCGCGGAAGACGCCGAGCGATGAGTTCGAGGAAAAGTACCGGCACCTGCGACTCGGCGAGCACGTACAGCGCGACACCGAGCGGCGCCGCAAGGACGGCAGCATGCTCGACGTCGCGATCAACGTCGCGCCGATGCGGCGACCGGACGGCAGGATCTTCGGCGTCTCCGCTATCTTCCGCGACATCACCGAGCGCAAGGGCGTTGAGAAGCATCTGCGCATGGTGATGCGCGAGCTGTCGCACCGCACCAAGAACCTTCTGGCGGTGATCGTCGCCATGGTGCGGCAGACGGCGCGCACCAGTACCGACGTTTCCGTGCTGCAGTCGCAGCTCATTCAGCGGCTGCAGAGCCTTTCGGCTTCGCACGACCTTCTCGTTGCCGAGGACTGGACGGGCGCTTCGCTCGAGGAGCTGGTCCGCGCCGTGCTGCAACCGTTCATCGGCAATTCGTCGGAAGCGGTCGTGTGCCGCGGCCAGCCCGTGTTCGTCAACGCGACGGCGGCGCAGAACCTCGGCCTCGCGCTGCACGAACTCGCCACTAACGCGGCGAAGTACGGTGCGCTGTCCACCTCGGCCGGCCGCGTGCGCGTCACGTGGGGATTTGAGCCGGACGATACCGGTACGTTGCGTCTGGTGCTTCGCTGGGACGAACAGGGCGGCCCGAAAGTCGAGCCGCCGGCGATCAAGGGCTTCGGCCACGTCGTTATCGAACGCGTTGTCGGCCAAGCGCTGAGCGCCAATGTCGACTACGAGTTTGCGCCCGAGGGTGTGCGCTGGTCGATCGCCATGCCGCTGGAGTTCGTGGTGCGCTGGCGCAGCACGAGCGCGGAAGTCGCGCCTGTAGCGGGCTAAAAACCGAAACCGAAGTCACAAAACATTTCGAATGGGCCCCCTCGTGAAGTGGCACGTCGATAGTGTCATTTGTCCGACCTATCGGCGCAGTGCGCGATGCGTCAAATACGCGTGAGGCGCTTGTTCGTCGGCGGATAACAGATACATCTCGATTGAAATATCCCGCCAGAGGTCGACATGACCCATCCTAAAGCTCCCGGCGTCGCGCTGAACATCAGCGAAGCCATGATCCGCAAGCTAGTCGAGGCTTTCTACGCCAAGGTTCGCACCGACGCCGTGCTGGGTCCGGTGTTCGAAGCGAAGGTCCACGACTGGAACGAACATCTCGCCAAGCTGTCCGACTTCTGGTCCTCGATCGTGCTGATGAGCGGCCGTTACAAGGGGCGCCCGATGCCGGTGCACGCCGCCATCCTCGAGATTTCCGACGAGCATTTTGCGCGCTGGCTGCAGCTGTTCGGCGAGACGGCGACGGTGGTGTGCCCACCGCAGGCCGCCGCCCTGTTCAACGATAGAGCGATGCGCATCGCGCAATCGCTGAAGGCCGGCATTGCGCTATCGCGGCAGGAAGCTGCGGCCACCGCCTCCTGACGTTGCCGCTGCGCTTCAGACCGTAGCGCTTGCCGCGCCCGCACACGCCGTGCCGCCACCAGCTTCGGCCACATCAGATTGACGAACAGTCCGAACAGCACGAGCGCGGTCGCTTCGAGCTTCCACGGCTGCAGCGGCTCGCCGAGCCAAATTGCCGAAGCGGCGAGGCCGAACACGGGCACCAGCAGCGACATGGGCGCGATAGACGCCACGGGATAGCGCGCCAGCAGCCAGCCCCACAGCGCGTAGCCGAATAGGGTATTGCCGATCGCTTGCCACAAGACGGCACCCCAAGTCGCCGCGTCGGCGTGCGCGAAACCATTGCTGATCGCCGGCCAGCCTTCAAACAGGAACGAGGCCGCGAGAAGCGGGGGAATGGAGAAGAGGCTCGCCCAGACGACGTACCCGAGCATGTCCGCATCGGGCGTGCTGCGGATCACAATATTGCCGAGCGCCCAGCACAATGCGGCTGCCAGCACCAGCACCAACCCCAACGGGGTGGTGCTCGCATCGGTGTGCGCCATGATCAACGTCAGTCCGGCCACGCTTATTGTCAGCGCCACCATCTGGAACGGCCGCACCCGTTCGCCATTCCGATAGGCGGCGAGCGCCATGGTGAAGAAGACTTGCGTCTGCACGACCAATGAGGCCAGCGCCGGCGTGATCTGGCCGTTCATGGCAATGAATAGGATGCCGAACTGCCCTACCCCGATGGACAGGCCATACGCGGCAAGGTTGCCCCAAGGCACGGCTGGGCGCTTGACGAACAGCATCGCAGGGAACAGTGCGGCGGTGAAACGCAAGGCCGCGAACATCAGCGGCGGCAGATGCTCCAGCCCGATATGAATGACGACGAAGTTTGAGCCCCACACCGCCATGACGGCGATGGCGAGCAGCGCATGGCGCAGCGGGACGTTGGTGGGGCGGACGGTCATTACGCGGCGCCTCTAGGAGGCGCGCTCGTGAGCGGCATTGGCTATTGCCCGCTGCGGTCCGAACCCGTGCATGCCGAGATACCACTGCATCGCGACGATCGTGCCTTTGACCGGCTGTAGCAGCGCCAAGCTCAAGGCAATGGCAAGCGGGAACCACAGGGCAATGTGCACCCAGATACTGGGGGCAAAATTCGTCTCCACCCACAGCAGTAGGCCGATGACGATATGGCCGACGATCGACATGACGATGTAGGCGGGCATGTCGTCGGCGCGGTGGTGATAAAGCTCTTCACCGCAAACGTTGCACGAGTCGTCGACCTTCAGGAACTTGCGGAACAGCGGGCCCTCCCCGCAATTGGGGCACCTGCACGTCGCCCCACGCAACAGGGCGGTCGGCATCGTCGGCTCGAAAGCGCTCATCCCATCACCGTTGTTAAAGCCTCGGCGCCCCTAGAAGCTATGGGGGATTGTATGGCTCGACAAGGCGCTATATGACACGCTTGTATGGATTGGGTACCTACAATTTCCGACCGCGGCGGTCCGCTCTATCTGCGCATCGTCAACGCGCTCTCCGACGACATCGCCACTGGACGCCTGCACCAGGGTCAACTGCTGCCGACGCACCGGACGTTGGCGGCAGCGCTCGGCGTCGATCTGACGACCGTCACGCGCGCCTACACGGAGGCGCGGCGGCAGGGACTGCACCGACGCAAGGGTGGGGCGTGGCACGTTCGTCAAGGCGGGAGTTGCGCAACAGGGACGGCAAACCGTTTCGCCCGGTATCGACCTGTCGATGAACCTGCCGCCGCAGCCGCAGGACGCCGATCTCACCGGCCGGCTGGCAAAGACGTTTGGCGAGGTGCGCGCCGACCCCGGTCTTGAGTCCTACCTCAACTATCAGCAGCCCGGTGGCACCCGGGCCGAACGCAACACGGCCGCCGACTGGTTGCAGTTTCTCGTTCCCGGCATCACCAGCGATCGTCTGATCATTGCGCCCGGTACGCAGTCGGCGCTGTTCTGCCTCCTCCTCACACTCACTTCGCCGGGCGACAGCATCTTCACCGAGGCATTGACATATCCGGGGCTCAAGGCGGCCGCAGCCGCATTGGGCGTCAACCTGATCGGCGTGGAGATGGACGCTGACGGCATCGCGCCGGGCGCGTTGGAGCGCGCATGCCGGCGACACACCGAGGTCAAGGTCATCTACCTGATGCCGACCATGCACAATCCGACGACTGCAACGATGCCGCCGTCGCGGCGCGCGCAGATCGCACAGATCATCCGCAAGCGCAGCCTTACGCTGATCGAGGACGACCCTTACGCTTTTCTCACCTCCGGCGTAGCGCCTTTGACGACACTGATCCCCGAACGCGCGTACCTGACGGCCAGCCTGTCGAAGTCCCTCACCCCCGGGCTACGCGCCTCCCTCGTCGTCGTTCCGGACCAAGGGCGACGCTGCGCGGCTGATCAGTAGCCTGCGCGCAACGGTGCAGATGCCGGTGCCGCTGGCGGTCGCGATTGTGACGCGCTGGATGCGCGACGGCACCGCCACCGCAATCATCAAGGCCGTGAGCGCGGAAGCCGCGGCGCGGCAGAAGCTGGCGCGCGATGCGCTGGCGGGACAGACTTACGCGGCAGATCCCAAGGGGCTTCACGTCTGGTTGTCGCTACCCGAAACGAGGTCGAGTGTGCGCTTTGCCGCGCAACTGCAAAAACGCGGGCTCGGTGTCGTCACAGGCGACGCTTTCGCCACGACGGAGGCGCCGCCGAACTGCATTCGCATCGCGCTCGGCGCCGCCCGCAATCGTCCGATGCTCGTGAAAGCGCTGGAGATCTTGCGCGAGACGCTCGGCGCGAAGGGCTATGACGAGCAAGTGGTCTGACGCGGGTGAATTGCCGTCATCGACGCGGTGTAGGACCATTGCAGGATTCTGCATAAGCTAAGTCGAATATCGTTATTCAATCGGCTGCTATGACGCACTACCCTCCGCGCGGGCAATTTCGCGGGGACATCGTGTCATGAATTTTCAGCAGCTCCGCATTATCCGCGAGACCGCCCGTTGCAATTTCAATCTGACCGAGGTCGCCAACGCGTTGCTGACCTCGCAATCGGGCGTCAGCAAGCACGTCAAGGATTTCGAGGACGAGCTCGGCGTCGAGCTGTTCGTGCGTCGCGGCAAGCGGCTGCTCGGTCTGACGGAGGCCGGCAAGGAGGCCATCGAGATCGTCGAGCGCATGCTGATCGATGCGCAGAACCTGACGCAGATCGGCGGGCGGCTCTCCACCGCGGACGAAGGCACGCTGCGGATCGTCACCACCCACACGCAAGCGCGCTACACGCTGCCGCCCATCATCGCGCGCTTCAAGCAGGCATTCCCCCACGTTCGCCTGGCGCTCAACCAGGCAAGCCCGCGCGACATCGGCGCGATCCTGCTCGAGGGCGAAACCGACATCGGCCTCGCCACCGACACCATGGAGAACACAGCGGGCCTCGTGACCTTCCCCTACTTTACGTGGGAGCACGCGGTCATCGTCCCTGCCGGGCATCCACTCGAGCGCACCGCACCACTGACGCTCGAAGCCGTCGCCGAATGGCCGATCATCACCTACGACGAAGGGCTGACCGGACGCACGCGCATCGACGACGCGTTCGCGCGCGAGGGCATCGTGCCGGACATCGCCATCTCGGCCCTCGATGCCGACGTGATCAAATCCTACGTCGAGCTCGGTCTCGGCGTCGGCATCATCGCAGCAATGGCTTTCGACTCCGAGCGCGACACAAAGTTGCGGCGCCTCGCTAGCTCGCGCCTGTTCGACAGCAACACATCGAGCCTTGGAATTCGCCGCGGGCGCTATTTGCGCGGCTATGTCTACCGCTTCATCGAGCTGTGCTCGCCTGCCCTCACCGAGGCGGTCGTCCGCAAGACGCTATAGCCGCCGTGTATTGGCTCATTGGCAACCCGTTCTTAAGTCGGCGGCGAAGTCTGGGCTATACTTGCAGGCAGTTCGATAAATCGGAGCACCGCGCATGGCCCGTCCTCCCCTGCCGCCATTCAACGAAGCGACCGCCATCGAGAAGGTGCGTCTTGCCGAGGATGGTTGGAACTCTCGCGATCCGGCAAAGGTCGCGTTGGCCTACACGCCCGACAGTCAGTGGCGGAACCGGGCAGAGTTCTTCACCGGACGCGCCGCCATCGAGGCGTTCCTCACGCGCAAGTGGACGCGCGAGCTCGACTATCGGCTGATCAAGGAGCTGTGGATCTTCGCCGGCAACCGGATCGCGGTCCGCTTCGCCTACGAGTTTCACGACGACAGCAACAACTGGTTTCGCGCCTATGGCAACGAGAACTGGGAGTTCGCCGAGGACGGCCTGATGCGCCGGCGCATCGCCAGCATCAACGAGCACCCGATCGCCGAGGCTGACCGCAAGTACCACTGGCCATTGGGACGCCGCCCGGACGACTATCCCGGCCTCAGCGACCTCGGGTTTTGACGCCTGCGCCGCTTCTCCCGCAAGCATACAGCGCTTGATCGACGGCGATTGAACGCCGTCGATACTCACGCGGCCTTTTCGTGCTCAAAATGAGCGAACGTGCCGCGGCCCGCAGCCTTAGCCGCGTAGAGGGCAACATCGACATTCTTCATGAGCTCATCTGCGCTCGTGCCGTTTCGAGGCGCCAGAACTACCCCTATGCTCGCCCCGATCGTGATCTCATGTCCGAGCACATTGCGAGGGGTGCGGATGGCCGTGAGCAATCTCTTCGTGAGCTTCTCCGCTTCTCTCGGGGTCGTCGCTCCCGCCTGAACGACGGCGAATTCATCGCCGCCGAGCCGCGCCACGAAATCGTGTCCCCGCACGACCTTGCGCAGCGACTTGACGACACTCTTCAGCAACGCGTCTCCGACCGGATGACCAAGCCTGTCGTTGACCTCCTTGAATTTGTCGAGATCGATCCAGTGGACCGCAAACCCGGACCCGGGGCGCAAATGTCGAAGGGCATTCTCTAGCTCGCGACTGAAGTACACACGGTTGGCGGTGCTGGTCAGCGGATCGTGGTGCGCCAACCATGTGATCTTCTCTTCGGCCTTGCGCCGCTCGGTTATGTCTTCCTGAATATCCACCCAGCCGCCACCAGGGAGCGGCTGATTGGTGACCAGTACAGTCTTTCCATCCTTGAGATGCTGGGTGTAGGTGAAGGTCTCGCCCCTCGCCAATTTGGCGATATGGGCGCGAATCCACGCGCACTGGCGTTCTATCTCTTGCGGGTCACCCTGACCGTTGTCGCGCTTCACAAGAAAGCGCACGATGCTGGCGAGACATGTCCCGGGCCGCGTCAGACGCGGCGGCAGGTTGTATATGGAGCGATAAAGCTTGTTGCAGACGATCAGCCGCTGCTGATCGTCAAACATCGACAGTCGTTCCTCAGGGAACAACGCGTCGAATAGCGTCGGTCTATTTTGCAGATTGTCCGTTTTGATACTTTAAGGGCAACTGATGAACCATATTCGGGCCTCTCGCGCTCAGCGCGGGGTCGGCCGTCGCCTTAGCATCGCTCTGCTTGCGCTTGCTACTTGTGCCTTTGTTCCCCTATCGGCAATCGCCGCCGACGCCATCATGAAGCGCGGAGACGCCGCGGTCACCGGCTTTTCTGGCGCCAGAGTGTGGGGCAACGTTCCGCCGGACGTGTCGCCCACCGATGTCACTTTGATCGACACCGCCGGTGCCGTGCTACGGGTGTTCGATCTTGCAAAGCTCGGAGGCCCCGCTGCCGGAGCATTGGCCAACGCCCCGTCGACCTTCCAGGCGACCGCGGGAGATGTCGGCCAGGTGTTCGGCGTCGCGCTCGATAGCGACACGGCCAATCGCAGCCCCAATATTTATCTAACGTCGACGTCCCTGTTCGGCCTCCAAATCGTTTCGAAAGAAGGCCACAGGCTCGTCAATGGCGAGCGCGGCGCGCGCTGGATGCCCGGCCAGTTTGGCGTGCCCAAGGGCGGAGGCCCGGGCTCGGTTTGGAAAATCGATGGCAGCTCCGGAGCCATTTCACTCTTCGCCAACCTCGGGCACGACGGCAAGGACAATGCGGGTCCGGGTCTCGGCAATGTCGCCTACGATCCGACCACCAACCAGCTCTTCGTCACCGACTTGGAGTTCGGGCTCATTCACCGCCTGGGGCTCGATGGCAGCCAGCGTGATAGCTTCGACCACGGCACGAGCGGCCGCGCCAAAGCCGGGCTCGAGGCCATCCCTTATGATGCCGCACGTAGGACGAACATCGAACGTCCCGAATTCAATGTCGAAGATCCATTCACATGGGGCTTCGCCGACGCTCGCCGTCGCGTGTTCGCCGTCACCGTACAAAGTGGGCGCGTCTATTATTCCGTCGCCAAGCCGTTGCAGATCTGGTCAGTCGGTCTCAACACCGACGGCAGCTTCGCCGACGACGCTCGCGCCGAGTTCGACATCAAGGACACCGCCAACGACAATGTCGTCACAGACATACTGTTCGACGGTCCGGACCGTCTCTACCTGTCGCAGCGCGGCGGCCTGACCGGCAGCTACGACTACTCGATCTTCGCCAAGCTGGAAAAACCGGTCGTGCGCCGCTACGCGTGGAACGACGGCGACAAGCGGTGGTCGGAAGAGGTCGGTGAGTTCGCTGTTGGCCTCAAGCTGCCGCATCGCTCGACCCTCGGCGGCATCGCACTGAGCTACGGGTACGACGCCGATGGCAAGATCGACTACAGCAAGTGTCGTGAGACCTTGTGGACCAGCGGCGAGCACTTACGCGAAGGCGAAAACAAGGAGCGCGACTTCAAGGGCGGCGCGCGCGTCGTGCACGGCCTGCAGGGAACCGATAAAGGCAATATCCGGCCGGCCAACGAGCCGCCGTATCAGACGTGGTTTGTCGACAACGACGGCCAGTACGACGACGCCGACTTGTACAGCCGCATTGGCGATATCGCGATCTACGCTCCTTGCGACGCGGTCACTGCCGCCGCCCCCTCACCACCCCTGAGCCCAATTCCCGTCCCGACGCCCCCACACGGTCCGGGCGTATGGATCGACAAGGTCTGCACGCCGGCCCCGTTCGGTGGCCTCATCCACTGCGTCATCACCGTGACCAACAGCGGCAGCACGCCGCCGGAAGATCCGGTCACCATCTGGGATGCGGCAACGATCCTCGCCGGCCCAAGTGCAGGCGGCGCAGTCATGATCAATGCCGTCGCACCCGACATCCCGCAGTGGTTCTGTTCACCGACACCGACGGCAAATCTCTCCTGCACACTCGCGCCTGAGCTGCTGCCGCCGGGCGCCGGCCACTCCATCGACGTCACGATCGACACCGGCCCGCTTTTCCTCGCCGGCAATCACGGCTTCCGCAACTGCGCGGTGCTGGGCGCGCCGTGGTACGGCGAAGCCTGCGCCGACGGCGGAACGCAACTCACCGTCGTGAAGACCGCCCCGGCCGCGTGCGCGCCCGGCGCCGATTGCACGTTCGGTGTGACCATCACCAACAACGGGTCGCTTCCATTCAATGGCGACGTCTTGCTGAGCGACAGCATGTTCATGGGGCCCGCCGCTGCGCTGCCCGCGCCGATCACCATTGCGCCGCCGCTCGGCTGCGTTCCCGCGCCGGCCGCGGTACCATTCTCGTGTACGGCGCCGCTCACCCTCGCGGCTGGAGCATCGTATGCCTTCTCCATCACGGCGACGATGCCCATTGGTCCGGCGCCGGGATACTGGGCGCGCAACTGCATCGCCGTTTCGGCTCCCGGTGTGGCGCCGCCTGCGCTGCCTCCCGCGGCTCCCGGCTCCAGCAATGTGAGCTGCGCCTGGGTACCCGTCGGCGCCCCGCTCCCGCTCAACAACTTGCGGCTTACAAAGACCGCGCTGCATGCCGGCAAATGCTCCAAGGCGCCGGGCGACATTATTCTCTGCGACTACGAGATCAGCCTCATCAACGACGGGCCGTCGCCCTATCACGGCATGCTGACGGTCAATGAGACGGTTCCTGCCGCGTCGACGCTGACCGTGGGCGACCCGACATGGGCGTGCGCCGGCGGTCCGCCGGTTTATGGCTGCAACACCCTCGCGGCGGCTGATATTGCGGTAGGCGCCTCGCTTACGATTCCGCTGCAGGTCAGCATTCCGCTCGCACCGCTAGAGGCCGCCGGCTGCTCGTTGCCCAACACGGCAGCGATCGTTGCACCGGCGGGCGGCGGCAATGACAACTTCGATGCCGGGGACGATGCGGACACCGCCATCGCGGACGCGTTCCTTACCTGGGTCGATGCCTTCGGCGTGTTGCAGGTCACCTGCGATCCGGCCAATCTCAAGACTACGAAGGTCTCCAAGGGCGATTGCGCCGCGGCCGGCGAAGGCTTCCGCTGCGAGTACATCGTCACCGTGAAGAACATGGGGCCTGACGATTACCACGGACCGCTGAAGCTCGACGAGCAGCTGGGCTTTGCTCCGACCTCGGTGACGTTCTCGCCGGATTGGAGCTGCATCGGCGGCGGTGCCGCCTTCCAGTGCACCAAGCCGCACCTCGACCTCGAGGATGGCAAGAGCGTCGAGCTCAGCGTTAGCGTGCAGGTGCCGCGCGGGCGCCAGTGCGAGCTCGTCAACCGAGCGGCCACGATCTTTCCGGTGGCCGGCACTCGCTACAATAATGTAGTAGGCGACGACCTTGCGGCGGCAACGGCAAAGATTCCCGACAAGAGCTGCGAGAAACCCGATCGGCCGCAGTGCGAGCCGGGTACCAACGAGCTGCGCTCCGAAAGCGGCGCCTGCGTCTGCAAGACGGGCTACATGCGCGACCGCGAGTTGGGCTGCGTCCGCATCATAGCCGAGCCTGCGCGCTGCCCCGACGGGACGCCTGTTCCCAAGAACGGCCGCTGCCCCGGAACCACGCCCAAGTGCGACCCGGGTCCGAACGAGTTTCGCAACGACGATAATCGCTGCGTGTGCAAGAGCGGCTATGAGCGGAATGACCGAGGCCTCTGCGTCGCGGAAGAAACTCCGCTGTGCGCGCCGGGCCGCAACGAGTATCGGAACGACAAAGACCAGTGCGTGTGCAAGCGCGGCTACGAGCGCGACAAGAACGGCCGGTGCGTCACGGACGTGAAGCCGCAGTGCGAACCCGGTCCAAACGAGGTCCGCGACGACGGCACGTGCGTGTGCAAGCGCGGCTATGAACGTGACAAGAACGGCCGGTGCGTCGAGGAAGCCAAGCCGCTGTGCGTGCCAGGTCCCAACGAGGTCCGCGACGACGGCAAGTGCGTGTGCAAGCGCGGCTACGAGCGCGACAAGAACGGGCGCTGCGTCGAAGAAACCAAGCAGTGCCAGCCGGGCCCGAATGAGGTTCGCGACGACAAAGGCCAGTGCGTCTGCAAGCGTGGCTACGAGCGCGACAAGAACGGCCGCTGCGTCACCGACGTGAAGCCGCAGTGCGAACCCGGCCCGAACGAGGTCCGCAACGACAAAGGTCAGTGCGTCTGCAAGGGCGGCTACGAGCGCGACAAGAACGGTCGCTGCGTCGAAGCCGACCGATCCCGCCGACGAGTGCCGCAAGATGGGCAAGTTCTGGGAGGCAAGCGCTGCATCACTCCACCAAGCCCAGCCGACGAGTGCCGCAAGAAGGGCTGGCTGTGGACCGGCAAACGCTGCGTCGAGCCGCCGAAGAAGCCATGCCCAACCGGCACCACCGGCACGCCGCCGAATTGCAAGTCGATCGAGAAGCCGAAATGCCCATCCGGCATGACCGGCACGCCGCCGAACTGCAAGTCGATCGAGAAGCCGAAGTGCCCAACCGGCACCACTGGCACGCCGCCCAACTGCAGGTCGATCGTGAAACCGAAATGCCCTTCTGGGATGATCGGCGCGCCGCCGAACTGCAAGCCGCTCGTGAAGCTCAAGCTCAAATGCCCGAGCGGTACGAGCGGCGTGTTCCCCAACTGCAAAAACATCTCAGGCCGTGAACGTCTCGGCATAAGGCGTGCGGCCTGAGCCTAAGGAGTTGGTTCCTGCTTGATCGCGGAGCGCAGTCAGCGCTATCCAGCATAGGCTTCAGCCATGTGCGCGCGCAGGGCGTGGAATTTCTCCACCTGCTCGGCGATGAGCTCGCGCGCCTCGTCACGGCGCACGAAGATCTTGAACATCGTTTCGCCGACCCCGTTGAAGAACTGGATCGACATCGAGATCCGCTTAGCGCCGCGCGCGACGAAGGCGATCGATTTGCAGTTGTCGGCCTTGATGTGTCCGCCGATCGGACTGTCGCCGTGGATGTTGAAGTATCCGTGCCCGAACGTTCCAGGCGGCAGCCTGCCGGTGCATTCAAGCACGATGTCGGTGTTGTGGATCAGGAACAGGACCTCGCCCCACGAGGTCACGTCCTGCATGATGTCGGCGAACTCTTCGCCGGGCACCAGCGTTCCCTGCTCGGGAGGCAGATTGCGGACGACCTCGAGGGTGCTGACGCCGTACTCGCGGGCGATCTGCTCAAGCAGATCTCCGGGGCTCGCGGCGACTCGCGCGGAAAGAGATGGTAGCTCTTCTACTGCCGCTTTCATTTCTACCATTTACTCCGCCGCATCCATGCGCGAGCCGTCGGCCTTCTCCTCCTGCAGGACAGTGAAGCCCTCGAACTCGGGATGTCCGAGATAGAGTGGCTTGTTGGACCCGGCGCGCGCGTGCGCTTTGCGGAACTGGTCCGACTTGGTCCACGCCTCAAAGTCCGCGTGCGACCGCCACATGGTGTGCGACGAATAGAGGACGTGATCCTCGCGCTCGGGACCCTTCAGTAGATGGAAGACGATGAAACCCGGCATCTCGCCGAGGTGCGTCTCGCGGCTGAGCCAAACCTGCTCGAAGTCCTTCTCGGAACCCTTGAGAACCTTGAACCGGTTCATAGCGATGAACATGTTGGTGATACTCCTGCGAAGATACAAAGATGGGGACTGGCCGAAAGCAATGCGTAGCAGTGAGGGGGTGCCTCACTGCTACGATGGGCGGAACTTCGATGGACGGGGTTCACCAAGTCCCGAGTTACGTATCAACGCTCCTTAGAACTGCGCCTTCGCTGTCAGGAAGAACGTCCTACCGATGCCGAAGTCAATGCAGCCCACCTGGTTGGACCCGTAGCACTTGGTGCCTTCCGAGAAAGTCGTCGACAGCGCCGGCGTGTAGACCTTGTCGAATAGGTTGTTGACGTTGAAGCCAAGTTCGACCCCCTCGTAGACCTTGTAGCTCGAGAAGAAGTCGACCAGCGTGTAGCCCGGCATGTACGGACTGCCATATGGTGCGCGCTGCGCCAGCGTGCCCGAATTGATGGCACCGATGTAGCTTTCAGAGAAGTAGGACACCCGTCCGCCAAGGGTCAATTTGCGGTCGAGCAGTCGCACGCCGCCGGAAAGCACCGCGGTGTGATCCGGCAGGACGCTGTGGGCGCCAAATCCATCGATCTGCGAGGTGACGTGGGAATGCGTCCAAGCGAAAGCTCGTCAAACGCGCTGCGGAGCGCTGACGACGAATAGTGCAACGCGTGGAAATCGGACTTTCGAAACGTGGGTCTTGCCCGGCCACACGTGAGGGCATTCCAACGCCGCCCGACGCCAACAGGCGAGCCGGGGCGAACACGTGGGACTACGCCTCGCGCGTTACCGCGTCAGGAAAGCCGGGCAAACGTCGCGCGACTTAGTCTGAACTGATGAGTGGCAGGTCCATGGCTCTGATGCAGACGGTGCCGTCCACCTCGACATAGCCCTTGTCGTACTTTTCGCTGGCGATGTGTTCGAAGCGCAGTCGGTTCTCTTTGAAGCGGTGGAAATAGGAGCATTGGTCAGGCGAGACATAGTCAAAGTCGTCAAGCACCGCGCTCGATACTAAGACGTGGACGCGCTTGCTTCCGTCACGCATGACGAAGCGAACGACTCCGCGAGTTGTATCTTGAACAGCCGGTATCGCAGCCCGTGTAAGCGGCATGGGCGTTCCCCCTTCCGTTGATGATTGCCTTCCCCCGCAATTCGTCAACGCTGCACGCCTCACCGTCAGAATGAGGGATGATTGCGCAAAAATAATGTCCGTTGTGCGCTGGCGATACATCCGCACGCGCGCAGCACTTCAGCGATCACAAGCTCCGCCAGACGAACTCCGCGGTCCGCGTGAGATGGAGGTGTGCGATCCCGACATAGAGGGCGCATCGCCAATATGAAAGCTTGCTGTTTACAAACGACATCTGTTTCTCGCGCCGAAAGTTGGCACGGCGGGAGTGTACGATCGCGCGAGGCCGGAAGCGGTTCCAATTGGAACATCCTTGTCGTCGCCTATGCGGCCGCTCGCATCAGGTTAATCGCGACGTTAATGTTGCCGGTGAGCCTTGGAATACGGCCCCGTGTGGTGGCGGCATCCACGAGGGCCCGGGCGACTTCGCGCTCTGAACCCGGCAGGCTGATATTGTGAGGCGAGCCCCCGGATGCGCCTGCCAAGAGGGCAATACTGACCGTCGCCAACTTCTGCTATGCCGGTTACACTCAAGTCCGTCACTAACCATGCGAGGGACCATGGGCCTGACCGTCCGCCGCTTATTGGCGCTTGCCGTTGCGTGGCTTATTGCCGGTGATCTGCACGTTTCGGTGCAAGCTGCCGATGCGCCGACGCTGTCTGTCACCGTCGCCAATCCGATCTCTAAGCACATCACCACGTGGGACGAGTTCTCCGGTCGGTTCGTCGCCGTTAAGTCCGTTGAAGTTCGTCCGCGCGTGTCAGGCTTTGTCGACAAGGTGAACTTCGTTGACGGGGCCACCGTCAAACAGGGTGATCTCCTTTTCACCATCGACCAGCGCCCGTTCGCCATCGCCGTGGAGAGCGCCAAAGCCGAGGTCGCCCGCGCTGCGGCTCAGGTCAAGGTCACCGCCGCCGATGTCGAGCGCGCCAAGCCGCTTGTCGGAACGAACGCTATCTCTGGGCGCGACTACGATCAGCGCGCGGCCAATCTTGCCGTTGCGCAGGCGCAGCTGCAGGTCGCCCAGGCGGCAGAAAGGTCGGCCCAGCTCAACTTCGAGTGGACCGAAGTCAGGGCGCCGATCGCCGGCCGGATCTCGGACAAGAAGGTCAATGAGGGCAACCTCGTCAACGGCGGCTCGGGCACCACGACGTTGATGGCGACGATCGTCTCGCTCGATCCCATCCAATTCCTGTTCGAGGCCTCGGAGAGCGATTATCTGCGGTATACGCGGGCAAATCTCTCCGGTGCCCGTCCATCCTCGCGCGATGCCAAGAATCCCGTACGCATTCGCCTTGCCGACGAGACCGATTGGACGCACGTCGGGAAGATGGATTTCGTCGACAACCAACTTGATGTGCGGACCGGCACCATCCGAGCTCGCGCGCTAGTCGACAATAAAGAGCTGCTGTTCAGCCCGGGCGTGTTCGGACGCATCCAACTATTTGCTGGCGAGGTCGACGCCATTCTCATTCCCGACCGCGCGGTGATCTCCGACCAGACGCGCAAGATCGTCTTTGCGGTCGACGCTAACGACACGGTCGTGCCAAAGCCTGTCGTGCTCGGACCGATCCACGAGGGCATGCGCGTGGTCCTAAGCGGGCTCAATGCCAGCGATCGTATCGTCGTCGACGGGATCGCCAATCCGGCTGTCCGGCCAGGCGTAAAGGTCAAACCGGAACCGGCCGACCCTAAAGCTGCAAGCAACTGAGCCAGGGCGGTCGATCGCAATGCGTTTCCCCCACTTCTTCATCGACCGGCCGATCTTTGCAGCGGTCCTGTCGATCATCATCCTCATCATCGGCGCCATCGCGCAGCGCACGCTGCCGATCGCCGAATATCCGGAGATCGCACCTCCGACCGTAAACATCGCGGCGACCTATCCGGGCGCCTCGGCGCAGATCATCTCCGAAACGGTGGCGACGCCCATCGAGCAAGAGGTCAACGGCGTCGACGATATGCTCTATATCGTCTCGCAATCGACGGGTGATGGCCGGCTCTCCATCAACGTCGTGTTCAAGCCGGGCACCAACATCGATCAGGCGCAGGTGCTGGTGCAAAATCGCGTCTCCGTCGCCGAGCCGCGGCTTCCCGAGGACGTCCGCCGACTCGGTATCTCGGTGCGTAAGGCCTCGCCCGACCTAATGATGGTCGTGCATATGACCTCGCCGGACGGCAGTCGCGATCAGCAATACATCTCCAACTACGCGACTCTCTATGTACGCGACGTGCTGTTGCGTCTCGACGGCGTAGGCAACGTCAATATCTTCGGCGCGCGCGATTATTCGATGCGCGTCTGGCTCGACCCGGCGAAGGTGGCGAACGTGGGCCTTACGGCGGGCGAGGTTGTCGCCGCCTTGCGCGCGGCCAACCTGCAGGTGGCGGCGGGATCAATCAACCAGCCGCCGGCAACGTCGCCAGGCGCATTCGAGCTGTCGGTGCAAACCCTGGGTCGGCTCACGTCTCCCGACCAGTTCGGGGACATTGTCGTCAAGGCCGGCGAGGACGGGTCAGTGGTGCGCGTGCGCGACATCGCACGCGTCGAGCTCGGCTCGCAGGACTATACGGTCAACGCCTACCTCAACAACAAGATCGCCACAGCGCTGGTCATCTTCCAGCGGCCGGGGTCGAACGCACTGGCGACCGCCAGAGCGATCCGCGGTGAGATGGACCGGCTGGCGAAGGATTTCCCGCCGGGCATCGCCTACTCGGTTGTCTACAATCCCACCGACTTCATCCAGTCATCCGTCGATGCCGTGGTGCAGACGCTTTTTGAAGCCGTGCTGCTCGTGGTCGTCGTCGTCATCCTCTTCTTGCAGACTTGGCGCGCCGCGATCATCCCGATCGTCGCTATTCCTGTGTCGCTGATCGGGACCTTCGCGGTCATGGCGGCGGTGGGCATCTCGTTCAACACGCTTTCGCTGTTCGGCCTCGTACTGGCCATCGGTATCGTCGTCGACGATGCCATCGTCGTGGTCGAGAACGTCGAGCGCTATCTGCGCCAGGGCATGACCCCGCGCGAGGCGGCGCACAAGACGATGGACGACGTTGGCAGCGCGCTCGTCGCCATCTCGTTGGTGCTCATCGCTGTATTTTTGCCGACCGCATTCATCGCCGGCCTGCAGGGCTCGTTCTATCGTCAGTTCGCCATCACCATTGCCGCCTCAACGGCAATTTCAGCGATCGTTTCTCTCACGCTTTCACCAGCACTCGCGGCGCTGCTGCTGAAACCACACGACGAGCACGCTGGGGAAAAGAAGGGTGTCCTGTCGACGCTCATGGCGCCCGTGCGCTGGTTCTTTGCCGGCTTCAACTGGGCATTCGAGCGCCTGTCTAACGCTTACGGCGCGATGACCGCGCGTTTCGTCCGCCTCGGTGCAATCTTCCTGATCATCTATGGCGGCCTGCTCGGCCTCACATACTATCGCCTCGTCACCACGCCGACGGGGCTCATCCCTCAGCTCGACCGCACCTATTTCATTGCCGCCTTTCAGTTGCCGCCCGGTTCGACACTAACCCGCACCGACGAGGTGGTCCGCAAGGCTGGCGACATCATGCTCACGCGTCCCGGCGTCGAAGCGGCGGTAGCCTTCGTCGGGTTCGACGGCGCAACCTTCACCAACGCCCCCAACACGGGCGTCATCTTCGTTCGCTTGAAGTCCTTCGAGGAGCGCGAGCACGAGGGCCTTACCAAGGATGGCATCCTGGCCGACCTGCGCCAACAGATGGGGAAGCTGCGCCAAGCCTTCGTCTTCGTTCTCGAGCCACCGTCGGTGCCCGGCATCGGTACGGGCGGAGGATTGCAAGGCTACGTGCAGGATCGCGCCGGGCGAGGCTTGCCGGCGCTCGAGCAGGCCGCGTGGGCGGTCGCCGGCACGGCAGGCCAAACACCCGGCTTCACGCAGGCCTTCACGCTATTCAATACGCGCACACCGCAGATCTACGCCGACATCGATCGCACCAAGGCCGAGCAGCTCGGGGTACCCATTTCTCGCGTGTTCGATACGCTGTCGGTCTACATGGGCTCGGCGTTCGTCAACGACTTCAATATTCTGGGTCGCACATATCGTGTCACGGCGCAGGCCGACAACCCCTTCCGCTTGACGCTGCGCGATGTGGCAAACCTCAAGACGCGCAATGTGACAGGCGAGATGGTGCCCATCGGCTCGGTCGCCACGTTCTCCGACACGACCGGCCCGTATCGCGTGCCGCGCTACAATCTGTACCCCGCGGCCGAAGTGCAGACGTCGCTGGCGCGGGGCTTCTCGTCGGGTCAGGGGCTCGCAGCAGTCGAGAAAATCGCCGCAGAGAAATTGCCCTCCGGCTTCGGCTTCGAATGGACGGAAATTGCGCTGCAGGAAAAGCTCGCCGGCAACACGGCGATGCTGGCTTTCGGCTTGGCCGTCGTGTTCGTCTTTCTTCTTCTGGCCGCACTGTATGAAAGCTGGCTGCTACCGCTGGCGGTCATCCTCATCGTGCCGATGTGCATTCTGGCCGCGATGATCGGCGTCAACCTGCGCGGCCTCGATCGCAACATTCTGGTCGAGATCGGGCTCGTCGTGCTCGTAGGACTTGCGGCCAAGAACGCTATTTTGATCGTCGAGTTCGCCAAGCAAGCAGAAGAGCAAGGAATGTCACGCTTCGATGCGGCCGTCGCCGCCGCACGCACGCGATTGCGGCCGATCGTGATGACGTCGCTGGCGTTCATCCTCGGCGTGCTGCCGTTGGCAGTGGCGGTGGGCGCCGGCGCCGAGATGCGCCAGTCATTGGGCACTGCGGTGTTCTTCGGCATGCTGGGCGTGACGCTGTTCGGCCTCGTCTTTACGCCGATATTCTATGTCCTCTCCCGCCGACTGGCATCAGTGAGTAGCTGGATCGTCAGATGCCGGCAGCGCACCGACGGCCGTCAATGAAAACCCCGAGATGCCGGCAATGGGCGAAGCGACCGAACCCTGATCTGGCGCGAGTTGGCTCGAACGAGCCACTCGGAGCGGCGCGGCGAATTCACTGAGCGCGCGAGAGCGCCAGCAGCCCTTGATCGGGAGACGCACTGGCGACTACGACTTCGCTCTTGTTGCCAGAAGCGAGCAGGCTTTCCAGGTCATCGAATTCAACATCGAGCCGTGCAAGAGGCAGCAGGACTGCCCGCGCAGCTGCGTAGTCGGCAAATAGACTCGGGTCGCGCAAGGCGGAGCGCGCAAGCTCAAAGCGCAGTAGCGCCGTGAGGTCGGCGGCGACCAGTCCGGCGTACCGGCGTGCCGGTGATCCGCGCCGGGGGACGCGCCCGTATACTCCCTGGGCCGCAGAGGGCGAGAAGCTGTTGCGTTCGATGCTGCCGGGACGCGCCAGCTCCAACGATCGCGCGAACCGACGCAACATCTCGCGCATGACTCTGCCAAGATCAGCGGGCGCACTCCCCAGGCCCCCGAGTAGCACAGCGCAATCGGTTTCCCATTCTCTGAGAACGCCGGCCTCGGCGGATTTCAGCGGGGCGCGTGCCAGGTGATGCAAGGTCAATCGTGTTAGTCGCCGCACGATTCTCTCGACTTTGTGCGCGCGCCGGTCACGGATCTCTGCAGCCCAGACGCGAACCTGTCCAAGGAGGGTGATCGCACTGGCATCGGATGGGCGTCCGTTGCTGCGCCGCGACTTCCCGGCGTCGGTCGCAGACACGAGAATAATGTCTCGAAACATATCGCCGGCCGCTGCTCGCAGCCGCCATTCGATCTTTATTGCATCAGCAGGATCCTCGAGAGCATCCTTGTGGGTGGCCACGAGCAGGGCATTGCGCCAGCTGCGGGGTGGAAGTGCGGACCAGAAGGCGCGCTCACTTTCCGTCCAAGCGCGCGTCGCCACCGTGCACCAAATGCGAATGTCGCCCTCGTCATTGATGCCGTGGGCCGCGGACATCGCCGGCGTGTCGAGGATCTCAAATTCGGTCAAACGTTCGCTGGGCAAACCGATTTCCAGAGCCTTGAGCTCCACGCCCACCGGCAATTCGTCGAGATCCTCCTTGGTCAGCAGCCGGCGCGTATCATCGCCGACGGCGTGGAGTGTCGCCGTCTCTGCATAGCGAATGAGAACCGGCATCCGGGTGTTGGCGACGACGCTCGAAGGAAGCAGTCCGACGCCAAGCAGCAGATCGGCAACCGAAGTCTTCCCGGAGTTGACATCGCCGAGGATGACCACGCGCGGTGGCCGCGCCAGCACCGCCTCCATGCGCGCCAAACCGGCGGCACAAGCCGCCAGCGCCGGATCATAGCGGTGCAGACTTTCGAGTTGGCGGCGTGCGTCTTGCAGCACCGTCAAAAGCTCATGGGCGCCGCCGGTCATTGTACGATCTCAGTCTGGCGCTGCAGCCGCGTTCCGAGATCATGGACGATGATCTCGAGTTGGTGGTTGAGGGCGCCACACCGTCTCAGCCGATCCGTCAGCGCCTGCGCCTGTAGCTCGCGTTCGGGGGCGAGATAGTCGGGCCGAGCAGCCGAAGCTTTCACATCTCCGCCGAGCTGCCCAATGAGTTGCACACGCCGACGCGTGACCGCTTGGATGATGTTGACGCACAGGCCGAACGACCATTTGGACGACGTCATCGCGTAATTGCTCAATACACGCTGGGCAGTGTCGACAAGCTCGTCGGCTACCGGCTGGAACTCCGTTTTGATGAGGCCTTCGATCTGCTCCCCGTAGACGCTCGGGGACGTGCGCCCTTTCCATAGGGACGACCACCAGGAATCCTCGATGTCCAAGGCAACAAACCGGCTGAGCGCTGCCATCGACGGCGGCGGAATGAGCAGCAAGCGCTTTTCGGGTTCGGCGGGCATCGCTATCTCGGGAGCGATCAAGCTCATCAGCCGTGCCAACTCCGGCGCAACCTTGCCCTGCAGCTCGAGCACGCGTGCCGCTGCACTGTCGAAGCGATTCTTGAACTCCACAGCCAGGGCGCGCCGCAATGCGACGCCTTCGAGGGTCCAAGTGCGCGGGGCGCGCCCCCCTTCCAGCGTCGCAATGAGAACGTCGCGCTCCTTGGCGGCGTGGGCAACGACGACCGTTTGCAGCGCTTGGCGCAGCCCGGTCATTTCCTCGCCGATGATCGTCGAAAACTGCAGTTCGATGTTCTTTGCCGACCGCTCCACGTTGGCAGCGACCTCGTTAAGCGCGCCGGTCTCCCGCTCGAGGGCCACGCGCGTGTCGGAAGCGCCCGATCCTGCCGACGGGAGCTCGGCACGCGACGACTCCAGCTCGAAATTGGCGGCTTTCGCGCTGGCGTTCGCCATGCCGCCGAACCAGCGGGCCGTCTGCATCTGCATATGCGCCGCTTGACTGGAGCCCATGCAGTCCGCCACTGCGCGATACATCGTGGGAAGGCCCGACGCGGCAAAAAGGGCGCTGCGCAACCGCTCGCGGCTTTCGACATCGTTCAGCGCATCGGGCGTCAAGTCTTGCGGCTGCACGAGACCGATGTCCGATAGGTAGCCGAGCGAGGGACGCTGCATCAGCCGAAGCAGAGAGTTGTCGTCCGGCTTCAGCGCGCAGTTGGCCCAAGCGGCGCTTCCGGCGACGAGAGGGATGCGTGCTCCCGGGAAGTTGTCCTTTAGCTTCTTCTCCACGTACATCAGCACTTCGGCGAGGTCATACCCGACATCGGCGAAGTCATCGACGCGATTTACAAACACGATGATGCGTTCGCTGTTCAGCCCGTGCATTAGGCGCATGAGATTGACGTCCGCCTCCGCCAACGGCTGACGCGCGGTGAGCACGACGACGTAGAGGTCGGCGGATTCGAGGCTGCGCCGTGTGATCTCGTCGCGGATGAGGAACGGATCGTTGGTGCCCGGCGTGTCGGTGAGTGTCACCGGAAAGGCGAATGGGCCCTCGTCGAAATATAGGTCGGCCTGCTTGGTGATGTCGGCAAATTGACCGAGCGGCGAGTTGCCGGCGAAGTCGCCGGAGCAGACGTAGCGCGCCAGCAGCTCGGTGTTGAAGCTATCGAAGCTATGCGCGCTTCCGAGCAGCTCCGCAAAATCCGCTCCCAGCCGCATGACGGCGCGTTGCTTCATCGCTTCGACATGGCGGCGGAGCAGATCCGGCTCAAAGCTCGGGTCCAAACGCTGCGTTAGCTCGCGGATGCGTCGGTCGCCGTTGGCGAGATCGCGCCATTCCGCTGCGGAAAAGAACTGGAACGACGCAGCGCCCGACTCCGGCTTGTGCTCGCCGAAGTGCATGTGGGTGACGGTGGTCGTCCATGGCGTGACGTCGGTCGGCAGCAGCTTCGGCTGACGCACGAACGCGTTGATGAACGAGCTCTTGCCGGACTTGATCTGGCCGACTACGGCGATGCGGAACACCTGCTGGTCGAGCCGATTGATGGCCTCGCCGATGAGTGCCCGACCAGCCGGCTCCACGAGCCCTGCGAGCGATCGTCCACAGTTGACGATTTGCTGCTGTGCGGCCGCTAAAGAGGCGCCGATGCCCCCTTGGTCGGCCTGTGCCGGTACGCGCAACGCCGACGCGAGGCCGAGCGCGCGCGCGCCGTTGATGTAACCTTCCCCCATGCGCCAACTCCGAACTATGGCGACAACTTACGATTGCTCCGTCCGAGCGATTTAATCCCCGACTGCGGTCATCTCGCGGCAAGTTCTGCCAAGCGATCATTTGCCTCGGCAACGCCGAGGTTCTTGGCGCGCTCGTACCAAGCCCGCGCTACCGTCGGATCGGCCTTGAGCTCGAGGTTGCTGAACTGAGTGGTACGACCCGGATCATACATGGCGCCTAGGGTCAGTGCGGCAACGCCTGAGCCGAGCTCCGCCGCCTGCTCCAGCACGACCCGTGCCTCGCCCGGTTTGCTGCTGCGCAGGTAGAAATCGGCGCGCTGCAAAAGCGCCTGCACGTTCGTCGGCTGCGGCGCAGCCGTACCGCTCCGAACCGCCGGCGTGGCGGCGTTGCCGTCGGGTCTCGGGCCCGCCCCGCTCGGCTCGGCCGGTGCGTAGAACGTCAGGCGCCGTTCGCCCTCGGTCTTCTTTTCGCCGCTTCCGTTGATCCATAGCACCAGCCCGGCAGCCACTACCGAGGACACTACCGCCGCAGTCGTAGCGCCGATGACGATCGGCGTGCTTGCGGAGCGCGCGTTCTTGTCAGATCGCGACTGAGTATCGAGCGCGCGATGCGTTGCTTTGTCGTAAGACGAGCCACGCTGGTCGTCGGAAACTTTGGCAGGCGCAGCGCCGCGCAACGCTCCGACATACTCGGCCGGCGGCTGCGCAGCGTCGCGCTCGGGCGGACGCGCGATTTCCTGCTTGGGCGTGACCTCCATGGTCTCGAGGCGCCTCAGCAGCTTCGAAAGTTCTTCCAGTTCCGGCTCGTCACGGCGCCCCATACCGTCTATCCCTCAGTGCGTCGCGAAATCGCTGACGCGCGTGTCCCCTAGGAATGGTGCATTCGATCGGTAACGAAAACGTTCTCGTAGATCTAAGAGCATTCGTAGTTGTAGTTTGTGGCCGTCTCAAGTTGCTGTGCTGACTTGATTTAATGCAGCATTTGCTCAATTCGCGAGCAGTGGTGGGTGTCGTCTCTGCGCGCGCTCGCAGTTAGTGTCAGCGTCGGGCATCGCGCCCCAGGGGAGAGCAAGACATGATGCTGCCGGTCAACGCGTCGCGCAGGGCATGGTTGCCGCTGAGCGTTGCGCTCGCATTCACTCCGACCGCCGCGCTCGCCGCGCCCGACAAGGGCGATACCGCATTCCTGATGCTGTCGACCGTCCTGGTTTTGCTCATGACAATACCGGGACTGGCGCTGTTCTACTGCGGCCTGGTGCGCACCAAGAATGCCATCAGCATGCTGATGCAGGTGTTCACGATCGTCTGCATCGTGTGCGTCATCTGGATGCTTTACGGCTATAGCCTCACGTTCACCAACGGCGGTCAATTCAATGACTGGATCGGCGGCCTCTCGAAAGCATTCCTGCGGGGCGTGACGCCAAGCTCCGAAGCGGCGACATTCTCAAACGGCGTCTACGTGCCGGAGTACGCCTACGTCTGGTTTCAAATGACGTTTGCCGCGATCACGCCCGCGCTGATCGTCGGCGCATTCGCCGAGCGCATGAAATTTTCGGCGCTGATCGTGTTCATGATCCTATGGGTGACGGTCGTCTATTTTCCGATCGCCCACATGGTGTGGTATTGGGCGGGCCCCGACAACATCGCCAACGCGGCGCGCGAGGTGTCGCAAGCGACGGGCCTCGCCAAGATCGACGCACAAAACCATCTTGACGCAGTCCTGCACGATGCCGGCTTGGCCTACCAATGGGGCGCCATCGACTTCGCTGGCGGCACAGTGGTGCACACCAATGCTGGCATCGCCGCACTCGTTGGGGCGTTGATACTCGGACCGCGCGTGGGTTACGGCCGCGAGCCGATGCCGCCACATTCCTTGACGCTGGCGATGGTTGGCGCCTCGCTTTTGTGGGTCGGATGGTTCGGCTTTAACTGCGGCTCGAACCTGGAAGCAACCGGCACGGCGGCGCTTGCCATGGGCAATACGTTCGGCGCTACCGCGACGGCTGCGCTCGGCTGGATGCTTACCGAGTGGGTGACCAAAGGGAAGCCGACCCTGCTCGGTCTCACCACCGGCGCGGTCGCCGGATTGGTGGCGGTGACACCGGCGTCGGGATTTGCCGGGCCCATGGGTGCGCTTGCGCTTGGCGTCGTTGCGGGCGTCGTCTGCTTCGTGTTCTGCACCGCCGTGAAGAGCGCTCTCGGATACGATGACAGTCTCGATGTGTTCGGCGTCCACTGCATCGGCGGCATCATCGGCGCGCTTGGCACCGGCCTGCTGGTCAACCCGCACCTCGGCGGTACCGGCGTCGCCGACTATGCGTTGAGCCCGGGCGAAGCGGTCGCCACTTATACGATGAGCACGCAGATGGTGGCTCAATGCAAAGCCGTGTTACTGACGCTGGTGTGGTCTGGCTTCGGCTCAGCCATCATCTACCTTGTCCTCGAGCTCACGATCGGGTTGCGTCCGACCTATGAGAGCGAGCGTGCCGGCCTCGATCTTACGGAGCACGGCGAGCGCGCTTACAACGATCTATGAGCGGGTTCAGACCAGATCTTTTGACGAGGACAGCAGAATGCTCGTTTCGGTCGCCGTTATGCCGTCGATCGCGCGGATGCGGTTGAGCAGCCCGTCGAATGCCGCGAGCGTGTCGGTGACGAGTTCGGCGACGATGTCCCAGCGCCCGTTGGTCGAATGCAACCGGCGGACTTCCGGAAAGCCGTGCATCCGTCGCATCACCTTCTCCACGCCTTTACCCTCGACGGCGATCAACGCGACGGCGCGCACGTGATTGCGTTGCGAGGGATCGCGCACGACGATAGTGAAGCCGCTGATCACCCCTGATCGCACCATCCTGTCCAGACGCGCGCGTATTGTCGCCCGCGAGGCGTCGAGCTCACTCGCCAACGACGCAATCGAGCGGCGCGCGTCGTTGCGCAGTAGGGCAAGCAGACGGTGGTCGAGATCGTCCATCCCATGAACCTAGCATAATGCTCAGTTTCTTACCGCCAAACTGGCTATTTCACCCGCAGAAAGTAGCACGAATTCCGACTTTTCGGCGCCACGTCTCCAAGAAATCATGGACCCGGTGAGTCGGAGGCCGGGCCACATGATCGCGAGAAATTCAATCAACTTGGACGAAAGCGAGTGGCGGCTCGGTGCGCACAACTACAAGCCGCTCGACGTCGTGCTGAGCCGAGGGCGCGGCGTCTGGGTGTGGGACGTCGACGGCAATCGCTACCTCGACTGCCTTTCAGCATACTCTGCCGTCAACCAGGCCACTGCCACCCGAAAATTCTGGCAGCGCTGGTCGAGCAAGCCGGCAGGCTGACGATCACCTCGCGCGCCTTTCGCAACGACCAAGCTCGCGCTGTTTTACGAGAAACTCGCGGGCCTGACCGGCGCCCATAAGATACTCCCCATGAACTCCGGCGCCGAAGCCGTGGAGTCAGCCATCAAGGCCGTCCGCAAGTGGGGCTACGAAGTGCGTGGCGTGCCGGAGGATGAGGCTGAGATCATCGTCTGCGCCGACAATTTCCACGGCCGCACCATCGCCATCGTCGGCTTCTCCACCGACCCCGACGCGCGCAACGGCTTCGGTCCGTTTCCCAAGGGCTTCCGCATCGTGCCGTTCGGCGACTTCGAGGCGCTTGCCAGCGCCATCACGCCGAACACCGTCGCCTTTATGGTCGAGCCCATCCAGGGCGAAGCCGGCGTCGCTATCCCGCCGACCGGATATTTTGCCAAGGTGCGCGAACTCTGCACGAAACGGCGCATCACGCTCATCCTCGATGAAATCCAGACGGGGCTCGGCCGCACCGGCAAGCTGCTCGCCGAGGAGCACGAAGGGATCGAAGCCGACGTGACGCTGCTCGGCAAAGCACTGTCCGGCGGCTTTTATCCCGTGTCGGCCGTACTTTCGAACAACGAAGTTCTGGGCGTCCTGCAACCCGGGCAGCACGGCTCGACGTTTGGAGGAAATCCGCTGGCTTGCGCCGTGGCCTGCGCTTCCCTCGACGTGCTGATTGAAGACGACATGATCGCCAACGCGGCTTCGATGGGCACCTATCTCAAGGCAGGTCTCGAGGCCGTTCGCACCGACGCCGTGCGCGAGGTGCGCGGGCGCGGGCTGATGCTAGCCATCGAAGTCCACAAGGAAGCCGGCAGCGCCCGCGGCTACGTCGAGGCACTGTCGCGCCTTGGCGTATTGACCAAAGACGCGCACGACCAAACGATCCGCATCGCCCCGCCTCTCATCGTCACGCGCGAGCAGGCCGACTGGGCGATCGAGCGATTTGCCGCCGCACTGAAGTCGCCACCGCGACCCATGAAGAACAACGAGCAGACGACCGCTGAATGCTCGTGTCGCAGGTGACTAGTACAACCGCGTCTTTCAACGGCAGCTCGGACCGCACGACGATGACCGCCGACCCAAACCATCCTGATGTGTGCGCCTGGATATTTCAGCGTCGACTACGTAATCAACCACTGGATGAAAAATCAGACCGGCAAGGTCGATCGCGCGCTCGCCGGATGGCAGTGGGAGCGTTTGCGCAGCATCTTATCCAGCCTCATCAAGCTTGCGTTTGTCCCGTCGGAGCCGGGTGTGCCCGACATGGTCTTTACGGCCAACGCCGGTCTGGTGCTTGGAGACAAAGTGAGTTCGCATCGGAGGAAGCCAACACACGCATGTCGGTCAGCATGCGCGAAGAATTCTACTCCGCCGCCAGCCTGACGTAGGTGCCGTTTGAGACCGGGCAAGCCGCCCAGAGCTCGTCGAGTGCATGGATCAAGTTCGCCATCTGCTCGTCCGAGTGCACCGGCGATGGCGTGAGACGCATCCGCTCGGTGCCCTTCGACACAGTCGGATAATTGATCGGCTGCACGTAGATCCCGTATTGGCGGAGCAGCGCGTCCGTCACCGCCTTGCAGTGAACCGGGCAACCGACCATCACAGGGACGATATGGCTTGGATTGTCCATAACGGGCAAACGCTTCGCCTTGAGCGACGCTTTGAGTGTCCGAACCCGCTCCTGGTGACGGGCACGCTCGACGCTCGACGTCTTCAAATGACGGATGGAAGCAAGCGCGCCGGCGGCGATCGCCGGCGCGAGCGATGTCGTGAAGATGAAGCCCGACGCAAACGAGCGGATCGCATCGCAGAGGTCGCGGGAGCCGGCGATGTAGCCGCCCATGACGCCGAACCCCTTGGCGAGCGTGCCGTTGATGATGTCGACCCGGTCCATGACGCCGTCGCGCTCGGCAATGCCGCCGCCGCGCGGGCCGTACATGCCGACCGCGTGCACCTCGTCGAGGTAGGTGAGCGCCCCGTACTTCTCGGCGAGATCGCAGATCGCCGCGATCGGCGCGATGTGCCCGTCCATGGAGTAGACGCTCTCGAAGGCGATGATCTTGGGCGTGCCCTTCGGAAATTTCTTAAGTTTCGCCTCGAGGTCGGCAACGTCGTTGTGACGGAAAATGTGCTTCTCGCACTTCCCGTGGCGGATGCCCTCGATCATCGACGCGTGGTTTTTCTCGTCCGAGAAGACGACCGTGCCAGGAACGAGCTTGACGAGGGTCGAGAGTGTCGCGTCGTTGGCGACGTATGCTGAGGTGAAAAGAAGCGCGGCTTCCTTGCCATGGAGGTCGGCAAGCTCGCTTTCGAGCTCCACGTGATAGTGGGTCGTGCCAGAGATATTGCGCGTGCCGCCGGAGCCGGCTCCCACGGCGTCGATCGCCTCGTGCATGGCCGCCAACACCGCTGGGTGCTGGCCCATGCCGAGATAATCGTTGGAGCACCACACCGTAACCTCGCGCGAGCCATTTGCCGCGAAATGATCTGCCACTGGAAAGAACCCGCGGCGGCGCTTCAAATCCGCGAAAACGCGATATCGACCTTCTCGATGAAGCGATCTCGAGCCGCTGCTGGAACAAGCCCTCAAAGTTCATGTCGGCCTCCTGCACGTCTTCCAGGCAAAAATGCAGAGCAGTCATTCGGCCTTCAGGCCGAGCTCGATCGCCGCGGCCGTAATCTTGCCCGATGCTGCAAAGTCGTCCTTGAAGACCTCGAGCGCCTTGCTGGAACGCTGTTGCCGCGACCTCTCTTTCGCCAAGCACAACTCGAGAGCGCATGAGGCGAGTCCAGCCCTCGACGTCTCGCGGAGAACTCTCCAGGCGATCTGCCAGGCCATCGACCATCGATCGGATTGCAGCCTCACGCTCGTGCGGAGGCATCGCTTCGGACTTGGCAATTTTCTCGACGCTTGGTCCGTCACCGCCCTTGCCGACGGCCTCGGTTTGCAAAGACGAGGCTGTCTCTGAATTGGCGCTTTTGGAGGCCTTCGCCTTGGCCTCCTCGTACGAGCGCTTGAGCTCGGCGGAACTCGGATCAAGCTCTACCGCTCTCGCATAGGCGGCAGCTGCCTGTTCATAGCGCGCCGTGTGGAAGTAGGACCAACCGAGCATCCGCCAGCCTTCGATGTCCTCTGGCGTGGTCTCGAGCCGAGCCGCTAACCGTTCGATCATCGTGTTCACATCAGGCAGCAGTTTGCCAGCTGCCGCCGTAGACGCTGGTTCTTCGGCTCCAATGGAACGCGTGTAGTCCGTGAGGCTCGCAAGCATTTCGCCATCCGGCCCGAATCCGACAGCGAAACTGAGTTCGTGTCCCCTGAGCCGGTCGCCTCGGGAGGATCCGCCACATAGGACGTAGCTGCGCCAATGCCTGCAACGAGGAGAAAGACCGCGGCAGGCGCAATCAACGTCCGGGCGGCACGTCGAAGATCTTGGCCGAAGCCCCAGCTCGATGACCGCAGCTGCGAGAGGAGAGCAAGTCTCGCCGCGTCCGCTTCTGCTTTGTTGAGTTTCCCAAGCTTAAGTCGAGCTTCGATATCTTCGAGACGAGCTTTGCAAGTCTCTACGTCAAGCCGCTTCCTTTGCATCTGCGCACCTCACCGCTACCAATGCCCGCGCGCATCTCGGGCGCTGAGAGGATCCAGGACCTCGAGATAAACCGCGGGTGTAGTAGTTGCGGGGATAGTAGACATAGCCCCCGATATGCGTCGGATAATGGCCGCGGCTGTAGTAGTAGGGATAATCGTAGTAGATGTAGCTCGGGCCTATAGGCAGGGGAATGCGTGGGCCGCGGCCACGACGTTGATCTCAAGCACATAATTCCTGGCGCTTTCGCCGGGCTTCAGAAAGGACTTCCCGGCCGATGCGGCATTGGCCACTGGCGCAATGCCGAGGAAGCCGACCGCCAGCAAGGCAAGCCATCAGACTGGATGCGAATAAATTCCGACTACTCATGAGATACCTCGCATGCGATCGGTCAGAACTTCCTGCGGACCTCGGCGCGGATGCCGAAGTTGTCTTCGTCGCCGCCCTCGAGGATCTGATAGGTCGCATCGGCGCGGAACAGCCAGGCCCGGTCGATCGGGATCTGATAGCGAACACCGAAGCCGTACTGCGCGTCCTGGGCGCCGATGCCGTCATCCTCGAAGGGCTGCACCATGGCCACCTCGAAGACGAGCTGCTGATCCAGATTGAAGAGATACTGCAAGCCAATCGCGCCGCCCAAGGTGTTGGAGCCGGTGTCGTCGAGTTTCGGGTAGCCGGTCAGGGCGTCGGTCTCGAAGTTGATGCCGACGTTCTTCAGTATGCCCGCGCCATTGCCATCGACCAGGGGCTGAGGGTTGCCGAAGCCGACGAAGAAGTTGGCGTAGGGGAGCAGCGTGCTCGGCAAGCCCGAGATCAGGCTGTTCTCCGAAATGATGGCAAGGCCGTCGCTGTTCCCTTCGGGGTCTTCCCCGAAGTTCGCGAACACGCGGGTCGAGTTCGACAAGGTGTTGTAATAGCGCCGGCTGTAAGCGGCGGTCAGGAAGTGCGTCAGAAGGCCGTCCTGTTCGTCGCGGCCCTGTATCAGGCCGTAGCCCGCTTCGATATAGCCGTCGAAGGCGTCGATGAAGGCGGTTACGCCATAGAGGTTGGCGTTGTGGTTGTCGTCGTCGTCCGCTCCGATGATGCCCGCGTTGTCGACATTGTCGAACGCGGCGAAGAAGGTGACGTCGAAGTTGGCAAGGCCCAGCGCCGCCGAGTTCTTCGCGGGAAGGCTCACCGCGCCGCCGAGGATCGCGTCGTTCGCCCAGATCCCGTTCTGCAGGAACAGCGGGAAGAGACCGACGGTGAAGGGCAGGTCGAAACTGGCTTCCTTGCCGGAGAAACCGGAATAGAGGGAGCCGACGTCACCCTCGAAGAACAGCGTCTGCGGTTCGAAGTCGAACTCATCGTTGAACTTCTCATTGCCGTCGCCGCCGCCGAACTCGAAGCGGGTGAATTTGTTGTTGTTCTCCTGAAGCGGCGTGAAGAAGGCGTGGATTCGCTCGGTGCCGGTGATCTTGAAGTCGACGTCGAGGTTCAGCCGGGTCGCGATCTGGGCGATATCCTTGCCGTTGTTGTTGTTGTAGGCGACCGCCGTCCGCCAGTCGCCGTAGATGGCGAGGCCCGGGAGCAGCAGATTCGTTCCACCCAGGAGGGTGCTGCTCTCGTCGTATATGCCGGAGGTGTATTGCTGGCGACCGAGCTCGAGCAGCGGGCGCGGCGGCTCGACCGCGCTCTTCGCGCCGTAGATGTCGACCTGCTCCTCGGCACTGTAGTTCTGTTTCGTACTGCGGATCGGGTTGAAAGAGGTCCTTCTTGCCGCCCGCGTCCTTGCGTTTTGCTGCTGCCGGCCCTGCGGTCTTCGGTCGGCACTCTTCTTTTCAGAGGGTGCGCTGACCTTCTTCTCTGAAGGTGCGTCGACCTTCTTCGCATCGGCTTCGATTGCCGCTGGTCGTGACGCGGGCGTCGCCGGCCCGCACTTGGGTCGACCAGCCCTCGTCGGTCTTGCTGCTGCTCTCGTCTGCCGCAAGCTCTGCAGCCGTGCCGCCGCACACGACGAGGTAGCCACTGGCTACCAGCGCGATAATGGCGGTCGTTGCCCTCGAACCGTACGCATTACACGTCATGTGAGACCCCTTGCTCGGGTCCCCGCAAACCCTTAAGCTCTCGGAACTAACCCTTCACTTCGACCTCCACCGCGAAGGCGTGGAAGTTCATGATCCGCTCGTTCATGCTCTGCTCCATTTCCTTGGTGGAACGGACGAAGCGCATGAAGTAGATCGGCTCGGCACGGCTCCGCATGCGGAAGGCGAGTTGGTACTTGCCCGGCTTCGTGATCAGGCTGCCTGGCACTTGGTACTGGCCAGCTTCTCACCCAGCGGCGGCAGCGAGTGGTTCTCCATGCGCACCAGCGGCGGATGGTTGAGAACCGTGGTCGGGACGCCGGGCGGCCGCAGATGCGGCAGCGGGTCGATGTCGAAGTTCACCGGCAGGTACATCTCGCGGTCCGTGCCCTTGACGTTGGTCGTCAGGAACTTGGTCTGGAAGTGCACCAGCTGTTGGTCCGTCTTGATGCGGCCGGCCGCGACATCCAGGCTGTGCAGATCGGCCATGTCGCCGTTGCTGTCGACGTAGCCCGACTCCCAGACGTTCTTGCCGTCGGGATCGATGAGAGCGACGTTCACCCAGAGCTGCGGCTGCGCACCGAGCGAACCGGACGGCAGGTTGTGCCCCGTATTGGTGTTCTTGATCTTGTAGGAGAACGCCAGATCCTTGCCGACGCTCGGCGTGCCCTCGATGTAGGGACCATCGATGTGGCTGCTGTTCTCCATGACCTGCTGTCTGAGCTTGTCACGCTCGTCGAGCTTCTTGAGGTTCTCGTCGATGATCTGCCGGGCGTCTTCACGGTCGAGCGCATCGGCCCAGCGCTTGGGAAAGTCGACCTTGATCTTGCCGTCGGCGACCTTGTCCTCGAACTCGGTGGTGCCCCAGCCGGCGCGCCAGTCGAACTCCAGCCAATCCTTGATGCTGATAGGCCTGGGCCTTCGTGTTGTGAGGGAAGATGCCGGGATGGGCGATCGAATAGCCCGGGCCGATGAAGCGGTGGTTGGCGTGCTTGCGTCCCGGGTTGATCTCCTTGCCGCCGACCACGGCGGAGGGTGCGGTCGCATAGCCCTCGGGCTTTCCGGCGACCTTGCCCATGTGGCAGTCCTGGCAGGTGACGCCGGCTTTGCGTGCCGGGCTGTCGCGATACTGATCCCAGACGATCTCCAGCTTGATGCCGAGGTTGACGGCCACCTGGTGGCAGCTGACGCAGAACTCCGACTTGGTGATCTGGTCGTTGGTGATCATGCCCTTGTGGATGTCGTTGCCGCGCCCGTCCGTGCTGGTTTTGACGGAGTAGGTTTCCTTGTTGGCGAGCACGTCTTTGATCACGCTCTTCTTGCCGCTGCCGTAGACCGGCTCGTAGATCTTGCCCGGCTCGACCCGGCGCTCGCCGTTGACCTTGCCGTACTGCTCCTTGACCCGGTGGCAGGTGATGCAGCTCACGCCCTCGCGCGAGATCTGGCTGCGCGCCCAGAGCGGCGTTTCGCGCGCCTCGCCGAGCTGGGTGCCGACCTGCTGGTGGCAGCGCACGCAGAAGGTGCCGACCGTGCCTTGCGTCAGCTCCTGGAACTTCTGCTCGAACTTGTGGAACATCGGCGAAATCGACGCATAGGCATGCTGCGACGAAGACCACTCTTCGTAGATCTGCTTATGGCACTCGCCGCATTGCGCAGCGGTGGGATAGAGGGTCTCGTCGTTGACCAGGCTGCTGTGGCCATCGGGCTTGGCCTTCGCGGCATCGGGTTTTTCAGCCGTCTTTTCAGCCTTGGCTCTTCTCTCCTCGTCCTCCTTGATAAGAGCTTCCAGCGCGGCGTTCGCGTCGGTTGCCGCGGCCGCTCCTTTATTCTCGGCGAGTCTCAACCCAGGCCGTGCTTGTCTGGTTGGAATCCCCGCAGCCTCGCTGGACGCGGCGACTGCATCCTGGCCGAGGAATGCTGCGTTTATCAGCATGGCGCTCGCGAGAGCGCATGAAAGCATCAAGATACCGGGCATTCGCTTCATCGCCTTACCCCCAAAATCGATTTAGAGGCGACATCCCGATTTGCATCGCTCACGCGAAAACGGCGCCCGCACCGCCTGGGATTGCTGAATATTGATCCGCGAAAAGGGGCCGTCATATGGCCGCGCTTCTGCAGTGAGAATGGAAAGTCCAGAAATTGTAAGCGGATGCCTGGCTTACTGAACAATTGCATGAATGGCGCGCGTTGCTCGTCTGGATTATGGCAATTTTGGAAGCGCCGCATTTCCGCCAGATAATGGGAAGTTACTAATGTCGCGGGATCAGTGGAGGCGTCCACAAAGCGGGACGACGAGGGAACTGAGCCATGTCACATCATCGCAAGACACGATTGTCAGAGGACGATCACTTCGACGGGGCAGACAATGGTATTCGCCGTTTTGGTGGCGATTGCCGCTGTTGCCGGGCTTATGCGTGTTGTGGGGGTACTGCACTAGACCAAACTGGTTCTCTGTTCGGCGCACCGGCATTCGCGCGGCGCATGAGCACGAGCGGGGCTGAGTTCGCGGTCGAGACTTAGGCTCGGCCAGTGAGCTTGCGCGCGTCTTTGCCGTAAAGACGCCGACGGGAAAATCGACGACCTTACAATTCAGGGGCGAACTCTTCGATGCCGAGTTCCAGCCTTTCGCACTCGGCTTGCCAAAATCATTTGGGCGGCATAGTTGCGTTTCACATAAATCATTTGTGGAACGCAATGCATTCGGCGGACCCATTCGTCCGCCGTTTGTCTTGCTATTTTCGCCTGATTGTCATGGAAAGACCACCAACGAAGCGATCCTTGCGCAAGCCATCACGGGATTAGACAATGCCGAGTAGCCACCAGATCACAATAAATGGCAGCAGCTTTCTGGCGCGTCGCGGCGAGTTATTGCTGGACGCTGCTCTGAGCAACGGCATCGACCTGCCTCATGACTGCCGCGCCGGTCACTGCGGCACGTGCTGCGTGCGGCTGGTATCCGGCGAAGTGCGCGGCGGCGAAGGCTCGGCGCCGGGCATCGTTCATGCCTGTCAGTGCCGGATCGTCGGCGATGCGGTGATCGACAGCGGCCAGCCGTCTGGTGTTCGCACCGTCGAAGGCGTGCTGAGCTCATTGCTCCCCTTGTCGCCCGAGGTGATGGAAGTCGGCATCAGGACGGACCGGGCGCTGCCCTATCATGCGGGGCAATATGCGCAGGTGCGCTTTAGCGGCTATCCGAGCCGTCCCTTCAGCATCACCCATCCCTTGCGCGGCGATCCATGCAGCCGCTCCGTCTGGTTTCATGTCCGGCGCCACGAAGGATGGGCGTGTCTCTTCATCACTCGGCAAGCGCATCGCGCCGGGTCATAGGGTGAAGCTGACCGGGACCCTATGGGTCAGCGCATTTCCGGCCCAATCTGGAAGGCCGACTGATTCTCGTAGCCACCAACACCGGCTTTGCGCCGATCTGGTCGATCGCGGTCGCTGCGCTGCGCGAGAGCCCGGAGCGCAGAATGATGATCATCTCCGGCGGCCGCACTATCGAGTCTCTCTATATGGGCCCTGCTCTCGCAGGGCTCGCCCGCTTCCCCAATGTCCTAATCGTGCCTGTCTGCAGCACGCCGCAGACCGTGACCACAGCGGTGAAGCCAGGCCGGCCGACCGACTATCTGCCGCGCCTGCTGCCGACCGATGTGCTTTACGCCTGCGGCGCGCCGGGAATGGTCGATTCAATCAAATCGATCGCGGCTCGCATCGGCGCGGTCTGCTACGCGGATCCGTTCCTCCCAACAGCCGACGACGCGGTCGAGGAAAGCGTCCTGGCTCGCGCGAAGGGATGGCTCGCTGTCCCCATCCGCCGACCGATGGGCCAGCTCGCTCTCGATCCGTCGCAACCCGCGGGAACAGCCGATGCAGGATAGGATGGGCTAAAGCAGGGGTGAGAGATCATTCTCGTCTTCAGAGCGCATAGCCTTCGGTCGATCGGATTCGGGCCCAGGGCCCCTCTCCGGACTTCCGTCCTTGGTCTCTACGGCTTGCTGATGATCATCGGCCTTGCCGCGGACGGCGCAGTCGCGGCCGATCCCGCCAAGACCGTCGGTCCGAATGCCTGTGCCGAGTGCCACAAGCTGGAGGCCGAGGCCTGGAAGGGCTCGCATCATTTCAAGACCTTCCGTGAGATGCCGCGCAACGCCAAGGCGAACGAAATCGCAGACAAATTGGGTGTGCGGCGCATCAAGTACGAGAGCTTGTGCGCGAGTTGCCATTTCACGTTGCAGCAGAAGAACAACAGGCAGGAGCCAGTCGCGGGCATCTCCTGCGAATCCTGCCACAGCGCCGGGCAGGATTGGATCAAGGTCCACAGCGGGTTCAGCGGCAAGACAATACTGTTCGAGAGCAAGGCCGAGGCAAAGGAACGCTGGAAGCTCGCCGATTCCAAGGGAATGATCAGGCCGCGCTCGTTCTACCTGCTGGCGAAGAACTGCAATAGCTGCCACGTCGTGCCGCAAGAAGAGCTCGTGAACAAGGGCGGCCATCCGGCAGGCAGCGCCTTCGAGCTGGTGTCCTGGTCGCAGGGCGAGGTGCGGCACAACACTTGGCACTCCAAGGGCAGGGAAAACGTGCCGGCCAGCGCGGCACGCAGGCGGATGCTTTATCTCGTCGGCCTCGGCGCCGAGCTTGAGACTGCATTACGCGCGGTCGCCAAGGCGACTGTGAGAAAGACCTATGCGTTCGAGATGGCGAAGCGCACCGACCGGGCGCGCAAGCAGCTCGCCGCCGCGGCGAAAGCGGCCCCGAGCGTTCCGGAAATCGCAAAGATGGTCGAACTCGCTCATTCGGCGGGGCTGAAGCTGAACAATGAGCGGTCACTGACGGCTGCTGCCGACGGCGTCTCCAAGCAGCTCGAGAGCATCACCGAAACGTATGACGGCAACACGATGGCCGGGCTCGATAGCCTCATTCCCGGCCCGGACAAATATAAAGGCACGGCGAGAAAACCGGATTGAACTTAGCCGGCTCGCGACGACTGCAACTTGAACCGGCTTGATGGGGAAACAACTACCGCGATGCGTGATTTCGGGGGAGCTGCCGTGAGATCGGCGGGGCCGCGCGCGCCTGGCGGCTCGATCGGCGGGCGCAGTTCGGGCTCGGCGGGATATCTCATCCGCCAGACAGCCCAGAGCCTTTTGATCGCCGCCATTTCAGGCGGCCTGTTCTGGCTCGTCTGGATCTATGGCAACGGGCTGCGCGACCCGCGCTATCTCGATGGCTGGGTTCTGGCCGGCGGCATGGGCCTGCAGCTCTATTTCCATATCGCGATCAAAGCGGCCAGTCTGTCGCCGAAATCCGCCGTGCGCTGGCGGAAGATCCATATCTTCCTCGGCTATCTGCTGATCGCAGTCTTCATCTCGCATTCGGATTTCTCTCTGCCGGACACCGGCTTCGAATGGGCGCTGTGGACCGGCTTCGTGCTCGTGACTCTGACCGGCATTTTCGGCGCCTATCTTGCCTGGTCGCTGAAGGCCAAGAGCCGGATCGACGAGGGTGTCAGCTATGATCGCATCCCCAGCCTTCGCGCCGAGCTGGCCCGGGATGTCCACGCCATCGTCGCCGAGACCGATCCGGCCGCTGCTCAGATCGCCTTACCCTTACCGGGTCTGCCCCATGACGCCTGGATCATGGATCTCTACGCCAACCACCTGCGGGACTTTTTCCAGGGGCCGCGCAATTTCACCGCCCATCTCATCGGCTCGCAGCGCCCGCTCAAACGGCTGACCGACGAGATCGACAACCTGTCAGGCTATGTCGATCAGCAGAGCCGGGAGAAGCTTGCCGCCATCAAGAACCTGGTGGTCGAGAAGGACCGGCTCGATTTCGCGCGTGTCTATCTTGGGCTCACCAAGGGCTGGCTATTCGTGCATGTGCCCGTCACCTATGCGCTGATCGTGCTGACGGTGCTGCACGTCCTCGTCGTCTATGCCTTTTCATCAGGGGCTTGGTGATGTGGAGGCCGGGACGGATCAGATCGGATCTGCCGCCGAAGACCGAGAGACCCGGCTCCCGGCGCGACCTTCTGGCGGTACTGCTGGCGCTCGTGACCGTTGTCTGCTTGGGCTCGGTCTTTGTTCTCTCCAAGGGCACGCAATTCCTGATGCCCGGACCGCTTGGCGAGCGCTCACGGCGCGATCGAAAAATGCAGCGCCTGCCACACCAAAAGCGGCAAAGGCAAATTGAGCTGGCTTCACGGCCTCGTCGCCGGCGATCCGCTCGCCGACAGCAAGGCCTGTCTCACCTGCCACAAAATGCCCGACACGGCCTTCAACGCGCACAGCGCTTCAGCCGAAGCATTGAAGCAGAGTACCGCGCGGCTGACAAAAATCGCCGCGGAGACGCCTGCGCCGCAATCGGCCCACGCGCAGAGCATCGCCTTCCCGACCCATGACGTGGTCGCACGCGGTCTCTATTGCGCGACCTGCCACCAGGAGCATCAGGGCGTCAATTTCAGTCTGAACAAGATCTCCAACGAGCAATGCCGCTCCTGCCACGTGGTGAAGTTCGACAGCTTCGACGGCCATCACCCGAAATTCGAGAACTATCCGTTCAAGCGGCGCACGCGGATCATCTACGACCACGCCGGCCATTTCGGCAAACACTACCCGGAAGTGGCGAAGAAGGATCCCGCAAGGCGCATTCCCGCTACCTGCTCGACTTGTCACAACAGCAACCGGGACAAGCGAGTCATGGCCGTGGCGCCGTTCGAGCAGACCTGCACCGCCTGCCATCTCGACCAAATCGTCGGCAAGGAACGGGTTAGCGGCCCGAAGGGCATTGCCTTCCTGAGCCTGCCTGGCCTCGACCTGCAAACGCTCAAGAAGAAGAACGCCTCGATCGGCGAATGGCCGGAGGCGTCCGACGCTGCGCTTACACCTTTCATGAAGGTGATGATCAGCCGGAATGAGCGGGGCCGTGCTCTGGTCAAGACCGTGGACGGCCTGAACCTCCAGGATCTTACCAGTGCAAGCGACGACCAGATCAAGGCGGTGACGAGCCTCGTCTGGGAGATCAAGGGACTGTTCCATGCGCTGATCAAGGGGAAAGCGTCGGACGTGCTGGGCGACTTCAACATTGGCGGCGGGGCGAAGCTGAGTGCGGACCTCGTTGCCGATCTGACCGCGAGCATCCCGCGCGATGTGGTCATCAGTGCGCAGCAGGAGTGGCTTCCCAATCTCGCTACAGAGATGGCCAATGGCCGAGACGCGATTGGTCAGGCCCAACCCGGTTGGACCACGATGACTACTGGATCGGCATCGGCCAAAGCGGCGCCCGCCGAGGAGCCACCGGCTCAGGATGCGGATCAGGAAACCCCGACTGCTAATCCACAAGAGCCGAGCAGCGAAGCAGCCAGCGTAGTCAAACGCGATCCGCCGCCTTGCATGGTGCGCGTTCTTGGTCAGTGTCTGATGGGAGCTGCGGCCCCGCCTGAAGGAGCGGCTGGATCCGATACCGCGAACACCAAGCCCGTCGGCAAGAAGGAAACGCCCTCCACCAGCGATCTGCCTGGAGCGATGAGGGCCGGTGTTAAGGACGCCGGACTAGCAGCGGAGGGTGAAGCAGCGGCCGGAAAAACGGACGCCAAGCCAGAAGACGGCAAGAAAACACTCTCCGCCAACGAACAGCCTCCGAACAAGGCGACGGACCAAACCGACGATCTGCTCTTCCCTACGGAGGAAGAGCTTCGCGCAATGAAAGCAGGCAGCAACAACGCCGGGAAAGCTGCCCAGCCGCAAAGCGGCGTATCCACGGATGCTGCCGCAAAGGCGGACGCCAATGCGCCAGCTGGCGCATTGGCGGACTCAGGTACCGCGGCGGCTGGGCCTCAAACAAGAGCTGCGCCCGTGATCAGCATCGCAAGCGACGTGGATCCCGAGAGCTGGGCTGAATATGGCGGCTGGTACCGGCAGGATTACGCAATTTTCTACCGTCCGACGGGCCACAAGGACAAATTCGTCTACGTTTGGCTCTTTCTGACCGGTCCCCAAGCGCCGAAAGGGGATAAGAGCCCGGCAGCGGCGGTCTTCGATTTTCTCACGAGCAAGGATGCTCAGGGCTCATGCACGAAATGCCACAGCGTCGACGAAATCCAGGGCAAAGGGCGGTTGGTCAATTTCTCGCCGCCCTCGGTCGAGAGCAAGCGGGGACGCTTCACGAATTTCATCCATGAGCCGCACTTCGGCGTCATGGAAAATCGCACCGGCGTCCTGGAGAATCGCGGCTGTCTGACCTGCCACAGCCTTGAAAAAGGCCGCCCCTACCTCAAGAGCTACGAGCAGGGCAATCCGCAAAGTTTCGTGTCCAACTTCGGTGAGGTGAAAAAGGACCTCTGCCAGACCTGTCACACCAGCACCAAGGCGCGCCAAGACTGCCTGCTGTGCCACAAGTATCACGTGAATGGCGTGATCACGCCAATCATGAACACGAAGCTCCCGACTCAGTAGCGGGTGACGCCGTCCCTGTCCGATGATCCGTGAAAGCTCACCGGTCGCTCGACGCGCTGAGCGCGCCACAACACCTTAGCCTTCAACACCGGACAATGACGCCATCCATTGGTGATGGCGGGATCGTCTTTACAGCCTGCGATGATCCTCAGAGCGTGAACTACGTAGTGCAAGCAGAGCTCACTGCTCTACGTTTAGTTCTAAGATCAACGCGAACTCCGACTACCGCAGAGTTTTCCATGTTGCGCGCGCCAGCCGGTTTGTGGTTATCCAGGCGAGCGCGCGCTCAGACCAGAACAACGGGAAGCTCGTCGGCAACATGCTGGCCACGGACTTCCACCGGGGAACCAACGTTCTCGAGCGTCGATAGCTCGCGCGTCTATGTCGTATCGGCCAGGACCGCGGAGTTGCTGTCGTGGTCTCAGCGTGCTGAACGGGGCGAGATCGGCGCTGCACTGCTGGCTTCCCTCGGCACGAAACGGCACAGGGAGGAGCAGCGGGAGGTGCCAGCTCCGCCGGCGCGCAAGACGCGCGCGATCTCCCTCGCTGTCGCCCAAGCATGCAACCTCGGTTGCTCATACTGCTATGCGGACGGCGGCCAGTTTGGCGGACGCGCCAAGAACATGCATCGGGACGTCGCTTTCGCAGCGGTCGACCGCCTGTTTGAGGGGCTACTTCCCAGAGACCGGGCAGCTATCGCTTTCCTTGGTGGCGAGCCTCTCATTAATCGCGAGCTAATCGCAGATGTGACCGATTACGCGTGTGCCAAGGCGCAACGGGCCGGTGCCGCTGTCGGCTTCTCTATCACCACTAACGGAACGCTGGTGAAGCGCCACGTGCTCGCGCAATCCGCCTGCCATAGTTTATGGGCACGGTTCCTGTGCGGAGGCGGCTGTCACCACGAGGTAGTCGAGCGTGGACGTCCTGCGTGCGACTACATCAGAGGGTGGCTGTCTTACTGCCTGGAAACGTACGTCTGGGTCATGGAGAGCCATCCACACTTTCTCAAAAGCTGCTAGCTCATGGTGCCCCTACTGCAGCCGGCCAGGCCATTCGACGTGTGCGTCGCGGGCAGGCGGTCTGCTCCAAACATAAAGCGCGCCAGGCGCGCCTCGGTTCCTTTTCAGACCCAAGTACTGGCAGCATCGGCTACGGAACGATTTGCGGGATTTGCGTATTGAGTTTGCATTGGCCAGTACACCCGCTCGATCAGCGCCTCACTCGATGACCTGGCGCGGCAAGTTCGTTGGCGCTGACAACCACTGTGCGTCGGCCTAGGGAGTGGCTGGCGGTGGAGGCGGCGTATTTACTTCCACGGTCGCCGGCGGGCTGTGATGAAGGCCCAGGCGATCTCCCCAAAACACAAAAACGCAAGTCGCTGCGAAGGCCAGCAGCAGGATCACCGCAAGCAGTGAAGTCCCTCGACGATGCGCGGGGACGATCTTTCGCTCGACTACCACTTCGTCAGGACCAACTTCAGCGATTTCAGCCATAACTGTTCTCCGAAGATTACTCCCTACGAACAGTTGCCGAGCGTGTTTCGTTCCTTCTCTCAGTCAAAGAAGGGCGCACGAGCCCGACGTCAGTCGTCTCTTCGTGCATCCTCCCGATGGCGTTCTATATCTTCTGGCTCTTTTTCATCAATGCGCGTCATGGCGTTGCTGGCCATGCTGTGCGCATGAAGCAGTTCATCGAGCTTGGCCTGAATAGACTGCGTGTCGCGGTTTTCGGCGCGTTGGATCAAGAGCGTCATGATCCACACCGCGATGGTTGCAATGCCGTGCCAGTCAAATGTCTCAGGCTCAAACACGAGCCAGGCTGCGGCATAGGCGAAGACAATCACGAGCCAGCGGATGGCCCGCCAAAACGCCCAGCCGCGTAAGGCCGCGACGCATCAGGTCGGTCATAAAAGGCTCCAGGAGATTAGTGCGGGTAAAAACCAACCTTGGCGAAAGCTCGCGCCCTTCTTGACGGCATCGATCAGCCAGCGGCGACGTTAGGGGTCACCGTACCATCAACGATACATAGTGCTTAAGAGACGCGACTAGGTCCGTGGCGGCGCAGTTCAACCGAAACAGGCCGATGCAAACATCGTCTGGAATGGCCCGCTCACGATAGCTGTCAACCACTTCGGCGCTCTCGATCATTGCGTCGCTCAATGCCGTAAAAATCATTGTGGAAGAAGGCAGCAGAGATCCGGTCTTACCGGCTGCCAGCAGCAGGTTGTCGATCCGATTGAGCTCGACCACATGGCTTGCGAGCCTCAGTTCAGCGCTTTCTTCAATAAGCATTTGTGGGTGGTACGCCTCCTGGACCGCATTTGAAAGCTATTTGGCCGCTAAATAGTCAACCTACTAACTCAGCACACTTGTCTCCCTTGAGGGATTGTCGCCTGGTGCACGGCGCCGAATAATGGGGTGCAACGGAGTAGCAGGCAGGCATACATGGAAGTTCGAAGATTACTCGAAGGGGCACACTTCGGCGCCGAAGCGCTAACGGTGGTCTATCAGGCGTTTGATGCGGCCTGGACCGAGATCGCTCATCACTTCGAGATCGGAAGCGAGCAGGCCAAGCAAGCCCGTCTTCGCCTCGGGCATGCAATGCTCATCGTGGCGACCGATGAGAGCCGGGATCCAGATCAGTTGAAAGCTGACGCCTTGCAAGTGATGGCGCTCGCCTACAAGCGGAAACCTGCGCCACGCCGTCGACGCAGGGATAAAATCGCCGCGACAACGGGCTGACTAGATCGCAAAGTTCTCGATCTTGGCACCCTTCTTCACGGCATCAATAAGCCAGTTCGGCTTGCGACCGCGGCCTGTCCAAGTCTGAGAATGATCTTTGGGGTTGCGATACTTGGCGACGCCGGTGCCCTTGGGACCGCGCTTGCCGTACAGCTCTCGAATATCGAAGCCAGCCTTCTCGGCCATCTGACGAAGTTGCTCTTTGGTGGCCTGGGCGTCGGCAGCGCGCTTGGCGGCAATCGCTTCCTCCACACGCTGCTGGAGTTTGACCAGCTCAATGTAGGAGAGCTTCTCAATTCCATTGATCTTCGCCATAGCCTGGTTCCTCCGGTTAATCTGGCGAGACCGACAGCGTGAATGAGTGCGAACTACAACCAGTCTTGCCCACCATCATACGGCGGCGATTTTTCCGGGACCTACCTTCGCAATCTCAATCTCTTCTAAGGACACAGCGACGACGGACGTGACGTCCGTGTCGGGTCCGAGATCATGGAGAATTGCACCGATGGCTTCGGCGCGGTCCGCGATGGCGACGACATAGCGCCGGCGACTTCCGCCCACTCCGCTACTGAGTATTTCGATCATCCATCCGCCGGCCGTGAATGTTTTGTTTGTCATTTTTGGAGCCGTGGCTAGCGCCTTCACCACATCCATGCTCGTCCCCCATCACATGGCGAGCACGTGCTACAAAGTTAGATGGCCAATTTTGATTACGATGCGCCAGCGGAAGTCTACGTGACCGTCGGTTGGCGCTCTAAACAGGGCCCGGTCACCTACCGCCGCTTTGATCGCAGCGCAGACGCCATTCGGTTCGCAATCGAAGAGCTAACGGAACGCATGCAGCGGGGGATCGCCATGGAGGTGGATCAGCGCTTCGAGTTCGACCAAATTCTGGGTCTCTACAGCAGCGAGCAATACCCACTAGCCCGCCGCCCGGTGGACCGTTGAATTCAACTTGTGTTGGAGGATTGCGGCCCGCATTGATGCAATGCTTTTGTGGAACCGCGATTTGCAAACGTTGGTGCAAGAATGAGCCCCGGCTGACAATGGCAACGTGCAGGCGCGACGTCCGTTTTTGGCTTCTGGCTTGTTCTTTTCCTGCCTTCGCGTCGGCGCTGCGACGAGTCACCAACCATCGTTCGACATAACGAGGATGGAGATTGAGACCTCACTCGCATTCAGCGAAGAACGTCACGCGCTTGCCGTCAAACGTCCTCACTGTCGCATACACCTTCCACCCACTGGCAAAAATCGGAACCCACTCCTCGTTCCGACAGTATGCTGAACTCCACTCTCGTTGCTTAATAGCTTGCCACGTCGCGCTTAATTCAGAATAGCTGAGAGCGACCGACTTCTTGAACTCAACCATCTTACGATCACAGTCCACCACCATGGCATCATTACTCGTCAGCGGGTCCGGGGCATCCAGCTTTTCTGTGTTGGTTTTGGCAGCGAACTCAGTGAGAAGTCTACAGAAGGCAGCGTCGTCAAATGCCCTCGCAGGGACGATTGCCAACGACAACATTGCTGCGAGCAACCATTGAAGGTAGCGCCTCATCGGCGTTCAGCGCCGAAGTATAAGCGCGAATACAAAGCCGATGCCGGCAGCGATGGCCACAGCTTGCAAGGGATCGCGGTGCATGGCTCTCAGCACCTTATCGTATTGAAGCTGTGCCGTGTCGGTGACTTCTTGGGCGCTAGCGGCAATCACCTCATCGACGGTTTCGAGTCCATTGGGCGTGGCCATGTCAATCCCTTCGCGACGGTTGCGGCTTCCACCCATCGAAAAGGAAGCTTACGGAGTAAACTCGTGCCGAGCCGGAAGAGTTCTGTCCTTTAGTGCCGAAAGGGCGGAGAGCTTGTTGACCGACCGAAGTTCGCGACCAATGTTAGGGGCTTGAGACAAATCTTGACCCCACATACGACGTTGGCTGACTAGGATCAAAGTGGAGCCGATGACCACCGTATCGAGGGAACCCGTAGGTGGACTAGCTCCGCACCCGGCGGCGGTGCACTAGCTGCTGCCGGGTGTGTTTGAACGCGCTAACAGCCTCGCAAAAAGAAGGCCCCTGACCTCAGGGCGTTCGCAAAGCGTGCGCCCAGCCGCGTTTGGGCTCATGTCGTGACTTGCCATTAAGCTTGTTGCCACGCCTGCCCAGATATCGCCGCAGTCAGCGCTAGCGTTGTCTTCAGTGCAGCGGAGGGACGACGCTGGACAAGCCCTTGCTCGCGGAGCGTGATCGGATCGCCGCCGAGGTCAGAGCGATTAAAACGGGAGCTGCTGAACTCAGCCAGCTGCTTGTCGAGGATGTGCTTGGCGCTGACGAGTGGGAGCGGGCCGCTAACGTCCTGGCCGAGTGTAGAGTAGAGCGAAAGCGGCTTCACGAACGCCTTCTTCACATAGACGCAACGGTCGCACTTGTGTGGGACTGCGATTTGTAGACGTTGGGGGAGCCCCGACTGACAATGGGTGTCGCTAGGGTTCGCACGACATTGCTCCCGCTCATGAAAATCTCTGGAGTAGGCAACCACGGACGCTCGGCCGACATTCCTTGTCGATCGACGATCCTATCATGTTCAATCGAGCGGCACGCGAGCCTTCTCCGCTGCGTGCAGCTCGCATGTACGCCGATCACATCGCGGGGATGGCGCGGTGGTGTGGAACACGTGTAAGCTCGGCCTGGAAGGCATCGTGTCGAAGCGCGGCGATGCGCCGTACGGCTCTGGCGCTCGGCCAGAAGGATCAAGACGAAGTGTCCAGCTTGGCGTGAGGCCAACAAAGAGCGGTTCGAGAAGATGAGTAACAGATAGCCCCATCGAGCGCCGGGGGCTACTTTAGAACTCCTAAGCGAATGCGTGCAGTCGACTTGGGCGGCACAACTAGATGCACCTAGTCGCCTGAACCATCGTTGTTCCCAAGCACGCCATAGTCCGCCGACCGCATGCCACGGTTAGGCTCCGTTGCCAGGGCCTGCAGACCCAACCTTAGAAGCTGCCTGACTGCGGCGGCTCGGCTGGGGATCCTATTCTGGAAGCGATAGTCATCAACGGCGGCGAGTTCTGCGTCGTCGAGCATGATCTGCAGCCGCGTTTCGCAAGCTAGACCGGTCATCGGAAACCCTCCCTAACGGTATCGGAATCGGCCAACAACGCTAAGTTAGGCTAAGGAGTTCCATACGTCAATAGCGCCACTTACTCATTCCTGGGGTTCGACCCTATAACCTCATAACTTGCCTAGTGATTTGGAGGAGTGACCGGCGGATTTACTCCGGGTTCGACGCTCTTAGGGTGGGTGGCGGGTGGGTGTTGACTGAGGAGTGCGTCATGATCATCAGCGGCAACGAAATCATGGAGCCGGAGGAGTTGGCTCAATTAGGTGGCGTGTTTGATGAGGCGTGGGCTGCCGTGAGCGCCAGTGTCAGCAAAGGCCGGGACGAGCAACGGACAACGCTAGCCGTCATTTTGTTGCGGCTGGCCAATCTCAAGCAGCTCGGTCCTGAACAGTTGAAAGCCACCGCACTCCGGATTTTCCACTCTGAACCCACACAATCGCTTCGTCCGTTGGCGCTGCCTGCAGGGCCCCTGCCCAGCCACACTGACCCGGGCGGCTGCTTGACGTCGGCGTCTACCGCTTCTCCGCCCCTAGGTGCGTAAGATGCTTATGGTCCTTCATGATCACAAAGAACCTGCCAAGCTGGCACTCCGGCTCGGGAGCCATGAGGCTGAACTCAACCGGATCGACACCGCGGTCGTAGCTGCGGCCAAGACTGGAACGCGCTTACCGGCCCCGTCGAAGGTTTTCGGAGCGCTGACCGACGCACTCGATTGTGTGTGCTGAAACAATCGAGACCTATGAGACCAGGCCCATCCCGGCGAATGTTCAAACCGGGCTCATTCGGCTCCACTGCGCGATCACGGACCTTGCGGCATCGCTGAAGGTGTACGCGGTAGTGGCCGTGAAAGGTCACTGACATCCGTACGCCATCCTCAGCGCCTATGAAGCTGAATGGGCAATCGACTACGATGCGCCTGCTGAGGTCTACATGACCGTCGGTTGGGCTCTAAACAAGGTCCGGTGACCTATAGGCGCTTTGCTCGCGACGTCATTCGGTTCGCAGTCGAAGAGCTGACGCAGCGGATGCAACGGGGCATCGCGATGGAGGTCTGCGACGAGCGCTTCGAGTTCGATCAAATCTCGGTCTCTGCAGCGGCGAGCAATATCCTCTAGCCCGCAGTCCCCTCGATCGCTAATGCCAGTTCAATGGCCACCGGCTGCGATAAGCGAGCGCCAAAACTTGCAGGGCCTCGGTCTTGAGCGCTGCGATGTCATGGCATTCATGATCCGATGCGACGATCAAGACGGCCTCGGCTAGGCGCCGACGCGCCGCAAGGTGCGCGTCCGTCTCACCGAAGTGATGTTCGATCTCGGACCAAGCTCGGTCAAAGGCTGTACCGATCACACCAAGCGTGGTCGGATCGAACGTTGCCCCTTCAATGAGTTGACGGTGACGCATGCGCAGTCTCCCCCCGAGCGCGACGTCAGCTTTGGGTCAGAAGCGGACATTCGCAGCGCGCGGTTCAATGTCCGCTTTGGGCCAGAATTGGACGCCGACTTCTGCTTCACTATTGGCGCGGGCCCGCGCAAGAGTGACACATTACGGGATAAGCCGCAGCCGTACGCTTGCGGACGATGCCGAGAGCCTCGAGCATTGCGTCCTCATGTCTGCCGACGCACACCGAGCGAGGGAGACCCTTCCCCTCGCTCGGTGGGACCGCATCCGCGGTCGGCGCACCCCTCCCGAGGATTTCAGCAAATTCGCCATCAGCAGAGACTGCCGAGAGAGGGGGTGACTTCACAATCCCCGATTAGGGGGAGATCTCGGGACTAAAGAACAATGCGGTGCAATGCTTCGCGAGCGAGTCCGGCCTTTCAACGCATTGGTGCATATGGATTAAAGCGCGGTTATCCAGAGCACGAGCCGTTGGTTTCTGCATGTGAACCATGCTAAACGAGAACTTACTCGCGCCGCGCTCGGGCTCTCTGGCAAGCTGCCGCACCTCGTGGCCATTCTCGACGATGCGCCGCGCGGCGCTTGAGCACGTCGTGTAGGAGCAGCGTCGGAACATGGACAGGGTTGAACTCATTCGCGATGAGTTTGCTGGTGAGCAGCGGCGACTCACGCAACGAGAAATTGCCATTGTCGCGCTTATTGCTGCGGGACACTCAAACAAAGCGATTGCCATCCAACTCGGGGTCGCACCGGAAACAATCAAAACGCATCTCAAGCGAATATTCTTAAAACTATCGGCCCACACCCGCGCAGAGGCGGTCGTTTGCGTGAAGCGCACGGGATTTAATGCACATGTCCAAACGCATTCACTGAAACGGACGCACTCGGCCCTCGAGGCCTTCATAAAAACATGCCCCCGCAGCGGTCGCCATGTTCGATAGGGACATGCGGTACGTGGCGCATACCGAACGCTGGCTGAATGACTACAATCTTCCCGACGAGCCGCTGATCGGACGCAGCCACTACGAGGTGTTTCCGGACATCCCCGACCACTGGAAGGCTAAGCACCAGCGCGTCCTCAAGGGCGCCACTGAAAGCTGTCCTGAAGAGGTCTTCAGACGCGCCGACGGGTCGACGAACATCATCCGGTGGGAAATTCGTCCCTGGCATCTGCAAGACGACAGCATCGGCGGCGTGATGATGCTGACTGAGGAGATATCCGAGCGTAAACGGCTTGAGCGCGAGCTCTGGAAGCTTGCCAAGCAGGACAGCCTGACGGGATTGCCCAATCGCCTGCAGTTCAACGACTCCTGGAGTTGTCGACGCGGCGGACGACGGCCGCAGATTTCGCGGTCGGCCTGATCGACGTCGACCGTTTCAAGGAAACCAACTTAATGCGCTGAGGTTAGCTGTTGCTGCTCTTCAGAGCTGTCCCAAGGCAATCAATCAAGCACTCGTCATTGAAGGGCTTGCTCAGGAAGCCAACTGCCCCAGCCTCCAGCGTCTGCGCCCGGATGCTCTCTTCTGGATTTGCCGTGATACCGATGATTGGCATGGGCCGCCGTCGGCGATCAAACGACTTTGCAGCTCAACACCGCTCAAGCCTGGCATTTGCACATCCGTGATCAGACACGATGTGTCATTCACGCGGCCCGACTTCGAGAAAGTCTTCGGCCGACGCGAACGTGGCTACGGAATATCCAAGCGACCTCACGAACGCGCTTGTGGCTTCGCGCACCGATTGGTCATCATCGACAATTGAGATCTTGGGCACCTTCGGCACACAGACTTCCTGACGTTTGGAATTAGCGAGACGCCCGTGTCCCACACGGCCAATGGCCTTAAGTTCGGCAATTCATGAAGCGGATGGCTAGTGGAGCCATAGACCCAGGAAGCTAAGGGCCAACGCAAAAAGAAGCTGCCCAGCAAAGAGCCATGTCAGAACTTCGTCGGTTTCTGCGGTGAGGAAAGTCGCTTTGCGCCGCATCGCTACCTCCTTGCGCTTACCGTCGTTATGCGTGCGCAACCTACCGACTGGCGGCAGCCGTGATATCCCCGTTTTGGGGGGAGAGTTGCCCACGGCCGGCTGAAGCGGATCCAAGTGGTCGCTAGAGACCGTGCGGCGCTTCGGGAAGTGGTTGTGAAGGGATCAGGTTCGGACGTTCACTCCCAGTAGGTCTCCCCCATATCGGGGATGGGATAGCTTTTAGCTCACCTACATACCTGCGCTCGACCGCGCGCTCCCAATTGCGCGGTTACGCCAGGACCGATCCGAATAGCTCGTATTGTGTTCGACGGATTGGTCCTGGCGGTTTTTTGGGTTCCGCATGTTAGCGAAACAGACGTCCGCTTGGGTCAGAAGCGGCTTTCGCTCCGATCACGCAAGGGCTTGTCCACTAGCGTATCTTCCGAAGCAACGCCTGCCGTAGCGTGGAATAGCTGGACGAAGCTCTACGCTTTGTTATTGGCGAGCTCCCGGCCGCTCTGGCTCCACCGAATCCTGGGTGGGCGGGTTCAGTGGCCGAGCGGAGGTAGTGCTGCGGTTGCAACGGCGCTCGGTTCGTTGATCGCCGGTTCAGCCAAGGCTGAGGTGCTGTGCGGATTTAGAAGCTGGACCGGAAGCGCTGCTTCGAAGGCAACTGCGCTTGGTTCGTCGATCGAGGGGATTATTAGCGAGACGGGCGTCCTGGCCTTCTCTAACGTAGAGACAGGAGAGCTGTCATCCCCCTGTCCGACGTGCACAAACGTGTATCCGGTGGCAAGTCCGACGCCGCCGAGCAGCAACGACATGGCGAGTTTACTTCTGGAGCGCGGTGTCCGCTGCCAACGAAACTCACTATCGCTCCGCATGCTCATCGCACCCTCGGTTCCCCGGCCTAAACGTGTCCTCGATGACCTCGATCAGAGGATCGTAGAATTGCCGCTCGGCGATGGGATAGGTCATCGCAAAGCTGTTGATCACGCTGCCGCCGCAGCTAAACATGATTTTTTCGTAGACCATCGTCTGGCCGACAGTGCCGGATAGCACGGCCCAGCTCTGACCTACCGGCGCATAGTCGATGCGCAGTCCTGGGTAAGACTGCCTCGCAATGAAGTCCTGGTATGACCGCGGCGTGAAGCGATCGGTGTTTTCGATTGCGCCGACCAGCAGACGGCCCTTGTGGTCGAGCGTTTCAAACAGGTCACCGTCGCCGAGTCTGAACTGCGCTGTGCGACAAACACCTCTGCCGGGTAACGCAGGGCGAGACCGAAGCGCTCGTTACGGAAATCCGTCCAGCCTAAATCATCCGCTTGCGGGAGAGCGGCCGCAGGCAACGCACCTAAGAGAACTATGAGCAGAGGGAGAAAGCGTCGGGGCATTGCCGCCTCCGATGGTTTTTGACGCCGCCGGACGTACGCCGGCGTTTCCCAATCAACCGGCGCCGTGGCTAAAAGTTCCGGTTAGAACCGAGGCGGAAAACCATGCGGGCCCATCAAATTTTCGGGCAATCGGCTATTCCGCGTTCACCACACGACGATGAAATTGGTCTAGTGGGCGCCGGCGCCGGGCGACGATCCGTCACCGGGATCGGACCGGGAGCGACCGATTGCGTCGCATAGCCGACGGGCTCGTTTCGCCTCTCCGAACTACGCGGGGACAGCGTTGTGATCAGAGCAATTGCGGCGATAGCCACGAGCAGGGGTGGGAGCATGTTTTCGCGATCTGAGTTTCCACTTATCCGGTTCGGGCTGCGGTCACGGTCTTGGTTCTGGTAGATCATGATCTAACTCTGCAACGAGAGCGGTTACTGGATCGGTGCCTGAGTAGGCCGAGGCTCCGTTGTTGGGGGGGCGTAGGTACCGGCGATGGCGAGGGTGACGGATTGACCGTCTCGACAGACGGGCCAGCGTTGGTGGTGCCGCCCACCCTCGTCGACGTGGCATTCGGCAAGTACATCAAGATCAAGATGAGGATGATAGCGGCTGCCAAGATTAGCGGGAGAAGCGCGCTGCCTGCGAGCAGCGAGGGAGTTTGGGCACTCAGCGTCGGCTCGACGGGGTCGATACGCGGATCGCGCGGGTCCATGATTTTCCTCCATAGTTTTTTAAACTCGAACCATCCGCGTGCCGACAAGGTTCCGTGTTGCGCTGCAAGCGTATCGCCTGCATCGCGTCCGGCGCCCGCTCAGGTTAATGCCCTATAGCCGCCGCCCGCCAGCGAGGATCATCAGAAGCTGGGAACTGCCCTCTGGCACCGAAGTTCACCCACGGCTGTTGGCGCGTCCATCTCAACAGCCAATGACCCTGGCGTCGTGGCCTCTCCGCCCGCCGGGATCTTCAGCTTGGCCCGCCAAGCAACTGCGCGGCAGGTCGCCGCCACGATGGTGAGTTGACGCAGCCGTCGAGCGACTTTTTCGCACTTGAAGTCCGAGTCGGCCGCTGCGTCTTTGATTATGGCTTCAGCCCAAGCTCGGCTTTTCCACTTCCGTCCATGGCGAACGGCACCGAGTTGTGCACGTG
>CAVRVR010000045.1:0-27207 GCA_963724595.1 uncultured Alphaproteobacteria bacterium | reverse complement strand
GATCGCGCAAACCCGCGCGCGCCTGGAGCTCGACGGGCGTCAGCGGTTTGCCCGCGCCGGTTTGCAGAGAAAAACGCGTCGCCGCGGGAAAGCGCATGCTGCAAGGCTGCTCGGCTTCAGTGTGAAATGCCGCGTAGGCGACGTAGCCGACGACGATTAATCCGGCCAGCGCGCCGCCGAGGTTGATCAGCAGATTGAGATGCTTGGGGTTCTGCATGGCCTTAAGCTTTGCCGGTCAAACAGCAGCTCGGGATGGTCGACGGTCTCCGGCGCAACTCAGCTTGCAGTACACCGATCTCGTTAAATATCCGACCAAGCTGGAGGGGCCTTGAGCGAATCAGCCGGCAGCGCGCCAAGCCCCCGGACCGGGCCGCGACATCAAAGTGCAAGCATTCATCAAGGTGTGAGGTCGGCCCGCTTATCGCCCGATTTCCCTGGCCGATTGCCTCAATCCGCGGGGATTACTCGGGCACTTCGGCTTTTGTTGCCGCGCGTACTGAGCTAATAAGCACCCGGCTGTGAACGATTTCTCGGTGCGCGTCGTCGCCAATCAGGGGAGAGTTTCATGACGATCAGGCTGGCGCTGGCAGGCCTAGCAATGGCGATTGCGGGCGCGGTTTCGATGCCGCAAGCCCGCGACGCAACGGTACTTCCCATGGGCAAAGCGCTCGAGCGCAGCCAAGCGGCGTCGCCGCTGGTCGAGGTCAAGCAGCGCCGCCGCTCGCGCGATGTCGGCACGCGCGAGACCGCGCCGGAGACATCCGCTATCCCGCCGGGCAAGGCGAACAACGGCGAGGTGCTGTTCGGCGTGCAGGACGTCGGCTTCCTCGTCGACCGCGACGTCATCCGCGTCGGCTCCGAGATCGGCAAGTTCGACCGCATCCGCCTGCGCGTGCTGAAGAACGAGATTTTCGTCACCGACCTCAAGGCCATCTTCGACGACGGCTCGACCGAGACGCTGCTCACCGACGCCAAGATTCCCGCCGACCGCAAGACCGAGTGGATCGCGCTCAAGCACAAGGGCTTCATCAAGGAGATCCAGCTCGTCTATCGCTCGAAGCCCGACTTCAAGGGCCAGGCGCGCGTCGAGGTGTTCGGCGAGTACGAGAACGGCTGGCTCGGTCCCAACGGCGAGGGCCGCAAGTACAACGACGGCTGGGTGCTGCTCGGCACCGACACGGCGGGCAGCGTCGGCTTCGACCGCGTGAAGATCCCGGTCGGCCAGAACGACGGCGGCTTCAAGCAGCTGCGCGTCTCGGTCAAGGACCGCGACGTCACCATGACCAATCTGGCGGTCGTCTACAACGACGGCGCCAAGGACGAGATCGAGACCAACCGCACCAAGATCGCGGCCGACGCCGCGTTCGGTCCGGTCGATCTCAAGAAGGGCGCGACCATCAAGGAGATCGAGGCGACCTGGCGCTCGCGCGCACTCGCCACCTCCAAGCGCGACCGCGCCTACGCCACGGTGCAGGTGTGGGGCAAGCACTGAGCCGAATTTGATGGCGTGAGATTGAAGGCCGGCGCTTGGCGTCGGCCTTTTTGCGAGCTCAGCCGAAGGCGCCGAAGTGGTGCGAGATGCCGGTGCCGATCTCGCGGATGAACTCGTAGGCCTCTTCCATCGGCGCCAGGATCTCGGTCTCGACGCGCCCATAGTCGTCGATACCGTGCGGCCGGTAGGTCGCCGCCTCGGCATACTGCGCACGATCGCCGGCTTCTCTCATGCGCCGCGGAAAGGCCTGCCGCATCTCGGCGACGACTGCCGGGACATCGAGCATGAGCGCCATCTCGAATAGCTGGCGGTGCGAGATGTCATTGCGCGGCGAGAAGCGTGGCATCTGCGCGGCGAGAATGAACACGCGCATGATCAGCGCTAGGCGGATGGCCTGCAACAGATCGAGCTCGAGGCGCGTGTCGTCGGGAATCTTGCCGCCCTCGATGCCGATCTCTTCCAGCATGGCATGCAGCTCCACCGCGTCGAGACGCAAGTGATGCACGAGGCTGTTGATCTCACCGTTACGATCGTCGGAAAGCAGCAGCGAGGCGAGCGAGCGGAATGCCGGATCGAGGTTCGGTTCGCGGCCCCACGAGGCACGCCACGCCCAAAAGCCCGGATCGAATACGATGGCGTTGGCGCCCATGGCATTGAGACTGGAGAGCTGCTTGCCGCGCGCGATCATCTCCAGCAGTGGACGCAAGCGTTGCGAGTTGCGGGCTAGCTCGATGAAGCGTTCGCGCTCGGAGCCGACCGCGGCGCCGAGACCGGCGACGACGTTGGCCACATAGCCGAACTGCTGCAGGATCGCGTTGTTGGGAATGGCGCGCATGCGCGATACCGCGCTGCGGTCGGTGGCGCCGCCGGCGTCGCTCTGCCGCTTAACGGGGCGCGATCCGGTCTTGAACAAGATGTTCGGTCCGAAGGCGGCCAGCACGGCGCGATAGCCCGGATGCGCGAACAGGTGCTCCTGGTAGGCGCGCAGCCGGCCGACGAAGTCGAGCCGCAGATCGGTGTCCTCGTAGAACGGATCTTCGCCTTCGGCCGGTACCTCGCCATCCATGATGACGGTCGCCAGCGCACGTGTCGTCAGACGCCGGTTGGCGAAAAACAGGTAGCCGTCGCCGCCCTGGAAGCTCGTCTCGTGCTTGATGGGCACACCGTAGCGTGCAAAGCGGCGGCGTGCCTCGTCGGAGAAGACGTAGTGCAGGCGCGTGCGCATTTCGCCGGGGTGGGCCCCGCGCCCCATGGATTCGCCGTGGGTCGAAAAGATCAGTGTCTCGACGCCCCTGAGGTCGGCGCGGTGGATCGCCTCGGCAAGACCATGGTGCAGACGCTCGATGGCGAGCGTCGCGGCGATCTGGCCGACGAAGCGGCCGGCATCGGAGAAGCCCGTCTGCAGCGCCAGGCGCCGGCGGCGGTGCACATAGTCGAGGTAGGCCTTCTCCTCCAGGAGGCGCTCGATGACGCGGGCGCCCGTCTCGAGGCCCAGCGGCGTCTCGAACAGCGGCGACACGTCGGTGATGTGATCGACGCCGAACAACCTGGCAAAGAAGATGGCGATCAGCACCGTTGCCGGAGATTCGGTTTCGGCAATGAGGAAGCGGATCGGCGTTTCGCGATCGACGTGCTTGTGGATCTGCGCGATGAGTGCGAACTGGCGGATTGCCGTCGCCGTCTCGAGATCGAGCGACTCGAAGTTGACCGTCTCGCTGCGTGCCGTCTCGATCATGCCGACGATGCGCGCCAACGCCTGGCTTTCCGAGAGATCGCGCGTCCACGGCTCGTGCACGAACGCACGGAACGCATTGTTTAGCTGCACGGCGTTGATGCGCACGTGGATGTGCGCTGTGCCGAGACCGGTTGCCTCCATAAGTCCCGCCAGCACGGCGACGCCGCGCTTGCCTTTGCCGGCCGGGAGGGCGTCGACCAGCGACCGTAACAGGCTGACAATCGGCTCGACCGTCGTGATGTTGTAGCCGTCCGAGCGGGTGATGATGTTGGCAGCCTCGGCGAGCGGCGTATCGGACAACATCACTTTGCCGAGCGCTTCGACCTGCTCGTCGACAGCGGCGATGGTGAGATCCAGCTTGCCGGTCACCTGTCGGGCAAGCCGCTGTGCTTCGCCGTCGGCGGGGAGATCATTCTTGAGGCCAAGAAAGCGCTCGCGCATATCGGCGAGCGAAGCTCGCTTTTCCTGCAGCCGCAGTATGAACGACTTGCGCCAGTCGATGTCGGTTCGGCCGTCGAGGTCGTAGCCGACCCAGCAGGCGAACGTCGCGAGCTTGGGGCGCAGCGAATATGCTTTGTCGCCGAAGCGACTGGCTGCGGCGCTGAAGAAGCTGTCGAGTAGCTCGACATAGGCGTTGCGCAGGTTCTGGATAGCGTTCTGCGCGCGCCCGTGTTCGTAGGCGAGGTCGATGTTCTCATCGGGTCGATGCGGCACGCCGATGCGCGTGTTGGGATCGACATCGTCAGCAACGGCGATCTCGACGATACGCTTTGACAGTGCATCGGAGAGGCCAAACGTCGGGTGGGCGGTGAGGACGATGCCGGTGCGGGCCCGTTCCCAACGCGCCTTGAAGCTGTCGAAATCGGCGGCCGCGGCGGCGCTTTCGACAAAGTCGGCGAATTCCTTGTAGGTCGTGGCGCGGTCGACGAAGCCCACACGCTCGCGCAGGTGGCGGGCGCGCTGCACGCAGGCTCGGTCCATGAGGCGTCCCGCGAGCGCTTTTAGCTCGGCGAACTTTATGTCGCCTGATTCAAGCCGGCGCGACAGATCGAAGGCGAGGCTGACGATAGGGTTGAGAGCCGGCGAATCCGGGATTTGCGTGCGCAGGGCGCGGAGCTCGTCGCGCAGCCGGAACTCGTCGAGCTTCCCGGAGGGGGTCGGCTGCACGTCTTTCTGCATCATGGTCTCCACGCTTCGCGATCTGCCGCCGGCCCGCGGCAGGACGTCGTTCCGTAGAGAGCTCGGGGCGCGCCGGGGGTGCGGGCCCGCCTCCTTGCGAGGCGGGCCCCAAGCTCTTAGGCGACTTTCTTCAAGGAGCCGAGAACGCCGGCCATGGTCGATCCCATCTCGGACGGCGTCGGTGCGATGGTGACACCGCAGCCTTTAAGGATTTCGACCTTTTCAGGTGCGGACTCGCCGAATGCCGAGATGATTGCACCGGCGTGGCCCATCTTGCGGCCCTTGGGAGCCGAGAGACCGGCGATGTAGGCAACGACCGGCTTCTTCATGTGGTCGCGGGCGAACTGGCCGCCTTCGGCCTCCTGCGGACCGCCGATCTCGCCGATCATCAAGATGGCATCGGTCTCCGGATCCTTCTCGAAGTGCTCGAGAATGTCGCGGAACGAAGAGCCGTTGATCGGGTCGCCGCCGATGCCGACCGAGGTCGAAACGCCGATGCCGAGCGCTTTCAGCTGCGCGGCCGCCTCGTAGCCGAGCGTGCCGGATCGGCCGATGATGCCGATGCGGCCGGGCAGGTAGATGTGCCCGGGCATAATGCCGAGCATGGCCTTGCCCGGAGAGATGGTGCCGGCGCAGTTCGGGCCGGTGAGCACCATGCGGTTCTCTTTCTTGTATCGCCGCATGTAGCGCTTAACGCGGATCATGTCCTGCGCGGGGATGCCGTCGGTGATGCATACGCAGTATTTGATGCCGGCATCGGCCGCTTCCATGATCGCGTCGGCCGCGAACGGAGGCGGGACGAACACTATGCTGGCTTCCGCAGACGTCTCCTGCACCGCCCCCTTGACGGTGTTGAACACCGGACGACCGAGATGCGTGGTGCCGCCCTTGCCTGGGGTCACTCCGCCAACGACGTTGGTGCCGTAGTCGATCATTTCCTGGGCGTGGAAGGTGCCGATGCGCCCGGTGAACCCCTGGATGAGGACCGGGGTGTTCTCGTTGATGAAAATGGCCATGTGAGCGATCTCCCTTAGTGAGCGGCGCTTTTTGCGGCGGCGACGGCTTTTTGAGCCGCTTCCGCCAGCGTTTCCGCGGTGATGACGGTTAGGCCGCTCTCATCGAGAATGCGGCGCCCCTCTTCGACGTTGGTGCCGGCGAGCCGGACCACGACGGGCATCTTGATGTTCAAGTCGGTGATGGCGTCCACAACGCCCTTGGCGACCCAATCGCAGCGGTTGATGCCGGCGAACACGTTCAGCAGCAGCGCCTTGACCTTCTTGTCCTTCAACACCGCCTTGAACGACTTGGCGACGCGCTCGGGAGAGGCGCCACCGCCGATGTCGAGGAAGTTGGCGGGTTCGCCGCCGGCCAGCTTGATCATGTCCAGCGTGGCCATGGCGAGGCCGGCGCCGTTGACGACGCAGCCGATGTCGCCGTCGAGGCCGACGTAAGCTAAGCCGCGGTCGGAAGCGTAGGTTTCGCGCGGGTCTTCCTGGCTCTTGTCACGCAGCTCGGCGATATGCGGGCGGCGGAACAGAGCATTGTCATCGAACGACATCTTGGCGTCGAGGGCGAACAGGTTCTTGTCCTTGGTGATCACCAGCGGGTTGATCTCGACCATGGTGGCATCGAGATCGCGGAACGCGCGGTAGCAGGACAGGATGGTCGGAACGAGCTTGTTGATGATTTCCGGATCGACGCCGAGGCCGTAGGCCACTTCGCGTGCCTGGAACTGCTGCATGCCGACGGCCGGGTCGACCGAGACGCGAATGATCGTGTCGGGCTGCTTGGCCGAGATTTCCTCGATCTCCATGCCGCCGGCAGCCGAGGCAACGACCATAATGCGCTCGGTGGCGCGATCCATGACGAACGCCAGATAGATCTCCTTGGCGATGTCGGTCGCTTCCTCGATGTAGAGGCGCGACACGAGCTTGCCGTTGGGGCCGGTCTGGTGCGTCGCCAGCTTCTTGCCGAGCATGGCTTCAGCAGCGCGCTCGATCTCGGTATCGGTGGCGCACACCTTGATGCCGCCTGCCTTGCCGCGGGCGCCTGAGTGAATTTGCGCCTTGACGACCCACTTGGTGCCGCCGATCTCGGTGGCGCGATAGGTGGCCTGCTCGGGGCTGTAGGCGAGGCCGCCGCGCGGGATGGGCACGCCGAACTTCGAAAGAAGCTCTTTTGCCTGATACTCGTGAATATCCATTTTTCTTGGTTCCCTAATAGTCGATTGTTTCAGGCGGCCTTGCGGGCGGCAGCCGAAGCTTTGATGGCGGCGGCGGTGGCGATGAGGTTCTTCGCCATCTTTTCCGAAGCGGCGTCGATCATCTTGCCGTCGAGCGAAGCGGCACCCTTGCCCTGCGCCTCCGCTTCCTTGAGCGCCACGATGATGCGCTCGGCGCGCTCGACTTCCTTAGCGGTCGGCGAGAACACGTCGTTGGCGAGTTCGATCTGCGAGGGATGGATGGCCCACTTGCCCTCGATGCCGAGCGCGGCAGCGCGCTTGGCACCTGCCGTGTAGCCGGCCGGGTCGGAGAAATCGCCGAACGGACCGTCGATCGGGCGCAGGCCATAAGCGCGGCAGGCAACCGTCATGCGCGACAGGGCGAAGTGCCACTGGTCGCCGGGGTAATCGGGGTTGAGACCGCCGATAACGACGGTGCGCGCCTTATTGAAGGCAGCATAGTCGGCGACGCCGAAGTGCATCGCCTCGAGGCGGCTCGGGGCGGCGGCGATGGCTTCGACGTTGGCCATGCCGAGCGGCGTCTCGATCAGCGCTTCCGTGGCGACCTTGTTGGTGAAGCCCTTGGCGACTTCGATCTGGCTGACGATGCATTCGACCGTGTAGACGTCGGCAGGCACGCCGACCTTCGGGATGAGGATGGTATCGAGCTTCGAGCCGGCCTGCTCCATGATGTCGACGACGTCGCGATACATGTAGTGCGTGTCGAGGCCGTTGATGCGCACGGAGACGGTTTTGCCGGCGGCCTTCCAGTCGATGTCGTTGAGCGCCTGGATGATGTTCTTGCGCGCCTGCTCCTTGTCGGGCGGAGCGACGGCGTCCTCGCAGTCGAGGAAGACGTAGTCGGCGGCGCTCTGCGCGGCCTTCTCGATCATGGTCGGGTTGGAACCCGGTACGGCAAGCTCGCTGCGCTGCAGGCGGGACTTGCGGAGGGGATAAAGCGTGTAGCTCATTTAGGCGTTCCTCTGGGCGGTTTTTACGTTTCGTTAATCACGGTTTGCACGCGCCGATGGCGTTGTGCCGACTGCTTCTCGTTGTGTCACAGCGAAGCGGCGCCCGTTGCGGCGCCGCTTCTGTTCACTTTCAGCTGGCCAATTTGAGCTTCGGCTCCGGGCGGCTCGTTGCCGATGCTTTGGTCGTCGCGCGGAAGTGCTCGACCGCCGCGCCGCTGCCCGAGCCCGGGACGATTTCGACGCCGCAATCGCGCAGCGCCATTTCGACCCCGAACAGCACACCGCCGACCATGATCTCATCGAGCGCGCCGAGGTGGCCAATGCGGAACACCTTGCCGGCGACCTTGTTGAGGCCCACGCCGAGCGAAAGGTTGTAGCGATAGTAGGCCGTCTTCACGACCTGCGCGCTGTCGACTCCCTCAGGCACGAGAATCGCGCTGACCGTATCGGAGTGCCATTTCGGCTCCTGCGCACAGAGCTTTAGGCCCCACGCCGCGACCGCCTTGCGGACGCCCTCGGCAAGCCGATTGTGGCGCGCGAAGACGTTCTCGAGTTCCTCGGCCTGCAGCAAGTCAAGTGAGGCGCGCAGGCCGCGCAGGAGCTGCGTTGCCGGCGTGTAGGGGAAGTATCCGTTATCGTTGTTCTTGATCATGTCCTCGAACGAGAAGTAGCAGCGCTCCATCTTCGAGGATTTGTTGACTTCGAGCACCTTGTTGCTAACGGCGAGGATGCCGAGTCCGGTCGGCAGCATGAAGCCCTTCTGCGAGCCCGACACGCAGCAGTCGACGCCCCACTCTTCCATGCGGAAGTCAATGCAGCCGACGCTGCTCACACCGTCGACGAACAGGAGCGCGGGATGCTTGGCGTCGTTGAGCGCCTTGCGCACGCCGGCAACGTCGGAGGTGACGCCGGTCGCGGTCTCGTTGTGCGTGGCGAACACGGCCTTGATCTCGTGGTTCTTATCGGCGGCGAGAATCTCGGCGTACTTCTCGACCGGCACGCCCTTGCCCCACTCTTCGTCGAGAACCTGCGCGTTGAGGCCGAGACGCTGGGCCATGTCGACCCACAGCAGCGAGAACTGACCGAAGCGGCTCATCAGAACCTTGTCGCCTTGGTTCAGCGTGTTGGAGATCGCCGACTCCCAGGCGCCTGAGCCAGATGAGGGGAACAGGAATACGCGGCCGTTGGTGAGCTTGAACACCTTCTTGACGTCTTCGAATAGCGGCAGCGTGAACTTGGGGAATTCCGGCGAGCGCATGTCTTCCATGCGGATGTCCATCGCCGAGCGGACGGCTTCGGGGATATTGGTAGGACCGGGAATGAAAAGGTGCGTCGTAACGAGCATGCCGAGCTTCCTCCGAATTGCCGTCTAATTCTACGTTTCTATGGCGTGTGTTCGCTTCGCGCATTTTGCGCGGGCCCCGCCATCGCGCCCGGCGACGGGTCCGCTGTCTGTTTCATGCGGCTAGGCGCGAAGTATCTATTTACGTTGATGCCTTCGCAACACCCGATCGGGCAGCCGCTGGACGCTGTCGGGTAGTGGTTCGACTGTGCTTGCGGGTAGTCTTTCCTACCCACCTGCCCAACGCGAGCCGCGGCACACATTCGGGTCCGATCTCGCGCGCGTCGCCGCGCCGCTAACCCGCAGAAACATTAGCGACTCTGATCGACCGTGCAACGTACAAAAGAGCGCGCCGCATTGTGCAGCGCGGCATTGTCAGCGCGGCTCAGCGCTGATCCATCGTCGTCTGCATGAAGAGCGCGACGGCCATCGCGCGATTGCTGACGCCGAGCTTATCGTAGAGGTTCTTGAGGTGATACTTCACCGTGTTGCGCGAGATGCCGATGCGCGATGCGATTTGCAAATTCGTCCAGCCGTTGGCAAGCGCGGTGAGCAGCTCTCGTTCGCGCGTCGTCAGCTCGGCGAATGGATCGGTTGTTAGCGCCAGCAGGTCGATGTAGGGCAACGACATACGTCCGCGCGCGACGGCGGCGATGCCGTCGACCAGCACCGATGGCTCATCGCTTTTCGAGATGAAACCCCAGGCACCGAGCCGCACGGCCTGGCGCAGCACGTCTTTGCCGGGCTCGCCCGTGTAGACAACGATGCGTGTCGGCAGATGCCGCCGCTTCAAGGTAGAGAGAACCTCGCCACCGTTCATGTCGGGCAGCGACCAGCCGATAATGCCAATATCCGTCGGGTGCTGCTCGACACCCGCAATAAATGCAGCGCCGCTCGCGTGCGTGTCGAGCACCTCGAAGCGCCCGTCGCGCGAGATGAAGTCGCGCAGGCCCGAGCGCACGACCGGGCTTTTGTCCGCGATCATGACCCGGGGGCGCGCATGCCCCGGCGTGGGTGGGGAGAGGAGGTCTGCCATTGCTCCATTGGTAGCAACGAACTTGAAGAAATGAGTCAAGAGCTGGCGGCATCACGCGATACTTGCGTCTACACCTTGCCGCAGCTCTTCGCGTGAGCGGCGTCGGCGCAATCCTTGTGTTCGATCTCGACCGTCGCGTGCACGACGCCGAAGGCCTGCTTGAGACGCGCCTTAATGGCGGCAGCAACTTGCTCCGGCGGTACGGTATCGCAGGTCAGCGCGTGCAGCGTCATGACGGCGCGGTTCTCGCTCAGCGACCAGGCGTGCACGTGATGCACCGACTGCACGTCGGGGACGTTCGCCTCGATGTCCTTCTGTACGTCGCGAACGTCGATGTCGCTCGGCGCGCCTTCGAGCAGGATATGGCCGGCATCCTTGGTGATCAGCCAAGCGGTGCGCAGGATGAGCAGCGTGATGACGATCGACAGGATCGGATCGATCGGCGTCCAGCTGGTTTGCAGGATGATCAGCGCCGCGACGATCGCCGCCACCGAACCGAGCAGGTCGCTCATCACGTGCAGCAGCGCGGCGCGCACGTTGAGATTGGCGCCGCCGCCATGGCGCAAAATGAGCATCGTCACGATATTCACACTGAGGCCGACGGCGGCAATCGCGAGCATCGGTATGCCGAGCACTTCCACCGGATTGAACATGCGCTCGATGGCTTCGAAGCAGATCATCGCCGAGATGAAGAATAGGGCGAGGCCGTTGGCGAAGGCGGCCAGCACCTCAAAGCGCTCGAAGCCGTAGGTGCGCTTCCAGTCGGCGGGGCGCTTGGCTACGCGCACGGCCAGCCAAGCCAGGGCGAGGGCGGCGGCGTCGGTGAGCATGTGTCCGGCATCGGCCAACAGGGCAAGCGATCCGGAGATGATGCCGCCCGCCGCTTCGGCAATGAGCGTCACCGTCGTCAGCACGGCTGCCAGCAGCAGGCGCCGCTCGTTTTGGGCGCCCCCACCGTGGCTGTGGGCATGGCTGTGACCGGGCCCGTGACTGTGATTGTTTCCCATGCGTCGCTCCTCGCTGATCACTATATCATCCAGCACGCGCGGCAACGCCGTATGCGCCCGCATCGCCAGCGGCGGACGCGTACCTCAATGATCCGACTGCGCGTTAACGGTCCTACCTAGCTGCAGTGCGGCATTGGGGTCCGGCGAAAAGTCGACACTTGCGCGCGGCGTTCGAACCGCCAATATCGGCGCGGGAAATGTCTGCCGGTCCCGGTGGTGGGGTCCACGCGCCGGCCAAAAAAGTGCACTTTTGGGAGGAGCAAGACCTGTGACGATCAAGTCCGACATTGAGATCGCCCGCGCCGCGACGATGAAGCCGATCGCCGAGGTCGCCGCCAAGGTGGGCATTCCGGCCGAAGCGCTCGTTCCCTACGGCACAACGAAGGCCAAAGTGACTTTCAAGCACATCGATAGCCTGAACGGCGCCAAGAACGGCAAGCTCATTCTCGTCACCGCCATCAGCCCGACCCCGGCCGGCGAAGGCAAGACGACGACGACCGTGGGGTTAGGCGATGGTCTCAATCGCATCGGCAAGAAGGCGATGATGTGCCTGCGCGAGCCCTCGCTTGGCCCGTGCTTCGGTGTTAAGGGCGGCGCGGCCGGCGGCGGCTACGCCCAGGTCGTGCCCATGGAGGACATCAACCTCCACTTCACCGGCGACTTCCATGCCATCACCTCGGCGCACAATCTGCTGTCGGCGATGATCGACAACCACATCTACTGGGGCAACAGCCTCGGCTTCGATACCCGCCGCGTCGCCTGGCGGCGCGTGCTCGACATGAACGATCGCGCGTTGCGTGAGATCGTCAATTCGCTTGGCGGTGTCTCGAACGGCTTTCCGCGCACGGACGGATTTGACATCACCGTCGCCTCCGAGGTCATGGCCATCCTCTGCCTCTCACTCGATCTCAAAGATCTGGAGCGCCGGCTCGGCAACATCATCATCGGCTACACGCGCGACAAGACGCCGATCCGCGCCCGCGAGCTAAAAGCCGACGGCGCCATGACGGTGCTGCTCAAAGACGCGCTGATGCCGAACCTCGTGCAGACTCTGGAGAACAACCCGGTGTTCATCCACGGTGGTCCGTTCGCCAACATCGCGCACGGCTGCAACTCGGTGCTGGCCACCAAGTCTGCTCTGAAGCTCGCCGACTACGTGGTGACGGAAGCCGGCTTCGGCGCTGACCTCGGCGCCGAGAAGTTCTTCGACATCAAGTGCCGCAAGGCCGGCCTCGCGCCTGACGTGGCCGTCGTCGTCGCCACCGTGCGTGCGCTCAAGATGCACGGCGGCGTCTCGAAGGAGAACCTCAAGAACGAGAATGTCTTGGCGGTCAACAAGGGCTGCGACAACCTCAAGCGCCACCTCGAGAACATGGCGAAGTTCGGCGTGCCGGTGGCCGTCGCCATCAACCGCTTCGTCACCGATACCGACGCCGAGATGCAAGAAGTGATGCAGGCGGTTGAGAGCCTCGGAGCGCGCGCCTTCGTGTGCACGCACTGGGCAGACGGCGGCGCTGGTACGGAGCAGCTTGCCCGTCATGTCGTCGAGCTGGCAAATTCGGGACGCGCAGCCTTCAAGCCGCTCTACCCGGATGACATGACGCTGCGCGACAAGGTCAAGACCGTGGCCACGGAAATCTACCGCGCATCCGATATCGCCTGCGATGCCTCCGTTGAAACGGCGTTCAAGGATCTCGAGGCCGGCGGCTTTGGCAAGCTGCCGGTGTGCATGGCGAAGACGCAGTACTCGTTCTCGACCGATCCCAACAAGCGCGGCGCGCCGACCGGCCATGTCGTTCCGGTGCGCGAGTTGCGCCTGTCTGCGGGTGCCGAGTTCGTCGTCGTCATCACTGGCGAGATCATGACCATGCCGGGCCTGCCGCGCGTGCCGGCGTCTGAGTCAATTCGCCTCAATGCAGACGGTCAGATCGAGGGTCTGTTCTAAGACGGAGCCGCAAGAAACTCTCCTTCCTTTGCCGTTTCTCAAGGCAATTGCCCGCACATCAGGCAGCGCTCAACGTACGATTTGCTGCCACTTTTCGCAGTTTGCGGGCATGATGCGGCTTGGTCCGGGCAATTGGGGCAGCATTTGCGGCAGGAACAGACGTCGATCAAAGCCGAGGCGGTACTGCGCAAGGCTTTTGATGAAATGAACGGCACCGGTGACGGTGTGCGCGTTCCGTATCAGGCCGTCTCCGAATGGCTCGGCACGCAGAAGCTCGACGATCTAAAGCTGAAGCTGCTCGAGGCGGAGACTATGTTCCGCCGCACCGGCATAACCTTCGCCGTTTACGGCAGCGATGAAGCGGCCGAGCGGCTCATCCCCTTCGACATCATCCCGCGCATCATCTCAGCGGCCGAGTGGCGCCGGCTGACGGCCGGCATCGAGCAGCGCGTGCGGGCGCTTAATGCCTTCATGTACGACATCTATCACCGCCAAGAGATCATCAAGGCGGGCAAGATCCCTGAGGAGCTGGTCGTCGCCAACTCGGCCTTCGTGCCCGAGATGATCGGCGTCGAGCCGCCGCTCGGCATCTACAGTCACATCATCGGCATCGACATCGTGCGCACCAGCGAGAACGACTTTTTCGTGCTGGAGGACAACACGCGCACACCCTCGGGCGTGTCCTACATGCTCGAGAACCGGGAAACGATGATGCACATGTTCCCGGACCTGTTCGCCAAGAACCGCGTGGCGCCAGTCGAGAATTACCCGGAGCATCTACTCAAGACGCTGGAGAGCGTCGCGCCGTGCGGCCTCGATCGTGAGCCGAGCATCGCGCTGCTGACACCCGGGCAGTACAACAGCGCTTACTTCGAGCACTCTTTCCTCGCCGACCAGATGGGCGTCGAGCTGGTCGAGGGTCACGACCTGACGGTCGTTGACGGCGCGCTGCAGATGAAGACGACGCAGGGCCCGTGCCAGATCGACGTTATCTACCGGCGCATCGACGACGATTTTTTGGACCCGCTCGTCTTCCGGTCGGACTCGGTGCTCGGCGTGCCCGGCCTCTTCGATCTCTATCGCGCGGGCCGCGTGACTATAGTCAACGCGCCGGGCGGCGGCATCGCCGATGACAAGGCGATCTACAGCTACATCCCCGAGATCATAAAGTTCTACACCGGCCGTGCGCCGATCCTTCAGAACGTACCGACCTACAACTGCCGCAACCCCGACGAGCTGAAGTATGTGCTGGAGCATCTGCCGGAGCTGGTCGTCAAGGAAGTGCACGGCTCGGGCGGCTACGGCATGCTGGTTGGCCCGACGGCGTCGAAGGCGGAGATCGAAGCCTTTCGCCGCAAACTCGAAGCCAACGCCAGCAACTACATCGCGCAGCCGACGCTGGCGCTGTCGACCTGCCCGACGCTCGTCGATGCGGGCGTCGCACCGCGGCATCTCGATTTGCGCCCGTTCGTGCTGTTCGGCGACGAGGTGCGGCTGACGTCGGGCGGCCTGACGCGCGTCGCGTTAAGGGCCGGCTCACTGGTCGTCAACTCGAGCCAGGGCGGCGGCACGAAGGACACATGGGTTCTTCAGGACTGAGGCTCTTTACTGGCAATCATAAAAATGCGGGCGCTGTACATCGCATGCTAGGACGGACTGCCAACGACCTTTATTGGCTGGCGCGCTACGTAGAGCGCGCCGAGAACATGGCGCGTCTCACCGAGGTCGGCTACCGCATCGTGCTGTTGCCGCGCGACGGAGACGGCACGCACGAGGAATGGCGTTCGACGCTCGCCAGCGGCGGATGTGCGCAAGGCTATTTCGCCAAACACGAGACGCTCAACACGCGCGACGTTATCAACTACTTGTTGTTCGATTGCTCCAATCCATCGAGCGTCAAATCCTGTCTCGCGGCCGCACGGCGCAACGGACGCGCGCAGCGCACCTCGTTGACGCGCGACATGTGGGAGAGTCTCAACTCCGCGTGGATCGAGTTCTCCAACATCAATCCGTCGAGCGTCACCACCGGCGAGCTGCCGCGCATCCTCGACTGGGTGCGCTCACGTTCGGCGCTCTACCGCGGCGCGCTGCTCAATACCATCCTGCGCAACGACACTTTCTTCTTCAGCCAGCTCGGAACCTTCCTAGAACGCGCCGACAACACGGCCCGCATCCTCGACGTCAAATACTACGTGCTGCTGCCGCAGATCGAGATGGTAGGCGGCGGCGTCGACAACGTGCAGTGGGGTGCCATCCTGCGCTCGGTGTCAGCGCACCGCAGCTACCGCTGGGTCTACAAGCAGAACTACCGCCCGTGGCGTATCGCCGAGTATCTCATCCTTAACCAGGCGATGCCGCGCTCACTCCGCTCCTGCTATGACGAGATCAACTCCGCCCTCGACGATCTCGGCGATCTCTACGGCGCCAAACCGAACTGCCACGACACCGCGTCGGCAACGCGCTGCCTGCTCGCCAGTGGCAACATCGACAATATTTTCCAATCGGGCTTGCACGAGTTCATCGAGGACTTCATCGCGCGCAACAACCGGCTCGGGGCTGAGGTTGCCGAGGCCTACCACTTCAATGGCTGAGTGAGGTTTAAGGATAGTGCTGGTCTCGATCGGTCATGTGACGCGCTACTCGTTCGCCGCCCCGGCGCTCTACAGCATCCACACCTTGCGGTTGACGCCGCCCGCGTTCGAAAGTCAGCGCGTCATTAGCTGGCGTGTCGAGATGCCGGATATCGAGCACGCCCTCCGCTACCGCGATGCCTTCGGCAATGTGTCACACCTTGTGACGATCGCGCGCCCGCATTCCGAGATCACCATCATTGCGCGCGGTACTGTCGAAACGCACGATAAGGCCGGCTTCGTGCGCGGACTCGCCGAGGTTGCGCCTACACGAGTGTTCCGCCGCGAGACGGCGAAGACGGCGCCCGACGACGCCATCCGCGAGCTGACGGCCGGCCTTGCGGCACCCGATCCGATCGACCGGCTGCACGAACTGATGCAGCTCGTCGGCGATCGCGTGAAATATGTGGTCGGAGTGACGAACGCCCATACCAGCGCGTCAGAGGCGCTCGGGGCCGGACGCGGCGTCTGCCAGGACCATGCGCATGTCTTTATCTCGGCGGCGCGACTCATCGGTTTCCCGGCGCGCTACGTGAACGGCTATTTCGTTACCGGCGGCGAGCATGCCTCGGAAGCCCAGCACGCCTGGGCGGAGGCGTATATCGACGGGCTCGGCTGGCTCGGCTTCGACCCAGCTAACCAAGTTTGTCCCACCGACCGGTACGCCCGTCTTGCCTGCGGCCTCGATGCGGCCTCCGCCGCCCCGATTACCGGCAATCGACGGGGGGGCGCCGACGAGGTTCTTGACGTCTTCGTTGAAGTTCAGCAGCAAAGCAGCGCCCAGCAGCAGTGACCCCCGTGATAGGGTGCGCCGGGCGACTTGGCCGCTCACTGGGGACGTTGCCGATGACCTACTGCGTCGCATTGCGGCTGAACCGCGGGCTGGTCTTTGCCGCCGACACGCGCACCAACGCGGGCGTCGACAACATCGCGCAATTCCGCAAGATCCACTATTGGCGCAAGCCGGGCGAGCGCGTACTCGTGCTGCTCGCCGCCGGCAACCTCTCGCTGACGCAGTCGGTCGTCAGCCTTCTCAACGAGCAGCTCGTCGAGCGCGAGGAGGAACCTGAGGCCGTCAACCTCTTCAACGTGCCGTCGATGTATCGCGCTGCGCGGCTGGTCGGCGACGCGGTGCGCAGCATCCGCGCCATCGACGGACCGGCGCTGGAGGCGACCAAAACGGGCTTCGCAGGCTCGTTCATCCTCGGCGGCCAGATCGGCAAAGAGCCACCGCGCCTGTTCCAGGTTTACGCGGAGGGCAACTTCATCGAGGCGACCGACGACACGCCCTATTTCCAGATCGGCGAACACAAGTACGGCAAGCCGATTCTCGACCGCGTGGCGCAGCCGACCATGCGACTCGGCGAAGCGGCCAAGTTGGTCCTGCTCAGCTTCGATTCCACTCTGCGCTCCAACCTGTCGGTCGGCATGCCCATCGACATTCTGTTGTACGAGCGTGACAGCCTCGACCTGCGCCGCGAGAAGCGCATTTTCCAGGACGACGAGTATTTCAAGAAGTTGTCTTCAGCCTGGTCGGAGGCCCTGCGCTCAGCCTTCACCAAGATCGAAGAATTCAACTTATAGGCCGCGGCTGGGGCCCGATTCTGCCCGTGGAAGTGCGCTTAGGCCGCAATTGCCACCTAGTGGTCGTTAGGCTAACGCCATAACCTTGGGGCATAGGACCGTATATCGGTTTGGGAACGTCGTGAGCGTTGAAGCTGCCAGAGGCAGCAGCTGCGGAGGACGTCTTGAATATTTGCATGATCGGCGCCGGTTACGTCGGCCTCGTCTCTGCCGCCTGCTTCTCGGAGTTCGGCTGGACCGTCACCTGCGTCGACAAGGATCCGCGCCGCCTCGCTGAGCTGAAGGACGGCAAGTCGCCGATCTACGAGCCGGGCCTCGACGATCTTCTCCAGCGCAACATGCAGGCCGGCCGTCTGCTGTTCACCGATGACCTCAGACCGGCCGCCAAGGATGCCGACGTCATCCTCCTGGCGGTCGGCACGCCGATGCGCCGCGGCGATGGCTATGCGGACCTCTCGTATGTGTATGCGGCGGTCGAGGAGCTCGCGCCGCACCTCAAGGGCTTCACGGTCATCGTCACCAAGTCGACCGTGCCGGTGGGCACCAGTCGCGAGATCGAGCGCCGCCTACGCGCCGCGCGTCCCGACGCCGACTTCGCCGTGTGCTCCAATCCCGAGTTCCTGCGCGAAGGTTCGGCCATTCAGGACTTCATGCACCCCGATCGCGTTTTGGTCGGCACCGATGATGAGCGCGCCCGCGAGCTGATGGGCCGGCTGTACAAGCCGCTCGCCCTGCGCAACGCACCGGTGATTTTCGTCGGACGCGAGTCCGCCGAACTCGCAAAGTACGCCGCCAACGCGTTCCTAGCGCTGAAGATCAGCTTCATCAACGAGATCGCCGACCTCTGCGAGCAGGTCGGTGCCGACGTGCAGGAGGTCGCCTCCTCCATCGGCAAGGATCGCCGCATCGGCGACAAGTTCCTGCACCCAGGTCCGGGCTATGGCGGCTCGTGCTTCCCCAAGGATGTCTCGGCGCTCATCCGCACGGCGCGCGAGAACAAATCGCCCGTCTCCATCATCGAGCAGGTGCAGCGGGTCAACGACGAGCGCAAGATCGCCATGGCGCATCGCATCGAGGATGCGGCGGGCGGCTCCGTGCGCGGCAAGACCATTGCGATTCTCGGCGCTACGTTCAAGCCGAACACCGACGACATGCGCGACGCGCCCAGCTTGGTCATCATACCGATGCTGCAGGAGCGTGGCGCCACGGTGCGCGTGTGCGATCCGCAAGGGCGCCGGCAGGCCGATCAACTGCTCCCGGATGTCGTGTGGTGCGAGAATGCGCTCGAGACCGCAGCCGGTGCCGATGTCCTCGTCACCGTCACCGAGTGGAACGCGTTCCGCGCATTGGATCTCAAGGCCGCGAAGGCGAAGATGCGCGGCGACGTGCTCGTCGACCTGCGCAACGTGTTCTCTGCGGACTTGGCGCATGGCGCCGGCTTCCGCTACTCGGCGATCGGCCGAAAGCCCGATGTCGATCTGACGCTGGCACCCATAGCGCGACGCGCATAGGCATCTCCGGACCGCAGGACGATTTGTATGCGGCCGACGTAGCGGACGACGCGCGCGGTTTCGGCTTTTCCTGCGCAGGCTCGGGCGATGTCGAGAGCAGAGCATAGAGCTGTGCGGCGCTGTCCCGTGCCGCCGCCAGACAGCGCCATTGGGCCATTGACGTCTCCAAAGGCACCAAGGCCCGCGTCAGCATGATCGATACCGCAAGCATCTCGGCAGAATGGCAGGCGCCCGTCAGGACAAGATGGGCACCGAGCCCGAGCGTTGCCGATTGCAACGCCGAGGAGACGATCGTCGGCCGCGCTGCCGCATCCTGAGCGTCGCGCAGGCGCGCGTTGAGCATCAGCCACGAGCGGCACGCCCGAGCTGATGTCGGATCGAGGGAGGCGGCCAGCGCCCATCGCGCACTCAGCCCGTACAACAGCAACATGAGCAGCGTCAGCCAGAGGAGGTGGGCGCCCGCATGCGATGGCAGCACGCTGTCATACACCAGCAGCATGTAGGCGGGGCCGGTGAGTGCCAAGACATTGACCCCGGCGGAGTAGAAAACCGTCGCCAGCAGCGGTTGCCGGCCGCCTATCAGGCGCAACACAGTGGCCGCGAAATTTCGTTGCGCCTCCGCGCCTTGGCCTACCCGCATGCGGCTCTCCTCATGCACGTGAGGCGCGAGGCATGAAGCCGGTCCTTCAATGCGCGGGTGCAGCTCTCGACGTTCTGCTTAAGGTTGAATAAGAGACATCCCTCGTGGTCAAGCTTTCTGCGGTTACTATGGACCGCAAAACTTGCGTCGCCGGTAGTGGTTTGTCGGGGACACGGTAACTCCTGGGGCTGTAAGCAAAAAAGCACGACAACTCCTCGCTCATCGGCGCCGACTTGGCATAGAACAAGTTATGCGGCCGACAACGGCCCGGAATTCGCAGCGGCTGCGCATGCCGCGAGGGGACGCCCGAGAATGAACCAGCCGCAGCCGCTTGCCGCCTATTTCGCCGGCTGGGCAGCCAATCGCCCGGCGCGTCTCGCCGTAGCGGCGACGATAAGCGCTTTGGCGACGGTCTCGATCGAGCTTGCCGAGCTGGTCGGGCAGGGCGCGCTGGCAGGGCCGCTCGGTCGGTTGACAGGCAAGAAGGGCGAGGTCGACGAGCAGAAGGAGATCGATCTCCTCGCCAACAACCGCATCGTCGACGTGCTGCGCGGGGCGCCGGTCGCCGCCGTCGCCTCTGAGGAAATGGACGCGCCGCTGCTGCTCGACGCAAAGGCGCCGCTCATCGTTGCAGTCGACCCACTCGACGGCTCCTCGAACATCGATGCCAATGCTTCGATCGGCACGATCTTCACGGTGCTGCCGGCCCTGCAGTACAACGACGATCCATCGGCATTCATGCAGCCCGGCGTCAACCAGCTCGCCGGCGGTTTCTTCGTCTACGGGCCGCAAACCGTGCTCGTCGTAACGGTCGGCGCCGGCACGCAGATATTCACGCTCGACCGCCGCACGTCGACATTCTTGCTCACGCATCCGAAAGTCGAGATTCCCACGCGCACCAGCGAATATGCCATCAACGATTCCAATGCGCGCCACTGGGACGACCCCATCCGCACCTACGTCGAGGATTGCCGGCGCGGCAAGGAAGGCCCGCGCGGTCGCGACTTCAACATGCGCTGGACCGGTTCACCAGTGGCCGACATCTATCGCATCATGTCGCGCGGCGGCATCTATCTCTACCCTGGCGACAAGCGGCGTGAGTTCCGCGACGGTCGGCTACGGCTGATCTACGAGGCCAATCCCATCGCTTGGGTGGTCGAGCAGGCAGGTGGCGCGGCATCGACAGGCCGCGAGCGGCTACTTGAGATGAAGCCGACATCCCTGCACCAGCGGGTGCCGTTGATCGCCGGCTCGCGTATCGAAGTGGAGCATGCGGCGCGCCTGCACGACGGGTTGCAGATCCGCGGCGAGCGTTCACCCCTATTCAGCCGCCGCGGGTTGCTGCGGTTCTAAATTAATCAATAATTATAAGGCATTCTCGCCCCGCCATGTCAGCGAAGCATCCCATTATCTCGATCACAGGTTCCTCGGGCGCCGGCACCACCTCCGTGCGCCAAACGTTCGAGAACATCTTTCGACGCGAGCACATCACCGCCGCTTTCATCGAGGGCGATGCCTTCCATCGCTACGGTCGCGCCGAAATGGAGCAGGTGACCGTAGAGTCGCACCTGCGCGGCAACAATCACTTCAGCCATTTCGGCGAGGAGGCAAATCTACTGGCCGAGTTGGAGGAAGTGTTCCGCAGCTACGGCGAGAGCGGCCGCGGCCGCACGCGCCACTACGTTCACGACGAGCATGAAGCTGAGCGGCACGGCGCTCCGGCCGGCACGTTCACGGCGTGGCAGGATCTGCCGCGCGGCACCGACCTGTTGTTCTACGAGGGGCTGCACGGCGCGGTGGTGACGCCGAAGGTGAACGTCGCCACGCACGCCGACCTCAAGATCGGCGTCGTGCCGGTGATCAACCTCGAGTGGATCCAGAAGCTCATTCGCGACAAGTCGGCACGCGGCTACTCGCACGACGAGGCCGTCGACGCGATCCTGACGCGCATGCCCGACTACGTGAACTTCATCTGCCCGCAGTTCACCGAGACGGACATCAATTTTCAGCGCGTGCCGACGGTCGACACGTCCAATCCGTTCGTCGCGCGCTGGATCCCGACACCGGACGAGTCGATGGTCATCATCCGCTTCCGCGATCCGCGCGGCATCGATTTCCCGTATCTGTTGTCGATGATTCCAGACGAGCTTCATGTCGCGCGCCAACTCGATCGTCATCCCCGGCGGCAAGCTCGATCTCGCCATGCAACTCATCTTGACGCCGCACATTCTGACGCTGGTGGAACGCCGGCGCCGAACGTCGTAGGCGCGCTTTTTACACAGGCTGAGGCGGCGAGCAGACGCGCGCGGCCGATGCCGCTAGAATGCCCAGCCGCGCAAGCGGTGCTCCAAAGGACCGAAGTCGATGGCCCGCTCCGTGACGATCGCCCCCTCGATGCTGTCGGCCGACTTCAGCCGGCTGAAGGAGGAAATGGCGACGGTGGAGGCGGCCGGCGCCGATTGGATCCACCTCGATGTGATGGACGGCCACTTCGTGCCCAACATCACCTTCGGTCCGCCGGTCATCAAAGCCATTCGCCCGCATTCGGCGAAGCTCTTCGACGTGCACCTGATGATCGCGCCGGTCGACCCGTTCCTCGAAGCGTTCGTCGACGCCGGCGCGGACATCATCACCGTGCATCCAGAAGCGAACCCGCACCTCGACCGCTCGCTGCAGAGCGATCAAGGCGCTGGGCAAGAAGGCTGGCGTGGCGCTCAATCCGTCTACGCCCGAGGATGCCATCGCCTACGTGCTCGATCGCCTCGACCTGGTGCTGCTGATGACGGTGAATCCAGGCTTCGGCGGCCAGAGCTTCATCCCGGCGGTCGTTGAAAGATGCGCCGCGTTAAGGCGATGATCGGCTCGCGACCGATCGATATCGAGGTCGACGGCGGCATTGGGCCCGAGACGGCGGGCCTCGTCGCCGCGGCGGGCGCCAACGTGCTCGTCGCCGGCTCGGCGGTGTTCAAGGGCGGCACGCGCGAAGCCTACGCCGCCAACATCGCCGCGATCCGCTCCGCTGCCGATGTCGCACGCGGCAAAGCCGCCGCCTGATCGACCCGCGTCTTGGCGACTTATCCTCGGCGTCCGTCGCCGTGCCTATCCTCACGCAACGAGTTTTTAGTTGCGAGGATCGCGTGGACGAGACGCCAACCTCGGCCTGCCGTACATCATGGCGGCCCAATCACAGAAGCAGTCACGCACAACGAGGCGATCCGCGCGCTCGATGCCATCGTGCAACTCGCGGTGCTCGATCGAGACCTTGCCGCGCCACCCGGCTCGCCGGGGGAAGGTGCCCGCTACATCGTGGCAACAGGCCCCACGCGCCTGGTCGGGCCACGCGGGAGACGTCGCCGCGTATCAGGACGGAGCCTGGGCCTTCTGCGACGAGGACGTCGCCGTCGTGTGGAGCGGCTCGGCGTGGACTGCGCTCACAACCGGAGGCGGTGGAGGCGGTGGCTCTGGTACCTTCACGACATCGGAAGCCATGTGATTTCCAGCGCGCTCACCGCAACCAACAACGCGGCGGTACGCTTCAAGGGCATAGACTTCACCTCGAGCGGCGACGGCCTGACCGCTCAGTCGGGCGCAACGATTTCATCCTCCGGGGTGTTCATCGGCGCCTGCCCGTCAGGCTCGCACATGGCGGCCTATCAGGGCGCCCGCATCATCATCGCCCACAACTACCCGATCGACGGCGACACCAACTACCATATCCAAAGCCGCGAGGGAGCCTTCGTGTTCGCTGCCGCCGTCACCGTCACCATCAGCGGCTCGCGCTCGTTCAACTCGGCGCACAGCTCGATTCCAACACCTACGTCGGCAAGTCGGTCGCCGGCGAGCGCTATAACGCGACGCTCGGCGGCTACGTGTTCGTCAACGGCGCCAGCACGACGTATTTGCCAGGCAGCGCGGGCCGGGTCACGGCCACCGGAGGGCAGTACGCATGACGATCCAGAATTTCCGTGCTTCACGCCGGCGCCGTGGTAATGCCAGGTTGGCGAGGACGTTCAGCGATAATCGTGGGTGTCTCACCTGCGGCGATGGACCGACGCGGCGACATCAGATCGCGCCTCTTCTTGGGAGGTAATGTCGCGGCCGGGCCTCGGCTTTCTTGACGAACGATCGGCTAGCCAGATCTGCAGCCATCAGTGCCGGCCCATCGCAGCGTTATACTCGGTAGGAGGACGGACCAAACGGTCTCATACCTTCCAGCCGGAATGGATGGCGGCGACGCCGCCGGTCAGGTTGCGGTAGCTGACGCGGTCGAAGCCCGCCTCGCGCACCATCGCTGCAAAGCGCTCCTGGTTGGGGAACTTGCGGATGCTCTCGACGAGATAGCGATAGGGCACGTCCTCGCCGGCGATGGCCTTGCCCAAGCGCGGGATCACCTCGAAGGAATGAAAATCGTAGAGCCGATCGAGGATCGGCACCTGCACCTCGGAGAACTCCAGGCACAGGAAGCGGCCGCCGATCTTCAGCACGCGGAAAGCTTCGCGCAGCGCCGTGTCGATGTGCGTCACGTTGCGGATGCCGAAGGCGATGGTGTAGGCGTCGAACGAGCGATCCGCGAACGGCAGCGCCTCGGCGTTGCCCTCGGTGAAGCTGATGCGCTCGTCCAATCCGGCTTCGTGCACGCGGCGTTTGCCGACGGCGATCATCTCGGGGCTGATGTCGCACAGCATGGCGGTCGTGTTGGGACCGCCGGCGCGTGCATAGCGCATCGTCACGTCGGCGGTGCCGCCGGCGACGTCGAGCAGGCGGAAGGACCGATCGTCACGCGGCGGATTGAGCTGCGCGATCAGGTCGCCTTTCCAGAGGCGGTGCAGGCCGCCCGACATCAGGTCGTTCATCAGGTCGTAGCGCTCGGCAACGGTCGGCGAACACGCGATTGACGAGGCCCTGGCGCTCGCCCTCGTCGATGTTGCGGAAGCCGAAGCTGGTCGAGGTTCGGTCTGGGATGGATCGGTCATGGGAGCCGAGAATAGCTAAGCCCGGCGGCGCGCGCTATGCTGGCGTCCTCAGCGGCGATCGACGCGAAAAACCCCGATATGCCTGAGTTGCCCGAAGTCGAGATCGTGCGGCGCGGCCTCGAGCCTGCGCTCGACGGCCGCGCGTTCGCGCGCGTCGATCAGCACCGGCCCGACCTGCGCTTTCCGCTGCCGATAACTTCGCCGCGCGCCTGCGCGGCCGGAAGGTCGAGCGGCTCGAGCGGCGGGGGAAGTACCTGCTGGCGCACCTGTCGGGCGGACATGTACTGCTCATGCACCTCGGCATGACCGGCTGTTTTCCGTGCACGTAAAAACGGAAGCGTTAGCGCTAACGCGGTGCCGCGCGCCTCCCACGACCACATCGTCTTTCACATGACATGGTGGCGAGCGTCACCTACTCCGATCCGCGCCGCTTCGGCTTCATGCTGCTCATCCCCGAGAACGAGCTCGCCGAGCACCCGCTCATGCGCGACCTCGGCGTCGAGCCTCTCTCGCCCGCGCTGACGCCCGAATACCTGGCGCGCGCGCGCCGGAAGAGGCCGTCGACCTCAAGGCGTTCCTCGCCGATCAGCGCGTCATCGCCGGCCTCGGCAACATCTACGTCTGCGAGGCGCTGTTTCGCGCGCGCCTCTCGCCGCTGCGCGCCGCGTCGACCATCGCCACCAAGACCGGCAGCCCGACGGAGCGCGCCCGCCGCCTCGTCACGGCGATCGGCGCCGTGCTCGCCGACGCGATTGCGGCCGGCGGCTCCTCCTTGCGCGACTATCGCCGCGCCGATGGGGAACTCGGCGAGTTTCAGCACGCGTTCGCCGTCTATGATCGCGAGGGTCTGCCGTGCGCGCGCGCTGGCTGCCGCGGCATCGTGCGCCGCATCGTGCAGGCGGGGCGCTCGACCTTCTACTGCCCGAAGTGCCAGCGCTAGGGCCCGCCGGTGCTGCTGCGAGGACGAGCTGCTACGCCGCCCCGGTGCGCTGCCGGCTGGCGTCCATGCAGCATCGAGACCACGAATCAGCATCGCGCATCCGCCGGCGAGAAGATGTGATTTGCCGCCCAGTCGCTGCGCGGCGCGAGAGCTTGCCCCAGAACACGAGATAGACGAGCCCGACACGACCGCCGCGGCCTGCACCGCCGTCAGGGCCATCAGCACCTCCAGCGCGCGCGGTGTGCGCCATAGTCCGGGCGCGACGCCAGCATGTTCGCGTAGATGAAGATCCCCGCCGCGAGCAACGCCATGGCCGCGCCGTACTGCCACCAGTGGCGCCACGTCAGCCCGGACAGCGAGTAGATCGCCAGCAGCGCGGTCGCGCCCCAGGCGTAGACGAAGGCGGCGAGCACGGCGTTGCGCCAACGTGGCGATCGGTCCTCGTCCTCCGGCGGATCGCCGTTCTGCGCCCGCCACGCCGGGCCGTTGACGCGCACGGCGGCGAACACAAGCTGCAGCGCGAACAGCGCCGCCGCCAGCGCCAGCGTCACGCTGTGCGCCGCCGCGCAGCGAGCACGCCGACGATGATGCTCATGACGAGGGCGAGGAGAATGGCAGGAAGCAAGGGTCTCAAGGGCATCAAGCGGTCCGTCTATTGCGCGCGTCGCCTTCGGATGCGAGGCGCGCGTCATGCCGCGTGCGAGCGCAACGCGTTGGCGCTGATCGCCGCGAGCGCGGCCGCTCCGAAGAAGAAGATCGCGTTTGCCGCCCAATCGGGCTCTTGCGGATCGCGCGGCATCTTGTCGTCGATGATGAGGCCGAGCATGGCGATGATCATGCCGGCAAGCTGGCCGAGGGTGAGATAGCGGGCAAGCCTGAGCAAGGTTCGCATCCTCGCGTCCGGCCGCGGCATCACGGCATCATGGCGGCGAAGCCGAAGCACAGCGCGGCGATGGCGCCGGCGCCCAGCACATACTGCCACCATTCGTGCCAGCTGAGGACGAACAGATAGGTCACGAGCATGCTCACGGCCGCCCATCCCCACACTACGCCCATGGCGCCGGCGGTCGAGCTCGCGAGCGCCGGCTCGCTGCTGCCGCTGTTCACCAACCGCCGGCGTTCCCACACGGCGAGCAGTACAAAGCCGAGGCAGACGAGCGCCGTCACCGCCATATGCAGGTCCTGGCCTGCGACAGCGGCGCTGAGGCAGACGGCTGCCGTGCCGATGGCCAGTGAAACGATCCAAAGCCAAGCCGAAGTCATCTCGCCCCGAAGCCTCCCGAGCCTTATTATGCCGCCGCCAAGAGGCCCCCGGAGAGGCGGTTCTGGCAAGCCTGCGAGCCGTTTAACCTGCCGCGCAGCGCCGTCGACCCTACACTTTGCGGCGTCTATAGGATCGCTGACTTTCTGGCCGCTCGGAACTCGCGTTTTCGGGCGGCTAGTGCGGACGATCGAGAAATTCGCCAAGTGCTCGCCGCCAAGTGGCGAGTGAATTTCTCTGATCCCAATCACGCTAGCGAGCTTACGATTCTGAGTGTTCTCCGAGGATTTCCGAAGTTCGCTCGGGACACCGGCATCGACGTTCGGCGAAAAGGGGACACTGGCGCATCTCGGAGAATCACTGCCTCGTACGGCAGCGCCCACGTTCGGATCGATCGAGTGGCGGTTTAGAGAGGAAGCACGACATGGCCAACACCAAGTCGGCGAAGAAGGCCGCCCGCCAGGCGCCTCCCGCCGCAACGGAGAGTCAACAAGAACCGCACCACGCCCGGCTGCGCTCGACGGTGCGCAAGGTCGAGGAAGCCATCGCTTCCGGCGACCAGGCGGCGGCGGAAGCGCGCTCAAGGCGGCCGCGCCGGAACTGATGCGCGGCGCGCAGAAGGGCGTGCTGCACAAGAACACAGCCTCGCGCAAAGTTTCGCGCCTTTCAGCGCGCGTCAAAGCGATGGCGAATTGAGAGTGAGCCTAGGGCAGCCACTCCAAAACACCGGGTGCGATAAG
>CAVRVR010000044.1:0-43850 GCA_963724595.1 uncultured Alphaproteobacteria bacterium | reverse complement strand
GCCCAGGGGCGGAATTGAACCACCGACACCGTGATTTTCAGTCACGTGCTCTACCAACTGAGCTACCTGGGCTTTTTGCTTTAGGCGGAAGACCCCGTCGCCAAAGCTCGGCCGTTATAGTGAGGGCACCGGTCCGTGTCCAGGGCCTCGCCCGACGCGGCACCGGGAGACGTTCAGCCGTATATTTGGGGCTTCAGGAAAGGTCCTCGTCATCGGTGCGGCGCCCATCGCTACCCGCGCGCTGAGCGGCTACATCCTCGCCGTCCTCATCGGCTTCGGCCGGGCCGCCGGATATGGCGTAGCCGCCGCCCAGCCAGTGCGCGAGGTCGACGTCGCGGCAGCGCGCCGAGCAGAACGGGCGGACCGTCGTGTCGGTCTTCTTGCCGCAGATCGGGCAGCGGCCCAGGCCGGAGACTGGAGGTTCCTTGCTTGCCATCTACTCTCAAACCCACTCGGACAACGACGGGCCTCAGGTCGGATCGAGCTCGGCTGCCCGGACCCAGGCGAAGTGGATGGGGAAGCCTTCGCCGACCAGCAGCGTCACCACCTCGGTGAGCGGCAAGCCGACGACGCTCGTATAGGAGCCGATAATCTTCTGCACGAAGCAGCCGGCGAGACCCTGGATGGCGTAGCCGCCGGCTTTCCCGCGCCACTCCCTCGAGGCGATATAGGCCTCGATCTCCTCGCGCGAGAGGTGCTTGAAGCGCACACGCGTGTCGACGATCTTGTGGCGCACGCGGTCATCGGGCGTGATCAGGCAGACGCTGGTCAAGACGCGATGCGCGCGGCCCGACAGAAGCTGCAGGCAGTTGCGCCGCCTCCTCGATGTTCGACGGCTTCATCAGGATGCGGCGGCCGACGGCGACGACCGTGTCGGCGGCGAGCACGTAGGCCGACGCGATGTCCTTGTCGTTGGCGATCTGGTCGCGCGCGGTCTCCGCCTTGGCGCGGGCGATGCGAGCCGCGTAGGCGCGCGGCATCTCTCCGCGGCGCGCCGACTCGTCGATCGAGGACGGGCGCAGCGCATCCGGCTCGACGCCGACCTGCGAAAGAAGCATCAGCCGGCGCGGGCTGGCGCTCGCCAGCACCAGCGTCGGGCGCGCCGCCTGCGGGATCTGCCCGGCGTTCTCCTTGGCCAGCTCGCGGCGCAGGGTTTCGCGGCGCGGACGGTCGGTGCGGGTCAGCGCGGTAAGGAAGGCGGCCTTGGCGGTCATCGAGACGTCACCGTGCAGGAAGAGGATGGGACAGTCGGCGTTCGACGGTAAAAGCTTGCCGTGGCAGATGTTGGCGGATAGCTGGCCGGCGCCGGGACACGGCCAATTGTCGGCATTTTACAGTTGCTCGACGCACTGCGGCGGGCCTTTCGTGACATTGCAAAGCCGGCATGCGAAAAGCAAGTGGCCAATCCACCGTTGCCAGAGCCGGCGGTTTTCCAGGCTAAATCGCCGCAGCGACCGGGCCGAAGGGCTTTAACATGATTGCCAAGACCGCCATTGTCGAGCTTCTCGGGCGCACACCACTCTTCGGAACGCTCGACGAGGCGGACCGCCGCGCCGTCGCCGACGAGATGCGCGAGGTCAACTTCGACCCGAGCCAGGTGATCTTCGCGCGCGGCGATGCCGGCCGCGAGATCTATCTGGTCGTCAGCGGCCGCGTGCGGCTCTCGGTGCTCACGGCGGAGGGGCGCGAGCTGTCGTTCGCGCACGCCGAGCCCGGCGCCATCTTCGGCGAGATCGCCATGCTCGACGGCGGGCCGCGCAGCGCCGACGCCACGGCCGTCAACAAAGTCAGCGCGCTCAGCCTGTCGAAGCCGGCATTCAAGCGGCTGATGGAGACGCACCCGCACGTCGCCGACGCGGCGATCCGCTTCCTGTGCTCACGTATCCGCGAAGCCGACCAGCAGCTCGAGGCGATCGCGCTGTACCCGATCGAAGGCCGGCTTGCGCGCTTCTTCCTCGCCGCCGCGCGCGCCAGAAGGCGCCCGGCAGCGAGGAAGGCCGCGTCACCATCGATCTGCCGATGTCGCAGAGCGAGCTTGCGCTGCTCGATCGGCGCCAGCCGGCCGAAGGTCAACACGGCGCTGTCGCTGCTTGGAGACGAGCGGCGCTCTGGAGCGCAACGGGACGCGCATTCGTCTGCGACATCGAGGAGCTGCAGAGCCATCGCCGGCGCCGAGTGAGGATGCTGGAGCCCTTAGGCCGCCCCCCGTCCGAAAAAACCCAGGCGCGCTGCGCCTGCAGGAGCAAATGCGCGCCATCGCCGCGCGCACCACCTCGCCTTTCCAGGCGTTGAAAACGCGCGATCGCGGTGCCGCTGCGTCCGCTGCTCGACAGTGCATTTGCTCAAGCGCTTGCGCGCAACTCGGACGCCGTCTCGCTGCGGCCGGCACGGCGCCCTATCCGCCCGACGTGCAGCCGGCGGCTCAAGATCCTCAACATGATGTGCCTACCTGATCGCGACGACGACGCTGCTCTACGCAATCCAGCAGTCGACGACGGACTTCCACACTTACGCGCCGATGATCTTCGTCAATCTGGCGCTGGTGGTCGACGGTGCTGATGGTGCCGTTTGCGCACCGCATCAGCGAGATCGCCGGCGGCCTGCTGCTCGTCGGCGCCGAGTACGCGGCGCTGTTCGGCTTTCACCGACTTCTTCAGCCGCGAAGGCGGCGCTCAGCTGCAGTACATCATCGCGGCGGCGGCTCCCTTCGTCATCTTCGGCCTGCAGCGCATCCGGCTGATCCTCGTCATCGTGGTGCTCGGACTTACCTGCACGTGCTCGGCTGGTTCTGGTTTCCAGCCGAGGGCCGCATCGGACGCCGAAGAGCAAGCCGGTGGTCGACTCCCTCTACGTGCAGGCGGCGGTCACCACCGTCGTCCTCATCGCGGCGTCGGTCTACTACGCGTTCAGCCTTGCCGAGCGCGCCAAGGCCGAAACGGACGCGGTGTTGCGCAACGTGCTGCCCGACGCCATCGTCGAGCGCCTGAAGGCCAAGCCCGGCGCGCTGATCGCCGACAGCATCGACGACGCCTCCGTGATGTTCGCCGACATCTCAGGCTTCGTCGCACTGACGCGCCGGCTCGGCGCCGAACACGACGGTCGAGCATGCTGAGCCGCATCGTCTCGGAGTTCGACGCACTGGCGGTGCGGCACGGCGTGGAAAAGATCAAGACCATCGGCGACGCCTACATGGTGGTCGCCGGCCTGCCCGAGCCGGTGCCCGATCACACGGCGCGGCTCGCCCGCATGGCGCTCGACATGCTCGCATTGCCTGGCGCGGATGCGCGACGGAGAGCGGGCTCAATCATCAACCTGCGTGTCGGCATGGCGTCGGGGCCGGTGACCGCCGGCGTCATCGGCACGAAGAAGTTCAGCTACGACGTGTGGGGCGATCCCGTGAACCTCGCGAGCCGGCTCGAAGGCCTAGTCGTCGCCCGGCCGCATCCTCGTCTGCCCGGCCTGCCACGCCAAGCTCGGCGAGGCATTTCCTCTTCGAGGCGCGCGGGCCGATCGAGATCAAGGGCATCGGCGCGCAGGAGACGTGGTATCTGCTCGGCGCGCGCGAGGCGACGTCCGGCAAAGACGGGAGCGACGCGCCGCCTACACCGTCGGACCTCCCTCGAACCCGAACCGCTTCTTGATGCGGCGAACAGCTGGTCGCGCACCTCGCGATAATAGGCATCAGCTTGCTCGCGGGTCCCGTGTCCCAGCATCATCGTTGCATCGAATGTCGGCCAGTACTCGACATCGACCGCCATGGTGCGCGTCAGCTCCAGCGCCTGATGGTGCGCCTCGGGCGACAGCGTGACGATGAGATCGAACGAGGTGTCGTGCAGATCGTGCAAGGTGTTCGGGGCTGTGCTGCGAGACGTCAATGCCGATCTCGTCCATGACCGTCGTCACGAACGGATCGGGCGTGCCTGCCCGCACGCCGGCCGAGCGCACGTAGGTCGCGCTTGCCCGCCAGGTGGCGCAGGATCGCCGCCGCCATGACGGAGCGCACGGTGTTCATGGTGCAGGCAAACAGCACCGCGCCGGGAAGCTCGCGGCGGTGCCGGCGGCTCCGAGCCGCGCCCGGCAGGGCCTCGGTCTGCGCCATCGCGCGCACTCGCGACCTCCCGCGACATGGCCGCTATCCCTTCCAGTGCAGCGCGCAGATAAGCGTGAACAGTCGGCGCGCGGTATCGAGGTCGAAGGTGATCTTGCCGGCGAGCCGCTCGAGCAGCGTGCGGCTACCCTCGTCGTGCAGGCCGCGGCGCCCCATGTCGATCGCCTGGATGCGCGAGGGCGGCGCCGTGCGGATCGCCTCGTAGTAGCTTTCGCAGATCATGAAGTAGTCCTTCATGATGCGCTTCAGCGGCGTCAGCGACAGCATGTGCGTGACGATCGTCTCGCCGCCTTCGTTGCCGACCGTCGAGAACGAGGCGGTCCTCGACCAGACCCAGGTTGAGCGTGTAGGGGCCGTCATCGCGTCCATCGAGGGCGAAGCAGTTGCCTTCGAGGATGTCGAAGATCGCCACCTCGCGCTCGTGCTCGATATTGGAGTTGGACGTCGCGGTCGACTTCTCATCGAGCGTAATGGCGATCAGCCGCGACTTCGGCAGGAGGCCGGCGTTTCGCTCGCTCATGTGGCGTGCTCGCGCGCGGTCTTGAGGCGGATCTCGGCGGAGAGGCGGTGCGCCTCGAGCCCTTCGGCGCGGGCGAGCGCCATGGCAGCCGGGGCCAGCGCGGCGAGCGCCTTGCGCGTCGAGCTTCAAGAGCGACGTGCGCTTCATGAAGTCGAGCACGCCGAGACCCGAGGAGAAGCGTGCGCTGCGCGACGTCGGCAGCACGTGGTTGGAGCCGGCGATGTAATCGCCGATCATCTCCGGCGTCTGCGAACCGATGAATATGGCGCCGGCATTGCGGATGCGCTCGCTCATGGCTTCGGCGTCGACGGTGGCGATCTCGAGATGCTCGGCAGCGATGCGGTCGGCTAGCGCCGGCGCCTCGTCAAGCGAATTGAGCTCGATGATGGCGCCGAACACGTTCCAGCTCTCGCCGGCGATGTTGCCGCGCGGCAGGTTCTGCAACTGGCGCAGCGACGGCGGCTTCGACAGCGCGCCCGAACGTCGGCATCGTCGGTCATCAGGATAGACTGCGCAGCGGTGTCGTGCTCGGCCTGCGCCAACAGATCGGCGGCGATCCATTCCGGGTTGTTGTGCTTGTCGGCGATGATCAGAACCTCGGAGGGCCCGGCGATGCTGTCGATGCCGACAGTACCGAACACTAGCCGCTTGGCGGCGGCGACATAGGCGTTGCCGGGACCGACGATCTTGGCGACAGGCGCGATGGTCTGGGTGCCGTAGGCGAGCGCGCCGACGGCCTGTGCGCCGCCGATGCGGTAGACCTCTTCGACGCCGGCCAGCTTGGCGGCGGCGAGCACCAGCGGATTGAGCTCGCCATTGCGGTGAAGGCACCACCATGACAATGCGCGGCACGCCCGCGACCTTGGCGGGAATGGCGTTCATCAGCACCGAACTGGGGTAGGAAGCGAGGCCCCCCGGCACGTAGAGGCCGACGGATTCGACCGCCGTCCACCGCCAGCCGAGCTCGACACCAAGCTCGTCGGTGTAGCGCTCGTTGATGGGGATCTGGCGCTCGTGATGCTCGGCGATGCGGTCGGCGGCGAACTGCAGCGCCTGCAGCGTCTCGGCGGTGCAGGCTTCGCGCGCGGCGCGCATCTCGGCCGCCGTCACGCGCAGGCCGACCTTGCCGAGGTCGACGCGGTCGAACTTCTTGGACAGCTCGATGAGGGCAGCGTCGCCGCGCGCGCGCACATCGGCGAGAATCTGCCGCGACGGCGGCGCCGACGTCGTCGGAAGCCTCTCGCTTCTCGCCGAGGAAAGCGACGAACGCCGCCTCGAAGCCCGGATCGCGCGTCTGCAGCCGCTTGGGCATCTCGCTATCGGCCTTGCGGCCGTCTCCTTGAGGTATTGCCGGTCAATCGTCGCTCACATGCACGGGCTTTGTCCGCGCGCGCCAAGCGGCGCCGAGGTCGCGCAGCTCCGCTTCGATACATTCGACCTCGAGTCGCACCGCTCCGCCGCCAGCAAAGTGCATGGTGATGGCGCCCGACGGCTCCTCGGCCGGTCTCGAAGGTCAGCGCAAGCAAAGCCAGCACCGTATCCTTCTGCTTCAGGTCGAAGCCCTGGATATGCGCGGACTTTACGCGCTCGAAGCGCAGGCCGGCGCGCCGCCTTTGGTAGCCGCCGCTGTCGCCCGTTGCCGCGCGTTCCCAATCGAAACGATTGGCAATCACGGCAAATCGCATGTCCTGCTTTAAGTATGCCATGTCGGCGACGCGGATCACCGCGTCCTGGAGATGGCAGGAGAGAACCTGCAGATCCTCCGGATCGAGGGCAATCAGCTTCAAGTCTTCCATACGGGCGGCGTCCCAGCGTTGAAGGCATTTAAGCCGCGAGCTTTCAATGTGTTGATAGCGGCGCTGCCGCAGCGGTGCAACCGACCTGTCTGACCTGGGGTTTGCACAGGCAAAATGGACGCGGAGGCACACTTGTGCCGGCCGCCGCACCGGACCTACTGTCGGAATCAGGGCCGGCACAGGCGGAGCCAATGGGGAAACGTCATGGAGAACGAACACTTCAATCTTTCCTTGCGCCGCTTCCTGAAGGAGGTCGGCATCTCATCGCAGCAGGAGATCGAGCGCCTGGTTCGCGACCGCGGGCTTGAGGGCGCCGGCAAGCTGCGCGTCAAGATGGTGTTGACCGCTGAGGGGACCGACCTGCGCCACGAGGTCGAGGGTGCTATCGACTTGGATTAGATGTGCATGCCCCGCACCCGCGCATAAGAAAGCGGGCCCCGGTCGAAACCGGAGCCCGCCGATCAAGGGCGCTTCAGCGGGGCGACGGAGCGGAAGCCCCAGCGCGACCCTCGATCAAAACTCAGTAGCAGTACTGACGCAGCGTCCAACCTTTGATCTGGCAACGCTCGTTGCCGTTGGAATCGGTGGTGCAGACGCGGTTCGGCAGGCGCTGATACGAACAATAGTGATTGCCGGCCTTGCCTTCGTAGCCACTCATCGGTTGATCGAACTGATAGTCCTGCGAATAGAAGTCCCTGCCGCCCTTGGCGAGGGCGGCTGGGGCGATGGCCGAGGCGACGAGGGCGCCAAGCATGGCGGTCTTGAGGATCGTCTTCATGGTGTTCCACTCCGTCATTGATGACGATCGGAATGTATGGCCACGCTAGTACCCTCGCTGTTCCGCTGGGAACAGGCGCAAGAGCCTGCAGATGAAGGCGTTCTTCTGATTTTACCGAGATTTAGCCGGTGAGGCGCTCGATCTGCGCTCCGCAGCGCGACAGCTTCTGCTCGAGCTGCTCGAAGCCGCGGTCGAGGTGGTAGACGCGGTTGATCATCGTCTCGCCCTCGGCCATCAGCCCGGCGATGACGAGCGACACCGAGGCGCGCAGGTCGGTCGCCATGACGGGCGCGCCGGTAAGGCCCTTGACGCCCTTGATGGTCGCCGTGTCGCCGTGCAGCTGGATGTCGGCGCCGAGGCGCGCGAGCTCCTGCACATGCATGAAGCGGTTCTCGAAGATCGTCTCGCGGATGACGCTGGTGCCTTTCGCCGTCGTCATCAGCGCCATGAGCTGCGCTTGCAGGTCGGTGGGGAAGCCGGGGAACGGCTGCGTCTCAAGCGTCACCGGCTCGATGCCGGCGCCGTTGCGCGCAACGCGGATGCCGCTGTTGGTGGTTTGCACCTCGACGCCCGTCTGCGCCAACGCATCGAGCGCAGTCTTCGAGAAGCTCCGGTCGCGCGCCTTCGAGCGTGACGTCGCCACCGACGGCTGCAACGGCCATCGCGAACGTCCCTGTCTCGATGCGGTCGGCGAGCACGGAGTGCACAGCGCCTTCGAGGCGGTCGGCACCCTGAATGCGCAGGGTCGATGTGCCGATGCCTTCGATCTTGGCGCCCATCTTGACGAGGCACTCGGCGACGTCGCCGATCTCCGGCTCACGCGCGGCGTTCTCGATGACGGTCTCGCCACGGGCTAGAGCGGACGCAAGAAGCACATTGTGCGTGGCGCCGACGGAAACCTTGGGGAATACGACGCGGCCGCCGCGCAAGTAGCCGCCCTTGGCCTTGGCGAGGACGTACCCGGCTTCGATCTCGATCTCGGCGCCGAGCTCCTTGAGGCCCATCAGATGCAGGTCGACCGGGCGCGTGCCGATAGCGCAGCCGCCGGGAAGCGAAACCTTCGCCTGGCCGCAGCGGGCGAGCAGCGGCCCGAGCACCCAGAAGCTGGCGCGCATGCGGCTGACCATCTCATAGGGCGCCACGGTGTCGACGATGTCGCGCGCCGAGAGGTGGAAGGTCTCGCCGATATGCTGGGCGGGGCCGGGGCGCTTGCCGTCGACGGCAAGGTCAACGCCGTGGTTGCGCAGGATGCGGGCGAGAAGATTGACGTCGGCAAGGTTGGGGACGTTCTTGAGCGTCAGCCTGTCGGAGGTCAGCAGGCTGGCAATCATCAGCGGCAGGGCGGCGTTCTTGGCGCCGGAGATCGGGATGGTGCCTGACAGCTTCGTTCCGCCGACGATCTTGATGCGATCCATGCAGATGTCCCCTCGCGCCAGCCATGTGCCGGCAATCCTGCAAATGATTAAGCGCTTCGCGAGGCCGGCAGCAAGTGTGACGGAAAAAGCCCGCCGTATCCGTGGGTTGACCCCGTGCAGATGCGGTAAGCTTGGGCTCGCCGTGGCATTATGCCGGCGACGAGGTTGCTATTGTGTCACTTGGCCCGGCGCGCGTCGCTATTTCAGCGTGCGAGCGAGATCGACGGACTTCTAAGTATTGAGATTAATCATTGGCGACGCGCACATCGAAGGCCGCCATCTCCTCCTGAATTGCCGCACAGGCGCGGGCTTCGACGCGACGGTAGGCGGCTGCAACGCCGCGTCCGTAGTCGGTGAGCTTGGCTCCTCCACCGCGCGATCCGCCGGGCGCCGCGGAGACCAGCGTGTCCGGAAACATGTGATTGAGCGCGTCGACCAAGAGCCAGGCGCGCCGGTACGACATGCCGAGCTCCCGCCCGGCGGCGGAGATCGACCCGGTGCGTCCGATGGCTTCTAGCAGGTCGACCTTGCCGGGCCCCAGCACCATCTCACCGATGAGAATGCGCACGTAGGGAAACGCGCGCTCCGACTTGCGTTTAGCCTTGGGTTTCGACGCGGGCGTTGCCGCGCTCTTGGCAAGCGCAGCCGCACGTTTCGTCTTCTTAGTCAATCTTGCTCACCGCTCACCTTCTTCGCAGCGCAGGCGTGAGTATATCAGCGCCACACCCGAGCGACGATCTAGGTTGCAGATGGTGAATTTTGTTGTTCGCTGTATCTGATTGGATATAACGGGCCGACTGTACTGCGTATTGGGGGGTTTCCGTGTCCAAGTTTGCGTACGTGGCGCTTGCCTGCGCCGCGATGAGCCTTGCCATGTCTGCACCAGCGACAGCGCAAGATGCCGCCGCCATGACAGCAGGTGGCGATGTCACCGCAGAAGAGGCGACTCCGCTTCCACCCGTTGTCGTCGAAGCGCCCTCGCAGCCCATCGTGCGCAAGCAGAAGAAAGCAACCAAGTCCGGAACGGGTGGCAGCGCAGCGGCGCAGGTTGCGCCGTCGCAAGGCCCGGCATCGACCGGCGATGGAGAGGCGTCGAGCATCGGTACTGCCGGTGTCGGCATCTACACGCTCGGCCAGCTCGACATGATCGGCGGTTCCACCATCACCAACGAGGCGATGTACACGTTCAACAAGAACTCGCTCGGCCAGGCCGTCAACATTCTGCCCGGCGTCACGTGGTTGAGCACGGGTGCGCCCTCGATCAACTCCAGCGGCGCGCGCGCCGAAGGCGACATCTTCGTCCGCGGTTTCAACCGCTTTCAGGTCCCGCTCTATATGGACGGCGTGCGCGTCTACCTGCCGGCCGACAACCGCATTGACATGAACCGCTTTTTGACGCCGGACCTCGCCGAGGTGCAGGTCGCTAAGGGCTACGTGTCGGTGCTCAATGGCCCCGGCGGCGAGGGCGGCGCCATCAATCTGGTTTCACGCAAGCCGACGCAAGGAGTATGAGGTCGACGCCCGCGTCGGCAGCGTGTTCGACGGCGATCTCGCCTCGATGGGGCAGTGGAACGCCTACGCGCTTCACCGGCACGCGGCAGAAGGGCTTCTACGCGCAGGTCAGCCGCACCATCGTCGACCAAGACCACTTCGATATGTCGGGAGATTTCACACCCGCCGGCCCCGCCACCCCCGGATATGCCGGCGGAATTGCCAACCGTTTCCCCTTCGAGAATGGCGGCAACCGTGACCGCTCGGATTTCCACGACTGGCGCCTCAACACCAAGGTCGGCATCACGCCGAATGCCACCGACGAGTACAGCATCAACTACACGATGCAGGAAGGCGTGAAGGATGCCCCGCTGCACGTCAATCGACAGGTCGTGCAGGGCTATTTCAACGGCAATAATGTTCGCTACTGGACTTGGCCCAACTGGGATACGTCAAGCGTTTCGTGGCTTTCGAAAACCAAGCTCGGCGACGCTTCGTACATCAAGACCAACGCCTACTATAACACCTTCGAAAACACGGTCTCGTTCTTCAACCAGCCTACGTACATTAATCAACTTGACGATAGTACGTATGCCGACCATTCGGTCGGCGGCTTCGTCGAGATGGGCACCGACCTCATACCGATGAACACCCTCAAGGGAGTCATCCACTACCGCCAGGATGTGCATAAGGAATGGGACCGGGACTACGACCCCTCGACGGCCGTTGCGGGGAAAACACCGACCGAGCCCAGCCGGGAAGAGACGTGGTCGTATGCCGTCGAGAACACGTTCCATGCGACGCGCTACCTCGATATCGTTGGCGGCATCAGCTACGACACCAACAAGGTCCTGCGAGCTACTTTCTTCTCGGGCGGGATACTTCAATCTCAACCCGTGAGGCCTGAGGTCGATGCCTGGAACTGGCAGACGGCGGCGATCTACCATTACAGCCATACCGGCACCGTGCATGCCGACGTGTCGAGCCGCATGCGCTTTCCAACGCTGTTCGAGCGCTACAGCACGCGCTTCGACAATAAGGCTCCCGATCCGACCATCCCTCCCGAGCGTGCGACCAACTACGAGACTCGGCGTCAGCGATACGCTTTTTCCGGGCCTGCACGTTTCCTCGGCAGTCTTCTACTCCGACATCGAAGACAGCATCCAGAATGCCTTCGTTGCTGCCAATGGCATGAATCCGCCCAACGTTGCCCTCATCGGCATCAGCCCCAATGGCAACTACTACGGGGCGGAGTTCTCGGCCGACTACGATGTTAGCCGCGCGCTGCGCGTCGGCGGCAACTATACCTACATTGACCGCAACCTCGAATTTGCGGAAGAAGCCGTCAGCCTTGCGGCACCCACGACGCCAGCGCAGCGAAACGCCGTCGCATTGCAGCAGATGGAGGGGCTGCCGAAGAACAAGGCGTTCTTCTATCTGGCCTGGAAAGCTACTAACCAGCTAACCTTAACGCCGAACCTTGAAGTTGCGAGCAATCGCACAGCGCTCCTCACGAGCTGCGCTTCGACACTCGTTCAAACCGGTGGAGCGCTGACCCCGCCCAATGCGAATAATGGAAACTGCCAAAGGCTATCTGGTGCTCAGGCGCCGAACTACGTCAATATCGGCTGCTACGCACTGTTGAACTTCCGCGCCGACTACGACTTTACCGAGAACTTCTCGGCCGCCGTCGGAGTCACCAACCTGCTCGACCAGAATTTCTCGCTGACCGACGGTTTCCCGGAGGCTGGGCGCCAGTTTTACACCACAGCGCGCGCCAAGTTCTGATGGCCCATTGGCACGCACGGACTAGAATGCCAGCTCGGGCGGGCTAGGCCAGAAGGACGAGAACAATGCGGATCAGCGCGCGCAATATCCTCAAGGGTAAGATCGTCGACGTCGTAAAGGGTCAGACCACCGCGCACGTCACTATCGACGTCGGTGGCGCCATCGTCACCGCGTCGATCACCAACGAGTCCGTCGACGATCTCGGGTTGAAAAAGGGAATGGCGGCGTCGGCCGTCATCAAGTCATCGGATGTCATGGTTGCGGTCGATTGAGTTGCGCGGCGCGCTCGTTGCCTCGGTATTGCTGCTGAGCGTGGTGGCGGCGCCCGCGCAGGACGCGCCCGCCAAAGACATGCCGGCGAAGGGCATGTCGGGCGGCTGCGAATCCTTCAAGTGGCCGCTCGACAAGGAACGCGCCGCCTTCGACGACGCCGGCCTGGAGAAGGTCGGCTCGGGCGCCGCGCGCGGAGCGTGGAAAGAGCAGGCGTTCGCGCTGGCGCTCGTTCCGGTCGCCGACGTCGCCTATGCGCTGCCGCCCGCCAAGAAGAAAAAAGAGGGGAGCGGCGCGCAATTCGGCGGCATGCTGGCCTTCGCCGCACCCGACAGAGCCGGCGTCTACCAGGTGACGCTGTCAGCCGAAGGCTGGATCGACCTCGTGCAGGGCGGCGCGGCGCTCGGGTCGGCCGATCACTCGGGCGCCAAGAATTGTCCGGGGCTGCGCAAAAGCGTGCGCTTTGAAGTCGGGGCAGCACCGGTGGTGCTGCAGATCAGCGGCGCACCCGCCGAGACCATCAAAATCGCCATTCGACCGGTCGAGTAGACGCTCTTACTCGTCGCCGTCTTCGCGCGGCCTTGCATCTGCCACCGTGTCCTTTGTTCCCGTCGTACGGGCGCGAGCTTTCGCTTGCTCCTTGCGCTTCTTGAGGTTGGCGCGTAGTTCCGCTTCGAGCCGCGCCGCACGGCCCTTGTTACTGCCCTTTTTGCGCTCGCCCTCGCTCACGGCGCGTTCTGCCTGAGGAACGCGGCATAGGCGTCGGCCAGGCCCTCGCGCAGGCCGATGCGCGGCCGCCAGCCCAGCGCGCGTAGCTTCTCGCCGCTCATCAGCTTGCGCGGCGTGCCGTCCGGCTTCGACAGATCGCGCTCGATGGCGCCGGTGAAGCCGACCGCATCGCACACCGTCTTGGCCAGCTCGGCAATGGTCAGATCCTCGCCCGAGCCGACGTTGACGTGCTCGGCCCCCGAATAGTGCGTCATCAGCAGCACGAGCGCATCGGCGCAGTCGTCGACGTGCAGGAACTCGCGCCGCGGCGTGCCGGTGCCCCAGATGATCATCTGCCGGTCGCCGCGCAGCTTGGCCTCGTGCGCCTTGCGGATCAGCGCCGGGAATGACGTGGCTGGAGTTGAGGTCGTAGTTGTCGCCGGGGCCGTAGAGATTGGTCGGCATGGCCGAGATGAAATCGCAGCCGTACTGCTGGCGATAGGCCTGGCACAGCTTGATGCCGGCGATCTTGGCGATGGCATACCACTCGTTGGTCGGCTCGAGCGGCCCGGTCAGCAGCGCGTCCTCGGTGATCGGCTGCGGCGCCAGCTTCGGATAGATGCACGATGAGCCGAGGAACAGCAGCTTCTCGACGCCCGCCTTGCCACGCGGCGTCGATGACGTTGGCCTCGATCATCAGGTTGTCGTAGAGGAACTCGGCCGGGCAGCGTGTCGTTGGCGAGGATGCCGCCGACCTTGGCGGCGGCGACGAACACCGCCTGCGGCCGGTCTGCCGTCCATCCAGTGCTCGACGTCGGCCTGGCGGCGCAGATCGGCATCGCCGCGTTCGGCGACCAGCACCTCGCAGCCTTCCTGGGCGAGACGGCGCACCAGGGCGGCGCCGACCATGCCGCGGTGGCCGGCGACCCAGACGCGCTTGCCCTGCAGCGCGTAGTTCCCGGATCGCTCGTTCGCTGCTGCCATCATCTCTTCCGCGCTCAGCGCGCCGTCCGGTCGCTGCGCCAGGCCTCGCGCTCGATGGCCTTCAGATCGCTGTCGACCATCTCGGCGACGAGCTCGTCGAACGTCGTCTTGTGCTTCCCAGCCGAGCTTCGCCTTGGCCTTGGACGGATCGCCGAGCAGCAGGTCGACCTCGGTCGGGCGGAAATAGTTCGGGTCGACGTGCACGATGGCCTTGCCGGATTTCTCGTCGATGCCGACCTCGTCGGCGCCCTCGCCGCGCCAGACGATGCGGCGGCCGACGCGGGCGAACGCGCGCTCGACGAACTCGCGCACCGAGTGCGTCTCGCCGGTCGCCAGCACGTAATCGTCGGGCTCGGGCTGCTGCAGCATCAGCCACATGCCTTCGACGAAGTCGCGCGCATGGCCCCAGTCGCGCTTGGCGTCGAGATTGCCGAGGTAGAGCCGCTCCTGCATGCCCTGCTCGATCGCCGCCACGGCGCGCGTGATCTTGCGCGTGACGAACGTCTCGCCGCGCATCGGGCCTTCGTGGTTGAAGAGGATGCCGTTCGAGGCATGCATGCCGTAGGCCTCGCGGTAGTTCACCGTGATCCAGTAGGCGTAGAGCTTCGCCGCGCCGTAGGGCGAGCGCGGATAGAACGGCGTCGTCTCGTTCTGCGGCACCTCCTGCACCTTGCCGTAAAGCTCGGACGTCGAGGCCTGATAGAAGCGCACCTTGTCCTTGAGGCCGAGAATGCGGATCGCCTCGAGCAGGCGCAGCGTGCCGAGCGCGTCGGCGTTGGCCGTGTATTCCGGCGTCTCGAAGCTGACCTGCACGTGGCTCTGCGCCGCGAGATTGTAGATCTCGTCCGGCTTGTGCTCCTGGATGAGGCGGATGAGGTTGGTGGCGTCCGTCATGTCGCCGTAGTGCATGAAGAAGCGCGTCGTCGTGCTCGTGCGGGTCGACGTAGAGGTCGTCGACGCGCGCCGTGTTGAACGACGAGGAGCGGCGCTTGACGCCGTGGACGATGTAGCCCTTGTCGAGCAGCAACCGCGCCAAATGCGCGCCGTCCTGGCCGGTGATGCCGGTAATGAGTGCGATCTTGGGCTGCACGGAACGTCCTTGGGCTGTGGGAATCGACAATAGGCAGGTTTGATCCGCGCGATAGGCGCTGGCGGAGCCGCCGTCAAACGAGCGCTGTCCGGAGCCGCGCGACCTTAGCGGCCATTGCGCATGGCGCCAATCAGGATCGGGCCATTTTCCCGCGCGTCACGTTCGATTTTTCCCGAATTGTCGTGCCGCTGCGCGCGCTCGCGCCGCAGCTGGGGAAGGATTTTACACTGCCGCTCAAGAACAATACGCCGTAGGGCTCAGCGACAGGCGCCAAGCCCTGTTCAGGCCCTCTTGACCCAAGGATAGCGAGATAAACTCTGCCGACGTAGCGCTTAGAGCTGGGTGTAGGCCCTTCCGGTGACGGGATCGCGCCCGCCGCGATAGACGTAACAATTGTCCGACCAGCCGGACGTGTCGCCGTGACCGCACGTCGGAGCCGACGCGCTGTGCTCCGAGCCTTCTGCCGCGGCCGGCGCTTCAATCTCCGAGCGCTCGACGGCTACATCGCCGACCGGCCCACTATCGACCCCGTACATCACCGGGCCCGCGCTGCCTGCGTCCGAGGTATTGAACTGCCACTGCACGCCGGGGGCATCGCCGCCATTGTGCGCGCAAGCGCCGAGCAGAAGCGACATTGCGCCGACGATCAGCATACCGCTCACGCGGCGAAAACCATGCTTAGAGCGGGGCGCTGCAACGTCTGTTGCCAGGATCTCATGAGACGCGAACATTGTTTCTCTTCCCACTGCGGCCTAGCCGCCATAAGCCAAAACGAACACACAGATGCCGACGATAGGGCCCAGCCCCGAGGCCAAAGCGGCAACGAAAATTGATCGTGCAATCATGTGGATGATCCGGGGGTTGACCGATCCTTCTTAGAAGTTACCCGAGTTTTAGTTGTATAGCTGTCCCCTGAACGGGGGAGCGGTGTCGCTAACGGTGGGGGAGACGGACCGTCAGCACACGGTGTGCTGTAAAAATCACCGAGGGCAACGCAGCAAATACCTGTCAGTCTTCATTTTAATTGAAGCCCCCGGTGGCATGGCCTAACATCGCCTGACGAGGGCGCCAGTTCTGTGCGTGGGGAGCGCGCGCAGATGAGTGTGATGGGTCTGACGCAGGATTTTGGTCACCCCGTCTTGGTTGAGCTACCGCGTATTGCTCTGACCAAGACCGTGCCTCCTGCCGTACGCAAGTTTGCGGTGCAGCGTCCGGAACTCATGCGGTTCCTCGACGACGCGGCTGCGCGCCGTCTCGTCCTATTCAAAGCCCCGGCCGGATACGGAAAGACGACCCTCGCCGCCGAGTGGTGCCAGCGACTGCGCGACGCCGGCTCGCTCGTCGCCTGGCTCAGCCTCGACATCGACGACAACGAGCCGGGCGCATTCGCCTATCACCTCGCGCGGTCGCTCGAGAGCGCCGCCCCCACCCTCGGCCGCGATGCCATCGAGCTGCTGCAGGCCTCGAGCCTGATCCCCGCGCGCAACGTCATCTCCTCGCTGCTCAACGCCGTGTCGGAGATCGATGCCGAGACGTACCTGTTCCTCGACGATTTCCACGTCGTCTCCGATCCGCGCTGCCACGAGCTGATGACGCTGCTGGTGCGCTACGCGCCTTCGAACCTGCATCTGGTGCTCATATCGCGCATCGAGCCGCGCTTCTCGCTGTCGCGCCTGCGCCTCGACGACGAGCTGGTCGAAATCGACGCCTCGCTCTTGAAGTTCACGCTGCAGGAGACGAGCGACTTCCTCGGCGAGGCGCTGGTCAGCCAGCTGGGCAAGGTGCGGTGTCGCCAAGCTGCACGCGGCGACCGAAGGTTGGCCGGCCGCCCTGCAGCTGTCGCGTATCTCGCTGATGAACTCGCCGGATGCGCTGGCGCACGTGCGCACCATCTCGGGCACGTCGCGCACCATCTCCGAATACTTCGAAGATACCCTTGCTACCGAGCCCGCAGGCGGTCGTCGACTTCCTCCTGAAGACGTCGATCCTCGACCAGATGAACGGCTCGCTGTGCAGCGCGGTCGCCGGAACGCGCCGACGGCGCGTCGATGCTCGAGGCGCTGGAGCGCGAGCAGTTCCTGCTCGTGCCGCTAGATGAGCATGGCCACTGGTACCGCTACCACCATCTGCTGCGCGAGTTTCTGCGCGATCGGCTGCGCACCAAGCAGGCTGAGCAGATCCCTGACCTCTATCGCCGGGCCTATCGCTGGTACGCGGCGCGCGAGATGTGGAGCGAAGCGGTCCACTACGCGATCGCCGCCGAGGACTTCCCACGGGCCATCGAGTTCATCGAGAACTGCGCCATGTCCATGGTGGCCAAAGGCGACCTGCTGACGCTGCTGAGCTGGGAGCAACAGCTGCCGAAGGAGCTGATGAGCTGCCAGCTCGAGGTCAAGCTGGCCCTCGCCTGGGGCATGAGCCTCGTCACCCGCTTCAAGGAGGCCGAAGTCCTGCTGACGCAGGTCGAGGCCGGCACCCACGAAAACCCCGGCAGCGATCTGTGGTGGCGATGCCGTGCGGCGCGCGCGGTATTCTGCGCGCTCCGCGACGACAGCGCCCGCGGCCGGGACATCGCCCTGGAATGCCTCGCCGGCCACAGGTTCGACGCCTTCAACTTCAACGCGCTGTGCAACGTGGCGCGCTACGCCTACCTGAAGGCCGGCGACTGGACCGCATTCTACGCGCGTCCCCAAGCCGGACCCTTCGGCCGGCGAGGCCTCCTACGTGCTGCCCGAGAACTATCGGCTCTGCCTTTATGGCCTCGCCGCCGTCAAACAGCTGAAATTCGACGAAGCGCTCAAATTCTATGCGGCCGCGCAATCGCTGGCCGAGAGATACGCCGGCGCGAAATCGGTATCGGCGTCGATGCTCACCGGCCTGATCGCGCGCCTGCAATACGAGCGCGGCGACGTCACCGGGGCAGAGGTCACGGTGCTCGACGCGCTGGATCTCATCGAGACGACGGCGTTCCACGAAGGCTTCCGCAACGCCTACTTCGTGCTTGTCCGCGCCGCCGCGCATCCGCGGCGATCGCGCCAGAGCCGTCAGCCTGCTCAATCGCGCCGAAAGGCTGAGCTGGGAGCGTGGATGGGGCGTGGTGATCGCCATGCTCCTGGTCGAGCGCACGCGCGTGCTCCTGGCCGACGGCAATATCGTCGAAGCCCGCGCGCTGCTGCCGGCCTTCGATGAGCTTCACGCCAAGCACCCTGCCGTGCGCTCCTGCTCGAGCACGCCCATTCGCACCTGGAGCATGGTGTCCAAGGGATTGATCGATGCCGCTTCGGAGAATTTGGAGGAGGCCGCAGTTTCGCTGAGCGAGGCGTTCGACGGCCTGCTGGCGACCGACGACCGGTTCATCGCGCTGCGCGTCGGAATCGATCTCGCCGTCCTGCACGCGCGGCTCGGATCGTCGGACCAAGGCGCACGACCTCCTGCGGCAGCTCATGTCGTGGGGAGCGGAGGCCAACATGCCGAGCTTCGTGCTCGATCACGATCGGCGCATCGTGCCGATCCTGCTCCAGGCCCGAGATGCCGGCGTCTTCGATGACGACGGCGACGCCCTGAAGTTCGTCAACGGATTGCTCGAGCAGCTGCGCGAGCGCCTGCGCTCGACGAGCAAGCCCGCGGCGACGCGGCCGCGCGATGAGCTGACGGCGCGCGAGCGCTCGATCGTCGAGTTCATCGCCAGGGGCCGCTCGAACAAGGAGATCGCGCGGGAGCTCGGTGTCGCACCAGAGACAATCAAGACGCACCTGAAGCGCATTTTTCAGAAGCTGTCGGCGGAATCGCGCGCGCAGGCGGTCGTCCGAGCGCAAAGCCTCGGCATGCTCAAGACCAACGGTCCTCAGGCAGCTCTGTAGGCCGGCAGGAGCTTGGGCGCGGGCGCTGCGCCGTCGTCGTTATCCGGCCAGATGCCGTCCGCCATCGCTTCGAGCGCGGCGATGTCGGTAAGCCGTAGGTCATCGCCCGCCGCATCGATCAAGCCGCGACGCTCCAGCTCGACCAGGATGGCGGTGAGATCGTCGAGGGTCAGCTGCAGCAGATCGGCGATGACGCCGCACTTCCAGAATCCTTGATGAGGTCGGCGGGCCGGCCCTGCTGAACGTTGGTGCGCGCCGAGGTGACGAGCAGCGCGGCGACGCGCTCGATCGGCTGGCGCTGTCCGGCGTTGCGACAGCTCGTCGCGACGGGCCTCGAACTCGCGCTCGACGGACTGGGCCAGCTTGGCCTGCGCGCGCGGATCTGCGCGGGCGACGTCGGCCAAGCGCGTCGATCGGTACGCAGGTAACCGTCGAGTCGAGCAGCGCGCGGGCGCTCAGATGATGCTTCTCGAGGAAGCCGAGGCCGACGTAGTCGCCCGGGAACAAGAACTCGATGACCGACTGCCGGTCGCTGCGGCGGGTCTCGTAGAGGCAGATCGCGCCGCTCTCTACACGATAAAGATGCGTTCGGAGATCGCCTGCCCGGAACAAGAAGGCATTGGCGGCTACCGTATGCGGCATCGGATGGGTCGTCTCGGCGGGGGGAGCCGCGACAACGGGGGGGTTCGAAAATGAGGGCTCGATCCGGGACGGGTGCCCACCGTTTTCCTTGACGCCGACAACCGATAGCCAAGCCATGTGCTTTCCCCGAACGCAAAACCAGCAAGGTGGAGCAAATATGTGGCACCGCCACGCTAGGAAATTACCTTGAGGGTAGGGAAAGGTCTGTCCCCTGAATGGGGGACATGGGCCGGAATCGACGGGGGTGCGGCAACCTGCCAGCGTCGCAGGGAGCGAGCATGTGCGCGCAGAATGCCGTGTTTACTGGTGTTGCGCCAGAGCAGGCGGCCTCACGGTTTGATTGGTGGCCGTATCGAATTCAGGGGCGATCTCGTGCCGTTTCTCGCGGAGCGGATGCGAGGGATCCGTGGTGGCGCCGCCGAAGCCGTTCGTTCACTGGGCTGTCAAAGCCTCCAATCGATCCCCCTCCTCTGCGGTAAGTTTCTGCAATTGTCCGTGGCTCAGCGTACCGTTGCCCAGCATGTGCACCGCGCTGTTTGGATCGTAGGTGTCGAGGTTGCTGCGCCGGTCCTTTTCTTGCGCGCCGTTCCGGCGGAGCACCATCGCCCCCTCCGTAGCCGATGACCTCGACGATAATGATGGAGGGCTGCTCGCCGGGCTGCTTTGATTGGGCGGGCGAGGTCGCTTCCTGCGCTGCTGCACCGGCCGCGTTCGAAGCCTCCGAAAGGCCGCCGATATCGGGAACCTTGATCTCCGGATACCTTTTGACTTGCCGCCGACTTCGATGTTTGCGGCGTTGACGACGTGCAATGCCGCGAGGTTGAGGTTACCTGCGACCCGGATGCCGGCGTCACCGGCGTTGACCGTGCCAAGCGGCGCGATCAAATGCACGTCTCCCTCCTCGACGCCCGAGAAGCCAATAATCGTGCCGATGCCGCTACCGGAAATATCCGCTTTTTCGAGCACCCTGGTGACGCTATCGAAGTCTGTGACCACCTCAGGTGCCGACGGCACACGCGCCGTCTTGGCGCCGCGCCCGGCGTCGATGTCGCCCAGCGTCGACCAGATGATCTCGTCGCCGCCGCCGAAGGTTAGGATGCGCGAGCGGTTCACGGTCACGCTGTTGCGCGCGAAGAGGTTGATGTCGCCTTGGCCGAGGGTGACGAGGCCGTAGCCTGGGTCCACCGCTGTGCCGAGCGCCGCCACCTGCAGCCCACCGCCCGGTGTCAGCATTTCGATGCTGCCACCGGCCATGGTGCGGAACATCGCGTTGCCGATTGTTACATCGCCCTTCCAGCCGTCACCAGGAAACAGCGTCTCGATCGCCGCATAGCCGCGATTGTAGCCGCCGTTGCGTGGCAGGACCGCCGGCGCCAGGCTCGTTCTGATCGATACCCGACTCGCGCAATTCCTGCATGTAGACCTGGCGCACAAAGCGCTCCTTGGTGAGCTGCGGCAGGACTTGGAACCGTGCCCAGGCATCAAGCGGCGCCAGCGTCTCGCCGGTAATCTCCTCAACGAAGGAGGCGAGCCCATTGCGGGTCTGGTGTTGCCCGCCGTTCTCGCGCGCCTCGAGAGCATCGGTGAGGTAGAGCGGCACGATCGTGCCGTCGGGCAATGCCGTCTTCAGGTAGTCCGGCATGGATGCGACTTTGGCGGGATCGAGATATGCGGCCATGAAGGCATCATAGGACGGCTGCTTGCCCTGCAAGCCCGCCATCACTGTGATCGCCGCACCCTGAGCGGGCAGGCCAAGGATCTCCGATCCGGGATTGGGGCGGTTGTTCGCGTTGTAACTACGGTTGCCGCGGCTATAGAGGGTCAGCTCCGTGCCGTAGACATCCCGGCCGGCAGTCAGCACGAGCGCGCCCGGTCCTTGAATCTCGATTTGACCGCCGACGTGCGTATTGCCACCCCCTATGGGCGCCACATATCTGCGGCTACCCGCTCAAGACCGGGCGCCTTCGTCGCGCACGTGAGGTGGACAATCTGAGCCCGACAAATGTCAGCTTCTGTATAGCAATGGGCCACGCCGGAACGGCGGCTCGAGCGGACACGCGGCAATCGCTCAACCGCTGATTTTCCTGGTGTTTTTCTGGTGCTGCCGCTGAGGATTGAACTCAGGACCTCTCCCTTACCAAGGGAGTGCTCTACCACTGAGCTACGGCAGCGCCTGGGTGGCCCTGGTCCGCGGTAGCGGATCGCGCAGAGCGCTGCCGGTGTAATCGGCGCCGGTCCGTCTGGCAAGGCGGAAACGCAGGCATGGCGGCGCAAATGCGCCACAGCGTCCCCAGCCGCACGGCTCAGAACAGGCCGGGATGCGTTTGCAGCAACCCCATCGCGCCCTCGACGCGGAGAAGGTGCAGGAGGTTGACCTTGACGCCGAACGGCAGCTGCGGCTCCGCCGCGCACTGAGCGCGCAAATGGCGGCCGATGCTGCGCAACCAATAGGGTATGTCGCTCGGGGTCTGCATGGGAGGCGAACTCTGGCCATCGAGACGGGGTTCCAGCGGTTTTTGAACGCTGCATCGCGAGCAAATACTGGGCTTGCCGATTGCCGGCTTATGGTCCTTGCATGTCTATGGAACGCCACTTCCGCCTGATCGTTTATCCCCTTCCAGTAACTGGAGGAATCCCAACATGGCTAACAAAGATCAAGGCCAGCCCGGCGCCGCAGCGACGACACACAAGAAGGGCCAGCAAGGGCAGGGCCGCCAGGGTCAGAACCGCGATCCGAACCGCGACCAGCACAAGCAAGGTGGTAGTCAGCAGGGTGGTCAAAGCGATCAGAGCCGCCAGCGTGAAGCTGAGAATAAACAGCGCGGGCAGCAAGGCGGTGGACAGCAAGGCGGCCAGTCCGATCGCAATCAGCGCTGACGATTGGCGAAGCTATGATTTGCGGGAGCAACGCCATTCGCGGCGTTGCTTTTTTGTTGGCAATTCGTCGGGCATTTTTTGTGCGCACGATTGCAAACGCCGAACGGCCGCGGGGCTAATGCCGCCGCGGCCGCCGGAGCAACGTCAGGTGATCTTAAATATTAGCGACCGCCGCCGGGAACGCCTTCCTTCTCCATCTGGGGCAGGGTCTGGCCACCCTTCTCCTGACGGCCCTCGCTGAGGTCGGCTGGGTCGTTACCGAACTGGTTCTGCTCCTGCTTCACGATCGACTCGTCGGAACCCTTGGAGGCGCCGGGGTCAACGTCCGGCTTCGCGGAGCCGCTGTACTGCTGGATTTCTTCCTGGGGGATCGACTTGGCATAGGCCGAGGCAGAGAACAGGCCAACCATGGCCGAAGCAGCAACAACTGCAATGATCTTAGAGGTCGACATGACGTTTCAACTCCACAATGGATTACACCGTTAGTCCGAACGCCTGTCTTCCAAGCGCCCCGAACGTGCCACCCGTCCGATGCCGAAAACATAGGCGTAAAACCCCTAAAGTTCCGCTCGCCTGGTGCCGACAATTGAAACGAATACGCCGATGTTTTAGCGGCGTTTTGCGCCACCGTTCAGTTTCGCTGACAACTCGGGAGCGCATAACTCCAAGTGGTCATCGGCGATATAAGTTGAAGCTCTTTAGGCGCCCGACCGCAGGGATCAGAATCGATATCCGTAGCGAATGCCGAGCCGGTCCATGCCCTCATTGGGCGAGACCGTGTAGGCGTTCGACATGTGCTCGAAATACGCCGACAGGCTGTTGTGGTTGTCGAAGCGGTAGCCGATCTCGGCCGGGATATGGAACAGCACGCGCGAGCCCAGCGCCTTGCGGTCCCAGTCCTCGAGCTTCAGTTGTCCGTCATGCACGGCGGCACCGAGGCCGAGCCCAAAGAAGATTCCCGACGGCGTCTCGTACTGCCAACGTGCGTCGATGTAGGCGTCGCTGGTCGCGCCGACGGTCGAGATCGAGCCGCCGATTGCGGGCCGAATGGTGCCCCCGAGAAAAGCGACGGACGGCGATAACAGTGCCTCGATGTTGATGTCGGCCGAGTTTGGCTCGGCCTGAAAGCCGCTCCACAGCCCCGGCACGTCGTGCCAGAGGACACCGATCTTGAACTCATCGACGAACGGGTCGGCCAACACCACGTCGGGCTGCACAAGCAGCACAACGGCAACGGCGGTGAGCAAGGCTATCCGGACGATCAACATGGGCGCAACCTAGCACCGGTCTGGCCCAATGCCTTGTCGTCGGCGTGGCGCAGGCCCGATTTTACAGAAGGCGTTGCCAGGCTGCACCCGCCTCCACCCGTCCGAATGCAGTGAAGCGACCCACCCGCCACCGTGCTACCGCAAGAGGTTGCATGGCCCCCGCGTCGGGGCTCAGCGGCGTTGTGACGCCGAGTTTGGCGGTGAGTGGGCTTGGGATGAGCGTGCCAGGCCCCATATGATGCAAAATCGAGGCGCCCGTTGAGCGAAACGGCAATCGATTGCGTTATGCTGCCGCGGCAGGGCTCCTTGCCGGGGGCTCCGCAAATGCATAAGAGCCGCCAGCAACTAGAGCCCCAGCCTTGCACAAAAAGCGCAAAGAGCCGTCCATGGATGAAGTCGTTCGCCCCAGCCGCTCCGACGTCGAGGCGGCCTTCCGCACCATCATTCGCTGGACCGGCGACAATCCCGACCGCGCAGGGCCTCGATCGAGACGCCTTCGCGCATGGCGCGCGCCTACGAGGAATACTTCCGCGGCTACGACGAGGACCCCGAGGCGATCCTGTCGAAGACCTTCGAGGAGACCGAAGGCTACGACGAGATGATCGTGTTGCGCGGCATCCGCTTCGAGAGCCACTGCGAGCATCACATGGCGCCGATCATCGGCCGCGCGTGGGTCGCCTACATTCCGAACGGACGCGTCGTCGGCATCTCCAAGCTGGCGCGCATCGTCGAGGTGTACGCCAAGCGCCTGCAGATCCAGGAGAAGATGACGGCGCAGATCGCCAACGCCATCAACAACGTGCTGCAGCCGCAGGGCGTCGGCGTGGTGCTCAAGGCCGAGCATTTCTGCATGACGGCGCGCGGCATCATGAAGCCCGGCACCGATCTCGTCACGAGCCGCATGCTCGGCGTGTTCCGCGACAGCGCGGTGACGCGTCAGGAATTCATGTCGATCATCGACTGATCTCAGTCGTCGTCGGCGGCGAGCTCGCCGTTGTCGGCGGCGGGCGCGCCGTAGTCGACGCGTGCGAGATAAAGTCCGCACGCCGCCGCCACCGGACCGCAGGCCGTGCGGTCGCGCGCTTCGAGCGCCGCCGCGAGATCGCGACGCGCTGCCACTTGCCCTCGCCGACCAGCTTCAGGCTGCCGACCATGGAGCGCACCTGGTTGTGCAGGAACGAGCGCGCCGAAGCCTCGACGACGATCTCGTCGGCGTAGCGCGACACGTCGAGCCGGTCGAGCGTGCGCAAGCGGCGAGTTCGCCTGGCACTGCGCGGCGCGAAAGGTCGTGAAGTCGTGCCGCCCGAGAAGCGCGTGCGCCGCCTCGTGCATCGCGCTCGGCATCGAGCGCGACCGGCAGCCACCAGACACGGTCGCGCTCGAGCGCCGGCGGCGCGCGGCGCGACAGGATGCGATAGCGGTAGTGGCGCGCCGTGGCGCTGTAGCGCGCGTCGAAGTCATCGGCCGCTGCCCGCGCAGTCGAGCACCGCCACCGGCGCCGGCCGCAGATGGAAGTTCATCGCCTCGCGCACGCGGAACGGCTCCCAGCTCTTGGCAAGATCGAAATGCGCCACCTGACCCAGCGCGTGCACGCCGGCATCGGTGCGGCCGGCACCGCGTACGCTCGCCGCTTCGCCGCAGAATCGGACCAGGGCCTCCTCGAGCGCCCCCTGCACGGACGGCGCCTTGCGCCTGGCGCTGCCAGCCGAGAAACGGCGTGCCGTCGTATTCGATGAGTATGCGGTAGCGGGGCATGGAGGCCTGAAGCGCTCGGCGCGCTCATGGTGCGCGCCGCCCATCCCTAGCCGCGCGAGCGGGGAGCCTCAAGCACGGACGCCGCAATCTGCGCTCACCGGTCAACTTCGGTATTGATCCGGGCGTTCGAGTCGATGCTGCCGCCCTCTCCGATATTGAGTTGCAGCGGCGTCATGCCGTCCGGGTTGACGATCAGGTGCTGCGTCGGCGGGACCGGGCGGTAGACGCGCACGCCGTGCTCGATGGTGACGACGGCGCCGTAGTAGGGGCGGGTCTCGATGCGCGTCGTGTGCGGGGCCTCGGCCAGCGCCGCGGGTGCCAGCGCAACGGCCAGGAGGAAAAGAGAGGCGAAGAAACGCATCGAACAACTCCATGGAACGCATATGAAACCATTAAGCAAATGTTAAGGCTCAACGGGGCGGCGCCGCGTCAACTGCTGAAAGGCGGCAGGGCTAATAGGCGGCGGCTTAGAGTCGCGTGCCAGGCGGCAGCGGAAAACCGCGCAGCACCTCGGCGGCCCGCATCGGCGTCTTGCCGGCGCGCTGCAGCTCGATGAAGCCGCACGGCGCCGGAGCCGCAGGCGACGGTTAGCTGATCGTCGAGCACCATCGCCCGGCGCGCCCGCTGCCCTCGACGAGCACCGCGCGCAGCACCTTGATGCGCTCGCGCTTCGCCGTCCGGTCCGGCCTCGAACCAGGCGCCGGGAAACGGCGACAGGCCGCGGATGAGGTTGTGCACCTCGCGCGCGGCCGCGTTGAAGTCGATGCGCGCCTCGGCCTTGTCGATCTTCGCGGCGTAGGTGACGCCGTCGCTCGCCTGCGGCGTGCAATCGAGCGAGCCGCGCTCGAGCGCCGCCAGGCGCGCACCATGAGCGGCGCCGCGCTGCGCCAGCACGTCGTGCAGCTCGCCCGCCGTCATTCGATCGGCACCGATGGCGATCGGCTCGGCGAGGCAGACCGGCCCCGTATCGAGCCCCTGCTCCATGCGCATGACCATCACCGCGGTCTCGGTATCGCCGGCCATGATGGCGCGCTGGATCGGCGCCGCGCCGCGCCAGCGCGGCAGCGTCGAGGCGTGCAGGTTGAAGCAGCCGAGGCGGGGCGCGGCGAGCACCGCGGCCGGGCAGCAGCAGCCCGTAGGCGACGACGACGGCGGCATCGGCGGCGTGCGCGGCGAACGCCGCTTGCTCGGCCTCGCCCTTGAGGCTTGTCCGGCGTCAGCACCGGGATGCCGGCGGTCTCGGCGAACATCTGCACCGGCGATTTGCCGCTCGGCCATGCCGCGTCCGGCGGCGCGCGGCGGCTGCGAGTAGGCGGCGACGACCTCGTGCCCGGCGCCGACGATCTCGGCCAGCGTCGGCACGGCGAAGTCCGGCGTTCCCATGAAGACGATGCGCAGGGTCATGGCTGATCGGCCGCGTTTCGAGGAGGTCCGCCGCGTGCGGCGCTCACGTGGCGCCCGCGCCTGCTTCTTGAACTTGCGCACCACCATGTCGCGCTTCAGCGGCGAAAGAAAGTCGATGATCAGCTTGCCGTCGAGGTGATTGATCTCATGCTGGATGGCGGTCGCCAGCAGGCCGCTCGGCCTCGCATCTCGCGCGGTCGCCGTCGCGATCGACGTAGCGCACCGTCAGGCTGCCGGGCCGCTCGATCTCGACGCGGAAGTCGGGGATCGACAAGCAGCCCTCCTCGTGCACCCGCGTCTCGCGACGCCGAGCGTCACGATCTCCGGATTGACCAGGACGAGCGGCTGCGGCGTCTCATCCTCGTCGGCGACGTCGAGCACGACGAGGCGGCGCGGCACGCCGACCTGGACGGCGGCAAGCCCGATGCCCGGCGCCGCGTACATCGTCTCGAGCATGTCGTCGGCCAGCCGGCGCAGCTCGTCGTCGACGCGCTCGACAGGCTTCGAGAGCTTGCGCAGCATGGGATCCGGGAGCGTGATGATGGGCAGCTTTGCCATGCTGCTGAAATAGGAAAGTACGGCAGTGCGGTCAATCGCGTCGCCGCGTCCGCACCGCCGTTCAGTGTCGCATTGCGCCCAGCCGGATCAATCCGGTGGGCTGTTGCCGCCGGCCGGTGGAGCGCCCGGTGGTACGGCAGGTGCAGCGGCACCTGTCTCGCCTTGATCAGTGCTATCGCCTTCGTCCGTCGGGTAGGTCGCGTTCGGGTCGACCACGCCGTCGGGCGGATAAGGTGCTGCATTGGGATCGGCCGGGTCGGCCGCCGTGCCGCCAGGATCGGCAGGAAGCGGATCGGCGGCATAGCCGGAGCGGACGCAGCGAACGGCAGCAGGCTGGTCAGCGCGAGGACCAGCAGCAGTTTCTTGATCATGGTTCCTCCTTAGGCGTCGCGGCTCCCACGAAGGCCGGCCGCTGGAATTGGCGCCGGAAGCAATTCAGCGGCAGGGAAATGAGCGGTTTTGAGGCGATTGGAGGCCGTACGGCGTTAACCGACCTACTGTGCAGCGCCGCAATAATTGGTAACATGTAGGGCGGGTCGCAGGTTTGTCAGGAAGGCAGCCACTGTGCTCTCGGATCCGTCGAGTTTCATCGTCGGCTGGCAGGAGTGGATCGCCCTGCCCGAGCTCGGTTTGCCCGCGCTCAAGGCCAAGATCGACACCGGCGCCAAGACCTCCGCCCTTCATACGCACCTGATCGAGCCCTACGGGTCGGCCAAGCGGCCGAAGGTGCGCTTCTCGGTGCGCCCGAGCCCAAGGGCAGGCGACCTCGAGGTCGAGGCGAGCGCCGATGTCGTCGACCGGCGCGAGGTGATCAGCTCGAACGGCGTACCGCGAGCTGCGCTACGTCATCATGACCCCGCTCAGCATCGGCGACCGGCCATGGCCGATCGAGGTCACGCTGACGAACCGCGAGCGCATGACCTACCGCATGCTGATCGGCCGCCAGGCGATCCGCGCCGACATGCTCGTCGATCTGGCCGCCTCGTTCCGCCAGCCGCGGCTCAGCTACCCGCTGTACGCCAGCCACTGAGCGCCACGCGCTTACTCGAGCCGCAGCACCGTCCATCATCGAACGGTTGACCGAGCTCGCAGTGCAAAAGCGCTCGGCCTTGGCGCGGCTGGCGCGTGCCATCGACGGGATGAGATCTGGGCGCTTCGAGAAGCTCTCCATCGCCTCGGCGAGCGCGTCGGCGTCGCGCGGTGCAACGAGGCAGCCGTTGACGCGCTCGTCGACGGTGTCGCGGCAGCCGGCGAATATTGGTCGTGAGGATCGGGCGCCCGGCGGCCATCGCCTCGCAGCACGGGTCGCGGCATGCCCTCGGCGTGCGAGGGATAGACGAAGACGTGACACTCCGCGAACAGCGCCCGGATGATCGGCGGCGACGCCGAGATATTCGACGTCGGCAATTGCGCGAGCTCGGCGCACGTTACGGCGAGCGCGCCCTCGCCGGGCAGGCCGGCAAGCAGGAACCGAGAGTTCGGGGCGCGCTGGCGCAGCCGCCTTCGCCGCCGCGCAGTATTCCGATAACGCCGCGGCGCCGATCGAGGCTGGCGATCATCAGGAACACGAGGCCCGTGCCCGAGCGACGGCAGCGGCAGAAGCCGCTTGGCTGCTCGAGATCGACGCCGGCGCCGGCAACCATGGCCGGGCAGCGCGTGGCGGCAACGAGCCCCAGCCGCTTCAGCAGCGCGAGATCGTCGCGATTGTGGAAGACGGCCGCGTCGGCCGCGCGCAGCGCCTGGCCGTAGCGCCACGCCGGCATCTCGTCGGCGCGCCAGCGCTCCGCGTGAAGCGATGCTCCGGCAGCGCGTCGACGATGCAGCACGATGCGCTCGGCGCCGGCGCCCTTCGCCGCGAGCGCGCCGTAGACCATCGGTCTTGGCGCCGCAGGCGACGACGACGTGCGGCGCCCATCGATCGAGCGTCTGCCTTCAGGCCCCGATCGCCTTCCAGTCGGCGAACAGCTTCAGGCCGCTTGCCTCGGCCGTCGAAGACGGCGTGCTCGGCGCCGAGCTCGTCCAGCGCGCGCATGTCGGCGCCGCTGAACTCCGGCGCGACGACGAGGACGCTGATGGCTGCGGCGATAGACTTCGCCGAACAGCAGGTCGCGCAGTTGCTGCAGCGGCTCGCCGGGCGGGCAAACGAAGGCGATCCGTCTGCACGCCTGTCGCCGGTGCTGATCGCAGGCATCGCCATGTCAGTGCAGCGTCCGTGACGGCGGCGTCCAGGCGCCGAGCGGGGCTGTCCTCGCTCGTGCGGCAGCGCTGGCTTGGCGTGGTAGCCCTCGACGGTGCGCATGAGCACGGCCTGCATGGTCTCGACGTCGCGCGCGTTCATCGCCGCCTTCGAGCATCTCGAGCTCGCGCTCGAGCTCGTCGGACGGCAGGAACGGCTCGTCCGAGCGCCAGATGCGCGGGTGCTCGGTCGCCTTGGTGTTGGCGCCGATCAGCAGCTCCTCGTAGAGCTTCTCGCCCGAGCGCAGGCCCGTGTAGGCGATGGCGATATCGCCATCGGGGTTCTCGGGGTCCTGCACATCGAAGCCCGGAGAGGCGGACCATCAGCCGCGCCAGATCGTCGATGCGCACCGGCTCGCCCATGTCGAGCACGAACACGTCGCCGCCCTCGGCCATGGCGCCGGCCTGGATGACGAGCTCCGCCGCCTCGGGGATCGACATGAAGTAGCGGATGATCTCGGGGTGGGTGACCGTCACCGGCCCGCCGGCGCGGATCTGCCGGCGGAACTTCTTCACCACCGAGCCCGAGCTGTCGAGCACGTTGCCGAAGCGGACCATGGTGAAGATGGTCGGAGCCGCCGTTCGCGGCCGCCGCCTGCAGCACCAGCTCGGCGAGACGCTTGCTGGCGCCCATGACGTTGGTCGGGCGCACCGCCTTGTCGGTGGAGATGAGCACGACGAGCTCGACGCCGGCGGCCTTGGCGCAATCGGCCAGCACCGCGGTGCCGAAGGTATTGTTCCGACAGCCCGCAGATGGGGTTCTGCTCGACGATCGGCACGTGCTTGTAGGCGGCCGCGTGATAGATCACCTCGACGCCGTTGTCGACGATCGTTTCGCGCACCTGCGCGGCGTCGAGCACCGAGCCGAGCACGCCGACGATCTCCGGGCCGGGCAGATCGGCGCGCATCGTCTTGATCGAACTCAGCGATCTCGTCCTCGATCTCGTAGAGCGCGGCTTCCGAGATATCGAACAGCACGATGCGGCGCGGGCCCTGCTTCAAGAGCTGGCGCACCAGCTCGGAGCCGATCGAGCCGCCGGCGCCGGTGACAGGATCGACTTGTCCTCGCGTCTTGCGCGCCAGCAGATCGACGTTGGGCGGAACCTTGTCGCGTCCGAGCAGGTCGTTGACCTCGAGCGGGCGCAGATCGGTGACGCTGACGCGTCCCGAGGTGATGTCCTCGACCGCCGGCAGCACCTTCACCTCGACCGGCTGGTCCTGCAGCTCCTTGAGGATGCGGCGGCGCTCGCGCCGGCGCTCGTCGGGCAGCGCGACGAGGATCTCCTTCACCTTGATGCCGCTCGATGAGCAGCGGCAGCTTGTCGGGGTGGTAGACCTTGAGGCCGGCGACGTACTGCCGCCACAGCGACGGCTCGGTATCGACGAAGGCGACGGCGGTCGCGATTGTAGCCGCGGCGCAGCGCCTCGAGCAGCTGCACGCCGAGCTGTCCGGCGCCGAAGATGATGACGGGCGTGCGCTCGATGTTGGCGGGAAGCTCGGCAGAGACGGATGCCGGCGCTCTCGAGGATCATGGCGGCGACCTCGCGGCTGCCCGCGATGAGCAGCGTCGCGAGCACGCCGTAGCCGAGCACGACCGAGCGCGGGATGCCGAGCTGGCCGGACATGAACACGACCAGCGACCAGATCAGCACCGACAGCCAGATGCAGCCGATGATGCGCGTATGGCCGCGATAGCCGAGGTAGCGCGTCACGAACCGGTAGAGCCCCGACACCGCGAACGTCGAGACGGTGATGAGCGGCGCGCTCGAGAGCACGCAGCGCCGGTGAACCAGTCGGGCGGCACGTAGGTCGTGTTGTAGCGAAGCGAGATCGAGATCCACAGCGCCAGGCTGAGAAGCAGGAAGTCGAGCGCGACGAGGATGACGCGCTTGTTGAGGCGCGGCAGCTCGAGCAGCCGCGATCGCCACTCGGCCGAAACCGGTTGTTGCCGACGATCCTCGGTCATAATCCCCCTGATGCGCGCCAACGAATGATGACGACGGATGAACTACCGCTCTTAACCGTGCCCGGCATCATCATAATAGAACAAAAACGGTTGTATTGGGCCCGCCGCCCAATTTCAGGCCGTTATTACCGCTTTTTCGGTCCGCACAACCATGGCGGCACGGTCTTTTGCGGGCTTCGTAGCACGAATGTCTCGACGCGGAGCCCTACATACGGCGGCGGGATTTGATGGCCGCCGCCAGCGTGCCCTCGTCGAGATAGTCGAGCTCGCCGCCGATCGGAACGCCCTGCGCGAGCCGCGAGACGACGACGCCGGTCGGCGCCAGCTGCTCGGTGACATAGTGCGCCGTCGACTGGCCCTCGACCGTCGCGTTCAGCGCGAGCAGGATCTCCTTCGCCTCGCCGGCGGCCGGCGCGCTCGATCAGCCGCGCGATGTTGAGCTGGTCGGGCCCGATGCCGTCGAGCGGCGACAGATGGCCGCCGAGCACGTGGTAGAGGCCATTGACGACGCCGGCGCGCTCCAGCGCCCACAGATCGCCGATCTCCTCGACCACGACGATCAGCGAGCGATCGCGGCGCGGATCCTGGCAGAGGCTGCACGGCGACACGGTATCGAGGTTGCCGCAGCTGGGGCACTCGACGATCTTCTCGACCGCGGCGGCGAGCGCCTCGGCAAGCGGCACGAGCAGATCGTTGCGCCGCTTGATCAGCGCCAGCGCCGCCTTGCGCGCCGAGCGCGGCCCGAGGCCCGGCAGGCGCGCCAAGCAGCTGCACGACGCGCTCGATTTCAGGTCCTGAGACTTTGCGTGTCATGCCCGCTGACGTTGAGCAAGTTGTGCGATGGGCCGTAGAGGCGTATCGCGGTACGACCAGGTTCCGATCGCGACTGCCAAGTCGAATGTCGCATGGCGAGCGCTTATGCACTAATTTCCAAGGCGCCGGTACCTTTGGTTGACCCCACGAGATTGGGGTAACTTGCCGCCCAACGCAAGAAGGGTTGCTCACCCCTGCTTCCATGGGAGGACAAACATGCAGCTCATCGTGAAACCGGAAACGCCCGGCGCCGCGCTCGCAGCGCGTCGGCCAGAAGATCAAGATCCGCACCCGCTACGACAACTTCATCGGCGGCGAGTGGGTGCCGCCGGCGCAAGGGCCAGTACTTCGAGAACCGCACGCCGATCAGCGGCGAGGTCGTCTGCGAGATCGCCCGCTCGACCGCCGAGGACATCGAGAAGGCGCTCGACGCCGCGCACGCCGCCGCCGACGCCTGGGGCAAGACGGCGCCGGCCGCCCGCGCCGCCGTCCTGTTCAAGATCGCCGACCGCATGGAGGCGAACCTCGCCGAGCTCGCCACCGTCGAGACGATCGACAACGGCAAGCCGATCCGCGAGACGATGGCCGCCGACCTGCCGCTCGCCGTCGATCACTTCCGCTACTTCGCCGGCTGCATCCGCGCGCAGGAAGGCTCGCTCTCCGAGATCGACGAGACGACCATCGCCTACCACTTCCACGAGCCGCTCGGCGTCGTCGGCCAGATCATCCCGTGGAACTTCCCCATCCTGATGGCGGTGTGGAAGCTCGCGCCGGCGCTCGCCGCCGGCAACTGCGTCGTCCTGAAGCCGGCCGAGCAGACGCCCATGCAGCATCATGGTGCTGATGGACCTCATCGGCGACCTGCTGCCGCCGGGCGTGCTCAACGTCGTCAACGGCTTCGGCGTCGAGGCCGGCAAGCCGCTCGCCTCCAACCCGCGCATCGCCAAGATCGCGTTCACCGGCGAGACGACGACCGGCCGGCTCATCATGCAGTACGCCGCCGAGAACATCATCCCGGTCACGCTCGAGCTCGGCGGCAAGTCGCCCAACATCTTCTTCGCCGACGTGCTGGACGAGGACGACGAGTTCTTCGACAAGGCGCTCGAGGGCTTCGCCATGTTCGCCCTCAACCAGGGCGAGGTGTGCACCTGCCCGTCGCGCGCGCTCGTCCAGGAGACGATCTACGACGCCTTCATGGAGCGCGCGATCGAGCGCGTGAAGAAGGTCGTGCAGGGCAACCCGCTCGATCCCAACACGATGATCGGCGCGCAGGCGTCCTCCGACCAGCTCGAGAAGATCCTCGTCCTACATCGACATCGGCCAGGGCGAGGGCGCCAAGGTGCTGACCGGCGGCAAGCGGGCCGAGCTCGGCGAGCGGCTTCGAAGGCGGCTACTACGTCGAGCCGACCGTGTTCGAGGGCCACAACAAGATGCGCATCTTCCAGGAGGAGATCTTCGGGCCGGTGCTCGCGGTCACGAAGTTCAAGACCGAGGCGGAAGCGCTCGCGATCGCCAACGACACGCTCTACGGCCTCGGCGCCGGCGTGTGGTCGCGCGACGGCAACACCGCCTACCGCATGGGCCGCGGCATCAAGGCGGGCCGCGTGTGGACCAACTGCTACCACCTCTATCCGGCGCACGCGGCGTTCGGCGGCTACAAGCAGTCGGGCATCGGCCGCGAGACGCACAAGATGATGCTCGACCACTACCAGCAGACGAAGAACATGCTGGTCAGCTACAGCCCGAAGGCGCTCGGCTTCTTCTGAGAGTCGGTTCAGAGTTGGTGCCGTGGAGTGGGAGGTCGGGCGTCACCCGATCTTCCGCTCCACGCCCTCGCAGGCGTGACCGCTGACCTCATGGCCATGCCTGTCCTGAGGGTCTCGCACACGCCCGCCGCCGCCGAGCTGATCGGCAAGCTGCGCGCGGCGCACGGCGATCTGCTGTTCCACCAATCGGGCGGCTGCTGCGACGGCAGCGCGCCGATGTGCTATCCGCTGCGGCGAATTCAAGCATCGGCCAGCGCGACGTCTACCTCGGCGAGATCGCCGGCTGCCCGTTCTACATCTGCGGGCCGCAGTTCGAGTACTGGCAGCACACGCATCTCATCATCGACGTCGTGCCCGGGCGCGGCGCCGGCTTCTCGCTCGAGGCGCCCGAGGGCATGCGCTTCCTGACCCGCTCGCGCGTCTTCACCGACGCCGAGATCGACGAGCTGGAGCGCGCCGGCGGTCCCCCGCGCGGGCCCGAGGCCATGCGCGCCAACGCCGGCTACGCGCTAAGTACGTTCTGACGCAGCGAACGTGCCTGCAGCGTGCTGCTTAGTACGTCCGCGTGCGCACACCTGCCAAAATGTTTAAATATTGAATGCAGCCACCTGAGTGAATAAATAACGCGTATCGTGCATCTTATCGTCTGGTCGCTCGCGGGCGAAATCGGCATCCCGTCGGTGGAATCAGGGCACGCGCTCGCAATGGGATCCCTTACCGCCAACGATTGCTCCGACGCCTCCGCACCCACGAGTGCTCGGCTGGGTCGGCACGACCGCCCTCGCCATGGGCGGCAGCAACCAGATGATCTTCATCATCACGGCGCTGTTCGTCGGCCAGGGCGCAATCCTCGGCCAGGGCAGCGCGGCGGTGCCGCTGCTCATCGTCGGCGTGCTGCTCGGCTGGGCCGCGGCACCGGCCTGGACCGAGCTGGTGCTCATGTGGCCGAACCGCGTCGGCGGCATCTCGGCCGCCTGCGCCGAGGCGTTCCGCCCCTACAACCCGGTGCTCGCCGTCGCTGACCGGCACCTGCTACTGGTGGGGCTGGATCCCGACGTGCGGACTGACCGCGCTCCTGTCCGCGGCCGCGTTCCAGCACTGGTACTTCCCCACCCTGCCGGTCGAAGCTGTTGCCATCGGCATCGTCTGCTTCTTCACCTTCGTCAATCTTTGCGGGATCAAATGGGTTGCGCGTCTCGCCATTCCCATCGCCGACGGCCTCGGCCACGCTCGCGTTTCTTTCCGGCCTTGATCCCGATCTTCTCCGGCACGGTCGACTGGCACCAGGCGTTCACCTATCAGCTGACCACGCCGTTCGAGGGCTGGTTCGGCGACCTCACCTCGGTCATGGCCGGCCTCTATCTGATCGGCTTCACGGCGCCTGCGTTCGAGGCCGCCGCCTGCCACGTCGGCGAGACGAAGGATCCCAACCGCAACGTGCCGCGCGCCATGCTGGCGTCGGGCGGCATGGCCGGCATCTACTTCATCGTGCTGCCGCTCGTCTGGCTCGGCGTGCTCGGGCCCGACAAGCTCGGCGAGGACCTCGCCACCGTGCTCGGTCCGACTTTCGCGCCGCTGCTCGGCAGCTTCGGCAAGGCGGCCGCCGATCTGGTTCATCATGCTCAACATGTTCCACGGCACGCTGCAGCCGCTGGCGGGCGCGGCGCGCACCATGTCGCAGCTCGCCGACGACGGACTGCTGCCGCGCTTCCTGTCCCTGGCGCCTCAAGCGCACCGACTGCCCGTGGGCGGCGACGCTGCTGACGGCGGGCACGCGCCATCATCTTCCTCATGGCGGGCGATCCCGATCTGGATGATCGCCGCTGCCAACTTCACCTACCTCATCGGCATCTGCATGCCGAACATCGCCGCCTGGCTGCTGCGGCGTGACCTGCCCGACGCGCACCGCCCCTATCGCGCGCCGCGCGGCACCATCATGCTCGGCGTGGGCGCGGCCTGCGTCTGGCTGCTCTCGGCGATCCTCGGCTTCCAGCAGTTCGGCCTGCCGACCGTTCTGTTCGGCCTCGCGCTCGCCTACTCCGGCGCCGCCCTCTACGCGTGGCGCGTCATCGAGGACCGGCACCGGCAGGGCCTGCCGCTATTCGCCCAGACGCTGCATCTGAAGCTCACCGGCGCCATGCTGTTCGTGCTGGTCCTCGACGGCATCGCCTACCTCCTGGCCGTCAACACGGTGTCGGCGGGCACACGCGCAGCTGGTCGTCGGTGCTGGCCGACATCTTCGTCGCCGTCGCCCTGCTGACGATCAGCGTCGGCCTCGTGCTGCCGGGCATGATCACCTACTCGGCGCAGGAGGTGAGCGCGGCCGCCAAGCGCCTGACGTGGGGCACGCTGCGCGACTTCTCGCTCGCCATGCGCGCCCTCGGGCGCGGCGATCTGGACGCCGCGCATGCCTCGGTCAACATCGTGCCGGTGAAGCCCAACTCGCGCGACGAGCTGGGCGAGATGGCTGACAGCTTCAATCTGCTGCAGGAGCAGGTGCGCGACGCGGCCTTCGGGCTCGACGAAGCGCGCGAGAACATGCGCACCGCGCGCGCCGAGCTGCTCGCGCGCCACGAGCAGATCGCGCACCTTGCGCATCACGACCCGCTGACCGACCTGCCAAACCGCACATTCGCTCGCCGTCACGCCTGACGCAGACCTTCGAGCACGCCAAGGTCCGCGGCGAGACCTTTGCCGTGCTGTCGATCGACCTCGACCACTTCAAGGAAGCCAACGACGTGTTCGGCCACATGGTCGGCGACGAGCTGCTGTGCGCGGTCGCGCGCCGGCTCGAGATTGCGGCTGACGGCGACTTCGTCGTCCCGCGTCGGCGGCGACGAGTTCACGCTCGTATGCAGCCATGGGCCGACGCAGCCGAAGGCCGCCGAGGTGCTGGCGAGTCGCCTGCTGCAGGCCGTCGCCGACCCCTTCGAGGTGCGCGGCCAGAAGATCCCGCATCGGCCTCAGCATCGGCGCCGCCGTCTATCCGCACGACGGCGCCGACACGCTCGACGCTGCTCGCCAATGCCGATGCCGCGCTCTACCGCGCCAAGGAGGATGGCCGCCAGACGGTCCGCTTCTTCGATCCCGAGATCGACCGCCGCCTGCGCGAGCGCTTCGCGCTGCAGATCGATCTGCGCTCGGCGATCGCCGCAACGAGCTGCTCCTGCACTATCAGCCGCAGGCCACGATCGACGGCGAGGTGTTCGGCTTCGAGGCCCTGGCGCGCTGGCAGCACCCGACGCGCGGCCTCGTCCCGCCGAGCGAGTTCATCACGCTCGCCGAGCAGAACGGCATGATCGTCGAGATCGGCGCCTGGGCGCTGCACGAAGCCTGCCGCGAGGCGGCGTCCTGGGCGGTGCCGCTGCAGGTCGCCGTCAACCTGTCGCCCGGTGCAATTCCGCTACGGCGATCTCGCCGGCCTCGTGCACGTGATCCTGCTCGAGACGGGCCTGTCGCCGGGACGGCTGGAGCTGGAGATCACCGAGGGCGTCATCTTCGACGATCCGTCGCGCGCGCTGTCGATCCTGCGCCGGCTGCAAGGCGCTCGGCGTCAAGATCGCCATGGACGATTTCGGCACCGGCTATGCGTCGATGTCGTCGCTGCAGTCGTTCCCGTTCGACAAGATCAAGATCGACCGCAGCTTCGTCTCCGGCGTCGAGACGAATCGCCCAGTCGGCCGCCATCGTGCGCTCCATCATCGGTCTTGGGAACGCATTGAAGATCCCCGTCATCGCCGAGGGCGTCGAGACCGAGGGCGAGCGCTCGTTCCTCTGGCAGGAGGGCTGCGCCGAGATCCAGGGCTTCCTCATCGGCCACCCGCTGCCGATCAGCGGCTACACCTCGATCACCCGTGGCCTCGCCGACCTGCATGCGGCCGCCAAGGCTGGATGAGCCCTTGTGGCGCTGTTCGCCTGCCGCGTGTGGCCCGGCGGCACTAGGAATTCGGAGGCAATCACAACGACATTCCGCCCAATGCCGTCGAGGCAGCGATCGGCCGCCGACGGCCGTGCTCAACACGTCCAGGCCCCGCACGCAAAATGAAGCCCGCCCATCTCGCCCTTGCCGTCCTGCTCTGCCTCGCCGGTGGGAGCGCTGCGTTCGCTCAGAACGATCCCGCGGTCACGACGGAAGACGATGCTGCCGTTGAGACCGATGACGGAGCCGTAACGACGATAGCGCCGCGCCTCCGCGTCCAGCACCGGTACAGAAATCGGCCCCGTTCGTGCAGCTCCCCGGCCGCTGGGTTGGCGAGGGACGCCTCGGCCTCAAGGACGGTAAGACCGAAAAGGTGCAATGCCGTGCCACCTACTTCGTCAATGCCGCCGGCAACGAGCTGAAGCAGAACGTTCGCTGCGCCTCGGCCAGCGGCAAGATCGAGGTCAAGAGCCTTGTCAACGCCGACAAGGAGGGCAAGCTCAGCGGCACCTGGAACGAGCTCGTCTACAATCTCGGCGGCGAGATGACCGGCGAGGTGACCGAGCGTGGTCTGCGCATCGTCGTGCGCGCCGGCGACCTGACGGCCAACATGGACGTCATCGTCATGAACGACCGGCAGATCGTGGAGATCCAGTTCTTCAACAGCACGCTGCGCGGGCTGACCCTCATGCTCAAGAAGGGCTGAGCGGGACAGACGCGCCCGAGCGCTCAGCGGCGTCCGAAAAGCTTCTCGATGTCGGCAAGCTTCAATTCGACGTACGTCGGCCGGCCGTGGTTGCACTGCCCGAATAGGGCGTCGCCTCCATATCGCGCAGGAGTGCATTCATTTCCTCAGGCGTCAGCCTCCGTCCCGAGCGCACGCTGCCGTGGCAGGCGATGGTCGCGCAAACCGACAACAGCCGATCCTTCAAGGCTGTGCTCGTGCCCTCGCGAACGATGTCGGCGGCGAGATCCTTGACGAGACCGGAAACGTCGCCGTCACCGAGCAGCGCCGGCGCCTCGCGCACGATGACCGCTCCGGCGCCGAAGGCTTCGAGCACGAGGCCGAGCTCGGCCAGTTCATCGGCTTTCTCGGCAAGCGCCGCGGCCTCGTCGCTATCGAGTTCGACGACGACGGGGACGAGTAGTCCCTGCCGCGCCACACCGCCGTCGGCCAGCATTGCCTTCAGGCGCTCGTAGACGAGGCGCTCGTGCGCTGCGTGTTGGTCGACGATGATCACGCCATCGCGCGTCTGAGCAACGATGTAGTTCTCGTGCAGCTGTGCGCGGGCCGCGCCAAGCGGGCGGTCCTGCAGCGCATCGACGACGGGTGCGGTGAAGGCGCGTGCATCGGCGCTTGGCGCGCTCATCACATCGAGCGGCGCCTGCATCGCCTCGGCAAGGCCGAACGCCGCGGAGCTGCGCGGCTGGGCGAAATAGCCTGCGCGCGGGCGCTCGAACGGCACGACGTTGGGGCGCAGCTCTTGCAGTGCCGACACACCATTGGCGGCGGAAGCGCGGTGGCCCGCGGCATGCAGCGCCGCAGCCAGCGCGTTGACGAGCAGAGAGCGCACGCGGCCGCAATCGCGGAAGCGCACCTCGGCCTTGGCCGGATGCACGTTGACGTCGACCTCCTCGGGCGGCAGCGAGACGAACAGCGCCAACAACGGATGCCGGCCGCGCGGAATGAGATCGCCGTAAGCGGCGCGCACGGCGCCGACCAGCAGCTTGTCCTTCACCGGGCGCCCGTTGACGAACAGAAACTGCTGGCGCGACGTCCGGCCGGTGCAACGTCGGCAGTCCGGCAAAGCCCGAGACGGACACGCCGTCGCGTGCGCCGGACGACCGGCACCGCGTCGACCATGAACTCGCGGCCCATGATGCGCCCGAGGCGCTGCAGCAGGCCGTCGGCGCCCGCCGCCTCGCGCGGCAAGCTGCAGCCCTGTGCGCTCACCCGTCGTCAGCGTGAAGCCGACGTGCGGATGCGCCATGGCGAGGCGCTTGACGACCTCGGAGACCGCCAGGTTCTCGGCGCGCTCGGATTTGAGGAACTTGAGGCGCGCCGGCACGCTCGAAAACAGATCGCGTACTTCGACGCTGGTGCCGGGATTGCCGGCGGCCGGCCTCACCGCGCCCTTGGCGCCACGATCGACGCTGAGTGCGAAGGCCTCGGCGCCGCCGCGCGCACGCGACAGGATGGTTAGCCGGGCGATCGAGCCGATGGAGGGCAACGCCTCGCCGCGAAAGCCGAGCGTGCGAATGGCGAACAGGTCTTCCTCTGACGAGCTTCGAGGTGGCGTGACGCTCGACCGCCAGCGTCAGATCCTCTGGCGGCATGCCGCCGCCGTCGTCGGTGACGCGGATGAGAGAAAGGCCGCCTGACGCGGTGACGACCTCGATCTCGCGCGGCGCCGGCGTCGAGCGCGTTTTCGACCAGCTCCTTGACGACGCTGGCCGGGCGCTCGACCACCTCGCCGGCGGCGATGCGGTTGATCGTCTCCGGCGAAAGCTGGCGAATCGACATCCGTTAGTCTCCCTGCAAAGGGGGAGGCTAGCGCATCGAGCGATTCGCTACGACGCGCTGCGGCGACCGGGTTGCAGGTGCCTGTGTACTAATGTCCGAGGCAAACCAGAAGGTTGCGGCGCGACGCCTAGCAGTGGCGCTGCTATGGGATGTGCGCAATTTGTCCACCACTTTGCCGGATGACTTGTTGTACGCGTATGGCCAGCGCCAACGCTGAACAGTGAACCTTGCGGAGCAAGTAATGCGGCTCGACGCTATCGCGATCGGCTTGAATCCTCCTCTCGACGTCAACGTCGTCATCGAGGTTCCGGTGGGCGGCGAGCCCATCAAATACGAGATGGACAAGGCCTCCGGCACTCTCGTCGTGGATCGCTTTCTCTACACGCCGATGCGCTACCCCGGGAACTACGGCTTCGTCCCGCATACGCTCTCGCTCGACGGCGATCCGATCGACGTGCTGGTCTGCAACACGCGCGCCATCGTGCCCGGCGCCGTCATAAACTGCCGGCCAGTGGGCGTGCTCGTCATGCAAGATGAAGGCGGCGGCGACGAAAAAATCCTCGCCGTGCCGAGCAGCAAAACGACGATGCGCTACGACAAGGTGGCGAACTACACGGATCTTCCACAGATCACAGTGCAACAGATCGAGCACTTCTTCGGGCACTATAAGGATCTCGAGCCCGGCAAGTGGGCGAAGATCGATCATATCGGCAACTCGGGCGAAGCACGCCGGCTCATCACCGAGGCGATCGAACGCGCCAAGAAGTCGAACCGCTTTCCGGATTTTAGCATTTCGGTAACGTCGGAAGCGGACGGCATGTCGGTTTCGCCGGTCAAAGTTACGATCAAGGCATTACTGGGCCGAGCCCTAAGATCAGTCAGCGAATTATAGTAGCGATATGATAATTTGCCGGGGTACAAACTCACAAAAAGTCGCGCGAACCAGCCTCCCCCCGTATTGGGTAGATACGTTACGCGCGAGCTTTGGAGATACGGCCGCGCCCCGGCGTACATGACATTCACTTGATCGCTCATCGGATCTCCAAAGAATCCGACGCGTGAGATCAAGTAATGAGATCCAAAAAAATAAACATGTACGGCAAGTATTACGGTAAGCACGGCGCCGCTTAGAAATGAAGAGACGCGGCCGGCTGCATTCAGTAAAAATTGCAGTCCTAGCCCGGCGAAAATCATCAAAGGAGTCCATAGACAGAGCTCGCGCCACGTGCTGCTTGTAGGATTGGTTAACACAATCCCTGCCAGGAGCAAGATGGTGCTGCCATAAAGCAGGAGCTGCCGTTTCCGGTCAAGGCGTACTAAGCCCCAGGCAACGCCAAGCAGCATGAGGCACATGCTCGAATATTCGAGATTGATAGAGAGCAGTCCCATCCTATCAAAGGGCTTAAGAGACGGTAGAACATGCGTGCCGATGTCCCGCAGGGTGTTGAGGTACGTCGGCAGCGGGCGGTAATTTTCATCGAACTGGTGCTGCCATTCACCGCCGCGTAAAAATGCCTCGTGGCGTCCGATAGCATTATCCGGATGGTGAATTACTTTTCCCAGCGTCGGAGTGGCCACAAGAAGAAAGCACAGCAAGCTCAGCGCTTTCATGCGGTAATTGAGAGTGGCCTTGGGAGCGATGACCACAAACCCCATGGCAATAATACTGAAAAGCGCCGGGGTGTAGAGCGACCAAAATGCCAATCCGGCAAACAGGGACAGTAATACCAGAGAACGCTTGCATGAGAACAAAAGCGCCCGGCTCAAAAAATAGAATTGGCAGCTAACTAAGAAGGGGGCGGAGTTCATCTCGTTCCAGCCGGACTGAGAGTAATGCAGAGCCGAAATCGAGAGCAACCCTACGAAGCAGCAGCCAAATGCACTATTGAGAGGGCAGAAAAGTGCCACGGAGGCGGTAACAAACAACACAGTGCCGAGCGCATAGAGCACACCAGGCAAACGTGTGGAGAGAACAGGATCTGCGGCGTGAACTGAAAAAATCCCACCGGCCAAGCCTGGAAGTTTGCGGGATGGTCGCCTTTAAAACCGATCGGATTGATAATGCTGCCATTGGCTACGGATTTTCCAAGCTCCGTCCACCATACCTCCTCACTCCACGGACCGGGTGCCTTAATGGCAAGCAGATATAGACCCATCCAGACAGCCAAGATCACAAACCAGCCCAGAGCCGAAATACGCACGCGCGGGTACGAGATCGGCGCAGCAGGAAATGCGAGCGCCATAAGCACCACACTCAGCATCGAGAAAAGAATGAAGCCGACGCCAATCCACTGCGTATGCATCGAGGTATGCGCATTTACCCGCACATGGAAGATAAGCGAGGCAAGCAACAATAGAATTGCGAACACGAGAACTATGAAAGTAGCGGAAAAAAGGGCCGCGGTGCTGACTGACAGCCGGAGGAGGGGGAGGGCGAGTTGGTTTCCATCAAAAAGAAAATTATACACATTGCCTCTGCCAGCGGACAGTGCCAAATCTTCAGGAGGAGCTCGTCGTAACGTATGCAAATGGCCAAATGAGTAAGTATTTCGGTTTACCGGTTAAGCATTGCGCTGCGCTTTTTTTTGCGCTGGCGTTGACCTTGTTGCTGGGCTTTCGGATTTATCACCCCCTTTTCCCGTTACTCTGGTTGCTTACGCTGGCGCTGCTAATACCCGGCCCGCTTCCGGCGTTAACGTCACCGTCACAGTCACGCCGGATGCGCATCGTAACTTTGGCGGTCATAGTTCTGCCGTGTCTGATCAGAGTGCCGTACATGGGACTCCTGCCCTTTCACGGCGACACCATAATCCCGGCCTTCTTTTCTGCAACTTACGACTTTCAAACGCATAATTTCTTCGGTCCTTTTCCCGATCCACCGCTGTGGGCTGCACGTTTTGCAACGCTGCACTTTGTTATTCAAAAATTATTTTTTCTTGTCTTCGGCGAGTCGATCACGACAGTCCGTCTTTCAATCCTACCCTATGTATTCATTACATCGCTGGCAGTATTTTTTTGCGCGCGCCGGCTATGGGGCCACACTGCGGCGCTCGTCGCCGTAGTGCTTTACGCTTTCCTGCCTCCGGCTCTGTATATCGAGACAGAAGGGTTCCACTTTTCCAGTTCCACTGCTGCGCTCATGGCGCTCGTAGCTGTGCTGCTGAACAACGCACGCGAACAAAATCAAAGGTTCATGCTTGGCGCGGAATCTGCTGCGGTTTGTGCTATTTGATGTACTACGGTTCGTTCATCGCCTTACCGATCGTCCTTATATTTTTCTTGATGCGCATGCGAATTTTTGGATGGCGCGAGGC
>CAVRVR010000043.1:0-20282 GCA_963724595.1 uncultured Alphaproteobacteria bacterium | reverse complement strand
GCGATGACGAGCAGGCCGACGAGGCGCGCGAGCAATGTCGATTTCAGGCCGGCCCGCACATAGGTGGCCTCACCGGCACTCAGCGGCATGCGCGAGGCGAGCTCGGCGAACGATGCCGCCGATGGCGCCATAACGAGCGCGGCGAGAATGAAGGCGAGCGGAGCCTGCGTACCGGCGCGCGCTACGGCAGGCGCGATTAGCACGTAAATGCCGGCTCCGATCGTCACGCCGAGGCCGTAGAGCACGCTCAGCCACAGCCCGAGGGAGCGCCGCAGCTTGACCTCGGCTGCAACCGCGACGTCGGGTATGGCGTCGGTCACGGTCTGTCCCTCGCTCACTGCTTCCCTGGACAACTATATTGGACTGAAAACCAGGCTGGGGAGTCCAGCTTGCTTCGATCCAGGACGACAATGGCGTTGATTTGGCCGTGCAATTCATCGAGCGCATGATAGCCAGCCGGGCGACCTAGGTCGTCGCGCCCCATTGCAGCATGGTAGCGAGGTAAGCGGCGTAGATGCCGAGCAGAAGTATGCCTCGCCACCGCCCGATCACGCCCGTGGCCGGCGGATATGTCAGGGCTAAAGCGGCGAGGCCCAGAACCAGAGCAGGCGCGACTTCCTGAATGCCGATGGTGATCGGCGCAATGCTCGATGCCAAACCGACGATGAGCAAGCCATTGAGATGCGGAGCATCGCCCGCATGCCTTGGTAGAGGTTTGCCGCGCTCAATGGGGATACCCCGCACCGCGAGCTGTCGGCTTTCTCAGCCTCGCTTGAGATACCTACTCGAGCTGTCGTTGGGTCTGGCGTGCGCGTAGATGCTCGATGGCCGACATCGGACGGTCGTCTGCAGGTACCGCTAGCTCAACTGCAAGACTCCCTCGGGTCAGCAGGCTTGCGGACGATGCTCTCGCAACGCTTGTCGCCGCACGCCACGCAGGCATCACCCTCGACGATGCGATCGAGCGCTTCGATATATCGAAGCGCACGGCGCAACGCATGCTGCGAACACTGGAAGCACAGTTTCCAGATACGGACGTCAGCATCGATGGCGAAGGGCGCAAGCGCTGGCACCTGCCGTCGGGCGCACTCCGCGATCTGATGTCGCTTTTTCCAGAGGAGCTGGCGGCCCTCGATCTCGCCATCGAGACCCTGAAGCGCTCCGGAGTCACTGTCGAGGCCGAGCACCTCCTGAACCTGCGCGAGAAGATCTTAGCGCTGGTGCCGCGCTCCAAAGTCGCGCGCCTTGAGACCGATCACGAGGCACTCCTCGAGGCGCAAGGCTTGGCGGCGCGCCCAGGGCCACGCCAGCGTATTGATCGCAAGATCGCTGCCTCGATCGCCGAGGCCATCAAGGCTTGCCACATCCTCGAGGTCGAGTACCAGTCGCGTGGCGAAGCCGCGCCGCGGCACAGGCGCGTCGCCCCCTACGGTCTGCTCACCGGCTTGCGCCGCTACCTCGTTGCGCGCCCCGAGGAAGCCCCTTCAGGTCCCGTACGGCTCTACGTCGTTGAAAACATTCGCGCGGCGAAGGCGTCGAAGGACCCCTTCGAGCGCGATGCTGACTTCAATCTTCAGGCCTTCGCCAATCGCGCGTTTGGCGTGTTTCAGAACGAGGAAGAGTTCGGCGAGGTCGTCTGGCGGTTCAGTCCGCAGGCCGCGGCGCATGCGCGGGGCTTTGAGTTCCACCCCGGGCAAGTGCTCGAGGATCAGCCCGACGGCTCGCTCATTGTGCGCTTTTCGGCCGCCGGTGACCTTGAGATGTGCTGGCATCTGTATCTCTGGGGCGATGACGTCGAAGTACTGGCGCCCGCGCGCCTGCGCGACATGGTGCATGGCCACCGGCGCTCGGACTTCCTTCGTTGCCGTGAGCCTTGCATGCAGGATTTCGACGTCCTTGCCATGTAGGGAGATCCATTGACGTCCGCTCTTGCTCCCAAACGCGGACTTTACGCCGGAAGCTTGGCATGCCCGCTTAGGGTCAGGAGCGGACCTCAGCGCGCGACTGCCGCGACATCAGCTTCGGGTCAGCAGCAGACTTCGAAGCTGAGCGGCGCGCACGTCCGCTTTGCACTCGATATCGGACGTCGGCGCTGACCGATGGGACGGCTGCTTAGGGCCAGAAGCGGACGTGCCCGGACGAACCCTCAGGGCAGTTTCGGGCCAGCACGGACGTCCGGGCTGCACATTGCCGATGTCAGCACAGCATCCGGGCGTCGAAAATCTGGGCGCCGCGCGCCTCTGTTCACGCATTGCGCGATGGGGTTGAAGGCGGCCCGAAGACTGTATCAGCTTGCTGACCGGATGCGTGTTCAGAGTTTCTTATCTCCGTTGACGAGCGGCACGAAATTGACGGGAATAATGTCGGTTGTTGTCGTCGTTCCATCGGGGTTTTTGGTGATGAGCCTGAGCGCCTGCTCCCGCGCCCCACCCACGGGAATGACCATTCGACCATGAGGCTTTAGCTGATCAACCAGGGCCGCAGGAATGTGGTCCGGGGCTGCGGTGACGATGATGGCGTCGAAGGGTGCATCCGTTGGCCAGCCCTGATACCCGTCGCCCACTTTGCTTTTGACGTTAGCGTAGCCAAGCCGCCGTAGAGTTGCGGCCGCTGCGTTGCCGAGCGCGGGTATAATTTCTATCGTGTAAACCTCGCGGGCCAACAGCGATAAAACGGCGGCCTGATAGCCTGATCCGGTGCCCACCTCCAACACCCTGTCTGTGGGCTTTAGACTTAGAAGCTCGGTCATCAAGGCGACAATGAAAGGCTGAGAGATCGTCTGGCCGTGCCCGATGGAGAGCGGTCGGCTCTGGTAGGCCGAGGCGGCTTGCTTCGGCGGCACAAACGCCTCTCGCGGTATCTTCGCCATCGCATCGAGGATGCGCGGATCGAGCGTCTTGCGGCCGGTCTCGGCAGCGGTAGCAGCCGTCAGCTGCGTGATTTCCTCCAGCATCTTTCGGCGTTCGGCAGAAAAATCTGCTGCACTGATATCCGCTGCGAACAGTAGTGCGAGCAGCACGGCTACGAGACGGCCTACCATTTGACGGATCATTTCGCCTTCATCTTCAGTCCCAAATGGCGGACGAACCCAGGGCAGAGTCACGTATCCGGGATTGAGCTCAAGGAAGCGGGAACTTGGTCGCGCCGGATGCGAGACTGCACTTCAATCCGTCGTCCAAGCCAGTACAGCGGAATCCCTGACGCAAGAATGGCTAGCCCAACCGGGGCGCCAGTGCCGGTGTAAGCAACGCTCGCGTGCACGAGATAAACGGCTGTCGCGCAGAACACGATTGGCACGAGGGGATAAAGAGGGACGCGGAAGGGCATTTGTCGGCCGGGCTCGCGCCAGCGGAAGATGAACAGCGAAAAGCCCACGAGGGCCATAAACATCCAGAAGGTCGGCGCCGTGTACTCCACCATTGCCGTGAAGCCATCGCGCGTGGTCGCCCCGAAACTGATGAGACCGAGCGCGATAGCCGCTTGCACCAGGATCGCATTCGTGGGTGCGCCGCTACGCTGATTGATCTTACCGAAGCGGCTCAGCAGAGGAAAGTTTTGCCCAAGTGCCAATATGGAGCGTGCGCCGGTGAACATGGTGCCATTCAGCGTGCTCAGTGCCGCGATACAGACGATGACAGCGACGGCAACGACGCCGAGTGGGCCGAGTAAGGTTTCCACCGGCTCGGTGACAAGCTTCTCCCCTCTCAGTCCGTTGAGCCCGAGGCTCGCCAGCAGCGCGATATTGATGAGCAGATAAAGCGCCGTGACGACACCTGTGCCTGTGAGCAGCACGCGCAGTACGTTGCGTCGGGCGTCGCGAATTTCGCCCGAGAGGTATGCGGCCTCGTTCCAGCCCCCGAAAGTGAGAAGAATGAAAACCAGCGCAAGGCCGGCTGCACCCTTTGACTGCGTGGAAATAGCGGATGGCGTCTCGTCGACTTGCGCGCCGATAAATCCCGCCACCGCCACGACCACGACTAAAACGACCGTGAGACCCGTGAGCGTCACTTGGACTCTGCTGCTCAAGTGCGTGCCAGCAAGTTGCAGACCCGCCAGCACGATCACTGCCAGTGCCGCGTGGATTGCGGGTCCCGATGGCCCCAGAGAAACTACGGTGGCCGCGTAGTCGCCGTATGCGAAGGCTACGGCCGCTATGGCCCCAGTCTGCATCACGGTCATGCGGCCCCACGCGAACAGAAAGCCGAGCCCGTGCCCATAGGCCTCCTTTAGGTAGTGATACTCACCTCCCGCATGGGGCCGCGCCGAGCCGAGCTCGGCGTAGCATAATGCTCCCACCACTGTGAGCAGGCCCCCCATCAGCCAGAGGCCTATGAAGGCGAACTCGCTGTCGACGTTGGCGGCGACGATCGGCGGCGTCTTAAAAATCCCGATGCCGACCACAATGCCGACGATGATGGCGCTGGCTTCCGCCACGCTCAAAGCCGGAAGGGAATTGCGCGGACCGCTCACGAGATGCGCTCCTCTGCCGAGTAGGCGGTCAGCCGTTATTCATTCTTTGTAGGATACGGTCCGCGCTCAGGTACGATCCATAGATAGATCGTACGGCCATCGATTTTTATCTTTTGATCCGGCTTCCAATCTCCCATGTCGAAGTTGTGCGACACGACACGGGTGCCAGGTTTCAGTTCGTTTAGAATGCGCGGGCGCAGCTGAAGGTTGACCCGGGGCAACAAGTACATGGTCAGCACGGTCGCCTTGCTCAGGTCGGTTTCGAAGAGATCCTGTTTCCTGAACTCGACCTTGTCTTCAACGCGCGCGTTGACGGCGTTGGCCTTGGCTTCCTGAACGCGCGCCGCATCAATATCGACGCCCATCGCCTTCGCGCCGAAACGCTTGGCCGCCGCAATCGGAATGCGGCCATCTCCGGAACCAAGGTCGATGAGGTAGTCCTCGCCGGTCACATTTGCAATATCGAGCATTTTTTCGACGACCGACTGTGGCGTGGCCACGTACGGAACGTCGGTTGAGTCTCCGGTTAACGCTTGCGTTGGCGCGAACGATGGTTCGATCGCAGACACGTCCGATAGCGGGAGGAATATGAATGAAGCTGCGACGAGGGCGGACAGACGATGTTCTGTTAGACGCATGGTAGCCTCAGTGGCATCGGGTCGCCCGGCTAACGAGACTTCCCGCTAAAAGGCGGTCGCAGTTGAACGGTGCGGGTCCTGCCAGGTTCCATGCCTACGCCCTTGCGGACGTCTCGAGACCTCGCCTAGAGCTGCCAGGCCTTTCCATCTGTCTCTCTACTTCCGGGTGGCCTTCCAGCCATTCCCCTCGAGATGACCGTCCACAATGCGGCCATCAAATCGCATCGACCGGTCTCCCAGATCGATCGCAAACCCAACGCGATCTCCTGTCACCAATGCGTCGCGCAAAGACGCCGCCTTGCCATCAAGCTTGGCTTTGCCGTCTGGTTGTTGAAATTGCTGCTCGAGCGTGAGTTCGAAAGCCCTTGGGCCGTGGGGGCCGTCGTAGGTCAACTGCCAGTTGCCCGCGACATTCGCCGGAACGATCCAGAGGTACACTACACGGCCTGAGACCCGCTCCGTCCGGTCTGGCAGCCAGTCTCCCATGTTGAAGTCGTGCGACAGCACGCGTGCCCCCGGTTTCATAACCTGCAGAATGCGCGGCCGAAGCTTGATGTTGAGGGCGAGCGACAGATAGAGCGTCAACACCGAGGCGTTGCTAATATCGGTATCGAAAAGGTCTTCCTTCCTGAAGGTCACTTTGTCGACGACGCCAGCGTTCTTAGCATTTTCGTTGGCCTCGATAATTCGCTGGGCATCGAAGTCGACGCCGAGGCCCGTCGCGCCGTACCGTTGCGCAGCGGTCACGGGAATACGACCATCGCCGCATCCCAAATCGATCAAGAAATCGCTCTGCTTCACGTCGGCGATTTCGAGCATGCGGTCGACCAAGGGCTGCGGCGTGGGGAAGTAGGGCACATATTGAGCCGCGGCTTGGCCTGTGGAGAACAGCATGCCAACTAACGCAAACGCACAAGATTGCGCGAGAAGGCGCATCGGCCCCGCTGCGTGATGTGAGTCGATTGTGCGTTGCCATGGCATTGGCGCGAGCCTCGTTCTCAGCCGACGAAGAATTATAGATCAACCACAATAGATTGTGGTGCATAGCCGTTCGCGGATGCAAACCGTGCAAGGCGGCTACGTTCATCCGCATTGGTCAGGATGGTATGGGCTGAGCGCTGGCCGAGGACGACGTCAGCTTCGGGTCAGCAGCGGACGTCAGGGCTGCCCGTTGGCCATGTCGCTCAGCACCTGTGACCGGACATCCGAGCGCCGCTCGCGGATGGCCGCTTCGGGCCATAGGCGGACATGACGAGCCGACCGCAATTCGAGGCGATAGGGATAACCCCAAAATTCCGGTTGAGCGCGGCCTTGCCGAAAAGGCATCTGAGGGCGCTCGCTTTGAGAGCCTGCACATCGCGCGCTCCGGCCGCGGCACACCTAAGGACAGTCAGGGCGATGGCCTTCCGCGTCTCAGATATGTCTTCGATCTCGCCTTGACGAGGGCAACGGGAGATCCCCACCGACCAGCAGGCCCCATCGAAGGCGCGCTGCAGGACATCGAAGCTGTGGTTGTCAACGGCCACACACTTTTGCATCAACATCGCGACCCCCGGTAATTGAAGCGCAGGTCCTCTTACAGCTTCCATATGATCGCCGTGCGACGGGCAACGTCGAGACCCGTTCGTCGCTGCGCCGCACGCGTTTGGGGCCGCGCCGCAGGGGACGGAACCCTACCCGCGGTCAACTTTTGGCCCCTGGCTAATGAAGTTGCCGCGGTGCGCCAAATGGCGTTGCGCGGCGCGAGATGCGCCTGTGGACGAGATCAGCCCTTGAGCCACTTGATGGGCGTGTCGGTCATCGCCATCCCGCCAACGCTCGTCTCCATGGTGCATGGCCACCGGCGCTCGGACTTCCCTTCGCTGCCGTGAGCCTTGCATTGCAGGATTTCGACGTCCGGTTGCCATGTAGGGAGGTCCACCGACGTCCGCTCTTGCTCCCAAACGCGGACTTTACGCCGGAAGCTTGGCATGCCCGCTTAGGGTCAGGAGCGGACCTCAGCGCGCGACTGCCGCGACGTCAGCTTCGGGTCAGCAGCAGACTTCGAAGCTGAGCGGCGCGCACGTCCGCTTTGCACTCGATATCGGACGTCGGCGCTGACCGATGGGACGGCTGCTTAGGCCAGTAGCGCGCTTCGTCGTTCGTCGTCCTGGAGGTCGGCTAAGGGCCAACAGGAGACGGGAGCTCAGCGCCTGCAGCTTGTCGCCGTGGCCGCGCGCAAGCTCAGTGGTTGTCGAGCACCACGAGGGCCCGAAATGCGTGCCAGGTCGCGTGGCCAACGAGGGGAAATGCGACCACGAGGCCGAGGAACAGCGTCGCGAAACCTAGCACCATTAAGCCGGCAATCAGAGCGGCCCACAAAAGCATCGGGCCGATATTGAGGCGCACGGTCCGCACGCTGGTGGCCATGGCCGTGACCGCATCGACCTTCTCCACCAGAAGTAAGGGCGGGGCTACCGCGGAGATGGAGAACACGATCATCGCCAATACCGCACCCGTCAGCGTGCCGGTGAAGAGCAGACCGAGGCCCGCATTTGTGAACAGCAGGGTCTGCACATACTCACTGGGGGGCGGAAGCGTGGCGCCGCCAAGGCCAAGGAACAACATCAGCAGCAGGAAGGCGAGCTGCACCCAAACGAAAAACGCAAAGAACAGCACCACGCCAAAAAAGCCGAGCCGCCCGGTCGCCTGCCAGCCCGCACCAAGAGCCTGACGCAAGGTGATCCGCTCCCCTGTTTCGAGACGGCGACTCGCTTCATACAGTCCCGCCGCGAAGAGCGGTCCCACCAGCATGAATCCGCCAGCCAGGACCGGGATCAACGACACGGCGTCGAGCAGGCGCAATCCGAAGAGGATGCCCCATGCCGCAAGGCTGAACACGGCACCGTAAGCGAGGCTGACGAAGGGCACCGTGCAGAGGTCGCGCCAGCCGTGGCCGAGCCAATCCCACAGCGCATCAAGAGGCACCCGGCGCACGGTGAAGCCAAGATGCCCTGCGCCCTGCAGAAGTGCATCCCCGTGTGTCCCCATTGTTTCGAACTCCTCTTGATTCGAATTCGGGGCGCGCCGTGCAGATAGATCTCTTTTGCGCGGTCGCTGCGAGGCTACGACCACCCCTCGGCTTGCGTCAATGGCGGACGGGGTTCGGCCAAATGTCGCCACGGGTTGGCCTTGCCGGGCGCGAGCAGCTCAAGGTCCGACTGGCGCCACTGCTCGGCCTGTCAATCCTACCCCGTCGTTGCTGCTGAGCTTGCGGGCAGCCGTGGTGAACGCGCGCGTTGTCCAAATCAGCACCAAAAGTCGGCCGCCGATGGCAGATGGTGCAGGGGGAGTTAGGGTCAGCGGCGGACGTTGACGCGCGAGAGCTGCGAAGTCCGCTTTGGGTCAGTAGCAGACGACAGGGTCGCACGTTGGCCATGTCCGCTCAGCACCTGTGAGCGGACATCCCGTGCGGCCTGCGCCCCCGTGCCAGAGGATCGCTTCTTCCAGATGCGCGACTGTGGCACCTCTGCGGGAACTAGAAGCTCCTGTCGGCTTCACGCTCGTTGGAACGCATGTTCAATCGACAATGTCGACGCAGGAAGATAGGCATTCGAGAGCGCGCTTTCCCGCACGTCCCTCAGATACATCAGGCGGAAGATCAATTTCTTCTCGAAGGCGCTGCGGTCGGACGTGTCCGCTGTACGTATCGCCTCTTTGGCGCGCTCGCTCCAGCAGTTTGTCGCGCTGGGAGCGTTGACGCCGGGCTCCAAGTGTTTCCCGTCGCGCTGGAGCGTGGTGGCAAGACGACCACCTATGCCTCCGTTTCGTGATTAAGTTCAAGCACTGCGTGACCTGTGGTGTCCGAACCCGCGTATGGATCCCGCGGCGCATCGGTTGTGGTCCGCGTCGTCGCAACCCATCTGCTTAAGAACGCTATCGGGCGGGAGCAGGAGCGCAACGGGCTCACAGGCCATTCGTGGACCCAGCATGAGGAGAACCTGCGGTGGCCTATGCCGCTAGCATCGAACGTCTCCTGGAAGCCCTGCATGCGCGCGCCCCGGCAAAAATCGACGCGCTCGCTGTTGAGAAGCGGCGCGTCGCCCATGGGTTGCTCTCGGTCGGGCTCAAATTGCACTGCCTCGGAGACGAAGATCTGTTCAGCCCGCTCATCGACGCGCTCGGCGGAAAAGGGAGAGTGCTCGGCCGCAACGTGTATAAGCGATCGCCGGCCAAGTTCTGCTTGGTCTTGCCGCCGGTCGGCAGTGCGCGGGCGGCCATTCTTCTTCTGGAGTGCATCGAGCAATATACGGGCTGCCGGCTGTTCAACAACCGGAGCGTCCAGCTGCAAGCCTGCTCGCCGGGCCGCCTCAGCCGCCGCCACGCGGCGCTGCACGCCATCGGCTTCTATTTGAGCTCGGATACGCTGCGACAGTACGCGCTCGATGACTTCGCGACCACGGTGTCGGAGGACCACTACCATCGCGGCAAACGCCTCGTCAGCTCGCTGGAAATACTCGAAGGCGTCGGCCACATGACGCACCATGCGCGCCCGGATCTGGTCGTCCTCGCGGTGGACCGGATAACGGCGCAAGTGGAGAAGGGCAGACCCAGGGCCTCTCAGGTCGCAGCAGAGTAAGAGGCAGGGTTTGGAGCGCGGGGAAGCCCGATTATGGGAGTAAGAGGATAACAATGGACAATTCCAGAATGGCGGCCGGCAGGCAGCGAAGAAGCCGAGCCGGCGCAACCCACTCAAGAAAGCAACGGCTAATAGGGCCATGCCACTCCGTACACGTGATCCCGTGCGGACCGTTCAGATGAAGTCGCACGTATAAAATGGCTCTGCACCGGCTCAACCCGGACACGGAGAAGAACATGGAAGAGCAACCTAAGGACACCGCCGGTCTCAAGCGCGCGTTGAATGAGGCCCGAGATCGCACCGAGGAACTTCAAGCGGATAGCTTACTTACGCGAATTCTGGTCAGCCATCTTGTCGGCCTCGTTGTACGGCGCGATGGGGACCCGACGCAAACCCTTGAGGTGCTCCGCGCTTCATCGCGCCGCAACCTTGCTGAGAATATTGGCTGGACCAGCGGTGAGGCGGAAGGAAACGAGCGGCTCCGCTCCAAAGCGCTAGAGAAGCACGAGCAGTTCTTTGAGGAGATGAAGCACGCACTAGGACAACATGAGGGACAGCCACACTAGGCCTGAGGCGAAACTCAAGAGCGAAATTGTCTTTGCTCATTCCGGGTCCTTCCCCCTGCGAGCGCCATCGCTCCCGGCTCGAGGCCATCGAAGAGACCTCCTTCGATGGCTTTAAGGATCGCCTCTCTCGGTACCATCTTAGATCACGCGTTGATGTCCTATTTTAGCTACCCCCCGTGCCAGAGAAGACTGTTGTCGCCGATCCGAACCGGCACGCGCCGTTGCCCCCAAGTGCCTGGGCTCGTCTCGAAGATGCCGGCAATGCGGGTGCCGCATGTGCTGCAGCAGCCGTCTCCCGTCAGGCGCCACGCTGTGATTTCGTACCAGTCGCGGCCGATGAGGCGCGTGCCGCAGCAAGGGCAGTAAGTGCTCCCGCCTGCTTCGTCATGAACGTTGCCCGTGTAAACGTAGTGGAGCCCGATCTCGCGCGCGATGTCCCGCGCGAGTGTGAGCGTGCGGGATGGTGTCCGCGGCACCTCGAGCATCTTGTAGTCGGGGTGGAAGGCGGTGAAGTGCAGCGGTACATCGGGACCCAACCTGTCCATCACCCACTCACTTAGCTTTCTGACTTCCTCGGCGCTGTCGTTGTGACCAGGGATGAGGAGCGTCGTGATCTCGAACCACGTCTTCGTCTCGCGCTTCAGAAACTCGAGGGTCTCGAGCACGGCGCCAAGATGACCGGTGCAAAGCCGCTTATAGAACTCCTCCGTAAAGGCCTTGAGATCGACATTGGCGGCATCCATCCACCTGAATAGCTCCTCGCGTGCGCCGGAGCCGATATAGCCGGCTGTGACGGCGACGTTCTTGATGCCGTGCCTGCGAGCCACCTTGGCCACATCGACCGCATATTCGAGGAAAATGACCGGGTCGTTGTAGGTGTAGGCGATGGAGCGCGAGCGGGTGGCAATCGCGGCGCGCACAATGTCCTCGGGGGAGGCCTCATCTTGAAGGCGATCCATGGCGCGAGCTTTGGACACGTCCCAGTTTTGGCAGAACTTGCAGGTGAGATTGCACCCCGCCGTGCCGAATGACAGTACGGGCGTGCCCGGCAGGAAATGGTTTAACGGCTTTTTCTCGATCGGATCGACACAGAAACCTGAGGAGCGGCCGTATGTGGTGAGTACGATTTGGTCGCCTTGTCGACCGCGCACGAAGCAAAGGCCCCGCTGCCCTTCGTTGAGCTTGCAGAAGCGCGGGCAAACATCGCATTGGATGCGCCCGTCTTCGAGCCGGTGCCAATGACGGCCAGCTACTCCGTCCAATTGCTCGGTGGCGTTCATAACTATAATATCGGTACGCGCAGGCGTTGCGTCATGCCTCACGAACTCACGGCTTCGCATTCGCGGCCAGCCAGGGTCGCAGGGCTATTCTACCCCGGATCGGCGGAAAATCTGAGCCGAACCGTATCGCGTCTGCTTGCCTCGGCGCGAAGTAAGGAACACCCTGACCTTTCGGGCATCATTGTTCCGCACGCCGGTTATGTCTACTCGGGGCCCATAGCCGCGAGCGCCTTCGCAAGCCTGCCGTCTTCGCAGAGCCGGTTTCGACGATGTGTGCTCGTCGGCCCCTCGCATTTCGTGCCGTTCAAGGGGGTTGCCGCGCCTTCCTTTACTTCTTTCGCAACGCCGCTTGGCGAGATGCCGGTCGACACTGTCGCCGTGAATGAGCTGCTCGCTGAGGCTCGCGTCGTAATAGATGATGGGCCGCACGAGCGAGACCACGCGATCGAAGTAGAACTACCGTTTCTGCAGAGAATCTATGGGAACCTGCCGATCGTGCCACTGCTTTTCGGCATCACGTCCGCCCGTGCCGTTGCCGCAGCTGTCGCTCAGGTTTGGTTCGATGAGACGCTGCTGGTTATCAGCTCTGATCTCTCCCATTACGAGGACTACGAGGCAGCCCGCGCCCATGATCTGCGCACCGCAAAGTCGATCGAAGCCTTTGAGGAGAGTGTGATCGGACCGGCCGACGCCTGCGGTGATCTAGCCATTCGCGGTGCATTGATCGCAGCGAGGCAGCGAGACCTGCCAATCGAGCGGATCGATTTACGCAACTCCGGCGACACCAGCGGCGATAAACAAGGCGTCGTCGGGTATGGCGCGTGGGCAATAGGTTAGCAGGACCCGCGCTATGCGCTCCCAAAGCGATCCGGCTGTGGTCTGATTGGCACGCGCGTCAGCATCGGAGGTTCTGCCGAACACGAGCCCGTATTGCGCGTCAGCCCCTGGCATCTCTGCGCGAGATGATGTGGTGGTCAGGCCTCCAGCGCCTCTACGATTTCATGCAACTCATCGCTCAACTGTCCGGGCATCATCTCGCGAAACGTGTCGGCGAGATTGCGGTAGTACCACAGCTGCAGCTTCTTAGGCGCATTGAAGCGATTCCAAACTTTCTCGCCAATACCTGGTTTTCTTAGGTCACGAAGAATTGCGCGGGCATTGTGGACCTTGTCCGCCAGCGATACGCGAAGAATATCCTCGTCCGCCTTCCGCAGACGTTTGAGTGCCTGACACTTTTTCCGTGTTCCGCTGCACGGCGTCCACGCTGCCGCAAGTGCTCGCAATGCATCATTCCGCCGGGTGAATTCATCCCCCTCGCTGAAGAGACAGGTCTTATCCTCGCCATCGGCGAATGGGCGTTGCAGCAGGCATGCAAGGAAGCTGCGACATGGCCTGAGCCCATCGGCGTGACGGTCAAATCTCTCGGCAATACAATTTAGCGGATCTGATCTTTATAAGACGGTCGCCGCAGCCCTCAGGCTATCCGGGCTCGCCCCCTCTCGGCTCGAACTGGAGATTACGGAAACTGTCTTGCTGCGTGACGATGCCAGCACGCTCGCGACCCTCCATGCGCTCCGCGAGAAGGGTGTCCGCATCGCCTTGGATGACTTTGGGACGGCCTTCGCCTCGCTCAGCTATTTGCGCAGCTTCCCCTTCGACACCATCAAAATTGATCGGAGCTTTACGCGCGAGCTGCCCACGCGCAAAGACTGTGGAGCGATTATCGAAGCAGTCGCTAGTTTAGCGCGCAACCTCGACATCCGCAGCGTGGCCGAAGGAATCGAGACCGCCGAACAGCTGAGGATCGTCGCCGGGACAGGTTGCGATCAAGTGCAAGGCTACTACTTTAATCGACCGATGCCGGCAGCCGATCTTGCTCGCGTTCTGTATCACAGTACCGAGCGGTGTTACCCGTCCATGCCTCCCCACGCCACTTAGAAAAATAAAATCTCGATTAGCGACCGCGCGGACCGAACGATGCCAACCGACGCCCTATCTCCGGGACTTGGTGCGGGGCCCCGGGCTCCTCTGCTCTCGTGAGGGCGGATGTTGATAGCGAAATTGAGCGCGTGCAGGCTAGGCCACACCAGCTTCGAGAAGCCCGATATGCAGGCGGCAGCTTTTGCCGCTAGTATCTGGATGTGGGGGCAGGCCATTGATGAAGAAATGGAGATCCGCCATGAAAGTCAAAGACGCAATGCACGTAGGAGCATTTTGGGTCGGTCCCGACACTCCTATTACTGACATCGCGAAACTGATGCACAAGAACGGGATAGGCGCCGTTCCGATTGGGGAGAACGATCACCTGATCGGCATGGTGACCGACCGGGACATCGTCTGCAAAGGGTTAGCGAAGGACAACTTCGATGTGCGCCACGCGACGGCGCGCGAAGTGATGACCTCAGGCATTCATTGCTGCAGTGAGGACGATGACCTCACCAAGGCGGCGCAGCATATGGAGGAACTGAAGGTCCGCCGGTTGCCGGTGATCAACAAGGATAAGCGGATGATCGGCGTCCTCAGTCGCCACGACACCGTCCGGGCTCAAGCGCGGGCTGACGCCGCATAGTTCGGCCGAGTGTGAAAAGATGAAGGACATGAAGTGGGATGATGCAACGAAGGCCTGCGTGAAGAAATAAGCCTTCAGGTCAGCGCCGGACCACAAAGAGCGGGTCCGGCGCAGGCCCGCCGTCACTTGAGTATCGCACCTTTGGGTAATGCTGCCCCGCCTGCGCAAATCCGAGCCGCCGCTCGCGACGACGAGCCTATGACACGTTCGGCTCACTTCCGAACGCTTTGCCTGCAACTGCCCGCGGCGATCGGCAGGCTCGCCTGGAGCGAAGGCGCGGGCATTAACGCGGCAGCCCTGCGCGGAAGGTTGCGAACCATCGCTCGTATCGCGACATTGGTCATTTTGGTGCTCACGCCGACCTTTGGGACCGGCTCCGTTGCAACATCAGATGACGATCATCTGGGGATCGTCGAGTTCGAAATCGCGTGCATGTCGTGTCACGGCATTGAAGGCCGGGGTGATGGCTCACAGGCAAACTCGCTCAAACGGCGTCCGGCCGATCTGACACAAATCGCCAAGTCGAATGGTGGAATATTCCCGTCCAAGAGAGTGGCCGAGATCATAGACGGCCGGGCGTCAGTGGCTGCCCATGGCGCCCGAGATATGCCCGTCTGGGGCGACCGTTATCGCGTTGTAACCGAGGCAGGCGAAAGCGCCGCCGAGGTTGAGCAGAGGGCTCGGGCACAGATCAACGCGCTGGTCGAGTACCTTGAAACGATCCAAGAAAAATGAGACGCGGGCCTGGCGGCGAGGGTTAACTCATCAATTAATGTAACCGCTCATGGGGTTGAACACTATCGCGTCGGCCAATTTCTTCGGATCCCGCTCACCCATCAGATACGCGTCCAAGAGGCGCACCGTGATGTCGGCGACGGACAAATCCATCTCCCTATCGGCCGCTTCGCTCAGCGCTACATCGACAGCGCAGCGTGTTGAAATCTTCGCTCGTTACGACCGACAGAAACACGCACCCTCCACGATTATACAGAAGAAGCGTGCCACGACCATTCGCGTGGTGAATTGACGAGTATCAACGAAGTCCTTCGAACTGCCGAGTGCTCAAGGACCGCCGGGCGACGACGCGTTCGTTCTGTGGCGCCCGCAGTGTTCCAAGAAAATTGCTTCGAAAGAACTCCGGCATACAGTCGTTACTGCGAAGGGGGTCTGCTCCTGACAAGCACAGCCGGGGGCCGTGAATGCACCGATGACCGATCCCTTCATCCGTCGGATGCCGCAGGCGGGCGGTCGGCTTCCCTCGACGCTGCTTTCAGTCGCAGCGCTAGTGCGACTTCTGGCAACTCCGATGAAGTGCCACTCCCCAGGATAGAGCCGCGCGCCACCCGCATATCCGTTGTTGGCCCAAAGCTGACTTTCGTGAAGAGACGCTCAATGTCCGCTTCTGGCCAAAGCTGACATGCGGAGCTCCCCGATGGATGTCCGCTTGTGACATCGCAGCGATACGCTCGATGTCCGCTTCTGACCCAAAGTGAACATCTGTTTCGCTAATCCAAGAGAACCGCCAAGCCCGATCCGTCGAACGCAATACGAGCTATTCGGATCGGTCCTGCGTAACCGCGCAATTGGGAGCGCGCGGTCGCGCGCGAGTATGCGGGTGAGCACGAAGCTAGCCCATCTCCCATATGGGGGGATGTCGCGCGAAAGCCATTGAGATGCTGGCGGCTGCAATCGCCAGATCCATTCGACCGCACCGACTCCAAAGAAGAGCCGGCGCCCGCGAGAACCGTCACTGGGTTGCCATCCTAGGTTAGCTTTTCGCGGCGGCGAGAACTTGGGCAGCGAGGGGCTCGACGGCCGGACCATGAATGACCGACCCGTCTGCGCCGAAGATTGAACCGTGGCAGGGACAATCCCAAGTCCGATCGGCGTTGTTCCAGGTGAGGGTGCACCCTTTATGGGTGCAAGCGGCCGAGAAGGCGTGGGCAGTGCCGTCCGCCTCTTTCCATACCGCAACATCTTCCTTGCCGATTTTGAATACGCCTCCCTGGCCCGGCGAAATATCGTCAAGGCCGTGGACGCGCGACTGCGTCGCTCCGCCGTGATTAAATCCTTTAAGCGACGGTCGGCGCGGGTCATACAGGGCGGCCCACGGATTAGACCGTCCAAGAATTTGGTCCGCGATTAGGATACCAGCGGCGGTGCCATTGCTGATGCCCCAGCCATTGAAACCTGTGGCGATGTAGAAACCATCGGGTTTCGCTGACGGGCTGCCGACGTAAGGCACGCGGTCGAAAGTATTGTAGTCCTCGTTGACCCATCGCCAGGTCGCATCACCAGCAGGCAGATTGCTACGGACCCATTCTTCGAGCTGACGAAATCGGGCAGCAACGTCGCCGTCGTGGCCGGTAGTGAACGTTGGACCGAGAACCACGAGCAAGGGACCTTGTTCATCGCGGCCCATCCGTAGCGAATGCGTCGGTTCGTCGATGCCGATAAACATGCCATCGATTGCTTCGCCCGGCTTTGCGCGAAACGCCATGGCAATGTGGCACCGCGGTCGCGTACATCCATCATACGAACCGGGGCCGGCCATCGGCAGGTTTGTAGCGACCACAACATGCTGCACGTCAAGAGCTCCGACGGCTGTTTTGATGTGCCAGCGATGCCCCGGATCGACACTCACCACCGGCGTGTTTTCATAAATGCTGCCGCCCAGAGCGTTGATCGCCGCAGCGAGGCCAACGAGGTACGACGCTGGATTGAATTGCGCTTGATTGCGGAAGCGCAGCGCCCCAGCGGTTGCAAACGGCAACGGAGCTTTGGTAAGCACGTCGACATCGAATCCGACGCTTAGCGCTGCCGCGGCCTCGCTCTGGATGTCGGCAAGGCGCGAGGGGTTGCTGGTGTAGGCGTAGGCGTCCTTTGCTTCAAATTGGCAATTGATGCCCAGATCCTCTATCCACGTGTGTATATGGTGTGAGCCTGTGCGGTTTGCGTCGGCGTACTGCTGGGCTAAACCGAGACCGAAGGTCTCGATCAGATGCCGATAAATCAGAGAATGCTGGCTCGTGATTTTCGCAGTGGAGCGACCAGTCACCTGGCGTCCGACCAGACGTGCTTCCAGTACAGCAACCGTTAGTCCGGCCTTGCTCAGCAGATAGGCTGCCGTGAGCCCAACAATTCCTGCACCAACGACCGCCACATCGGCGGAGCGGTTGGATTGAAGGTAAGGATATGCCGTCTTCGGCGCGGTGCTCGTCCAACAGCACTCTGGTTTTCCAGGAAGTTCCATCATGATTTGCTTCGCTGCAAGAACGGTCGATCAATTTCGCATCGGACGCTCCGTCAAGCGAACCGATGGAGCGCTCCACTGAGGTCACGAAGAAATTAGATGCAGTGTAATTGAAAAAGTTCCCGTCTGAGCGCTCGCCGGCTTCAATGATCGCGAGAAGCGCAGCCTCAACCTCCGGGCTCCGCGCAAATGCCCGCGTCCGGCAGTCGGTGGCGCGGGCGGGCAGGTAAAGTTGCCACCGGCAAGCTGCCTTCGGTGCCTTTGCTCAACGCTATCAGGTCTTAGCCAACCTATTTGCTGGCTGGCAGGTAGCGCGTTGGATGTAAAAATTTGGATGGTCCCCGATCCACTTCGCACCCTCGACTTGAGTGGCAAAGACGCAGGTGATCATCGATACGTTTCCGAGAGGGATCGCATTTAAGTCACGACAGGCAGCACCCTGGACAAGCGAACAGACAGTAAGCACAAGTTCAAGCATGTCGCCTCCTCGCGAGAAACGGTTGATGCCTCTTAGATCAAAGCTAATTTTCGAACGCGAGATATCGGCGCAAAGTTCCGCAGCGGATCAGGGAGAATTAATGGCGCGTGTCCGCCCGACGAGGTCCCCACCAATTTTTGTACACACATCGATGCGTGAAAGTGGCGGAGCAGCGCATATCAGGCGACAGCAGTTGTTGATCGCTCGGCTGCGCAAACATGGCGCCGACAGTACGGCTGCCGAATACCAAGAGCGGACCTTGGCCACGAACTACTCTTCGCGTGCGCAGCGCAACAAGGAACCCTGCCGGCCGCGGGGCTGTTCCAGTGAAAAACCGTTGGAGGAACCCATGGCTCTCAACGACAGCTCTCGCGATCCGCAGTTCGATCCGATCGATCCGACAGCGCGCGTGGCTGGGGCCTCGTTGCCGGAGAAGACCTCCGCGACATCAAAGGTATTGGGTAAACTGGGCGCCTTTGCAGAAGACGTGCAGCTTTGCCCCACCATCAGAGATGTCGCGCACGCGGCAGGGCAGCGGATCATCGTTTCCGATGTAAATCTTTGCAGGCCGGTCGACGGCCCGTCGTGGGTCCTGCGGTCCATGCCAATTAGTGCCGTCGAAATTCCTAAAAGATTACTCAGTAGCTGAGCGAACTGCTCCACGTCGACCTGGCAGTTGCAGGTGGTCGAGAGCCCAGGGAGGTAGGGATGATAACGGCGCTACCATGCGCAGTGCCCGCAACTCATCAGTGCAACGGCCCGTGAACGCCAGCGGGTGGAGTTCCAGAAAGAACGTGCGCGCATCGTTGACCTGCGCCGCCTGTCGCGTTCGTCTACCTGACGCCAAACCTGCACAGTCACACCGGTATCGTGATCGACGATCCCAACGACGACGACATCACGGCCATCCCCAATAGCCTCTTCGGGCGGACCTACAACCGCACGCTCTGGAGCAATCTGATCTGGGATCTGAACAAGAACTACCGCATCGGCTTCGAGGCTACCCACCGCAAAACCGACTACAAGGAGCCAACCAACCTGCCCAACAAGGATTCGGTTTCCAGACCCAGTTCGCGTGGACCTTCTAGGCCGTGAACCCATAAACCAGGCAGTTGATGGCCTGGGCGCGCGAGTTTCTGCATCGGGTCGGAGACGTATTTCTCTGACCACCCTCACCCCGTGTGGAGAGCGGTCGACCGAATAGGGGCTGCCGATCAAGCGGCCCGTTTGCGCCAACAGGGCAGTGCGGTACGCACGCCACGCGCGCCACGCCTCGCATTGTCACAGAGCGGAATTGGGCTTGACGAGTTCGAGGCAGCTCGACGTCCCGCTCTTGGTCGTCGATGCCGTGCGCGAAGGCCACGAGGATCTGCGCCACATCCTGTGCATCTTCGGGCAGGGTGCGGGCGAGGCAGATGGCGTCCTGCAGCAGTCACCGCTGCGAGTTCGGGCGTGGTGGATTTCTTTGGGAAACGTCTCAATCGCCTTCACTCGTCATTTTCAGCTCTGAGGGGGAAGCCGTAGGCCGGGTCTGTTAAAGTTCGCAAGAACGCCACGAGTGCGTACTTCTCATACTCGTCAAGAAAGAGCGGTCGGATCAAGGGTGACAGATTGGGATTGGGCCGTCCCCCGCCGTCATAGAACTCGACGACATCCTCAAGGGTGGCGAGGCTCCCGTCATGCATGTAGGGCGCCGTGATCGCAACGTTGCGCAGCGAGGGTGTGCGAAAGGCTCCCAAGTCTGCTGCGCGGCGTGTAACGCCATAGCGTCCTGCATCAGCCAAGCGGCCGCGCAAAGAGCCTATCCCAAGGTTGTGGAATCCAAAGTCCGTGAACAACGGCAGCCGCTTCAACCGTCGCGGGAACAACTGATGGCAGTTGCTGCAGGTCGCCTTGGAATTGAATAGGCTCCACCCGTCGCGTTCCATGGGTGTCAAACTTCTCACCTTATCGAACAGGAAACGATCGAAGCGGCTGGCCTGAGAGAAGAGTGTGCGCTCGTAGGCGGCAAGGGCCCTCGCCAGTGTTTGCGCTGTTGGTTGAGTTCCAAAGACGACACGAAAGGCACGGACGTATTCGGGGTCGCAGTTAATCCGGTGTACGGCTTCTTCGACGCCGATGCCCATCTCGCCACGTCGGAACGGACTAAGAGCTTGTTGTTCAAGGGTTCGAAACCGGCCATCCCACATGAGCGCGGCCTGCAGGGCGGCATTGATCAGAGAGGGGGCATTCCGCTGCCCTGAACGGCCGCTGTCGGAAATCGGCGTTCGCCTCGGCTCGGCGAAGGCAAAATCGGGATCATGGCAGCTTGCACACGCGGTCTGACCGGTGCGCGAAAGGCGTACATCGTAGAAGAGCCGTTGCCCGAGGTAAGCGGAGGCATTTCGGCCTCGACGGCCAGACTGCTAGC
>CAVRVR010000042.1:0-12564 GCA_963724595.1 uncultured Alphaproteobacteria bacterium | reverse complement strand
TGCCGTCACACAAGACATCGCCGAACCAAAGTTCTTCGTCCCGATGAGAGGCAAAGTTTCGTTGCAAGAGGTGCTAAAGCGACCGCGGCTCGAACGCGCCATCGGCGTCATCTATAGGCCCGAGACAGAGCTCGCGAGCCACTATTTTCAGGCCGTTCTATCAAAGCTGTTCGGCGAATACATCTGGTTCGACGAGACACGCGCGGTCAGTCCCTGGATCGCGTCGAGGACGCGCTGCACGCAACCCGTGCCGCAGTCGAGGAAGGCATCGTCCCGGGCGGCGGCGTGGCGCTGCTGCGCGCTATCAAGACGCTCGACGGCTTGAAGGTCGAGAACGACGATCAGAAGGTTGGCATTTCCATCGTCAAGAAGGCATTGCAGACGCCCGCCCGCCAGATCTTCACCAACGCGGGCGAGGATGGCTCGGTGATCGTCGGCAAGATCCTCGAGAATGCCAAGTACAGCTACGGCTACAACGCTCAGACGCATGCCTACGGCGACCTCGTCGCCGAGGGCGTGATCGACCCGGCCAAGGTCGTGCGCTGCGCCTTGCAGGACGCGGCGTGAGTGGCGGCCCTCCTGGTCACCACCGAAGTAATGGTCGCGGAACTGCCCAAGAAAAGTTCGCGCATCCGTCGGGCGGCGGTATGGGCGGTATGGGCGGCATGGATTATTGAGGTTTGCCCAACAGAAAATTTAGGCCCCGGCCTCTGCGCCGGGGCTTTTCACGACGTGCGTGAGCATGTCGCCGATTTCCTTGAGCGTGATCTTCTTGGCCATGCTGGAATTGTTCGCGGCAACGGAAATCGCGCAAATCTAGTTCGGGCGCCGCACACGTACGGGCCGACACCCGTGATGGTAATCTCCTGCAACCCACAGCCGCGTCGACCGGTAACGAACGCCGCGGCGTTTCTCGAAAACGCATACGCATTCTTGGCGCAGCGTTTACTTGCTGCTGCCGTCGGCGTTGAAGAACTGAATACTAAGCAGCGAGATCATCGCGCTCGACTTCGTCCTTGATGCCGGGAAACAGCATCTTATTGCCGGGCACCTTCTTCTTGGGATCGGTGATGTACTCGTGGAATGCCGTGTTGTCCCATGTGATGCCGGAATTCTTCATGGCCTCGGAGTAGGTGAAGCCTTCGACCGAGCCGGCCTTGCGGCCCATGAGGCCGTTGAGCTCAGGCCCCACCTTGTTTTTGGCGCCGGGACCGATCGAATGGCACGCCGTACATTTGGCGAAAACCTTCTTGCCCGCTTCCTTATCTTGCGCCGACGCGACCGTCGGCAGACTGAGCGCAAGACCCGCCGCTACAATCCACCTAAGCATTCGGCTTCCTTCCTTGTGTTCGATGATCCTGCGTCGTCTTTTTGATACGCGTATCATTCCAATAGAGATCCAGCGCGTGCCAGTCTTTTCTTGACTTGGTCCGAAGCCGGTGAATGCTCCTTGACGACAAACGCAGGGATAATGCGTTATTCGCCCGGACGAGGACATCATTCGCTGTCTCACCTGCGGGCGCGACTTCGGCATCTCGCTGAGAGCCTAGATCAGCATGCTAACCATCGCGTTGGCGATAGTGACAGAGTCCCCGCATTCGTGCACGTTAATATCGCTAGTCTGGAAGATCAATCGGCAACGGCTACATGCCGCCGTCGGACATTCCGGGGCGCAACATAAAGCGTTCATCAAAGCGCGCACGAACTCGGGTACGGGAGAGCAGGCGCAGCGTACAAGCTCAATGATCATGGACAAGGGAAAGGTTTGCGCATTCCGCTTCGCGAAGGCGACGCCTATAATGACAAAAGCTAAATGATCGAGTGCCCGCTCCGAATTCAATCGCGGCAGCAAAAGACGGATTTTTCTAAATGATAGGCCGTCAAGCTAGACCACGCGTTGTTGTAACCGGCATGGGGGCAATCACGCCCATTGGTCAAAACGTCGAGGAATTCTGGTTGGGGTTAGCAGCGGGCCGTTGCGGAATTCACCCCATCGAGGGCGTCGAACTCCATTGTCTCGGTGTTCGAATTGCCGCGCAAGTCGTGGGTTTTGATCACGGCGCTCGCCTTGGGACCTGGCAACGCGATAAGAGCATTATGCACTCCGAACGTTTCTCCTGGTTTGCCGCAGCTGCCGCCGATGAAGCGATCAAGCAATCGGGCCTAGAGGTCCCCTTTGAAAATGCATCCCGCGTCGCCTGCATCATTGGGTCCGCTGCGGGCGGCCAGATCAGTGGCGAGCTTGCTGCGCACAATCGCTTCATTTCCGGCCAACGCGCCGTACATCCCATGCTGCTTGCGCGCATCGTCTGCTCTTCCGCTCCAGCCCACATCGGCATCGAGTACGGGATTAAAGGTCCGACTTTTGCCGTTTGCAGTGCGGGCGCGAGTGCAGCGCATGCAATCAGTATCGGCAGCGACTACATTCGCAGTGGCCTTGTCGATGTGGCCCTTGTTGGAGGCTCGGAGAGCGCGATCACCTACGGCGCCTTGATGGCGTGCCAGCAGATGCACGTGCTCTCTCGCGAGGGCTGCTTTCCGTTTGCAAAAAAGCGCACAGGAATCGTGATTGCAGAAGGCGCCGGCGTGTTGATCCTGGAGGCGGAGCACCATGCGCGCGATCGTGGCGCGACTATCATTGCCGAGATGTGTGGGCTTGGCATGGCATCCGGCGCGAACGAGATGGTCGTCCCTGAGATCGAAACATCCGTTGAGGCCATGCGCCGCGCACTTGAGGATGCGCAGCTCGCACCGAACGACATCGACTACGTTAACGCGCATGGCACTGGATCGGTTATCGAGGACGCTCTCGAGACAAAGGCAGTCAAGGCGGCCTTTGGCAACCACGCCTATGAATTGAGCCTTTCCTCGACAAAGTCGATGCACGGCCATCTATTGGGTGCCGCCGCAGCCATCGAAGCCATCGCCTGCATCAAGGCGATGGAGACGGGACTAATGCCCCCGACACTCGGCCTCGACGAAAGCGATCCTGAGTGCGATCTCGATTGTGTTCCGCACACCGCACGCAGGAAAACGATGGCTTACACGATGTCGAACACATCCGGTCTGGGAGGACTCTCGGCTGCGATCGTATTCGGACCGCCTCACGAGCGAGCGGCAGGAGCTCGCCGAGTTCAGCGCGCCACTTGGTTGAAGTGAAGGCCGACGATCCGACTGTCGAACCGCTCAGCGATGGCTTTCAACAACGAAGCGCGGCAAGAAGCGCAAGAGCAGCGCGAAATAAGCTGCCGCGGGAAGACCACCCATGCCTGATCACTACCGCCGGGAGGATGGGGCCTTAATGATCAAGGTGAGCCCCGGCCAATACGTCAACGAATTGGCCGCGACACGCCTTGGCGTTCGCCCCGCAAGCGGGAAGCCAAAGACGCAGCGCAAGGCAGGCGGGTCGAAGGCGGTGGCGCCCAAAAAGCGAACCCGCCGTTCTTCGACTGGCGGCTAACCAATATGGCTGCCTGTCCGTTTCGCCAAGCACTGTTGTCCACGGGCGTCGCGTGGCAGGGGGAACCCCGAACCGATGTGCCCGTTACCGCAGCATCGGACCGCCACGACCCACCCCCGTCGTCCCTCGGCGGTCCATTAGAGCAAGGGCCTTGGGGCATGCTGCGAATTCCGCGTCGGCATGCTCTTCTTTCGTGTCCGATGCTCAAGTAACTTCCGGCAACGCTGATCAGCGCGGCTTACAAGCGGAGAGTAACGATGAAAAAAATGGCGCTCGTCTTGGCGCTCGGAAGCGTCCTGAGTTTGGCAGCGTGCGGCCAAGATAACTCTACGGCCCTTAACCCCCGCGGAAACCGGCGATGCGGCCGCACTCCTTTCGCGGCTCATCGTGAACGGTGGCGAACTTCTGGCGAGCGAGGAGCAGGATATGCTCGGCTCCTATTTGCCTCGTCGTCCTGAGGTCGCCGATATTGCAGCGCCTTGATCCGAGCACTTGCAAATAAACGCTAACGTGATTGGTAGTGATCGGCTGGGATACCCACATCTGGAAAGAGAACGGCGCAAAAGCGTCTTTCCAAAGTTGGAGGAACCCCATGAAGATCTGGAACAAGCCGCAAGTCAGCGAGCAGTCTGTCGGCCTCGAAGTGACGAGCTATATGCCCGCCGAGATCGACATCATTTAACGATATGAAGCAGTGGCAGCGGTTCCGTAAGGGGTCGCCGCTATTGCTTGCCCTCGCTACTTGAACGCGCGTCTAGGCGCGAAAAAATTTGAATGGGAGTTGAAACATGATCCGCGTGCTGTCCATTGCCGCAGCACTTGCTGTCGCCCTGGCGCTTCCTGCATTCGCCGAGACGGCCACAAAGACACCAGCCGGCGCGACGGAAGCCGGCCCGGCTGCCGGCGCACTCTTCACCGAGGAGCAAGCTCGCACCCACCTCCTGCGCCTCGGATATGCCGACGTGTCTGTTCTGACGAAGGACGAGAACGGTGTGTGGCACGGCACGGCAACTAAGGACGGCAAACAGCTGAACGTCGCCGTCGACGTCAAGGGCGCCGTCGCCAACAACTAGTCTGTGATATCAACCCTCGTGCTAGCGGCGCCTTGCAACGGGCGCCGTTTGCGTTTGAGTTCAATGTTGGCAGAATACGGGCTCGCGCCAACTCTGCGTACTGTTCTGCAAGCTTGGTCTGGGGCCGCAGTACGCGCAAAGCATTTCGAAGCTTGGCACGATGGAACGAAGCGCACTGACGACCCCGGCCGCTACTCGCATCAACAGAGCGTTCGCGGGGTCAAGACGTTCGCAGAGAATGCCAGCACGGCGACAATCGTATTTTGTTGCATCTGCATTCGGACATTGTTTACGCAATGTCGGGGCCGAGCCCAAAAAAGGCGCAGAGCACGCGGCTAAGCCCAGCGCGAGGACCGCGCCAACGCTGGCTGTGCCTGGTCTACCTGATGTGCCTGGATACCTTGGGCGAAGCTCCGCAGGGCATCGCCCGATCCAGCTAACGACCGCTTGAGCGTTGGCTCAATTCCTCAAGGAGCGGTCGCAGCGCATCCAGTTCCGCGCCAAAGCCGCCCCAGTCTCCGGCTCTCAACCGCTCGATGGCGCGGTTGTAGTGGGTGAGGGCCTCGCGCGCTCGATCGCCGACAGGGTCTGTGGGCGCAGGGGCTGCCGGCGCCGCCAAGAGAGAGGAACTCGGGTAGGTGTCCTTGAAGAGCGCGGCCAGCGCCGCAGCGAGCGTCTCCTCCATGACCACACGGCCGGCGTAGGCCGCGATCACGCGCTTGAGTTCCGGGAGTTGGCCGGTGCTCGCGCGCAGATATAAGGGCGATACGTATAAGAGCGAGGTCTCGACGGGAACCACGAGGAGGTTCCCGCGGATCACCCTCGAGCCCATCTGGTTCCAGAGAGAAATCTGCTGCGAGATTTCCGTGTTCTGATTGATGCGCGCCTCGATCTGAGAGGGCCCGAAAACGAGCTTGTCCTTGGGAAAAACGTAGACGATCAGCTTGCCGTAGTCAGGCGGATCACGTCGGGCGGCAAGCCATGCAATCATATTCTGTCGCCGGCTCGGCACCATGGGAAGCATAAGGAAGAACTCGGCGCGCGCCTCCCCGGGGAGGCGCATGTTGATGTAATAGGGGGCCAATTCGGTATCGGGGGCGCCGTCGATACCCGTCGCCTGCCGAGGGAATTGCCAGAGATCTTCGCGGTTATAAAAGACTTCTGGAGAGTCCATGTGATAGGCGCGGTAGACCTGGGCCTGGATGTGGAAGAGATCCTCCGGGTAGCGAACGTGCTTCTGCAGATCCGGCGGCATGGCCCCGAAGGGCTTGAACAAGCCGGGGAATATCCGCTGGTAGGTCGCCACCACCACGTCTGACGGATCTGCCACGTAAAACTCTATGGTGCCGTTATACGCGTCGATGATGACCTTGACCGAGTTGCGGATGTAGTTCGTTCCCCCGGCGATGGGCTGGGCGTAGGGGAACCAGCTGCTGGTGGTATAGGCGTCTTGCACCCAGAAGAGCCGCCCATCGCTGATCACCATGTACGGATCCCGGTCGAGGCGCAGCACGGGGGCGATTGTCCGCACCAGGTCCTGGATGTTGCGACGGAACACGATCCGGCTCTCACTGGTGATGTACCGGCTGAGCAGGATGTTTGGGTCATCGAAATACCAAGCGAATAGGGTCCTGCGGGCGATCCCGCCGACTGCGACACCGGCCGTGCCATCGTAGGCCGCGTAGACGTTGTCCTTTCCCCTGGGAAAGTCGAATTCCGGCGTGCTCGCTTTGACGATCACGTAGGAATCGGCGCCTTGCCCAAATAGATGCGCGGCTCCTGGACGGCGGGGCCGCCGGTCGCGACCGGAGGGATGTCCTGCAAATAGAAGATCGGCAGCCCTTCAGCGGATTTCCGGGTGACCGGGGACATGACCACGCCATTGCCGTGCGTGAAAAGCACATGAAGATTGACCCAGGTCTGGGCGTTGGGCGGAAGGAGCGCGGACTCGAGCTCGCGGGCCGAGAGCATCACCTGCTGATACGAGCCGTCGAGTTCATAGCGATCGACGTCGATCTCATGGAACTTGTAGTAGGTCCGGATCTCCTGCAGCTGTGCGTAGGTGTCCATCAACGGCTGCCAGTCCCACAGCCGAATGTTGTCGACGGTTGCACGATTGGCATCGAGCGACTGGGCGGTGAGACCCTGTTCCGCCGGGAAGGCTTTGATGGTGATCTTATGGAGGTTGTAGGCCTCCTGGGTTAGCGCGATGCTCCGCTGGATGTAAGGCGCCTCTAACTGCAGCTCGTTGGGTTTGACAAAGACGCGTCGGAATACCGCTGGAAACGCAACCGTGAGGAGGAACGAACTTCCAATAACCAATACCGCCGCGGCCAGAGGAAGTTTGTAGGTCCGTGCGCGCAAGTTGACCCATGAGGCAAGGGCAGCGGCGGAAGCCAGGCCGACCAGCGCCCAAAGAAGGGGCAGCTCGACATAGATGTCGGTGTAGGCTGCTCCCACCACAACGCCGTTGTCGCCGTAGAGCAACAAGAAGCGGTCCAGGGCGAAGGACCAAGCCATTACCGCGAAGAAGAGACCCAAGAGGGCGGAGCCGTGCGCTGCGGCTGCAGATGACATCCATTGGTGCCCCCTAGCGAGTAAGATGTCGCCGCGTGCCGAATATACCGCGCCAGCGACGAAGGCGCTCAAAACGAGTGTCAGCAGCATCCGAATCCTTGAGCGCGACGTAAACGGGAAGCGAAAAGAGATAAAAGCCGATGTCCTTGCCGTAGAGGGGATCGCGCTGACCGTACGACACCTGGTGGATGAACCGCAGGACCGCGTCCCAGTTTTCGATCTCGCCTGTGGCCATCAAGATCCCAAGAACAATGGCGACCACCGCGATGAGAAGACGCCACGGAAGCCGAGCGGACGCCAACAGATCGGGCAATGTCGGTTGCGGTGTCTGGACGGTGGCGGATCTCCCGTCGAAAATTACCGGAAGCCAAGGCCCGCGGTGCCGGGCGAACCGGAACGCCAGCGCTCCATTCACCCACAGGAAAAGGGTCGAGCTTGCGAAAACGACGAGGAACAGGATGGCCTTGGCGGTGAAGATCGTCCAAAAGGTATCGAGATAACCGACGGCCGAAAACCATAGCAAATCGACCAAGAAGCGACCCGTGAGTCGGAGCAGGATCAGGAGGGCGGCAGCAGCGAGAAACGCCCCTATTATGCCTCTCCGTCGCACATCCGCCGTCCTCCTGTTTCGGCGATAGAGCACAATCTGCATGGGCCGCGCCTATCCCGGCGCGGTTGGCGATCTTGGGCTCAGGCTATCAGTGCCTAGCTCCACCATTCCTAATTAGGTCAGCAAGTTCAATCCATCGATCCATGATTGGGTCGCTCCGGTTGGACACGCGGGTCTGATGAAAGGGCGGCCGACTACCGCACAACCGAAGATGGCGAGGCGTTCGCTACGGCCGGGCAGCTCTTGTCGAACTGAGCCTTCGCCACCGTGTAGAGCTTCCCGTTCAATTGGTGAGCTCTGCTTCTCGTTGGGCAGCAGACAAGCGGTGATGGCGCCACGCGACCATGGCAGCGTGAACCGTTGCGGCCATGGTCATTTGGCCTGCCAATTTCCCCTTAACGTGACAGTGCCGCTGCCGGCAGTGAAGCAAACTCGCAGCTCAGACGTGATCTTGACACTGTTAGATTGGTCCCTCGCACGCATCTCGGCGGCTGCGGCGGCCTGCCTAGGCAGCCGAGCGGGAAATGGAGCCGTTCAGACGGGCATCTCTGTGGGGCGAGCCGTTGCCGCGGATAGGGCGCTTTGTTCGCACTCACCTGGAGGGGGCAGAGGAAATGCATTTAAGAGCGCGCGGCTGCGGTGCTCTGCCATACGCGACGTCGCAGCCGCCAGTTCTTTGCGCAACAGAGCGGCAACCGCTTCGCGGCCACCCCCGTCATTCACGCTTTCAAGACTCGCTCCCATGGACATAACCTCGAACTCGATTGCCCGCGCGAGTTGCATGGCGGCGCATTCGTTCCCCTGCATGATCTGAAGGGCGGCGTTCCGCAGCGCACCGATGGCGCAGAAGCGCACCGCATCCGGCGCGAATGGCGAGACGGGCATCCCCTGGGCGTTGCGTGCCAAGACACCGCGCGTCCACGTTTCTTGCACCGCGATGAGCGCGAGGGCGCGTTGGATCACTTCTACGAGCCTCGAGCGTGTAACGCGAAACACGGCAACACCTACTTTTCGCAGGGATGACACCTATTCATGAGGAGCTTGGTTCGCGAAATGCTAGTCTTCTTTCGCGCTATAGTGAAGCGAGCGATAGGGTCACTCTGAGTGTGCCCAGCACTCACCTCGCGCATGGCTGGGCGGTAGAGCGGGGCCGGGGTAACGCGGTGTATTACGAAGCATGTCTGGGTCGGTGTTGTCACGTTGCTAGTTGACGGCCGCAGATGTTCGCAACGAGTGCTCCTGTCATTGAGCCGAAGACAAACCCTCCGACCAGCGCGCCGACGACGCCGACGACAAGGTTGGTCAGCAGGCCGTGCTCGCGGCCCGCGATCTGCTCAGCAAGCCAGCCCGCAATAAGGCCGACGACAATCCAGGCGATGAACCCCATGGCGCAGTTCTCCTTCAAATGCCCCCAGGCCAACCTAGACCGGGCAGCGAAAGAAACTCTGAAAGTATAGGGTGAATTCCAGGCGAGCGCTCAGTGCCCGCGGTTCGACACCACCCATTCACCGCGATAACCGCGGTAGCGTCCTTACAAGCGTGGTTCGCGACCCCTAGTCGCGCATCCGCGAATTCCTGATCAGGAGCCCTCGCGGTCAAAACAATTGGTGCTGTTCCGGGCGGTATGCCCGAGCTCAACATTGCCCTCAGAGTTACCCCGACGAGTGTAGGGGCTCCGGGAGCGTGCTACCCACCAACTGTCGTAACAGCCTCAGCAACGTCACTGCTCGGAAGGGCTTGGATAAGAATAATACCCCGTAGGGCAGCTCGTCGCCCGTGGGAACCGTTTCTCCGAAGACCAGTACTATGCCCACCCGCGGGCGCACCTTGCGGATTCGGCGGACGAGTTCGATACCATTGAGCCCAGATACGTCGCTGACAACAGCGCATACGTCATGTCGTGCCTTAACCAAACTCAGGGCCTCATCACCTGATGAAGCGGCGATAACATTGAAGCCCGCTTGACCGAGAACGCTCCTAACAAAGTCGCGCAATAAGGGTTCGTCCTCGATCACGAGCACCCACGGGCCTCTCTTCGAGGCCAAGCCATTCATCTTCGGCTAACGAACGCGCGGGAAGGAAGTTCCGAGGTGCGAACGAGACGTGCCACGCTGTTTCGGGTGTCCAGCGGAACAATTCTCGCGTGACCTCGTTCCCTCCCTCAAGGAGATCTCCGCGAACAACTAGAACACAACTGGAGATAGTCTATGAAGACGAGCCTCATTATCGCGGCGCTCGCTGCAGCTTTGATCACTGGCTCCACGGCCAGTAGCCAAGCCATTCCCGCCGCCCCCCTCAGCAAGAGCATCCAGAACAGTTCCTCTCTCGTCGAAACCGTCAGATATCGCGGATATCGCGGTTATCGGGGAGTTCGGCGTGTTGGCGTTTATCGGGGCTACCGCCGTGCCGGCCTGTATCGGGGTTACCGGGGTTACCGGCGTGTCGGCCTTTACCGAGGCTACCGGCGTGCCGGCATCTACGGATACCGGGGATACCGCGGCTACCGTTGGGGCGGCGTTGGCTTGTATCGTAACCGCGGCTGCTGGTGAAACCGGCTACGCGCCCGCGTGACTGAAGTACCAGGACGAACCGGAGCTCGTCGCTTTCCGCGATGGCTGCTCCGGTTTGTCCTTTCGTTCTGCCTGGACGGTTAGAAGGGTGTCTTCTGAAGGGGCCACCCTTCCTTTTTGTGCACGCGTGATGCAGCACCCGGCTCGGCCCAAATGTAGCGAGTGCGGCTCTCGAAACATGAAAGCAATACCGCCTCTGTTCTTGGTGGCGTCGCGGTGAGCGGCGACGGGTCGTTTTCCGGCAAATGGCGTGCGGAACCTTTCGCTGCAGCGGTGCGTTACAGCTAGTTAGGCAGAGCACAATCCCCTGACGCGCGCGCAACTCAATGCGCGGCGCGTGAGGGGCAACGTGTCAACCAAAAATAATGGAGGAAGCACCATGAAGAGTCTTATTCCGCTTCTCGTGTTGGGCCTTGCGGTCGCATTCACCGCTCCGGCGTTCGCGGCGGACCCGGCGGTGCCAACGACAAAAGCCGACTGCGAAAAAGCGAAGGATATGATGTGGGACTCCGCGACGAGCAAGTGCGTCAAGAAGTAAGCTGACGATACTGCGGCTCACCATTTGATAAATTGGGAGGGCGGTCGCACGAGGCCGCCCTTTTTGATTTGGTTTCAAATTCGGCCGGATTCATGATGCTCCCTGGGGCTGCCGCCGAGGATGCAAAGGGGTGGGGGCTGGTCGCATCTCCTGGCGTCGTGCCGGGGGGGCGCTGTGCCCCTGGCGCTTACATCGCTCCGTCGTGCCCTCTCAGCCGGCTGTCGCGTCCGAACCTCAGTAGATCGCAGGTGCCGTCGACGCTGCTCCGCTCGACCGGAACCGGATATGCACCATGGGATTCACCACCCATTTGGTCGAGTTTATCCGGGAGGCGTCTTCCGGTTCCACCCAGTTGCCTTCCAATAGGCTGCCCATCACGCGGCGAATGCCGGGTTCATCGTTTTCTAACCCACTGTAGGCTCTGCGGATCTCCCGTACCGTGATGCTGTCGAGACCGCGCGACAGAATGTAATCCGCTACCCATTGCACGTCCCGATGCCGAGGCGGCGCTCGCGGAAGCCGAAGTGGACGCCGAAGATCGGGCTGCCAACGAAGAGGATGAACCCGTTTTGGAGGTCGAGGAAGAAGAGGGTGGCGATGTGTCCAATATCATCGGCGGTCCTGTGACCGAGGACAAGGAGGAGCGTTGAGCGCACTACTGCTCTTGCATTATGAGAGAGGACAGTCTCATGAAGTGCCCCAAAGGAGGTGCAGCCTGGATTTTTCACGCAGAGGATTCATCGGCTTTTTGACGGGGCTGACCGGCAGCGTCCTCGCCGGCGGTAAGGTTCCCCTAGAGACGACAGCGGCGACGCTTCCCAAAGCACCCACGCCAGCATTGGCCCTACCGTCGTCGCCGCTCGCGGCCCCCGGCGCGACACTGCGCGAGGCGCTGCGCACGCGGCTTGGCGAGGACATCTTTATGAGTTGGTTCCACACGCTGGAGTTCGAGAGCTTTGACGGGAAGACTGTCACCGTGTCGGTGCCCGTGAAATTCTTGCGTACGTGGATCAAGAGCCACTGGTCTGATGAGCTGCTCGACAGCTGCGGCGTCGAGTTTGCGCGCGCGCAGCAGGTCGACGTCGTGCTGCGCCACCGGGCAGCCGTTTTCGGGACCGACTGCACAGGGAGATCCCTGATCTTTCCCTGATATTCCTTGCTAGGATCGAAAAAATTCCCTGTTCCTGCGCGTAGGGAATTTGAACCCCTAACTCGCTGAACCACTGCGCGTTTCCGCGACGTTAATTGTCCAAAACCGCCGATTTTTGCTGAAATTCCCTGTTTTTTCCCGGGTAACAGGGAATTTCGGCTTGGAGACGAGTTCGCGCAAGACTGCCTGCACAGCCACGGACTAACTTATTTATATAGATGCATATATCTTAATTTCCGTAGGCGGAATTTTGTCGCAAATTCCGCGCCTCGTCGACAGAAATTTTGGGATCCCGTGCGGCTGGCCGCGTCTCTGCGGGACGTTCCTATGCTCCGAGGCCGATTTATCTCTGTCGGCCTTTTTCAGCCGGTCAGACTGGCATCGTTTTGAAGCGCGGCCGGCGCGCTACCCATCCCGTGCGGCTGGCCGCGTCTCTGCGGGACGTTCTATGCTCGGAGGCCGATCTATCTCTGTCGGCCTTTTTCAGCCGGTCAGACTGGCATCGTTTTGAAGCGCGGCCGGCGCGCTACCGTGTCTCGAACCCGAGAGCTGCGCGCTGAAGCTGCCAGTCGTGCGGTAGTAAGTG
>CAVRVR010000041.1:0-62651 GCA_963724595.1 uncultured Alphaproteobacteria bacterium | reverse complement strand
TGAATGTTCGAGGACCCGCCTACAAACAAAAACTACGCTTATTTTTCAAACGCTTGCAAGTATTACCATGAGCTTTGTGCGAAGTTTCGCAACTATCCTTCTGAACGCAAACTCATTTTGCCGCCTTACCTTTGCCGGCGATCGTGGTAGCAATTTTCTCGAGCGAGCGACCACCAACATAGCCGCCAAGGCCGATGGTCAGCATTTCCCAGAACTCGGCCGGAAGCTCGTTCCAGCGCGGACGAAATGCGAGCGGCGCACCGGCGACGAGATCGGCAAGCGGCAAGGCCAAGCCGTAGACCGAGACGAAGGACATCAGCAAGATCATGAAGATCAGGCCGCCAGCTCTTGGCGAGCCAGCTCCCCTCTCGATTTCCTTAACCACGATATCGCGCTGAACGGCGAGGCGGCGTTCCGCCTCGGCGATCATCGCATGCTGCAATTCGCCTTTCAGCTTCTCGCGCAATTCGGCGTTGGTCACATAGACTGTCGATGATGCGCATGGCGGGGCCCGCGAAGACCTCGCGCACCAGTGTGATGATGAGAGTGAGCGGCAGGGCCGTCAGAAGAATCCCGTCCTCCTTTGCTTTGGAAATGCGTTCCTTGACGATCCACGCCGCCGCCGCGATGCCGGCGAGCGCGAGGATCCACGCAAGCTCGCGATTGCCAAGGCCTGCAAGGACCGATGCAAGAGCGGCGATGAGCGCCGCCCAATTCGTCGTGCTCGCCCATGGCTTCTTGCCCGGCGCCGGCGGCTCGGGAAAGCCGGTCGCGGCCGCATCGACGCGCCATTACCCTTGGCGAAGAGCTCGCCTTCGGCAGCGCGCCTCGCGATGAGGCCCGGCAAGGTCCGCCCGCCAGCCTTCACCCACAGTGCGAGCCGGCGCGGCACCGCATCGAAATCGCGCGCGTTGATAGCCTTCAGCACGGATGATTTGCGGAAGTTCTCCGGCCCGACATTATAGGCGAAACTAACCAGTGCCGAGAATTGATCGTCCGTCAGCACAGTTCTCACATCGCGCGTCACCGCATCGGCAAAGCGCTTCACGTCGCGGGCGAGGATTTCTCCGGCCTCGGCTTCGGTAATCGTCAAGCCTGGGTGAACTTCGGGCGGACCGGCCATCGAAGTATGGCCGTAACCGATGGTGAGTATGCCGACTGGATCGCGATAGGCACGCGCCGAGAAATCCTTCGAAGCACTTGATGAGGGATAGGCCGGCCGCGCTCACCACCGGTTTTCGGTTTTGAACTGCATTCATCTGAATTGTCTCCGTTGACTTCAGCGCGATCGATCAGCCGATCGCCATGATCTGGACTTCGCCGCGCCCGCCATTGCCGCCGGCACCCGAGGTCGCGGTATCGCGCGCTGCGCCGCCGCCGCCGCCGCCGCCGCCCGGCAAGCCACCAGCGCCACCTGCTGCCGCCATTGCCGGACGCATTGGCGCCACCGGCCCCGCCGCCCGCACCACAGCCGCGATCCCAGTCCTTGTCCTCGCCGGCGCCGCCGGCGCCGCCACCCGACGCACCGCCGGTGCCGCGCTCGGAGCGCCGCCAATGCCGCCGATGAAATAGCCGAAGCTGCCGTCGCCGCCGGCATTGGCGACGCCTGAGGTTTGCAGCGCGCCCCGCCCGGACCGCCGGCGCCGGGACAATCGCCCTGCGTCGTGTTGGCAGGCGTCACCGAGGTGAGCATCCGAGGGCTGGCCGGCATTGGCCACGCGACCGCCGAGACCGCCGGTTGCGATCCCGGCCACTTGCGCAGTGGTGCCGCCGACGCCGGCCGATTGCCGCCGCCGGCATAGAGAATATCGGATCCCGCCGCTCGGACCTTCGTCTCGCCGCCCGCCGTTCCGGCATTGCCATTGCTATTGCCGGTCACCCCGCTCCCGCCGGTGCCGCCCGCGCCGATGGTTATTGCAAGCGTCGCGTCGAGTTCTGCGACATCGAAAACTTCCTCGGAGCGACCGCCCGAGCCGCCGCCCTGGCCGCCCATGCGCGCCGATGCGTTGGAGCCCGACGCCGCCGCGCCGCCACCGGCACCGCCGCCAATGCAGATGATGCGCAATTGCCGCGCCCAGGCCGGCACGTCGTAAGTATCGCTCGCGGTGAAGACGTCGAGCTGCAGGCGCTGCGGCGAAAGCGTGAAACGTGGCACGCCCGGTCGTGCGGTCGACGACCAGTGCTTCGGTCCACGAGGAACCGTCGGGCGAGACCTTCAGATGAATATCGTCATCGCCGGCCAAGCCCAGTTCGGCACGCCCCGAAAATCCGGATTGGAACAGGAGCGCGGCGGTATCGCCCGCCGTCTCCTTATTGAGCTTCGCCTGCATGTCGCCGGTGCCGCCATCGCCCGTGGCGAGCGCGGTCAGCAGAAACCGCATTGCTGCGCACCGCAAGCTTGTTGGTGGCGTCGGCCGCGTGTTGATGCCGAGCAAGGCGAGTTCCTCCGATTTCCTGAAGATCGCGCCACAGCGTTCCGTCGAAGACCAGGAACTTCTATTCCGCGATCGCCCATAAGCGCCAGCCGGATCTCGGCTCGGCGAAGCGCCACACGCCATCCTGGTAGAAACCGAGTTCGCCGTCATGACCAGTCCAGGCGCCCGTTGCAGAAGCTGCGATCAAATAGCGGTCGCCTTCCGCTGGAGTTCCTGGTGGCGCTCGCAAGAGCCGCGAAATCACAGCCAGATGGATGGCGTGATCGAGCAGGATCAGGGCTTCATTATGCGTCACATGCTTCTGCGCCTGATCGGCAGCAAGGGCAGGTCAAGATGTGTGGTGTCAGACATGGATGATGGTCTCCAGGAATGTGCCAGGCCCGAGGATCGCGCTCACTTGCGCAACACGGATGGCAATCGACGATTGCGGCGCACCGAAATCGGCGAGTTCGTCGGCGCCGCGTAGCGTAAGGTGGGCGCGTTCGTCGTCACGCGGCGCACCACGGTCGGGCCGGACAGGATTTCGAGCAGATAGGCTTCGCTCCCCTCGCCGAGCGGCACCTCGACGATACCCCAGCCGTCGCCGTCGATCCGTGTACGGCGGATCCAATTCATGACGATGTCGCCGGCATCGCGCCTTGCCCGTACCTGGCAGGGTGCGAAGGGCTTGAGCCCGATGCCGCTCATCGGGTGCGCGAATTCGACATAGGCCGGATCGCCATGATCGCTTTCGGCCGGCCCGATCCGCCAGACCGGCGCGGTGCCGATCGCGCCGAACGCGATATCGGCCTGGACGACCGCTGCATCGAGCAATACGAAGCGGCTTCCTGCGGCGACACCAATCGCGGCCAATCCCTCGCTGCCGCGCTGGCCGCGCAACAGCCAGGCGATCTCATAGAGCCGCGCGCCGATGAGCTCGGCATCGCGGAACTGGACGATCTCCCAGCCCGTTTCGGCGCGAGCCGATCGCCGCGGCATTGGCGCCCGCCAGCAGTTCCGCCTCGCTCACCGAACTGAGCGCACCGGCATGTAGCTTGAATCCACCCGGCTGACCGGCGGTCGTAGCGGCCGGTAGGTCCGGGCGGCAATGGGCTCGACAACGTGCCCATCGAGGCCGGCGCCTCGATCCTGCGATTGAATGCGAAGCTCGATGGCCCGATGCGCTGAAGAAGATTGAGCGCACCCGGCCACGGCTTGGCGGCAGCGGCGATCCATGGCGCATGCGCCGCGATCCCCTCGCCCGCCAACGGCAGATCCATCATGACGAAGAGCGGCGGCCCGAGCACTGCCGGCATGGCATCTTCGGATTGCGCGCTGGGCTTTCGGCCGGCTGATAGACCGAAGGGTCGTGGCTCACGGCGCGCAGATCGCGACGCTCGCCATCGCTCACCTCGATAATGCGCACGACATGCCGCCGTGCCGCGAGATCGAGCGCCACGACGTCACCAGGCTCGAGCGCAAGGCGGCTTGGAGGCAATGCGAAGGCGAAACTCTCGCGGCCGCCCAGGCCTCGCGCAGCATCATTTCGGCGCGCTCGCCCGCCATTTGCTGGTTCATCGCACAAGCGAGATCGAGCGCCATTCGCGCCGGCTCGCCCCGGTCAGGTCCTGGCTTTCGACGGCGCCGCGGCGATAATCGAGATCGGAATCCAGATACGCGAGCGTCAGGCTCTGCGGCAAAATCTCCGCATCGGCGCGCGTCACGGTCGCATCCGGCTGCGCGGCATCGGTTCTGACCAGCGCGTCGGCGGAGATCACCATCGCAATATCGCGCTGGCACGGCCTGAAGCTCACCACTTCGGTGTCCGATGCTTTCCCAGGCTGCGAGCGCAGAATAACGACGTTGCGGTGCTCTCGTGCAGCGACCACAGGGTCCACGTCCGCATTTGTCGAAGGAACGTTGGGAGCATCGGGCATTCCTGAACGGCGAGTTCCGCCTCCTGTTTCAAGTCCTCGAACTCATCGCCGATGCCGATGAAATCCGAGAACTCGAGCTATCTCATCCCAGCCAGCGAACCGGTCGATGGTCGTCTCATCTTCGGCGAAACCCCACTTTTCGCCTCTGCTATGGCTTCTACGTTTGAGCTGGCTCACTCTTTTGCGGAGGAGCTTGCGGGCTTCTGCAAGGCAGCGCTCAAAATAGCTGGTGAGATCGCGTTCGTACTTGCCCACGGCACGCTCATCAGGAGTCAACTTCGGTATGAACATGCAGTCGAACTCGAGTGCAAGGCGCTTCAATTCTTTCTGCAGCTGCTCGCCGACGCGCTTGTGGGTAGTCAGCCGGAATCCGGATCTCTCCGAGTACAACAGGCTTCGCAATTTCAACAGAGCGTCTGACCGCTCCATCCCCTACTACCGTGGCAGCGAGTGCTGGCTGCGATGCTGCCTGGCGATCATCCAGGCAAACGAGCGCGCCGCTTGTACTGCCGCGTTGTCCGCAGCTCCAGCAGGTCCTTACGCTTGGCTCCCGGGTATAGGGCGCCGCTTTCCACCGCTTTGGACAACTCCTCGTCGCTGAGATGGTGGATTTCGTAGAGGATTGAGTAACTGGCTGGGAGCAACGCCCGCACCGTAGGATCGAACAGCCGGGTGTCGCTGCCTATCTTGCTCAGCTTGCATAGGATCGTGTTGTCGAATGGCAGCTTTGCCTGAAGGGCCTCATAGTCCCGTTGCGAGAGGCGTTCGTCCGCCAGCGAGCAGTACCGCGCTGTCTGAAGGATACCATCGACACTCTTGCGCCAGTGGGCGCAAATCGCTCTCGCGTAGTCCTTCCAAGTCTTCATGGCTTCCAGTGATTGCACCGGTGCAATGTCATCTCCTGTGCTGGTTTCATCGTTGGTAGGCTTCATAGTTGGGATGTCCTCCTATACTGGTTATGATAGTCAACGCCTCCATTGGACCCGCACCAGTTGAGCATCGCAACAGCAGAGTCGAGCCGATTGTGACAATTTTCGTTTGAGTGATACTGCGGCCAGCCTCAAGAGAAGGAGCAGCAGATGAAGTCACTCAAGTCCCTCACCTTCGCAGCGCAACCAGTTCGCCAGAAAAGTCCGACCATGGTGCGGCGCGCCAAGCTCGTCGCGCACCTGGAACAGCAGACGATGCTAGCGGAAGATCCGCTGTACGTGCGCAAGCTGCAGAAGTGGACAATCCAAGACAACGGCGTGAAGGCGCCCGTAGATGTCACAAAGCGCGTGCAGCCTTGGTGGCGCACGGACGACGCAGGTGCACTCTACCTCACTGTCCGCTATGGCTCTAAGCCGCTGGAGTTCGAGAAAGGCAAGGCAGCAATTTTGCTCAAGGACAAGACCAAGCTTGTCGCTACGCTTGAGATGCTGATTGCCGCTGTGCGGACAGGCGAACTGGATGAGCAGCTGGAGCTGCACCTGCAGTCGCCAGCCTTTCCCAAAGCTAAGCGAGCTGCCTAGTGCCCAAGCTCCATCGCGAACGTGGGCGCAGTCGCGTGCTTGCCGTAGTAGCTCTGAATAATCTCCACGGACGTCCCCATGTTGCGTGCGAGAGCGTAGACGCTCACCCCGTTCCGCAGTGCCAGTAACGGCGTAGAAGTGCCGCAAGCTGTAGAGCGTGTACTTCTCGCCCTTGCTGTTATGCGTGATACCCGCCTCTTTGAGGACAGCATCAAGTTGGTCCGCCAGCGTGATGATGCGACTCCCAGACGGCATGACGAAGAGCCGTTCGTTGGGCTTGGCGCCCGCCCTGCGCGCGATGACGCGCTGAATGAACTTAGCTGCATTGGCTCTGGGTATGACTTCCCGCTCGCCAGTCTTTCCCGTTACCTTGAGACGAAAGCTTTCCCGTCCCCATTCGTCAGTAAACGGAATAATGTCTCTCATGCGCAGGTTGTTGGCTTCACCTACGCGCATCCCGCTGATTCGCCAGTATCAGAACGTAGTCGCACAACAGCTCACGCGTCGCCCGCCACTGCGGGTTATCGCAGCGCTTCATGCGCTTCCGCAGCGCACGCCACAGTATGCGGTACTCCGCCAACTCAAACGCTGGACGCACGCGCTTCACCTTAGGCGTGAAGGTGTAGGTGGGAAGCGCCTTGTTACCCCTCAGTCCCTTCTCGTGTGCCCATTTGATGATGGCTTTGCCAAGCATCACTTCCCACTGAAGCGTCTTGTCTGCGGGATGAAGCTTGGCATTGTGGGGCAGCGGTTTGCCTAGTTTGACGTATAGGTTGGTGTAGTAGTCACGCCGCCACTCTACGTAGTCGCGAAACTCCGCATCGCCTATGTCATGTATGCGTTTGGAGCCAGCGTACTCGCGCCAGAATTTCACGACGCGTTTGATTTGGCGCAGCATGCCAGGTTTTGTTTTGCCTTGAGCCGCGCTCTTCTCTCTGGAGGCGACGTACTCGTCTATCACGTCGCGGAAGAGCTTGGCCTTGATGGGCAGCCCTTGCTCCTGTTGCGCCAACAGGTAGTAATGCGCCTTCTGAGCCTTTGGTTATGGCTTCTTCCAGAGCAGACGTCTTCAACGTCCGCCAGACGTAGATGCCATTCAGAAAAGAGCGGTGCTGATAAATTCGATTTCGTTTGAAAACAACTAGCTTGCCTTCATCAAAATAACGCGCGTCATCCACTTCGTAATATTCCCCCAATTGTTTTGTGAGGGGCTATTGTACGAAATGGGGTGCCTAGGAAAAGCCTAGAGTCACGCATTAGTGCACATTTTTGCCTAGGGGTTGCCTAGGCGAAAATGAGTTCATACAGCGACGTAAGCACTGATTTTATTGGCTTAGTCGTTCTTGCCGTGGCAGTGCTTGTACTTCTTACCGGAGCCGCACGGACACGTCGCGTTGCGCGCCACCCGTCCCCACGTTGCCGGATCCGACGGATCGACGGCCGTCGTGCTCTTGCGGGTCTGCAGCGGCGGACGCCGATCGGGCGGGGCGCCAACAGGACCACCGCGCACCTCGGCGGCGATGGCGGCATCGGCGAGGGCGAGCTCGTCGAGACCCGAGAACGGGTCGATGTGACTGGCGCGCATTTCAGGCAGGTCGACCTGCTGCATCCGGGCCTGTTCCTCAGGCGGGGCGAGTTCGACGTGCATGAGCTGGCCGGTGACCGCCTCACGCAGGTTGGCGAGCATGGCTTCGAACAGCACGAACGCCTCGCTCTTGTACTCGTTGAGCGGATCGCGCTGTCCGTAGGCGCGGAAGCCGATCACCTGGCGCAGGTGCTCGAGCGTGACGAGATGCTCGCGCCACAGGTGGTCGAGCGTCTGCAGGAGAACCATCTTCTCGATCTGGCGGAAGTTGGTCTGGCCCAGCTCGTCGGCTTTGCGATCCGCCTTGCTGTCGACCTCGTTGAGGATGCGCTCGGTGATCTCCTGATCGGCGATGCCTTCCTCCGATGCCCACTCGTCGATGGGCAGGTCGAGCCCGAAGACGCCGGAGATCGCTTCCTTCAGCGCAGCGGTGTTCCACTGTTCCGCGTAGGCCGAACTCGGGGATGTTCGTGCGGACGAGCTCGTGGACAAGCTGGTGGCGCAGATCCTTCACCGTCTCGGAGACGTCCTCCTCGCCCATGATGTCGAGCCGCTGCTCGAAGATGACCTTGCGCTGGTCATTCATCACGTCGTCGTACTTGAGGATCTGCTTGCGGATGTCGAAGTTGCGCGCCTCGACCTTCTTCTGCGCCATCTCGAGCGACTTGTTCATCCAGGGATGGGTGATCGCCTCACCCTCCTGCAGGCCGAGCGTCTTCAAGACGCTGTCCATGCGGCCGGAGCCGAAAATGCGCATCAGGTCGTCGTCGAGCGCGAGGTAGAACTTGGAGCGGCCCGGGTCGCCCTGGCGGCCTGAGCGGCCGCGCAGCTGGTTGTCGATGCGGCGGCTCTCGTGACGCTCGGTGGCGAGGACGTAAAGGCCGCCGGCCTCGAGTGCGTGCTTCTTCTTCTCGGCGACATCAGCCAGCAGCCGCTCGCGCGTTTTGGCGATCTGGGCGTCGTCGGGCGTGCGGCCCGCCTCGGCTTCATCGGCGATCCAGTCTTTGAGGCGCGCTTCGACGTTGCCGCCGAGCTGAATATCGGTGCCGCGACCAGCCATGTTGGTGGCGATCGTCACAGCTCCGGGAACCCCGGCCTGCGCAACGATGCGTGCTTCCTGCTCGTGATGGCGGGCGTTGAGAACTTGATGCGGGATCGGATCGGAATTGGCCTTGGGGCGCGAACCGACCTCGATCAGATAAGAGCCCATGTCGGCGAGGTATTCTTTGAGTTCACCGTCTTTGCCGTCCTTCAGCTTGTCAGCCTGGGCGAGCGCCGTGCGCCCGAGCTCTTGAATGTACTTCTTGTCCTTCAAGAGCTCGGAAAGCTGCTCGGACTTCTCGATCGACACGGTACCGACGAGGATCGGCTGGTTGCGCCGACGGCAATCGGCAATCGTCTGCACGATGGCCGCGTACTTCTCCTTGGCCGTGCGGTAGATCTCGTCGTCGTCGTCAGCGCGGCATACCGTAACGTTGGTCGGGATTTCGACCACGTCGAGGCCGTAGATGTCGAGGAACTCGTTCGCCTCGGTGGAGGCGGTGCCGGTCATGCCGGCGAGCTTCTTGTAGAGGCGGAAGTAGTTCTGGAAGGTGATCGAGGCCAGCGTCTGGTTCTCGGGCTGGATCTCGACGTGCTCCTTGGCCTCCAGCGCTTGGTGCAGGCCTTCCGAATAGCGGCGGCCGGGCATCATGCGGCCGGTAAACTCGTCAATGATGACGACTTGGCCGCCCTTGACGATGTAGTCGCGGTCGCGCTGGAACAGCTTATGGGCCTTCAGCGCCGAATTGATGTGGTGCACCAGCGAGACGTTCTCGATGTCGTAGAGCGAGCCTTTCATAAGGCCTTTTTCTTCGAGCACCGTTTCGACGCGCTCGTTGCCGACTTCGGTGAGCGACACCTGGCGCTGTTTCTCATCGAGCTCGAAGTCTTCGGCGGCGAGCGTCGGAATGATCTCGTCGACGGCTTGGTAGAGATCGGCGCGGTCCTCGAGCGGACCCGAGATGATCAGCGGCGTGCGCGCCTCGTCGATGAGGATCGAGTCCACCTCGTCGACGATGGCGAACGTGTGGCCGCGCTGGACCATCTCGTCCATGTCCATCTTCATGTTGTCGCGCAGGTAGTCGAAGCCGAGCTCGTTGTTGGTGCCGTAAGTGACGTCGCAGGCGTATGCCGCCTTACGCTGCTCGTCGTCGAGCCCGTGCACGATGGTGCCGACAGTGAGGCCGAGGAACTTGTAGATCTGACCCATCCAGTCGGCATCACGTTGGGCGAGATAGTCGTTGACGGTGACGACGTGCACGCCCTTGCTGGCAAGCGCATTGAGGTAGACGGGAAGAGTGGCGACCAGCGTCTTGCCTTCGCCGGTCTTCATCTCGGCGATCTTGCCCTCGTGCAGCACCATGCCGCCGATGAGCTGAACATCGAAGTGACGCTGCCCGAGCGTGCGCTTTGCGGCTTCGCGCACTGTGGCGAAGGCTGGAACGAGGAGATCGTCGAGAGTGGCCCCCTCGGCGAACTGCCGCCGGAAAGCATCCGTGCGCAACTTCAGTTCGGCGTCGGTGAGCCGGGCGACGTCTTCTTCGAGCGCGTTGATGGCCTCGACGCGTGGATTGTACCCCCTGACGCGACGCTCGTTCGATGAGCCGAAAATCTTCGCCGCAAATCCGCCGATCGTCGAAAGCATTCGAAGGGTTCCCTAAATCCGGGCTCGCCCCGGGAGGTATTGGCATGGATTGCCGATAGATTTGCCCGCGAGTGAAGCCGTCGTATCAGCCGAGATTCACCGGCCCCCGCGAACAGAAAACGGCCGCCAGGTGCGTCGGATGCGCCTATGACATAGTAAGTTCAGCCGCGGGGGAGAGATAAGGACCGCACCATAGGCTTGTCAACGCATGGGAAACGCTTCTGCGACGGCCGCGAGCCGCGCCAAAACGCCCGCCAACTGTCGAATTCTTAACTTGGCAGCGGGTATCCGCCCCACTATCCATGGGCCGGCAGCCGGCCGGCTACGCCCGTTTCCTGTTGCATGAACGCGCAACACCGCGGGTTTCGCCTCCCTCTTCGGCCCGCCGAACAAATCAGAGAACGAGCATGCATCGAGTGATTCCGAATATGCGCGCCCTTTCGGGCGTCGCCGTCGTCGCCGCCATCGCATTTGCTGCGCTTGACTATCCTGCGCTCGCGCAGGACGCGGCGGCCGACAAGGTCATCGTCACAGTTGACGGCAAATCGATCACCGAGGCCGACATGAAGCTCGCCGAGGGCGAGATCGGCGCCGAGCTCGCCAACTTGCCACCGGAGGTTAAGCGGCGCGCGCTCGCCGAGTACCTCATCGACAATCAGCTGTTCGCCAGCGCCGCTGAGGCGGCCAAACTAGGCGACACGCCGGAGTTTCAATCGCGTCTGGCCTACCTGCGGCAGCGTGCGTTGCGCGAGCAGTTCTTCGATAAGACCCTGAAGGGCAGCGTCAGCGAGGACGAGGCGAAGAAGATCTACAATGCGCGCGTTGCCGAGTTGAAACCCGAAACGGAGTTCGCTGCCCGTCACATCCTCGTCGACAGCGAACAAAAGGCGAAGGATCTGCGCGCCAAGATCGTTGCCGGCGCCGACTTCCAGCAGGTCGCCAAGGAGAATTCGAGCGATACCGGCTCCAAAGAGCAGGGCGGGTTCCTCGGCTACTTCGGCATGGGCCAGATGGTGCCCGAATTCGAGGCGGCCGTCGCCAAGATGCAGAAAGGCGAGGTGTCGGAGCCGGTGAAAACCAACTTCGGCTGGCACCTCATCAAGCTCGAAGATCGGCGCAACAAGCAACCGCCGACGTTCGATCAGGTGAAGGAGACGATCATGAACTCCCTCGCCGTCCGCAAGGCACAGGAGAAGTCTGCCGAGCTGCGTAGCAAGGCCAAAGTCGATTACGTCGACGCCGACATCAAGAAGCTGGTCGAGGAGGCGCAGAAGAAGCAGGCGGAGGCAATCGAAGCGGCCAAGAAGGCAGCACAGCCGGGCGCGGCTCCCGCTCCGGGTGCGGCTCCTGCTCCAGGCGCAGCGCCGGCTCCCGGGACGCCGCCCGCGCCAACTCCCTGATCGATAAATCAACGCGCATCTGCAGCGGGCCGCTTGCTCCAAGCGGCCCGATCTGTTTCCTGGGGCGGACTTTTGCACCGCGCCGGAGCCACCTATGGCCAAGCCTGCCCCAATCTCGCCCTTCGCACCCGCCTCGCTGCCCCCAGTGCCGGAGGTACCGGGCGTTCGCTTTGCGACCGCCGAGGCCGGCATCCGCTACAAGGGCCGCACGGATCTCCTGCTCGCAGTACTGGCGCCCGGCACCGAGGTCGGGGGGGTGCTGACGCGCTCCAAGACCCGCTCGGCGCCGGTCGATTGGTGCGCCATCGGGCTGCGCGAGGGCAAGGCGCGTGCGCTCGTCGTCAATTCCGGCAATGCCAACGCTTTCACCGGCAAGAAAGGCCTCGAGACGGTGGTGATCACCGCCGATGCCGCCGCGGCCGCCGTCGGCTGCGCACCGAGCGAGGTGTTCATCGCCTCGACCGGAGTCATCGGCGAGCCGCTGGAAGCCGGAAAGTTCGCGCATTTGCTTGGCAAGCTCGCCGGCGCGACGAAGCCGGACGCCTGGTACGCCGCGGCGCGAGCCGTGATGACCACCGACACCTTTCCAAAGCTCGCGACGCGCACTGCAAAGATCGGCGGCTGCGAGTTCGTGATCAACGGCTTCTGCAAAGGCGCCGGCATGATCCAGCCGGACATGGCGACCATGCTGTGCTTCGTCTTTACCGATGCGCCGATCGCAGCGCCGGTGCTGCAGACCCTCGTCGCCGATAGCGCCGACCGCACCTTTAACTGCGTTACCATCGATGGCGACACATCGACGAGCGACACGCTTCTCGTCTTCGCCACGGGCGAAGCCGCAAAACGCGGCTGCCCGCGCATCGACGATGCGACCGACCCCAGGCTCGCCAATTTCGCTGCGGCGCTGCACGACCTGTTGCGCGAGCTGGCGATTCTCGTCACCAAGGACGGCGAGGGCATCACCAAGTTCGTGACCATCGAGGTTGAGGGCGCCGAAGACGACCGCGCTGCGCGCCGCATCGGGCTATCGATCGGCAATTCGCCCCTCGTTAAAACCGCAATCGCGGGGGGCGACGCCAACTGGGGCCGCGTTGTTATGGCGGTGGGCAAGTCTGGAGAAGCCGCCGATCGCGACCGGCTGTCGATCCGTTTTGGCGACATTCTCGTTGCCCATGAGGGCGAGCGCGCGCCGACCTACAAAGAAGAGGAAGTCGCCCGCTATATGCAGGGGGCGGAGATCGCGATACGCGTCGAACTCGGCATAGGTGAGGGGCGGGCGACGATTTGGACCTGCGATCTGACGCATGGCTACATCGACATCAACGCCGACTACCGCAGCTGACGAGGCCCGAGTGCCCATGGATCCCACATTCTGGCAAGAGCGCTGGAAGAACCAGGACATTGGATTCCACCAGCCGGATTTTCACGCGCTGCTGCAGAAGCATTGGCCGCGGCTAGAGCTTCGCCCCGGCTCGCCGGTGTTCGTGCCGCTGTGCGGCAAGAGCCTCGACATGGTGTGGCTGGCGCAGCAGGGGCACCGCGTCATAGGCGCGGAACTTAGCGAGCTTGCGATCGATGACTTTTTCGCCGAGCGCGGCGTCGCCCCGACGACAAAAACGGCTGGAGGCTTTACCGTAAAGTCGGCGGGTGCCTACGAACTTTGGTGCGGCGACATTTTCGACCTCCCGCCCGAGGCCGCCGCTGACGTTGCCGCGGTCTACGACCGTGCGGCGCTGATTGCGCTGCCTCGCCCGTTGCGCCAGCGGTACGCCGAGAAGCTCAAAGCTTTGCTGCCTTCGCAGGCACCCATCCTCCTCGTCACCCTGGAGTATGAGCAGGCGCAAATGTCTGGGCCGCCTTTCTCCGTTCCACGCCGCGAGGTTCACGAGCTTTTTGCCGACACATATCATTGCGCCGAGCTCGAGTGCCGTCAGGTGATCGAGGGGCATCCGCACTTCAAGCAGCGCGGGCTTATGGCGTTGGAGGAATGTGCCTTTCTTCTGCAACGGACCTGAAGACACCCGTTCCATGGCTGACGCACAAAAAAACTCCGCCCGCCCGAGCCGCGGCGCGAGCGGGCGGAGGCCGTAAAACCGGTTAGTGGCGGTGGCCGTGACGGGCCCTGCAAACCTGGACCCACTTCGTCCTGCGGTGGCCGAACTTCCAGACCGTCTTCTTGACGAGGTGGCACCGCACGCCATCGCGGTACCCAGCTTCTGCGGGCGTCGGCGCCACGGCCATAGCGAGGGGCGCGGCCAGCAAAGCCATCGCAACGAAGTACTTCATCATCATCTCCTCATGTTTCTTTGGCTGCGTCAGGTCCCGTTCGGATCGGAACTCTGCGCGAGCAATAGAAAGAACGGCCCGTCCGGGCGCGCTCCGTCGCGTCTCATGCAAAAATTGCTCCGGTTCAGATTGATGCCGCGGGGACCCGGGCAGTGGCGCGCTAACGCCCAAAGGGCCCACATAGTTCGGCCATATGCGCCAAATTGCTGGGCCTATTTCCGGTTTACCCCTGCTAAGGGTTGCTGGCTGACATTTGCCGTCAAGGTGCGCATACTCGCCATCTGAGGGAATTCAGCGGCTGGCGAAGAAGGGCCGACGTCTTGGCGAAGGGCGGACGCATTGCATTGACCACAGCGCTGGCGGCCTGGGCATTTTGCGTCCAGCCGGCTGCGGCGGGCACTGCCTTGGTGTTCGACTTTGAGGACGGCCATGTCCTCTATGCCGAGGACCTCGACGCGCCATGGTATCCCGCCTCGCTCACCAAGATGATGACGGCGTATCTCGTCTTCACCGCAATTCGCAACAAGCGGGCGACGAAAGAGACGAAGATCTTCATCTCACCCACCGCCAGCAAACAGCCGCCGACCCGGCTTGGCCTCAAGGCCGGCAAGGACATCACCCTCGACGATGCCCTGCACGCCCTCATCATGCGCTCGGCCAATGACGTCGCTGTCGCCATCGCTGAAACGCTCGGCGGCGACGAAGCGTCATTCGTCAAGGAGATGAACCAGACGGCGGCGCGTCTCGGCATGGCGCACACGCACTTCATCAACCCGCACGGCCTGCCGGCCGAGCAGCAGGTGACGACCGCACGCGACATGGGCCTCCTCGCACAAGCGCTGCTGCGCGACTTCCCCGAGGAGGCGCCGCTCTATGCGCAGACGCAGGCAACGATCCAGAAGATCACCATCGGCACGCACAACGCGCTGCTGACTGGCTTTCCCGGCGGCGACGGCATCAAGACGGGCTACACCTGCGCCTCCGGCTACAATCTGGTCGCCAGCGCTACGCGCAATGGCCGCCGCCTCATCGCAGTGATCTTGGGGGAATCGAGCGGCAACGCGCGCACCGCGCGGGCCGCGGCACTCCTCGAGAACGGCTTCCGCACGCGTGAATGGAAGTCGGCGTTTCCCATTGCGCGCGTCGAGAACTTCCCGAGCGATATCGTCGGCGCCGCCTTCGAGCCAGATGCGTTGATGCTCGGTCGCTTCCGCGACTGCAAGGCGCCGCCGCCCCCGCCGCCCGAGGTCACCGCCAGCGCCGCCACCGTCGACGGCAAGCCGGCAGTGAAGTCCGACGTCAAGAAGGTCTCGGCCAAACCTCAAAGAAGACGGCCAAGAGGAAGAAGCGCCGCCAGCCGCTCGACTAGGCCGTGCAGAAGTCCGGACGCTAGAGCTTCGCCTCGATCGCATCCCAGATCAGCGCCGCGATGTCGGCGCCGCCGAATTGCTTCACCTGCCGGATGCCGGTGGGCGAGGTGACGTTGATCTCCGTCAGATACGGGCCGATGACGTCGATGCCGGTGAACAAGAGTCCGCGCTGGTTCAGCTGCGGGCCCGAGCCGCGCGCAGATCTCCTCGTCGCGCTTTGTGAGCTTGGTCGGCTTGGCCGTGCCGCCGACGTGCAGGTTCGAGCGCGTCTCGCCGGAAGCCGGCACGCGATTGATAGCGCCCGCCACCTCGCCGTCGACAAGAATGATGCGCTTGTCGCCTTCCCTCACTTCAGGGCGGTACTGCTGCACCATGAACGGCTCGCGGAACACGCTCTGGAATAGCTCGACGAGCGCTCCGGCGTTGGTATCGTCCTGACCGATGCGGAAGATAGCGGCGCCGCCGTTGCCGTACAGCGGCTTCAAGATCACATCGCCCATCTCCTTGCGGAACGCCTGCACGTCGTCGAGCGAGCGCGTGACGATGGTCGGCGGCATCAGGTCAAGGAAATCGAGGACGAAGATCTTTTCCGGCGCATTGCGCACCTGCGCCGGATCGTTGACGACGAGCGTCTTGGGGTGGATGCGCTCCAGAAGATGCGTCGTCGTGATGTAGGCCATGTCGAACGGCGGGTCCTGGCGCAGCAGCACCACGTCGCGCTTCGACAGGTCCTCGACGCGCGGCCGCGTCAGCTTGTAGTGGCTGCCCTGCTTGTCCTGGACTTCGAGGGTATGTCCGCGCGCCAGCAATTTATCGCCGTGGAGCGAGAGGTTCGGCGGCGTGTAATAGAACAGGTTGTGCCCGCGCTTCTGCGCCTCGAGCAGGATGGCGAAGGTGGAATCGCCGCGGATGTCGATCCGCTCGATCGGGTCCATTTGGACGGCAACGCGTAAGGGCATGGAGTCTCGCTGACGGTGGGGGCGGCAGGCGCCGTAGGCAAGCCGCGTCGCGGGCGCCCTGTCAATGGGCGATCCCTTGACCTAAAGCCCGTTGGGGACGTGGCGGGGCCAGCGGCGTGGTACCAGCAGGATGAGATCGAAGCCCTGCTCGTGCCCGTGGTAGCGCGGGCGGTGGGCGAGCCAATAGTCGGCGGCGGCGTGGATGCGTGCGGCCTGTCGTCCACCGATCGCCGCTTCGGCAGCGTCTCGCAGTCAGCCGGCGCTTCACCTCGACGAAGACTAGCCGCTTGCCACGCACGGCGATGATGTCGATCTCGCCGGCGCGCGTTTTCACGTTGCGGCCGAGGATGCGATAGCCCTTGGCCATGAGCGCGGCGGCAGCGAGCACCTCGGCGAAGCGGCCACGGCGCAGGCGGGCGCGCCGCTCGCCGGCCGTCATGGCGCGTTTTTCCGCGCGCGCAGCCCAAGATCGTAGACGCGGCTCTTGGGTACGCCGAGCGCATCGGCCACCGCCTTGGCGGCGTCGCGCAGGCTCATCTCCTCGAGCGCCGGCGCAAGGCGCGCGGCGATGGTGTCGTCGGTGATCGAGCCTTGCTGTGGGGGGCCGACGAGGATCACCACCTCGCCTTTGATCGTTGTACCGTCCAACTCGGCGGCGAGCTGATCGAGCGGCGCGCGACGCACCTCCTCGTGCAGCTTGGTCAATTCGCGGGCGAGCGCGGCCGGACGCGGGCCCAGCACCGCGGCGAGGTCGGCGAGAGCTTCACCGATGCGCGAGGGCGCCTCGAAGAACACCAGCGTCGCAGGCACGGCAGACAGCTCGGCGATGCGCGTGCGCCGTCCGGCGCTTTTGGGCGGCAGGAACCCGGCGAACAAGAAAGCGTCCGTCGGCAGCCCGCCGACGGTGAGAGCGGCGAGCGTCGCTGAAGCGCCGGGCAATGCCTCGACGTGATGGCCCGCATCGAGTGCCGAGCGCACCAGTTTCCATCCGGGATCCGAGACCAGCGGTGTGCCCGCATCGGAAATGAGCGCGATGCGCTGGCCGGCGGCCAGCTCGGCCAGGACGCGCGGGCGCTCCTTGGCAGCGTTATGCTCATGATAGGGCCTCGTCGGCGTGCCGATGCCGTAGTGCGACAGCAGCGTGCGGCTATGGCGCGTGTCTTCGCACAGCACGGCGTCGGCGCGCGCCAACACGCCAACGGCGCGCAAGGTCATGTCGCCCAGATTGCCGATGGGGGTCGCGACGACATAAAGGCCCGGCGCCAGATCGGCCGTAAGTAGCCGCTGCATTTCCTCGGCGGTACGGGCGAGAATTCGGGTCGGATCTGCCTCGGCTCCGCGCATGGCGGCCCGTCTCTTTCGCAACTGAAGCGTCGATTGTTCACGATAGTGGCAGAGAGGCACTTTTCGACTGCGAACCTAGGGTCTAACCAGTCTGGGAGAGTCGTTACACTGTTCCGGCTGCCGGGGCCATATTGTCCACGGGGACGGTGGTGGCACGCTCGAGGGGGGACCCCGATTTGGAGCGGACGAGCTTGGAGCGGGCCAGGGTCAGCGGGCGCCGAGTGGCTGGCGCGCTGGCGATGCTCGGCCTCCTGCTCGCGGGCTGCTCGACCGGCGGCTCCTCCGACGCGCCGACCGCGGCGCTGGCGCCTGCCCCCGGGCAGGGACAATCGCAAGCCCGTGCCCCGGTGAAGATCGCGCTGCTATTGCCCCTGGGCGGCATGGGCGAGACGGCGGCGGTGGCCAAGAGCATGAAGCAGGGCGCCGAGATGGCGCTGTTCGAGCTCAACGACCCGAACGTCGAGCTCATCACCAAAGACGACGGGGGCACCACCGCGCGGGCGCGCGCTGCCGCCGACGAGGCCATCAAGGAAGGGGCCGAAATCATCGTCGGCCCGCTGCTGTCGCAGTCGGTTTCCGGCGTCGCCCCGGTGGCACGCGAGGCCAAGGTTCCGGTGCTTGCCTTCTCCAACAACACGCAGGTCGCCGGTCAGGGCGTCTATCTCGTCAGCTTCCTTGCCGAGCAAGAGGCCGAGCGGATTATTTCGTATGCCTCCTCGCAGGGAAAACGCCGCTTCGCTGCTCTCATTCCTGATGATGCCTACGGCGCCGTCGTCGAGGCTGCATTCCGCCGCTCGGTGCAAAACAACCAGGGCGCGGTGGCTATCGTCGAACGGTATCCGCTGACGGCCAACGGTATGCTGGGCCCGGCCAAGCGGGTAGTCGAAGCCATCAAGAGCGGCGACGCCGCCATGGCGCCGATCGATGCGCTATTCCTGCCCGGCGGACAGGAGGCACTACCGCAGATCGGACCGGTTATCGCCTACGCCGGCCTCGACACCACGAAGGTGAAGCTGCTTGGCACCAGTGCTTGGGACTTCCCATCGATTGGGCGCGATGCGGCCTTCGTTGGCGGCTGGTACCCGAGTTCCGACCCGATCGCCTGGCGTTCGTTCTCCGAGCGCTTCGCGCGCACCTTCGGCAGCACGCCGCCACGCATCGCTTCACTCGCCTACGACGCGGTGGGGGTTGCCATCGGCTTGTCGACCAACGCACCAGGCTCGCGCTACACGCCGGCCAACATGACACGCGCCGACGGCTTTTCCGGCGTCGACGGCATCGTCCGCTTCAGCGAGAACGGGATGAGCGAACGCGGGCTGGCGGTGCTCGAGGTGCAGAAGTTTGGTGCAGCCGATCATCGATAGCGCGCCTGCAAGCTTTCAGGCGACGAAAGTCTCCGCAGCCGACCAGACGGGTTCCCTGCCCCGCACGCCTTGAGCCTGCCTTAGGCCGCGAGCGCCCTGCGCTGGCGCTCGGGCGCGGTCCGCTCGGCCTCTGCGAGGATTGCCCGCAGAGCCGATACATCGGCGGGAAGTGGCATCGCTGCACGCAGATCGTGGATGAGCTGCGTCAGTGCATAGTCGGCGGAGTCGATCTGCCGGGCGGCGGCGGCCTGCAGCGTCCTGATGCGCTGGAAGCTCGTCACCGCTGCCGACAGGATGCCTGCCGCCCGCCGCCAATGGTCTTCGATCGTCATGAGCACCGGCTCGATCACCCGCGACGTGTCGCGGGGTGCGCGGACGGGATCCTCATGCAGCGCCAGCACCGCCCAAAGGCCGCCGAGCGCGAGATTGCCGTAGGTGAAGATGCGTCGGAGCATGTCGATGCGTAGCGCTATTTGTTTCTTGATTGAGGTTGCATGAGCCGCCGTCACCAGGGTGAGCTCACGGACTGCACGCGATACGGCCGCAGTTACTGGCAGAATGGCCAAGCTGAGCTTATTCGCGTTCAATGACAACGGGTTCGTTAAGTTAGATAACATCGCGTGACCTTTGCGTAACGGATGTTGCTGCATCTATTGCGTAATCTTTTCAGACAATCATTAACAAAGCGCAAACCATACTCGAAACGCCGATGTTAGTCGGTGACTTAACAAGATCGGCTGCGGTGGAACATCCGCGGCCAGCGCAAAACAGTCTGTCCGCTTGAATTTTTTTGACTAGGCGTGTGCCAGACCGACCATGCGGCGCACGTCGGCCGCCGATGCACCGGCGGCGCGTAGAGCCTCCAGCCCCGTGTCGCCGGCACTCTTGGCGAGCTTGCGGCCCTCGGCATCGACCAGCAGCCGATGATGCTGATAGAGCGGCTCGGGCAGCCCCAGCAGCACCTGCAACAGGCGGTGCAGCCCGGTCGCCTGGAATAGATCGCGGCCGCGGGTGACGTGCGTGACGCCCTGCCGGGCATCGTCGACGACGACGGCAAGGTGGTAGCTCGCCGGCACGTCTTTGCGCAGGATCACGGCATCGCCCCACTGCTCGGCATCGGCTTTGCGAACATGCGGGCGGCCGCTCTCGTCAAGCTCCGTAAAGGTCAGGGGCACCCCGCCGAGACGCTCGCGTGCCACGCCAAGCGCTCGATCCATGTCGAGCCGCAGCGCAAACCGCCCACCGTTCTGCAGGCGCGCCGCGATCTCCGACCGCGGCATGCTCTTATGCAGCCCAGGATAGAGCGGCGCGCCGTCGGGATCGACGGCACCGGGCGAAGCTGCCGCCTCGATCTCGCTGCGCGACGCAAAGCACGGGTAGAGCAGCCCCTTGGCCTCCAGTTGGTGGGCCGCCTGCACGTAAGTCGCGAAGTGCTGCGACTGGCGCAGCACCGGCTCCTCCCACGCGACGCCCAGCCAAGCGAGATCCTCAAAAATGCCGGTGACGTGCTCCTCTCGGCTGCGCCCCACGTCGATATCCTCGATGCGGACGAGGAAGCGGCCGCCAAGCCGTCGCGACATATCGAATCCGGTCAAGGCTGAGAGGGCGTGCCCGAGATGCAGCGGGCCGTTGGGGCTCGGCGCAAAGCGAAGGACAGGAACTGCGGTCATGAACTCTTGGCGTCGCGGCTCAATCGCATTGGCCGGTACGGCCGGCGCCGGGGGAGTAGGTACGCGCGACCGCCTCGACGACGCGGTTATAAAATCGACGCTCGGCCGCGGGATAGATCATCGCCCAGCTATTTATCAGGTGTCCGCCGCAAGTGAAGCTGACGCGCTCGTAGAACTCGTGATCGCCGATGGTGCCGGAGATGACGAACCACTTGCCGCGCACCGGTGCGTAGTCGATATGCGCCCCGGCGTAATTCTCCTGCATGAGGTAGTCGCGGTAGGCTTGCAGCGTCGTCCCATCGTCGTTGACGAAGGCGCCGACGAGCAGCTGCGCCTTGCCGTCGCGCGAATGCAGCACGCGGCCCTCGTCGGTGTTGGGCTCGCGCACCTGCTGAAAGACCTCGCTGGGGTAGGCGATGAGGAAGCCGTGGCGCTCGTTGCGCAGCGTTGCCCAGTCGCGGCGCCAATCGGCGCCCCAGGCAGCGAACTCGCCGGCGATGCCGCCTGCGAGCGAATGCAACAAGAATATCACTGCAAATGAAGTTGCCGTCCGTGACCGATGCCACATCGCCAGCACTCCGAACACGCGCAAATGCCTGCCGCTTTGCGAACGCGTGACGAAGACTTTACGTTGCATACGGTCGACGGAGAAGTGCCCGCGTAGGCAATGCACATGAAACGTTCGCAAGCAGCGCCGATCATCCTCAGCGACGACGAGATGCGCAAGGGCATCCGCGCGTTGCGCCGCAAGTGCCCGCACATGCGCATGGTGCACAAGCACTCCGGCGACCCGCCGCTGCGCCAGCATGCGCCAGGCTTCGAAGGTCTCGCCCGCATCGTCGTCGGCCAGCAGCTATCGCTCGCCAGCGCGCAGGCGATCTGGGGGCGCATGCAGCTCACCGTGCGGCCGATGACGCCGAAGGCCCTTCTCAAGCTGAGCGATGAGCAGCTGCGCGCGGCGGGACTGTCGCGCGGCAAGGTCGCCACCTTGCGCGCGGTGAGCCAAGCCATGGTCGTCGGCCTCGATCTCGACAAGCTGGCACTCGCGCCGGAGCCCGATGTGCATGAGGCGCTCACGGCGCTGCCTGGGATCGGACCATGGAGCGCTGACATCTACCTGTTGTTCTGCCTTCGCCGCGCCGACGCCTTCGCGGCCGGCGATCTGGCGCTGCAGATTGCGGCGCGCGCCGCGCTCGGGCTCAAGGAGCGGCCATCGCGCGATGAGCTTTTCGACATTGCCGAACGCTGGCGCCCCTGGCGTGGTGTCGCCGCGCACCTTCTGTGGGCGTATTACAAGGTCGCCGATCGCGGCCTGCTATTTCCAAAAAAACGCCTAGTTTGCGTGGCCTTAGGTCCGCGTGACACACTCAGGCCGCGAGCGCGGCGGGGAGCTTCACAGAGTTGATATGCGCCGCTAGTATCCCGGCCGAACTTCGAGGAGAACGCGATTCGCAAGCGAGAACACACAGGACGCCCGTAACGTGGATGCGCATGCGGCCATTCCGGATTCATTTCCGGCACTCGTACTAAACGCCGACTTCCGGCCACTGAGCTACTACCCGTTGTCGCTCTGGAGCTGGCAGGAGTCGGTGAAGGCTGTATTTCTCGATCGCGTCAACATTGTCTCCGAATACGACCGGTTCGTGCGCAGCCCCTCATTCGAGATGAAGCTGCCGAGCGTCGTCTCCCTCAAGACCTATGTGAAGCCGGCGCTCTACCCTGCGTTCACGCGGTTCAACGTGTTCCTGCGCGATCGCTTCACGTGCCAATACTGCGGCTCGAAGGACGACCTGACGTTCGACCATCTCGTGCCGCGTTCGCGCGGCGGCCAAACGCGGTGGGACAACGTCGTTGCCGCGTGTGCGCCGTGCAATCTGGAAAAGGGCGGCGCCATGCCTGACGAGGTAGGCATGCTGCCGAAGCAATCGCCCTACCGGCCGACGGTGTTCGAACTGCACCGCAATGGGCGGCTGTTCCCGCCCAACTACCTGCACCAAAGCTGGCTCGACTATCTCTACTGGGATACCGAGCTCGAGCCGTAAGCGCTCAACGTCGCGATGGACAAAGAAATGCCCCGGCAATGCGGTTGCCGGGGCATTCGTCGTTATGGAAGGACGACGGCAAAATTCGTTTAGGCAGCGCGCCTGATGGGTATGGCGCACAGCGATTCCGCGATCGCCTCGACAGCGCGGCTCCAATCGTGGGCGACGCGGTCGTCGGCGCTCAGCCCGAAGGCGAGCAGCGCGTCGGCCGGAGCGCCGCCATCGCGGAAGAAGCGGGCGCAGGACTGGCGCGCGACGCCGACCGCCTGATGCCACTGCAGCGGATTGACGTGGTTGAAACTCATTTGACACCTCCTCGTTGGTGCGCCGTTTACGTGCCCCGGCGCGGAGCTTTATTTGGGTGGCAAGCACACAGAGCGTGGTGGCACCACAACGCGAGACCATGTCACGTGGTGCCTCGGTGGAGGCCTGCGGCTCCTACGCTCCGCATGCTTGCCAGCTCGTTGGAAGGTCCCTCTTTCCCCTCCAAAAACGAATATGCGGCTTCACTATCTTGTCGAAACCGCCGCTATGGGAACGACCGTCGCTGGAGACGGTCTGCCGATAGCGACGAGAACTTCACCGACAACTTCCGAAAGCGAACGCCACGAATGCGACTGAGACGCCACGGCACACCTCACTGACTGACCGGCTGACTGCACGCAGCACGCAACTGACGCCACTCACTCACAACGCAACCAACTCAACTCACTCTTTGCGGTGCAACCGCTCGGAAGTACGCGAGAACCTTGCCTCCGAGCGGTTCGCCTCGACTTGCAGTGCACGCTCGATGAGGAGCGCACTTTGGGGGGAGTTTGGCTGTACGCACTTGTCTTGACGCAACCGGACGCCACGCGACGCAACGAACGCAACGCTTACAAACGCACTACTGAACGGGGGACTGACGCTGAACGCGACTGAACGAGGACGCTACTAACGCAACCGAGCGGGATGCGGGGTTCCCGAAGTGACATAACGCGGACGCGACGCGGGACTTGAGGAACGCGAACCGACTGAACTGAACGCTATTGGCGAAACGCAACTACTAGGCTTCGAAACTTCGCTCTCGAGTTACGCACGAGCACTGCTGGGCTCTGAAGTGACGAAGCTGCTTCAGTGTCTTGAACGCGAACCCTTCACCGCGTGTTCCGCGAACGAGACGAATAGACCGTTACATTTTGACCACGGAATGGCGGCGCCGTGTCGGCCCCACGGTATTTGGCTTGACAGTTGCTGAACGGAAGCCGAGGTCGCCGCTATGCGATTGTTCTGTGGATAACTTTGGGCGCGATGCGAGGCGCGAAAAAATTTAGCGAGCGCGCAGGGCTTCGCCGCTAGCGCGGATGCTCAGCAACACAACAAGCAGAGATGTCACAACATTCCAGCCGGCGAAGGAAATGCCAGCCAAGCGCCAAGCCGCCTGATCGCAGCGCACGACGTTTGTCTGTTGCAGCGCTTCGAGCATGTTGCCGGCGTTGGTTGTGATCTGCTGCGCGCCCGAGCATGCAGCCGGCCCCGGCCAGAAATGCCACTCGGCGCCGGCGTGATAGATGCCGAGCGCGGCGTTGGCGAGGAACCCGAGCGTCACGATGACGAACAAGACTGCGGCGGCGCGCTGCTGCCCCGCGCTCAATGCAACGAGGGCGAGAAACAGCAGCGGTATACCGGCGTAATAGGCGTAGCGCTGCTCGAGGCACAGCTCGCAGGGGGCATAGCCGCCGAGGTGCTCGAAGCCCAGCGCGATGACGATGGACGCTGCCGCCAGCAGCAACGCCATGGCGCCGAACCGGTAGGCCGAATGCACGGTCGGATCGGAAGCCGCTAGGGTCATCGGAGCACCTACTAAGTCAAACTAGAACAGGTATTTAACAGCGACGAAGCCGCTGACCAAGACCACCACGAAAACAGTCGTCACCAGGGTGAGCCGGCGCTCGATGAATTCGCGGATCGGTTGGCCGAAGAAATAGAGCAACGCGGCCACGAGATAGAAGCGCATGGCACGCGCAATAATACTTGCGCCGATAAAGGCGAGTAGATCCATGTGGGCAACGCCGGCCGCGATGGTGACTACCTTGAACGGAATGGGCGTGGCGCCTTTGATAATCACCGCCGGCACACCATACGTGTGCACGAACTGGATGAACGTATCGAGCGCGTGCTCCTTGCCGTAGAAGCCGAGGATGGGCTTGCCGATCGTCTCGAAGAAGAAGAAGCCGATAGCATAGCCGAGCAGACCGCCGAGCACCGACGTGACGGTGGCGATGGTGGCGTACCACCACGCCTTCTGCCGGTCGCTCAACACCATCGGAATGAGCATCACGTCCGGCGGGATCGGGAAAAACGAGCTCTCGATGAAGGACACGAGACCAAGTGCCCACGGGGCACGCGGGCTGGCGGCCATGCCCATCATCCAGTCGTACATGCGTCGCATCATGCGGGGTGATTACTCGGCGGCTGGCGGGAAGGTATGAAGCGCACGGCGCGGCACGCGATCGGCAGAGCCGTTTGTGAAGCTCATCGCGAGACGCAAGACAATCTCGTTGAGAATGAAGCGGCCGTTGCCGGTTGCGCGTATGCGTTGCGTGCCGGGAATGGCCTCAATGAGGCACTGCTGTGTCAACGAGGCCATTGCGGCGGGCGAAGGACGCACGCCACTAAGACTCTCCAGCCGTTCGAGGTCGACACCTTCGGAGAGGCGCAAGCCCATGAGCAGCAGCTCGTCAGCTTCCTCAGCGGCCGTTAGCGGCGTCTCTTCGATGACCCCATGGCCCGTCTGCTCGACGCGCGCGACCCAGGCTTCGGGGTTGCGCTCGGTGCTGGTTGCGTGCCGCACGCCAGCTGCCGCCAGGCGCCCGTGCGCGCCGGGCCCGCAGCCGGCGTATTCGCCGTAACGCCAGTAGAGGAGGTTGTGGCGACTTTCCTCGCCCGGCGCGGCGTGGTTGGAGATCTCATAGGCAGGCAGGTCCGCCGCAGCCGTCAGCTCCTGTGTCTCCTCGTAGAGAGCGAGCGCCGCGTCCTCGTCGGGGATGACGAGCTTGCCGGCGGCGTGCAGAGCTGCGAACGGCGTCTCCGGTTCGATGGTGAGCTGATAGAGCGATAGATGCTGGCCGGCTATGGCGAGTGCGTCACGCAATTCGTCCTTCCATGCGGCAAGCGTCTGTCCGGGCCGCGCGTAGATCAGATCGAACGAAAAACGATCGAAGGTTGCACGTGCAATCTCGATCGCCGCCTTGGCCTCGGCAACCGAATGGATACGGCCGAGCGATTTCAGGATGTCGTCGCGTAGCGATTGCACGCCGAGCGAGACGCGATTGACGCCCGCCGTGCGATAGCCGCGGAAGCGTGCCGCTTCGACACTACCGGGATTGGCTTCGAGCGTGATTTCGGCCTGTGGGTCGACGCTCCACAGCGCAGCGATCCGATCGAGTATCGCGGCGACGGTCTCCGGTGCCATCAGCGATGGCGTGCCGCCGCCGAAGAAGATGCTCGAAACGACGCGCGGCCCCGTGCGTTTCGCAGTGTGCTCCAGCTCGCGTAGGAAGGCTGAACGGAAGCGCGCCTCGTCGATACCGCCGAAACGGACGTGGCTGTTGAAGTCGCAGTATGGGCACTTCTGGGCGCAGAACGGCCAGTGCACGTAGACGCCGAAGCCCACGTCGTCGGCGCCCTTCTCGCTAGCTTGGCGCATCGAGGCAGGCCCGCTTAAAGTGGTCGAAGGCGCGGGTGCGGTGCGAGATGGCATATTTGCTGGCCGGCTCCATTTCGCCGAACGTTTGGCTTTGCCCGTTGGCGACGAAAATCGGATCATAGCCGAAACCGTTGCCGCCGCGCGGCGGCCAAACGACATGACCATAAACTTTGCCCTCGAAGAGCTGGGTTTGACCGTCCGGCCAGGCAAGGCACAGCACCGAAATGAAGTTGGCACGCAGCGGCTCGCCCTTCCAGGCTTGCTGTTGCGCAAGCTCGTCGTGGACGCGCTGCATGGCAATGGAGAAATCGCGGTTCGGGCCGGCCCAGTCGGCCGTGTAGACGCCGGGAGCACCCCCCAGCGCATCAATCTCGATGCCGCTGTCGTCAGCCAACGCCGGGAGCCCGGAGCCCTTGGCGGCAAACAGCGCCTTGAGCCTAGCGTTGCCTTCGAATGTCGTCTCGGTCTCTTCGGGCTCGTCAAGCCCAAGCTCGCCGGCGGACACTGCCGCCAGCCCGTACGGCTCGATAAGCTTGTTGATCTCCCACACCTTACCGGGGTTGTGAGTGGCAACGACCAGGCGGTCGCCCCGCTTCAGGCTTCGAGTCATTGCAGATTCCAGATGCGCGGCTCGGCGAACTCCAGGCAGTTACCAGCCGGATCGCGAAAGTAGATCGAGCGCCCCCCGCCGGGCCATTCGAAGTCGGCCTCTATATAGACGCCCTGCTTTTCGAGATACGTTCGCATCGCGGTGATCTCCGCGGCGCTGGCACGGAAGCACACGTGGCCTTCGCCATCGGCGCCGTGCGGCGGCACGGGAAGCTCAGCATCGTCGGCAGGTGGCTTGGTGGTAGCGACAGGATTGAAGATGAGCAGCATCTGCTCGCCGACGCAGTAGAATACATGGCGGCCTTCCGCCTTGGCGAACGGCTCGAGCCCCAGCGCGCGCCTGTAAAAATCCTCGATGGCGCCGAGGTCGCGCGCGTAGAGCACCGTTTCGAGAATGCCGCGCGGGGTCATAGTTGTGAGCGCGGAGATCTGCGCATCATGACACCGTTAGCTTCTGCAGCGCCACGAGCTCGCCGATGCCCTTCTTGGCCAGCGACATGAGCTGGTCGAAGCTCTCCTGGCTGAAGGCGACGGTTTCCGCCGTGCCCTGCACCTCGACGATGCCGCCCGCCCCGGTCATAACGAAATTGGAATTGGCCTCCGCCGCAGAATCCTCCGCGTAGTCGAGGTCGAGCACCGCGGTACCCTTGTAGAGGCCACAGCTTACCGCGGCGATGTGATCGCGCAGTACGTCATCCTTCACCATGTCGCGCAACTTCATCCACTGGATGCAGTCGTGCAAGGCGACCCAGGCGCCGGTGATGGCGGCCGTGCGCGTGCCGCCGTCGGCCTGGATGACGTCGCAGTCGATGCTGATTTGGCGCTCGCCGAGCTTGGTCAGATCGACGACGGCGCGCAGGGCGCGGCCAATCAAACGTTGTATCTCCTGCGTACGCCCGGAGGCGTGCCCTACCGTCACCTCGCGGCGCATGCGGTCGTTGGTGGCGCGGGGCAGCATGCCGTACTCGGCCGTCACCCAACCGCGCCCCTGACCCTTGAGCCAGGGGGGCACGCGCTCTTCCAGGCTCGCCGTACACAGGACGTGGGTGTCCCCGAACTTAATGAGACAGGAACCTTCTGCGTGCTTGGAAACAGCGCGCTCAATGGATACGCGGCGTAGCTCGTCTGGGTTGCGTTTCGAAGGGCGCATGCAGGGGTGCCGAGACTCGGGTTGTTGCTGGGGCAAATTGGGCCGAACCTACGGGACGGTCCGCCGCGCTTCAACCAAAACCACAGGCTAATTTGACGAAGACGGGGCGCCGTCCCTAATCTTGAGGAACTTGAAGGCGAGGTTCGAAGATACCCCGAGCGATGACCGAAGGCGTAAGCGAACTCACCAAGCTCAGCGAACGCTCCCGCACAATTTTACGGCAGATCGTCGAGTCCTACCTCGAAACGGGCGAACCGGTCGGCTCGCGCAACTTGTCGCGCGTGCTGCCGATGGCACTCTCTCCCGCCTCGATCCGCAACGTGATGTCGGACCTGGAGCAGCTGGGACTGATCGTGGCGCCGCACGCCTCTGCGGGGCGCCTGCCGACGCAGCTCGGTCTGCGCCTGTTCGTCGACGGTCTGCTCGAGGTCGGTGATCTCACCTCCAAGGAGCGCCGGCAGATCGAATTGCATATCGCCGGCAAGCGCACGACGACCGTCGACGAAGTGCTGCGCGAGGTCGGCGAAATGATCTCCGGCCTATCGCACTGTGCCGGCGTCGTGCTCGCCGACAAGCAGGTGACGCGCCTCAAGCACATCGAGTTCGTGCTGCTCGAGCCGGGCAAGGCGCTGGTCGTCCTGGTCGGCGAGGATCAGACGGTCGAAAATCGCGTGATCACGCTGCCACAAGGGTTGCCACCGTCGGCGCTGATCGAGGCCGCCAACTATCTCAACGCGCATATCCGCGGCTTCACGATGAGTGAGGCGCGCAGTCGCATCGAGCAGCAGCTGCAGTCTTCCCGTGCCGAGCTCGACGAGCTGACGAAACGCGTCATCCAGGCAGGGCTTGCCGAATGGTCCGGTTCGTTCGACGATCGCAAGAGCCTGATCGTGCGCGGGCAAGCGAACCTATTGAAGGACCTTAACGCGCAGGAAGACCTCGAGCGCATCCGTCACCTGTTCGACGACCTCGAACGCAAGCGCGATCTCGTGCAGCTCCTCGGGCTGTCGGAAAGCGCCGATGGGGTACGCATTTTCATTGGATCGGAGAACAAGTTGTTCTCGCTGTCCGGCTCCTCGCTGATCGTCGCGCCCTTCCACGACGAGCGCCGCAAGGTGGTCGGTGTGCTCGGCGTTATCGGCCCAACACGCATAAATTATGCCCGCATCATTCCCATGGTCGACTACACGGCGAAGCTCGTTAGCCGACTGTTGACTTGATTTTTGCCGAACATCGCCTGATATCGGGCTCGCATTCGTTGCAGGATTGACCCGGCGCCACCCGAGTGCCGACAGCATGAGGATCCGCTACCCGCGGAGAAGCTATGGCTGACGAGAACAAAAAAGCCGATCCAAACGCCGAAGCGCCCGCCTCCGCCGCCGACCCGGGGGCCGAGGAGGCCAATGCCCAGCTGGCGACGCTGGAGGGCCGTATCGCCGACCTGACCGACCGGCTGCTGCGCGCGCACGCGGAGATGGACAACCTGCGCAAGCGGACCGAGCGCGATAAAGAAGATACCGCGAAATACGCCATCTCGAAGTTCGCCCGTGAGGTGCTAGCCGTCGGCGACAACCTACAGCGCGCTACGGCCGCCGTCCCCGCCGGCGCCGCCGATGCCGACCCGGCTCTCAAGGCTCTGATCGATGGCGTCGGCCTGACCGAGCGCGAGTTCCTAAACGTGCTGGAGCGCAACGGCGTCAAGCGCATCGACCCCGAGGGACAGCCGTTCAACCCGCATCAGCACCAGGCGATGATCGAGATCGACCAGCCGGACGTCGCGCCTGGAACCATCGTTCAGGTTTATCAGCCCGGCTACGTTCTCGAGGACCGCGTGCTGCGCCCGGCCATGGTGGTGGTGGCCAAGGGTGGCGAAAAGCGCGGCGGCGAGGACAAGTCGGCAGCCCAGCGCAAGGCTTCGGATGACGCCGCCTGATTGCAGCCCTTTTGTAGTCAGTACCGGATGCTTAGTTCGTGATGATACCCCTCGTAAGGTGGGGAAAGTTGAATGCCGCCGCCGTCGAAGCGCCCGTTGCGCCTCAAAAAAGGCACCTTATATAAGCGGCGTTTACCGTTTGGATGCTCCATAGGGGACCGCTTCGGCGCGCACCGTCGCGCCGCCGGATTTTCTGGACGCCGAAAACTCGGGTCCGGACGGTCTGCCGCAGAAGGATGAGGATAGGCACATGGCTAAAGTGATCGGCATCGACCTCGGAACCACGAACTCTTGCGTGGCAGTGATGGAGGGCGGCAAGCCGAGGGTTCTCGAAAACGCCGAAGGCATGAACACCACGCCTTCGATCGTTGCCTTCACCGCCGACGATGAGAAGCTCGTCGGCCTTCCCGCCAAACGCCAAGCGGTGACCAACCCCTTCAACACTTTCTTTGCCATCAAGCGCCTTATCGGCCGCCGCTACGACGACCCGATGGTCGAGAAGGACAAGAACCTCGTCCCCTACAAGATCGTCAAAGGTCCGAACGGCGATGCCTGGGTCGAAGCCCACGGCAAGCAGTATTCCCCGCAGCAGATCTCCGCTTTCATCCTGCAGAAGATGAAGGAAACCGCCGAAGCCTAGCTCGGCGAGAAGGTCACGCAGGCGGTCATCACCGTCCCCGCCTACTTCAACGACGCGCAGCGCCAGGCGACCAAGGACGCCGGCAGGATCGCCGGTCTCGAAGTGCTGCGCATCATCAACGAGCCGACGGCGGCGGCGCTCGCCTACGGCCTCGACAAGAAGAAGGAATCGAAGACGATCGCGGTCTACGACCTCGGCGGCGGCACGTTCGACATCTCGATCCTCGAGATCGGCGACGGTGTCTTCGAGGTGAAGTCGACGAACGGCGACACGTTCCTCGGCGGCGAAGACTTCGACATGAAGCTCGTCACCTACCTCGCTGACGAGTTCAAGAAAGGAGAGCGGCATCGACCTGCGCAACGACAAGCTCGCCCTGCAGCGGCTGAAGGAAGCCGCGGAGAAGGCGAAGATCGAGCTGTCGAGCGCCACGCAAACCGAGATCAACCTGCCGTTCATCACTGCCGATGCACTCGGGTCCGAAGCATCTGCACGATGAAGCTCACCCGCGCCAAGCTGGAGAGCCTCGTCGACGACCTCATCGCGCGCACCAAAGGTCCCGTGCGAGAAGGCGCTCAAGGACGCCGGCCTCAAGGCTGCCGACATCGACGAGGTCGTGCTCGTCGGCGGCATGACGCGCATGCCGAAGGTGCAGGAAGTCGTCAAGCAGCTGTTCGGCAAGGAGCCGCACAAGGGCGTCAACCCGGACGAGGTCGTCGCTGTCGGCGCCGCCATTCAGGCCGGCGTGCTGCAGGGCGAGGTCAAGGACGTCCTGCTGCTCGACGTGACGCCGCTGTCGCTCGGCATCGAGACGCTGGGCGGCGTGTTCACGCGTCTCATCGAGCGCAACACGACGATCCCGACCAAGAAGAGCCAGACCTTCTCGACCGCCGAGGACAACCAGAACGCCGTCACCATTCGCGTCAGCCAGGGCGAGCGCGAGATGGCGGCCGACAACAAGCTGCTTGGTCAGTTCGACCTCGTCGGCATTCCGCCGGCGCCGCGCGGCGTGCCGCAGATCGAGGTCACGTTCGACATCGACGCCAACGGCATCGTGCACGTCTCGGCCAAGGACAAGGCGACGGCCAAGGAGCAGTCGATCCGCATCCAGGCCTCCGGCGGTCTCTCGGAAGGCGAGATTGAGAAAATGGTCAAGGACGCGGAAGCGCACGCGGCCGAAGACAAGCAGAAGCGCGAGCTGATCGAAGCGAGGAACCACGCCGAGGCGCTGGTCCACGCCACCGAGAAGCAGCTCAAGGACAACGAGAGCAACGCGGCTGTCGCGACTGCCAAGCCGGACGTCGAGAAGGCGATCGCCGACCTCAAGGAGACCATCTCGTCCGAGGACGCCGAGCGCATCAAGACGGCGACCACCAACCTCGCCCAGGCCGCCATGAAGATCGGCGAAGCAATCTATGCCGCCCAGCAGGGCGCCAGTGCCGGCGGCGAAACCGGTGCAGGCGACAGCGGAACGACCTCGGGCGATGAGAACGTCGTCGATGCCGACTTCGAGGAAGTTAAAGACGACAAGAAGAAGTCGGCCTGAGCCCTCTGCCGCCTGAAGCAACCGTTGAAACTCAGCGAGCCCGGCCCATCGGCCGGGCTCGCGCTTAGGGCCCACCGACTTAACAGGTTGACCCACCCGGTTGCGGCAACACCGCAGGCGCTCCACATACGATGAAGCTCGCGTCACCCTTCCCCCGCGCCGAAAACATCGCTATCTCCCAACTACAGGGCATTTGCCAGTGCACGAGACCGAAGGACCCGCGCTGAACATGGCCAAGCGCGACTACTATGAGACGCTCGGGCTCTCCCGGGGCGCGAGCGAGCAGGAGCTCAAGTCTGCCTACCGGCGGCTCGCCAAGGAGCTTCACCCCGACCGCAATCCCGGCGACACGCGCGCCGAGGTCCGCTTCAAGGAGCTGAACGAGGCCTACGAGGTCTTGAAGGATCCGCAAAAGCGCGCGGCCTACGATCACTTCGGTCACGCTGCATTCGAGCACGGCGGTGGCGGCGCCCGCGGCTTCGGCCCGGACTTCGCCTCGTCGATGTCCGACATCTTCGACGATCTGTTCGGCGAGTTTATGGGTGGCCGGCGCGGCGGCGGACGCTCGCGCACGGCGCGCGAGCGCGGCGCCGACCTGCGCTACAATCTCGAAATCACCTTGTCGGAAGCCTACGTCGGCAAGACCGCGCAGATCCGCGTACCGACCAGCGTTTCCTGTGAAACATGCTCGGGCTCGGGCGCGCGCGCCGGCACCAAGCCGACGACCTGTCCGACCTGCGCCGGCCACGGCAAGGTGCGCGCCAGCCAGGGCTTCTTCACCATCGAGCGCACCTGTCCGAACTGCCAGGGCCGCGGCGAGACGATCGAGGACCCGTGCCAGGCGTGTCACGGCTCCGGCCGCGTCACCAAGGAGCGCACGCTCTCGGTCAATATCCCGCCCGGCGTCGAGGACGGCACCCGCATTCGACTTGCCGGCGAAGGCGAAGCCGGCCTGCGCGGCGGCCCAGCCGGCGATCTCTACATTTTCCTGTCGATCAAGCCGCATGAGTTCTTCCAGCGTGACGGCGCCGACATCTTCTGCAAGGTGCCGATCGCCATGACGACGGCGTCGCTTGGCGGCCAGATCGAGGTGCCGACGGTCGAAGGCGGCGCGACGCGCATCAAGGTCCCCGAGGGCTCCGAAAGCGGCAAGCAGTTCCGCTTGAAGGGCAAGGGCATGCCGGTGCTGCGCTCGAAGGTGAACGGCGACATGTACATTCAGGTCGAGGTGGAAACGCCAAAGAGCCTGACCAAGCGCCAACGCGAGCTGCTCGAGGAATTCGAGCGCGAGAGCCACAAAGAGACGAGCCCCGAGAGCGCCGGCTTTTTCGCGCGCGTCAAAGACTTTTTCGACGGCAAGGGCAGCTGAGGCGCTGACATGACGACACCGGTGAGGCTTCTTTTTTTTGCCGGCTCGTCACGCGCTGGCTCCTACAACAAGAAGCTCGCCAGGCTTGGCAGCATGATCGCCGAGGCGAACGGCATTCCATCGACGTTCGCCGACCTCGGCGACTATCCCATGCCGATCTACAACGGCGATCTCGAAGCGGCCGAGGGCCAGCCGGAAAACGCACATAAGTTCAAGGAACTGATGGCGGCGCACACGGGCATCTTCATCGCCAGCCCGGAGTACAACGCGTCAATCACGCCGCTGCTCAAGAACACCCTCGACTGGGTTAGTCACGTCCGCGACGACGGGCCGACGGGCTTCGAAGTCTATAAGACGCGCGTCTTCGCGCTCGGCTCGTCGTCCAATGGCGGCATGGGCGGCCTGCGCAGCTTGACCACGGTGCGCCAGGTGCTCGAGCTGGGCCTCGGGGCGCTTGTCCTGCCCGACCAGTTCGCGGTACCGCGCGCCAAGGACGCCTACGGCGAGGACGGCCACCTCGTTAACAAGGACAGCCAGGAGAACTTTAAGGCGCTGATCCAGAAGCTTGCACGCGCCGCGCATGTGCTGCATGGCTAGCGGCCAGCCCCCTCCAACGCGCCTCCTGTCATGACCTCACCGACCGCCAGAGACCGCCTAATCGTCGCCCTCGACATGCCGACGGTCGAGGAGGCGCAGCGCCTCGTCGCCGTACTCGGCAACACGGTGCACTTCTACAAGCTGGGCCTTGAGCTGCTATTTGCCGGCGGGCTCGACCTGGCGCGCGCCCTTAAAGGCCAAGGCAAGCATGTGTTCCTCGACATGAAGCTGCTCGACATCGGTAATACGGTCGAACGCGCTGTGGCCAACGCTACCGAGTTCGGCGTCGACTTCCTCACGGTGCACGGCCACGACCTCAAGACCATGCGCGCCGCCGTGTCGGGACGCGGCACCAGCAAGCTGAAGCTGCTCGCCGTAACCGTACTGACCAACCTCACCGCCGACGACCTACAGCAGCAGGGCTCCTCGCTCGGCCCCGCCGACCTTGTGCTGCGCCGCGCCAAGCTGGCGCGCGAATCCGACTTCGACGGCGTCATCGCCTCGGGCCAGGAGGCCGGGCGCATCCGCGAAGCGGTCGGCCCCGGGTTTCTCATTGTTACGCCCGGCATCCGCCTGCCGGGCAGCGCCACCGACGATCAGGAGCGCATCACGACGCCCGGCCACGCCATCGCTTCCGGCGCCGACTACGTCGTCGTCGGACGCCCCATCACGCAGGCCGACGATCCAAAGATGATCGCTGAAACCTTTATCAACCACATCCGCGATGCGGAGACGGCGGCCACCAAGGCCAGCTGATAGAAACGACGGGAGCTAGACCATGCCCAAAGGATACGTGATCGTCCGCGCCGAGGTGACCAACCCGGAGAAGTGGGCGGAGTACGTGACGAAATCCAAGATCGCCCTCGAGAAGTTCGGCGGGCGGCGCATTGTCGGCGGCGGCCAAGCGAAGATCATCGAAGGCGACGGACTGCCGCGCAACGTCGTCATCGAGTTCGACAGCCTCGACAAGGCGCTCGGCTACGCCAGCTCACCGGAGTATGCCGAGGCCAAGAATTTGCGTCAGGGCGCCGGTACGCTGCACATGGTCGTCGTCGAGGGCGTCTAAAGGAGCGCGGCGCGGGGGTCGCTCCGCTGTAGGGTCTGCCCATGCCGCACTTCCCGATCAAAGGTGAGCGTCCGCCCTGGCGGGCAACGGTGCTGACGCTCTTTCCGGAGATGTTTCCGGGACCGCTTGGCATCTCGCTCCTCGGTCAGGCGCTGGAAGCCGGCCTGTGGTCGCTGCGCACGGTACCCATTCGCGAGTTCGGCCTCGGTCGCCATCGGGCGGTCGATGACCCGCCGGCCGGCGGCGGCGCGGGCATGGTGATGCGCGCCGACGTGCTCGCCTCCGCCATCGACCATGCACGCGTCGAGGAAACCGAGGCGCCGCTGATCTACCTATCGCCACGCGGTGAGCCTCTTACCCAAACGCTTGCGTCGGAGATCGCCGCGGGCCCCGGCGCGCTGCTGCTTGCCGGCCGCTTCGAAGGCGTCGACGAGCGCGTCATCGCCGCGCGCCGAATGCGCGAGATTTCGAGCGGTGACTACGTGCTGTCGGGTGGCGAGCTGGCCGCCATGGTGCTGATCGACGCCTGCGTGCGCCTGCTACCCGGCGTTATCGGCGCCGAGGGCTCATTGAGCGAAGAAAGCTTTGAAGGTGGGCTGCTCGAATATCCGCAGTATACCAAGCCGCGCCAGTGGGAGGGCCGCACCATTCCGGATGTGCTGCTCTCGGGCGATCACAAGAAGATCGCCGCATGGCGCCGCAGCGAGGCCGAGCGCATCACCGCCGAGCGCCGGCCGGACCTCGGCAAGCCCCTCAAGCGCTAGCGCTTGGCCGATTGAGCAGCGTCGCCGCTAGCAACGCGATGGCCAAGATGACGAACTGGTAAAGGGGCCCGTGAAGGACCACGAGCCCCGACAGACTTTCCGTGCGGCTGCTGGGGCCCAGGAACACATCCCAATAGAGCCAGGCGCCAGATGCGAACGCGAGAGCAAGACGGACAACGATGGCGCCCCAGGCCTTCGGCGTTGCCGCCAGCCGGCTGCCGATCCAATAGGCGAGGGGCAGCGGCGCCGCGACCCAAAGCAGCAGGATGAGCGCCTGGTACGGCTTGAACCCGTTGAGCATCAGCGCGAATACGCCACAACTTAGGATCACCCAGACACCCACCAGAATCCGGGCCACGTTGACGAGACGCATGCGTGCTCCCCTTAACTACATCGGCCGACCGACAAATCGCCGGTGACCATATCGACAAGGCGGTGTGTTTCCGCTATGACCCGGGCAAATTCCCCAAGGCTTGCCGTTAAGGGGTGCCGGCCTGTCGCCGTGCCTCGACGGTCTATTTTCACGTTAGGTGCCCAATGAACATTATCCAAGAGCTCGAGCGCGAGCAGATCAATGCCGTCACAGCGAAGCGCGGCGTGCCCGAATTCGGCCCTGGCGACACCGTCAAGGTGATGGTGAAGGTCATCGAGGGCGATAACGTCCGCACCCAGGCATACGAAGGCGTTGTCATCGGCCGCTCTGGCGCCGGCATCAACGAGAACTTCACGGTCCGCAAGATCTCCTACGGCGAGGGCGTCGAGCGCGTTTTCCCGGTCTACTCGCCTTACATCGCCGAGATCGAAGTCATCCGCCGCGGCAAGGTCCGTCGCGCGAAGCTCTATTACCTTCGCGGCCGCCGCGGTAAGTCGGCCCGCATCGTCGAGCGCTCAGACGCGCGCGCCCGTCGCCTGAATTCCCAGTGGAAGGGCTTCAAGAAGCAGAAGGGGGAGCCAGACGATCTAACGCAGATCAAGGGCATCGACGCCGATCTCGTCGGCCGCCTGCGCCAGCTCAACTGCATAAAGCTTGAGCAGATCGCCAACCTTTCAGACGACGACATCGCCAACATCGATGAAGTGCTGCAGCTCGGCGGCCGCATCGAGAAGGACGATTGGGTCGGCCAGGCGCAGAACCTGGTTGCCGAGGCCTCCGCCGCTGAAGTGCCGGCCGAGGAAGAGGCGAAGGCTTAACGCCGGCTCGCTGCCGCCACTTTCATCTTTGATTGACGTTGCGGCGCGCTTACCAAGAGCGCGCCGTTCGTTTATTGCGCGCGGCGCAATTTGCATTACATTTCGAAGGCTGGCCCGGATGGGGCGCTCAGGAACAAGACATGTCGAACGTGGAAGTTGGTCGCGCACCCGACCGCGAAGGGAAGGTCAGGCGGCACGGACCGGAGGCGTTTGCGGGCATGCGCAAAGCCGGCCAGCTGGCAGCCGCGGCGCTCGACATGCTCACCGAGCACGTCAAGCCAGGCGTCACCACCGAAGAGCTCGACGAGCTGGCTCTCCGCTTCGCGCTCGATAACGACGCTTATCCGGCGCCGCTCAACTATCGCGGCTTCCCCAAGGCGATCTGCACCTCGATCAATCACGTCGTCTGCCATGGCATCCCGGGTCCCAAGCCGCTGCGCGACGGGGACATCGTCAACATCGACGTGACGCTGATTGTCGACGGCTGGCACGGCGACACGAGCCGCATGTATCCCGTCGGCCATATATCGCGGCGCGCCGAGCGGCTGATCGCCGTCACCTACGAGGCGCTACGGCGCGGCATCGCCGAGGTGCGGCCCGGCGCCACCACCGGGCACATCGGGGCTGCTATCCAGGCCTACGCTGAAGCCGAGCGCTGCTCGATCGTGCGCGACTTCTGCGGCCACGGCTTGGGGCGCGTGTTCCATGACCGGCCGAACATTTTGCACTACGGCGAAGCGGGTGAAGGCGTGACGCTTGAGCCCGGCATGCTGTTCACCATTGAGCCGATGATCAATCTCGGCCGCCCGCACGTGAAAGTTCTACCCGATGGCTGGACGGCGGTGACGCGCGACCGCGAGCTCTCCGCGCAGTTCGAACATAGCGTCGGCGTGACCGAGACCGGGTGCGAAGTGTTCACACATTCGCCCGCCGGGCTCGAATATCCTCGCTTCGATACACACTAGGGCCTCGGGCGTGCGCCATGCCGGATCGCGACAAGAGCGGCGGCGGCACGGCAGCAGACGAGCAGAGTTCCTTCCTCGAAGCACCGGTTCCCGAACACGCAGGACATCGCCAACGTCTGCGCCAGCGCTTCCGCCAGGGTGGCGCTGACGCCCTTCCCGACTACGAGCTGCTGGAGCTGGTGCTGTTCCGCGCCCTGCCGCGGCGCGACACCAAGGGTATCGCCAAACGGCTGCTGGCGCGCTTTGGCACCTTCGCGGAAGTGATCAACGCGCCGGAGCCGCGTCTCAAGGAGTTGCAGGACGTCGGCGATTTCGTCATCACCGAGCTGAAGCTCGTGCGCGCCGCCGCGCTGCGCCTGATGCGCACCGAGATCGTGCAGCGGCCGGCGCTCTCATCCTGGAAGCAGGTGCTCGACTACCTGCGCGCCGCGCAAAGTTATGAGCACCGCGAGCAGTTCCGCATCCTTTCCTCGACAAGCGCAACCGCCTGATCGCCGACGAGGTGCAGGGTCAAGGCACCGTCGACCACACGCCCGTCTACGTGCGCGAGGTGGTCAAGCGCGCGCTGGAGCTTTCGGCAACGGCGGTCATACTCGTGCACAACCGCCCGTCCGGCGACCCCACGCCCTCGCGCGCCGACATCGACATGACGAGGCAGATCGTCGCTAGCGCGGCCCCTCTCGGTATTTCGGTTCACGACCATATTATCGTTGGCCGTGAAGGACATGCGAGCCTTAAGGCCCTCCGCCTCATTTGAGCCCGGCTCCCCTCGCAACAGGCCCCAATGTGATAAGTTGGCCGCGCAACGGATCGCCGGATTGACGACGATTGCGACGTTGCGTAACGGGCTCTTTACCCGACCATTGTGGACTACAAACGAAGCCGAATTGCCCCGGTCTCCCCTTCCGATCGACGAGGAACTATGTGCGGCATTGCTGGAATCATCGACCTCACAGGCAAGCGGCAGCCGGATCCGGCCGCCTTGCAGAACATGGCGGAGGCGCTCTGGCACCGCGGTCCTGACGACGATGGTTTCCTCGTGCGCCCCGGCTTCGGGTTCGCCAATCGCCGCCTCTCCATCATAGGTCTCGGCGACGGCAAGCAGCCGATCTTCAACGAGGATGGCAACGTCGCCGTCGTCTACAACGGCGAGCTGTTCGACTATCCCGAGCGCAAGGCCGAGCTGCAGGCCAAGGGCCACGTCTTCCGCACCCATACCGATACCGAGATCATCGTGCACCTCTACGAGGAGTACGGCGAGGGCGTCTTCGAGCAGCTGCGCGGCCAGTTCGCGCTGGCGCTCGTCGATCTTACGAAGCGCACCATCTTCCTCGCCCGCGACCGCACCGGCATCTGCCCGCTGCACTGGAGCCGCCAAGGCGACTGGCTGTTCTTCGGCTCGGAGATCAAGGCGCTGCTCGCCTCCGGCTCCGTGCCCGCCGCGCCCGACCCGCGCGGCCTCGACCAGCTCATGACGTTCTTTGCCATGGGCACGCGCCGCACGATGTTCGAAGGCGTACAGGCGCTTTTGCCTGGCCACTACCTCAAGATCGCCTTCCGCCGCGACGGCAAGCCGACCGAGATCGTCGAGCGCCAGTACTGGGACTTCGACTTCCCCGACGCGGGAAGCGAGGAGGACCCGCAGAACGTCAAGGGGCTGATCGACGAGTTCGAGGCAACGTTCCGCCGGGCAGTCGAAGTCCGCCTGCGCGCCGATGTGCCGGTGGTCGGATACCTCAGTGGCGGCGTCGATTCCGCCTACGTGCTCGCGACTGCCTCGAAGCTGCGCGGCTCCCCGGTGCCGAGCTTCACCATCCAGGTTCCCGGCAAGGGCCTCGACGAGACGAGCGACGCATTGTTCACGGCGCGCGCCATCGGTTGCCAGCCGACCATCCTGCGCAGCGACAGCTCGGTCATCGCCAACACCTATCCGCAGCTCATCGCCTCGGCCGACTGCCCGGTGATCGACACGTCATGCGCGGCGCTGTGGCGTCTGTCGCAGGAGGTGCACGACCAGGGCTACAAGGTGGCGCTGACGGGCGAAGGCTCGGACGAGGCGTTTGCCGGCTACATCTGGTTCAAGCTGCGCAAGCTCAGCTACTTCATGGACGTCGGCGGCACGCGCGCCAGCGACGCGGTCAACCGGCTGTTCCGCAGGCGCATGGCGCCGCACATGAGCATCGCAAAGCTCAAGCGCATTGACGCCATGATGGGCCGCGCGCACGCGCAGACCCTGCTCTATCACCTCGTCGCGCAGTCGCGGGATCGCTACTTCAGCGCCGACATGAAGGACCGGCTCGGCGACTATGTCGCCTACGAGGATGTGCCGATCGACGCCGAGCGCGTCCGCCGCTGGGCTCCGCTCAACCAGTCGCTCTATTACGGCTACAAGGTGCATCTGCCCGGGCTCCTGCTGAACCACAAGGGCGACCGCGTGGCGATGGCCAACAGCGTCGAGACCCGCTACCCGTTCCTCGACGAGAACGTCATCTCGCTCGTTTCGAAGCTGCATCCGCGCTGGAAGCTGCGCGGCCTGACGCGCGACAAATACCTGCTGCGTCACGCCGCGGCGCGCCTGCTGCCGAAGGAGGCGGCATTCCGCAAGAAGGGCATGTTCCGCGCCCCGCTGGCTGAGTTGTTCTTCGTCAATCAGCCGGCCTACGTGCGCCAGCTGATGAGCCCGGAAGCACTCAATCGCACCGGTTACTTCGATACCGCGGCCGTGCTGCGCGACTACAACGCCATCGCCGCGGGGCAGGGCGACCAGATCAATACGTTCCTAAAAATGGGGCTCACCGGCGTGCTGTCGACGCAGCTCTGGCACCACCTCTACATGGGTGGCGGCTTGTGCGAGCTGCCCGAGCACGCGCCCCGCCCGGAGGTCGAGCGCCCGCCGCAGCAGTCCCCCGCCGCCGCTTAGTAGCCGCGAACCTGGGCGGCAAACCGCGCCGCCGCGGCATAGCTAATTGCGGGCTGACCAAAGAATAGCGCGACCGCGCAGATCCGTTGTTGACCCAAAGCAGACTTGGGCCTCCTGCCCGTCAGTTTTCCAAACCTTCGAGCATGGAGACGAGCACAGCGTCGATAGGCTTTGCGCCGACTTTTTCGGGCAGCAGCTGACCGTCGATCGCCAGCATCGTGAAGCCATGCACGAGTGCCCATGCGGCCGCAGCCTGGCCGCGCACGGGCTGCTGCTTGAACGCGCCGGTCTTCTGGCCGCGCTCCAGGATGCCGAGCAGCCCCGCGAACGCGGCAGCGCCCGCCGCATCCAGATTGGCAAAGGCTGTCTTGTCCACGTCGCCGCTGAACATCAGCCGGTAGAGGGAAGGATTGGCCGTGCCGAAGTTGATGTAGGCCTTGGCCGCCGCAATGAATTCGGTACGCGCTGAGCGACGGGGACGACGAAGCGCATCGGCAATCTCATCGCCAAGCTGATGGAAGCCAAGCGTCGATAACTCGGCCAGCAGCGCACTCTTGTCGGGAAAATGCTTGTAGGGCGCGGCGTGGCTGACGCCAGCCCGGCGCGCCACCTCCCGCAGCGTGAACTGCCAGCCCTTGTCCTCGCGCAGCATCGCTTGCGCGGTCTCGATGACGACCCGCTTCAGGTCGCCGTGATGGTAGGGGCGGGCGGCATCTTCTTGCATTTTACGGGGCTCGCGATCTCGTGATGATGACAGCGAAAACATATGTTGACAGTGTCAACACCGGGCGCCTATATGTGCCCTCGCAAGTTGCCACTGTCAACATAGGAGATCAAGCCATGAATGCCCATGTCCCCACAGCCACGATCGCGCTCCACAGCCAAGTCGTCCCCGCCCAGCCTGTCCTAGTCCAGAGCGGCTTGACGGACATCCTGGCCCGCCAGCGTGCGGCCTTCCTGCGCGATGGCACACCCACGCTCGCCGCCCGCAGGGCCGACCTCGCCAAGCTCAAGAAAGCCGTGCGCGCGAACCTGCCCGAGTTCGCCAAGACGCTCGACGCCGACTTCGAGGGGCGCTCCGCCAAGGAGACGGCGATCCTCGAGGGCATGGCTCTCGTGCAGGGCATCAATTATCTGCGCCGTAACTTGAAGGCGTGGATGCGCCCGCAGAAGCGCCACGTGGAAATGCACTTCTTCCCCGGCCGCTCGCGCGTCGTGTACCAACCGCTCGGCGTCATCGGCATCATGTCGCCCTGGAACTTCCCCATGGGGCTCTCGCTCATGCCGCTCGCCACGGCGATCGCGGCCGGCAATCGCGCCATGATCAAGCCGTCAGAGATGACGCCGGCGACGACGGAGCTCCTGTCGAGGATGCTGACCGGGATTTTCCCTGAGGACCAAGTCGCCGTCGTGACCGGCGGCGCGGATGTCGGCGCCGCATTCTCAGGGCTGCCTTTCGATCACCTTGTCTTCACCGGCTCAACGCCGGTCGGCAAGGCCGTGATGAAGGCCGCCAGCGCCAACCTCGTTCCGGTCACGCTCGAGCTCGGCGGCAAATCGCCCGTGGTCGTGGAGAAGGGCTTCTCGCTCAAACGCGCCGCATCGAGCATCGCCTTCGGCAAGCTCGCCAACGGCGGACAGGTCTGCGTCGCGCCCGACTACGCTCTCGTCCCCGAAGATGACGTCGAAGCGTTTGTCGCGGCGTACGACGCGGCGGTGCGCGCGCTCTATCCCGAGGGCCCGGCGAGCGACAACTTCACGTCGGTCATCAACCAGCGGCACTACGACCGGCTGCGCGGGCTTCTCGACGAAGCGCGTGCCAAGGGCGCACGCGTGATCGAGGTCGGCGCCAACCCGGAAACGGCGCGCAACCGCCCGCATACGCTGGCGCCGAGCGTGGTTCTCGAAGCGACCGGCGATATGGGCATCCTCAACGAAGAGATCTTCGGGCCCGTACTGCCGGTCGTGCCCTACCGGGAGATCGACGACGCCGTCGCCCACATCAATGCGGGGGAGCGGCCGCTGGCACTCTACTACTTCGGCTGCAACGGCAAGGATCGCCGCAAGGTGCTGGAGCGCACGACGTCCGGCAACGTGACGATCAACGACACGCTGCTGCACTACGCACAGGACGATCTGCCATTCGGCGGCGTTGGCGCCAGCGGCATGGGTGCCTACCACGGCGTCGAGGGCTTCAAATCGCTGAGCCACGCCAAGGGCGTGTTCGAGCAAAGCCGTTGGAACATGACGGGAGCCCTGCGGCCGCCGTTCGGCCTGCTGACGAGTGTCGTAACGTGGTATCTGCTGCGATGACCGCGAAATCTCCGGCTTGCGCGCAGCCGTGATGGGGCGTGCAGGCCGGCCGGCAGTTGGCGGGGCAATAGTGGCAGCTACTGACCCTAGCCGGCCAAGCGCCAAATAATCCCCGCCCTCCAACCTCCCCCATACTGCCTCGCATCCTTGCCCGTCACGAGGGACGCATCAGCTGAGCGTCTGACGCGGGGCAAGGAACGGTGCCCGGTTGAGGCGGCGTTGCTTTCCGTTCGCAGCGTCGTCGCGAGGTGAAGCTCGCCTCAGAGGCCGGGGCTGGAGATCTAGGCTGTGCAGCGCCGGCAACGGCGCGCACGGACGCCCTTCTGCAGCGGCGCTTCCCGCATCCCTAGGAGCGCAGCCGCCAGAGGTCCTGAGCGACGAAAGCCCGGCGCCCTAGAAGCCGCCGGGTGGGACCAAAGGCCCGCTGACGATGACGTTGCGCCCTCGGCACAGCAGCAGCCGCACGCGGGCGCCAAAGGAGCGCCGGATTGTTACTAGGATGCCGGTCGTTTGGCGCCCGCGCTCCCTCGCTCTTTGACATCCCTCGGGGCTCCAGGCCCGCGAGAACGACCGTACTGGGACTGGTCGGCTTGCCCAAGTGAGCGTTCAAGTCTTGCGGTCGCGCCTGGCGAGGGTGCGCAGGCGCAGCGCGTTGAGCTTGATGAAGCCAGCAGCGTCCTTCTGGTCGTAGGCGCCCTTGTCGTCCTCGAAGGTGACAAGCGTCGACGAATAAAGCGACTTTCCGCTCTCGCGGCCGATGACCGTGACGTTGCCCTTGTAGAGCTTCAGGCGCACCTCGCCCTCGACGTGCTCCTGGCTCTTGTCGATCAGGGCTTGCAGCATCTCGCGCTCGGGCGAGAACCAGAAGCCGTAGTAGATCAGCTCCGCGTAGCGCGGCATCAGCTCGTCTTTCAGGTGCATGGCGCCGCGGTCGAGCGTGATCGATTCGATTCCGCGATGCGCCGCCAGCAGGATGGTGCCGCCGGGGGTCTCGTAAACGCCGCGCGACTTCATGCCGACGAAGCGGTTCTCGACGAGATCGAGGCGGCCGATGCCGTTGTCGCGGCCATAGTCGTTGAGCGTCGCCAGCAGGTTGGCCGGGCTGAGCGGATTGCCGTTGACGGAGACCGCGTCACCCTTCTTGAAGCCGACTGTGATGATCGTCGCCTTGTCGGGCGCCTCCTCCGGCGAGATGGTGCGCTGATAAACATACGGCGGCGGCTCGACCGCCGGATCCTCCAGCACCTTGCCCTCAGATGAGGAGTGCAACAGGTTCGCATCGACCGAGAAGGGCGACTCGCCGCGCTTGTCCTTGTCGATGGGGATCTGGTTCTGCTCGGCGAAGGCGACGAGGTCCTCGCGGCTCTTGAACTCCCAATCGCGCCACGGCGCGATGATCTTGATGCCCGGCTCCAGCGCATAATAGCTGAGCTCGAAGCGCACCTGGTCGTTGCCCTTGCCGGTGGCACCATGGCACACGGCGTCGGCGCCGGTGGCGCGCGCGATGTCGATCTGCTTCTTGGCGATGAGTGGCCGTGCGATCGACGTGCCGAGCAGGTAGACGCCCTCGTAAAGCGCGTTGGCGCGGAACATCGGGAACACGTAGTCGCGCACGAATTCTTCGCGCAGGTCCTCGATGTAGATGTTCTGCGGCTTGATGCCGAGCATCAGCGCCTTTTCGCGTGCCGGCTCGATCTCGCCGCCCTGGCCGAGATCGGCGGTGAAGGTCACGACCTCAGCGCCGTAGGTCTGCTGCAACCATTTGAGGATGATCGAGGTATCGAGGCCGCCGGAGTAGGCGAGCACGACCTTTTTGATCGGCTTGAGCTTAGAGGTCATGAGAGCTCTGTTGGCGAAAAGGGAGAAATTGTACGGCGGCGCACTATAGGGATCGGCGACCTACCCGCAAGCGCGGGCCGGGCACGTCTCCGGGCCCCCCGCCGGCTAGCGTGCTGAATGCTGTTTTATGCTGTTACAACCAGTGGTACACTAGACTGGCGGGGACACGGGCAGGGAGTTCAGCATTCATTCGTAGCCTTTTTTGGCGCGGCGCCGCGTTCGCTGCCGCCGTCTCGATAGCCTTTGCCGCCACGGCGATGGCCGCCGACGACACGACGAAGACCGAAAAGAAGGTCGTGAAGAACCGCCGTCCATCTGCGTCGGCCTCGACCTCAATGCGTGCGGCACCAAGGCCGAGTGCTATTGGAAGCAGCAGATCACCACCAAGGCTGGCAAGGTGCGCAAGGCGCACTGCCGCCTGAAACCGCATCAGCAGATGGCCAAGAAGACCACCTGAGCGATCAGGAACGGATCTCAGTCAGCCACGCCGCGCGTCACGACATGCGCAGCGCGGTGAACATCGTGCCGACGTTCAACGGCACCATGGCCATCAGCGTCAGCATTTCTGTCGGCGGCCAGTTGCCGAGCGACGTCGCGTGGCCGCCGTCGGTCTGATAGCTGGCGAACACCTTCTTGATCGAGCGGGTCGCCGCGTCGGCGGCATCCAGCACGGCGGCGTTGGCTTCCGCCGTCGGCCAAGCCACGGCGTGCGGCACGCCGGACGACATCATCATGAAGGCCATCGGCCAAGCCGAGGTCGGCGCTGCAAAGGGAAACATGGTGAGCCACGCCGACATCGGATTGGCGGGGCCGGCGAGCGGGCGGACCGGCGCGGCGCTCATCGCGCTCAGCGCCCCGCTCATTGCGTTGGCGAATGCCGACATCGCCTCCCACGGGTTGGTGGGCATCAATACCGGTGCGGGCGCCGGTGCCGGCGGCAGCATCCAGGCAAAGGGATTGAACAGGGGCGTCGAAGAGGCCGGCGGGGTTGGCGCCATGGGCACTGGCCAGTTCCACAGCTGCGATGCTGGCTGGGGCCTCGCAGGGGCCGGCGGTTGCAACACGTCCGACCAGAAATTCAGTACCTGCCCGGCCATCGCCGCGTAGGCGGCTGTGCTGGCGGCCGAATAGCCGAGCGCAGCGTCGGCGCAGCGGCGGGCGAAACGTTGCTGGAGGTCGGGATCGAGCATGCGGCGCGCCATCTCCTTGCCCCCGCAAGCACTACTGGAAAAAACTAAACCGATTGCTGCGCCGCAACAACATAATTGCGCGTGAGAGCGTTGTTTATCCCGGTGAGGATTACGTCGCCTGCGCCACCGGCTCGGACTCGGCTGTCGGGGCGGCGGTCGACGGCGGCGGGACATCGCCCCGCTTGCCGCCCGCGCGCCGGCCGGCGACGAGCCAGTAGGCAAGGCCGCCCAGTACGCCGACGGCGAGGAAGGCGCCGAGCGCGTAATAGTTGAAGATCGACGGCTGCCCAGGCACCTCGTTCAGGTACTCAGCCCAAAAGCCACCTAGGGCAATGGCGATTCCGGCCAGCACGTAATAGATCCACGAGCGCACGCGCGACAACTCGGCGATACCGATGGCAATGAGCGCGAACGGCAAGGCAAAGATCGCCGAGTGCGTGGCGGCCAGCAGCGACAGGACGCCGGCGTTGCCGAGCCTCTCGGGCTGCGCCTCGGACGGCAGAGCGGCGATGTCGGCCGGAGTGACGACAAAGGCGACAGTCACCACGCCGGCGACGAGGCAGGCGATGATGAAGCCGAAAAGGACGCGCAGCAGCGTGATCATGGGCCCACTCACTCGGGTTCACCTGCGCTGAGCTTACAGGGCCTAAGTTCCCTGTCTCAACGAAAAACGCCGCTTCTGCCTAACGGGCATTGCTCGGTGAGCGGCTCAGGCGTTGCGGCCTGCGATCAGCCAGTAGACGAAGCCGCCCGCGAACCCCGCGGTGGCGAAGACCTGCCAGACGAGGGCCTCGGGACTGGCAACCGCGCCCCCCTGACCCATGCGGGCGAGCAGGGGGATGGCGGCCAGCGCGACGCCACCACCAACAACGTAGTAGGCCAGCGACCGGATGCGCGCGATCTCGCCAACGATGACAATGAGCAGCGTCGGGATGATCGTCAGGCTGGCGAGCAGCACGGCGCCGTGATTCAGCATGGCGAAGATGGTTTCGACGTCCTCGTTGCCGATTGGATTGACGTGCAGGAAGGCAGTGATGCGCTCAAGGCCGAGCGTCACGAGCACGAACAGCACGGCAGCCGTCGCCAATAGCAACGCGAACGGGATGACAATGAGAATGCGGCCGGTGGTCTTCCAGAACACGCGCTTCAGGCTCCGCTGCCGCTCGAAGCCGCATCGATCGGGAGCGCGCGGTCGCTGGCTCGCTGCTTGACACTCGCCGAGCGTAGCTGCCCGCAGGCAGCGTAGATATCGCGTCCGCGCGGCGTGCGTACCGGGCTGGCGTAGCCCGCCTTGTTCACCACCTCGGCGAAGCGCTCGATCTGCTCCCAGTCCGAGCATTCGTACGGCGCGCCCGGCCACGGGTTGAACGGAATGAGATTGATCTTGGCGGGAATGCCGGCCAGCAGCCGCACCAGCTCGCGGGCCTCCGCCAGGCTATCGTTGACGCCCTTCAGCATGACGTATTCGAACGTGATGCGCCTGGCGTTGGAGAGCGCCGGGTAGTTGCGACAGGCCTCCAACAGCTCGGCGATCGGATACTTGCGATTGATGGGCACCAGCTCGTCGCGCAGCTCATCGCGCACAGCATGCAGTGAAATGGCGAGCATGGTGCCGGCCTCGGCACCCCAGCGGGCGATCTCCGGCACAATACCCGAGGTCGATAGCGTGATGCGCCGCTTGGACACAGACAGCCCCTCGCCGTCGGCGGCCATTTCCATCGCGGCCTTCACGCTATCGAAGTTGTAGAGCGGCTCACCCATGCCCATGAGCACGATATTGGTGATCTTGCGATCAGACGACGGCAGCAGGCGCCCGTCGCCCGGCGGCTCTGCGTCCGGCCAGTCCCCGATACGGTCGCGCGCTAGCAGGATTTGACCGACGATCTCCTGTGCCGTGAGATTGCGCACGAGGCGCTGCGTTCCCGTATGGCAGAACGTGCAATTCAGCGTGCAGCCAACTTGGCTCGATATGCACAGCGTGCCGCGCTCGGCCTCGGGGATGTATACAGTCTCAATCTCGGGCGCTTTACCCTCACGCCCCTGCGAAGCTAGTCGCAGCAGCCACTTGCGCGTGCCATCGATCGACACCTGCTCGCTGACAATCTCTGGCCGCGCCAGCGTATAGCGCTGGCTGAGTTCGGACCGCAAATCCTTGGCGACGTCGGTCATGGCGTCGAATTCGGGCACGCCGCGCACATACAGCCAGCTCCACAACTGATTGACGCGCATGCGCAATTGCTTGTCCGGCACCCCGGCGCCCGCCAACGCCGCGCGCAGCCCCTCGCGGCCGAGGCCGGCGAGCGAAGGCTTTTCAGCGAGTGGGGCAGCGCCTGCAGTGGCAGCAGGCGCATCGAACGTGAGAACCATGGGCATCCGAGTGAAGGCGATCGCCTCTATCTAGCGTCTCTGCCGCGCCCCTGAAAGACGGCAAATCCCCAGACCCTGAGGGTCTGGGGATCGCAACTAGAGGACTTCCAGGTTTGGAGCGGGACGATTGTCCCTCGGGTCGGCTCAGGCGGCCGGTACCCAGCGGCCTGCAACGAAACCGAATGCCACCGCGTCGGGGTGCAGTCTGGCAGACTGCCGCAGTTCGTCGGCTTCATTCACATCCGCGTCACGGAGAACCTGGGGGCGGGCTGCGTCGACCGTGTCGTGAAATCCGCTGAGAAGGATTACCCTTTTTCCGCGGACCTCGATCTTCGGGCATGCCATGCGTCACCTCCTTCGCAGGAGACCAGCGCCACGGAAAGGCGGTTCGGGGGAGCTAAATCACTGCCATTCGGCAGATACCCGCAGCAATCTGATCACCTACAACGTGGACTATACGTGACTTGTGTGACACGCGAAATAACTTTCCATTGCATGGACGAAAGGAAAATGTTGACAAAATTGAAGACAGCTTTGCTGCGCTGCGAAGCGCCTCATTTTCCGAGCGGAACGTTGAGTTGCAAACGCCCCGTCCAGTTCTGCGGCACCGTTTCTGTTGTTCCGCTCTCGACACCGCCCGTCGCCTGCAGGCTCGAGCCATCCTTAACGCCGTAGGCGACGCCCGCTTCGGCCTTCAATTGAACATCAGTGGGCCGCGCCGACGGTACAACCGGGTTGAGCGCCTGCAGGTCGTCGAAGCCGACGAACGCGCCGACCGCCGCGCGTGGCTCGATAAACGTCGCGTCGTCGACGGCGAAGCGTTTTGAGACCTCGGGAAGCACTTCGACCTTGCCGATGCCTGCGGCTCGTGCCTCTCCGGAAGCAGAATCGCGCACCGCATCCTCGACGTAGACGACGCCGACGCTAGGCGCGACACTCCAGCCGTTCACGTCGCGCGTGCCAGTGAGCTTGCCGCGTACCAGTCGGCGCGCCGTCAGGCTGTCGTCGATGTTGGGGCTAGCGACGACATTCTCCGTCTCGCCCCATGCAGCGCGGCCGTCGAACACGACGCCGGAGCCGAGCTTCATGCTCATGTATGGTCCAGCCATCCAACCCTTCGCCGCCATTTCCGGCGCGTCGTATTTCGAGCTTTCGACACCGCGGTCCACCTGCGCCAGCGCACCCAGCATGATATCGGGGCCGACCATGGAGCGCGTACCGAGATAGAGAACGCCGAGATTGCCGTCACTCGTGCCCGTATCGAGGCTGGTCGAAGCGTAGTTCTGCACGCGTCCTTCCAGCCAGAAATCGATGATGCCGGGCTCCGCGACCTTGTTGCCCTTGGCCGCCGCGGTGATCTCCGAAACGCTCACCGAGAACTCTACATCCTTCGGCCGCCCGTCATCGTCGACGGCGACGGTGCTGGACAGTGGCTTGTCGGCATTCGCGATCGGCGTTGCCGCGCGATCGATGCGGAGGCGATTGGGTTCGCGTGCGTTGAGCAGCGCCTTGCGGCGCTCGAGGAAGGCTGCGTTGGCGGCCTCGGTGTACGTCGGCGTACACGAAACGCTGACGCTGCCTGTCGCTCCGCTGGCGGCTGCGAACTGGAACACGTAGGAGGAGGCTGCGGGCGCCTTGAAAGTCGTCGCTGTTGCCGACGTGCCGCCGATCAGCGTCGCGGGCGCGCCAACGCCGCTGACGAGCGCGACAGATGCATTCTGTGCCGCGAAGCTGAGCAAATCGCCCGCATCGAGTACTATCTGGCGGGCGACGGGTGCGCCCGCCGCGACATCGGCGTTGAGCGAACCACGATTGATCGCCGCGCAGCCGCTGCCGGGCGCCGCCACTGCGGGACCGGCGCATAGCAGTGACGCTGCGAAACCGATCGCAGCAATCCGCCGGCATCGTCCCGGATCAATATTTCGGCTCGTCATTTCGATCGCCCCACTGCGCAACTAACGCGATTCGATGGTGTTGCTGCAGTGCAAAGGCGACGGAAGTATGGGCGCCGGGTCAAACTCTTAGCTGGTCTGCGGTCTCTGCATGGCGGACGCCGACGGCGGCAGCTGCGCAACCATCGCGGCGGCAATCTCGCGCGCGCCCTGCACGACGACACTTGCCCCGTAGTTGGAGAGGTACGCCGCCTCGGAGTCGGAATGCGCGTGCGCCACAATGAATAGGTCGCGGTTGGCGGCGCGTGCCTGAGCGACGATCTGTCCCGCCTCGAAAGCCTGCGGCACGGCGACGAGCAATGCGCGCGCGTATGCGAGATTGGCGGCCGCGAGCGCCAACGGCGCACTACCCGCAACGGCCTCGATGCCGCGCGCCTTTAGCCTGGCGACGATTTCGTCCTTCTCCTCGATCACGAACAACGGCACGCCGGCGCTCGTCAGCGCCTCGCCGATCCAATGGCCGATGCTGCCGTAGCCGACGAGAACCGTATGTCCCTGCTGGCTCGTCACCTCGATCTCGGCGGCGGCGGCGGCCTTGGCCGAGGCGTTGATCGCCTTGTCTGCCGCCACCGCATCGGCAACTGCCTTCGCCCCGTCGCGCGAGTCTAGCCAGGGCCGCAGCCGGTCGAGCGCCATGAACAGCAGCGGATTGAGCACGATGGAGATGATGGCGCCGGCAAGGATCAGCTCGCGGCCGAGCGCCGGCATCAGGCCGAGCGACACGCCGAGGCTGGCGAGAATGAACGAGAACTCGCCGATCTGCGCCAAGCTCACCGCGATGGTGGCGGCGGTGCCGAGCGGGCGCCCGAATAGTTGCACGATGGCAAGCGCGGCGACGGACTTGGCGATGACGATGATGGCAACGGTCGCCAGCACGGGAAGCGGATCGCGGATGAGGATCACCGGATCGAACAGCATGCCGACGGAAATGAAGAACAGCACGGCGAAGGCGTCGCGCAGCGGCAGCGTCTCGGAGGCGGCCTGCTGGCTGAGTGCCGACTCGGAGAGGATCATGCCGGCAAAGAAAGCGCCGAGCGCGAACGACACGCCGAACAGCTGCGCCGCACCGTAGGCGCAGCCGAGCGCGATGCTCAGCACGGCAAGGCGAAACAGCTCCCGCGAGCCGCTGTGCGCGATGTAGTGCAAGATCCACGGGATCACCCGGCGCCCGACGACGAGCATGACCACGACGAAGGCGCCGACCTTGGCGATCGTGATCGCCAGTGTCGTGGCGATTTCCGATATTTCGAAGCCGGAGCCGGCAGCGTCCTGCAAGCTGCCGTTCAAGATCGGCACCAGCGCCGGCAGTAGAACCAGCGTCAGCACCATGACAAGGTCTTCGACGATCAGCCAGCCGACCGCGATGCGTCCGCGTTCGGTGTTGAGGATGCGGCGCTCCTGCAGCGCGCGCAGCAGCACCACGGTGCTGGCCACCGAGAGCGCGAGACCGAATGTGATGCCGGCGCCGATCGGCCAGCCGAGCCAACTGCCCAGCCCGATGCCGAACATCGTCGCAACGGCGATCTGCACGACGGCTCCGGGCACCGCGATCAGGCGGACCGACCAGAGGTCTTTCAGCGAGAAATGCAGGCCGACGCCGAACATCAGCAGGATGACGCCGATCTCGGCGAGCTCGCTGGCCAGCGACTGATCGGCGACGAAGCCGGGCGTATAGGGACCGAGCGCTACTCCGGCGAGGAGGTAGCCCACGAGCGGGGATACGCGGATGCGTTGAGCGATGGCGCCGAAGACGAAGGCGAGGCAGAGCCCCACGACGATAGTGGCGATGAGCGGGGTGTCGTGCGGCATTGCGTCGGGGCGGCCTCATGCAAGGTTGAGGCGCCATAGTAAGGAGGCGAGCGAAAAAAGCACCCCACAAGCGATGACGCATACGTGAGCGGTTCCCCGCCGTCGTTGTTTTCGAGACGTCGGCAGTCGCCGCCCAATACGGCAGGGGACGCGGTACCAATCGGCAATGCCGGTCGCGCTGCCTACATTTAGACGCCCAGGCACCCTAAGCCGGACACGCTCAGGAGGTTGTATCCGGGCTGTGCCTCAATCGGACAAGCACACGTTTTCAACACCGACCCGCGGCCGGTTGGTTCGCAGTTGGGCGCTGCCCGGCGGCATGCTAAGCCAACAAACAGTGGTTCCGCGTGGGGGAGATGCCCGGATGTCATTGCCAAACAAAGTCGTTGCCGTCGCCGCCTGTTTCACCATCGCAGCCTTCGGGTGGCAGAGCGCCACAGCCGCCGACTTCACCTTCAACGAAAAGACGAACGCGGACCTCGCCAAGAAGCTGAAGATCCCCGTCTACTTCGCCGTGCCGAAGAGCACCTGGGCGAAGCTCCCCGACATCAAGACCACCGACAAGCTGGTCGAGTTCCGCCATCCCGACGGTGTCAAGGCGAAAGGCGACGTCGGCCTGCGCCTCGTCGTCGCCAAGCGCTCCGGTCTTTCCGCGCGCCTCGGCAAGAGCGGACTGCTGCAGACCGGCGACATCATGCTGACGTTCCGCTCGGAGTGGGGCGGAGCCGGCGCCTATCCCAACATCCAGATGGGCATCTCGCACACTGGATTTGGCTACATCGACAAGAGCGGCAACCTGCGCAATCTCGACAACCCGATGGACGGCGAGTACATCGGCCCCGGCAACCTGACGAGCGAGCACTACCGCACGCTCAACTTCCTGCACATCATCCGCCCGCGCAACCTGACGGATCAGCAGAGGGCGAACCTGCTGGCGTGGGCGACGAAGCTCAATGCCAGCGCCGGCAAGGTCTATCCGAGCCAGATCAGCTTCAACCAGGACTACCAGAAGCCGAAGTATCAGTCGGGGCGTCCGCTCACCTTCGTGAAGACGTTCGGCCAGATCGCGCTCGGCCAGGGCAATTCCTCCGGCAAGCCGCTCGACATGTACTGCTCGGAGTTCGTTTTCTCGCTGCTGTCGCTACGCAACTGCGATCCGGTGAAGGATGCCGAAGCGTTCAAGGGCAGCCGCGTGCCGTCGTGCGTGAAGGAGCCGATGGAGCCGATGAAGGCGACGGGCAACGTCCTGCCGCTGCACGGCCGCAACTCGTACTCCGGCCTCGCCGATGGCCCGCTGCTCGTCCTCGACCAGATGGAGCTGGCCGACGACGTGCGCAAGCCGCTCATCGACAGCATCTTCGTCGAGAACCCGTCGGGCCTCGCGAAGATGTCCGTCGGCCACCGCCAGGTCGCCGAAGCAGATGCAGCCGCAGTTCGCGAAGCTGAAGGGCTACTACGTCGGCATGACCGGCCGCATGTGGCAGAACTGGCGTGCGCGCCTCGTCGGCACCGGCTTCAACTGGGCCGGCATCCCTGAGAACTACTCGCCGACCTCCTTCCTCATCAACACGCTGCTGCCCGAGAACAACAACAACCGCACCATGGACTACGTGGCCACGATCTTCATCGAGTAGGCGGCGGCCCAGGTTCAAGCGGCGGAGCAATGAAACATCGATCGCCGGCAATTCGTGCAGGGGGCGCTGGCCGCCTCCTGCTGCGCTCGCCGCGCCCGTCCTCGCCGAGGACGCCGCGTCGCGTCTACATCGGCGACATGCACTCGCACCTGTTCTTCTTCGGCATGGGCGCCTCGCCGGAGAAGAGCCCGCTCGGGCCGGCGATGGCGGCAGGCAACGCGACGCTCGTCGCCTGGTCGCTGGTCGGCGACGTGCCGTGGCTGCGCATCACGGGCAAGGGCATCAAGCAGAAGGGCCTGCCCAAGCCCGGCGAGGCCAGCGCGTGGTTCGAGGACGACCTCAAGCGCATCAAGCAGCACATCGCCGAGCAGAACCTCAAGATCGCGCTGACGCCGCAGGACGTCGACCGCGCGCTGGCAGGCGAGCCGCACGTCGTGCTCGCGGTCGAAGGCGCGACCTTCGTCGAGGACGATCCGACGCCGCTGGAGCGCGCCTACGAGCTCGGCGTGCGCAGCGTGCAGCTCGTGCACTACATCGAGAACCCGCTCGGCGACTTTCAGACCGAGGCGCCGCAGCACGACGGCCTCACCGACGCTAGGCCTTAAGGTCGTGCAGGAATGCAATCGCCTCGGCATCCTCGTCGACCTCGCCCACTGCACCGACACGGCCGTGCGGCAGGCGCTGGAAGCGTCGACGCAGCCAGTCGTCTGGTCGCACAGCTCGGTGACGCGCACGCGCACGCCGAACTGGAAGATGCCGGTCTGGCAGGCGCGGCAGCTTTCCTTCGACACGGCGAAGCTCATCGCCGACAAGGGCGGCGTCATCGGTCTGTGGCCGATGCGCTCGGACGTAGGCGCGACGCCGGAAGCCTACGCGCAGCGGCTGTGGGAGCTGGCCGAATGGCTCGGCGACGATCACGCCGGCTTCGGCACCGACATGAACGCCATCTCGCGCCCGGCCATCGCCAGCTACGCCGACCTGCAGAAGGTCGTGCGCTACTGGCAGAAGGCCGGCTATCGATGCGGCGAGCATCCAGAAGCTCGCCATCGGCAACTACGCCCGCGTCCTGAAGCAAGCCATGGCTGCTCGTCAGGCTTAGAGGATGAACTTCGACAAGTCGGCGTTTTTGACGAGATCGCCGATGCGCGCGTCGACATAGGCCGCATCGATGGTCACGGCGTGACCGCCGCGGTCTGACGCCTCGAACGAGATCTCGTCGAGCACGCGCTCCATCACCGTCTGCAGCCGCCGCGCGCCGATGTTCTCGACCGTCGAATTCACCTGCACGGCCGCATCGGCCAGCGCGTCGATGGAATCGTCGGTGAAGTTCGAGCGTCAGGCCCTCCGTCGCCATCAGCGCCACGTACTGCTTGATGAGGCTCGCCTCCGGCTCGGTGAGGATGCGGCGGAAGTCCTCGCGCGTCAGCGCTTGCAACTCGACGCGGATCGGCAGGCGCCCCTGCAGCTCCGGCAACAGGTCCGACGGCTTGGCCACGTGGAACGCGCCCGAGGCGATGAACAGCACGTGGTCGGTCTTCACCGGCCCGTGCTTGGTGGAGACCGTCGTACCTTCGATGAGCGGCAGCAGGTCGCGTTGCACACCCTCGCGCGAAACATCGCCGCCGATGCGCCCGCCATCCGAGCGCGAGCAGATCTTGTCGATCTCGTCGAGAAACACGATGCCGTTGTTCTGGACCGCATGGATCGCCTCGCCGACGATCGCGTCGCCGTCGATCAGCTTGTCGCTTTCCTCGGCGATCAGCACGTCGTGGCTGTCGGCCACGGTGACGCGACGCGGCTTGGTGCGCTGACCAAACGCCTTGCCGAGCATGTCGCCGATGTTGATGGCCCCGATGGAGGCGCCCGGCGCACCGGGAATATCGAACATCGGCAAACCGGCAGCCGGCATGTCGGTGACCTGGATCTCGATCTCCTTGTCGTTCAGCTCGCCGGTGCGCAGGCGCTTGCGAAACGATTCACGCGTCGCCGGCGAGGATCCCGGCCCGACCAGCGCGTCGAGCACGCGCTCCTCGGCGTTCTTTTCCGCCCGCGCGCGCACGTCCTTGCGCTTGGCGTCCTTCACCAGCGCCAGCGCCACCTCGAGCAGGTCGCGGACGATGCTGTCGACGTCGCGGCCGACGTAGCCGACCTCGGTGAACTTCGTCGCCTCGACCTTGATGAACGGCGCTCCCGCCAGCTTGGCGAGGCGGCGCGCGATCTCGGTCTTGCCGACGCCGGTCGGGCCGATCATCAGGATGTTCTTGGGCAGCACCTCTTCCTTGAGGTCGCCCTGCAGCTGCTGCCGGCGCCAGCGGTTGCGCAGCGCGATGGCGACGGCGCGCTTGGCGTCGCCCTGGCCGACGATGTAGCGGTCGAGCTCGGAGACGATCTCGCGGGGAGAGAAGTGGGTCATCGATCGAGGATGCCTTTACTGCACTGAACCGACGGGCCGTCTCAACGGCTGGAAGGCAGGCTTTCGATTACCAGGTTGTCGTTGGTGTAGACGCAGATCTCGGCGGCGATCGCCATCGACTTGCGCGCGATCGCCTCCGCGTCGAGCGGCTGATCGAGCAGGGCACGGGCCGCGGCGAGCGCATAGTTGCCGCCCGAACCGATGCCCATGACGTGCTGCTCGGGCTCCAGCACATCGCCGGTGCCGGTCAGCACCAGCGTCGTCTCGGCGTCGGCGACCAGCATCATCGCCTCCAGCCGGCGCAGGTAGCGGTCGGTGCGCCAGTCCTTGGCCAGCTCCACGCAGGCGCGCGTCAGCTGCCCGGGGTACTGCTCGAGTTTTCCTTCCAGTCGCTCGAACAGCGTGAAGGCGTCAGCCGTCGCCCCGGCGAAGCCGCCGATGACGCCGCCCTTGCCGAGGGTACGCACCTTGCGCGCGTTGGCCTTGATGATGGTGGCGCCAAGGCTGACCTGGCCGTCGCCGGCGATGACCACACGACCATTTTTACGAATGGTGAGTATGGTGGTGGCGTGCCAGGAGCGCGGCTCGTCCGCGTAAGGGCCAGAACTTTGCATTGCATTAGCATCCAGGCTGCTGATAAGGCGGCGGGTTGCTGGGCCCGCGAGCCGCGAAGGGCGGCTCTGGAACGGCAGGGCTCAAGCTGATAAACGCTCGGTTCCGGCGAGGCAAGCTAAGCCTAAGAGGCTAATTTGAAGCGGCAGGCGACCATTTCCCGCAAGACCAAGGAGACCGAGATCACGGCCACCGTCGATCTCGACGGCTCCGGCGTGTTCGACGTTGAAACCGGCATCGGCTTCCTCGACCACATGTTGGAGCAGCTCGCCCGCCATTCAATGATCGACATCACCCTGAAGGCCAAGGGTGACCTGCACATCGACTTCCACCACACGGCCGAGGACACCGGCATCGTGCTGGGCCAGGCCGTCGCCAAGGCGCTCGGCGACAAGAAGGGCATCACCCGCTACGCCGACGTGCACCTGCCGATGGATGACACGCTGACGCGGGTCGCCGTCGACATCTCCGGCCGGCCGTACCTTGTGTGGAAGGTTGAGTTCTCCAAGCCCAAGGTGGGCGAGATGGATACCGAGCTGTTCCGCGAATGGTTCCAGGCCTTCGCGCAGAACGCCGGCATCACGCTGCACGTCGAAAACCTCTACGGCGAGAACAACCACCACATCGCCGAGACTTGCTATAAGGGCCTCGCGCGTGCCCTGCGCAAGGCCGCCGAGGCGGATGCGCGCCAGGCCGGCCGCGTGCCGTCGACCAAAGGCACGCTCGCCGGCTGATCTGTCACTTCGCGTACGAGGACCGGCGTTGGTCATCTTCACCGTGCATGAGCCGCCGAACGGGCCGGCTAATCGCCTCGACAGCGCCGAGCGGCTGGTCTTCGTCAAAGACGGCTTCTCGTGGCTCGCCGCGGCGGTGCCGCCGCTGTGGCTGCTGTGGAAACGCATGTGGCTCGAGTTCGCCATCTACGCCGGCGCCACCGGATTGCTCGTCTGGCTGCTGACGACGGCGGGCGCAACCAATATCAGCAACGCCATCCTGATTATCGTGCAGATCGTGTTCGGCTTCGAGGCCGGCGCGCTTTACAGCGCCGCGCTGGAGCGGCGCGGCTGGCGTCTCGTCGGCACCGTCAGCGGGCGCAACCGCGAGGACTGCGAGCGCCGCTTCCTCGAGGTATGGCTGCCGACGCATACCGAGATCCCGCCGACGGTCGGCGGCGATCCGACGGCGCCTTCGCCCACGACCGGCTCCTGGGCGCAAACGGCCGTCGCGCAGGCCAAGGACGCTCTCGCGCGCGGGCCGCGCCTGTGGGCGCGAGCGTAAGCCCGATGCAGCGCGTCGCCATCATCGACTACGGGTCGGGCAACCTGCACTCGGCGGCCAAGGCCTTCGAGCGGGCGGCGCGCGAGAGCGAGGCCATCGCAGATCACGCTCACGGCCGATCCCGGACATTGTCGCTGCCGCTGACCGCATAGTGCTGCCCGGCGTCGGCGCGTTCGCCGACTGCAAGCGCGGCCTCGAAGCGGTGCCCGGCATGCGCGACGTGCTGGAAGACACGATTCGCGTCAAAGGCCGGCCGTTCCTCGGCATCTGCGTCGGCATGCAGCTGATGGCGACCGCGGTCTGGAATTCGAGGTGACGGACGGCCTCGATTGGATCGGCGGCGAGGTGCGCGCCATCGAGCCGAACGACCCGAGCTCAAGATCCCGCACATGGGCTGGAACACGCTGAGCGTCGTCACCCCGCATGCCCTGCTCGCACGGCATTCCGACCGGGCCCGACGGCCTGCACGCCTACTTCGTGCACTCGTTCCACTTCGTGCCGAAGGAGCGCTCGGCCATCGTCGCCGAGACGGACTACGGCGGTCCGGTGACGGCCTTCATCGCCAAGGACAACATGGCGGGCACGCAGTTCCACCCCGAGAAGAGCCAGACGCTCGGCCTCAAGCTGATCGCCAACTTCCTGAAGTGGGCGCCTGGATCGACGCGGCTGCCCAGCTCGTGAGCTTGATGGCGCACGCCAAGTTCCCGTCGGCTAAGGCCAGCAGCAGACATTTGGATCTCCGCCCACGAGGCCCAGCCCGCGGTAACCTTCCCAATCGCCCCGGGGGCCCGCGACTCGGCGAGGCCCCGAGTGTCCCCAAGAGCACATTGGAGGCCTCCCGGCCGGCCGGCCATCCTGATGGCGCGATTTGCCGCTTGATTGAGGCAAGCACCGACTGGCATCAACCGGTTAGCGGGCGTGGCGCTGGCATGGCAGATCCATTCACGATGAAAAAATCAACAGTTCGGCGTTTAGGCACTTCCCGCCATCGTAGTGATCGCGGCCGCGGCCGCATTAGCCGGGATGACCGGCGAAGTCAGCGCCAGACAGTCGGCTCGTCCGGCGGAGGAGACGGCGCCGCGCGATGCCGGCGAGCCGATCATGGCGATCGTGTCGATCAAATCTCAGCACGTCACATTCTATGACGCCGACGGCTGGATTCTGAAAGCGCCCGTGTCGACGGGCGTCAAGGGACGCGAAACGCCGGCCGGCGTCTTTGCCGTCCTCGAGAAGGACTTGGACCACCACTCGAGCCTCTACGACGATGCCTCGATGCCGCACATGCAGCGCCTCACCTGGAACGGCCTCGCGATGCATGGTGGCCCACTGCCGGGGTATGCCGCCTCGCATGGCTGCGTGCGGATGCCATACGGCTTTGCTCAGAAGCTGTTCGACAAGACGCGGATCGGGATGCGGGTGATCATTTCCCCGGAAGACGCACATCCCGTCGAGTTTTCTCACGCGGCGCTGCTAGTGCCGAACGCGGAGGCCGTCGCTGCCGCTCCGCAGCGTGCCGAGACGCTGGCTCGCGAGGCGGCCGAGGCCGCCAAAGCGGCCGACGAGACGAAGAAGGCGGCTAAGCAAGCCGCGCGCGACGCGGCGTCCGCCAAAGCGTCGCTGCGCAAATTTGAAAGACTGAAGTCTGGCGCCGACGACGATCTCGCTGACGCTGAAAAGGCCATCGCCTCCGCAAAGAACGACCAGGACAAGGCGCGTGCCGAGGAGCAGAGGCCCAAGGCCGCTGCCAAGGCCGCCGAAGCGGCCACGAAGCTCGACGCAGCCAAAGCCGATGCGACGGCGAAGATCGACGCCGCGGCCAAAGCGGCGGCTGCCGCCAAGGAGGCCGCGACCAGGAAGGTCGACACGCGCCAAGGCGGCGGGCGATGCCAAGCTCGCGCTCGAGCCGGTCTCGATCTACATCAGCCGCGCGACGCAGAAGCTCTACGTGCGGCGGAACACGCACAAGGCGTATCCGGACGGTGGCGAGGTCTTCGACGCGAGCATCGAGGTTCCGGTCGCAATCCGCGACCCTGACAAGCCCATCGGCACGCATGTGTTCACGGCGATGGCGCCGACGACGCGGGGCTGCGCTGGAGCGCGGTCACGATCGAAAACGCGGACGATGCCAAGGACGCGCTCGACCGGATCAGCATCCCGAAGGACGTGCTCGATCGCATCGCGCCGACCGCGCTGCCGCGGTCCTCGATCATCGTCTCGGACGAGCCGCTGAGCCGCGAGACCAACTATCGCACCGAGTTCGTTGCGGTGCTGAGCGACCAGCCGCAGGGCGGCTTCATCACGCGGAAGCCTACGGTTTCTCCAATGTTCAACCCCTGGGAGACTGCCAGCGGCGGCCGAGCTTCTTCAGCTTCTTCGACCAGCCCAGCCAATACCCGCAACCTCGCAATAGCCGGCGGCGCGCGGCGTCAGGTGCAACCGGGTATGGTGGCAGTCGAGCGACGGCACGCCGGCCGTCGAGCTCCTCGGTTGCACCGTCACGGGTTCGACCGTCGCGCTTTCAGCAAGCGTAAGTCCCGTCGGGCAAGCCTACCGACGTGAAGTCCGAGCATGCGTCCCATTCTCAGCACTTAAATTTCATCATTCAGCTGGCGGCGGAGGCGCGCGTGCGCAACGGGTCACAAGCCGAACTAATCCCCGTGCACTTATCCGCGCGTATGCTTCCCCGCATCCCGCCCCGCTGAGGGGCCGATCTCGAGGCGTTCCTGTATCGAGGGCGGGCTGCAGGTCGGGTACACGTGCCGTCACGCGCGGTGCGACTACCTGAGGCTCGCCGCGCCCACCCGGTGAGAGTCCGGGAGGGGGAAACCCCTGAAACGCCGCGGGTATGCCCATAATCCTGCGCGGGCGGTAGAGACGCCGCTCAAAAAAACAAAGCTCGTGGCGTCCCCCCGCGGCCCCTCGCTCTTTGACACCCTCGGGGCTCCTGCCCGCGAGAACGAGAAAGCTTGCCGCTTGCAAACTTGGCCGCCCAAAAAAACAAAAGGGGCCCGATCTGCGGATCGGGCCCCAACGCTTTACGCAGTACCGGAGAGAGAACTCAGCAGGCTTCGGCGAGAGGCAACGGGAGTTCCTGTTGGTCGTCGGTGAACTGGGCGGGCATCGGGAAGGCGATGACGTTCGTGTCCTCACCCGCCACGATCCCGGCGCGCCGCTGACGGAACCAGCGCAGCGCCGTATTGGTCAGCACCGCCTCGTCCTTGGTCGCCTGGATCAGCAGGCCGTCATCGGGGTCGAGCAGGCCGCGCAGCTGCGCTTCGATCTGCTCCTCGCGCGCCTCGGTGCGCACGTACCAGGTCTGCTCCAAGGGCGGGCCCATGACTGGCCGATCGCCATGATCTGCTGCGCGAGGATGTGCTTGTTACGGTGTGGCTGGGCCAGGTCGTAGGAGATGATGAGGGTGCGCATGGCGGGGCTCTCTCTGGCTGTGGCTTCACGGGGGAGAGACGCGATACTGGCCCCGGATTGCGCTGCATTTGCGACTTGAACGTAAGGAGAACATCGCACGAATCAGGTGGTTCGTCCAGCGTTTGTTCTCATGCTGTTCCTGCCCGTTCCGGGGTCGCTGCAACTACCCAAAGAGTGGTAATTGGTCAGGGTGGGGCGCTCGGACATGCCGCTGATGGGGTCCGAAATCGACCCGGTCGAGCAGCGAGGGGTAGCGGCGCTCGAACAGCTCCAGCGCCTTGGAGCGCGCTTCGGGAAAGCGGACCCCCTCCCATATCTCATAGAGACGCCGCGGGTCGCAGCCATACCGCCGGACAAGGTCCTTGCGCCGGATGCGCAGCCAGCGCGCGATCCAGATGTCGACAGCGTCCGCCTCGGTCAAAGGACGGCGGGCAATCACCTGCGGAACTGTCTCTAAAAACGCTACGGCCATGATGACAACGCTGTTCGGGCGGCCTTGACTTATGCTGCCGCGGCACCTCTATCGCCGACAATAACAGCGAACTGATGGCTATGGTTGCGCCGCCGTTGGCCGCAGCCCTTCGACGCGAGAGCACCCGTGATCCTCTTCCCCGCCATCGACCTCAAAGAGAGCAAGTGCGTACGCCTCAAGCTCGGCGAGATGGACGCCGCGACCGTATTCAACGACGACCCGGCGGCGCAGGCACGCGCGTTCCAGGACCAGGGCTTCCCGTACCTGCACATCGTCGACCTCAACGGCGCCTTTGCCGGCAAGCCGATGAACTCGGATGCGGTCGATGCGATCCTCGACGCCA
>CAVRVR010000040.1:0-43894 GCA_963724595.1 uncultured Alphaproteobacteria bacterium | reverse complement strand
TGTGCCTGTTACTGGTTCCATTACGTATTGCTATTGATGCCGGGAAGACGACGACGACTGAGCGGATCCTTTACTACACCGGCAAGTCCTACAAGATCGGTGAGGTGCACGACGGCGCCGCGACCATGGATTTCATGGAGCAGGAAGCCGAGCGCGGCATCACCATCACTTCGGCCGCTACGACCTGCTTCTGGCCGGGCCGCGACGGGCGTATGCGCCGTCTGAACATCATCGATACGCCAGGCCACGTCGACTTCACGATCGAGGTCGAGCGTTCGCTGCGCGTGCTCGACGGCGCCGTGTGCGTGCTCGATAGCAACCAGGGCGTCGAGCCGCAGACCGAGACGGTCTGGCGCCAGGGCGACAAGTATGGCGTGCCGCGCATCATCTTCGCCAACAAGATGGATAAGACCGGCGCCGACTTCTACATGTGCGTCAACGACATCAAAGAGAAGCTGGGTGCACGTCCGGTTCCGATCCAGCTGCCGATCGGCGCCGAGAACAATTTCACGGGCGTCGTCGATCTCATCACGATGAAGGCCTACGTCTGGGACGGCGACGGCAAAGACGCCAAGATGAACATCAAAGAGATCCCCGACGATCTCAAGGAGCGCGCTGCCGAGTACCGCGCCGGCATGATCGAGGCCGCCGTCGACATGGAAGACGAGGCCATGGAGGCCTACCTCGAGGGCAAGGAGCCCGACGAGGAGACGCTGCGCCGACTGATCCGCAAGGCTACCGTCAAGGCTGCCTTCTATCCGATGATGTGCGGCTCGGCCTTCAAGAACAAGGGCGTGCAGCCGCTGCTCGACGCCGTCGTCGACTTCCTGCCGTCGCCCGCCGATCGTGAAGCGTTCAAGGGCATCGACCCGAAGAACGGCGAGCCGCTGCTGCGCAAGCCGATCGACGAAGATCCGCTGTCGCTGCTGGCCTTCAAGATCATGAGCTTCGAGCACGTCGGCTCGATCACCTTCTGCCGCATCTACTCTGGCAAGATCCAGAGCGGCATGGCGCTGACCAACACCACGCGCGACAAGAAAGAGCGCGTCGGCCGCATGTACCTGATGCATGCCGCCGATCGCGAAGAGATCAAGGAAGCCTACGCCGGCGACATCGTCGCTCTCTCGGGCCTCAAGGATACGCGTACGGGCGAGACGCTCAGCGATCCCAACAAGCCCGTGCTGCTCGAGAAGATGGAGTTCCCGAACCCCGTCATCGAGATGAAGATCGAGCCCAAGACCAAGGCCGATCAAGAGAAGATGTCGATGGCGCTGTCTACGATGGCGATCGAGGATCCTTCCTTCCGCGTCTCTGTCGACCATGAGTTCGGCGAGACGATCCTGAAGGGCATGGGCGAGCTTCACCTCGACATCAAGGTCGACATTCTGCGCCGCACGTACGGCGTCGATGCCAACGTCGGCGCCCCGCAAGTGGCCTATCGCGAGACGCTCGTGCGCCCGGCGGACATCGACTACACGCACAAGAAGCAGACTGGCGGCACGGGTCAGTTCGCGCGCGTCAAGCTGCGCCTTGAGCCCAACGAGACGGGCAAGGGCAACGAGTTCGAGTCCGAGATCGTCGGCGGCACGGTTCCGAAGGAGTACATCCCCGGCGTCGAGAAGGGCATCAACTCGGTTTGGGAGAACGGCGTCCTCATCGGCTTCCCGATGGTCGACACCAAGGTCACGCTGTACGACGGCGCCTTCCACGAAGTGGACTCGTCCGCCATCGCCTTCGAAATCGCCTCGCGTTCGGCGATGAAGGAAGGTTGCGACAAGGCCGGCGTGAAGCTGCTCGAGCCGGTGATGGACGTCGAGGTGGTGACGCCGGGCGATTTCGTCGGCAGCGTCATCGGCGACATCAACAGCCGCCGCGGTCAGATCCGCAATCAGGAGATGCGCGGCAACGCTACCGTGATCCGGGCCTACGTTCCGCTCGCCAACATGTTCGGCTACGTGAGCCAGTTACGGTCCATGAGCCAGGGACGTGCTTCCTACACCATGCAGTTTGCCCACTACGCGGACGTGCCGCGCAACGTGGCGGACGAGGTGAAGGCCAAGTACGCCTGACGACGACAACAGGGATGAGGCGAGCCGGAAGGCGAGCTTTGTAACAACGAAGAGACGGGTTCCTCACGGGACCGGCAACTGAAGCGGAGAGCCACTATGGCCAAGGCAAAATTCGAGCGGACCAAGCCGCACTGCAACATCGGCACGATCGGCCACGTCGATCACGGCAAGACGTCTCTGACGGCTGCGATCACGAAGATTCTCGCCGAGACGGGCAAGGCGCAGTACACCGCTTACGATCAGATCGACAAGGCTCCCGAGGAGCGTGAGCGCGGCATCACGATCTCGACCGCGCACGTCGAGTACGAGACCGACGCTCGCCACTACGCGCACGTCGATTGCCCTGGCCACGCCGACTACGTGAAGAACATGATCACCGGTGCCGCGCAGATGGACGGCGCCATCCTCGTCGTCTCGGCGGCCGACGGCCCGATGCCGCAGACCCGCGAGCACATCCTGCTCGCCCGCCAGGTCGGCGTTCCGGCGCTGGTTGTGTTCCTCAACAAGGTCGACATGGTCGACGACCAGGAGCTGATCGAGCTCGTCGAGATGGAGGTGCGCGAGCTCCTCTCATCCTACGATTTCCCGGGTGACGACATTCCGATCGTCAAGGGCTCTGCCCTGATGGCGCTTGAGGACAAGAAGCCCGAGCTCGGCAGGAACGCAATTCTCGAGCTGATGAAGGCGGTCGACTCCGCCATTCCGCAGCCGGAGCGTCCGATTGACCAGCCGTTCCTGATGCCGATCGAAGACGTATTCTCGATCTCCGGTCGTGGCACCGTGGTCACGGGCCGTATCGAGCGCGGCATCGTCAAGGTGGGCGAGGAAATCGAGATCGTCGGCATCCGCGACACGCAAAAGTCGATCGTCACGGGCGTCGAGATGTTCCGTAAGCTGCTCGACCAGGGCCAGGCCGGCGACAACGTCGGCTGCCTGCTGCGCGGCATCGACAAGGAAGCCGTCGAGCGCGGCCAGGTGCTGTGCAAGCCCGGCACCGTGAAGCCGCACAAGAAGTTCAAGGCCGAGGCCTACATCCTCACCAAGGAAGAGGGTGGCCGGCACACCCCGTTCTTCACCAACTACCGCCCGCAGTTCTACTTCCGCACGACCGACGTGACGGGTGTGGTGACACTGCCTGCTGGCACTGAGATGGTGATGCCGGGCGACAATGTGACGATTGAAGTGGAGCTGATCACTCCGATCGCCATGGAGGAGAAGCTGCGCTTCGCCATCCGTGAGGGCGGTCGTACGGTCGGCTCCGGCGTCGTCGCCAAGATTATTGAGTAGGCAAGAAAGTTGAAAAGCGCCCAGACGCCGGGCGCTTCTTTCTTTTGAAAGAGTGCGGCACATGAACGGCCAAAATATTCGCATCCGGCTCAAGGCATTCGATCATCGAATCCTCGATGCCTCGACGCGAGAGATCGTCAACACGGCGAAGCGCACCGGCGCTGAAGTGCGCGGACCCATTCCGTTGCCGACGCGGTTCGAGCGCTTCACCGTCAACCGGTCTCCGCACATCGACAAGAAGAGTCGCGAGCAGTTCGAGATGCGCACTCACAAGCGCCTCCTCGACATCGTCGACCCGACACCGCAGACGGTCGACGCTTTGATGAAGCTCGACCTGGCGGCCGGCGTCGATGTCGAGATCAAGCTCTAAGGGCAATTCGGGCCGGCGGTAGTCGCTAGGCGCCGAGAATTAAAGAAGGAAGGAATGCTCTCATGCGTTCCGGAGTGATTGCACTGAAGGTGGGCATGACCCGCATCTTCACGGACGCAGGGGAGCACATCCCCGTGACCGTGCTGAAGCTCGACAACGTTCAGGTTGTCGGTCATCGCACCAATGACAAGAACGGCTACACCGCGCTGCAGCTCGGTGCGGGCACGCGCAAGCCTTCGCGCCTCACCAAGGCGGCTCGGCAGAACTTTGCCGTCGCCAAGGTGGAGCCGAAGCGCAAGCTCGTCGAGTTCCGGGTCAGCCCCGAGAACGTCATCGAGGTGGGCGCCGAGCTCACCGCCGATCACTTTGTCCCCGGCCAGTTCGTCGACGTGACGGGCACCAACCAGGGCAAAGGTTTCCAGGGCGCCATGAAGCGCTGGAACTTCGGCGGTCTGCGCGCCACCCACGGTGTCTCGCTCAGCCACCGCAGCCTCGGTTCAACCGGCCAGCGCCAGGACCCCGGCAAGGTGTTCAAGGGCAAGAAGATGGCCGGCCACATGGGCGACGAGCGGGTGACGACGCAGAACCTCGTCGTCGTGAAGACCGACGTCGACGCGCGGCCTCGTGATGGTGCGCGGCGCGGTCCCCGGCTCCAAGGGCGGCTGGGTGCTGGTGCGCGATGCCGTTCTCAAGCAGCCGCACAAGGATGCTCCGCGTCCCGGCGCGTTCAAGGCACGCGGCGGCGAAGCCGCTGAGGCGAAGGAGCAAGCGTGATGAAAGCCGATGTCACGACGCTCGGGGCCTCGAAGGCCGGTACGGTGGAGCTCGCCGAGGCGATCTTCGGCCTCAAGCCGCGCCCCGACCTCATCCAGCGCATGGTCCGCTATCAGCTGTTGAAGCGGCGCGCCGGTACGCACCACGCCCAGGACCGTTCGGAAGTGAACGTCACGGGCAAGAAGATGTACAAGCAGAAGGGCACCGGCGGCGCCCGTCACGGCGACAAGTCGGTGCCGCAGTGGCGCGGCGGCGGCAAGGCGTTCGGCCCCAAGCCGCGCGACCACGCTATCGAGCTGCCGAAGAAGGTGCGCGCTCTCGCCCTGCGCCACGCGCTCTCCGCCAAGGCCCAGGCCGGCGAGATCGTCGTGCTCGACAAGGCCGAGGCCAAGGACGGCAAGACGTCCGGGCTGCGCGACCAGTTCGCCAAGCTCGAGTGGACCAACGTGCTGATCATCGACGGCGCGGAGCTCGAGTTCGGGCTTCGTGCGTGCTGCTCGCAATCTGCCGAACATCGACGTCCTCCCGGTGCAAGGCATCAACGTCTACGACATCCTGCGTCGTCGGAAGCTGGTGCTGACCAAGGCGGCGATCGCGGCGCTCGAGGAGCGCTTCGCAGACGCGGCCAACGGCAAGGGCCCCGCTAAGGAGGGCAAGCGATGAACAAGCGTAGCCACTACGACGTCATCGTCTCTCCGGTCATCACCGAGAAGTCGACGCTCGTCTCGGAAGCCAATCAGGTGATCTTCAACGTCGCTCCAAAAGCGACCAAGGCGGAGATCAAGGCTGCCATCGAGAGCCTCTTCAAGGTCAAGGTGAAAGCCGTGAATACGCTGGTCCGCAAGGGCAAGCTCAAGACCTTCCGTGGTCGCCGCGGGCTGCAGAGCGACGCCAAGAAGGCGATCGTGACCCTCGTCGAGGGCCACCACATCGACATCTCGACGGGCCTTTAAGGAAACGGACCCATGGCACTGAAGACATTCCGTCCGACCTCTCCCGGCCTGCGCCATCTGGTGCTCGTCGACCGTGGGCAGCTCTGGAAGGGCGCGCCCATCAAGGTGCTGGTCGAAGGCAAGTCGAAGACGGGCGGGCGCAACAACGACGGTCGCATCACGACGCGGCACATCGGCGGCGGCCACAAGCGGTCGTATCGCCTCGTCGACTTCCGCCGTCGCAAGTTCGATACGCCGGGCAAGGTCGAGCGCATCGAGTACGATCCGAACCGGACAGCCTTCATCGCGCTGATCAAGTATCCGGACGGCGAGCTGGCCTACATCCTCGCTCCGCAGCGCCTCGCGGTCGGTGACCAGGTCGTCGCTGGCGAGAAGGTCGACGTGAAGCCCGGCAATGCCATGCCGCTGGCCTCTATGCCGATCGGCACCATCGTGCACAACGTGGAGCTGAAGGCCGGCCGCGGCGGGCAGATGGCGCGCTCCGCCGGTTCCTTCGTGCAACTCGTCGGACGCGATTCCGGCTGGGCCGTGGTCAAGCTCAACTCCGGCGAGACGCGCCGTGTGCGCGCCGAGTGCATGGCGACCATCGGCGCCGTGTCGAACCCCGACCACTCGAACGAAGTGACGGGTAAGGCCGGCCGCACGCGCTGGAAGGGCCGTCGTCCGACCGTGCGCTCGATCGCCATGAACCCGATCGATCATCCCAACGGCGGCCGCACCAAGGGCGGCAAGCACTGGGCGACGCCGTGGGGCAAGCCCACCAAGGGCGCCAAGACGCGTAAGAACAAGTCGACCGACAAGTACATCATCCGTGGTCGTCAGGCGAAGAAGAAGTAACCGGCGACCTCGAGGAGACAAGTTATGACACGTGCAGTTTGGAAAGGTCCGTTCGTCGACGGCTACATTCTCAAGAAGGCTGAGAAGGTACGTTCGTCGGGCCGTAACGAGATCATCAAGATTTGGAGCCGTCGCTCGACGATCCTGCCGCAGTTCGTCGGTCTGACGTTCGGCGTGCACAACGGTCAGAAGCACGTTCCCGTCGCGGTGAACGAGGACATGATTGGGCACAAGTTCGGCGAGTTCTCGCCGACCCGCATGTTCCACGGACACGGCGGCGACAAGAAAGCGACCAAGGGCAGATAAGGCGAAGAATTATGGGCAAGCCCAAACGCGAGCGCAGCCTCTCCGACAGCGAGGCACAGGCCGTGGCGAGAAACCTCCGGGTTTCCCCGCGCAAGCTGAATCTTGTCGCCGGTCTCATTCGCGGCAAGGCGGTCGATACCGCGCTGGCGGACCTCGAGTTTTCGCGCAAGCGGATCGCTCAGGACGTGCGCAAGTGCGTAATGTCGGCCGTCGCCAACGCCGAGAACAACCACGGTCTCGACGTCAACGAGCTGGTCGTCTCGGAGGCGTTCGTCGGTAAGAACCTGATCATGAAGCGCTTCCAGGCGCGCGGCCGCGGTCGCGCCAGCTCGATCACCAAGCCGTTCTCGCAGATCACCGTCATCGTCCGCCAGAAGGCGGAGGAGGAGGGTGAGCCGAAAGCGAAGAAGAAGTCGAAGGCTGCTGCCGGCAAGCCCGCCAAGGAAGCTAAGGGCGGCGCCACCAAGAAGCAGGCCACGTCAGCCAAGAAGGGCAGCAAGTCCAAGCCGGCTGCCAAGGAGACGGAATAATGGGTCACAAGGTCAATCCCATCGGCCTGCGCGTCGGCGTCAACCGCACCTGGGACAGCCGTTGGTTTGCTGGCCGCGGCGAGTACGGGCGGTTGCTGCACGAAGACATGAAGATGCGCGACCACATCATGCAGCAGCGCCGTCAGGCCGGCATTGCCAAGGTCGTCATCGAGCGCCCGCACAAGAAGTGCCGCGTGACGGTGCACACGGCGCGTCCGGGCGTGCTCATCGGCAAGAAGGGCGCCGACATCGAGAAGCTGCGCGGCCAGCTGGCGCGCTTCACCAGCTCGGAAGTGCATCTCAACATCGTCGAGATCCGCAAGCCGGAGATCGATGCCACGCTGGTTGCCGAAGCGATTGCGCAGCAGCTCGAGCGCCGCGTCGCCTTCCGCCGCGCCATGAAGCGCTCCGTCCAGTCGGCGCTGCGCCTCGGCGCGCTCGGCATTCGTATTAACGTCGCCGGGCGTCTCGGTGGCGCGGAGATCGCGCGCACGGAGTGGTACCGCGAAGGCCGCGTGCCGCTGCACACGCTGCGTGCCGACATCGACTTCGGCTACGGCGTTGCCCGCACCGCCTACGGTGTCATCGGCATCAAGGTGTGGATCTTCAAAGGCGAGATCATGGAGCACGATCCCATGGCCTCGGAGAAGCGGAACACGGATCTGCAGGAGAGCGGCGGTGGTGGCCGTCCGCGCCGTGACGGCGACCGCGACCGCGGTGACCGTGGCGATCGCGGCGAACGTCGGGAACGTCGCGAGACGCCGGCACCGGCTCCCGGCCGCTGAAGGCGAAGGCGCAGAGAAGGCGTGAGGCAGCGTTTGAAGCGCTGACAAGGACGACAAGACATGCTGCAACCGAAACGCACGAAATTCCGCAAGGCCTTCAAGGGCCGCATCCATGGCGCTGCCAAGGGTGGCACCGCGCTCAACTTCGGCTCGCACGGCCTCAAGGCGGTGGAGCCCGAGCGCGTCACCGCGCGCCAGATCGAGGCGGCCCGCCGCGCCATCACGCGCCACATGAAGCGCGCCGGCCGCGTGTGGATCCGCATCTTCCCGGATGTTCCGGTGACGAAGAAGCCGGCCGAGGTTCGCATGGGCTCGGGCAAGGGCTCGATCGAGCTGTGGTGCGCGCGCGTCAAGCCGGGCCGCATCATGTTCGAACTCGACGGCGTGCCGGACCAGGTGGCGCGCGAGGCATTGGTGCTCGGGGCAGCCAAGCTGCCGATCAAGACGCGCATCGTGACGCGCGTTGGCTGAGCTTAAGGGATTGGACGAGGAACGAAGGCGATGAAGGCGGAAGGGTTTCGAGACATGACGCTCGACCAGCTGGACGACCAGCTGCAGAAGCTCAAGAAGGAGCAGTTCAATCTGCGCTTCCAGCGGGCTTCCGGCCAGCTCGAGAACACATCTCGCGTGCGCAGCGTACGCCGCGACATCGCCCGCTTGCTGACCGTCGCGCGTTCGCGGCGTGCCGGCGGCGCCAAAAGCGCTGCGAAGGAGTAATTCGAATGCCGAAACGCGTGCTGCAGGGCGTGGTCGTCTCTGACAAGAACGACAAGACGGTGGTGGTCGAGGTCGAGCGCCGCTACACGCATCCGCTGTTCAAGAAGACCGTGCGCCGGACGAAGAAGTACCACGCCCACGACGAGAAGAACTCGTTCAAGATCGGAGATCGCGTGGAGATCGTCGAGAGCGCGCCGATCTCGAAGAACAAACGTTGGGTGGTTTTGACCGCGGCCGGTTGACGCCGCCGCGGATGAACTTGGGCTTCGGCCCGCTGAAGATGAAGGGCCGCCTGTCGGCGGCAGTTGGAAAGGACCACCGCGATGATCCAGATGGAGACCAATCTCGACGTCGCTGACAATTCGGGCGCGCGCCGCGTTCAGTGCATCAAGGTGCTGGGCGGCTCGAAGCGCAAGTACGCGACCGTTGGCGACATCATCGTCGTCTCGGTCAAGGAAGCCATTCCGAAGGGTCGCGTGAAGAAGGGCCAGGTGATGAAGGCCGTCGTCGTGCGCACCGCCAAGGGCGTGCGCCGTCCCGACGGCTCGCTGATCCGGTTCGACCGCAATGCCGCCGTGCTGATCAATCCGCAGGGCGAGCCGGTCGGCACCCGTATCTTCGGACCCGTCACGCGCGAGCTCAGGGCTAAGAACCACATGAAGATCGTTTCGCTCGCTCCGGAGGTGCTGTGATGGCATCGCTCAAGATCAAGAAAGGCGACCACGTCATCGTGATCGCCGGCCGCGACAAAGGTAAGCACGGCGAAGTCGTCGAGATGCTGCCGAAGGAGCAACGCGCCCTGGTGCGTGGCGTCAACGTCGTGCGCCGCCATCAGAAGCAGACGGCAGCCCAAGAGGGCGGCATCATTTCCAAGGAAGCGCCGATCCACATCTCGAATCTGGCGCTCGAGGATCCGAAGGACGGCAAGCCGACCCGCATCGGCTTCAAGTTCCTCGACGACGGCAAGAAGGTTCGCTTCGCCAAGCGCTCCGGCGAAGTCATTCCAGAGAGATAAGAGCAATGGCTGACAAAGAGAAACCGGCGAAGGGCGCCGGCGCCCCCAAAGAGGGCGCTCCGCAAAAGGCCAAGAGCGCCAAGGGCGCCAAGGGCGAGAAGAAGGCAGCTGCTTCCAAGGAGCCGCGCGCCCCTGCCGCGCCGCGCCCGAAGGACTACAAGCCGCGCATGAAGGCGCACTACGAGAAGGTGGTGCGCGATGCCCTGCTGAAGAAGTTCGAATACAAGAACGCCATGCAGGTGCCGAAGATCGAAAAGATCGTGCTCAACATGGGCGTCGGCGAAGCGGTGAACGATCGCAAGAAGGTCGAAAGTGCGGCGGGAGACCTCGCGCTCATCGCCGGTCAACGTCCGGTGCAGACGCGCTCGCGCAAGGCTATCGCCAACTACAAGCTGCGCGAAGGCATGCCGATTGGCGCCAAGGTGACGCTGCGCGGGGACCGTATGTACGAGTTCCTCGACCGCTTGGTCACCATCGCGCTGCCGCGCGTGAAGGACTTCCGCGGCCTCAACCCGAAGAGCTTCGACAGTCGCGGTAACTACGCCTGCGGCTTGAAAGAGCACATCGTGTTCCCCGAGATCGACTACGACAAGGTCGATCAGATCTGGGGCATGGACATCATCGTGTGTACGTCGGCGAAATCCGACGACGAAGCGCGTGAACTTCTGCGCGGCTTCAATTTCCCGTTTCGCAGCTAGAGGACCTCGGGATCAGTCCGAAAGGCCTTTGGAGGATTAAATGGCTAAGACGAGTTCGGTTGAGAAGAACAACAGGCGGCGCAAGCTGGCAGCTCAGTCTGCCGAGAAGCGCAAGCGTCTGAAGGCGATTGCCAACGACTTGAAGCGCCCGGCGGAGGAGCGTTTCGCGGCGCGCATCAAGCTTGCCGAGATGCCGCGCAATTCATCGCCGACGCGTATTCGCAATCGCTGCGAGCTCACGGGGCGCGCGCGCGGCTACTACCGCAAGCTCAGAATGTGCCGCAACCAGCTTCGCGATCTGGCGAGCCAGGGTCTGATCCCCGGCATGACCAAGTCGAGCTGGTAAGGGAGCAACAAGAATGTCCATCAACGATCCCTTGGGCGACATGCTGACCCGCATCCGCAATGCGCAGATGCGGCGGCGTCCGAAAGTCGTGACCCCGGCCTCCAACATCCGCGCGCGCGTTCTCGACGTGCTCGAGGAAGAGGGCTACATTCGCGGCTATTCCCGCGTCGAGCAGAAGGGCGCGCTGCCGACCTTCGAAATCGAGCTCAAGTACTACAACGGGCAGCCCGCCATTCGCGAGATCAAGCGGGTGTCAACGCCAGGCCGGCGCGTCTATTCGCCGGTACGGGATCTTCCCACCGTCGCCAACGGGCTCGGCGTTGCGATCCTCTCCACGCCCAAGGGCGTGATGTCGGATTCGAAAGCACGCGAAGAGAACGTCGGCGGAGAGATCCTCTGCAGCATCTTCTAATCTGCGTCTCCCGCCGCTAGCGGGAACGCTTCAAGGTTTTGGACCATGTCACGTATCGGCAAAAGAGCAGTCCCGGTTCCGTCCAACGTCACGGCGACGGTCAACGGACGCGAGGTCAAGGTCAAGGGGCCGAAGGGAGAGCTCTCCTTCACGGTTCCCGAGAAGATCAAGGTCGAGAAGACCGCGGACGGCATTGAGGTCTCGCCGCTCGATGAGACCAAGATGGCCCGCTCCATGTGGGGCATGTCGCGCACCATGATCGCCAACCTCATGGCCGGCGTCACCAACGGCTACTCGCGCACGCTGGAAATCCAAGGCATCGGCTTCCGCGCCGCCATGAAGGGCAAGGATCAGCTGCAGCTCAACATCGGCTTCAGCCACGACGTCGTGCACAAGATCCCTTCGGGCGTCGAGGTGAAGGTCAGCGGCGCCAAGCAGGAAATCATCACCGTCTCTGGGATCGACAGGCAACTCGTCGGTCAGGTGGCGGCCAACATCCGCGCCTCGCGGCCGCCGGAGCCCTACCAGGGCAAGGGCATCCGCTATCAGGGCGAGTACATCTTCCGCAAGGAAGGCAAGAAGAAGTAAGGACGCACGGCTATGAACGCGCTCACCAACCTGTTCAATCGGCGCAAGACCCGCGTCCGCCGCTCTTTGATGGCGAATTCGACGGGCCGCGCGCGCCTTTCGGTGCACCGCTCATCGAAGCACATCTATGTGCAGGTGATCGACGACGCCGAGGGCAAGACGCTCGCGGCGGCATCAACGCTCGAGAAAGACCTCAAGTCGTCGCTGAAGACCGGCGCCGACAAGGCCGCGGCTGCCGCGGTCGGCAAGCTCATCGCCGAGCGCGCTATCAAGGCCGGCGTCAAGGACGTCGTCTTCGATCGCGGCGGCTACATCTACCACGGCCGCGTGAAGGCGCTGGCCGATGCCGCGCGCGAAGGCGGCCTGAACTTTTAAGGGAAGAGGATTGCAATCGTGGCACGTCCCCAAGGAAGAGACCGCGGCCGGGATCGCGAAGAGCGCGATAGCGAGTTCACCGAGAAGCTGGTGCACATCAATCGCGTTGCCAAGGTCGTCAAGGGCGGCAAGCGCTTCGGCTTCGCTGCGCTCGTCGTCGTGGGCGACTTGAAGGGCCGCGTCGGCTTCGGCCACGGCAAGGCGCGCGAGGTTCCCGAAGCGATCCGCAAGGCGACGGAAGCCGCCAAGCGCGCGCTCGTCCGCGTGCCGCTGCGCGATGCGCGCACGCTGCACCACGACAGCGAAGGTCGCCACGGCGCCGGCAAGGTCGTGCTGCGCTCCGCACCTGCCGGTACCGGCATCATCGCCGGCGGCGCCATGCGCGCCGTGTTCGAGATGCTCGGCGTGCACGACGTCGTCGCCAAGTCGCTCGGCAGCACCAACCCCTACAACGTGGTGCGCGCCACCTTCGACGCGCTCAAGCACCAGGAAAACCCGCGCGGCGTTGCCGCTCGCCGCAACAAGAAGGTGAGCGAGATCGTCTCGCGCCGCCGTGACGGATCGGCTGCCGGCGACGCTGCCGCCGAGGCGTGATCTGACGCACGCGCGGTATACGCAAGGAACGAAGTGACATGGCTGCCAAGAAGACCATCACCGTCGAGCAGATCGCCAGCGCCAACCGCCGGCCTGCGATCCAGACCAAGACGCTGCGCGGACTGGGTCTCGACAAACTGCATCGCACGCGCACGCTGGACGACACTCCTGCCATCCGCGGCATGATCAACAGTATCCCCCACCTGGTGCGCATCGTCGACGCGCCGGCGGCGAAGAAATCCTAAGGAGTTAGGGTCCGATGCGGCTCAACGAGATCAAGGACAAGCACGGCTCCAAGAAGGAGCGCGTGCGTATCGGCCGCGGTATCGGCTCCGGCGTCGGCAAGACCGGCGGCCGCGGCGGCAAGGGTCAGACGGCCCGTAGCGGCGTCGCCATCGGCGGCTTCGAAGGCGGCCAGATGCCATTGCATCGCCGCCTGCCCAAGCGTGGCTTCAACAAGTGGCGCCGCAAGGACTTCAACGAGGTCAACGTCGGTGCGCTGCAGCAGGCGATCGACGACAAGCGCCTCGATGCCGGCAAGCCGGTGGACCTCGACGCGCTCGTCGCCGCCGGCATTGTGCGCCGTCCGAAAGACGGTCTGCGCCTGCTCGGCTCCGGCGAGATCAAGGCCAAGCTTTCGCTCACCGTCAACCATGCCTCCGGCACGGCCAAGACGGCGATCGAGAAGGCCGGCGGCTCGATCAAGCTGATCGAGAAGAAGGTGCTTGCTGCCGACGAGGCCAAGCGCAAGAAGACAGCTGCGAAGAAGAACGTCACAGCCAAGAAGCCCGCAGGGGACACCACCGAGGAATAGCCTTGGCGCAAGAAAAGCCGCCGATCGGGGCGATCGGCGGTCAATACTAGAGCGGCGTTGCCGCACCCGGGACGGGCTCCCATCTAAGGCGAGGGGACATCCACAGGGCGGCCCGCCGCTACGGGCGCGAAGGTCGGGAGAGACGAACCATGGTATCCGCTGCCGAGCAGCTTGCCGCCAATCTGAACTTCGGCGCCTTCGCCAAGGCCGACGACCTTAAGCGCCGCATCTACTTCACGCTGGGCGCGCTCATCGTCTATCGCTTCGGGACGTTCATCCCGCTGCCCGGCATCAATCCGACCGCCTTCGCGCAGACCTTCCACGCCAATGCCTCCGGCATCCTCGGCATGTTCAACATGTTCGCGGGCGGCGCCGTCGAGCGCATGGCGATCTTCGCGCTCAACATCATGCCCTACATCTCGGCGTCGATCATCATGCAGTTGATGAGCTCGATGTCGCCGAAGCTCGAGGCCTTGAAGAAGGAAGGCGAGCAGGGGCGCAAGCAGATCAACCAGTACACCCGCTATCTGACGGTGGTGCTTGCCGCCTTCCAGGCGTACGGCATTGCCATCGGCCTCGAAGGCTCGCACGAGCGCCGTCGGCCCCGTGGTCATCGATCCGGGCTGGTTCTTCCGCATCACCACCGTCATCACGCTGGTCGGCGGCACGCTGTTCCTGATGTGGCTCGGCGAGCAGATCACGCAGCGCGGCGTCGGCAACGGCATCTCGCTCATCATCTTCGCCGGCATCGTCGCCGGCCTGCCGTCGGCGCTCGTCGGCCTGTTCGAGCTCGCCCGCACCGGCTCGCTGTCGGTCGGACTGCTGCTGGCGCTGCTGGCGCTGATGCTGTTCGTCGTCGCCGCCATCGTCTTCATGGAGCGTGCGCAGCGGCGCCTGCTGATCCAGTACCCGAAGCGCCAGGTCGGCAACCGGATGTTCCAGGGCGATTCCTCGCACCTGCCGCTTGAAGCTCAACTCCGCCGGCGTCATCCCGCCGATCTTCGCCTCTTCGCTGCTGCTGCTTGCCGATCACCGCGGCGCAGTTCACCGCCGGCCAGGGCCCGCAATGGCTCAACGACGTCGTCGCCTCGCTCGGCAGCGGCCAGCCGCTGCACATCCTGCTCTACGTGGCGCTGATCATCTTCTTCGCCTTCTTCTACACGGCGGTCGTGTTCAATCCGAAGGAGACGGCCGACAATCTGCGCAAGTACGGCGGCTTCCTGCCCGGCATCCGTCCCGGCGAGAAGACGGCGGAATACATCGACTACGTCCTGACGCGCATCACGGTCGTCGGCGCCATCTACCTCGCCGCCGTTTGCGTCCTGCCCGAAATCCTGATTTCCTATGCCGCCGTGCCGTTCTACTTTGGCGGCACCTCGCTGCTCATCGCGGTGAGCGTGACCATGGACACCGTGGCTCAGGTGCAGAGCCATCTGCTTGCGCACCAGTATGAAGGCCTGATCAAGAAGGCCAAGCTCAGAGGCGCGACGGGGCGAGGGCGGAGATGAACCTGATCCTGCTGGGTCCCCCAGGAGCCGGCAAAGGAACGCAGGCCGAGGCGATTGCCAAGAAGCGGGGGCTTATTCAGCTTTCGACCGGTGACATGCTGCGGGCGGCGGTCAAGGCCGGCACACCGATCGGCCAAGAGGCCAGCGCCATCATGGAAGCGGGCGGCCTCGTCCCCGACGAGGTGGTGATCAAGATCATCGCCGAGCGCATCGCCGCAGCCCGACTGCGCCAAGGGTTTCATCCTCGACGGCTTTCCCGCGCACGCTGAAGCAGGCCGCGGCACTCGACGAGCTGCTCGCCTCGCTCGGGCAAGAAGATCGATGCCGTCATCGAGCTGAAGGTGAACGACGCGGCCCTCATCGACCGCATCACCGGCCGCTATGTGTGCTCCAACTGCGGGGCGAGCTACCACGACACCACCTGCAAGCCGAAGGTCGAAGGGGTCTGCGACAGGTGCGGCGGCAAGGACTTCGTGCGCCGCGCCGACGACAACCCGGAGACGGTAAAGAACCGGCTCATGGCCTACTATCGCGAGACGGCGCCGCTCATCGGCTACTACTTCGCCAAGGGCAAGCTCCATTCCGTCGACGGAATGGCCCCGATCGCGCAGGTCGGGGCCCAAGTGGACAGTGTTTTGGCCGGTCTCGCCGCACCCTAAAAAAGCCGTTATCGGCCAATTGACGAGGGGCTATTGCTCCGCTACAACACCCCGTTCTTAACGCACCTTCACAAAAATCCGGTCTGGTACCAGACGGGCTGGAGAGGTGCGTTTTTGGCGCAGGAACATTCGAGCAGCGGTATGCCGCACCGGGGGCGGAGTGCTTCTGCCGGCGGCAATCGAGACCTCAGGAGAAACGTGTGGCCCGTATCGCAGGCGTCAACATTCCGACGCAGAAGCGCGTAGTCATCGCGCTGCAGTATATTCACGGCATTGGCCAGAAGTACGCCAAGGACATTTGCACCAAGGTCGGCATTCCGGCCGAGCGGCGCGTCAACCAGCTGACCGACGCCGAGGTGCTGCAGATCCGTGAGACGATCGACCGCGACTACCTGGTCGAGGGCGATCTGCGCCGCGAAGTGATCACCAACATCAAGCGCCTGATGGACCTCGGCTGCTACCGCGGCCTGCGTCACCGCAAGGGTCTGCCCGTTCGCGGCCAGCGCACGCACACCAACGCGCGCACCCGCAAGGGCCCGGCCAAGCCGATCGCCGGCAAGAAGAAAGCCTGATCGCACGCATCCTGGGGACGGCCTCAAGCCGGTCCCCGTTCGTATTTGACGCTTATCGCATGACGGGCCGCGGCGCGGCCCCTGGAGAGTTGACGGATGGCCAAAGAGACAACCGCCCCCGCTGGACGCGCCAAGGTGCGCAAGCGCGAGAAGAAGAACATCACGTCCGGCGTTGCGCACGTGAACGCCTCGTTCAACAACACGATGATCACCATCACCGACGCGCAGGGCAACACCATCGCCTGGTCGTCGTCGGGCACCAAGGGCTTCAAGGGCTCGCGCAAGTCGACGCCGTACGCTGCCCAGGTTGCTGCCGAGGATGCCGGCCGCAAGGCGCAGGAGCACGGCATGAAGATCCTCGAGGTCGAGGTCTGCGGCCCGGGCTCCGGCCGCGAGTCGGCGCTGCGCGCGCTGCAGTCCGTCGGCTTCCAGATCACCTCGATCCGCGACGTGACGCCTATTCCGCACAACGGCTGCCGCCCGCGCAAGCGCCGGCGCGTCTAAACCTGCGACGGGCGCGGGTTTGCGCCTCGTCCGTCGTTTCGCAACTTTTGCGACTGACCGCGATCAAATTCCCATTCGCCTGCGCGCCCCGAAGCAGGCCTGACGTTAAGCGAGGCTCCCCGTGGTGAACGTTCTGCAAAAGAACTGGCAAGACCTGATCAAGCCGAACAAGCTCGATGTCGCTTCCGGCCGCGACCGCAGCCGCACCGCGACCGTCGTCGCCGAGCCGCTGGAGCGTGGCTTCGGCATGACGCTCGGTAACGCGCTGCGCCGCGTGCTGCTGTCGTCGCTGCAGGGCGCCGCTATCAAGACGGTGCAGATCGACGGCGTGCTGCACGAGTTCTCTTCGATCCCCAGCGTGCGTGAGGATGTGACCAACATCATCCTCAACATCAAGGAGATCGCGCTGCGCATTCACTCCGAAGGCGTGAAGCGCATGGTGCTCAAGAAGGAAGGCGGCGGCGCAGTCCGCGCCAAGGACATCGAGGCCGGCGCCGACGTCGAGATCCTCAATCCCGAGCACGTGATCTGCACCCTCGACCAGGGCGCCTCCATCCGCATGGAGTTCACTGCCGACATGGGCAAGGGCTATGTCGCGGCCGATCGCAATCGCCCCGAGGATGCGCCTATCGGCCTCATTCCGGTCGACAGCCTCTACAGCCCGGTCAAGAAGGTCTCCTACAAGGTCGAGAACACCCGCGAGGGCCAGATCCTCGACTACGACAAGCTGACCATGACGGTCGAAACCGACGGCTCGGTGAAGCCCGAGGATGCCATCGCGCTGGCCGCGCGCATCCTGCAGGACCAGCTCGCCGTGTTCATCAACTTCGAGGAGCCGAAGAAGGCCGTCGAAGAGGCTCGGCACCCGGAGCTTGCGTTCAACGCCGCGCTGCTCAAGAAGGTCGACGAGCTCGAGCTGTCGGTGCGTTCGGCCAACTGCTTGAAGAACGACAACATCGTCTACATCGGCGACCTCATCCAGAAGACCGAGGCCGAGATGCTGCGCACGCCGAACTTCGGGCGCAAGTCGCTGAACGAGATCAAGGAGGTTCTGGCCTCCATGGGGCTGCACCTCGGCATGGAAGTGCCGAATTGGCCGCCGGACAACATCGAAGAGCTGGCCAAGCGCTTCGAGGACCAGTACTGAGACGACGTGCGAATCTCGGCGCGTGAAATCAGCTCTGATTTCACGACTCCGGGACCACGGATTTCACGAACCTAGCGAGGTGAGGCCATAGAACCTCCCCGTTAAACAACCTAAGGGAACTGACATGCGACACAAGAAGCTGGGGCGGCGTTTCAGCCGCGACAGTAGCCACCGCCAGGCGATGTTCTCGAATATGGCTGCGGCTCTCATCCGTCACGAGCAGATCGTGACGACGTTGCCAAAAGCCAAAGACCTGAAGCGCGTGATCGATAAGTACATCACGCTCGCCAAGCGCGGCGACCTCAACTCGCGCCGCCTCGCCGCCAGCCGTCTGCGCGACGAGGACATGGTCAAGAAGCTCTTCGATACGCTCGCCCCACGCTACAAGAACCGCGCTGGCGGATATTCGCGCGTGGTCAAAGCCGGCTTCCGCTATGGCGACAGCGCCCCGCGTGCCGTCATCGAGCTCGTCGATCGCGATACCTCGATCAAGGGCAAGGAAGACCGCGAGCGGCACGAGGCGGCAGTCGCCGCGGCGCAAGCGGAATCGTGATCGGGCGCCGTGCTTCCCGCGCTGGCCTATTCGCCAGCTGACCGTTAAGCATTTTCTCCGAAGCGCTGGGCGCCGCATGGCGCCCAGGCGGTAGGGCGCGCTTCGGCATGCCCGTGATGCCGCCGAACTGCGCGCAGCCGATTGGAGGATGCGAATGGCGGGCGAGACGGTTCTGGTCACGGGAGCCTCGGGCTTCATCGCCAAGCATTGCATCGCCGAGCTGATCCGCCAGGGCTACAGCGTGAAGGCCACCCTGCGCGATCTCTCGCGCGAGGAGGAGACGCGCCGCGCCATCGGCAACGCCGGGGCCGTCGGCCAGCGGGGTCACTTTCGTTCCCGCCGATCTGTTGCGCGACGACGGTTGGGACAAGGCGATGGAAGGCTGCACGTATGTGCTGCACCTTGCCTCGCCGTTTCCACTCAAGAACCCGAAGGATGCCGACGAGGTCATCCGTCCGGCGCGCGAAGGAGCGGTGCGCGTCCTGAAGGCGGCGACTAAGGCGGGCATCAAGCGCGTGGTGCTGACCTCCTCGATCGTCGCCATTACGCTTCCCTGGCCGGAAGCCAAAGCCGGGCACGTGTTCGACGAGACCGATTGGACCAATCCCGACAGGCCCGATGTCACGCCGTATGTCGTCTCCAAGACATTGGCCGAGCGCGCCGCTTGGGAGTTCGTCGGAGCGACGCCGGGGGCGCCGGAGCTTGTCGTGGTCAATCCGGCGTTCGTGCTCGGACCCGCGCCCGACGCCGACCTTTCCACCTCGCACGAGGTGATCCGCCTGATGGGCCAGGGTGCCTACCCGGCCGCGCCGAAGATCGGCTTCCCCATCAGCGATGTGCGCGACGTCGCCGTGACACACGTTCTGGCGATGACCAATCCGGCGGCTGCCGGCCAGCGCTTCCTGTCGGCCAACGGGTTCCTGCGCCTATTTGAGGTTGGTCAGTTGATCAAGCAGGCGCTGCCCGACCTCGGCAAGAAAGTGCCGCGCGGAGAGCTTCCCGATATCGCCGTCCGCGCCCTGGCGCTGGTTGACGTGCGCCTCAAGGCTGTCCTCGCCGATCTCGGCTTCCCGCGCCCCGTCACCAACTCCAAGGCGCACCGCGTCCTCGGGCAGACGTTCCGCTCGCCGCAGGAAGCCGTGAACTCCGCCGCCACCAGCCTCAGGGCGCTGCAGGTCATCTAGGCGGGCGTGGCAAGCCCCAAAAAGGCCAGCCCGCGGCCCGCTGTCGGCGGTTTGTCACGGGAGCGCCATGATGCCCGGCGCTATGCTATCTGTGCGCGGCGCCCCACCTATAGAACAACGCGGGGCCGTCCTTCCGCCGCGCTTTGTGCCAGGATCCCTATCGAACCATGACCATGCCGTCGACACCTCCCTTCATCCGGTTCGCCGCGGCTGCCCTAGCGCTGTGCGCGGCAATCACCGCCGCCGCCGCGCAGGATCGCCAGGTGCCCCCGTCGCGCACCGCGCTGCAGTATTCCTATTCGCCGATCGTGCGCAAAGCCGCGCCAGCGGTCGTCAATGTCTACGTCCGCTCGCGCGTGCGCACGTCCGTTTCGCCTTTCGCCAACGATCCCTTCTTCCAGCGTTTCTTCGGCCGCGGTGGCGGCTTCGGGCTGCCGCAGGAGCGCATCCAAAGCTCGCTTGGCTCCGGCGTCATTATCAGCGCCGACGGCGTCATCGTCACCAATACGCATGTTGTGAAGGGTGGCACCGACACGCAGATCCGCGTGGCGCTGTCGGACAAGCGCGAGTACGACGCGCGCATCGTTACCCAGGACGAGCGCACCGATCTTGCCGTGCTCAAGATCGAGAAGGGCGGCAACGACTTCCCGTTCCTGCAGTTCGCCGACAGCGACAAGCTCGAGGTGGGCGACGTCGTGCTCGCCATCGGCAATCCGTTCGGCGTCGGCCAGACGGTAACTAGTGGCATCATCTCGGCGTTGGCGCGGACCGAGATGGCGCAGTCAGACACACAGGTTTTTCTGCAGACGGACGCTGCCATCAATCCCGGCAACTCGGGCGGCGCCCTCGTCGACATGGACGGCAGGCTCGCCGGCATCAACACGATGATCTTCTCGCAATCGGGCGGCTCGGTCGGCATCGGCTTTGCCATCCCCTCGAACCTCGTGCGCCTGGTCGCGGACAATGCCATCGCCGGCCGCAAGATCGAGCGGCCGTGGCTTGGGGGCCAGCTCGAGACCGTGACGCGCGAAATGGCCGCCAACCTCAAGCTGGATCGCATCTCCGGCGCTGTTGTCGTACGTCTCACCAACAACGGTCCCGCAGCCAAGTCGGGACTGCAGCTCAGCGATGTCATCGTCAGCGTCGATGGCTTCGAGGTGGGCGATTCCCACTCGGTCCTCTACCGGCTGACGACGCGCGGCATCGGTAACACGAGCCGCCTCGAGGTTATTCGCAATGGCCGCCACGTTAACGTGGATGTGCCGCTACTGCCGGCGCCCAAGCCCGGCAAAGACGACGTGCGCAACCTCTCCGGCAATCATCCGTTCGACGGGGCGCGCGTCTCCAACATCCTCCCGAGCGTCGCCGACGAGTTCAATCTCGACGAGACCGACGGCGTCGTCATCATCGCCGTGCGCTCGGGCGGCGTTGCGGCGCGCCTCGACTTCCAGCCGGGCGATATCATCGTGCAGATCGGCGACGACAAGATTTCCGACGTCGTCATGCTGGACGAGATTACGCGAACACCGCAACGCGTGTGGAACGTCACCATCAAGCGCGGTGGGCGCCTCATGAAGCTGCAAATGTCCGGATAACCGCCGTTGGCAACGCTGTTCGAAGCCGCTGGACTGGAGAAGGGGGCACCACGCCCGCTTGCCGACCGGTTGCGGCCGACCAAGCTTGTGGAGGTCGTCGGCCAGGAGCACCTCGTCGGCGCCAACGGCACGCTGACGCGCATGCTGAAAAGCGGCCGCCTGCCGAGCCTCATTCTTTGGGGCCCACCAGGATCCGGTAAGACGACGGTCGCGCGCTTGCTGGCCCACGAAACGCAGCTCGAGTTCGAGCAGCTCTCCGCCATCTTTTCGGGCGTGCAGGATTTGCGCAAAGCCTTCGACCGCGCCAAAGCCCGCCGCGAGCAGGGTAGGGGCACGTTGCTATTCATCGACGAGATCCACCGCTTCAACCGTGCGCAGCAGGATAGCTTCCTGCCCCACATGGAAGACGGCACGATCACGCTCGTCGGCGCCACGACCGAGAACCCGTCATTTGAGCTTAACGGCGCCTTGCTGAGCCGTGCCTCGGTGCTTGTCTTCAATCGACTTGCCGAGCCGGCGATCGAGGAACTGATCGGGCGTGCCGAACGCGTCGAGAAGCGCCCATTGCCGCTCGACCTCGATGCCCGCGAAGCGATGATCGTCATGGCCGACGGCGATGGCCGGGCGGCGATCAACCTCGCCGACGAGGTGTTCGCCGCCGTGGCACCAGGTTCAAAGCCACTTGACCGCGTCGCCTTGAGCGAGTTCGTGCAGCGCCGGGCGCCGCTCTACGACAAGTCGCGCGAGGGGCACTACAACCTGATCAGCGCGCTACATAAGTCCGTGCGCGGCTCCGACCCTGATGCAGCGCTGTACTGGCTCGCGCGCATGCTCGACGGCGGCGAGGATCGTCTGTTCCTCGCGCGCCGCCTCGTGCGCATGGCCATCGAGGACATTGGCCTCGCCGATCCGCAGGCGGTCGTGCAGGCGCTCGCTGCCAAGGACACCTTTGACTTCCTCGGCAGCCCCGAGGGCGAGCTGGCTTTGGCGCAGGCGACGATCTACCTCGCGACCGCACCCAAATCGAACGGCGCCTACGTCGCCTACAAGGCGGCCATGCGGGCGGCCAAGGAGCACGGCTCGCTCAGCCCCCCCAAGCACATCCTCAACGCCCCTACCAAGCTCATGCAGTCGGACGGCTATGGGGCCGGCTACGACTACGACCACAACACTGAAGAAGGCTTCTCGGGTCAGGACTACTTCCCCGAAGAATTCGACACACGGCCGCAGTATTACGATCCTCCGGACCGCGGGTTTGAGCGGGAGATCCGCAAGCGTCTCGCCCATTGGGCGGGCATTAGGGCCAAGCGTGGCGGCTAGCCGGACGGGCTGGCCCGGGGCTTACCCGGCGACTATACTCGTGGGCAGCCGCATGGAATGGGGCACGGGCAGGCGAGGGGAGGGGCATGGTTCAATTCGTCGATCTTTGGCGCGGTCACCCGATCAATGAATCGGTGACGACCCCCTGCATCGCCCCCCATGACCTCACCAACATGGAAGGCGAGCACATCCTGATGGGCTTTCCCGTCTTCCATAATCAGTGCGCCATCCGCCTCGGCGTCGCCTTGCGGCGCGCCGGCGTTACCGACGGCCAGATCGGCGGTTGCGCCGCCTGCGCCGTCCACCCGCGCTCCGACATGCACTTCATCAACGCCAGTCAGCTCGCCAACGCGTTGACGCATTCGAATATCCCCGGCATCGGCCCCGTCGAGAAGATCACCGGCACGGAAGCCGCCCACTACTATCCGAAGCTTTTCGGGCGCACCGGCATCATCTACTTCCAGGACTACTGGAAGCGCATGTCCGACACCGGCCGCGCCACCGGCGACCATATCGACGTGTGGAACGGCTACCGCTCGTCGGCCAAGTGGCTGCTCGAGTGGTTCTCCTGGGTTGGCTACTATTCGAACTACGCCAACGCCGGCGAAATCTGGTTCTGGGAAGTGAAGTAGACGGCGCATCGCGCCCGGGGGGAAAGCAATGCGCTACGTCGTTGCCATGGTGTTCGCCTTTATCGGCGCGGCGCTCGCCACGCTCTTCATCAGCTCCTCGGTCGCCGATTGGGTGGTGGCGCGCCAGTCGTTCGAAAGCTCCGACGATGCCGAGAACCTGCATATGCTGGTGTTCATCGGGACCAACGTTGCGGGCCTGTTCGTCGGCTGGCTGGTGGGCTGGATTATCGCGGGCTCAGGGCGTACCAACACGCCGGGGGCGTGATAGCCGCGCCTTTACCTTTGCCGTCGGCAGAACGGATATAGTGGCGGCCGCGTCGCTGTCCGTTTGCACTTTGCGCACGTGCCAGCGCCCACATCCGAGCCCCATGAACGATCGCGTCGAGACCATAAAAGTTAAGCCGGCCGAGGCCGATATGCGCCTTGATCGGTGGTTCCGCATCCACTTTCCCGATGTCGGCTATTCGTATCTGCAGAAGCTGCTGCGCACCGGGCAGGTGCGCGTCGACAGCCGCAGGGTCGAGGGCAACGAGCGTCTCGAAGCCGGCGCCAATATCCGCGTGCCGAAGGTCGTGCGCACCGAAAAGCCGTTGGCTGCGCCGAGCGTCAAGCCGCCGCTCGGGCTCTCCAAGGCGGACCGGACCAGCATCGAGCGCATGATCCTTTACGAGGACGAGCACATCCTCGTGCTCAACAAGCCGTTCGGCCTCGCCGTGCAGGGCGGCAGCGGTACCAAGCGGCACGTCGATGGCATGCTCGCCGGTATGGCCGACCGCTTCGGCGGCGAGCGCCCGCGGCTTGTGCACCGGCTCGATCGCGACACGACCGGCGTGCTGCTCATCGCCAAGCATCGCGATGCCGCGGCGAAGCTCGGCCGCGTCTTCCAGACCCGATCCGCCGCCAAGACGTACTGGGCCCTCGTCCGCGGTGTGCCGAAGCCGCCGCAAGGCAAGGTCGAGGCGCCCCTGGTGAAAGCCTCCGGTCCCGACGGCGACCGTGTGCGCAAGGCCCTGCCGGGCGAGCAGAAAGAAGCCATGCACGCCACCACGCACTACTCGGTGATCGACCGGCTGGCGCACAAGGCGGCGTGGGTCTCCCTGAAACCCGTCACCGGCCGCCAGCACCAGTTGCGCGCCCACATGGCGCTCATCGGCAATCCGATCGTCGGCGATAACAAGTACGGCGGCGACGAGAACATGCCGGCCGAGCAGATCGAGAAGAAGCTGCACCTGCACGCGCGCCGTCTCGTGCTGCCGCATCCGTTCACCGGCGGCAAGATCGACGTCACCGCGCCGTTGCCCGAGCACATGCGCAAGACGTGGGAGCTGCTCAGTCTTGACGCCGACCGCTATGAGGATGCCGACTGATGAAGCTCGTCGTCCTCGATTGCGACGGCACCCTCGTCGACAGCCAGAACGGCATCTGCGAGGCGATGACGCACGCCTTCACGGGTTTCGGCCTTAAGGCGCCGACGCGCGAGGCGACGCTCGCCATCGTCGGGCTGTCGTTGCCTGAGGCGTTCGCCGTCCTAGCGGCGGAGCACCACGATGAACTGCGCGCGCAGATGGTGCAGCGCTACAAGTCGGCCTTCCTTGAGATACGCCGCGACCCGGCCTTGCATGAGCCGCTGTTCGAAGGCATCGCCGGCGCCATCGAAGCCTTCGGCGCGCGCGACGACGTTGTGCTCGGCATCGCCACCGGCAAGTCGCGCAAGGGCATCGACCGCCTGTTCGCGCGCGAGCGCTGGGCGCACCGGTTCCTCACGGTGCAGACCTCCGACGATCACCCGTCGAAACCGCATCCCGCCATGCTGCAGGCGGCCATGGCGGAGGCGGGTGTCACGCCCGAGCGTACGGTGATGGTCGGCGATACGACGTTCGACATGGAGATGGCACTCGCGGCCGGCACCGGCGCGCTGGGCGTCGGCTGGGGTTACCATTCTATTGACGATCTGCAGGAGGCCGGCGCGCACGGCGTCATCGAGGCGTCGCACAACTTGGCCTCCGACGTCGATGCGTTCTTCGTCCGCAGGGAGAAGGCGGCGTGAGCGATCCGGACGAGAAGGCTGCGGCGTCCGAGCAAAGTCCCGGGCAGGGAGGCGCTGAGGCCGCCGCTGCCGAAGCGCTTCTATACCGAGGTGTCCGTTCGCGAGGAGCCAGCCGGGGGCTTCGCGATCCTGCTCGACGGCCGCGCGGTGCGGACGCCCAAGAAGCTGCCGCTGCTCGTGCCCACGCGGCCGCTGGCCGAGGCCATTGCCACCGAGTGGGCCGGCCAGGTCGAGCGCGTCGATCCCGCCAGCATGCCGCTGTCGAAGCTTGCCATTACCGCCATCGACGGAGTCGCCGGCAGTATGCGCGAGGTGGCGGACGACATCGTTCGCTTCGCCGGCAGCGATCTGCTCTGCTATCGCGCCGAGGCGCCGGCGGCGCTCGCCGAACTGCAGGCCGATGCCTGGGATCCCATCGTGCGGTGGGTCGAGACGGAGAGCGGCGCCCGCTTCCGGTTGGCCGAGGGCGTGATGCCGGTGACGCAGAGCCCGCAGGCGCTGGCGCGCGTCGGCGACCTTGTGGGCCCATTCGGCGCCTTCGCGCTGACCTGCCTGCACGTGATGACGACGCTCACCGGCTCGGCATTTCTCGCCCTCGCCGCCGCCAAGGGGCGGCTTTCGATCGAGGAGGCTTGGGCGGCGGCGCACGTCGACGAGGACTGGCAGATCGCCCGCTGGGGCGTTGACGTGGAAGCCGCCGACAGGCGTGCCCGCCGCCATGCCGAGATGCAGGCCGCAGGCCGATTTCTCGAGCTTCTTGCGGCGCTAAAGAGCGCAATCGCATCGCCTGTTCCCGGGGGAACAGCCCGCCGGCGCGACGGCGCCTATCCTTTGATTCAGCTTTCCTCGACCATGGAGCAACCCATGCTGAGCCTCTTTGACCTAGCCATTGTCATCATCGTCGTCGCCGCGATGCCCTTGGTGATCGGTGCCGGGCGATGACTATGAGCACCTTCGACCTCGCCGTCTCCTTCGGCGTTGTGGCGTTGATGCCGTGGATCATTTGGGCGAACTACCGAATCCGCGAAGGCGGCCTGTCAGGGTACCTGTGGCGCGAGCATCCTATGCTGGTGTGGGCCGGGCTCGCGTTTCTTAGCCTGATGCTGCTTTTCAACGTGATCGAGCTCCTGACCCACTTCGGTCTCATCCAGCTCGAGACCGAGGAGGTGCTCTCAATGGCGCTCGGAATTCCGATGTTTGGTCTGTCCATCATCATCATCTTGTTCGGCTCCGCCGCGGCGGTCGCATTCCTGCGGGCCCGCCAGCCGCGGTGAGAACTGAACGTGCAGGCGGCTATCGCCCCGCTCTGGAGACGTCCATGCAACCTCTCACCACCGACGATTTCGTTCCTCAATATTTTTGTCGTCGTGATCATGCCCCTGCTGATCGTGGCCAACCTCAAGAATTGGGGTGCAAGCCCCCTGAACGACTATCTTTGGCGCGAGAACCCAAGCCTGATGCGCGTCTCGCTGGTCATCCTCGGCCTGCTGACGCTGTATTCCCTCGTGCAGCTCGCCGGCTATTTCGGCCTCATTTCGCCATCCGTCCTCGACTACGTGCTCCCCGCCATCGGCATCCCGTTCCTCATAGCGGCGATCGTCGAGATTTGGCTGGTCGTGAAGGCGATCTCCCAGTACATGCGGGCCCGGCGCAGCCAGGCCTAGGCCCGCTCGGGCCGGACCTACCCCAAACGTCGCAGACCCGCGCTCTCGGCCCGCGTTCTCACGGGCCAAGCTGCGTGCTATGAGCCCTCTCGATAGTTTGGCGCCCGCGGGCGCGTGCTCGAGGGAAGGCTATGAAGGAAATCATCGAAGAGCTGGAGAAGCGCCGGGCCAATGCACGCCTCGGCGGCGGGCAAGCGCGCATCGACGCGCAGCACGGGCGCGGCAAGCTGACCGCCCGTGAGCGCATCGAGCTCTTGATGGACGAGAACTCGTTCGAGGAGTTCGACACCTTCGTCGAGCACAGCTGCACCGACTTCGGCATGGAAAAGCAGAAGACGCCGGGCGACGGTGTCGTCACCGGGTGGGGCACCATCAACGGCCGCGTCGTCTACGTCTTCGCCAAGGACTTCACGGTCATGGGCGGCTCGCTGTCGGCGAGCCACGCCCGCAAGATGACCAAGATTCAGGACATGGCGTTGAAGAACCGGGCGCCGATCATCGGCCTGTTCGATGCCGGTGGCGCCCGCATTCAGGAGGGTGTCGACGCGCTGGGCGGCTACGGCGAGGTGTTCACGCGCAATGTCATGGCTTCCGGCGTCATCCCGCAGATCTCCGTGATCATGGGGCCGTGCGCTGGCGGCGACGTTTATTCTCCCGCCATGACCGACTTCATCTTCATGGTGAAGGACACGAGCTACATGTTCGTCACCGGTCCGGACGTCGTGAAGACGGTGACCAACGAGACCGTGACGGCAGAGGAGCTCGGCGGCGCCAAGGTTCACACGACAAAGTCGTCGATCGCCGATCGCGCCTACGAAGACGACGTCGAGGCGCTGCTGCAGATGCGCCGCCTGATGGACTTTCTGCCGTCCAACAACCGTTCAGGCGTTCCCGCGCTGCCGACTTCCGACAGCGCCGACCGTACTGACTTCTCGCTCGATACAATCATTCCCGACAACCCGAACAAGCCCTACGACATCAAGGAGCTGATCCTGAAGGTCGTGGACGAGGCCGACTTCTTCGAGATTCAGGAAGCCTACGCGAAGAACATCGTCACCGGCTTTGCGCGCATGGAAGGCCGCACGATCGGCATCGTCGCCAACCAGCCGATGGTGCTGGCGGGCGTCCTCGACTCGGACGCTTCGCGCAAGGCGGCGCGCTTCGTGCGCTTCTGCGACTGCTTCGAAATCCCCATCGTGACCTTCGTCGACGTGCCGGGCTTTCTGCCGGGTACCGCGCAGGAGTACGGCGGTCTCATCAAGCACGGCGCCAAGCTGCTGTTCGCCTTCACCGAGGCGACCGTGCCGAAGATCACCGTCATCACCCGCAAGGCCTACGGCGGCGCCTACGACGTGATGAGCTCCAAGCACATACGGGGCGACGTGAACTACGCTTGGCCGACGGCCGAGATCGCGGTGATGGGCGCCAAGGGCGCGGCCGAGATTCTCTATCGCGCCGATCTTGCCGACCCCGAGAAGATCAAGGCCCGCATCGACGAGTACCAGAAGCGGTTCGCCAACCCGTTCGTCGCCGCCGAGCGCGGCTTTATCGACGAGGTGATCCTGCCGCATGGCACCCGCCGGCGCATCTGCCGCGCGCTCAACATGCTGCGCAACAAGACGCTCGAGAACCCCTGGAAGAAGCACGACAACATCCCGCTCTAGGGTTGAACGGCCATGGTCCGATTTCACACGGTTTCGATGCGATTGGACCAGGTCCTATTTGTTGTTTTGGCGCTGCTATTTCCCGCCCTACCGACGCATGGCGCGGAGGTCGGGCCTGGGAGTTCGCCGGGCTGTCAATTGAAGCTCGAAGGTCCCATCGAAGCGGGAGACAGCGACAAGCTCTCTGCGGCCCTCGATGGTCTGGGGTCTACAGGCGGCTTTGACAGCCGCAATGTGAGCCTGTGTCTCAACAGTCTGGGCGGCAACTACGACGAAGCGCTGAAGCTGATTACGACTGTGCTCAAGCACACAAACATTGCCACGGTCGTCGATCGTGGCGCCGAATGCTACTCGGCGTGCGCCTTTCTGTTCCTCGCCGGTAACGCGCAGAGATCCGAGGACGGGGAATTGGCGCCCGACCGTACTTTGGACGTGCGCGCTACGCTTGGATTTCACGCGCCCTACCTAGAGGCAGACACCGCAGAAGCGACGATGTTGAACTTTCGCCGTGGCGTGACCGCGATCGCCAAATTGCTCGAGATAGACCGGCGCGAGCTTTTTCCCCGTGGCCTCTTGGCCAAAGCTCTTCAGGTGCGGCCGAACGATCTTTTGTACGTCGACACCATCGAAAAGGCCGGCGTCTGGTCGATCAAGCTGAAAGGGTACAAGCCACCGACTGCGCTCACCACCCGCATGCTCGATCAGGCGTGCCGCAGCAAGGATCTGTGGACGAACTTCGCGCACACTGTCTTGGGGCGCCCTGCCGATGATCCAGAATCTCTGCACGGCATGCGACAATCTGATTTTCCGGAAATCCGTGGGTCAGACGAGCCGATCAAACTATCGCAAGGAAGGTACCGGCAGGCGCTCGATCTCTTCGGCTACGAGGCGACCAACATGTGCACCGTCGATGTCTTTGCCAACGAGAAGAACGAGCTGTTTCTGTCGCTTTCGATGCTGCCCACCGAGCAAGAAGCCCCGCAACCTGAGCAGCTTGGCGCGCAGGTCATGGCGAGTCTGGATGATCGTCAAACACTCGATGTCCTAACGACGCCGCTCTGGTATGTGTTTTCGCCCGATACAACTCTCATGAGCCTTGGGCGCGCCGGCGCGCCGCCGGAGACATCGGCGCCTCGCTAGTTCGCCGAGCGGTGCTGCCGCGCTCAGCGCGTGACCTGGAAGAAGCACGACAACACTGCGCTCTAGCGGTAGGGTAGGGGTCTCGACGCTCGGGCCGAAGCGGGGGAACCATGAACCGGATCGCCTACGGTGTGATCGCTCTTGGCGTCGCCGGGCCGGTGCTGGCCGGAAACCCTGGCCCCGCGTCGCTCTGCTATGAAATCATCGGCTGCGTACAGGACCGGAAAATCTCACCGGACGACGCGGAGAAGCTGGGCTGCGAGCAGCTCTATACAGTGCGCAACGGCATCTATGCTTCGCGCGGCTACTGCTTCAAAACCGGCCGCGGCCAGGAAGAGTTCGGCAACGAAGGCTGCACTTATACCGATCAGGATCAGGTGCCGCTCAACGACTACGAGCGCGCCAACGTGCGGCTGATCCAATCGATCGAGAAGCGCCGCGGCTGCTAACCGTCACCCTGGATATCCGCACTTTCTGTTCAGAATCGCCCTTTTGCCGCCATGGCGGCAAGATGAACGGCGGCTGTAATCGTCATTCAGAACGAGTTCAAAGCGCAGACGCCATTGTCCGCCTCGTCACAACGCCACTTCCGACGGAGGGGGCGCAAACCGAGGAAGAGGTGGACCATGAACAAGATTGCTCTCATCGCTACTGCTCTTATCGCTTCGACCGCCGCTGTGTCTGCGGCGAGCATCAACGACCGGCAGGACTATCAGGCCAGCCGCATCGAGCACGGCCGCGAGACCGGCAAGATCACGTGGACCGAAGGTCTGAAGCTGCGCGCCGAGCAGCGGCGCATCGCCAACCAGGAAGCCGCGTTCCGCTCCGATGGCTACCTCAGCAAGTCGGAGCGTCGCAAGATCCGTTACTTGCAGAACGACGCTTCCGAGCACATTGCCGACGAGAAGAGCGACGCCCGTCGCCGCCCGTGGTGGCTGCCGCGTGTTGGCAAGTAAGCAAGTCGCCTAAGTGCCTCCATTTTGCCTCTAGGGCCGCCGGTTGGCGGCCCTCTTTCTTGTCGCCCGTCTTCTCTTGATGCCGGCGCGCAACACTCAATGTGTTGCGCGCCGGAATGCTTCGCGGCGAGGCAATCGTTAGCCAATTGGTAAGCCCGTTTTTCTAAGCTGCCGGCATGTTGCTTTTGCGAGCGGGGCTGAGATGAGCGCGTTGCAGTCGCTTCCGATTACCGAGATGTTGCAGCGGGGTAGTGTCAATGACGTCGATGTGTTGAGGCTGAAAGCAGCGCTCCACAACGACAGTTTGATTTCGGCGGACGAAGCCGAGGCCCTTTTCACCCTCAACGAGACTTGCCAGCAGCAGGATCCGGCTTGGTCCGAATTCTACATCGATGCGCTCACCGACTACCTCGTCAATCAGGTCGAGCCTGAAGGCTACCTGATGGCTTCGGAGGCCAAGGTCCTGACGAACCGCATTGCCCCTAATGGCCTCGTTGAGCGCAAGTCGGAGTTAAATCTGATCGTCAACGTGCTCGATAAGTCGCGCTGGTCGCCCGTCAGCCTCTCGCGCCTCGCGTTAGAGCAGATCAAACGCGCCGTGATCGACGGCGACGGCCCGCTGCGCGAAGCGCACCCCGGTCAGCAAGGCTGCATCCGCGAATGCGAGGTCGAGCTCGTCCGCCGCATTCTCTATGCCTTCGGCGGCGACGGCTGCGTTGCCATCACGCGCCCCGAGGCAGAAGTGCTTTTCGACATCAATGACGCAATTGCCGACCCGCAGTCCAATGCCGCGTGGACCGACCTTTTTGTTAAGGCGGTGACCAACGTCGTCATGGCGGCCTCGGGTCAGGCGGTGCCGACGCGCGAGGAAGCATTGCGCCGCGACGCATGGCTGATGGAAGCCAAGGGCGAGCTGTCGCCGCTGGCGCTGCTCTCCGCCATGGTTTCCTCAAGCATCGATGCGGTTCGCGCCACCTACCAGGATCAGTCGACCGAGGAGCGCGCTCTTGCCCGTCTTGAGCAGCAGCGCATCGAAATCATCACCAACGAAGAGATTACGCAGGCTGAGGCCGCTTGGTTATGCGACCGGATCGGGCGCAACGGCCGTCTGACGCCGAACGAGGCGGCACTGGTCGCCTATCTCAGGAAGGAAAGCACCAAGATCCACCCGGATCTGCAAGCGGCAGTGGAGCGCCTCGCGCACGCCGCGTAGGGCCGGTCGGGTAAGGTGTATCGGGCTGCGGGCCGTAAACACGGTTCGCGGCCTGCGACACTGCGCGCTTTTTGCCGGGCGCTGCCAGTTTACGACACTTCAATGGCCGTCTAGAACGTCAGCTACGCAACCGGCAGGCGGCAGTGGCTCGCCTACCTAGTGAGCACAAGGGGTTATGTTCAAAAAAATTCTGATCGCCAACCGTGGCGAGATTGCCTGCCGCGTCATCAAGACTGCGCGCAAGATGGGCATCAAGACCGTCGCCGTCTATTCGGATGCCGATCAGGACGCGCTGCACGTGGAAATGGCCGACGAGGCCGTCCGCATCGGTCCGCCGCCCGCGGCCCAATCCTACCTGCTGATCGACAAGATCATCGACGCCTGCAAGCAAACCGGCGCCGAGGCGGTGCACCCGGGCTACGGCTTCCTGTCGGAGCGGGAGGCCTTCCCCATCGCCCTGCAAAAGGCGGGGATCGTTTTCATCGGTCCCAATCCCAACGCGATCGCCGCTATGGGCGACAAGATCGAGAGCAAGAAGGCGGCTGCCAGGGCCAAGGTCTCGACCGTTCCCGGCTACGTCGGCGAGATCGCCGACGTCAATCATGCGGTGAAGATCGCTGACGAGATCGGCTATCCCGTCATGATCAAGGCCTCCGCCGGTGGCGGCGGCAAGGGCATGCGCATCGCCTGGAGCAAGTCGGAGGTGGCCGACGGCTTCACCTCATCGCGCAACGAGGCCAAGGCGAGCTTTGGCGATGACCGCATGTTCATCGAGAAGTTCATCGTCAACCCGCGCCACATCGAAATTCAGCTCATCGGCGACAAGCACGGCAACGTCATCTATCTCGCCGAGCGTGAATGTTCGATCCAGCGGCGCAACCAGAAGGTCATCGAGGAAGCGCCGTCGCCGCTGCTCGATGAGAAGACCCGCAGGGCAATGGGCGAGCAGGCCGTCGCGCTGGCCAAGGCCGTGGGCTACGATTCCGCCGGAACCGTCGAGTTCGTCGCTGGTCAGGACAAGAGCTTCTTCTTCCTGGAGATGAACACCCGTCTGCAGGTCGAGCATCCGGTGACCGAGCTGATCACGGGGGTCGACCTTGTCGAGCTCATGATCCGCGTCGCCGCCGGCGAGAAGCTGCCCTTCAAGCAGTCGGACGTGAAGCTTAAGGGCTGGGCGGTCGAGAGCCGCGTCTATGCCGAGGATCCGTTCCGCAACTTCCTGCCGTCGATCGGGCGCCTGGTGAAGTATCGCCCGCCCGCAGAAGGCGTTTTCAACGGTGCCACCGTGCGCAACGACACGGGCGTCTTCGAGGGCGGCGAAATCTCGATGTACTACGACCCGATGATCGCCAAGCTCGTCACCCACGCCGCAACACGCGAGGCGGCCATCGATGCCCAGGCCGAAGCGCTCGATAGCTTCTATATCGACGGCATCCAGCACAACATCCCGTTCCTTACCGCGCTGATGCAGCACCCGCGCTGGCGCAAGGGGGCCCTGTCGACTGGCTTCATTGCCGAAGAGTTTCCCGATGGCTTCAAGGCGCGCGCGGCGGAAGGCGCCGAGCTGCACGTCGTCGCCGCCGTTGCAGCCGTCATCGACAACGAGAACAATACCCGCCGGCGCGAAATCACCCACCAGATGACCGGCCAGCCGGTGCAGTTCGCTCGGCGCCGCGTCGTCAAGGTGAAGAACACTTACCTTCCCGTTGAGGTCGAGGCAGGCGGGGCCGGTTCCTACCGTGTCTCGTTCCCCGACGGCAGCACAACCCTCGCTCTCAAGTCGGACTGGCGGCCGGCCGACCCGGTGTGGACCGGGAAGGTCGGCGACAAACATGTTGCCGTGCAGGTTCGCCCGATCCTCAACGGGGTCAATCTGGCCTATCGCGGCATCCAGGTGCCGGTCTACGTCTACACCGAGCGTGAGGCGGCGCTCGCCGCCCTGATGCCGGAGAAGGCCGCCGCCGACACCTCGAAGTTCCTGCTTTGCCCCATGCCTGGTCTCGTGAAGGCCATTCACGTCGCCGAGGGCCAGGAAGTGCAGGCGGGCGACGCGCTCGCGGTCGTCGAGGCCATGAAGATGGAGAACATCCTGCGCGCCGAGCGCGACGGCTCCGTCAAGAAGATCAACGCCAAGCCGGGCGACAGCCTGGCCGTCGATGCCATCATTCTCGAGTTCGCCTGATGTCCAATCGCAAGCTCATCTCCTCCGGCTCGCAGTTCGAGCAGAAGATCGGCTACTCGCGCGCCGTCGTCGATGGCCGCTCCGTGTTCGTCTCCGGCACCACCGGCTTTGACTATGCGACGATGACCATTTCCGACAACGTCGTCGAACAGGCCGAGCAGTGCTTCAAGAACATTGCAGCGGCGCTCGCCCAGGCCGGGGTCCTCGCTCGCCGACGTGGTCCGCGTGCACTACCTCATTACCCGCAAGGAGGACTTCGAGCCGATCTGGCCGGTGCTGCAGAAGTACTTCGGCGAGGTGCGGCCGGCCTGCACGGTCATTGTCGCCGGGCTCCTCGATGAGAAGATGCTGATCGAGATCGAGGTCACGGCGCTGAAAGCCGCCGACTGATCCGTTTTTCGCCGGGCGGTAAGCTCATGAGCGAGAATAGCGCACCGTTCACGTCCGCGTCGAAGGCCGCGTGCAGGGCGTGGGCTATCGCGCCTTCGTCGAGATGCGGGCGGCGGAACTGGGGCTAACCGGCTGGGTGCGCAATCGCCGCGACGGCTCGGTCGAAGCGGTGCTGCAGGGATCGCCGGATGCGGTCGAAGACATGCTCGAAGCCTGCCGGGCGGGCCCACCCGCTTCGCGCGTTGCTCGGCTAGACATCATCGGCGAGGGCGTCGGCGCGTTCGACGGGTTCGAGGTGCGGCCCACGGCCTAGGCGGCGTCAGGCGTACTTGGCCGCCAGCTGCCGCAGGCCGTTGAGGATCGGCTCATAGGCCTCCTCGTTGCGCGCTTCCGGATAGACCACATAGACCGGATAGACGAATTTGCGCGCCCGCTTGGGCTGCCGCAGGCGTCCGCGCGCGAGATGCGAGCCGACGAGGCGCGAGGGGAAATAGCCCGAGCACTCGTTGGTCAGCAGATAGTCGATGCCGACGGGACCGAGATCGAGATTGAGGCCCGGGTTGGTGTACTCGGGGTAGGCCGCGGCGTGGTCCTGCTGGAAATCCGGGCCCCAGTCGATGAACACATAGTCGGACGGCGAGCGCCGCTGGCTCGCCGGCACGCTCGTCACCAGCACGAATTCCTCGTCGAACAGATGCTCGATCGTGAGCCCCGGCGGCTGCGTCGGCCGGTACATGACGGCGAGGTCGAGCGTGCCCTCGATCAGCCGCTGCGTGAGGACCACCGACAGCCCGCTGCTCGCCGAAACGGCGATATCGGGGATGTTGGCGCGCAGCCACGACACCCAACGCAGCAGGAAGCCATCCCAAAAAGCGATCGGAGCACCGACCGCCAGGTGGTCGCGGTGCTGATCGGAGAGCCCGACCTCCAGCTGCGCGTGCTGCCAGACGCGAACGAGCGCCAGCGCATGTTTCTGGAACTGCTCGCCGGCTGCAGTGAGCTCGGCGCCCGACTTGGAACGCTCGAATAATGGGCGTCCGAGCAGGTCTTCGAGGCCTTTGATGCGCGCCGACACGGTCGACTGCGTGATGTTCATCTTGCGCGCGGCATCGATGAAGCTGCCCGTCTCGGCAACCATCAGGAAGGTGCGCGCGAGATTGACATCCATCGTGCTAACTGTTCGCTGCGAAAGGTCCAAAAACCTATCTATCGAAATTTCCGATAGTGGTCACCGGAAAATTCCGTTTGTGGACGGGGTTGATTCTCACCAAATTGGTCAGCGTCCCGACCGAGTCGAATCCAATTCGGCTCTTATCGTTCGGGTTCACAATGGAAGGACGATCACCATGAAGGCCAAAGCGAAGAAACCTGCCAAGAAAGCCGCGGCGAAGAAGCCGGCAGCCAAGAAGAAGAAGAGGTAGTCGATCTCTCTCTGAGAGATCAACAGGAGCTGCCGTGATGTCCAAGCTGGTCGTTACGGTGTCTCTGAGCGTAGCTCTGATCTGGTCCCCACTCGCGTACGCTTCGTCGATCACCAACCGAGATGGCAAGGACTACAAAGTCAGTGTCATCGAGGGAAATGCGACAAAGACCATGTTTTACGGCCGTCCGCGTCACTCGAAGGGGTCTGTGATAAGGGCTGCGTGATCCGCCTCAACGACAGTGAAAAAGACGAGTACGAGCTCAAAGGCTCGGACGTCGTGTCGATTGAGGACGGCTACCTCTACTACGACGGGCCGCCCGCATCCGCAGTGCCGAAGGCTGGTGATGCGGACCAGCCTTCTGAGCCCGGCGCCAAGTAGGGGCAGGTAACGAACGCTATGGTTTGGGAGCCCGGCCCACCTAGGGGGCCGGGCTTTCTCTTTTGGAGGACGACGATCCGCCCGGCTGCCGCTGCCGAGGCGTGAATTGGCAGGCGCGGAGGCATCGCGCGTCGGTCCGAAACGATGCTCGAAGTGACGGCGCAAGGCGTTATCCACAACTTCCATCGAATGCCTGGCACCGAGGTCGGCAAGGCTCGTCACCCCGTGCCCGGCGATGCCGCACGGCACGATGCCGCCGTAGTGCGATAGGTCGGGATCGACGTTGAGGCTCACGCCGTGCAGGCTGACCCACTTGGTCAAGCGCAGTCCGATGGCGGCGATCTTGTCCTCGATGCCGGGCCCCTTGTCGGGACGCCGAACCCAGACGCCGACGCGGTCTGACGCGTCTCGCCGGTGACGCCGAGGTCGGCCAGCGTGCCGATGATCCAACCCTCGAGCGCCGCAACGAACGCGCGCACGTCGCCGCCATGGCGCTTCACGTCGAGCATGACGTAGGCGACGCGCTGGCCCGGGCCCATGATAGGTGAGGCGGCCGCCGCGGCCGGTGCGATGCACGGGGAAGCGATCGTGGGCCAGCAGCTCCTCGTCGCGCGCGCTGGTGCCGGCGGTGTAGATCGGCGGGTGCTCGAGCAGCCAGACGAGCTCTGCGGCGGTCGCCTGCGCGCGATGCTGTGCGGCGCGCTCCTGCATGGCGCGCACGGCATCGGGATAGTCGACCGGAGCGGCGCTCACGCGCCCACGCGATCGCGGGCGCCGCCGTCGACGTTCCTCGGTCGGACAGTTTCCGGGTCATGCCGGCAGTCTAAGTCTCGGCGTCGGGCGAGGGCTAGGCGCGGCCGCGCACGGCCGGCCAGGGGCGATATGCCGCCGTGCCTCTGCGCAACGCCTGCAGTTTGCGGGCGTTTCGCGCGCGCTTGTTCCGGCCGCGCAACTTGGCTATATGAGCGCTCGTTCTCCCGGCTTGCGGTCGTGGCGGAATTGGTAGACGCACTACCTTGAGGTGGTAGCGCCGCAAGGCGTGGAGGTTCGAGTCCTCTCGACCGCACCAGTCAGACGCCAAGGTGTTGGCTGGGCTTTAGCTTCTGTCATGGCAGGGCTTTTTTAACCCGACTGTTACGGTGGACTGTCACTGTTGCGGTATGGGCGAGATGACCGAGTTGGATGGCAATCGCTTTGTTTGAGTGTCCGGCAGCAATTAGCGTGACGATGGCAATTTCTCGTGGCGTGAGTAGCCGCTGCTCGCCAGCAAACTCATCATCAATGAGGTCAACCCTGTCCATGATCCTACGTTGGTCCTAGATAACGTGCTCAAGGGGAGTAGCGTTTTTCGTTTAGCATGGCTTAGATGCAGAAACCAACGGCTCGTGCCCCGGATAACCGCGCTTTAATCCATCTGGACCAATGCGTTGGAAGGCCGGACTGCCGCTCCGGTGAAGCATTGCGCCACATTGTTCTTTAGTCCCGAGATCTCCCCCTAATCGGGGATGGTGAGCCTATCCCTTTCTCGGCAGTCTCCTCACAGCGAATTTGCATAAAGCCTCCGGAGGGGAGCGCCGGCCGCCGATGCGGTCCCACCGAGCCAAGGGAAGGTGTCTCCCTTTGCTCGGTGTGCGCGGCAGGCATGTTCGTTCTCGTTTGTGAGCAGGACGCAATGCTCGAAGCGCTCGGCATCCTCATGGTGGCAGTGGTCTTCCTCGCATTCCTCGTTCTGATCGGTCGCTCTTTTTGAAGTGCGATCCCCGAGCAAGCTAGTCAGGGGACAAGCTCAGTCCGGTTGAAGAGAGCAGGTGCATGAATGCCCACCCAACTCTCCGCCGACCTCCTCAAATTCACAGAGGCGGTTCACCATCTCGACACGCCTGAGGCAGTCCTGGGCGCGCTCGATAGGATTACATGGTCCGACTGCCATGCCCACGTTCTAGGGGCAGCTCTGCTTCCGCTAAATTTTGGGGCCTCTCACTCGCTCGTCCTGGGCAAGACAGTTTTCCTACACGAGAGCGTCCCTAAGGGATGGTGGGAGGACCGCACGGAGCTGGCCACAGGGTCACCGGCACCAAGTGATGTGGCAGCGCGTCTTGCGCTCGCGCCCTTCACGCTCACAGAGCTCATGAAGTCGCTCGAGCCCATTGGCATTGATCGGTGGGCGGTCGAGCTAAATTTGAAACACGGCATCCGCGATCTTTTCGGTTGCCCAATCGGAGGCCGCTGGATCTTTGCCTATTGGTCGCCCAAGGCGATGCAGCTCCAGCCGCATCAACGTGCGCTGCTTTACCTAGGCGCCTCTTTCGCAACCACCCAGCTGCAAAAGCTCGCCCCGCCGTTTACCGGCCGCATTGGCAAGGGTGCCTGCCTGACGCCGCGCGAACTGTCGGTGCTGCGCTGGCTATCTCTGGGTCATCGCATTGCTGAGGTCGGTGAAGACTTGGGGCTGGGCGAAGAGACGGTAAGGAGCCACATCAAGAAGGCCCAGGTGAAGCTCGGGACACGAAACTCAATCCACGCTGTCGCGCAAGCCGTACGGCTGCGGCTCATCCCGTGATACCAACCCCTCTACTGCGACCACATCGTCCGGCGCTGCTCCTCGGCGCATCAGCGCACTGATCTGGGTATTGGCAGTACAAGGAGGTCGGCCCGTCCCTGTGCCGACCTCCCGCTGCTGGAGAGTAGCAGCTGGCCTCGCGTTAAACCTAGCGCTTTTGTGGGTCGCAAGAAATTTTGCTTGGGACCGGGATCAGCAAAACTATCGCTCACTCCACGGCCTCGGCGGCGTGAAGTTGTGCACGACCCAGCACGACTTCGCGCTCGCTCGGAGCACCGCCAAGGCGATTGCTTCATCCTGGCGCGTTGCGCTTCCGAGCTGCGTATCGCTTTGTCATATGCCTTTTTAGCCCTGGCATAGGCAGCGCTCCGCGCCCTGTAAGTCCTTGAAGCGTGCTCAAAGTTTCTCGCCTTTGAGACGACTAAGACCCGGGGTCGCGCGCAGCCTTCACGCGCGCTAGGTGGGCTTCGCAGGCGCGGAGGATTGCCGCGCTATACGCTTCCTGAGGAGTGAGCATTTCTTTCCTGCGAGATCATGCGGAGACCCAGAACGAGAAAGGACGCTGATCCGGGGGGAGGATCAGCGTCCCAATTGCACCACACAACCCGACGGAAGGGGGGGTCGCATTCCACGGGCGAGGAATGGTGGCGCGAGACAGCGGTACGCTTTCGGGCCAACAATTAGTAGCACGAAATACGAGGTAACCCTCTTTGGGGGACCCCTGAAATCTGCCTATCGGACGAACCGGAACAGACGCATCATGATCGTGCGCGTGACCTCGTCCCTTCCCCCAAGAGAGCCGCGCACAACGAAGACGCAACAGGAGAAGCTATGAAAACGGGCATCGTTATCGCGGCGCTCGCTGCGGCTTTGATCGCTGGCTCCACAGCCAGTAGCCAAGCCATTCCGGCCGCCCCCCTCAGCAAGAGCATCCAGCAGAACAGTTCCTCTCTCGTCGAACACGTCAGATATCGCGGGTTCCGCGGATATCGCGGTTATCGGGGTGTCGGCCTTTACCGCGGCTACCGCCGTGTCGGGCTGTACCGGGGTTACCGCGGCTACCGCCGTGTCGGCCTTTATCGGGGCTACCGGGGTATCGGTTATGGATACCGCGGCTACCGGCGTGCGGGCATCTACGGATACCGGGGCTACCGCGGCTACCGTTGGGGCGGCGCTGCCCTGTATCGCAATCGCGGCTGCTGGTGAACCATCTGCGCGCAAGCGTAAGTGAAGCTTAGCAGGCTGAACTGCTACCGGAGCTAGTCCGCGCCTCCGCGATGACTGCTCCGGTTTTTGGGAATGGGCTCCGCCAGCAGAGTGTCTCTCTGGCGGAGAGAGAGAATGGTCGGCCGCCGTCAACGACATCTAAAGACTAACTGCACATCCAAGGAATGAAGCGATGGAACCTGGAGCCGTACTGATCGGATTGGTCGTGGCGATCGTCGCGCTTCTGATCTTCACATTCATTTTTCAGTGGATTTGGAACGCCGTGATCCCGGACGTCTTCGGCATCAAGCAGATTACGATTTGGCAGGCGCTCGGAATCCTCATTCTGGCCTCGATCCTGTTCGGCGGACATCGCGTCGTGAACCTCTACAGTGTTTCGCCACATCCAATAGCCGCGGCCGCAGTGCTGAAACACGTACAAGATGTAGATCCCAAACAATGACGACGTAGAGATCAGCTACGGCTCGTAGAGGGCTAGAGCTAGATGCAGCAGCCGGGCGGAATTTGCGAGGAGGCGCCGCCCGGCTGAGGCCACCCTCGGTCCAACTTGCGAAGGACCGGTGACCAGCGTAGGGGTCTATTCATTCAGGATTTTGCGTTGTCCGCAGATGTCTGTCCGACAATCCGCCGGCACGCGCCAGAGCAAGGCCCTAGCCTCAGCAGCGGGGAGCGCTGGCGTTAAGGCCATCGCTCTGGCGCGCTTACCCCCCCCTCCCTTGGCCGTGCACAAAGAGAGGGCTTTCCCCACCCGTCAGTGGCAAAATCAGTGTGCCTCGACGCGGTAGAAAGTGCTCTGCCCGCCGCACTTGCCCATCCCCGATTTGGGGGAGATTTAGGACACTTGAAGGCTCCCGCAACCGCCCTTCGGTCTCCAAAAGCGCAAACCCAACCGAGCTTGCGATGAGCCTGAACAAGAGGACAACGCATTGAACACTTGCATGACGATTGCGCCAATTAGACAGGTGCGCTGGGAATGCCCTGCAATCGGCGCAGCCTAAAGAAGGCGTAGAAATAACTGAGCCAGGACAGACCGAGAGGCCATAGAGATGATGGTTCGCAGCGACCAAAACGGCCAGGAGCTGGCATCGTCATGTTGATGCTCGAAGACACCAACTCGCGCTGGTGCTCATGCGCGAGCTCGTCGAGGCGCAGCAGTCTGGTAAGCAGTCGAAGGTGGCGCGCCGGACGCAACGTCGCCTCGCAAAAGCACTGGGCGAAGCGAAAGCACGCGCGGACCGCAGCTAAGGGGCGTGTGCAACTCTCTGTAACGACTGTTTTTTAGGCAGAGGGTTACCCCGTATGGGTGACAGGACATTTTTGTCCGAAATGTTACCGCTTGTCGCGCGCCACCATTCCTCGAGCCCTCGTGGGATGACCTCCTCTCTACGGGTTCTGTGGTGCTGGGACGCTGATTCTCCCCGGATCAGCGTCCCTTCTCGTCTCAGCATCACCTCGCAGGAAATAAATGCCCACTCCTGAAGAAGCCTACAGCGCGGCCATTGTCCGAGCCTGCGAAGCCCATCTTGCGCGCGTGAAGGCTGCACGCGACGCGCGGGTCCTCGTTGTCTCAAAGGTGAGAAACTTTGAGCAGGTTTCAAAGAATTACAGGGCGCGCAGCGCTGCCTATGCCAAGGCTAAAAAGGCCTATGACAAAGCGATACGCAGATCGGAAGCGCAACGCGCCAAGGATGAAGCAATCGCCTTGGCCGCGCTGCGAGGGAGCGGCGAAGTCTCTGACGGGCCCGCCACCAGTGCCTCCAAAATCAAACTCATGATCGACGCCTAGAAACGCTTTAGGCGGCGCATCCTCCAATCCACGAGCTCGTCCCCGGGGCTCGCGGCCGCACATTGCCGCGGAAGGGGGACATCTTCCGCCCGATTACGGCCATTCCGGACCTGCCAGCGGCGATGCGGAGGAGAGCGAGGCGCGCCAGCAGGGAGCTTCCTCTTGCAAATGCCGAGCCGAGCGCACTGCTCCATGTTTACGCGCCCGCCCGCGGGTAGGACGCTTTGGCGCCAGCGACATACGATGCTCAAAACCTTGGGTGTGCAGACACTTGTTACACGAGCAGCTTATGGGTGTCAGACAGGGGGAAGGGCTGACAAACTGAGGTGCAAACCATGGAACTCACACACTGCAATTTCGGCGACGAGTCATCGACCTCATGGGTCGTGTGTGCAACGAGGCGTGGCGCGAGTTGCAGACCATCACCTACTACCCGTCGCCAAAAGACAGCGATGAGATGCTTCGCCAGATGATCGTGCGCGTGATGGCAGCGGTCGCCGCAGGCGAGCATGATCCTGCGCGCCTCAAGGTCGTCGCACTCAACGGCGTACGAGGCCTGAAAGCAGGATGATGCGTTTCGCGGAGGGCGCCGGCGAAGTCACTGGCGGTGCGGTGAAAGCGGCGAATGGTACGGTCGAGCATGTTCATGTGCACGCCGGAGGCCAAGCTGTGGTCGGCACGGTCGAGACCCAGGGGGCGAGGATATTCGGAAATCAGAGGATCAACCCCATGCAAAGCAAATTGCCCATGCACTGCAGCCCGCGGTGTGGAGCGAAGACAAGGCGCGGGAGCTGCTGCCAGTCGCCGGCGACACCGAAGGGTCGCTGCCGGATTTGATCCTTGGTGATCATGCGATGGGCGGTATTACCGTGAAGCAGAAGTAGAGTTGCATCCCCTGGCATGCCGCATCATGCGCAAAGCGCTGGTGGTCCGCCTGCATAGTTTGGCGACCGAATTCGGCTGACCGTCGCACAAAATCATCCCATGTCTCATCCGCGCGCCGTGTCAATTCGACCGTGCCTTGATACTCCGAATGATGACCAACTCCCGATGGGTATTTGACCCACCCTTCCCATGCGAGCAAGCCCCATCGCGCAGCGACAAAAAGATCAAGGGCTTGAATAGCTTCTTCGTAGGGTAGGACAACCTCGCAATCCGACAACGAAAGAGCCCGCAGGTTTGGTGGAAGTAGGTTGCGGGGATCCACAGCGTCAAGGCGAGCCATTCGTTGTCTCCGTGCGTGGAATCCGCAGCAGCAGCCACGCACCGCCCGCATATTCCAATCACTGATCGCGTGCAACGGCGAGCCTACTTAACGTTCGACCTCTATTCGGGCACGCCTTCGCCGATAGTTTCCCCGCCGAGGCGCCGGTGCGCCGCCGGCGGATGGGGATTTGGCATCTACACTCTATTTGAATAGGCCGAGAGCTTGCGCCGCCCTCTCGTTCACAAAGTGGCCGGGTCTGATCTCGACCATCAATAACCCGTCGTCTCGACGGTAGCTTCGCTTCTCTGATGCAATATCGCTTGCCAGGTTGAAGCCTCTGTTGCCCTTCATACTGCAAATCCCCCGATGGGCGCATTCGGCAGCGGTTTGTAAGACAAACGCAATCAGGACCAGAACGGTTGCGAGAGATCGAGAGTCAGCGAGCGGTGGCAAATCGCCAACCGTGCGTGGTTAGCGCGCCAAGGATAAGCCGTCCTTTGTCTCAAACTGTTATGTTACGTTTCCGAGCGGCCGGCCTTCGAGGCGAGCCGACATGGAGGTGCCATGCGCTCGACCCTTACTACTCTGCTCTTTGTGTTGGTCCTCGCTGCGACGGCTCAGGCTGAAAGCGCGGACAACAGTCATCGCTGCCGTAATCCTGAAATCTGAGCCGCGAGTAATCTGTGACTTCGATCGTAGGCAGCGGGAAAAGGCAGTCGAGTTAGATGCCGCGATCGCCGAGGCTAACCGGGCCATCGCGCTGAAGAGCGACGACCCCAGCTTGTATCTCCGCAGAGCAGACCTTTACAACACGAAGGGCGATACAGAGAAGGCGATCGCCGATCTTTCGCGCGCGGCGGAGCTCAGCCCCGAGGATTACCGTCCTTATTTCAATCGCGTGTTTCTCTATGA
>CAVRVR010000039.1:0-51194 GCA_963724595.1 uncultured Alphaproteobacteria bacterium | reverse complement strand
TGTTGCAAATGGCAAGATCGGCGAAAGGAATAGCCCCGGATATTCTGGTTCAGTAGGTCCTCCCAGGCCTGGCGCCCTGGTGATCGAGCGTGCAGACCCCTTGATGCCCTGTCGGTGTTTTTCAAATGCGCCGTCCAAACTTGACTTTGCTTGTCATTTCGCACCTACCCTGAGCGCGTGTCGCCTGCCGCACCGAAAGCGACGTGATTACCTGCCGGCATTATATGCCACAAGCTGCAGTGATATAGGGTGTATCAACCCTGCCCCAAATCACCTAAGCCGGCGTCTCGAAGCCAGCGCAAATTCCGACCGGCAATACCTGCGGTCATCAATTGATAACCATCATCTCGGAGGCGTCGTTTTTATTGCCTGCTCGGGCGTCTCAAACCCATCGACAGCAGCCCAAACCTTGCCTCGCCAAACACGACGTGGTCAAATTGCCGGTATGCTGAGGACAGCCGCAGAGCGGCTCACGCGAGGGTGAGAGCATGGAAGTGACGCGATTTCTACCCTTCCTCGAGGCTGCTGAGGAAGACTTGGTCGCTTGCCGCGGCGGCAACGAAATCATTTGCCCGGGGGCAGGTCGTGCTCAGCCAGGATGTGCTGTTGCAGGCCATCTTTTTCATTGAAGACGGCTCGGTTCGCGTCGAGCGCCAAGACCGAACCGGGACGGCGCTGCTAGCGGTGCTGGAAACGGGTGAGTTCTTCGGCGAGATGTCGTTCGTGGACGGCGCGCCCACCAGCGCCCGGATCGTCGCCGACACTCCGACACGCCTGCGCATCATCGACGAATTGACGATCGACAAGTTCATCCGGGCGGACCCAAGCTTCGCTGGCCGGCTCGATCGCTCGATCGCAGCCATCCTCGCCGAACGGCTGCGGCTGACGTCCATGCACCTCGATTGTCTGATTGAAGGCATCGACGTTTACAGCCGCATCCGAGGCGAGATCGAGGCGGCCGCCGCCAGGCTTCCCCAGCCCGACTGGCGAGCGGGGTTGATTGCGGCGGTCGTGGAACGCGAGGAAAAGCCCACGGTGTAGGCGGCTACCTTCGCCTCCTCGGTATTTGTCACGCGCTTGGTGTCCGTCGTTGCGGGGAAATCAGTGCTGCCGGCTCGTGGTCTTCGCTCGTCAACCGTCGACTTGTCCCAAGAAACCCCACTCGGGGGGTTTGATGCGATGGGTGGATCATGAAGGCTTATGCGGTATCGCGCTGTGAGCTTTGCCACACCGATGCACCACTGCTGAACGCATGGAGCCGAAGGTTCGACCCAGCCATGGACGGTGTGATCGGAAGAACCTTTGCTGTGCACGGTGGGCCCAGGCAATCTTGATCATTGCCTCAGACCTTCGCGGGAGTTTTGTGGGCATGGGTTCTGCATTGTACTGCTCAGTAGAGCAAAGGTTGCAACGGGCGGCCTGCTAAACTACTGAAACTTCAACGCTTCACTTGCACCCTCTGGACTGAAAATCACGGTGTCGGTGGTTCAATTCCGCCCCTGGGCACCACTAAGCATTTTTTCCTTTCAGGATCAGACCGGTAAGTTGGGTGGGAAGAATTTGTCCCTGAAAGTGCCCCCACTCCCGGCCACCTCATCATGCGAGCGCCGTGACTGTGCGGATTGTGAAATCGCGAACCGTGGTTGTGAGAGCCGCAAGCGCTCGACGCGTTGCCCGCTCGGCACTATCCGCGATGATCTCACGCCACATGTGGCGTACCTTGCCACTTGCGCGTTCGAGGTAGACGATTTCGATTCGATAGGTCATAGCACAATCCTTTCCCGGGTCTCCCAGGTCAGTTTTGGGGGACGATTTACGTTTGCTGCTTGAGGCGGTCGGCTGGCCGCGATGCGCCAGCACTTCCAATGCCCGTTATGCCAAAACGCAGTCGCGATCTGAAATACCGAGTTCCACTGAAATCGATACCCAGACGCTATGGGGCACCCGTGCTTGTTCCGACATCTATTTAACGCTGCGCACCTTGCACGTAACCGGCACTCGCCATGGGGCCGAAGCCAATGATGCGTGCGTGATGCAGGACGCCCACCAACGCTATGGCGGAAAGGAAGCTCCCCGACGCGAACATGCGCAGGATGTTGGCCCGTCGGCGCCGTCGCGCGGTCACCGTAGCATCGACGTTCCAGGTGAACGTCTCGAGCGGACTAACAATCTCTGCGTAAACCTCTTGGCGCTGCTGCTTACTCGCTGGCCGCGTGCGGCTGCCAGACGACTTTATATTTTGGACCCCCGCGTCGAATTGGTTTGAAGTCAATCCTCTCGCTGACGCGGCTTACCGATCAGGCGCACGACGCTGGCGGCGAGCTTCTTCTGGTTGACGGCGCGCGTGCATAGCTCGGCGTGCTTCAGCGACTTCCATCCGAACCAGCTCATCAGCTTATGCGGGCTGGCACCGGCCTCGGCGCTTAGTGCAGTGCCGTCGGCTTCCGCTACAAAAAGAAATGGGGCGCCGGTCCGGTGACCGACGCCCCGCAGAGGAAGTGGCTGGCCCCGCTTTGAGACGCAGCCGCCGCAACTTGTCGGCAGTTGGACCGAACTTCTAGTGAAAAGTCCCACGTGCACGAATGATCAGTGGACAACACAAGTCGCCGCGTTCGGCCAGCAAGCAGTGAGTGGGTTCCGCCGTGCACGCGCTGAGACAAGTCTCAACATTTGCGTCGGGCCAGTTGCCGATCATGTGCACGACGCTGGCGCGCGGCGCGTACCGCAGCTGACGCCGCGTACCGTATGGTCAGCATCCGACGTTGATGCTCTAAACCGCGAAGTCTGCTCTGGGCCAGCAGCGGACATTCGCGAGCGTCCATCGCTAAGAAAAGCTTGAGCTGACTGGGCGAGAAGAAGTTGTTATCGAGCAGTGCCTTTTGTCCAAGCCCAGGCCGCTATGCGCCACCCTTCCGGCAGCTTGCGCAGCGCCACTGTAAAGACTGCGCCGGATTGCGTAACCGGCTCACCACGCAGTTTGAACGTCATCGTGGCGGGAACGACCACATACGCGCTGTCGCCGGTGACGTTGTTGTGCAGTGGCTCTCCCAGAGTGATGAAATAATCCGTCGCACCATGTTGCTTACCCTCCACCAACACGTCTTTGTACCAATCTTGCGTCGCTGTTGGGCCCTGCCATAAGTGCGGGGCCATCCCGTCAAGGATCGAGCCCGGGACAGCAAAAGCCGCCGCCATCTTCGCCGCGTCACCTTGGTTGAAGGCATCGACGTACTTGCGCACCGCTGCCAGCGGATCGTCTGCCACTAAATTCTGGGAGGGCATTTGCGCGGTCTCTCGTTGGTCAATTACCTGGGCAGTGACCGTGTATGCCAATATAAGGCTGAGACCAATGGCGAGCGCCAGACGGTTTAGATTGTATCCTATCACGTGATCGCTACTCCCCAGTCCGTATCGTCGTTGCGGCAACGTCCGCATGTCCACCGGCAGCGGCCAAGCCGCCCTTATAGCACCTCGACCTCGTGCGCTCGGATAACGACGACATCCTAGCTGAACCGATGCTCAAGTGTGGCCTTCATCGCCGTCCACCAGGCCCGGTCGAACATCGGCGCCATCACCTCGATGACGACGATGTCGTCGTGCTCGGTCGAGCCCTCATCGTGCCAGCGTCCCTGGCGCCATTCTCCCACGTCAAAGCAGCAATCAAAGATGCCGGGATGAGGCTGCACTCGGCTCTTCAGAACGGTTCAAATAAGAGGGTGGCCCCAGCCAAAAGCCGCCAGTCTGGCTCGGACTGGATACCGTTGAGGTCATCGATTAGTGGGATGCCGAGGGATGCGAAGCCCGACCATTTGTCCTGAGAGAGTCGCAGGCCCGGCGAAAGAACGACCGCGTTGCCGCCTGAGTTTGGATCACTGATCCCATTCGTCTCTTGCTCGGCGTGCCACTCACCATTCAGCTCGAGCACGAGATCAAGCGACCCCCCTGTGTTCGCACGGCTATGGTGGTGCCCGTCATCACCGTGCTCATGTGATGTGGCCCCATGCACCATCGGCGGTGGGCCGGAACCAAGTGACGTGAGGCGATACGATACGGCGAAGTTATATTGGAAGCGGTTGCCAAGATCGGTGTCTTGAGTGCCTTCGGTTCCAAGCGTGTAGAGCACGTTACTATCGAAGGACCAGAAGCCGTTTTGGTGTGTCCAGGCCACGCCTAGAAACGGGTCCCAGGAACCCGAGCCTGGTTGAAATTCCGCATCGAAAACTTCGTCTTTGCGCGTGCGGTCGTTCGTCTTTCCAGTTGGCGCCTCTGTGCCAAAGAGCAGCGCCAGTTGGGTTCTCTGCTGGTGCAAGAAGCGGTATTGGCCAAACAGCGTTAGATCACCGATGCCGTCTGCCGTCCCTAAATCTTCGACTTCAAATTCTCCCGGTTCGTGCTCATGCGCTTCGCGGATGCCGGTGCGCCGGACGTAAGGCAACCGAAACGCGACCATGAAGTCGTCGGTCACACCGTAGGCATACGAAATTGCGTATGCTTGGACCGAACGCAAGTCGTGCACATGGTTCGCTTCGGGCGCACCGGGTGGCATGGAGGCGGTCGCGTTGATGAGCGTCTCGTCGCTAAGGCCGCTCAGCGACTGGTAATCGACCGCGATCCCGGCAACGCTATGCCCTTGCTCAAGAGTGGAGGCGGAAATAGTGACGATTGGACCCGCGCCGAGAGCATTACCGACGCCACCGGCATGGTGCGCAAAGGCCGGTGCGCCTCCGAAAGTGGCAATCAATAGTTGCCAAGCGGCAAAGCGGGGCGCGCTGACCATCGAACTTTCGTAGCCACCTCGAAGATGCGGGCATAGGGCGGCGGGGCCACAAGGCGACAACAATTCGACAACGAGTAGGGCTGATCCCGCCGATGGATGAAACTGGCAGTCGCGGAGACCCGCCGATAGCCGAGGTCAATCGAGCCGGAAGCGTTGAAACTGGGCGTTCTTTGGCACCGCAGCAGAGGTGGAAGCGACGGCCAGAACGGAAAAGGGGTCGCCAGCGGAGGAATATTGCTGGCGCCCCCGTCCGTAGCGGCGGCACCGACGAGGGCATCGCGGGCCGCATGTCCAATGTGCGAGCAAGGAATTGGTCAGTCCAGTGACCAATCCACGTAAGGTGAATTTCTATAGGCCCGTATGCTCTATGAACCACGCTTGGAAACCGGCCTTGGTCGGACGAAATCGCGGTCCTTGCCCCCAGCAAATAGGGCTGGCCCCGCTCAGCGAGACCAACCCCTAGCGCTCCTTGGGCGACCGGTTGTTTAGCCGATCCTGTTGCGCCAATCCTCAGCCTAAGCCCGCGGGTTAGGGTGTCACACTATCTGTGGGTTGTCGTTGCGCTGCACTCACAAGTGTCAGCTTACGAAGCCGCTCACCCACGATCCCCCGCAGCCCCAAGAGGCTTATCGCGGTTTGAGCGCAAATCCCGAAATCGCTCTAGTTGGCTGAACAGGTGAGCCAGGAGAGGAGCATCTCCCGAGTCGCTCAAGCTAGGCGCGGCGGAAATCGCGTTTCTTGGTGGGCTTCGCCCGCTGCGGCGCGACGCTGGTGGCGAAAATTGGTGGGATATCCGGCGGGATCGCCCGAGACCATACGAGACTAATATCTTTCCCACCGTCGCGTAAGCTATTGATCTGCTTTACTTCGTGTGCTCCGCCCCTGGGCACCACTCTCAAAAATAGCTGAGCAGTATCAATCGGGTTTACAGGGTTAGACACTCCGTGGTCAGAGCGGTTAGACACTTTCGTTCGCTATTTGAGCGGCAAGAAACTGGTCCCTACGCGGAGATGCGTTCTGATTGCTTGCGCAGCGCAACGCGCCTCATTCACCGCACGAGGGCCAAAGTCTTCGATTAGCACTTAAGCCGCTGCACCTTTACCGTCGAACGAAGCATGCTGCCAAAAGCGACCAAGGCCGATGCCGAAGTTGATAGGCGCACACTGTGCCTGTTCATGGACGAAACTGGGCACGATGAGTTTAAGTCTGACCAACGCTTTTTCGCCATTGGCGGCATTGCTGGTTTCGGACCGCAGATAGAGCACGCAACCCGGCTGTGGCGGCAGATGAAGTCGAAGCACTTCGGCGGCGCCGAGACGCCAATGCGTGCTAGCAGCAAGATGATGAGCCGCCCCCAGATCGACGCCGTGAGTAATTTCTTCACGCGATCCCGGCTGCCGCGCTTTGCTTTTGTCATCAAGCGGCCACCGGTCCTTCCATCCAACGTAAACGCTCTCAAGCTGCTGCACCCTGTCATGACCGAAGAGCTGGCGCGGATGATCGGCGATCTCCCAACTCTGCCGTCCGATGTTCTCGTGTGTCTCGAACACGCCGAACGGCTAATGCCCAAGATCATCGAAGCGATGCCTGGGGTTTCGCTAGAAATCGACGGGGTTGAGGTGCCAGTGGTGGGCTTATTCACGCACAAGCAGGCATCCGAACCGCTGCTTGAGATCGCCGACCAACTCACTTCGCGGGCTGAGCGGCAGTATAAAGAACAGGCGAAAGGCCAGGAACGGATGCCAGAGTTCGTTGCGGTGTTTCCCGAGGGGGCTCCTTACGCCATCTATCGTGAGCTGCGCGTAGGTACGATGAGCGGCGGAGATGAACCGCGATGGCAGCTCAGTTTTACAAGAGAGTAGTTTGCTGCCTGACAGAAGTTCAGATTGGGGCAGTCCCGTCGGCCGCCACGAGCAGAGAGGCGGCAGACTTGGGATCTATCGCAAGGTCGGCACTCAGAGTATGCAAGGGCTTATACAGCGCTTCGCTGTCTGTGACGTCGATCAATAAATGAGCTTGAGAAGCTCTCGGCCGCGGGGGAATCCAGCTCCTTCTTATCGACGGTGCCGTCGTTGTCGGGATTGGCGGCCTTAAATTTTAAGACGACGAGGGCTTCATACTCTTTGATGTCCAACGTGCCGTCGTTGTCAGGATCGGCGGCTTTGATACCAGCCTCATCAAGGCGGCCGGAGAGTTCCTTGGCGTCCAAGGTTCCGTCGTTGTCCGGGTTCAATTGGGCAAACGTTTTAGATCCGCCGGCTTGGGCCTCTGCCAGATCTGCAACGGGCTAACAGTGGTCGTCGCAGTCCGCCGTGATGGGGCAGAACTAGGTCCGGGTAGCACGGCGCCCAGTCGTTCGGTCAACGGTGCCTTCACCGAGCACACCACGCCGTCGCTCAGGAATGCAATGTCCACTTCGCCATCTATCGCCACTTTCAAGCTTTGCGTCACCGTCCGCGTGCCGAACCCGGCGTGATCGGGTGGGGTCACGGGGGGACCGCCGGCTTCCATCCATGTCATGCGGAACATCGGATTTCCGGCGTCATCCCCTTCCACCGACCAGCGCACATCGACGTGCCCTTGATCGTTGGACAACGCTCCATACTTGGTCGCGTTGGTCGCAAGCTCATTGATGGCTAGCGCGAACGCCGTGGCCCCGTCGCGCGCCAGGAGAATGCGTGGCCCTTCTAGCCGCAGCCGGTCCTCGTCGGCATGCGGTGCAAGGATGGACGATAGAAGCGGCTGCAGTTCGACGGAACCGGTGGCATCGATGTCATTGGCGCGTGATAGCGCCATCAATCTGAGATCAAACGCCTTGCGGAACTCCTTGGGATCGGAATGGTTACGCAACGTCGCATACACGACAGCGGCAACCTTCGCGAACACGTTGCGCAGCCGATGCTGCATCTCGCCGAGGAACAGCGTGCGTTGTTGTTCGACCCGCTCCCGCGCCAACGCGATACCGGCAAGTTCAGCCCCAATGACGGAGATCTGCTCGTCGAACGCCGCCACCGAGCGGCTTTCCTTGAAACCGATGACGATTGTTCCGAGCGACAGTCCATCCTCGGAGAACACCGGTCGTGACTGGATCGACTTGATTCCATGCTCCAGGTTCAGCGCTCGCCAGCCCTCCAGAAAGCGTGCATCGGCACCAATGTCCTCGCTGGTGACGACGGTGCCGTTAAAGATGGCGGCAGCGCAGGTGCCGGGCTTGTCGGCGACACGGGCTCCCCTGATGCCTTCGGCAAACGAGGCTGCCAGGCTGGGGAAGTAGGCATCCTCGAATCGTTGCGCCGCGCGATCCAAGATACAGACGCCCACGACGCTACCCGGCAGCAGCTTTTCGCAGCGCGTGCTCAGCGTCGTAAGCACGATTTCGAGTGGTCGGCCGCGCGCGATGAGTTCGAGGACCTCGTCGCGTATTTCCTGTAGCGGCGGAGGACCAAAGGTGCCGCGCGCGATCCGTTCCAACAGTGGCGGCATACCCGGGGTGCCGTACCTATCTGGCCTACCCATTACGCATACCTACCTCGTTGAGAGCGGGCGTTCTCAGCCAGGCTATACGCACCGGGTTTGTCACGCTCAATTATTTGAGTACGGAAGGTTTTTCGCCGAATTATTCCTCTGCGAATTTTTCGCCGATTAACCCGACGGCAATTCGACAAGTCGCTTCCCGCCAAAGCCGAGGCGCTTTGCACAATAATGTAGCAACCCCGTTCAGCAGCGACATGCGCCTGTTTGCCAGATAATGCAGCAATCGTGGAATTGGTGGGATTAGGAGTATGCAGAGTACCGGTATACGGATGTGAGTCCGCTGCAACCTTCCCCGTCCCTCGTGGAAGCGTCTGTCAACCCGACGGGCAGCAGCGTGTGCGCTGGCTCCCCCCCCCGAGAGCCGGCGCGTTTTATTTGTGCGTCAGCGGAGCGTCACGCTCCCGACAGTTTGTGGCTTGAGCCTCGGCGTGCTAGTCAACTTTTCAGGCACGCGAGATGGACGAAGTTGAATCTGAGTTGTTGAAAGTAGCTAGGGAGCTGGCAGCCGCTTCGGAATCTCGACTGCGGCATACCACCGTCGAGATCGCAGAGCTTGAGGAGCAGCTGCGGCAACTGAGGGCACAGCGGGACGGACAACTCGACGCCCAAGGTCGGCTCAACTCCTACCAACCCAAGGTCAGCGCTACCGACTACCATTGTCCGAATTGTTGGATTGCCGACGGGAAGCCGGCCCTACTCAAGTCGATCCCCTTCGAGAGGCCAGACCAGGACATCATGCGGTGCCCCACCTGCGGGCGCGATTTCGGCATCTCGCTGAGAACCTAGCTGAATCGGAAGACGCGGACCCACGATCCGGAAAGCGGTAACGTCTAACCCCAATCAGCCACACCTTGGTCTCTCGGCCCGGTGGCCGCTCCCAGATCCTCGTAGTTTGGAGCGTAGCTACGGAGCGGGTGTGATGTTCGTCTGCACGTTTTCTTCGGATTGCGCCGTCCGGGGATGGGGCGCGTAATCCGACAACGCCCAGACGATGGCGCCGACCGCCACGGTAACCGCAAGATAAGCCGCAATAAAAATCGTATCACGACGGTTTTTGTCCATGCGCTCCTCCTGTCTGCTGTGTAAAAGCATAGGCGCCGGGAGGTGGGTTGCGAATGCCGTACATGAGGTCTTTGCGCTTCGGGAGGGATAGGGATTCTACTCTGCGGCTGCGGCGAAGCCAGTGCGGGGCTTAATTGTCACCTTTGCTGCGCAAGCAGCCTGGAGCCGCGTGCGCTTATCGCCCGTAAGTGTCGACACGCTTGTCGCTATCAGTCGCGGTCTTTTCGCCCGCAGCCTTTTGCGCATCCCTTGCGTCCTGTAGCGTCACCCGCGTTGCGATCCTGGCGGGTGCCTCCGGCGGACCTCGTGGAGGCGCTCGTCTTATCGCCTTGGTTGGCTGACTTACCGGTCGCGTCCTTGGCTTCATCGCTTCCTGAGCTTTCATCGGACTCGTGGTGCTCTCCGATTTTTCGGCCAACGCGCTTGGAGGGTTCTCCACGGTCACTCGGGGTCGACTTCTCCTCGCCTTGCCTCCGATGCAGCCTCAAGTAGGTCGCAACGACGCGGCAGTCACCGATGCATCGAGTTCGAGCATCCGCTTGCCAAGGCGCATCAATTCATCGGTGCGAGAGATTACGGCCAACTCCATTTCGATGCGGTCGGCTGGATCAACGTTCCCGAGCATGCCGTGTAATTCTTTTTCAACGACACGATATTCGTCACCGACCCGACGCTGCTCAACGAGCAGAGGCCCAATTTCTATATTTGAGACGGTTTCGCCCAGGATCAATCCTTCCATCGCTGCCACCAGCGCACCCTCAGCGGCGGGCTTGGCAATATGCAGGGCGCCCGCGCACGCGCCTTCAACCGTAGTGAACCCGCTGTAGATCATGAAGGGAATGCCCCGCTCCTTGAGGCGCGCGCAAAGCAGAGAACTGTCGCCGTCGCCGAAGCGCATGATCGAGGATGGCGCCTGATAGCCCGTCGTGCTCCACGAGGATCAGGGCGTGCTTGAGCGTGTTCGTCGTCGTCAACGCGGCGCCGGTAGCTTCGAATGCTTGAGTGATGTCCATGACGATCAGGGGCTCATCCTCGACGATGAGGATTGAGCGCCCCTCTAGAGATGGGCGTTGCATACGATTTCCAATGGCGCGGCTAAGCGCAAGCTGCCAGAGGCAGTGCGACCTTCGGTGGGCCGCTTATGTCCCGAGCTGTCGATCAATCCTCACACGCGCAACAAGACGCGATGATCGACGGGGAGGCAAAGCCCGCGGAGCTGGGGCGGGCTCGGTGCTGCGTGAGTTCTTTAAAGTACCACAGCTCCGTCCACTGACCTAACTCCCTTACGGGATGGGCGTTGTGGGTGGCTGAGTAAGACACCGAGCTGCCTCTAATGCAGCCTAGAGTTTCAAGCATGGACAAGCCCTTGCTCGCGGAGCGTGATCGTATCGCCGCCAACGTCAGCGCGATCAAAACGGGAGCTGCCGAAATCTGTCAGTTGCTTGCCGAGGAAGTTCTTGGCGGTGACGACTGGGAACGTGCCGTCCTCGTCCTGGCCCGGCGTCGCGAAGAGCGTAAGCGGCTCGATGACCGCCTTCTTCACATCGACGCAACGGTCGGGCTCATGTGGGGCTGCGATCTGTAGAGATAATCGGGCGCCCGTCCTCGAACCTGAAGGAGACTTCTTCGTTGAACCGCTTCGACGCGCAGCCCGACCGGCAGGACTACCTAACCACCGTAAACCAGACGGGAAGATCGTTGTGCGGGCAAGGGCGTGACGCTACAGCAGACGCTGACCTGCATCCCCGTGCAAAGCACACGAAGAATGTAGTCCCGCCAAAACCATTGTTGCGGCAGAACGCATTGCCATCTGGGTAGCGATTGGAGACCTCATGGCTATAGATGACCACGATTTCAGCGACGCCTTCGACGGCCAGAAGAAGCTGAATACTCTGTTTCAGCGACTTGAGAACCTGCCGCTCGAAGAAGAGATACTGACGATAATTCCTTCAGGGATGGCGATCGAGCTTCGCGACGATCATCTCGTCGCACGATGGATTTATGAGGGTAAGACGCTCAAATTTGTAGAGGGCTCAAGCGAAGGTAGCAGCTTTGAGACGGAGAGCATGGACGCTGCGTTCGAACACACGCGCGCGTTCCTGAGGGGAATAAAGAGCCGCGACGCGAAGAAACCAAGGTAGCCCGAGCGCCTCCGTTCGCCGTTCACGGTATCCGGTAGCATGCGCCAGAGCTTAATGCGCTTGAGCTGCACACGCTCGACCACGACACATCCCATGCTTTTGCCGTTCGCTGCGCAGAAACTCTGTTGCTACGCTTCCGAGCACTTCGTTAGGGATGAACTACTGAGGGAAGCTCAGGGCAACAGTGCGATGCGCGGCTGCGATAGCAAGAAGCGAAGGCAAAAAAAAGCCCCCGAAGGGGCCAGCTGATAGAAGAGCGATGTGCTCCGCTTGTGTGCCAGGCGACGAGCCACGCGACCGGCTCACTTCAGGGCACCACCGCTCTCCCCACACGTCTAGGTAGGAGGAATGGTCCTGCGTAGGCGCATCTAAGGTTCTTCGCCATTGCAGCAGGGGCACAGTCTGTGGTCGTCCACAACATTGCAATATTTCTCAGACAGGATCTCGCTCGGACAGCGGGGGCACGTTATCCGGGCCAGGCGAAGGAGTCCCGATAACAGCGGAGATCATCAATCTAACGCCGAGCTTTCTCGTCCGCCTGGCACGGTATGGGTTCGTCCTGGAACATATTGAGTTGGCGCTGTGAGAGCCGGAGGCGCGCAAGTCACCGACGGGGTGGCCTTGCCGGCGATTACCGTTCCGCCATCCTCGCTGAAGTTGCGCACTTTCTGTCGCTGCTTTCCCCTGGCTTGTGGAAGCCAGAGTCGCGCGTAACTAATGCCGACACGACCATGACCGCCAGTTTCCCCCGATTATTTAGCGCGTCTCTGCCAGCTCTTAAAAAGGACAAGACCTAGCTTTGCTCGGGCTGTTTCGATATTCGAAGGTACCATGACTGACGACGACCCGCGCAGCATTTACCCGCCACGGATTACAGCCCACCTTCAGTCGAAGGCGAAACGCATCCAAGGGCTGCGCGTCAGGCGGGATGCCCTGCGCAGCAGCATTGCAGTGTTAGAACGCGGGAGTGAGCCACCGGCCGGCCAGCTGGAAGCGCTGCGCACGGAGCTGGCAGGTGTCGACGATGAGCTGCGGGCGCTGGGCGGATGAGTTTCTGTGTCGCGTGTATCTAGCGGGAGGGCTGAAAGGTTAGACACCTTGACTGGGGATGCCATGTAACGGCTGGGAACGGCTCGGTGTCTAACTTTGAGCTAAGTGCTTGATCCACAACACTTCAGGTACACCGCCCCTGGGCACCACCTTAACACCAACGAAATCAATTAATTAATGGTGCAGTGTCCGAGACTTGGCGCATAGCCATGTTCTTCGGGGACACGACTGGGGACACGCTTGGTCGAGCCTCCGTGTCCGTGTGGTGTCCGCAATCGCGTGCCGACGCTCGCAGGCGTCGCTGCGAGGGCTACCAGGTCCTCGCGAACGTGACATTCGATGCCGTGTCGATGCACCCGGACGACTTCGCGCGCATGTCAGCGGCATTGGTAGAAAGCGTCACAGCCGACCATGTCCTCAACGCACGCGCTCAGTGGTGGGCGTAAAAGCATCACCGCGCTTTGCGATGCGCATCTCGATTTGACAGCGAATAAGGTCGCGACGAAGCTAGAGACGGGGGCGCACGTCGGCCTGGGGGCAGGATCGAGATGGCAACGGTCATCAGCGTCCACGGCACATGCGTAGGCGCATCGCTCTAGCCCCGGACCGCGCGCCGCGCCGCGCCACCAACGGCGCGAAACGGTGAGGCCGTCGAGCAGGATGTCTTCGCCTTCATGACGACAGAGCCAAACGAACTGACCTCCAGCATCAATCACGAGCGCATGCCCGTGCTCGTGTCCGATCCAGCCGACTTCGAAACCTGGCTCTCAGGTCCGCCGCAGGAAGCCCTCAGGCTCGCGCGCAGTTATGCGGCGGAACAAATGCGCGTCGTGCAGTCGGGATCAGACCGCGAGGATATGCTCGCGGCATGAAGCGTTACCGTCGCCGCCTATTGGCAAAGTTTCGGCGCCGCTGGAGGGATCAGTATGACGTTAAACTCAGGACCACTCGTTTATCTTGAAGATGTTTCGGTCGGGCAGCGCTTCGTCACCGGATCGCACGCGCTCGATGACCAGCAGATCAAGTCCTTCGCTACACAGTTCGACCCGCAGCCGTTTCACCTCGACGCTGACGCGGCGAAGACGACTATTTTCGGTGGCTTGGTGGCGAGCGGCTGGCATACAGCTGCCATTACCATGCGCCTCCTGGTTGAGAGTGGTCTACATCTCGCAGGAGGTGTTGTGGGCCTGGGGGCGACGCTAAAGTGGCCGCGGCCGGTGCGTCCAGGAGATGTGCTTACGGTGCATGGCGAGGTCATGGAAATCACGCGGTCACGTTCCAGTCCCGATCGCGGCACGATGCAGCTCAGCGCCGAAACACGCAATCAGGACGGAGAGGTGGTGCAAACCTTTGTCTCGACCGTTCTGCTCCGAAGGCGCACCTCCACCAATTGAGCATCTACCCTTTTTTCGTGCGAGGATTGTTGACGATGAGGAAAAATGCACTCGGCCACGTGGCGAGAGGTAAACCGGGATCGATGGGAAACCTTTCAGAAGCGCCGTCCTAGCCCTTGAGGGCGGGTCAGCGTGTCAGGACCCAACGGAACTAGTGATGCCGTCTACCAGCAGCACAAAGACCATTGCGGCAACCGCCGCTAAGATTAGCAAAGTGCTCATGCGAGTAACCGGCTGCTCATCGCGGACGGGCTCACGGGATTGGTCAAATAGGGCCATATCGGATCCACCTGTGATGCTGGGTTTCACTCTAGTGTTTAGCCGACCTTCGCCAAGACACGTCCTCTCGCATCCATAATTTCGAGCCAGAGTTGATCGAGGGCCTCTTCATCCATGATTTCAGCTCGAGCTTCTTTTGCTTCGGCGATGGCATGGTCAAGGCCAGCAACTTCGATACCGATGGGGTCACGTGCGACGTCACCATCGAAGTGGATGTGGAAGAAATATCGCGGCATCGCGGGCGGAAACGTCGGCGATTTGCTCAGGTTCCGCTCGTCTGTCAGCAACGGTCAGCAACGAAATGTCGTCCGGTGAGTTTAACAAATGCGGACGCAGCACCGAGCCCGTCCCAGCTACGCGGGCTTGGCCTCCACGTCGATCATCACGTTTTGTTGCGTGTGTGAGGATTGATCGACAGCTTGGGATACGAGCGGTCCTACTGACCGCCCTTGTCTCTGGACTTTGCGCCTAGCCGCGCCATCGGAAAGCGTGATGGAAAGTCCCTTGAGAGGCCGTCACATCCTCATCGTCGAGGACGACCCGATGATTGCCTTGGACATGACTGAAGCGCTTAAGGCGACCGGAGCTTCAATCACTACGACGCATACCCTTGCTGAGGCCCTTGCTCTGATCGAGCAGGATGACCTCTCGGGCGCCATCCTCGATCACGGCTTGGCCGATGGGGACGCCTCGAAACTTTGTGCTCGCCTAAAGGAGCGGCGGGTGCCGTTCTTTATTTATAGCGGCTACCCACCGGACACGGGATCTTGCGCGGGTGCTCTACACATATCGAAGCCTGCGCCTGATCGGACTTTGGTGAGCGCGATGGTCAGACTGATTAGCGAAGGGAAGAAACAAAAGCTTCACCTGCCAAACTGACGTCCTGCATCACTGACGAGGCTAAGCAGTTGCTCTTGTGAGAACGGCTTTGACAAGAACGAGATTTCCTCGGGCAATTCATCTGTACGTGGCAGGCGGCGGCCAGATGCCACGATGACAGCGATACGCGGCCACGTCGCCCGGACCCTGCGAGCTAATGCGAGGCCATCCATACTGCCCGGCATCTCGACGTCAGTGATCACTATGGTGATCCCGTCGGCAGCGATCAGCTGCATCGCTTCGTCGGCGTCGCCCGCTTCCTTCGTGGGATATCCCGCCTCTTCCATCACACCGCACGCATAAAGTCTGACGAACGGTTCATCATCCACGATGAGAACCGTCGGCTTTTCTTTTTCTTTTTCCATAGGGTGCAAGGCCCCCGCAACACAGGTTGGTTCCAGAAGTTTTTTGTCTGTGATGCGAGAGATGAGCTAGCGCGCCATAAACCCTACCTGTCTGCGGCACTTGCCTGTCGGGGGCGCGGTGATAATCAGGATTTATGTCCAGTCCCGTCACACTTGGTGAGGTGGCTCGCCACTGCAAACAGCTTGGGGTCGTCTGTCCCGACTGCGGCGCTTTGATCTGCTCGGTCGTCGCGCCCCCTTCAGCGAGGCGCCGCGCTGACGCCTTGCGCAGGCCATGCGCGCTGCAGTCGGTCAGGCCAGCCTCACGGCACCTGTCACCGAACCAGTTTCCTGGTCGACCGTGTTGTCGCAGACGACATCATGCTAGCCGTTCCTTACGGAACAGCGCGCGCTAATTCGTTCGATCAGACTTGGGCTCCCCTTAGGCTAATGCGAATTCGGAGTAACCATCATTATGATCACGACGTCAAAACAGGCGACGCTGGCCACCGCGGGTGGCTTGGTTGGCCTTGTTCTTCTCGCCACCCAGGCGTTCGCCTACAGCGAAGCCGTAACCAGTGCATGCACCGACGACTACCTCAACTCACTGCAGCGCCTATGACGAAAACAGCTCGCAGGGCCAGCGATGCATGCGAGCCGTGGGCGCCAAACTCTCGAAGGGCTGTATCAATGCACTTGTTGCCTCTGGCGAGGTCTCCAAGAGCGCAGCTGGGCGCCGCACTAAGCGTTAAAACGGCCGGCTTGCTGTCGAACTCTTGCGGTGAGAGCAAGAGCGGCGACGGGGTTTGCACTCCGTCGCGCATGATCTATCGCACGGCGCCGCTGAAAAACCTCGGTTTGATCAAGGCGAGGTCTCAGTTGGCCGCGTCGAGCTTATAGTTCAGGCCAATGCGGTACACGTTGAATTCGAGGTCCGCCGGGAAGCTGTCGGTCGCAAACGGTTGCCCCGCGAATGGCCCGATGTTGTGGCTGCCGACAAACAGATAGTCCTCCTTGCCGAGATCTACGTGCAGCCATTCCGCTTTGAGCGACCCGCCATGAATTCAACGCGACGTCCGTAAATAGCCCGGAGGAACTGTCTGCCAAGCATAGCCGGCGACACCTTTCGCTCTACCATAGGCAAACAGTTTGCTCATATACCCGTGGTCGAAGCGCAGTTTATACGGTTCCACGAAGTCGTCCTCGATCAAAGCGAGGTTGAAAGCTATATGGTCGCGCTGCGTTGTCGTATAGATCCGATAGAGTTCTCCAACGGCATTGCTTGCGATCATTGTCGTGATGGCGCGACCAGCGATCGCTAGCGTCTTGTGCTCTACCTCTTCGGGTTCAGGACTGACGCGACCATTGCGACAGCGCAAAGTCGACAGCAGCTTTATTGGTTCCGCCTGTGGTCACCGTGCAACGGCTGATCTACCGTCGGACGCGCTCCGTTGCGTTGTAGGCGCCGGCATAGACCGAAGCGGGCACTGCCAGCGCGGAACAAGCAGGAGTGCTCTGGCGTTGCCGCCCCGAGGCAGAGGGATGATGCATGGCCAAAGTCGTTAAGAAGACCGGCGCCACCACACGCCCGGCAAGTGCCAAGCTTGGCCCGGCCAAGAAGCGGTCGTTTGCGCCCGACCGGAAGGGTGAATCGAGCGCCGGGGCCCTTGCCAGCAAGGATAAAAAGCGCTCGGTCGCCGCCAGCCGCGACGGCAGCAATACGCGCTAAGCCCGCGAATTCGCCGCTCCATGCCGCGTCCGCCCCCAGTGCATAGGCATAGATAAGATAGGGTTAAGGATTGCGGGCGCTAATTGACATAGAATTAGAGCGGAGTGTGGCGTGGTGTGCTCGCGGATCTGCTAGGCGGCTGGGGCGCACGGCTGCGCGCGCTGAACAACACGCCGGACGCGCCTGCCGGCGAGGCGGTGGGTGCGCTCTGCACGGCCGACCCCGCGCCCGACGTCGCGGAACCTAACCGGACGACCGATCGCCTCGACGGCTACCGGCAGGCGCTTGAAGAGCATTTCTGCATAACCGTCACTGATCCGAGCGGGCAGCTGCTCGAAGTGAACGATCGCTTCTGCCAAGTCATCGGCTATGACCAGTCAGAGCTTCTCGGGCAGCCTTACGAGTTGTTGAGCTCGGGTCAGCGGACCAGCGAAACCCTCGAGATGATGTGGGAAACGGTCCACTCGGGCAGGACCTGGCGTGGCGAGCTTTGCGATCGCGCAAAAAGCGGAGCCAACGTGTGGTTCGAATCCATCGTCATTCCCCGCTTCAGCCGTGACGGCAAGATCGAGCGCTTCATAACGATCAGCACCGACATCACAGCGATCCGGGAACAGGCGCAAACACTCCAGGCGACCATCGATAATTTTCCTGGCGGCCTCGCCCTGATCGATCGCGAGTTGCGACTGGTCGCCTGTAACCGACTCTATCGTACGTTCTTGGGGCTGCCGGACCCGTTCTTCACGGGCGACCCGCCTAAGCTCGAAGCGCTTGTTCGGTTTCGGGCCGAGCGCGGCGACTACGGGGCCGGCCCCATTGAGGAGGTCGTCGGCGAGCGCCTGAAGACGCTGCTGAGTCCGGTGCCGATCACAACTGAGCGGAACGAAACCTCGGGCAGGATCTTGGAAATTCGCTGCGTGCCCGTCGAAGGCGGCGCGCAACTCATCACCTATGTGGACGTAACCGACCAGCGTCGCGCCGAGGCGCAACTAAAGCGGGCACATTCGACCCTCGAGGCCTTCATAAAACATGCCCCCGCAGCGGTGGCCATGTTCGATACTGACATGCGGTACGTGGCGCATACCGAACGCTGGCTGCACGACTACAATCTTCCCGATGAGCCGCTGATCGGACGCAGCCACTACGAGGTGTTTCCGGACATCCCCGACCACTGGAAGGCTAAGCACCAGCGCATCCTCAAGGGCGCCACCGAGAGTTCTCCTGAAGAGGTCTTCAAGCGGGCCGACGGCTCGACCAACATCATCCGGTGGGAAGTTCGTCCCTGGTATCTGCAGGACGACAGCATCGGCGGCATGATTATGTTGACCGAGGAGATCACCGAGCGCAAACGGCTTGAGCGCGAGCTCTGGAAGCTTGCCAAGCAGGATAGTCTGACAGGGTTGCCCAATCGCCTGCAATTCAACGAGCTCCTGCAATCGCTGCTCGACGCGGCCGGCGAGCGCCGCAAGTTCGCCGTCGGCCTGATCGACGTTGACCGCTTCAAGGAGACCAACGACATCCTGGGACACGCAGCCGGCGACGAGCTCCTCAAAGAGGTTGGCGCGCGCTTGCAAACCGCCCTGGCGCCGTTCGGCCGCGTTGCGCGTCTTGGAGGCGACGAGTTCGCCGTCCTCATTTCAGTCAGGGAAGACAGAGCGACGTTGATGCGCGCCATCGACGCGATTTTTGCAGCGCTTGGAGCCGCCGGTCACCCTCGGCGGCGTTCAGCACCGCTGCACCATCAGCATGGGCATAAATTTATATCCTTCGGACGCGAAAGGCGCCAGCGAGCTGCTGAAGAACGCTGACCTCGCCCTCTATCGCGCCAAGGATCTTGGGCGCGATAGATACGAGTTCTACGTGCCGGAGATGCGGGCGTCCTTCGAGAAGACGTATCAGCTGCATCGCGACATTCAGCGTGCCCTTATATCGGATGAGCTGCGTCTCCTTTACCAGCCGATCGTATCCTTCGACCCGTTGCAACCGGTGAGTTTGGAAGCGCTGCTGCGCTGGGATCATCCGCGACGTGGCCTGCTGTCGCCGGCCGAGTTCGAGGACATTTTCGATGATCCCAAGTCGGCCGCCGACGTCGGCAAGTGGGTCATCGACAACGCCCTGCGCCAGACGGCTGCGTGGATCCGGAAGGGGCTCGACTTTGGCCGCGTCGCCATCAACGTCACTTCGGCCGATTTCGCATTGGGCACGTTCGCCGATTTGGTGCGCGCCAAGTTGCAGGAGACCGGCGTGCCGCCGGATAGACTTCTGCGTCGAGGTTACGGAGCGCGTGTTTCTGGGGCGCGGTGCGGTCGGCGTGGAGGTCGCGCTACAGCAGCTGCATGATCTCGGCGTCGAGATTGCGCTTGACGATTTCGGCACCGGCTTCGGCTCCCTGTCGCACCTCAAGAAACTGCCCATCGATCGGTTGAAGGTAGACCGGTCCTTCGTGCGCGACATGGAGACCAATCCCGACAACATGGCGATCGTCCGAACGATTGCGCACCTGGGGCAGAGTCTCGGGATCAAGGTCACCGTCGAAGGCGTCGAAACCCGAACGCAGCTGACCATTTTGCGGGCGATGGGCTGCGACACGATGCAGGGGTACCTGTTCTCCGGGCCAGTGGAAGGGGCGCAGGTGCGGGCGTTCCTCGCCAGCGAGCGTGCATTGAGCGCCTGAGGGCTGGCGGAACCGCCTTGACGGCGCGGCGGCAGTCTCCATTCTGCGCCGCAGTTAGAGCGGCGTCGGAGCCTAGGCGGCGTGGACGAGACGTGGATCGAGACCGCCTGCCCGGAGCCATGCGCGCAAAGTGGCGCGACGGCCGAGGCGCGGCAGAGCATCCTGACCAAGCCACCGGGCTCGCTCGGCGTGCTCGAGGCTTTGGCCGTTCGCCTCGCTTCCCTGCAGGCGGCTGAGCGTCCGCGCGCCAAGAACGCGCCGATCGTGCTGTTCGCCGGCGACCACGGCATCGTCGCGCAAGGGGTCTCGGCCTATCCTTCCGACGTCACCGTGCAAATGCTGCACAACTTCGCCGGCGGCGGTGCGGCGGTCGCGGTACTGGCACGCGAGTTGGGTGTGCCGCTCACGGTCGTCGATGCCGGTTCGCTGGCCAGCGTCGCTATCCCCGGTGTAACGGTGGATAAGCCAAGGTGCGGCACGCGCGACTTCTCGCAACAGCCTGCCATGACGCGCGAAGAGCTCACCTTCGCGCTCGCTGCCGGACGCAGGGCGGTTACCCGCGCCATCGAGAATGGCGCCGACCTCGTCATCCTAGGCGAGATGGGCATCGGCAACACGACTGCCGCAGCAGCCATCGCCGCGGCGTTGCTTGGCGCACCGGTAGAGGAGCTCGTCGGCGCCGGCACTGGGCTCGACCCACAAGGCATGGGCCACAAGGCGCGCGTCATCGTCGCAGCGCTCGAGAAGCACGCGATCGCCGCTGGGAGTACCGCGCCGCTGCAAGTCCTCGCTTGCGTCGGCGGCCTAGAGATTGCCGCGCTGATCGGTGCCATCATCGCCGCCGCGCAGGCCCGCACCGCGGTGCTCATCGACGGCTTCATCGTCTCCGTCGCCGCGCTCGCCGCCGTGCGGCTCAATCCCTCATGCGCGCCGTGGCTGATATTCTCGCACCGCTCGCTCGAGCGCGGGCATCGTATCGTGCTCGACGCGCTCGGCGCCGAGCCGATCCTCGATCTCAGACTGCGCCTCGGCGAAGGCTCCGGCGCAGCCGTCGCGTTGCCCATCCTGCGCCTTGCCTGCGCGTTGCACGGGCAAATGGCGACGTTTGAGGAAGCGCGCATCTCGGGCCCAACGCCATGATGCTGATCGATCTTCTCCGCCACGGCGAGACCACGACCCCGGGCCGGCTGCTCGGGCGCACGGATCCGGCGCTCTCCGCAACCGGTTGGGGGCAATTCACACGGCAGACGGCCGATCGACGTTGGGACGCGATCGTCGCCTCCCCGCGCCAGCGTACGCGCGCGCCGGCCGAACGGCTTGCCGGCGAACGTGCGCTTTCCCTGCGCATCGACGACGACTGGGCGGAGATCGATTTCGGCGACTGGGATGGCCGCGAGATCAATGAGCTGCGCGCCGGTGCGGTCGACCGCTGACGCCCTGACTGCGATCTACAGCAACCCCGACGCGGTGGGGCCTCCGGGTGGCGAGACCTGGCACGCCCTCAAGGCACGTATCGCCCGCGCCTTCGAGCGCTTGCTCGAGCCGCCGGCACCCGCCCGCCTCCTCGTCGTCACCCACGCCGGCCCGATGCGCGCCGCCCTGGCGCTCGCCTGCGGCATTCCTTTCGGCAACCTGTGGGCTTTCAAGATCGATCCCGGCACGCGCATTACCCTGCACGCCGGCCGCGACCCTGGCGCCGGCCTGTGGGGCGAGATCGTCGAGGTGGCGCAGCCATGAGCCTCAACAGCCACATCCGCTCCTTCTCGCACGCTCTGCAGTTCCTCACGCGGCTGCCGGCGCCGCGTATCGCGGTGTTTGATCCAGACGACCTCTCGCGCTCGGCGTTGTGGTTCCCGGTCGTCGGCGCTATCGTCGGTCTCATCGTCGCCGCCGCCCTGTGGACGGGTGCGCAAGCCTCGCCGTGGATCGGCGCGCTGCTTGCCCTCATCGCCTGGGTATGGGTGACGGGCGGCCTGCACCTCGATGGCCTCAGCGACATTGCCGACGCTCTCGGCGTTGCCCACCGCTCGCCCGAGCGCTTTCTCGAGGTGCTGCGCGACCCGCATATCGGCGCCTTCGGCACCATCGCCATTGGTCTGCAGCTCATCGCCAAGCTGGTACTGCTCGCGGCCGTCGCCAGCCCGCCGGCGCTTGCCGCGGTCGTCCTCATCGCCGCCTGGGCGCGCTGGGGCGCGATCGTGTGGAGCGTCACGGTGACACCGCTGGCCACCGGCACGGGCGAGCGCTTCGCCTGGCACATCGATCGGCGCGCAATCGTCGTCGAAGGCGTCGTCCTCGCCGTCCTCAGCGCCTGGCTGGCGCCGCTGCTGCTTCTCGCGCTGTTGGTGGTTCCCGCAATTGCCGCGTTTTGGAAATACCGGGTCGGCGGCGTGACGGGGGATTGCCTCGGGGCTGGCATCGAGGTGACCGAGACGTTGTTGCTCCTTATAATTGCCGTGCAAATGGCATAGCTGTCGTACGATACCGTGCCGTCTAAGGGACCGCGATCATGCATTCTTCCGCCAATGGCACCGAGCGTCGGCTGCTGTGGATCGGCTTTCTGACCGTGGCGACCTTGCTGATGTCGGGCGTCATTGCCTGCGCCGTCCCCTTCGCTGCCCTGGCGGCCCTCGCGGCCTTCGATACCAACCGTCGCGACGGCCTGCTGCTCATCGGTGCCGTCTGGCTCGCCAATCAGGTCTACGGCTTCGCCGTTCTCGGCTATCCCATGGAGGCGCAGGCCTACTACTGGGGTCTCGCCATCGGTCTTGGTGCCGTTGCCGCCTACTACGCGGCCCGCGCGCTCGTTTCTGCGCTGAGCCCGTCGGGTGCGCTGGTTGCCGTGATCGCGGTCCTGCCTGTCGCCTTCCTCGCCTACGAGGCTGTGCTGTATGTCGCCAGCCTCGTGCTGCCGCACGGGGAAGGTGCGTTCAACACCGATGTCGTTGCTTACGTCACCCTCGTCGAGGTCATCGCCTTCCTGGCGCTACTGATCGTGCATCGCCTCGCCGTCGGCGCCGGTCTCGTCGAGCCGAACGCCGTCGAAGGCGCCGATCTAGGCAAGCGCTTATTTCAGGCTCAACGGCAGGCCGGCCGCCATGAAGATCACGCGGTTGGCTGCCGCCGCGACGCGCTGATTGAGGCGCCCTTGCGCGTCGCGGAAGGCGCGCCCGAGCGGTGTCTCCGGCACCAGCCCCAGACCTACCTCGTTCGACACGGCGACCAGCGGCCCCGTCGCCGAGCCGAGTGCAGCCAGCAGCCGCGCGCATTCCGCTTCGACATCGCGCTCAGCCAGCATGACATTGCTCAGCCACAACGTCAGGCAGTCGATCAGCGCCGGCCCCGTTATCCTCTGGATGGTCCCGGCGAGATCGAGCGGCGCGTCCAGCGTTTGCCACTTTGCGTCGCGGCGCGCGCGATGATGGCTGATGCGCTCGCGCATTTCGTCGTCGCGCGCCTCGGCGGTCGCCAGGTAGGTCCATGGCGGCGCCACACGCATAATGAGCTCCTCGGCATGGCGGCTTTTGCCCGAGCGCGCGCCGCCAAGCACCAGAGTCAGCGCGTGAAATGGGAGCGTCGGTCATGCGGGAGGCAATTTTGATTGACGGGAGCAGCCAACTCTTATCAAACCAGGCAAACGTCCCGGCAAGGGAAATGAGCATTTTCGGAACCGGCTCCGCGGCTTAGCCCAAAGAGAGCCCTTAGTGCCAGGCCATCGCCGATGACTGCCTCACCCCCTGGCGTGCTCATCGCCGCGCCCGCCTCGTCTTTCACGACATCGACGCCGCCTCATGACGCGTGAACCGAAATCCGTGCCGCCGCGCTTTGACGCAGATTTCCGCGCCGCTCTGCGTGATCTCGTCCTCTGGCGCCGTGACGTGCGCCGCTTCAAGACCGATCCCGTCGATCCCGCGCTGATTCTGTCGCTAATCGAGCTGGCGGCGTGCTCGCCCTCGGTCGGCCTCAGCCAGCCTTGGCGTTTCGTTCACGTCGAGAGCCGCGAGCGGCGCGAAGCTATTCGCGCCTCGTTCGCGCGCGCCAACGCCGAGGCTCTGAACCTCTACGCGGGCGAACGGCGCGGCCTTTACGCCAAGTTGAAGCTCGAAGGCCTTGAAGCGGCGCCGGTGCAGCTTGCCGTGTTTGCCGACGAGGAAACCTCCGCCGGCGCCGGCCTTGGGCGCAACACCATGCCGGAGACGCTGCGCTATTCGGTCGTCGGGGCCATCCAGACGCTGTGGCTGGCGGCACGCGCGCACGGACTCGGCGTCGGTTGGGTGTCGATCCTCGAGCCAGACAGCGTCGCCGCCGCGCTCGACGTTCCGCACTCTTGGAAACTCGTCGCCTATCTGTGCGTAGGCTGGCCGGCCGAAGAGCACCTCGACCCTGAGCTCGAGCGGCACGGCTGGCAGGAGCGTATCGACGCGAGCGCGCTTATCCTACGTCGGTAACTATTCCGCCGGCGCCGCAGCCCGCACTGCATCGCCACGCCCCTTGCGCGTCGAAAGCCGGCGGACAACCACGTAGAACACCGGCGTGAAGATCAGGCCGAACAGCGTCACGCCGATCATGCCCCAGAACACGCCGGTGCCGAGCGCGATGCGCATCTCCGCGCCGGCGCCCGTCGCGATGTACAAGCGGCACGACGCCGAGCGTGAAGGCGAGCGAGGTCATCAGGATCGGCCGCAGGCGCAGCTGGCGCGGCCTCGACCGCGGCGGTCACCGTATCGCGGCCCTTGTCCTCGAGCTGGCGCGCGAACTCGACGATCAGGATGGCGTTCTTGGCGGCCAAGCCCGATGAGCACGATGAAGCCGATCTGCGTCAGGATGTTGATGTCCTGCCCGTGCAGCATCGCGACGCCGAACAGCGCGCTCAGCAGGCACATCGGCACGATGAGGATGATGGCGAGCGGCAGCGACCAGCTCTCGAACTGCGCCGCCAGCGCCAGGAACACGAACACCACCGACAGCACGAAGATGTAGTAGCCGGTGCTGCCGACCTTCGCCTCCTGGTAGGAAAGATCGGTCCACTCGTAGGTGACGCCCTCCGGCAGCTCGCGCTTGGCGAGGTCGGCCATGAGCTTAAGGGCCTGGCCCGGTGCTGATGCCCGGCTGCGTCGCGCCGTTCACCTCGACCGTCGGGAACAGATTGTAGCGCGGCACGCGGTCGGGCCCGGCGATGTTGCGGAAGGTCACGAGATTGCCGAGCGGCACCATCTGGCCCGCCTCGTTGCGCACGCGGATGCGCGCGACGTTCTCCGGCTCGACGCGGAAGCTTGGCGTCGGCCTGCGCCGTGACGCGGAAGGTGCGCCCGAACATGTTGAAGTCGTTGACGTAGGCGGAGCCGAGATAGACGCGCAGCGCCTCGAAGATGGCCTCCAGCGGCACCTTCAGCATCTGCGCCTTGTCGCGGTCGACGTCGACGTAGAGCTGCGGCGTGCCGGTCGAGAACGTCGTGAAGACGTTCTTGATGCCGGGCGTCTGGTTGGCCGCCGTGATGAAGTCGTTGGCGACCTTCTCGAACTGCGCGCGGCGTCAGGTTGGCGCGGTTCTGCAGGCGCATGGAGAAGCCGGTCTGTCCGCCCATGCCGCGCACGGGTGGCGGGATGAACACCGTGCGTCTTCGATTCCTCGATCTCGTTGAGGCGCGCGGTGATGTCGTCGGCGATCCTGTCGACGGTGAGCCCCTCTGCCGCCCGCTTGCGCGGATCGTCGATGACGGCAAAGATCGCCCCGACGTTGCTCGAGTTGGAGCCGGTCGAGCCCGAGCGGCCGGTATAGGTCGAGGTGTGCGCGACGCCCGGGATCTTCGAGCACCATCTCGTTGGCGCGCCGCACCACCTCGTCGGTGCGCGATAGCGAGGCGCCCGGCGGCAGCTGCAGCGAGACGGTGATGCATCCCGCGGTCCATCTTGGGGATGAACCCGGTCGGCGTGTGCACGAGCAGCCAGCCGGCGATGCCGAGCAGCAGCCGCGTAGAGTCGCGAGCATCAGCGGGTGCCGCGCCGATGACGACGCGCACCAGCCTGCCGTAGCCCGCCGCCAGCCGGTCGAAGCCGCGATTGAACAGCCGGAAGACGGCGTGCACCGGCCGCATCAGCAGGCTTTCTTGGCGTGCTCCGTCGTGCGGCTTCAGCAGGAGCGCGCACAGCGCCGGGCTCAAGGTCAGCGAGTTGAAGGCGGAGATGATGGTCGCCGTCGCCACCGTCACGGCGAACTGCCGGTAGAACTGCCCGGTGATGCCGCCGAGGAACGCCGTCGGGACGAACACCGCGGTCAGCACCAGCGCGATGGCGATCAGCGCCGTGCCGACCTCGTCCATGGTGACGCGCGCGGCCTCCGTCGGCGACAGGCCCTCGCGCAGCTTGCGCTCGACGTTCTCGACGACGACGATCGCGTCGTCGACGACGATGCCGACGGCGAGCACCAGGCCGAACAGCGTCAGCATGTTGATCGAGAAGCCGAGCCCCTCCATCACCGCGAAGGTGCCGATGAGCGATACGGGGATGGCGACGAGCGGGATGATCGTCGCGCGCCACGTCTGCAGGAACAGCAGCACGACGATGACGACCAGCAGCGACCGCCTCGAGGATCGTGATGTAAAGCTCGGCGATCGAGTACTTCGATGAACTCGGTCGGGTTATAGACGATGCGGTACTCGAGCCCCTTGGGGAAGCGCTCCGACAGCCGCTTCATCTCCGCCTTGATGGCGTTCGCCGTCTCGATGGCGTTGGAGCCCGGCTGCTGCGTGACGATCATCACGGTCGCCGGATAGTTGTCCTGGTAGCCGTAGGTGGTGTAGCTCAGCGCGCCGAGCTCGACGCGGCCGACGTCCTTCACGCGCACGACGCGCCCGTCCGCGCCGGTCTTCAGCACGATGTTCTCGAACTCGCTCGGCTGCAGCAGGCGCCCCTTGAGCTGCAGCGACATCTGGAAGGCGCCCATGTTGGGCTGCGGCGGCTGACCGAGCGCGCCGCCGGCGACCTGCAGGTTCTGCGCGCGCAGCGCCGAGATCACCTCGTCGGCGGTCATGCCGCGCAGCGCGATGCGCTCCGGGTCGAGCCAGACCCGCATCGAGTATTCGCGCGATCCGAACAGCGTGACGTCGCCGACGCCGGGGATGCGGGCGAGCTCGTCGCGCACGTTGAGCAGCGCGTAGTTCGAGATGTAGACCTGGTCGTAGGTCTTGTCGGGCGACACGAGGTGCACGACGAGCAGCAGGTCGGGCGAGCGCTTGTTGACGAGATGCCGTTGCGGCGCACCTCCTCGGGCAAGCCGCGGCTCGGCCACCGCGACGCGGTTCTGCACCAGCACCTGCGCCTTGTCGATGTCGGTGCCGACGTCGAAGGTGACGCTGAGCGACATGTTCCCGTCGTCGGTCGACTGCGAGTACATGTAGATCATGCCCTCGACGCCGTTCACCTCCTGCTCGATGACGGAGGCGACCGTGTCGGCGACGGTGACCGCGTTGGCGCCGGGATAGGTGGTGGTGACGGAGATCGTCGGCGGCACGATCTCGGGGAACTGCGACACGGGCAGCGTGAAGTAGGCGATCGACGCCGACGATGAGGATGACGAGCGACACGACCGAAGCGAAGATCGGGCGGGCGATGAAGAAATGGGAAAAGCGCATGGTCCTGATCTCGCCGGCTCAGGGCTTCGCTCGGCGGAGCTCGTCGCATCGGCGCGGCGTCCGACACGGTGAGCGGCACGCGCTTCGGCACGATCTTCTGGTCCGGCGCGCACGCGCTGCTGGCCGCGCATCACGACCCAGTCCGCGGCCGTCGACGCCCTTGCGGATGACGCGCAGGCCGTCGATCAGCGGCCCGAGCTCCACCGTGCGCCGCACGGGGATGTCGTCGTCGCCGACGACGTAGACGAAGCGGGTCGCCTGATCGGTGCCGATCGCCTCGTCGGGCAGCAGCAGCGCCTCGTACTCGGGCGAGCCCTGCAGGCGCACGCGCGCGAACATGCCGGGCGAGAAGAAGCGGTCCGTGTTGGGGACGATGGCGCGGGCGCGCAAGCGTGCCGGTGCCCTGCGTCGAGACGGTTCTCGAGGAAGTCGAGCTTGCCCGTGTGCGGGAAGCCCTTCTCGTCGGGCAGGCCGACGCCGACCGCCGCGCCGAGCATGCCGCCGGTGCCCTTGCCGCTCGATTCCGCGAGATGCGCTGATACTTCAGCGCGTTGTTCTCGCTGACGTCGAAGTAGATGTAGATCGGGTCCTGCGTGACGATGGTGGTCAGGACCGTCGTGCCGGTGTCGTTGCCGCCGCCGCTGACGAAGTTGCCGCGCGTGACCAGCGTGCGGCTGATGCGGCCGGAGATCGGCGCCGTGATGCGGCAGAAGCTCAGCTCGAGCTCCGCGGCCTTGACGCGTGCCTCGCGCGACCTTCACCAGCGACTTCGCGCGTCGCGCACGAGGTTCTCGCGGTCGTCGAAGACCTTCTTCGAGATGTAGTCGCGCTTCAGCAGCGGCCGGCCGCGCTCGACGTCGAGGCTCGGCGTTGCTGACGCTGACCTTGGCCTGGTCGAGCTGGGCCTTGGCCTGATCGAGCGCGCGCTCGAAGGGGCGCGGGTCGATCGTGAACAGCAGGTCGCCCGCCTTCACGTCCTGGCCGTCGGTGAACTTCACCTCGGTCAGATAGCCGGTGACGCGCGCGCGCACGTCGACGGCCTCGACGGCGTCGAAGCGGCCCGTGTACTCGTCCCACTCGATGATCTTGCGGCGTGATCGGCTGGCTGACGGTGAGCTCGGGCGGCGGGAGCTGTCGGCTTGGCCGACGGACGACTTGCCGCTCCGAGCTGTGCCAGCGCCGATTTGAGTGCGTCGCCGACGTCGTCAAAACCGGATTCGACGCTGCGTCCGCGCAACGGGCCTACGACGCCAAAGCTGCCGCGGCAGCCGCGACGAGGATCAGAACGACGTAACTCGGACGCATCTACGTTCTCAAAGCTGCGCGGCTTCGCCTCCGCAACGGACGGTAACGGCGATTTCCGTCGCCGTCTCGGCAGACATAGCCGCCGAATGGTAAATCCGCCGACCCATGTCGCAAGGCGCACGCCTTATGCGACCGAGTGTAGATCGGGTGACCCGGACCGGCGTCAATAGCCTCGCAATGCGAAGTCTCTGCAACCCACCGGTAACGATTCACCCGTTCAGGCATGCGCCCGCGCCCCGTCGACGCTGAAGGCACCGGCGCCGGCCGCGACGAGGTAAAGGAACATGAAGCAGAACAGGATCGCCGCATCGCCGCCGTTGACCGCCGGGTAGGGGCTCTAGGGCGCGTGCGCCATCCAATAGGCCACGGCCATCTGGCCGCTCAGCAGGAATGCGACCGGCCGCGTGAACAGTCCGATGAGGATGAAGAAACCGCCCACCAGCTCAAGAACGCCGGCGAACCACATGAGCGTCAACAGCTCCGGCATCGGCCGCTCGGTGGGCGGGAAGCCGAGCAGCTTCTGCGCGCCGTGCTCCATGAAAAGGATTGCGGCGACGATGCGCAGAACGCCCAAAAGGCGCGGCGCCCATACGGTCTCAAGCTCTGTTCGTGTCATTGGCGTTCCTCGACCTGTCCCTGCTTGTCGTCGGATCGGAGCCTAGCCGGCTCTTCCGCAGGGCTCAATCGCGAACGCGGGGGCGCTGCTACCAGCGCAACAGTCGGGCGCCGAGCAGGGCGCCTGCCGCTGCCACGATGGCGGTCGCCATCGCGTACCAGACGGCCATGAACAGCGGACTGTCATTCTGACAGTGCGTCGCATAGAGGGTCGCGGCGATGCCTGCCGCCACCAGGCCCGCGACGGCTCCGGCAAGTGCCGGCCGAGCCGGAGCTCCCTGCCGCAGCGCTATGATCATCACCACGAGCGGCAACGCCGACAGCAGCGGGATGAGAACCATGCAGCCCATGGCGTTGGTGCCCACCATGGTCGGCATCCAGTCGGACGAGGGTAGCGATGATCAGCTCGCTGCCGACGCCGGCGACAGAGGACCATCGGTGCTGCTAGCGAGCGCGAGCAGCGCAACCGGGGAACGGTTGCGGGCGTGCCAGCTGCAATATCGAGCCCCATCGCGGACGCAAGCAGGGTGAGGGTGAACGGCCCACTTGAAGAGGAAGCGCGGGGTTGCCATCGCCGTCCATCATGTCGGGCCGCACCGGCAGGATAGTGAAGAACAAAACTGCGGCCGCAAGGATACCGGCGCCCGCACCCAGCCACACCAAGCGTCCGATGGGCGCTCGCGGCGCCCCGGCGTCGGCTGCCATTGCAGCGATCAGATCGTCGGTCTTCATTCGTCGTGGTCTTTCCGGTGCATGGCGGCGAGCGTCTTGAGGCCGCGATGCAGTGCGACGCGCACTGCGCCTTCATTCATTTCCAGACGCTGAGCCACGTCGCGGATCGACTGACCTTCGAGGCTGATGGAGCGTACGATCGCCTGTTGGCGGCCATTCAACCCATTGACGAGCCGCTCGGCATCCTGCCGGTCGAGGTCGCTGCGTGTTTCCTCGGCGGCCAACGTTTCGAGAACGCTTTCGATCGGCACCTCTATGCGTCGTCCGCGCCGGCGCAGCGCGTCGATGAGCTTGTGACGCGCGATGGCTCGCACCCAAGGGCCGAGCGGCTGATCGAGTCCCAAGTGTGGCGCTTCAAATGAATGGCCAGCAGGGTCTCCTGAACCACGTCCTCGACATCGTTCAGCGATGCTCCGACATTGCGCAAAACCACGGCGCAGTCGCAGCACGCAGGCTGCGAGAAAGCGATTCGAGCAGTTGCCGATACGCGACCTCGTCGCCGTCGATGGCTGCCCGCATCAAAGCCGCCCACTCCTCCTCGCGCTTCAGTTGAGCCACAGGCTCCTCATAGGCTGTTCGCCCCCGGGGGCCGCGTTCGTTACACGGGCACGACTACAGACCTGAATTCAGGTGCACGAATTCGGCTCTCGACAAAAAAACGTGAAGATACTTGAAACGTCCAACGGGGTGCTCTCCGTATCAGGCCGCAGCAGGTCGAGCAACGATCTGCGGGAGCCGGATCGCAGGTCTCGATCCGGGAGGGCACGAAGCGGTTGCGGCAATCGCAATTTCATCGAGATTGCCGCTTTGGGAACTCCCTCTTGTCCAACCAAACCCGTTGCTGGAGGACGACCATGAAGATCGACATCACTTCGGGTGCGGCCATCGCTGCCGCTGCCGCCGCTCTGCTTCTCGCCGGCACCGCGCTTCAGCGCGCCGATGCAAATCGCCGCCGATGACGCCAAGGGCCACTGCATGGGCGCCAACGCCTGCAAGGGCCAGAGCGCGTGCAAGACCGCGACCAACGCCTGCGCCGGCCAGAACGCCTGCAAGGGCAAGGGCTTCACCGAGACGACGAAGGAGGAGTGCGAGAAGATCGAGGGCGCGACGTTCGAGCCGACCAAGAGCTGATCGGCGCTCGACCTCCAGAATTGAGAAGATGGCGATCCGGCGGCTGCGGCCGCCGGGTCGTTGCCGGTTTCGCAGCACAGGTGGGACCAAGCATGTCAGGCGCCAAAGGCAGAAGACGCATCGGCGAATCGCCGGCTGCGAGTCGGCATCATCGCAAGGAAGCGCAGCGCCGCCCTATCTCGGCTTCGGGCTCGGCCTGCGCTCCGCAGCACTACCGCGACATCCTCGACAGCAATCCCGCACGTCGACTGGTTCGAGGTGATCTCCGAGAACTACATGGTGCGCGGGCGGCCAGCCGCTCGCCATCCTCGACCAGATCGTCGAGCGCTATCCCGTGGTCATGCACGGCGTGTCGCTGTCGATCGCCTCCACCGCGCCCTTCGACGAGGACTACCTCGACGGCCTCAACAAGCTGGCCAAGCGCGTGCGAGCCCAAGTGGATCTCCGATCACCTGTGCTGGACCGGGCGTGCACGGGGTCAACCTGCACGACCTGCTGCCGATCCCCTACACGCGCGAAGCCCTCGATCACGTCGTTGCGCGCGTGCACTACGTGCAGGAGCGGCTGGGCCGGCCGCTGTGCCTGGAGAACGTCTCCACCTACGTGCAGTTCGACCAGTCCGAGATGCGCGAGTGGGAGTTCATCTCCGAGCTATGCGCAGCGCACCGGCTGCTGGCTGCTGTTCGACGTCAACAATGTCTACGTCAGCGCCTTCAATCACGGCTACGACGCGCTCGCCTTCCTCAACGGCATTCCCGGCCGACCGCGTCATCCAGTTCCATCTCGCCGGCCACAGCGACATGGTGAACTACGTCGTCGACACGCACGACCATCCCGTGCGCGACGAGGTGTGGGACCTCTACGAGGCGGCGCTGCGCGCGCTTCGGGCCGGTCTCGACCATGATCGAGCGCGACGACGACATCCCGCCGCTGGCCGATCATGCTCGTCGAGCTCGATCATGCCCGCGCGCTGGCGCAGGGCATGCTCGGGTGTCGACGTCGGCTCGCAGCGCGGCAGCCTAGATCGCAGGCCGCCTGCCGACTCCGGAGGTCGCATTGAAGCTCAAGGACTTCCAGGACCAGTTCCAGCGCGCCATTCTCGAGGGCGACGATGCGATCCTGGACGACATTCCCGACGGCCCGCGCGAGACGAAGCGCAACCTGCTCGGCATCTATCGCGACGCCTACGTGCTGCGGCTGATCGACGTGGTCGGCAAGCGATCACGAGCTGCTCCGTCTCTATCTGGGCGACGACGACTTTCGCGCGATGGCACGCGGCGTATATCGCGGCCTATCCCTCGCACCATCGCAACGCGCGCTGGTTCGCGCACAGGCTGCCCGGAGTATCTGCAGGTCGCCGAGGCCTTATGCGGAGCAGCCGGTGCTCGGCGAGCTCGCCGCACTGGAGCGCGCGCTCAACGATGCCTTCGACGCCGCCGATGCCGCGCGTGCTGGCATGGCCGATCTGGTGGCGCTCCCGCCGGCAGAGCCTGGGCGCGGCTTGCATTCGTTCGTGCAACCCGTCGGCCACGTGCCTCGAAGTCTGCACACCAACGTCGCGGCGATCTGGTCAGCGCTCAAGGCCGGCTACGAGCCGCCCGCCGTCGTCACGCTCGCACGGAGCCCGCGCGTATCCTCGTCTGGCGGCACGCGACGACGCCATGTTCCGCGAGCTTCGGCGCCGAGGAGGCGATGATGTGGGAACAGCTGACCGGTGGCAAGGCGCCTTCGGCGACTCTGCGAGATGCTCGCAGTCCTACGATGACCCCGCTGGCGCGCCGGCGCGGGCGGCGGGCTACCTCAAGGCGTGGCTCGACGTCGGGCTGCTGAGCGCGCGTTGCCGCCGGCCGATTGAGCGCCGTCAGTGCGCCTGCGGCGCAATCTCGCGGCAGGCCTCATCCGGCTCCGTCTCGCGAGCGCCGCCGAGCCGGCGGTGCAACCTGTCGAGCAGCAGGTAGATGACCGGCGTCGTATAGAGCGTCAGCATCTGCGACACGATGAGCCCGCCGACGATGGTGATGCCGAGCGGGCGGCGGATCTCCGAGCCCGGCCCCACCGCGATGGCGAGCGGCATAGCGCCGAGCAGCGCCGCCAGCGTCGTCATCAGGATGGGCCGGAAGCGGGCGATGCACGCCTCGTAGATGGCGGCCGCCGGGCTTGAGCCGCGCTGGCGCTCGCCGTCGAGCGCGAAGTCGACGAGCATGATGCCGTTCTTCTTCACGATGCCGATCAGCAGGATGACGCCGATCAGCGCCGTCATCGACAGCTCCATGCCGGCGATGCGACAGCGCCAACAGCGCGCCGAGCCCGGCCGACGGCAGCGTCGAGATGATGGTCAGCGGGTGCGCGAGGCTCTCGTAGAGCACGCCCAGCACGATGTAGACGGCGATCAGCGCGGCGAGGATGAGCAGCGGCTGCTGCGAGGACTGCTGGGCGAAGGCCGCGCGTCGCCCGCCATCTCGCCGCGCAGTCCCGGCGGAGCATGCATCTCCGCCATCGCCCTGATCGATGTCGCGCAGCGCCTGCATCGAGCGTGTTCCCCGGCGCCAGATCGTAGGTGATCGTGACGGCCGGGAACGGCCCCTGGTGATTGACCACGAGCGGCGAGCCGTGCTTCTCGTCGACACGGATCACGCTCATCAGCGGAACCTGCGCGCCGCTCGCGGCTCGGCACGTAGATATGCTCGAGGTCGGACGGGTCGCGCTGCAGCCGCGGGTCGACCTCGAGGATGACGCGGTACTGGTTGCGCTGGGCGTAGATGGTCGAGACCTGCCGCTGCGAGAATGCGTTGTTGAGCGCGCTGTCGATGTCGTCGATGCGCACGCCGAGCCGCGCCGCGGCGTCGCGGTCGATCTTGACGTCGAGCTGCAGTCCGCCGGCCTGCGCGGTCGTTCGACCTGTCGACGAGGCCGGGGATCTGCTTCATGCGCTCGAGAATCTTCGGCGCCCATTCGTTGAGCTCGTCGATGTCCGGGTCCCAGAGCGTGAACTGGTATTGCGAGTTGCCCTGGCGCGCGCCGACGCGGATGTCGCGCGAGGCGAACATGCGCACGTCGAGGCCGTCGAGCCCGTCGAGCTTCTCGCGCATGCGGTTGATGACGCGGGTCGTCGGCATGCCGTTGCGCTCGTCGAGCGGCTTCAGGTTGATGAACATGCGGCCGCGGTTGGAGCCGCCGCCGCCAGGCGCCCGGAGCCGCCGATCGAGGAGCCGACGTGCTCGACCGCGGGTCGCTCGAGGATGATGTCGAGAGCCTGCGTCTGCAGCTTGAGCATCGCCTCGAATGAGATGTCGGCCGCCGCTTCGGTGATCGCCATGATGAGGCCGGTGTCGTCCTCGGGGAAGAGGCCCTTGGGGATCTGCACGTAGAGATGCACCGTGAGCACGACGACGCACAGGAGCGAGAACAGCGTCACCACCTGGTTGCGCAGCGCGACGCGCAGCGTGCGCGCATAGCCGACACCATCCCGCCGAGCGTGCCCTCGACGATGCGGTCGAAGCGGCTGCGCTTGTCGTCCTTGCCGCCTTGAGGAAGTGGGCGCAGATCATCGGCGTGACGGAGAGCGACACGACGACCGAAACGGCGATCGCCACCACCAGCGTCACCGAGAACTCGCGCAGCATGCGTCCGACGACGCCACCCATGAACAGCACCGGAATGAACGCGGCGATCAGCGAGATGCTGATCGACAGCACCGTGAAGCCGATCTGCCGGGCGCCGACGAGCGCCGCCTGCATCGGCGTCATGCCGCTTCTCGAGGTTGCGGTAGACGTTCTCGATCATGACGATGGCGTCGTCGACGACGAAGCCGACGGCGATGGCGAAGGCCATCAGCGTCAGGTTGTTGACCGAGTATCCGAGCGCCCACATGGCCGCGCAGGTGCCGGCGAGCGACAGCGGCACCGTGATGCCGGCGGCAAGTCGTCGGTGTCGTACGGCGCAGGAAAACGAACACCACCAGCATCACCAGCGCGATGGAGAGCAGAGCGTGAGCTGCATGTCGTGCACGCTGGCGCGGATGGTCGTCGTGCGGTCGGACAGCACCGTGATGTCGATGCCGGCCGGGATCCAGCGCTGCAGGTCGGGGATCAGCGCCTTCACCGCGATCGACCGTGTCGATGACGTTGGCGTCGGGCTGCTTGCGGATGATGAGCAACACGGCCGGCTGGCGGTCGAACATGGCGGCCGAGCGCGTATTGCGCGTGCCGTGCTCGATGGTGGCGACGCTCGACAGACGCACGACGTTGCCGTTGCTGGTCTTCAGCACGATGGCGCCATAGTCCTTGCGCGGTCGCGCAGCTGCGTGTTGGTGTCGAGGGTGATCTCCTGCTTGTCGCCGTCGACCGCGCCGACCGGCGCCACCGCGTTGCGCCTCGGCGATGGCGCTGCGCACCTCCTCCATGCTCAGGCCCATCGAGGCGAGCAGCGTCGGGTTGACGCGCACGCGGATGGCCGGCTGCTCGGCGCCGCTCACCTCCACCTGCGCGACGCCGTCGACCTGCGAGATGCGCTGGGCGACGACCGTATCGGCGGCGTCGTAGATGTGCGCTCGGCGTCAGGCTCTTCGACGTCATCGCGAGGATGAGCACCGGCGCGGCCGACGGATTGTACTTGCGGAACGTCGGCACCTGCGGCAGGTCGCCCGGCAGATCGGCGGTGGCGGCGTTGAGCGCGGCCTGCACGTCGCGCGCGGCGCCGTCGATGTTGCGGGTCAGGTCGAACTGCACGGAGATGCCGGTCGAGCCCTGCGAGCTCACCGAGGTCAGCTCGGTGACGCCGGCGATCTCGCCGAGCCGGCGCTCGAGCGGTGCGGCGATGGTCGCGGCCATCGTCTGCGGATCGGCGCCCGGGCGGCTCGCCTGCACGCGCAGCGTCGGGAAGTCGACCGCCGGCAGGCTCGCGACCGGCAGATCGAAGTAGGCCGTCGCGCCGAGCAGGAACAGGCCGGCGGCCAGCAGCGCCGTTCCGATGGGCCGCAGGATGAAGGGGGCCGAGATGTTCATGGCGCTACTCGGCCGGCTCGTTGGCGCTATCCGCGGGAACCTCGCTCGCGCTCGGCCCGGAAATGCGCGCCCGCAGCCGCTCCATGGCGAGGTAGATGACGGGCGTCGTGTAGAGCGTCAGCAGCTGGCTCAGCAGCAGGCCGCCGACGATGGTGATGCCGAGCGGGTTGCGCAGCTCCGAGCCGGTGCCGGTCTCGATGGCGAGCGGCAGCGCGCCGAACAGCGCGGCGAGCGTCGTCATCATGATGGGGCGGAAGCGCAGCAGCGCCGCCTCGACGATCGACTCGCGCGGGTTGAGTCCGCGCTCGCGCTCGGCCTCGAGCGCGAAGTCGATCATCATGATGGCGTTCTTCTTGACGATGCCCATCAGCAGCACGATGCCGATCAGCGCGACGAGCGACAGATCGAGCCCCATGTACATCGAGCGCGAGCAGCGCGCCGATGCCGGCCGACGGCAGCGTCGTCAGGATGGTGAAGGGGTGGACGAAGCTCTCGTAGAGCACGCCCAGCACGATGTAGATCGTCACGATGGCGGCGAGGATCAGCCACGGCTGGCTGCGCAGAGCGACTTGAGAACTCGCTGGCGTCGCCGAAGAAGCTGCCGGTCACCGACGTCGGCATGCCGATCTTGTCCTCGGCGGCGCTGATGATCGACGACGGCGTCGCTCAGCGCCGCGCCGGGCACGAGGTTGAAGCTGATGGTCTCGGCCGGGAACTGGTCCTGGTGGCTGACGGCCAGCGGCGCCGTCGTGTAGGTGATCTTGGCGATCGCGGTCAGCGGCACCTGCGCGCCGTTCGTCGACGGGATGTAGAGCCGGGTGAGCCGCGAGGGATCGCTGCGGTACTGCGGCATCGCCTCGAGCACCACGCGGTACTGGTTCGCCTGCGCGTAGATGGTCGAGACCTGGCGCTGGCCGAAGGCGTCGTTCAGCGCATCGCTCACGGCCTGCACCGTGACGCCGAGCCGGCCGGCGACCTCGCGATCGACCTCGATGCGCGTCCTGAGGCCGGTGTCCATCGTCTCGAGGTTCACCTCGCTCAGCGACGGCGACTGCGCCAGCTCGGCGGCGAGCCTCGTCGACCATTCGGCGACCTCGGCGGCGTCGGTGCTGACGAGCGTGTACTGGTACTGCGCGCGGCTCGTGCGCGTCGCGATCTGCACGTCCTGCACCGGCTGGAAGTAGACGGTGACGCCGGGGATGCGTCGGCCACGGCTTGCTCCAGCCGGTCGACGACGCCGGCGACGAGCACACCTCGCTCGGCGCGCGGCTTCAGGGTGATCTTGAGGTGCGAGACGTTGGGCGTCGGGTTGAGCTGCCCGACGCCGACGACGGAGACGACGCCCTCGACGGCCGGATCCTTGCGCACCGCCGCGGTCACCTCGGCCTGCACGCGGCTCAGCTCGGTGAACGAGACCTGCGGCTCGGCCTCGAGCACGGCGGTGATGAGGCCGGTGTCCTGCGCCGGCAGGAAGCCCTTCGGCACGATGATGTAGAGCCAGACCGTGATGACGCAGCGTCAGCGCCGTGACGACGAGCGTCGCCGGCTGGTGGCGCAGCACCCACTCGAGGCTGCGGCGGTAGCCCTCGATGACGGCGTCGATCCTCCAGTTGAAGGCGCGCGAGACCCAGTTGCTCGCGTCTGCCGGCTGATGCCTTAGCAGCTTGGCGCCATCATCGGCGTCAGCGTCAGCGACACGATGGCCGAGACGACGACGGCGATGGTCAGCGTCAGCGCGAACTCGCGGAACATGCGCCCGACGAGGCCGGTCATGAACAGTAGCGGGATGAACACGGCGATCAGCGACAGCGTCAGCGAGATCACCGTGAAGCCGATCTCGCGCGCGCCGTCGAGCGCGGCGCGCAGCGGCTTGGCGCCCTTCTCGAGGTGGCGCACGATGTTCTCGATCATGACGATGGCATCGTCGACGACGAAGCCGGTGCCGATGGTCAGCGCCATCAGCGACAGGTTGTCGAGACTGAAGCCGCAGAACTACATCACCGCGAAGGTGGCGATCAGCGACACCGGCAGCGCCACGCCGGCGATGATGGTGGCGCGCCCGGAGCGCAGGAAGACCAGCACCACCATGACGACCAGCGCCACGCTGAGCACCAGCGTGAACTGCACGTCGTGGATCGAGGCGCGGATGGTGTCGGTGCGGTCGTGCACCAGTCGTCAGCTTCACGCTCGTGGGCAGCGCCCGCTCGATGCGCGGCAGCTCGGCCTTCAGCCGGTCGACCGTCTCGATGACGTTGGCGCCCGGCTGGCGCTGCACGTCGATGATGACCGCCGGCGTGCCCTGGTACCAGCCGCCGACGCGCGCGTTCTCGAGGCCCTCGCTCACCTCCGCCACGTCCTTGAGGCGCACCGGCGCCGAGTTGCGGTAGGCGACGACGATCTCGCGGTAGGCCTCGGCCGAGGCGATCTGGTCGTTGGCGGCGATGGTGTAGCTCTGGGTGGTGCCGTCGAGCGAGCCCTTCGGGCCGGCGACGTTGGCGCTCGTGATGGCGCTGTTGAGGTCGGAGATGCTGAGGCCGTAGGAGGCGAGCCGCGCGACGTCGGCCTGGATGCGCACGGCCGGGCGGATGCCGCCCTCGACCGAGACGTGGCCGACGCCCGTTACCGTCGAGAGGCGCTGGGCGATGAGCGTGTCGGCGAGATCGCTCAGGTCGCGCATCGACACGATGTCGGAGGTGAGCGCCAGCGTGACGATCGCCGCGTCGGCCGGGTTCACCTTCGAGTAGGTCGGCGGATAGGGCAGGTTGCGCGGCAGCGTCGAGCCGGCCGCGTTGATCGCCGATTGCACGTCCTGTGCGGCGGCGTCGATGTCGCGGCCGAGGTTGAACTGCAGCGTGATCTGGCTGAGCCCGTAGGAGCTCGTCGAGGTCATCGTCGTCAGCGCCGGGATCTGCCCGAACTCGCGCTCCAGCGAGGCGGTGACCAGCGTCGACATGGTCTGCGGGTTGGCGCCGGGGAGCTGCGTCGATACCTGGATGGTCGGGAAGTCGACCTGCGGCAGCGACGAGACGGGCAGCCAGAAGTAGCCGAGCCAGCCACCGAGAACGGTGGCGAAGGCGAGCAGCGAGGTCGCGATCGGCCGCGTGATGAAGGGGGCCGAGACGTTCATCGGGCGTCGGGCGGGTTGCCCGCTTCCCTCCTGCGTCTGCCGCCACCGCGCTTGCCATCGCCGCGCTTGCGGAACTCGGGGCGCAGATCGCCTTGCACGGCGGCCGGCGTCGCCGCGTTGATCGAAGCAGTATCGCCAGCGGGCGCACCGGCCTTCGCCTGCGGCGTCCCTGCATCCGGCGAAGCAGCTGGTTTCGCCTCCTCAGGTGGGCTGACCTTCACCTCGGCGCCATCCTTGAGGCGCGCAAAGCCGGTCGTCACCACGACGTCAGTCGGGGCCACGCCTTTGGAGATGACGGCAAACTTCTCGTCCTGCTGGGCGACGGCGACGGTGCGCACGGCAACTTTGTTATCGCTGCCGACGACGTAGACGAAGGTACCTTCGGGGCCGCGCTGCACCGCCGAGGTGGGCACCACGACCACCTGTTCCAGCGTGTTGAGGAGCAGGCGCACGTTGACGAACTGGCCCGGCCACAGCTGCAGATCATTGTTGGGGAAGTCGGCCTTGAGACGGATGGTGCCGGTCGTCTGATCGACCTGGTTGTCGACCACCTGAAGTTCGCCGGTGTCGAGCACGTTCTGGCTATCGGTCTCAAGCGCCTCAACCTTCAATGCGTGCTTGGCCACCGCCCTGTTGATGTCGGGCAGGTCCTGCTGGGGCAAGGTGAACAGTACGGAGATCGGCTGCACCTCGGTGATGACAACAATGCCGCCCTCGGAAGCGCGCACGAGGTTGCCGACGTCGATCAGGCGCATGCCGGTACGACCCGAGATCGGGGCGACGACGCTCGCATAGCCGAGCACCGCGCGCGTGCTCTCGATGGCGGCATCGTCCGATTTAATCTGCGCCTCGAGCTGCGCGACGAGCGCGCGCTGAGTGTCGACCGTCTTGGCGGCGATGACGTTGGCTGAAAGCTGCGAATAGCGGTCGAGGTCGCGCCTCGCATTGGCGAGTTGGCTTTCATCCAATGCCTTCTTGGCGATGGCCTGGTCGTACTGCGCCTTGAACGTCACAGGGTCGATCTGAGCGAGCAGGTCGCCCTGCTTGACCTCTTGCCCTTCCTTGAAGTTGATCGACAGGATCTTGCCGTCGACCTGCGGCCGCACGGTCACCAGATTGCGCGCCTTGGCCGAGCCGACGCCTTCCAGCCATACCGGCACGTCGGCGAGCTTGGCCTGCGTTGCCACGACTGGCACCGGGCCGTCGGCTCGCGCCCACCGGCGTCCGCGCTGAACCTGATCGCCGCTGCCGTGGGTGAAGTACACGGCAGCTGCCGTAGCCGCCCCGATCAGCAGGACGGCGACTACCGATTTGAAGAACTTCTTCACCCTGGCGGATCCTGTCCCTAGCCCCGACCCTGACCAGAGGCCGCAAAGCGGCAACACTGCGGCGTTCAGGAGCGAAAACGGACGACAGGGCTAAAAGCCGTCGCCGTCTGGCGGCTTCCCCGTATGATTTATTTGTAACAGACGTCCATTGGCTTGGCCGTCCCTAATCTCACAGCAGCGCAAAGCGCAGAATAAACAAGGCCGCCAGCACACAAACGGCGACCGGCAACTCCGCCCAGCGGCCGGCCAGCAGCTTGATGCCGGCGTAGGCGATAAGGCCGAAGGCGATGCCGTCGGCGATGGAAAAGGTCAGCGGCAACGCAATGATGGTTACCGCCGCCGGCACGTACTCGGTCGGGTCGTCGAACTCGATGTCCTTCGCCGCCGCCATCATCAGGCGGCCGACGAAGACCAGCGCCGGGGCGGGAATCGACCCGGCCAGCGGGCAAAGAACAGGGTCGCGAGAAATAGCACCGCCACGGTGAGTTCGCCCTTGAGGAATTTACTGTGCTCGGCCAGCTCATCTGCAGATTCAAACAGCGCACGGCGGTTGGGTAGCCCGGTTAGCGCGTCGGTCAGCGCGTACATGCGCTGGTGCAACTCCTGGCGCTCCTTGACGATGGCCAGCACCATGAAGGCGCGCGCGATGCGGCTGAGGAGTGCGATGAGAATGACGGCCGGCATCCAGGAGCTGGCGTAGACGAGACCGACCTCGCGGATCGGCATGGTGAGGGTGAGCGGCATCCACGTGCTTCTGTGTGCCCCCTAGCAGATTTATTGGAGGTCGGCGCAGGCGCATCTCCAAACAGGCCGACGCCAAAACGTGTATGCCCGTCAGGCATGACCGGGCCCAATTGCGATAAGATCATCCTGCATTAGGGGAGTTCTCATGCTCCGCACAGCCGTCATCTCCGCCACCATCGCCTTGATAGTGCGCTGCATGTCCGCTTTGGGCCAAAAGCGGACCTCAGCGCGTGTTGCTGCGTCTGCTTCGGGCTCGTCTGCGCTTAGTGCAGATAAGGGTGCTCTCCCGCGGCTTCCTCAATGTTCGTCCTTGGGGCCGGGAATGCAAAGCGCACTCGCGTGCCCGTTGCGCTAGAATTGAGCTCGACATCACCTTCCAAGGAGCATGCTAGCCCGTTGAGGAGCTGCATCCCCATCCCGGTGCCTTTGACTTCCCCATGCATCCCACCGCCGTCGTCTTCGACCGCAAGCACGAGTGAATCCTGGCGTCGAGCAAAAGCAATGCGAATCCGACCGGCGCGACCATCCGGGAAGGCATACTTGAGGGCGTTGGTGACCAGCTCATTGATAACTAGCCCCAAGGGAACAGCAATCCCGAGCGGAAGCTCGTGCGCCTCTGCATTACACTCGAATTCGATCGAGGGCGGAGCGCAGGCCTTGAGGTCTTCGCATACATCGCGCACGAACATCTGGCTGTTCACCGTGCTGTAGTTGTCACTCACGTTCAGACGATTGCTCAGTCGCGCCACGATGCGGATCAACTCGCTCGCCTGATCGAAGGCGAAGGTCATGGTGGGATTATTCGAAATTCTTGCGCGTTGGTGGATCAGTGCATCGAGGGACGAGAAGGTATTCGCAATACGATGCGCTACCTCCTGCAACCGGACCGTCTTGCGCGTGTCCTCGGCGGCAAGAAGCTGGTTCGCCTCTGAGACGGCGATCAGCGCCCTGCGTATCTCATCTGCGAGAAATACCGCGGCGATCGCTAGGAGGGCGAAGACTTCGATCTGTATCAGGTCGATCGCGCTTATGACGTGGGGTAGTCCCAGCGGCTCGAAAAACATGCTCGACAAGACCGAGGATAGCAGCACCGCTGTAAATCCTGAGACGCGGCCGAACAGCAAGGCGACAATGAAGGCGCAGGCAAGGAACACGGCAAACGGATCACCGAAGCTGCGCGCTTCGATCGGCAGCTGGATGATGAAGCAGGCCAGCGTGCCGAGCACCGCGCACGCCAACTGAACGAAGAGAGGCCAGCGAGACGTTGCCCTGACGGCGGAGATCATGACGCACCTCGCCCGATGATTGAGATGTCAACCGTCTGCGAATTTGTGGCCAATTGGCGGCTGAGCCCCTGTGGCAAAGCGGCGGCGAACGCGCAATCGCGCGGCGGCTGGTCGCGTTCAAAGCGTGCGGCGGAAGATGTGGCGAACCACGATCCTAGGGCATGACGAATTCGCTCGCTTACATTAACAGCGCAGCGATCCCGGCACCGACGCAGAACAAGAAAAGAATTCCCGCGGCGACCGCCGTAAGATTGATGGCCGTTGATGCTATAGGCCGTGGGTCAACCGTGCTCATGCGAAAACCCCCAGAGCTGAGCTACGACCCTCTGCGTGTAGCAGCGAGCAGATTTCGACGATGACCCCGCAACCCCACCCATAGCCTCTTCGAGGGGCCCCGTGTAGCGCGCGCCCATCACACTTACTTCGAAGCCTGCAATATATCTCCAAATAGCCCGGTGCAGACGGTTCCTGGTTGGGTCAGAAGCGGACATCGACCCGCGCCGCTGCGAAGTCCGCTTTGGGCCAGTAGCGGACGTGGCTGCATGGATCACTGTGGACGCAGTTGGGCCAGAGGCGGACACGCATGGCTTAAGTTTCCAGTAACGGTACATTGAGCGAACAGTGCTCTGGCGCCGAACGGAGCTAGGTTCTTAATTAGCCGGTTGCTGCTGCTCGATGAAGATACCTGCTCGTACCCTAGAGGTCAGAAACGCCCATGCGCCGCCACCGTCTTGCGCAAAGCCGCTCGATGCGAGTGGCCTTCGCTCAGTCCTCGCCAAGCGCATCATTGCAGCTGCTGCCGGCGGCGAGCGCGATCCGAAGCGGCTGAAGTTGATAGCGGTGGGGGCCATTGACGCTTAAAGGGGGCTGACCCTCCCCATTGTGTCCCCGAGCCCAGGCGCGCCGAGACGGGTACAGATCTTGTCGCGCGCCCCACCGTACGCTTGGCGCAGTGCGGGCCAAGTCACTTCGGATTGCAGCCGCGCAGTACTCACGTGAAGCGTGCCTCACACGCCGGCTTCGTCGGCCAGCTCACAGACCGGGCTCACCGCCTCGATGTCCATCATGCTTGGCCGCACGGGAATGACGATCAGGTCCGCGTCGCGGATTGCGAGGTCGGTGCGCATAAGGGAGCCGGGCAAGTCTACGATCACCCACTTTGCCTTCGTCTTCGCTCGCTCGATCGCTGGGGGCGATAACGATAGTTCTGGTCATTTGTCTCCTAGGTCTTGGGCCCACCTAGGTCGCCTAGGTCGAGCTAGGCCTAGGCAGTGCTAGGCCTAAGAGAACGGTGAGTGCGTCACGCTTAATGCGCAACTAATCTGTGACGCCAGGCTGTACCCTCAACCTGTATCCTCAGGCTGGAATCTGATGCCGTAAGTTGTTGATTTTATTGAACGTAGAGACGTTGGCTGTGCAGGCAGTCTTCTGCGAACTAGTCTCCAAACGCGAATTCCCTGTTACCCTGGAAAAAACAGGGAATTTCGCCCAAAATGGGGGTTTTCGAGCGAGGGTCGTTGTCGAGAAACAGCGATAGCTCGGTGTGTTAGCGGTCAAATTCCCTAAGCGCAGGAGCAGGGAATTTTTTCGATCCCAGGAGGGAATATCACAAAGGTCGAGTTACCCCCAAGGCGACGCCCCAGCGCCACCAGCAGCCCCTCTTTGTCCTTGCGATGGCTCAGCCAGATCTCTCAATTTCAGAGCCATCAAGCTGGCGCGGGCCCGCTGATGATCCTCTGTGGCAATTGGCAGACAGAATTATTTCAGCGCCGGGGGACTTAGAAAGAGAGAACTCAAATCCATCTTCAGGCCGACTGAAATGATGTCCATGCTAACGTCAGCCGTGCCCAGCAAAGGCGGCGCCGTGAAGAGCGTCGATGCGGGGACGCGATTGAATGGGGCGTCATTTTCGAAGAACACGTGGCTGTAAGAGAAGTCGAGCCGCGAAGCGTCGTTCATCTTGTACGAGGAGCCGACGCTGACCCACACGCGATTGCTGTCTGGATCCTGCACAAGACGCGTCGTCGCCCCATCCACCGGTGATACCTCGTAGGCGACACCCGTCCTCAGCGTCAGATTGGGCGACCAATCGTATTCGCCGCCGAGGGCGAACAACCATCCATCCCGCCATCTGAAGTCGAAATTTGCGACCGTCTCCCCGGCCGCAGCCAAACCGTCGAGATTTCCCTGCAGCACGATGGGAATGACGTCGAGCCGGCTCCAGTGCACCCACTCGACCTCTCCAAACAGCCTTGTCGTCGGCGACAAGGCGTGTCGCACGCCGAGTGACAGCATTTCAGGAAGTTGAATTGAGGCCTCGGCCGGCGTCTTGCCAATAGAACCAAGCTCGACATGCCCCTCGGCCTTGTGATCGATCGATGAGCGAAAGCCCAACCCGATCGACGTTCCAGGTGCAGGTTGGACGTCGATACCTGCCACGAAGCCAACGCCGATGTCGTCGGCCTTGAAGTTTGCCAGACCCAACGGAGTCGCTGCCGTCTGCCGCTTGAGGCCGAAGTAGTCCACCTGGATTCCCGCGCCGACAGACACGCCGCGCGCAATCTCATAGGACAGCATCGGCGTGGCGTTGACGTTGAAGATGTAGGTTGTGATGCCTTCGTACTTCCCAGCCCAGTTCGTATCATCGGGCTTTGTCCCTAATCCGAATGGCGAGGTGAGACTCAAGCCGAGCACCGTCTTGTCGTCCAATCGCCACGTGACGTAGCTGGCGCCGATCAAAGCATTCCTGCCGATATCCGTCTCGGCTGCGCCTGGAGGCGGAAATTGTTCCTGCGGATTGAGAACGGTAACGTCGGCCGACATCAGAATGACGGAAGCGCTGGCCTCAATCTGCAAGCCACTGAGCGCGTACGATGCCGTTGCAGGGTTCCAAGAGATCGAGGCAAGGCTCGGACCGCCGGTGGCAGCGCCAGCGTAGGACATACCCTGGTAATAGGCGGACTGTTCGATGCCAAAGCCACCTGCGAGGGCAGCAACGGGCAAGGCAGTTAACATCGATCCCGCGATGGCTGCAGGAATGCAAACCTGCGAGATGCAAGCCGATCGGCGCATCCAGTTTCCCTCCATCGTTTTCGAAACACCTTACGCAAATTGGTCCAGGGGAGTGATGTTACTCAATCTGCAAAGCCCCCTTTGCTGTGCAGAACCGGATCTTTGAACAGATTTGTCGGCACGCAATTCATGTGACGCAGCAAGGCATCACCCTCCTGCTACGTATCTTCTCGATTCGCAATGTGGGACATGGACAGCCGGTAGTTCCAAAGGCGCCCGGAACAGCGATACCGCGGGAGAGCCTCCACCGAGGAGGGGGCGCTCCGGTTCGCTGAGGAACAAGCGACTGCCACTCGTCTCGTTGGTCAAGGAAGCCGATCCACATCCAATGGTTCTGCTTGTGGCCCTGATCACGAATGATGGCCTCTGAATTCGTTGGCCTTTTTTCTTCGGGACTCGCGTGCAAGTTGGGCAAGGCGATCCCCTAGCCGATGTTGAGCGCAGATCAATCTGCCGGTGACGCCACCGCAATCGCCCCTACGGTGCATCGGTTTCTGGCCCTTATCGGTCCAATCAGCGCACGCGAAGTTCGTCCGCTCAGGGCGTGACTCCACCTCTGGGCGCTCGATACCAGCAGCTCCGTGACGTACTTCGATGCCAAGCGCGGGCATGAGGTGTCGGTAACCGCGGGCTTCAGCTGTCATTGGGACACTAAGGTCCGCTCCTGGCCCAAAGCTGACGTTAAACACAGCTAGCCACGATGTCTGGTCCTGACCCAGAGCGGGCTGCAGCCATGGAGTTCCGAGTTTCTACGTGAGCTCCGCAGGGGCAACAGCGATTTCCGCCGCGAGGGTCCAAGCGATCACCGGCCTAAGTCGGGGTCCTGGGTTGGGCTCAAACGTGCTCAGCTTGTCGACGATGAACTTTGTCAGCCGCTCCTCAAGTTCGATTTGGGAGCAAGTGCCGGGAGGGCGAATGCGATATTTGCACACGATGGTGCGCGTCAGAGACTTGGACGAGAGCCTTGACTTTTACTGCACCAAGCTTGGGCTCGAAGAAATCCGACGCATGGATAGTCCCAAGGGGCGCTTCACCTTGGTGTTCCTTGCGGCGCCGGGCGATCGCGAGCGGGCCGAAGCGGAGCGCGCTCCGCTGCTTGAGCTCACCTATAATTGGGACAAGGAGGACTATGGTTCGGCCCGTAACTTCGGTCATCTCGCCTTCGAGGTGGATGACATCTATGCGTTCTGCCAGCGGTTGCGGGATGCCGGCATTACCATCAACCGGCCGCCGCGTGACGGACATATGGCCTTCATCCGCTCACCCGACAACATCTCCATCGAAATCCTGCAGAAAGGGTCAGCACTCCCGCAGCACGAGCCCTGGGCCTCAATGCCCAACATCGGCACGTGGTGAGCTGGACTTCGAGCATTGGCTGGCGATGACCGCATCAAGCTGCGGCGCGCACCGAGGGCTTTTCCCTCGAGCACCCCAAGGGCATCGCTCTCCTTCATGATGAGCAGATCCTCGCCATCGATCTTGACTTCGGTGCCGCTCCACTTGCCGAACAGCACGCGGTCGCCGGCCTTGACGTCGAGGGGCACGAACTTTCCGGTCTCGTCGCGGGCGCCCGGCCCCACGGCGATCACCTCGCCCTGCTGGGGCTTTTCCTTGGCCGTCGAAGAACGGCATCAGCTATGTCGTGCAGGCCCTGCCGGAGAGCGCAACCTCCCCCTCCTCAAGACCTGGCAATTCATCTAGTCTGCCCTCAAGGCCTCATCATGCGAGCGCCGTGACTGTGCGGATGGTGAAATCGCGAACCGTGGTTGTGAGAGCCGCAAGCGCTCGACGCGTTGCCCGCTCGGCACTATCCGCGATGATCTCACGCCACATGTGGCGTACCTTGCCACTTGCGCGTTCGAGGTAGACGATCTCTATTCGATAGGTCATAGCACAATCCTTTCCCGGGTCTCCCGGGTCAGTTTTGGGGGACGATTTACGTTTGCTGCTTGAGGCGGATCGGCTGGCCGCGATGCGCCAGCACTTCCAATATGCGTGTTATGCCAAAACGCAGTCGCGATCTGAAATATCGAGTTCCACTGAAATCGATACCCAGACGCTATGGGCCACCCGTGCTTGAAGCACCGCTAAGCCCCGTTCCGGCGTTCATTGACGGTACACCCCGATCGACGAAGCAATTCTGCAAGAACCCGCCAACGACAATCCCACGCCGCCGGAGACGCTCACCGGCACCGAGGACCTTGCGCTTTTCAAAATCCGTGTTTCAATTCTCCCGGCGCATCCGGCACTGTGCGCGAGATTAGATGACGTTGGACGTTGCACACATTGTCTCACGTTCCAGGCTCTGAGGTCGCGCCGTTCTGCGAAGTCGGACGCTCGCCCTCAGCACCCGAACCATAGTGGCGAACCAAGAGTTTCTCGATTGGGCCACCCACCAAAAGCACGACACCAACGAGCAGGGTGACGGTTACTGCGACGCCCCATGCCCCGAGCCCGCAGAGTATGCCTGCTACAGCCGAGACCCAAACCGTGGCGGCAGTCGTCAACCCGTGCACCTTGTGGCCACGTTCGCGTTGGACGATCACGCCAGCGCCGATAAAGCCGATCCCGGTGACGATGCCCTGGATGATCCGACTGGCCGCTGCAAGCTGATCACTGCTGTTTCCGGTTTCTAAAGCGGCCACAACGAGCCCGGCAGCACCAAGGGCAACTAGTCCAAGGGTTCTGACGCCAATGAACCTGTGGTGCGCGAAGCGGTTGAGACCGATTGCGCAGCCAATCACAGTTGCTACGAAGAGCCGGATGACGATGTCCGCTAGAGGCATGTTCGCGCTCCCTTGCCCCACCGATCCGCTATGCTGGCGAGTTGAGCTTGATATGGCCGAGCAGCGCAAACGCTAGGTCAACGTCATAACGGCGAACGTTACTGAATTCCTAGCGTTACCTCAACGGGCAGTACGGTTGACGTATGCTAGTCGCGATTTTCAATTTCACGCTCCAGGCTAGCTTTGACGCCGCATCGGTCAGGGGATGTTCCGAGCCATGGCACGCCGCATTCAGCGAATGACCTCCGCAAGATGCTCTTCCCATTCCAGCCGGTCGATTTCTATGCTCCTAAGCCGCCGCGCGAGACGACGCCCCAAATTCGCCCATCCTCCACAACGGGGACGTGACGGAACCCGCCGTCGCTCATCGCTCGCAGCGCATCGATGGCGCGTTGATCTGGTGTGACGTAACGGGGCATCCTGCCGCGCGAGGAGTTCTTGCCTCCCATCTCCGCGAATACGCCTATGAAGATAAGCCGCTGCCTATCGGTGAGGAGCAGACGATATCGCAGCCCTACATCGTCGCCTTCATGACGGAGGCCCTTGGTCTTTCGGGCGGCGACAAAGTCTTGGAGATCGGTGCCGGGTCGGGCTACGCGGCCGCCGTTCTCTCGCGCATCGCAGGCGAGGTGTACACGGTCGAGCGCATCGGCGAGCTCGCGGCCAAGACGTCCGAGAAACTTTCCGATCTACTGTCGCTGCTTTTGCCGATCGAAAGCTTAGCCGAGTTCGCCTCCCGCCTCACACTCATCGTCTTTGCATTCGTCAATGCGTCGCTGATTTTCGCGAAGATCGCTGCGGACCAACGTCCGCCGCCTGCCTTCAGAGCCCCTGCAAATACCACCCTTGGGCTTGGCAACGAGCCTGGCATTGCTGCTCGGCGAACACTTGTTCACCAGTTGGCGGGGGTGAGCGAGAAGCTAACGGCAAATCAGAACGGGGAGGTGAGCTCTGACGAGCACCTCGTTCGCGTCGCTACCCATGACGAAGCGCGCAATGCCGCGCCGGCCATGCGAGGCCATGACGATGAGGTCACAGCCGGACTCCGCCACGGCGTCAAGAATGCCATCGGCGACATAGCGATCGGGGATATGGCGGACAATATAGTCAACACCCATGGCTCTCGCCCGGGCGGCGACAGCCCCCAAAATCTTCGCGGCATGATTGGCACACGCGCCGCTGTGCTCGCGCAGGAAGGATTCATTCTTGAGCTCGGGAGAAATGTCGGTCGCCCAAGGCTCAGTTACATGAACGGCAACGATGCTGGCCTCAAGCTGCTTAGCCAGCGTCAATCCCGTGGCCACGGCTTTGTCCGCCAACTCCGAGCCGTCCGTAGCAATTAAGATACGTTTGTACAATCAGACACTCGCGACGAGAAAAACCTAGAAATCTTACGTGTCCAACGGCGAGACATCGGCATGTCAGCGGCGATGCGGGCAGGCGCTCCCAAAGCATCTAACAATTCCTGTAATGCCGCTCCTTGATGCTAATCAAACCCCCAGCCATAGCGCCGAGCTATAGGGATGTCTGAGCACGCGGCCACAGCGCTGCTTCGCCAGTGCATTGATTTCGCTCAATGCAACGCGTCAGTGTTTCAGGGACTAGGGGCGCTTCGCTGAGCGAACGTGCCACGGAAAATCATCGCACAAGCGTCATCCGAACGCGCTATGTCACCGACTCGGTGGATGCAGAGGAGAAGACATGTCGTATCCGTTAATCTAGATCGACAAGAAAAAGATCATTCTCTTAAGCGGATTCCGGAGCGAGCCTGGCAAGCGCGTCGTCGTGACCGCAAGCGGACAGCTGGAAGCGGCGGCTAAGCGACACAGAGATGCGGTAGCGTTCGGTTACGTCTCGGGACGTTGGCTGCCAGCAGCATAATATCGGTAGGAGAACAACATATGCCTCGCTTACTAATGCTTACCAGCGCGCTAGTGATGATGTGCCCCCCATTGTGGGCCAAGCTCAATCTGCTCCTATCTCGCACAGTGGTGCTCGGTTGAGCGCATCTACCAATTCTCTCGCTCAGATCGGGTGGCGCGGCTGCGGATTTTGGCAGGCCAAATGCGCAGTGCGTTGGGGTCCAGGAACGCCGCGGTTCGGACGGTGTATGTGGCGACACGGCTGCTGGGGGCCGCCTCTCCAGCCGTCGCCTCTGCCGCCGAAGTGAAACTTCATGTGTTGGCAATTCTGCGCCATTTAGACGTCAAGAGCCGCACGCAAGCGGCTCTTCTCGCGACTAGGCTGCTCCACGCCGAATTGCAGGCTTGACCTTTCGCAGGGCGGACTGCGGGCACAACGGGGCAGCATTAGCGACGAGAGCTGAACACGACAAACTCGGCCTGAGATGAGCTGGGCACTGGCCCGAAGCAGACGCCGCGCGCTGAGGTCGCTTCTGGCCCATAGCTGACGCCAGCCGCCAGTCTGCTCGTAACCCTGAGCAGACGGTACGTCCTCCCTGGCCCTGAGCTGGACCTTCGCAGCGTTCGCGATTGATCTCGCGCAACTCCCGACCTCCACACGCGCGCTACGTCCACAACTCGTCCACCAATTCGAACCGGGGAGCATCTC
>CAVRVR010000038.1:0-35384 GCA_963724595.1 uncultured Alphaproteobacteria bacterium | reverse complement strand
GACAAACCCAAGGAGGTTCCCATGGGCCAGCACAAAATCGATCACGAGCACGAGGTCGGCGGCTTCAATCCAGAGCGCCGCAAGGAGAAGCCGAAGAGCCAAGTTGGCCCGGCGCCAACCGACGACCCGCGCGGCAAGGCGATGCCCGATCTCAAGCACGAGATCGACCGCAAACGCCCGCAAGTCTCACCGGATCAGGAGGAGCGTCATGGCAGCGAGGAAGACATCCCGCGCGGCATCTAAGGACGTCAAACGCGCGATGACCAAGCGCAAGCGCGGCACGTTGAAGAGCGGCAGCGGCAAGAAGGTGACGAGCCGCAAGCAGGCAATCGCCATCGGGCTGAGCGAGGCGCGCAGGAAAGGCAAGAAGGTCGCTAAGAGGAAAGCGAGCTAGCGCAGCTTCGCGGCGCTGGCGAGGTTGGCGACTTCGGGCTACCCGGCGCCAACGTGGCACGCGGCGGTGCAAAACATTTCACCACGCCACGGGACGGGTACGCCGATCTGCCGGTGATGCGCTAGATTGGCAGCGCAACAACATCGTGACCTCGATGCCGAGCAAGCTCGCCAAGTACCGCGCCAAGCGCGACTTCACGAAGACGGAGGAGCCGAGCGGCAGCGCGAGCCGTCCGCAAGGCCGAGTATCCGCGCTTCGTCATTCAGAAGCACGACGCGACGCGCCTGCACTACGACCTGCGGCTCGAGCTCGACGGCGTGTTCAAGTCGTGGGCGGTGACCAAGGGTCCGTCGCTCGATCCGACGGACAAGCGCCTTGCGGTCGAAGTCGAGGACCATCCGCTCGACTACGGCGACTTCGAGGGCACGATTCCGAAGGGCGAGTACGGCGGCGGCACCGTCATGCTGTGGGACCGCGGCTTCTGGCTGCCCGAGGGCGACGAGACTCGACGAGGCGCTGCGCAAGGGCGAGCTGAAATTCGTGCTCGCCGGCGACAAGCTGCAAGGCGGCTGGGTGCTGGTGCGCATGAAGCACGACCGCGACGGCGGCAAGCGCAACAACTGGCTGCTGATCAAGCACAAGGACGAGTGGTCGACGAGCGACGGCGAGGCAGCTCTCGAGAAGGACCAGTCGGTCGCCTCGGGCCGCACCATGGAGCAGATCGCCGACGGCAAGGGCAAGGCGCCGACCGGCTTCATGCTGACGCGCAAGCGTGCCGCTGCCCCCGATGCGGTGTGGCATTCGAATAAAGACGAAAAAGCGAGCGCGCGGCCGTCGGCCAAGAAGAAAGCGCCCGCCAAGCGCAAAACATCCGGCGCGGCAGGCAGATAGTTAGTGGCGGCTTTTCTAATCGCCCTGCTGCGCTATATGGTCCGCCCGGCGAGGCGGACATGGCAAAGCGTGCTCTATCGATCGATCAGCCAACGGCAGGACAACTGCGGGCGCTGGGCGGCGATGGGCTGCCGCAGGAGACGGTTGCGCTCGCCAAGTTTCTCATCGGCAAGATCCTGGTGCGCGATGGCGATGACGGCCGCGTGACGGGCCGCATCGTCGAGACCGAGGCATACCCGCCGGGCGATCCTGCAGGTCACGCACGCAGCGGCCGCACCGCACGCAACGCTTCGCTGTTCCTCGAGCATGGACACGTCTACGTCTACCGCGCCTACGGCATCAGCATGATGCTCAACATCTCGAGCGAGCGCGATGGTGTGGGCGCCGGCGTGCTCATCCGCGCCGCCGAGCCGCTCACCGGCATAGACCTCATGCGACGGCGACGTGGGATCGACGACATCTACCAGCTTAGCAAGGGCCCTGGCCGCCTCGCACAAGCGTTCGGCATCGACCTGCACCTAGATGGAACGGCGTACGGCGCCGGCAACGGGCTGTGGTTGGCCGACGACGGCTTCACTGTCGCGAAGATAGGACGCTCGGTACGCATCGGCATCACGCGCAACGCTGACAAGCAGTGGCGCTTTTTCATGCGCGGCAATCGTTGGGTCAGTGGGCCGGCGCGGCTCAACAATACGCGCTGATTTCGATTGGGCGGCTGTGCCGTGGTCGCCAAGCGAGCCAAGTTTTCCACTTGCGCGGATTAACCGTGCCACGACCGATTTCGCGTCCGATTGGACTTTCAAGGGCAGAAAGCGTACAAGCCACCATCACGAGCAAACGTCCTGGGCGCTTGTGCTGAGAGCTTTGCGCGCTCCCGCCTTAGATAGCGAGGAGACGCATGCAAGCTGTTCCCGGCGCATTTGACACGAAATTCCTGTCCCTCATGACGGCATTGCGCGCGGCTATGGCGCGCCGTGTGTTTGCCGCTGCCGCGCGCAGCGAGCGGGACGTGCAGGAGCTTAAGCTGGCTGCGCTCAGCGGTATTGAGGTCAGGTCGGCAGGCGCGCCGGAAGTGCCGGCTTATTGTCCCTCCACGTTGCCGGTCGCGCACCGCTGTTCGTCTTGATCGGCGTCATTGACGCGCAGAGGCTCTCGCTAGCGGAGACGGCACGATGAAAATAAGGGCGACCCCCGAATATAAGTTCAAGGTCGGTCAGATGGTCGATTTTGTTCCCTCGAAGACCGGGGTTCCAGCGTCAGCTCGATCTTACAAGATCGTTCGCGTGCTCCCTTCGGAGCGTGGCGAGCAGCTCTATCGCATCAAGACTATCGCCGAGGCTTTTGAGCGTATTGCGCGAGAGAGCGAGCTTCTTCGCACTTCGGGTTCGTCGTAACGGCTTGCCGAGCCGAGATTTCCTTGGCTCTAGCTCACAGCCGTGCGAGCAGCAGCTATCAATGATCGTAGCTGTGCGAGGAGGGTAGGCCCGTTCACCTGTTCCGCCGAATAGCCTTCCTTCGAAAGACGCTGCTTGATGTGGTGGACGCTGGGGAAATCACCCGACTTGGCCAGCTCAAACGCTCGCTCCAGGGCTGAAAGATGCTGGTTCATCTCGTGTGCTCCTGGGCTAAGCGCATCAAAGGACAACTGCTCGCGCCGCAGCGCGCGCAAGGTTGCGGCCGGTGGGAGTCAACGCGCGCAGGCCACTTTCGTTCCGCTAGAGTGAGCGGCGGGACCCACGTCGGCGCCGACAATTACCCTGCACCGGGCTTCCCCTGGTGAGGCGTCGCAGGAGAGGCATTGCAGCATGGCCCAAGCTTTCCTACCGCAAAGCAAGAGACAGCGTAAGGGTCGGTTCAGAGGCCTGAACGGCGCGATAGCAACCTCGGCAAACTTGCTTTTCCGGATTCATCCGATAAAGGACTGGACCGACTGAGACATAATACAGTGAAGCAGGTAAGTCACAGGTTCAGCGTGGCCCCGATGATGGATTGGACGGACCGGCACTGCCGGGCCTTCCACCGTCAGCTCACCCGCCATGCGCTGCTCTATACCGAGATGGTGACCGCGCCGGCCATCTTGCACGGCGACCGCGCGCGCCTGCTCGGCATGAGCGAGATCGAGCACCCGGTCGCGCTACAGCTCGGCGGCTCCGATCCCGGGGCACTCGCCGAGGCTGCAGCAATCGGCGAAACGTTCGGCTACGACGAGATCAACCTCAACATCGGCTGTCCATCGGACCGCGTGCAGGAGGGTCGCTTCGGTGCCTGCCTCATGGCGGAGCCAGAGCTTGTGGCCGCCTGCGTCGCCGCCATGCAGCGGCAAGTAAAGGTGCCCGTCACCGTCAAGTGCCGCATCGGCATCGACGAGCAGGATTCTGAGCGCGACTTGCAGCGCTTCATCGACGTCGTCGCCGACGCGGGCTGCCGCACGTTCAGCGTGCACGCGCGCAAGGCATGGCTGCAGGGGCTGTCGCCGAAGCAGAACCGCGAGGTGCCACCGCTCGACTATGCGCGCGTCTACCGGCTCAAGGAGGCGCACCCCGAGCTCACCATCGTGCTCAACGGCGGCATCGCTGACCTCGACGCTGCCATGGCGCATCTCGAGCACGTCGACGGCGTGATGCTCGGCCGCGCCGCGTATCAGACGCCCTACATGCTGGCCGAGGTCGATCGCCGCTTCTTCGACCCAAACGCGCGTGTGCCAACTCGTGCCGAGGCGATCGAGGGTCTGATCCCGCACATCGAGCGCCACTTGGCTGCCGGCGGACGGCTCAACAACGTGGTGCGCCATGTGCTCGGCCTCTATCATGGCGAGCCGCGGGCGCGCGTGTTCCGGCGCCACCTGAGCGAGAATGCGCCGCGCGACGGTGCCCGGCTCGCAACGCTCATCGAGGCGGTCTCTATCGCCGAGCCGTCCTGGCGTCCGCTGGCCGCGGCGGAGTAGGGGGAGCCGATCGCCATGGCCTTCGGTCTTCCGGCGGGCGAGCTCGCGCTGCTCATCGTCGCGCTGCTGGCAGCCGGGGTGATCGCCGGCTTCCTCGCCGGTCTGCTCGGCATCGGCGGCGGCGGCGTCCTCGTTCCCGTGCTTTACGAGGTCTTTCGCGTGCTCGATGTCGATCCCGCCATCCGCATGCACCTGGTGCTCGGCACGACGCTCGCCATCATCCTGCCGACCTCGTTGAAGTCGTTCGCCGGGCACCGCGCCAAGGGCTCCGTCGACATGCCGCTGTTGAAGCAGGTGGCGCCGTGGGTCGTCGGCGGTGTCATCGTCGGTGTGCTCACGGCGAAGACCTCGAGCGGCGACACGTTGAAGTGGGTGTGGGTCATCGCCGCCGCGGTCGTTGCCCTCAAGATGGCGCTGGGGCGCGACGATTGGCGCCTCGGCGAGCATCTGCCGCCGTTCCCGTGGCCGGAGCTCGCTGCCTCGGTGATCGGCTTTATCTCCACGTTGATGAGCATCGGTGGCGCCACGTTCGTCGTCCCGCTGCTGACGCTGTACGGCAAGTCGATCCTGCAGGCGGTGGCGACGGCGAGCGGCACGGGCCCGCTGATCGCGCTGCCGGGCGTCATCGGTTTTGCGTGGGCGGGCTGGGATGCGAACGGCCTGCCGCCATTGTCCATCGGCTACGTTAATCTGCTCGGGTTAGCGATCGTGTCGCCGCTGAGCGTTTGGGCAGCACCCTACGGCGTGCGGTTGGCACATAACATTCCGCGCCGCACGCTCGAGCTCGCCTTCGCTGTTTTCCTTGCGAGCATCTCGGTCCGCTTCCTGATCGACCTCTTGCTCTGAGCGCCGCCTTCACGCCCCTTGCGGCGAGGGCTGCCGGGCGCGCGATCCGACCCACCGCGCCAGAATGCGCAAGTGACGCCCCGCCAGCGCGCCGATGAACCACACGAACAGGATCAGGGTGAACGGCAGCACAAGGCGGAAGCCCAGATAGCAGAACGCGTCGATAGCGACGAGAACGGCCGTCGCGAGCCCCAGGTTGAGCAGGCTGGCGCGCCGTTCGCCGAGCATCCAGCCGAGCAGCAAACCGGCGATCCCGACGACGATCAGCAATATCCCCCGCGCACGTTCATCGAGCTCGTAAAAGTAACGACCGTCGAGCAGCTGCGCGAGGATGTGGGCATGCACCATCACGCCGAGCATCTTCTGGTCGGTCCACACAGACAGCGCGGTGTCGTGCCAGTCGGAGTTCGGCATGGCGATGCCGGTCAATACGACATTGCCCTGGATGCGCTGGGCGATCTCGGCGCGGCGCGCATCGGTCGTGCCGTGCAGCAGCTCCTTGGCGGAGATGCGGAAGAATGGCTCGGTGTCATGATTGGGTCCTTCCAGCCAGGCGATGCGCGTCGATGCCGATGAGGCGCCGGGCCCCTTCAACGGCGCGCCGGCAGCGATCGCGATCTGGCGTGCGAAGCTCTCCTGGAATGGAGAATCCGCGAGCGGCGGCGAAGTGCGCCGGACGATGTGATTGGGCCCGTAGTCGAGCGCCAGATAGCCCTTTGGCCGGTCCACCTGAGCGAGGAACTGCTGCTGGTAGGCAAGCTGCTCGGCGTCGAACTCGTTGGTGTGCTGATCGACCGCCCCGACCACGACGGGCCGGTCGATGTCGCGCAGCGCCGTCAGCATGGCGAAGTCGCGCTCAGGACCCTGCGAGGCAACAAAGAAGAAGTCGAGGCCGATGGTGGCGGGTTGCATGCCGGCGATCGTGCGCAGCACTTTGGCATGGTCGTCGCGCGGGATTGGCGAGACGATGCTGCCTTTGAAGGTCGCCGGATCGAACAGGACAAGCACGATGCGCGGATGCTTGTCAGGCGTTCGATCGGCGAGCAGCGCCGTACGCCAGTCCGCCGTCCAGTATTCGATCTTGTCGATCTTGGAACGCAGCGGCTGATAGATCAGGGCGAGCGCGGCCAAGCCGGCGAGGAGACAGGCAAGCAGCGAGTAGATTGGAAACCGCTTCCTACCACGCCTAGCCCGCGACGCGCCCGCCATGGCCACACCCCCCGCCAACCGTCGATCTGAATTCGCTTGCGCTACTTCTGCGTGCCGCCGGCGCCGCCTCCGGTGCCGCCACCGTCGGTGACGGTGCCGGTTTCGCCGCTGCCGCCGCCGGTTCCGCTGCCCCCGGTACCGCCTTCCGTGGCGCCACCGCTGTCGCTCGTACCGCTACCGGTATCCGTCGTCGTCGTCGTGTCGTCGCCGGCGAACGCGGCGGGAGCCGTCGTTGCAACGAGAGCAAAGCCGATCCCGAGCGCGAGGAGCGCCGCAGCCGATTTTGATTTCATGGTTGTCCCCATCGATGAAAAAAATGCCGTGTGCACTATGCGAGCATTATCCACCCGCGCCCTCCCACCGGCAAATGCAGAAACGCCTTGAAACAACGGACGAAAAAAACTGAACGTCTGGCCTACGCCACAATCTTCTGATTGTAGGCCCCGACTTCCGGGTGGCGCGACAGCACACGATCGATGTCGGCGAAGATCGCCTTCATGTTCGCCTCCGACGTCGGACTTTCAACGACGACGACCAACTCCGGCTTGTTGGACGACGCGCGCACGAGACCCCAAGTGCCGTCCTCGAGCGTGACGCGCACGCCATTGACGGTGACGAGATCGCGGATCTTCTGGCCGGCGACGCTGCCACCATCGGCGGCGAGCTTCTTGTAGTGATCGACGACCTGATCGACGATGCCGTACTTCTTCTCGTCGTCGCAGTGCGGGGACATGGTGGGGGACTGATAGGTCTTGGGCAGCTCGCGCTTCAAATCGGCCATGGTCTTGCCGCCGGCGCGATCCAGCATGTCGCAAACGGCGAGCGCCGCGACGAGGCCGTCGTCGTAGCCGCGCCCGAGCGGCGGCTGGAAGAAGAAGTGCCCACTCTTCTCGAACCCGACCAGCGCCTTCTGCTCGAAGGTGTAGCGCTTCATGTAGGAATGGCCGGTCTTCCAATAGAGCGCCTTGGCGCCGTTGGCCTGCAGCACCGGGTCGGTCATGAACAGTCCCGTAGATTTCACGTCGGCGACGAACACCGCGTTCTTGTGCCGGGCCGAGATATCGCGCGCCAGCATGACGCCGACGGTATCGGCGAAAATCTCGTGGCCTTCGTTGTCGACGACGCCGCAGCGGTCGCCGTCGCCGTCAAAGCCGAAGCCGACGTCGGCCTTGTGCTTGACGACCGCCTCGGCGATGGCGTGCAGCATCGCCATGTCCTCGGGGTTCGGATTGTAACGCGGGAAGGTGTAGTCGAGGTTGGCGTCGAGCGGCACGACTTCGCAGCCGATGGCTTCGAGGACCTGCGGCGCAAAGGCGCCGGCCGTACCGTTGCCGCACGCTGCGATCACCTTCAGAGGGCGCTTGAGCTTGGGCCGATCGGCGAGCGCCTTGACGTAACGCTCGCCCATGTCGGGCACGAAGATATAGCGGCCTCCGTCGGCAGTCTTGTAGGCGCCCGACAGCACAATCTCCTTGAGACGGCTCATCTCGTCGGGACCGAAGGTGAGCGGGCGCGCCATGCCCATCTTGATGCCGGTCCAGCCGTTGTCATTGTGCGAGGCCGTCACCATGGCGACGCCTTCGACGTCGAGATCGAACTGGGCGAAGTACGCCATCGGCGACAGGGCGAGGCCGATGTCGTGCACTTCGCAGCCGCCTGCCAGCAATCCGTTGATCAGCGCCTGCTTCACTGACGCCGAGTACGACCGGTAATCGTGGCCGACGACGAGCCGCTTCTTGACGCCGCGCTCGGCGAACAGCGTGGCCATGCCAAGGCCCACCGCGGTGAGCCCCATGAGGTTGATCTCTTCGGGGAAAAGCCAGCGCGCATCGTACTCGCGAAAGCCCGTCGGCTTGACCAGCGGGAAGCGTTCGAAATCGGCAGTGTTCGGTTTCAGATCGGAGCGCGGACGCGGCAGCATGAATACCCCTTGGCAGGCCGAAGCATCGGGCGGCAGGTGTAAACGCCGGCGCCTGGAGAGTTGATCCTGCGGCCCTCTGGCCAATAGACGCACGACGAAAATGAAAGGTGTTCGCGCGTTATTCCTGCATCACGAGGCGGCCGGAGCGCATGTCGAAACGCGACAGCCGGCTGAGGAAGCTCATGCCCAAAAGCGACGTCCTCATGCGGCCCCGCTCGGCGACGGCGGCTGGCACATCACGCACGGTGATATTGCCGATGGAGACGCGGTCGAGTGTGACGGGGGCGACGCGGGCCATGCCGTTCGCCGTCGAGACGGCGCGTGTAAAGTCGGCGTCGTTGAGCAGGATACCGGCCCGCTCGGCGTCCTCGTAGCTCAACGCCACCATGGTGGCGCCGGTGTCGATCATCACCTCGATGGGGCGTCCGTTGATCTCGGCTTCGGCGTTGAAGTGGCCGTTGTTCTCCGCCTCGATCTCGACGATGGAGCCGAGGTTCACGGGTTTCTGCCCCGGGCGGCTGACGCGTCGCTGCGGCGGCGACATCAGTCGGCGTGGGCAGGCCGAGCATGCGCTCGGCGCCCGTCTTGAGGGTCTCGAAATGCGACAGCGCGGCGACGCCGATGACGGCGACAACGCTCCAGCTCGCTGCTTCGCGCAGTAGTCGTCTGGTGCCCGGATGCAAAGCCATGTCTTGGAATGCAGCTCTCGGAATGCGGCCACGTTGCCCTACGGGCACGGGCGCTAGCCCCTCAGCGTCAGGTAATCCTTAGCGAACTCATAGGATCGCAAACGCCTTAAGAAACTCATACCGAGCAAGTTTTCCTTAACGCTTCCAGGCTGCGCCACGAGCGCATCGACGTTGCGTACTACAAGAGGGCCGACGGCGAGTGTGCGCAGGCGCACGGCGGCGGCGTACGTCATGCCGTTGGCGGTATCGACGGCCACCGTATAGGAGAGCTTGTCGAGGTCGACGCCAGCCCGCTCGGCGTCCGCCGGCTTCAGCACCACCGACGATGCACCGGTGTCGACCATCAGCGTCATCGACTGGCCGTTGACGGAAGCGCGCACGGCGAAGTGTCCGTCGAGCCGCCGGCGCACGCGAACAGCGCGTTCGCCCTCCTCGCCGGTCTCGACCGAGACGATGTCACCGGAAGGGCGCAGCTCGCCCATGACGCGATCGGTTACCGCCGACAGCTCCTCACGGTACGAGTAGCCGGCGATGAGACCGAAGCCGATGGCGAGCCAGATGAGGATGTAGCGGATGGCCTGCAGCGGCCGCGTGCGTTCGTCGTTGAACTGACTGATGATGTAAATCGTCGCCAGCAGGAGGCCGGACGCCAGCGTCACGATCTCGCCGGTGCTGAGGCCGGACAGGACGTCGGAGCCGCCGCGGAGAAACAGAAACACGCCGGCGCCGATCAGCAACGCCAGCACGATCCACGCCCTCATCGGCCGTCGCCCTCCAACAGCTCAGCCTTGCGTGCCGGCAACTCGGCCATGATGCGCCGTCGCTCGGTGCTCGACAGCGACGACCAGGCGGCGATCTCCGCGAGCGAACGGCCGCAGCCGCAACACAGACCGGTCGGACGGTCGATGTCGCAGATTTTGACGCAAGGGGTTTCGATCCCGTTCGGACTGGCGGCGTTGCTCACCCGCCGTATGTAGCGTCCGTCCGTGGCGAGTACAACGCACCTTAGCCGTGCGCGGCCGTCTCGCCGCCGGCGTCGCCCTTCTTCGACCGCAGCCGTGCGGGTCGCGGCGGCCGCGGCGCGGCGCCTTTTAAGCGATGCGTCTCCTGGCCCAGCGGCTGCAGCGGCACCATCGCGCGCAGCACGCGATAGCCGGGCAGCACGATCTTCGCCTCGGTGCCTTTGCGCAGCTCGGACGTGAGGATGAGGCTGCCGCCGTGCAGCTCGATGAGGTTCTGCACGATGGTGAGGCCGAGGCCTGCGCCGCCTTCTGCCGTCTGGTGCGCCAGCGTGCCCTGCCCGAAGGCCTGCAGCACTTTGGGGATCTCATCGGCGGGAATGCCGGGCCCCGTATCGCTCACGTTGAGGAATTGACCGCCATCCGGCATGGCGCCGACACTCAGCGTGATGCGACCGCCTTTGGGCGTGAACTTCAGCGCGTTGGACATCAAGTTCAAGCAGATCTGCCGCAGGGCGCGTTGATCGGCCCACACGACCGGCAGGTCGGGTTCACCCTCTTCGATGACGTCGATGCCCTTGCCTTCGGCGCGCAACTTGAGCAGCCGGTGACATTCGTCGGTGATGTCGGCCAGCCGCACCGGCTCCTCGTGCAGCTCGTAGCGGCCGGACTCGATGCGCGTCAAATCGAGGATCTCGTTGATGAGATGCAAGAGGTGCTTGCCGCTCTCGAGGATGTTGCCGGCGTACTCGCTGTACTTCGGATTGTCGATCGGACCGAACATCTCCGCCTTCATCACCTCGGAGAACCCGAGAATGGCGTTGAGCGGCGTGCGCAGCTCGTGGCTCATCGTGGCGAGGAAGCGGGTCTTGGCGCTGTTGGCCATTTCGGCACGCCGGCGAGCCTCGTCGGAGACGGATTTCTGCTCTTCAAGCTCGGCGATGAGCGCGTTCTTTTCGGTGCGGAACTCCAGCATCGACAGCGCCGTCGATCGCAGGCCGCGGGCAAGGAAAAGGAAGTACAAGTGAATGCCCACCGCCATCGTCGCGATGGCGAAGTAAAACGGATTGCCGAGCATGCACAGGCGCGCCACGACGGCTATCGTCATCGGTACGGTGCCGGCGTAGAGGATCGCCGGAATGGTCGCCGCAAACATCGTGCGAATGGCAAGCACGACAATGAGCGTGGCGAAGATGAAGACGTGCGAGGAGAATGTGAGCTCTGCTGGTGCGCCAAGCGAATCCCCGACGCCGATGAGCGCGAAGCCGGCGAGGGCGACGCCATTCAACAGCTCCAGGAGCACGAAACGCCGCTGCCATTGCCGGACGTTCACCTGCGCCGGCGGTGTTGCTAGAAAGCGGCGGCCCTGATCGAGCAGCACCACCTTGGCGCCGATGACGATGACAAGCCACACCACCGCGTCGAGGGTCGGCGCCCAGAACATGCAGGCGATGGCGAACAGTGCGTAAAGCGCCGGCATGGTCACCGCTGCGCCGAGCTCGTTGCGCACGAACATCGTCAACAGCTCGTACTCGAACTCCGGCTTGATGGATGTGCCGGCGGCAAGCCGCGCGCGTCGTTCTTTGAGGTCGTTATAAGCGCGCACCCGCGCTGCGCGGCGGCTGTGCCGGCGCGCGACGTCTTCAGGGATGGCGCTGGTTGTCATTGGCTGCACGCATGACCGAAATGGTCGGACCGCAAAGGATCGACCGCGATGTTGTTCCTAAATCTCGGCATGATTTCCTAACTAAGTGTTTAGCAATGAAGTTTTTGCAAATGTGCGGCACTACAACTCGCGCCTGCCTGAGAAAAAACGGGCTTTCGGCCATTGTCGTTCGCGGGGGCGGCCGGTAGGGTTCAGCCCCGATGCGGATCTTCCAAACGCCGAGCGAACCCATGCCCCGCCGGTCGCATATGCACCTCGCGGGGCCCGCCATTCCCAACGCGGCTCCCGCCTGCTCACACCGATCGCAACGCGTTGCGGCGAGGCGTCTATGAAGCTCACCATCGTCGGCTCGGGCGACGCCTTCGGCTCCGGCGGCCGGTTGCAAACCTGCTACCACGTCGCCGTGCGCGGCGAGGAGTTCCTCATCGACTGTGGTGCCACCGCGCTCATCGGCATGCAGCAGCTCGGGCTCGATCCCGATCGCGTCTCGACCATCTTCATCTCGCATCTGCATGGCGACCACTTCGCTGGCCTCGTGTGGTGGTTGCTGCACGCTCACTACGTGACGCAGCGCACGGCGCCGCTGACCATCGCAGGTCCGGCAGGCATCGCGCAGCGTTTCGCCGCTGCCGCCGAAGCGCTGTTCCCGAAGTCGATGGAGATCGAGCGGCAATTCGATATGCAGTTCGTCGAATACGCGGAGCGTGTGCCGCTCGACATTGGCAGCGTGCGCGTGACGCCCTTTGAGGTCTGCCATCCCTCGGGAGCGCCGCCCTATGCGCTGCGGGTCGAGACCAATGGCAAGGTGCTGAGCTTCTCCGGCGACACCAAGTGGGTCGACAGCCTATTGCCGGCCGCCAACGGCGCCGACCTCTTCATCACGGAGTGCTTCGGCTTCAGCGAGCAAGTTGGGCTACCACATGACGTGGCGCGACGTAGAGCGCAATATCGACAAACTTGGCGCGCGGCGCGTGCTGCTGACGCACATGGGCCGCGAGATGCTGGCCAATCTCGAGCATGTCCGGGACCCCCGCGTCATGCTTGCCGAGGACGGTATGCGGATCGACATCTAAGCGTCACTGCGGTCCAACGCCGGCGGCCCGCGTATCGGCAACTTCCTAGAAACGAATTACGCGAAGCTGGCTTGACGTAGATCGAGTTCGCGCGCCTAGTGCCTCCGGCGCGAAAATTCAGAACATCATTTCAGCAGGTCGCCGATGCTCGACGACATGGACGTGAAGATTCTGCGCATCCTGCAGGAAGATTGCACCCGCCCGGTGGCTGACATCGGCAAGGAGGTCGGCCTTTCCACGACGCCCTGCTGGCGGCGCATCCAGAAGCTCGAGGAAGCGGGCGTCGTGCAGCGGCGCGTCGCCATTCTCGATGCCCACAAGGTCAACGCCGGCGTCACCGTCATCGTCTCGATCAAGACGGACCAGCACAGTCTCAGCTGGCTGGAGCGATTCCATAAGGCGGTGGCGGACTTCCCCGAGGTCGTCGAGTTCTACCGCATGTCCGGCGAGGTCGATTACCTGCTGCGCGTCGTCGTGCCCGACATCGAAGCGTACGACGCGTTCTACAAGCGGCTGATTGCGCGCATCGAGATTGCCAAGGTGTCGTCCGCCTTTGCCATGGAGCAGATCAAGTACACGACCGCCTTGCCGCTGCAGTTTGCGCGCGGCAACGGCAGCGACGCCGCGGCCGGTTCAGACGGCGAGGAAAAGCGCCGAAAGCGATAGGCAGATGAGGGCCGCAAGCCCGAGCGCGACGAACGTCAGCCACATCCCGTACACGCGGTAGCGCATGACCGGCGGGAATTGCGAGACGCCGTAGGCATGCAGCAGGCGCCCGGCCACGAGCAAGAGCCCGGCCGCATGCAACAGCACATGCGGCGGCGCCATGCTCTCGGCCAGCGCCATCAGGAGCAGCGTGAAGGGCACGTACTCGGCGAAGTTCGCGTGCACGCGCATGCGGCGCAGCAGCTCGCTATCCTCGCCGTGTCCGAACTCGACGCGGCTCTCGCGGCGCCAGCCGATCACGCGCACGCTGAGAACCAGAAACAGCACAGCGAGCAGCGCGGCATAAAAGGCGGTGATCGATAGCATCGCTGCCTCCCTCAGGCTTCACGCACCTGAGATAGTAACAGGCTTCGCGGGCTGATTCTCAAGTGCCGGTGTCTCGACTTTCAGGCGTTGTCCGACCTGTGCGTCTTCAAGAGGGCGATGAGGCTCGAGGTATCCCAGCGGCCGCCGCCGATGCTTTGCACCTCGGCGTAATACTCGTCGACCAGCGCCGTGACCGGCAGCTTCGCCCCGTTGCGTTGCGCTTCCCCGCGGCAGATGGCGAGATCCTTGCGCATCCAATCGACGGCGAAGCCGAAGTCGAACTTGCCGGCGTGCATCGTCTGCCAGCGGTTGTCCATCTGCCAGGACTGCGCGGCCCCCTTGGAGATCGTTTGCATGACGAGTTCGAGGTCGAGGTCGGCAGCTTCGGCAAACGCGATCGCCTCGGACAGGCCCTGCAGCAGTCCGGCGATGGCGATCTGATTGACCATCTTGGTGAGCTGGCCTGCGCCTGAAGCGCCGATGCGGTTCACGGCGCGCGCGTAGCTCGCAATCAGCGGCTTGGCGCGCTCGAACGGCTCCTCGTCGCCACCGACCATCACGGTCAGCGTGCCGTTCTGTGCCCCGGTCTGGCCGCCAGATACCGGAGCGTCAAGAAAGGCGATGCCGCGCGCACGGGCCACCGCGTAGAGCTCGCGCGCCACCTCCGCCGAAGCGGTCGTGTGATCGATGAAGGTCGCGCCGGCGCGCATGCCCTTGAAGGCGCCATTCTCGCCCGTCGTCACCGCGCGCAGGTCATCGTCGTTGCCGACGCAGCAGAAGACATAGTCGGCACTCAGCGCGGCGGCAGCCGGAGTCTCGGCCGTACGCCCGCCGCCGTGCTCGGCCACCCACGCGACGGCCTTGGCCGGGCTGCGGTTATAGACGGTGACGTCGTGGCTGCCCTTTTTGAACAGATGCCCGGCCATGGGGAATCCCATGACGCCGAGGCCGATCCACGCCACCCTCGCCATTCGACCTCTCCGTTTTGTGTGTGCCGAGCGCGATTAGCACTGCTTCCGGCTCGAGAGCACCAGAAAAAAGGCCCCGGGTCCGTTAGGAGCCGAGGCCGAGGAGATCAAGCTTTTCTGGGGAGAGTGCAAATCGTGCGGCGGGCTCAGCCTGCCGTTGAGAATGGGTTGATGGTTTCGAAGCCGGAGCCGGCGATGAGCGACGCGTGACCTGGCTGACTGCGGGCGGTGGTTAGCGATGCGACGAGGAGGATGCCGGTAACCAGAAAAAGGATGAGCGCGCCGGTGCGGGCCCACGCCCACTTGGCTCCGTAGTGCGCTTTGATGGTCTGCAGATCCATAATCAAACCCTCGATGGGGGTAGAGTCTGCGATTGAGTTGAGGGTTCTGTAACCGATAAGACCTCGTTAGTCTAACCAGATATTGGCAAATGGCTAACGCAGCGATCGAAGATTTAACGAAGTATTTACGAGTTGGGCAGCGACGGGAGTGGCTGCGGCTTGTTATGGCGACTTTCCGCGGATCTGCGAGAGCGTTTGCCGCGTGCTGATGGCCTCGGGATCGATGCGCAGTTCGATCAATGTCGGTGCCTCGGCGGCGAGGGCGCGGTGCAGCGCCGGCAAAAAGGCCTCCGTCACCTCCACCCGCTCGGCCGTCATGCCGAAGCTGCGGGCGAGGGCGACGAAGTCCGGATTGACCAGCGTCGTTCCTACAACCCGGCCCGGATAGTAGCGCTCCTGGTGCATGCGGATGGTGCCGTACATGCCGTTGTTGGCGACGATGACGATGATGGGCAGACCGTACTGCACGGCGGTCGCCAGCTCCTGCGCCGTCATCAGCAGGCAGCCGTCGCCCGCCAGCGTCACGACGGTGCGTTCCGGGTGCGCGAGCTTGGCCGCGATGGCCGCCGGCAGTCCGTAACCCATCGACCCTGAAGTCGGCGCCAACTGCGTCGGCCAGCCCTTGTACTGAAAATAGCGATGCAGGAAGCCAGCGTAGTTGCCGGCGCCATTGGTGACGATCGCGTCCTCGGGCAATTCGCGCGACAGCGTCGCGACCACCTCCTCGAGGCGCACGCCGCCCGCGGTCGGCACGGGCTTCAATGAGCGCTCGTAGGCGGCACGCAGGTCGCGCCGCAGTCGGCTCCAACGTTTCTTGGCCGGCGGCTTCAAGCGGGCGAGCGCGCGGGCGAAGGCTGCCGGCGTGGTGACGATCGGCAAGTCGGCATGAAACACGCGGCCGAGCTCGGCGGGCGAGGGGTGCGCGTGGACCAGATACTGAGCCGGCTTCGGCGGCGTGATCAGCGTATAGCCGCCGGTCGAGACGTCGCTTAGGCCTTCGCCGACAACGATCAAAAGATCGGCGCTGCGGATGGCCGCGGCTAACTTGGCATCGATGTCGATGCCGGCGTGGCCGACGAACGATGCATGCCGATTGTCGATATGGTCCTGACGCCGGAACGTCGTGACGACGGGAATGTCGAATGTCGCGGCGAACTTGGCGATATGCTCCGCCGTCTCGGCGCTCCATCCGCCGCCACCAAGCAGCAGCAAGGGCCGCTCCGCCGCGCTAAGCTTGGCTTTGAGGCGCGTCATGTCGCCGGCCGATGGAACCGGCGAGGACAGGCGCGCCGGCGTGGCGTCGGGCACCACGGCCCCGGCGAACAGTACATCCTCCGGCAGCCCGAGCACGACCGGTCCCGGGCGTCCAGAACGCGCCGCCTGGAAGGCGCGTGCCACATACTCGGGAATGCGCTCCGCCTCGCGCACGACGCCGACCCAGTTGGCAATCGCGCCGAACATCGCTTCTAGGTCGATCTCCTGAAAGGCGCCGCGGCCTGCGTGCGCGGTCTCAACCAGCCCGACCAGCAGCACCATGGGGGTCGCGTCGTGATGGGCGACGTAGATCCCGCTCGCCGCATTGGTTGCGCCCGGGGCGCGCGTCACGAAGGCGACGCCCGGCACCCCCGTGAGCTTTCCCGTCGCCTCCGCCATCATCGCCGCGCCGCCCTCGTGGCGGCAGACGATGGTGCGGATCGATGGCTCGTCGAACAGCGCGTCGAGCGCCGCGATGAAGCTCTCGCCCGGCACCGTAAACAGCGTGCGACAGCCCTCGCCGACGAGCTGATCGATCAGGATCTTGCCGCCAGTACGCATCACAGACGCATCACGCGGCTTGGCCGTTTCTAAGGTTCATGGGCTGTTTTAGGCAGGCGCAGGAGTTGCGGAACAGCCCTAAGCGGGGGTTCGGTTACGATTGTAACCCGCTCGGGGAGCGCTTTGCGAATGTTGAAGGATCACCCACTGGGGGCCAAATAGTGTGAGGGCCACGCGAAACGCCCTGCGTCCCGTCACAAGAAAGCTCTTTACAGGGGGGGGAGCGGCCCCTAAATGCAGCGCTCTTTCGAGTTCGGCGGTCTCTGCTTCTAGCAATTGCCCGTGTTCGCCCGCGGGCGGTGGAGGTCCTATGCGATGGAGAAGCTCTCCTCTGCATCTGCGCTGATCGCCAAGTCCCGGCCCGAGCGGCCGGTACGTGGGCTGCGACCGCATGCTGCAGGGCGCGCCGCGCGCTGGTTTCTCGACAAGTTCCCCGGCGATGTCGCCTATGCCTACAAGGCGAACAGCTCCGTCTTCCTCATCGGCGCTCTGTACGGCGCCGGCGTCCGCCATTTCGACGTCGCCTCGCTGCCCGAGATCGAGGACGCGGCGACGATTCCCGACGCGCACCTGCACTTCATGCATCCGGTGAAGTCGCGCCACGCCATACGCCGCGCCTATGAGCTCGGCGTGCGCTCGTTCGCGCTTGATGGCGAGGACGAGCTCGACAAAATCATCGACGCGACAGGAGGCGCGCGCGACCTCTTGCTCTGGGTGCGCGTCGCCGTGCCGGCCATCAACAGCCGCATCCCGCTCGAGCGCAAGTTCGGCCTCTCCGGCCAGAAAGCGGCGAACCTCCTGGTCAAGACGCGGCAGGTCGCCGCCGAGCTGGGGCTGACATTCCACGTCGGCTCGCAGACGACGACGCCGGACGCCTTCGTCACGGCGCTGGGCGAAGTTCACCGCGTCATCGTCAAGTCGGGCGTGATGATCGATCGCCTCGACATCGGCGGTGGCTTCCCTGCGCGCTATCCCGATAGCGAGCCCGCGCCGTTGCAAGACTTCATGGACGTCATCCTCGCCGGCATCGAGACCATGCCGGTGAAGGAGAACATCAAGCTGATGTGCGAGCCGGGCCGCGCGCTCGTCGCCGAGGCCGAGAGCCTTATCGTGCGCGTCGATGCGCGGCGCGACAACAACCTCTTCATCAACGACGGCTCGTACGGCATGCTGTTCGACGCTGCTCACCTCGGCTTCATCTTCCCGACGCGCATCGTCAGCCGCGACATCGATCCCTCCGAGCCGCTGCTCCCCTTCGAGCTGTGGGGGCCCACGTGCGATAGTATCGACTACATGAAGGGCCCCTTCATGCTGCCGGGCTCGGTCGCCGAGGGCGACTACCTCGAGATCGGCAACATGGGCGCCTACGCCCGCGCCATCGCCGGCCGCTTCAACGGCTATGGCGAGTACGACGAGGTCATCCTGCTCGATCCGCCCATGCTGAGCATGTACGAGGCGGAGAGCGCCGCGACCTCCGCCGCCCGCCGCTGATCGCGGCTCATTCGTGCGCGGCGACGAGCCCTTACTCGCATCGGACTGTGCCACGATTGTTCAGTGGAGCTGAACAATCTGTGTGTGATTTCGCGCGGTTAAATCACGCTCCACGCACCCCAACCTCCTTGAGAGGCCCCGATCCAAGGGATCGAACGAAGGGCCCCGCATCGCACGTTGCGAACCAGGGAGTAGACAGATGGAACGAGCATTGAGAACGACAGCCATGGCCTGCGCCGGCGCCTTGCTGCTGAGTATAGGTGCCGTAACGGCTGCAAACGCGGAGTATACGGGCTACGGCAACGGTGACCCAGGTAATTGGGATTTCGCCACCGAGCAGAGCGGCGGCCCCTGCGGTAAGGGCAGCGCGCGGGCGATCGACCCGGCTACCGGGCAGGCCAAGTGCTGCACGCAGTACAACCCCGAAAGCGCCTGTCCGCTTTTCAGGACCAGTTCGAAGTTCGACCACCCAGCAAGACGGCTCTCGCACAAGCAGTGACCGCTACGCCAAAAAATAGTGGGCGGTATAGGGATTGACCCTACGACCGCCCACGCGTGTCAACTCAGGAAGTGCCGGGTGCCGAGAACGTCGGCTTAAATCAGCGTCCCCACTTGTCGTCGTCAAAGTCGCCAAGCCGGTCGAAGCAGCGCTGCAGCTCACCGGCGCGATTGCGTTGTTCCTCGGCGATGCGCTGGCGCGGCACAAACCGGCACCACTTGAAGTGGGGCGCCGGGTCGCTCACCCACGCTGGGCCTCGCAGTCCGCAACGGAAGCGCGCGTTGGCGTCCGCCTGAACCTGCGCGATGCGCGCATAGACCTCGCACGAGGCCCGCTTGCCTTCGACGTCGCCGCGGCGGTCATCGCGGCCGAACTTAAATGAGAATCCGCCGTCGCGGTCGAGCCGAAGCGTTTGCGCCGCGGCTGCGCCGGTGACGAGGATGAGAAGCGAGATAACCAGACTAGTCCGGGTGATACGCATGATAAAACAAAGCCTCACTTGTGAAAGGTGAGGCAGCAGAGCACGCGATTGTGGCGGCTCGATCACGACACTAAGGATTGACAATGTCCATGCGGGGCAGGGGCGGTGGTGGGGCTATGACCCACGCATGTGAAAAGGATGGTTCGTAAATTCTTGTAGTCCTGAGCGTCTAAACTCGCGTCTTCAAGCCGCGTGATGACAATTGACCCAAGAAGAACGGGTGCACCCGGCGGCAGCCGTGTTTGCGACTGCCGCCGAGTGCCGTGCCCCGACATCTCTAAGTGGCTGGGCACACGGGTAAGGCTTGGCACAAAACGAACCGGGATGAACACCGCTCCGTGCGCAAACGAACTAATCACTTCGGGTGAGGGTTGGGGCGTAATGCTCGATACGTGGTGTAACTTCGGGAGAAATCCCCCGAAGTGAGTGTGACGACGTAGAGATCAGCCGCGGCTCGTGAGGGCTAGAGCTTGATGCAGCAGCCGGGCGGAATGCGGGGTACCGCCGCCCGGCTGAGGCCACCCTCGGTCCAACATTGCGAAGGACCGGTGACCGTGTGACCGTCTTTGATTCGCATGGCGAATTTGCGTTGTTCACAGATGGTCTGTGTTGCGCGCATCGGTTGCGCTGGACAGCCGGACTCCTACCCTCCAGGTTCGCCGCGGCCCGGATAGCTCCGAGGCTCATCTCCGTCTGCGCCGGCCGCGGCCCTCCTTCGCGGCCGGCATTCTTATGGCCTGCGGATCATCACCCACGAACCCGCAGCACCGCGTCGAGCGCCACGGCGCCGACGCCGGCTATGAACGCGGCAGCGGCACTCAGCGGCAAGCTCGCGCGCCCGGCGGTCCGGGGGCTGCCCAGCTCTGGCCATAGTCGGCTGGTTGCATCTCGGACCGAGGGAGTTCGCTTGGCATTTCGATCGACCCGGGAGGGGAACTGCGTGCCCATTGGTGCAGTTGCGTCGAAGCCGCCGAACTCCCTTTTGAGCTTCACTTCACACATCGGTTGAGCAGAAGAGCCGTAGCTGTTGGGGTCCATGGTGGGCGGTATAGGGATTGAACCTATGACCCCACGCGTGTGAAGCGTGTGCTCTACCGCTGAGCTAACCGCCCGACCTCATGCGCAAATAGCTTCGCGCCGGGCGGCCGTTATGCGAGGCCCCACCCGCAACTGTCAAGGTACTGCCAGCGCTGGCCGCGCCGCGCGCCTCTAGCCGCTCAAGCCGGCTTGGTTTCGCCGGCGCGCAGCTTGATGGAGTCGAGCTCGGACGCGGAAAGCGGTCGCACGACCCGCAAGGCCGCCTCTTCCGAAGCGCCGGCTTTCTTGCGCGCCGCCTCGACGGCTTTGTCAGCCGACCCGATGGCAACGTTGAAGAATTGGAATGTGGGCGCCATCGTCTCAGCCGGACGCCACTTGGCGCCCTCGGCAGGAATTCTGGGTAATCCGGGGATCGTCAGTTGGACAACCCACCCGGCCGCTGCTGTGTTTTCGCTCATGCGCGGCACTATGGTCTGCGCCGCGCCCGCGCGCAATGCGTCAGCATCGGCCCCTAACGCAATAGCGCGAAGCTATGGGCGATCTTGGGGAATTCGGCCGCAATACGGGTCTCATCCTGCGGCGTCGCGATGCCGATCAGGCGGAAATAGCCGCCGTCCTTGCCGAGCAGCATCGCCTGATAGAGATGGATCGGCTTGCCGTCGTCGGCGTCCAGCGCCTCTGCCTCGACCTCGAAGCCGTCGAGCCCGCCGATGTTGATCGATCGCGCCTTTCCCGGCTTGAAGTCCTTATAGCCCGGCAGGCTCGCCAGCAGCGCCACCGACTGCTTTGCCGGATGGTCGACCGGCCGCTTGTCGAGCGATGGCGCCACCATGAACGCCGAGCGCGTCTCGCCGGCGCGCTCGGGCTCGAGCCGCCCGTCGAGCGTGTAGACCTTGCTGGTGCCGACCAGCGTCCCGGCCTCCTTGAACGGCCCGAGATAGGTAAGCGAAAAGAGGTCGCGCACCGATGGCTTTTCGGTCGTCTTCGCACTGGCCAGCACGCGCTCGATATCGGTCGGCTTGACGCTGCCATCCTCGAGTGAGCGTTCCGGGACGTTGACCGAGACGAGGACCGTCTGATCGGCGGTACGGAAGAGGACGAAGAATTTGGCGTACGCGCCGGCGGCCGATTTCTGGTGCGCGCGCATGTAGACGTGCGGGTCGGTGCGCGCGATCTCGCCCTTCTGCACATCGGTGATGCCGCGCTTGGCGAGTTCCTCGGTCGTGAAGCCGTTCGCCATCTTGTCGTACTCGCCGACCGGCGCCTCGAGGATGATGAACGACACGCCGGAGGTATCGTTCTGGAAGCCGGAGAACAGGGGGGAGGGGACATAGCCCGGCGGCAGGTCGAGCACGACGCGGCTGTTGGGTGCCTGCTGCGGGCTCGCCGTGACGACGGCGGGCGCGCTCATGCCGACGAGGGCCGTCAGCGCCAACGTCGCCGCGGCGCGGGGGATGCGCCGCCATATGCGCTGCATGGCGTTTGCTTCGAGCGGCTTGGACGCAATCGACAGCATGCGGGGATCATCCAGGTAGAAGGGGTGTTGAAAGCGGCCCCGAAGGGAGCCCTCCCTTACGGCCATATTGGGGCTTGTGGACCGTCATGGAAGGGGCAAAAACACTGCCTCTTCACAGTCAGCGCGGCAAATGCAACGATCCGGCCGCATGAGCCGATTCCGTGTGGCGCGCGGCGGACTTGCGTGGGACATCAAAGTATCGGCCGCTGCTAAGCAAAAGCCCAAATAACGCGCCGACGGGGGAGATATGGGTTACGCTGACGAGCAGCACCGCAACTTCGTGTTCTCGTTCGGGCTGGAGAAGCTCGGGCTCCTTGCGCTGAAGGCTCCCGCCGTCGTTGCCGTCCTCATCGTCATTGCCACGGTCCTCGGCCTCGTCGGCCTCTCCAAGCTGCAGGTCGACGATTCCCTTTCCGAGCTGTTCCGCACCAACACCGAAGAATTCCGCCGCTACGAGGCGATCGACAAGCGCTTTCCGTCGAGCGAGTACGACGTGCTCGTCGTCGTCGAGGGCCACGACCTTCTAAAGCGCAAGCAGCTCGAGGCCTTCGCCGGGCTGACGACGGAGCTGCAGCTCGTCGACGGCGTCTCGGGCCTCGTCTCCATGCTGTCGGCGCGCGGCAAGCCGGATGCGACCGGCTACGCCGCGCCGCTCGTGCCGGACGAGATGCCGGAGGACGGTCCCGCCTTCGATGCGATGATCGACGCGCTCAAGTCGAACGACATCGTCAAAGGCAAATTCCTTTCCGACGACGGCCAGCTGGCGATGATCATCATCGCCCTCGACCGCAAGGTCGTGCAGGAGAAGACCGCCAAGGTCGTCATCGGCGACATCAACGCGACGGTCGACGAGCAGCTCAAGGACACAGGGCTGACGGCGAAGCTGACCGGCGCGCCGGTCATGCAGCTCGAGATCCGCAATGCCGTGGAGCGCGACCAGCTGCTCTACAACGGCCTGGGGCTGCTGTTCGGCGCCGTCATCGCCGTCATCTTCTTCCGCCGCGTCTCGCTGATGCTCGTCGCCGCGCTGCCGCCGGTGCTGGCGGTCATCTGGTCGCTCGGCCTGCTCGGCTGGATGGGCTTCAAGCTCAACCTGTTCCTCAACGTCATGACCCCGCTGATCATGGTCATGGGCTTTGCCGACAGCATGCAGATGGTGTCGGCCATTCGCATCCGCCTGCGTGAGGGCGACAACCGCTACCAGGCGGTGCGCTTCGCCATCAACATCGTCGGGCCGGCCTGCGTGCTGGCGCATGGCGTGGCGCTGCTGGCGTTCCTTGCGCTTTTGCTCTCCGACTCCGGCCTCATCCGCACCTTCGGCATGGCGGGTGCCCTCGCCGTGTTCATCTCCTTCATCGCCGTCATCCTGGTGCTGCCGATCCTCGGCGTCATGCTCATCCGCAACGAGGAGACGCTGGCCAAGGACCGCACTCCGGCCGACGCGCTGATGGACGGCCTCGGCGTCATCGTCGGCCAGATCGTCGACCGCGTGGTGCACCGGCCGTACCTCTATACGCTCATCGGCATCGTCCTGTTCTTCCTATTCGGCGCCGCTTTCGCCGAGCTGCCGACGCGCTACCGCCTCGCCGACCAGGTGCCTGACCGCGAGCAGGCGCTCGATGCCACCAGCCGCATCGACCAGAAGCTCACCGGCGCCAATCCGGTGCATGTGATGATCGAGTGGACGGACGGCACGCCGCTCTATTCGCCGAAGACCCTCGACGTCATCGGCCAGGTGCACAATGCGCTCGAAAAGGAGGCGGGCCTCGGCAACGTGTGGTCGGTCGAAAGCCTGCGGCGCTGGCTGCACGAAGCGGGCGATGACCGCATCGAGACGGTGCAGAAGTTCGTCGGCTTCCTGCCCGACCATCTCGTGCGCCGCTTCATCGCCGAGGACCAGAAGGCCGTGCTGGTGACCGGGCGTCTGCCGGACGTCGATTCCAGCCACATCCTGCCCGTGGTGGAGAAGATCGACCGCTCGCTCGACCCCGATCCGCGCCGCCAATCCGTCTATCAGATATCGGTCACCGGCCTGCCGGCGATCGCCGCCCGCAACAGCGCCCGCATGATCGATCAGTTGAAGGAAAGCATCCCGATCTGCGTCGCCTTCGCCGGCATCATGCTCGGCATGGCCTTCCGCTCGCCGTTCGTCGCCGTCGTCAGCCTGCTGCCCGGCCTGTTCCCGGTGCTTGCGTCCGGCGCGCTGCTATGGGCTGACGACGCCGGGCTCGAGTTCGCCTCGGTCGTCGCGCTGCTCGTCGTCTTCGGTCTCGGCATCGACGCGCTCATCCACTTCCTCAACCGGTTGCGACTGGAGGAGAGGAAGGGCGATGCGCCCGAGCTCGCCATCCGCCGCGCGCGCGTGCTGGTCGGTCCGGCGATCATCCTGACGACGATCGTGCTCGCCTTCGGGCTCGGCGTGACCGTGTTCTCCGACCTGCCGTCGCTGCGCACGTTCGGCCTCGTCTGCGGCTTCACGCTGCTTGCGTCGCTGATCGCCGATCTCGTGTTTCTGCCGGCGACGATCATGGTCGGGCGGCGGCTGTGGCCGCACAAGCCGGGCGATCCGGACTAGCGTCGCCGGTTCAGCAAGGCATGAGGCGTGCGATGGCCGGCTCCAGCTCGTCGAAATGGTCGATGACCACGTCGGGCTCGAACTCGCGCACCGGCGTCTCCGTGTAGCCGAAGCTGACGCCGATCACCGGCACGCCCGCCGCCTTGGCAGTGGCGACGTCGACGCCGCTGTCGCCGATCATGATGGCGCGCGACTTGTCGCCTCCCGCCAGTCTTGATGGTGCCGAGCAAGTGCCTCCGGGTGCGGCTTGGCCGAGCGAAGCGTGTCGCGCCCGGCGACGGCGACGAAGTAGCGGGTCATGTCGAGCGCATCGAGCAGCAGCCGCGACATGCCCTCCATCTTGTTGGTGCACACGGCGAGCTTGACGCCGGCGGCCTGAAACTTGTCGAGCAGCGGCAGCAGCCCTTCGAACGGCCGGCTGCCGACGGCGATGTGGCTCCCGTAGTAGTCGAGATAGCGCGCGAGCAGCGCCTCGTGCTGGGCGGGCGTCATGCGCTCGGCCGCCGGCCCCACGGCGCGCTCGATCATGTGCCGCGCGCCGTGGCCGACGAACGGGCGCAGCGTCCCCTCGTCGACGCGCGGCAGCCCCAGGTGATCGAGCACGTGGTTGGTCGACGCGACGAGGTCGGGCGCCGTGTCGACGAGCGTGCCGTCGAGGTCGAAGACGAGGGTCAGGTCGCGCATAGGTCCTCAAATAGCGCATGCAGGGGCCGCGGCGAGAGCCGTCGCGGCGCCGCAGGCCGGGTTATGTACCTTGAAACCAGGGGGGGCGCATCTTAGACAAAGGCTGGCCAGCCAGCCTGTCGTAACCCGGTGTTGCCATGGACAAAAAGGTCATCACGCTTCTCAAGACGCAAGCCTTCATCGACGGGGCCTGGGTCGGCGAGCCGCGCATGCCGGTCACCGACAAGGCCACCGGCGAGGAGATCGCCCGCGTTCCGGCCATGGGCGCCGCCGAGACCAACGCCGCCATCGAGGCGGCGCACCGCGCCTTTCCCGCCTGGTCGAAGCTGCTCGCCAAGGAGCGGTCCAAGATCATCCGCCGCTGGTACGAGCTGATCGTCGAGCACGCCGACGAGCTGGCGCTGCTGCTCACCAAGGAGCAGGGCAAGCCGCTGCCCGAGGCCAAGAGTGAGATTATCTACGGCGCCGCCTTCGTCGAACTGTTCGCCGAGGAAGCCAAGCGCGTCTACGGCGAGACGATCCCGACGCATAAGGCCGATGCCCGCGTCGTCATCATGAAGCAGCCGATCGGCGTCGTCGCCGCCATCACGCCGTGGAATTTCCCGTCGGCCATGATCACGCGCAAGGTTTCGCCGGCGCTGGCCGCCGGCTGCACCGTCGTCGTCAAGCCGGCCGAGGATACGCCGCTGTCGGCCCTGGCGCTCGCCGAGCTGGCGCAGCGGGCCGGCGTGCCGAAGGGCGTGTTCAACGTGGTCACCGCCAAGGACCCGGCGCCGGTCGGACGTGCCATGACCGAAAATCCGCTCGTGCGCATGGTCACATTCACCGGCTCGACCGAGGTCGGCAAGATCCTCATGGAGCAGGCGGCGCGCACCGTGAAGCGCGTCGGCATGGAACTGGGCGGCAACGCGCCGTTCATCGTGTTCGACGACGCCGATCTCGACCGGGCGGTCGCCGGCGCGCTCGCCTCCAAGTTCCGCAACGCCGGGCAGACGTGCGTGTGCGCCAACCGCATCCTCGTGCAGGACGGCGTCTATGATGCGTTCGCCGAGCAAGCTGACTGACGCCGTCAAGGAGCTGAAGGTCGGAGCTGGCACCGAGGCGGGCGTCACCGTCGGCCCGCTGATCAACAAGGATGCCGTCAAGAAGGTCGAGCAGCACGTCGCCGACGCTGTGGCGCACGGCGCCAAGATCGTCGTCGGCGGCAAGCCTTCCCCGCTCGGCGGCAACTTCTACGAGCCGACCGTGCTCACCGGCGTGACGCAACAGATGCGCGTCGCGCGCGAGGAGACGTTTGGCCCCGTCGCGCCCCTGTTCCGCTTCAAGACCGAAGAGGAAGCGGTGCGCATGGCCAACGACACGCCGTTCGGCCTTGCCGCCTATTTCTTCACCCGCGACCTCGGGCGCTGCTTGGCGCGTCGCCGAGGCGCTCGAGTACGGCATCGTCGGCGTCAACGAGGGAATCACCTCGACCGAGATCGCGCCGTTCGGCGGCTGGAAAGAAAGCGGCATCGGACGCGAGGGATCGCACCACGGCATCGAGGAATTCCTCGAGATCAAATACACGCTGATGGGCGGCCTATAGCCGACTTGCAACCTCGGACTTGCGTCCGCCGCGCCTTGCGCGTACGGCAGCGGAATTAGACGACAAGCCGCGGGGAGATCCATGAGCAATGACGCCTTGAAGGTCGCAGCGTCGCAGCGCGCGCTCGAGTATGTCGAGAGTGGCATGCGTCTCGGCCTCGGCACCGGCTCGACGGCCGCGAAGTTCGTCGACCTGCTCGGCAAGAAGGTTGCCGGCGGCCTCGACGTCGTCTGCGTCGCCACCTCCGCCGCAACGCAGGCACAGGCCGAGGCGCTCGGTATCCGCATGGCGACGCTCGACGATCTGCCGTTCCTCGATCTCACAGTCGACGGCGCCGACGAGCTCGACGGTGAGCTGCGCCTGATCAAAGGCGGCGGCGGCGCGCTGCTGCGCGAGAAGATCGTCGCCACCGCCTCGGGCCGCATGATCGTCATTGCCGATGCGTCGAAGAAGGTCGACACGCTGGGGGCTTTCCCGCTTGCCGCTCGAGGTCGTGCCCTTCGGCCTCACGGCCACCCGCAACATGATCACCGCGCTCGCCGCAGACGTCGGCTGCGAGGGCGAGATCACGCGTGCGCACGCTCCCGGGCGGCAAGCCGTTCCTCACCGACGGCGGCAATCTCATTCTCGATTGCCACTTCGGCCGCATCGAGGAGCCGGAGGAGCTGGACGAAGCCCTGAAGCTCATACCTGGTGTGGTCGAGAACGGCTTGTTCATCGGCATCGCCGATCTTGCCGTCATCGCCGGCGACGGGCGGCATAACCTTGCTCGGCGCCGAGGAAGGCGACGACGTATGACGCGCTGAGGCGGCGACTTAGCATGGCAAACCACGACTACGATCTGTTCGTGATCGGTGCCGGCTCGGGTGGCGTGCGCGCCGGCCGCATCGCGGCGGGCTACGGCGCCAAGGTCGCCATCGCCGAGGAGTATCGCGTCGGCGGCACCTGCGTGATCCGCGGCTGCGTGCCCAAGAAGCTGCTCGTCTACGCCAGCCGCTTCGCCGACGACTTCGAGGATGCGCGCGGCTTCGGCTGGACGGTGGCGAGCCGAGCTTCGACTGGCCGACGCTCGATCGCCGCCAAGGACAAGGAGATCGCGCGCCTCGAGAGCCGCGTACCGGACGGCGCTCGGCCAAGCCGGCGTCGAGATCATCGCAGGAGCGGGCGACCGTCGTCGGCCCGAACGCCGTGCGGCTCGCCAAGTCCGGTCGCACGAGTCACCGCCGGCAAGATCCTCATCGCCACTGGCGGCACGCCGTGGCTCGCCGAGCCCAGTCCCGGGCTCGAGCACGTCATCACCTCCAACGAGGCCTTCGACCTGCCGCGCCTGCCGGAGCGGATCATCGTCGCCGGCGGCGGCTACATCGCCATGGAGTTCGCCGGCATCTTCTCGAAACTCGGCGTCGAGACGACGATCGTCTACCGCGGCGACAAGATCCTGCGCGGCTTCGACGAGGATCTGCGCGACCATCTGACCGAGGCCTACGTCAAGCAGGGCATCCGCATCGTCACCGGGCACATCTTCACGCGCATCGAAAAGACTGGCGCCGGGCTCGTCGGGCATCTCTCGAACGGCGGCACGCTCTGAAGGCCGATCAGATCATGTTCGCCATCGGCCGCGCGCCGAACACGGCGGGCCTCGGCCTCGACAAGGTCGGCGTCGAGCTCGGCTGGAACGGCCACGTCGTCGTCAACGAATATTCGAAGTCGTCGGTCGACAGCATCTTCGCCGTCGGCGACGTCACCGACCGCGTGGCCCTGACGCCGGTCGCCATCCGCGAGGGGCACGCCTTCGCCGACACCGAGTTCGGCGGCAAGCCGCGCATGATCGAGCACACGCTGATCCCGACCGCCGTGTTCTCGACGCCCGAGATCGCCAGCATCGGCCTGCCCGAGCATCTGGCGCGCGAGCGCTGCAGCAAGCTCGACATCTACAAGGCGGCGTTCCGGCCGATGAAGGCGACGCTGTCGGGGCGCGACGAGACGCATGTTCATGAAGCTGATCGTCGACGGCGAGAGCGACAAGGTCGTCGGCTGCCACGTGCTGGGCGAGGACGCCGCCGAGATCATCCAGATGGCGGCCATCGCCATGCGGCTCGGCGCCACCAAGGCCGACTTCGACGCGACCATGGCGCTGCATCCGACCGTCGGCCGAGGAACTCGTCACCATGCGCGAGAAGTGGATCGCGCCGACGGAAGCCGCCGGGTGAATCACGCCGAGCAGTTGGAGAGCTGGATGCCTCGGCTGAAGGACAAGATTGCGCTCGTCACCGGCTCGGCCGCCGGCATCGGGCTCGCGACGGCGCAGCTGTTCGCCGCCGAGGGCGCGCACGTCTACATCACCGACGTCGACGGCGAGGCGCGGCCAGAAGGCCGCGGCGGAGCTCGTCGCGCAAGGGGCTCGGCGCCACGGCGGTGACGGTCGATGTCTCGCGCGGTCAGGACGTCGACGGCGCTGATGCGCACGATCGAGCAGCAGCACCGGCGCCTCGACGTCGTCGTCAACAACGCCGGCATCAACATCCGCACCGACTTCCGCAACATGTCGGACGCCGACTGGGTGCGCCTGCGCGAGGTGAACCTCGACGGCATCGTGCGCATCGCGCGCGACGCCTTTCCGCTGATGAAGGCGTCGGGTCGCGCCTCGCTCGATCAACCTCGCCTCCATCATGGGGCATCGCGGCATGCGCACGCTCGCCGCCTACGGCGCCACCAAGGGCGCCATCTCGGCGCTGACGCGCGGTCTCGCGGTCGAGTACGCGCCGTTCGGCATCCGCGTGAATGCGCTGGCGCCGGGCTTCATCGAGACGGCGCTGACCGAGCGCGTGCTGCGCGTCAAGCGTTCTCCGACGCGCTGCTGGAGCAGACGCCGCTGCGCCGCTTCGGCACGGCGGAGGACGTGGCGCAGGCGGCGCTGTTCTTCGCCTCCGACGAGAGTCGCCGTTCATCACCGGCGCCGAGCTCGCCGTCGACGGCGGCATGGCCGCGGGCTCTAGAGCCGCTCGAGGTGCCGGCGACGGTCTCGGCGATGAGCTGGTCGACGACGCCGATCAGCGCGTCATCGGCGCTGGCGCCGTCGCGCGAGCAGCTTCTCGTAGCACTGCACCTGCCGGTCGGCGCTGGTGCCGCCGGTCGCGATCTTGAGCGCGTGCTTCGCCTCGCGCTCGCAGCCGAGCACGGCCGCGTCCTCGGCGATGAGATCGAGCAGCTCGTCGATCAGCGTCGCGAACGGCACGAGCTCGCCCTTGCCGAAGTCGAACAGCCGGTCGCTCACGCCGTAGCGCTGCGCGCGCCAGCGGTTCTCCTCGATGAGGAACGAGGGATAGGAGCGCCACTTCTGGTTGGACGCGGCGCAGCCGATAGAGCATGCGCATGATGCAGACGATAGAGCGCCGCGATCGAGATCGCGTCGTCGATGCGCGTGCAGATGTCGGTGACGCGCATCTCCAGCGTGGGGAACTTGGCCGACGGCCGCAGGTCCCACCAGATCTTGGTGGCGTCCTCGATGACCTTGTTGCGCACCAGCACCTCGACGGTGCGCTGGTACTCGCCGATAGCTCTCGAAGCGCTGCGGCAGCCCGGTGCGCGGCAGCTCGTGGAAGACGGCGAGGCGGTAGCTCTTGAGGCCGGTATCCTCGCCCTGCCAGAACGGCGAGGAGGTCGACAGCATGAGCAGGTGCGGCAGGAAATAGCGCGCCTGGTTCATCAGGTCGATGCGCAGCTCGTCGTCGTCGATGCCGACGTGGACGTGCATGCCGCAGATGGCGAGGCGCCGGCCGATGCCGGCGAAGTCGCGGGCGAGCGCCTGGTAGCGGGCCTTCGGCGTCGTCTCGAGCGTCGAGCGGTCGGCGAACGGGTGGGTCGAGGCGGCGATCGGTGCCAGCCCGTGCTTCGCGCGGCTTCGTCGGCAATGGTGCGGCGCAGGTGCGCGAGCTCCTGGCGCGCCGCCGTGAAGTCCTTGCAGACGCTGGTGCCGATCTCGATCTGGGAGCGGAAGAACTCGGGCGCGACCTGCTTGCCGAGCGCGGCCTCGCAGGCCTCCATCAGCTGCCGGGGGGATCGGCGCAAAGCCGCGCGTCGCGAGGTCGACGAGGTGGTACTCCTCCTCGATCCCGAAGGTGAAGGATGGCTCTTTCACGCGCGTCTCCGTTCGCTTCCGCTACCTCGGAAGCCGACGCCGCAGGCTGGAAATTCGATGCCGGTGGCCCCATTTCGCGCATGCAACTTGCGGCCGCTTGGCCCCTGGCCTCCGCCCGAGGGTAGCCTATAAGCCGCGGCAAATGGCATAATGCCTTGAAGCGAGGCGCTGCGTTCCCGCGGCCGGCCGGCTTGCGGCCGTCTGCCCGGCCCCGGGCCGCAGAAGGAGAGCTGAGAAATGGCGGCAGCCTGGTCCCCCGACAGCTGGCGCGTCGAAAGCCGATCGTGCAGGTGCCCGAGTACCCCGACAAGGCGGCGCTCGCCGAGGTCGAGGCCAAGATCGCGTCCTATCCGCCGCTCGTGTTCGCCGGCGAGGCCGACAAGCTGAAGCGCGCGCTTGCCGACGTGGCCGCCGGCGACGCCTTCCTGCTGCAGGGCGGCGACTGTGCCGAAAGCTTCACCGAGCACGGCGCCAACCACATCCGCGAGCTGTTCCGCGTCTTCCTGCAGATGGCGGTCGTGCTGACGTACTCCGGCGGCTCGCCGGTGGTGAAGGTCGGCCGCATCGCCGGGCAGTTCGCCAAGCCGCGCTCCTCGCCGACCGAGAAGCGTGGGCGACGTGGAGCTGCCGAGCTATCGCGGCGACATCATCAACGGCGAGGGCTTCACCGCCGGCGGAGCGCATTCCCGATCCGCAGCGCCAGCTCGAGGCCTACCGGCAGTCGGCGGCGACGCTCAATCTGCTGCGCGCCTTCTCCGAGGGCGGCTATGCCAGCCTCGACAACGTGCTGCGCTGGCTGCTCGACTTCGAGCAGAAGTCGCCGTTCGGCAAGAAGTACCGGGAGATGGGCGAGCAGATCCAGACGGCGCTGCGCTTCATGCGCTCGTGCGGCGTGACGGCGGAGACGGTGCCGGCGCTGGGGCGCACCTCGTTCTACACGAGCCACGAGAGCCTGCTGCTCGGCTACGAGCAGGCGATGGTGCGCCGCGACGAGGCCGGCGGCACGCACAACGGTACGCAACTCGGGCCACATGCTGTGGATCGGCGACCGCACGCGTCAGCCCGATCACGCGCACGTCGAGTTCCTGCGCGGCATCAGAACCCGATCGGCGTCAAGTGCGGGCCCGACGCTCGAGCCCGACGGCCTCATCCGCCTGATCGACATCCTCAATCCGTCCGACGAGCCGGGCCGCCTGACGCTCATCTGCCGCTTCGGCGCCGACAAGGTCGACAAGCACCTGCCGAAGCTCATCCGCGCCGTGCAGAACGAAGGCCGCACCGTCGTGTGGTCGTGCGATCCCATGCACGGCAACACGATCTGCGCCGCCAACGGCTACAAGACGCGGCCCTTCGACCGCATTCTCAAGGAAGCGGAGTCGTTCTTCGACATGCATCGCGCGGAGGGGACGGTCGCCGGCGGCATCCACGTGGAGATGACCGGCTCGCCCGTCACCGAGTGCACGGGCGGCGCCTCGGCCAACATCTCGGAAGCGCAGCTCAAGGACCGCTACGACACGCTGTGCGATCCCCGCCTCAATGCCGACCAGGCATTGGAGCTCGCTTTCCTGATCGCGGAGCGCTTGAAGCAGGAGCGTGAGGAGGCCGGCCGCACGCCGATTCCCGCTCGCGCGTTCGAGCTGCTCTGAGCTCCCCGTACGGGTCGGAGGGAACGGCGGTTTAAGGTCGGCCATGTCGCCCCCCGCAACGCGCCTGAAGATCGCGCTCGCCCAGGCGAACCCGATCGTGGGCGACCTCGACGCGAACATCGCCAAGCTGCGCGAGATGCGTGCCGCGCGCTCGGGCGCTCGGCGCCGATTCGTTGTGTTCCCCGAGCTGTTCGTGACCGGCTATCCGCCCGAGGACCTCGTCCTTAAGCCGGCCTTCCAGACGGCCGCGCGTGAGCGCGTCGAGGCGCTGGCGAGATCTGGGACGGCCCCGCCGTGCTCACCGGCACCGTGTGGCCGGAGGGCGGCAAGGTCTACAACGCGGTCGTGCTGCTCGACACGGGCAAGGTCGAAGCCGTGCGCTTCAAGGTCGACCTGCCGAACTACGGCGTGTTCGACGAGAAGCGCGTGTTCGCGCCGGGGCCGATGCCAGGGCCGATGAGCTTCCGCGGCGTGCGTCTCGGCGTGCCGATCTGCGAGGACATCTGGGGCCCGGACGTCGCCGAGTGCCTCGCCGAGTGCGGCGCCGAGATCCTCATCAGCCCCAACGGCTCACCCTTCGACTGGACGAAGCCCGACGTGCGCATGAACCGGGCGGTCGCGCGCGTCACCGAGACGGGGCTGCCGCTCGTCTATCTCAACCAGGTCGGCGGCCAGGACGAGCTCGTCTTCGACGGCGCCTCCTTCGTGCTCAACGCCGACTGCAGCCTCGCCGCGCAGCTCCCCGCTTGGGAGGAGGCGGTCGCCCTAACGGAGTGGCGTAAGACGCCGACCGGCTGGCACTGCGAGACAGGCGCCTCTCGCGACCATCGAGGAGGGCGATGCGGCGGCCTATCAGGCCTGCGTGCTCGGCTTCGCGACTACGTGGAGAAGAACGGCTTCCCCGGCGTCATCCTCGGGCTCTCCGGCGGCATCGACAGTGCGCTCGTCGCCGCGATGGCCGTCGACGCGCTGGGGCCGAAGCGTGTGCACGCGGTGATGATGCCGTACCGGTACACCTCCAACGAGAGCGTGCGCGACGCGTCCCGCTGCGCCGAGGCGCTGGGCGTGCGCTACGATACGCTGCCGATCGAGCCGGCGGTGGCGGGCCTCACGAAGGCGCTCGACCCCGAGCTCGCCGGCACCGAGCCTGGCCTGACCGAGGAGAACATCCAGTCGCGGGCGCGCGGCGTCATCCTGATGGCGATCTCCAACAAGCTCGGCGGCATGGTGGTGACGACCGGCAACAAGTCGGAGATGTCGGTCGGCTACGCCACACTCTACGGCGACATGAACGGCGGCTTCAATCCGATCAAGGACCTCTACAAGATGGAGGTCTATCGGCTGGCACGCTGGCGCAATGCGCATGTGCCGAAGGGTGGCCGCGGGCCTAAGGGCGTCGTCATCCCGGAAAGCATCCTGACGAAGGTGCCGACGGCAGAGCTGCGCCCCAACCAGACGGATCAGGATTCGCTGCCGCCCTATCCGGTGCTCGACGACATCCTCGCTTGCCTCGTCGAGAAGGAGATGCCGCTCCCGGAGATCGTTGCGCGCGGGCATCCGGCGGAGACGGTGAAAAAGGTGGAGCGGCTTCTCTATCTCGCCGAGTACAAGAGGCGGCAAGCCCCGCCCGGTGTGAAGATCTCGGCCAGGAACTTCGGGCGCGATCGGCGCTATCCGATCGTCAACAAGTTCCGCGAGACCCTCTGAGCGGCCGGTTCGTAATAACAAGAATCCCATCCGATGCTTTCACCGGCCGCGACGCAAATGCCTAGGCATCAGAGCGTGGGCGCCGGGAGTGCGTTCGAAGCGCAGATGCAAGGCGTCCGTTTTAGCGGACGCGGTGTGCGGTCCTGCGAAGCTGTTCCGACACAATAGGATTTCACAAATCAGCTCTTAATGCCGGCCAACGGAAAAGGGCCGGCGGGGACATGCGGATCGATAGCCAAACGCGAGCGATTGCTGTCGCCCCGATGTTGGTGGGCTGCATGCTCGCGATGGCGCCTGCGGCGCTCGCGGGCGGGCGATTGCTGTGCCGACCTCGAGGCGCGCATCACCGAGCCGAGGCGACGACTGCGCGCAAGGGAAACCGCAAAGTCAGCGTGACGATCCGGCTGTAAACGAAGCCATCTTCGCGTGGACGATGGCGTCCTCCAGGACGCATACATTGGCAACTTCGTCGAGCGCTTCAGGTTCGTCGGCGACGCCAAGATCAACAAAGAGTGGAGCGCCGGCTACATCCTTGAGGTTGGCGTGCAGGGCCACCCGTCGAACCGATGGGCAACCAGGACGAGATCGCCTCGAAGCACCCTTCGGCCTGCCAATCCGCGAGTTCTCGCGTCGAACCTGCGCAAGAGCAATTGGTATCTGAAGAGCACACGTCTGGGCCAGTTCGCCGTCGGCCTCAACGGGATGGCGACCTATCACCTGCTAGATGATGCCGACCCGACATTGACGCGCAACGTCAATGACATCGAAGGCGCGGGCGTGTTTTCGGCCGCCTTCAGGTTGCGCCACGACGGCCAGTATGTCGGCAACTTGAGGTGGACGGACGTGCTTCGCGGTATCGCCAATTCGACGCCCGGCGATGGCTTGCGACGTGATATTGTCCGCTACGACACGCCCGAGTGGCATGGCTTCAGTGGTGCGGCCAGCATCGGCGGGAAAACCCTCGGCGACGTGATGCTCAACTACAAAGGCGATATCGGAGATTTCAACGTTGTCGCCCGCGGCGGATAGGCTGAGCGACGATCCCGGCAGCCTTCAGGCCAGCGACTTTGGCACCTTCGTTCCCGATGGCACGCCGTGCATCTCAGCCAGCACCAACGTGACGTCAGAGCCTGATTTCCATTGCCGTTGGGGCGGCGTCGCCTCGACGATCATGCACAATCCGACCGGTCTCTTTGTGTACGGCGGATGGGGACAGATCACCACGACCACCGATCAGTATTTCCGCGGGCACGGTCTTCCTGTCGACCAGCAACAT
>CAVRVR010000037.1:0-61861 GCA_963724595.1 uncultured Alphaproteobacteria bacterium | reverse complement strand
TCGCGAGGCGCGCCTTGCTCGCCCGGTGGCGATGGGCGGCCCGCCGCGCTCATTCCAGCGATGGTCGCTGTTTAATCACTACGACACCGATCAGCTGGGTCTTGCGGCAAACGGCAAGCTGACCCGCTTTCATATCTGGTTACTCCGTCGTATCTCCGTCGAAATGTTCGGTGTCGGCCTCCGCGTCGTCGCGCGTACGGTGAACGACGCCGTCCCGATGATTTGGTGGCGCATAGAGCGTGTAGAGCTTCAGGGAATGAGCTCCGGTATTGATGATGTTGTGCTTGGCCCCGGCCGGCACGAGTACAGCGAAGCCTGCTTGAATCTTCGTCCGAATGCCGTCGAGAACCGCCTCGCCCGTCCCCTGCTCCACGCGAAAGAACTGTCGAGCTCGTGAACTTCCGCCCCAATCTCTTCCTTGGGTCCTAACGCCATGACGACGAGCTGACAGTGTTTTGCCGTGTGGAGCACGCGACGAAACTCGTTGTTCTTAACGGCGACCTCCTCGTAGCGTTTTGCACGAAGCCTTTCATCCGACATCCTCCCTATATGAACCCTAGTTCCGAGCGTCATAACCGTTTCTCACGGACAACGGCGGCGGAGCTTCCAATGATCTTCACGCGGATCAAAGCTTGCCGAGCAAAACGAGGACCAGCACGATAATCAGCACAGCGCCAAGTCCGCCGCCACGGGAGTAGCCGGTTGTCTGCTTTTCGCTCCCGTCCCGATTGATCCACATCAAAGGCAATGTACGGGTTCATACACTATGGCTAACCAGATGATCGGAATGTCGTAACTGGAGGAAAAGGCTCCAACAGACTGCCAGCCGTGGTCCTGCAAGGTTTAGGGGTGAGTATCTTCGGCAAGTCGATGCCAAACGCGGAGGTTGCTCAGACGCTATCGCTCCTGCGGCGCCCGCATAGTGGATGTGGGTTAACTAAACGCGCTAACTAACTGTTTTTTTCACATTTAGTAGAAACGATGAAGTTGCGATAAATCGCGCTTTCCCACATCCTCGGCGGGGAATTTCGACAACCCAGACCAAGGGCGGATGCTATGAGACAGGCTCTGGGCTGCGTTCCGTTCATCGCCGCGATTGTGCTTTTGGTGTGGGTCTCCACGTGGCAGTGCAGTTATGTCGACCCGAAGTCGAAACTCGGATGGTGCTATCCGCCGGAGCGCTCAATCGGCCGCGCGGCAGTCGTTGGACTGAAGAACCGGTGGGCCGGCGTGGTCATCTGGCGATGAAGAGGACAGTCAGCGTTTTGGCGGTCCGCTCGCTATGATGCAGTCCCGGTACGTCAGCGCCATCACTTCGAGGGATCAGCGCATTGCCTTCCAGGGCCCTCGTCCGGAATTATGCAGGCGATCAGAGGCCCTCGCGCCGCGCGTTACAGAAAGGTAAGCGGCTAACAAGCTCGCTCGGCAGGTTTGTCCCGCTGAGTGCCAAGAGACTTCCTACGCCGACACCCAGGAGCAGCAGGCCCGCGCGCAAAAATCGCGCCGCGGCCGGACCGTCGGAGGTGTAAGCAAACAGGGCGAGATTCGCAAGTCCAAGGAGCATTGCTGCAACCAGCCCCTCGTATGCCTTATCCAGTAGCCTATCTCTCACGGTGCCCCACCAATCTCGCAAGCTGCCCCAGCACACTAGGCCCACATTATCACTGGTCCTCACGACTTCAGCTGCAGTAAGTGACCGGGAACTGGTAGGGAAGGGGAGGGACTGTGTGCACGATTTAGGTGAGCCAGGAATACTTCAGGTAGGGAGGAGAGTCGAATGAGCACCGCGGGTGAGAGCCAGGTCTATGTTTGGGATCCGTTTGTCAGGATCTTTCATTGGAGCTTGGTCGTCGCCTTCACGGCTGCGTTCCTGACCGACGACAACTCGCTCACGCTTCACGTTTGGGCCGGTTATGTGGTGGGCATTCTAGTCATCGCTCGCGTGTTCTGGGGACTAGCCGGACCCCGCCACGCGCGCTTTTCCGATTTCGTATACAAGCCCTCCAATTCAATTCGCTACATCAGCAAGTCGTTAAGGTTCCGCTCAGAGCGTTACCTGGGTCACAGCCCCGGCGGAGGGGCAATGATCGTGTCGCTCTTGATCCTCCTGGCTGCCACCGTGGCAACCGGACTGGCCGTCTATGGCGGGGACACGCCAGGGAGGACCGCTTGCGGGCATAGTAACCCACCAAACCGCCGAGGCACTTGAGGAGGTGCATGAGCTTATCGCCAACGTAACCTTCGCGTTTGTTCTAGCGCATATCGCCGCCGTCGTGTTCACGAGCTTTGCTCATCGAGAGAACCTGATTCGGTCGATGTTTACCGGGTACAAACGCAAGTGAAGGAAGTCCACCGGCGCCGGCGTCGGATTGACTTACTCGGTGCCAGTGACTGAGGTCGAAGAATATCGGGGACTGTCGGTGGAAGTAGCAGAGACGTTTTTATCATTCACAGGCGCGAATAGGCTACGTAGTGGGCGCCTGTGGCCGAGATAAAGATCACAAAGAGTGTTGCTGCGTCCATCGTTACGATCCTAACTTCCACGAGCGATGAGCGCGGCAGACATTCGACCGAGTTCTCGACGGTAGCCGAATGCCCAGAAGCTTCAGAGGCATTGGACAAAGCATCCTCGTCCAATGCCCGAGGGCATATGGACATACTGTCAGCAGGCACCTGCATTCGCCAAGGGCGCAGTCAACGCAGGTCGCCCCAATGGTGAAGCAAACGATCAAGTGCGTGGTTCATTTCAAAGTGAGCCACAGTAGTTAGCACTGTGCATTGGCCACCATGGAGCCGACTGATGACCACGTACAACCACTCGATTGTCCTCAACGATAGTGAGGCGATTGCCGTTGAAGAAGCGCTGAGATGCTACCGCAGTTTCTGCGCGGGTGAGCTGGCGGACGGTCCAACGGCGCCGTCTGGGCCCACCTACAGTCAGTTGAAGCTGTGCTCGGCCAAGTACATTAGAACTCTCACATGACAAGCACAAGTTCGTTTTGTTGGCATAAAAGAAAGCCTGAATGAATGCATTCTGGTGGGCAGCCTCTAACAGGCGCACCATTTCAGGCGGATCGAGATAGTCTTTTGATCGCTCATGGGCGTCAGCAGCGCCACTCTTTACGTTTCGCCGTTTGGTCGCCTTCAAAAGCACCCTCCACGACATCGATGTTCGTTGGAGCCATCATATCACACTCTTTACGAAAAACGCCATATGTAAAGAGTTTGGTGAAGGCCGCCCCGGGCACCAATGTCCGCTTCTGGCCCACGGTAGCTTCACTCCACAAGGTCCGCTCCTGGCCAAGCTGACGTTCGTCACGACACGGTCGATGTCCGCTACTGGCCCGATGCTGGTATTCGCAGCGTCCAATGTCCGCTTCTGACGGACCGGGGTACGCTTACGCCACACTGACGTCAGCAGCGAAACGGGGATAAAGCGAGGGTGACGTGTGCGCGGTATCGCGATAAGACCGGCGCCAATTCTGGCGCCCGAACCGCTGGGTATTGCTGACGGCGAAGTCTAGGCGGCAGACGGTTCGAGGGACGCTACCCAGGCCCGGAAGTCGGCAAGACGTCGGTATTTGGATGCCACCGCACGTAAGGCACGTTTGCCCGTGGGATCGACTGACATGTCAGCTGCGATTTCTGCCTCGGTAGCCAACCTTCGCAGCTCTTCGGTTCTCTTATCGAGCGATATGAGTGCTGGCGGGGGTCCTGCATCCATGAAGGAAGTTTGAACTTGGCAAGGTTAACAGCTGATGAACGTCGAGGCTCCTGGGGTACGAGGTTCCAATCGCGTCCTGAAAACGGCGACCGGTAGGAGCCGACCTATCGCAAGGTGTCATTGTGTTTTTGGCGGCGGAGGTTTGCACTCAACAATCATGCTCCGCGAGTAGGTTGGCACTTGCGATGCGCCGTATTCATTTACGACCGTGTTATAAGCACCTTGCTCGTTAGCATCGAGTATCGTGTAGCCGTGTGGACAGCGTTTCCCGGCCTCTTCAAGGCAAGACCCTCGATTGACCATGGCATTGCCAATCATGCCTTTCGAACTGCAATTAATGTTGAAACCTTGTTGCCCGTTTGGCGTCACTAATGCGCTAGAGCTTACGCACCCACCAAGCGCCAGAACTGCGGGCAGAATTGCCCACCACATGGCTCAGCTCCCCATCCCCAAACAACTTAGCCATCTTAAAGACATAAGTCGGATGCGAGCAAGCGTGAACATGTGCCTGGGAATCCGCCTAAGAACTGGACCTACGCTAGGCCGGTCAACCAATTCGCGGCACTTCGCTACGGCTGCTCTAGCTTCTGTGGCGTAAGCGGGCTGCCATAAATTGCGAGCGGGCTTCGGCTCTTAGACAGCGAAACGTAAATTCAAATGACTTTCATCCTCGTCGCCGATCACCCGAAACACAAACGCGAGGTCTATGCCACCGCTATTATTATCTCGCAGGCCGCGCGAGCCGAAGGACGCCGTCGCGGCGGCTACTGCGCGACCCTCCTCGATCGATGCGACTACGGCGAAGACTGGGCCTGTCGCCGCTTTCACTATCGCTGCGAATAACGCAGTGAACGGAAGACGGTCGGTCGAAGGAAAACGTCAAGAACGGCCGTCAATGCCTCCCGGGCGCCGCGTCAGCGCGTCACGGCGGTTTCAGCCTCACGCCTCAAGCGCTTCAAGAGCTTTCCCGATAAGCCGCTTAGGATCGCGCTCGCCATTGGCCACTGCCTCCACGATGCGCCTTGCCACGAGGTCGTGAAGTCCGCTCGTGTCGTCGTCAGGCAAAGCGAAACGGCAGCGACATTCAGCCCAAGCGGCATCGGCCACGTGGCCCATCATCGCGACTATTTGGGGATCGAACACGCGGGAATGGGGAAGAAGCATAGGCACCTCCCGTACGCACCCGCTAAGGGTTTAGAAGTCTAGACCCTAACCACGACCGTTTGACGGCACAGGCAAGCCGAGCAGTCCGGTTGCACGTTCCGATGTCTGCTTCTGGCCCTAAGCTGACATTCGCAGCGACACCTCAATGTCTGCTTCTGATCCAAAGCGGACATTCGTGGTCCGCCGCTGCTGACCTGAAGAGGGTTTGGATTGGCCTTCTATCAGGCTACCCTGACGCAACCTTCGCAACATGTTCGTGGTTACAGACCTGAGCAGCGAGGACGTAACCATGAGACTTTACTATTCACCCGGCGCCTGCAGCCTCGCCGACCACATCGCCCTGCATGAAGCAGGCATGAAGTTCGACCTGGCGAAGGTGGATCTCAAGACGCACAAGCTGGAAGACGGCCGCTCGTACCTGGACGTCCAACCCTAAGGGCTATGTCCCCGCCCTGCAGTTCGACGACGGAGAAGTGCTGACCGAAAATGTTGCTATCCTGAGTTTCATCGCCGACCGACGCCCCGCCTTGGCGGCTCCAGGCGACCTTGGGCGTCACCGCCTTCTCGAGATGCTGGCCTTCTTAGCTGCCGAAATCCACAAAGCGTTCCACCCCCCTTTGACCCGAGAGCGACGGATGCGGAGAAAAAGACCGCGGGGAACACTGTCGCCGCAAAGCTCAGGCTGGCATCTGCGAAATTCGTGGGACCGTTTCTGTTTGGGCCGCGCGCAACTGTCGCTGATGCTTATTTATTCGTCATGCTGATGTGGGCGGCCAAAAACAAGATTGCCGTGCCCAACGCGCTCAAGGAGTTTAGCGAACGCATGAAGGTTCGCCCTAACGTGAACTCGCGCTCAAGCACGAAGGCCTTATCTGAGATCATCTGACCGATCGGCATAGAGGCACGCCAGAAGCGACTTCCAATTGGCGAGCGCCGAGCGAGCGCACTGCCGCGGTCGATCGTGATCTAACTGCCCGGAGTTGCGGCGTGACCGGTGCGGGGCTTTCTCGCCGTCGTCGCGGGCGACTTGGTTGCCCTTCTCGCGGCCGCCGCTGTCGGGCGCCGTAGTGATCCACGTGTTTGCGCGCGCACGCGGGTGAGGCGCTAGAACGCGAACGGCATTTTAATCCTTCGAACCTTCGATGGGCAGACATCGGTCACATTAGCGGCTCAAGCTGTCAGGGAGCGGGACGGCGGGTCGGCTTGTCGTGCGCGCAGTGATCTAGCGCGTCAACGATGAGCGCGCGGCCAACGTCTAGATGTAGAGAGAGGAGGTCGGTCCAATGCCCATCGAAACCGACCTCCGCTGCTGGGGTCTGATTTCAGCAGCTTGGCCTCGCACCAAAATTCTCGGCCTGCTTTTCGATCGGTACAAGGAAATTCTCAAAGCGAGCGATATTCAATTCGACGAGCATCTATGCCGCCGAAATGGGCCTCTCACATTAACGCTGGCGATGGTTACGGCTTGAAGGATGCTGGGATCGGGCGCCTGATTCGGCAGGCAAGCCCTGGCAACTGCTTGCGCCTACTGTGTTGTTCCTGGAACTGGCCCCGGTGAAGCCCCGGGGCCTTTTGTCGTTCAGCGCCCATCGCCAGCATTCGTGGCCTGCGACAGCAGACGAGAACAGTTCGTCAAACCGCCCTCTAGAAAGCATCCTGTCCTAGGAGTACGCGCCGCCATCCGAGTTCGCAGGCTATGGCCTTGCCTCAGCGTGCTCTTGGCGGGCTGTGACATAGACCTCACGCGCCGCGTCGAGGTTCATCAGGAAAATACCGAGGCCCACAATCAGGTCGGGCCATATCGACAGCCAGTAGGCCGTGATGAGGCCCGCGGCGATGATGGCAACGTTGGCCGCAGCGTCGTTGCGGGCGGATAGGAAGGCCGCTCGGCTAAGGCTACCAGCGTGATGGCGATGTGCCACAAGCACGAAGGCGCACGTCAGATTGATGGCGAGCGCCCCCAGCCCGGTGATTGAGAGTGCGACAGGCTCTGGCGCGACCTGCACGCTTAGCTTCTCCCAAGCTGTCCAAAGTGTCGCCAGACCCGGGACCAATAAAACGCCGGAGAGAAGCAACCCCATACGCGCCCGATTAACAGGCGTCCATCCAAGAGCGAACAGGATCAGCAGATTGAGCGAGGTGTCTTCCAGGAAGTCGATGCTGTCGGCAAATAGCGATACCGATCCGATGGCGACCGCAACGGCAAACTCGACCCCGAAGTAGGCTAGGTTGAGTGCGGCCACGAGGAGGATGGCGCGCCGGAATTGATGCGTCACGTCGAAGGTCCTTGCTTTTACCGCTCCCGTCCCTTGCGCGCATCTCGAGAGCTCTCGGGGTAGAGCAGCACGTGCTCTGAGCCGCACTCACTGCATCTGATCGTTGCGCGCACCAAGCTCCCGCTTGTCGCGAGCGGCAAACCTAAATCGTTGGGGCGCATGAGCCGGCGGTTTGGACAGTCACCGCACTGGACGACGACGCAGCGGCCGGCTGAGGCAAGCTGCGCAAGGGTGATGCCTGTCGAATGTTCCATCCGCCGATTGTCTGCCGGCCCCGTGCTTTGCAGGCGACACGTCGGCGCTGGCAAAAAAAATTGGGCACACCGACGCAGAACAGCGGCATGCCCGGAGTTTGCGGACCGTCCACGAACGAGGCGGGGGAGCATCGTCGCAGACCGCGAATGCGCGGATAATCGCTGGATCACCTTACGGTTCCCTCAAGTCCGAATGGGGTTGTGGATAACCTTTCGCCGCTCGATCCCGACGCCGAGGGGCAAACCCAAGCGCCAAGAACTTCATGGTCGCGGTCGGCCTCGTTGCCAAGACCGACCGCGTTCGCCAGGCCCGCGATCCTGCAGGGAAGAGAGCCCGGCATTCCGTTCACCTGCCCCTGATGCGTCTTCGTGTTTGCTTGAGCAAAGCGGCGCCGTTGCCCCGCAGTGGTTCACGTGTACGCTCGACGCGTCTAGGCCAACAGCAACGGGTAGTGGCAATCGTCTCGACCATGTCGACCGTCATGGCCTGGGCCTGATCGCGGCAGCCGAACTATCCTTCGGGTGTTGCACGCGTAGACCTTAGCAGCCTTCGTGACGTTAGGCCCCGGAAGCTCGCCCGCTTCCGGGGCCGTTTGCATTTTAGTGTTAACTACTGCGCGAGCGACAGAAACCCTTTAATGGCAATTTAAAACCGGTCGCCGATTGTGTCCTGTCGCCCATCGGGAGGTTTTATGAAGACTTTCCTCGCTCGTTTCGCTCAAGACGACTCCGGCGTGACCGCCATTGAGTATGGCCTGATCGCCGCGTTTATCGCCGTTGGCATTATCGCCAGCCTGACGACCCTCCGCACTGGCGTCACCGCGCTGTACACGAACGTCAGCACGAAGTTCCCCTAGCCCACTTAAGGCGGTGGCCGATTGACTTGGGCGAGCACAACGCACAGCCAGTTCTATGAGCTTTGTCGAAATATCTGTCGTAATCCATGGCCACACCCTCACGATTTGATTTTCATGGCGACGAGGGCCTCGGGCAGGATGACGCGGCCCGTGAGATAGCGGCGGAAGGTTCACTCGGTGAGGGCTTCCTTCTTGCGTGACAGGTCATCACGCACCGCGTTGATGCCGAGCAAGTCGTGGATCTCATAAGCGGAGTAGAGGTCCCCAAACACGACCGGCTTGGCGTCGGCACCGTCCTGAGAATCATCGAGGTCGATGAAGCTCGAGTCGTACGGGTAGCCGAATATCGTTGCGTGACGTTCACGTCGTCGGACGTGCGATCGTATGCCATGAGAATGGTGTCCCCGGACGAAGTTAAATCGCTGGTGGTGGTTGGCGACTGCCGTCCGGCAGACATTGGCGCCCACGTCTCGCGGACACCCGTGGTGAGCATGTCGCCCACCTGCTGAGACCGACTCTCCGATGCTCGATCAAGGCCTGCGCACTTCGCGCGCGGGTCACTTGTCTCGGACGCCTACTTCGAAGCTGCGTGCGTCGTGCACGCTCGGTCACAAATCGAAGACGCCACGAGTTTCGAAGTTTGCAATAGGGAAGTGTCGGCGTTCCTAGCGGGCGATGACGAGCGGCTTGGGCCACGGGGCGCAATAGAACGCCACCGATTTGGCACCGCTCCGTAGGTGCTTATCGGCCAGCACGATCGCTGGCGCGAGCGTCGGGGTTTTGCATAGAAGATGTCCAACGGCACCCGACTACGATTTCGGCGGCGGCGGCGTCGGGAGATGTAGGCGTGCGCAATGAATTTGCTCCTAAGCCAACCGGGGAAGTGTGCTCGCATGCCGCGCGAAAGCTCAGAAAGAGCCACAGCGGGTTTAGTCCAAGCGGCGCACCAGCGAGAAGTCTCCCCCTCGCGATCCGAAGCGAGCCGATTGGCGCTCTTCCGCGAAACCGCGCGCCGCGGCTCGGCCGCGGCCGCGCAGGAGCGTAGCGATGCGCGGTACCTGGTCCTGTACGTGCGTCACGAGTTCGGAGAGCTCAATCATGCGGTCGCCGTTGCGATCGCCGTGACGCAGCGCATCAAGCAGAGCCCAGGTGAAAACTCCGTGACCCTCGTAGCCCTCAAACGCAGCCTTGCCCTCCGCGGCGGCGGTCAGCACCGGACGGCCAGTTGCCTCGTGCAGGCGGCCGATGGCCGCATCCGAGACCGCACCCTCGGTGCGCGAGCGCGCATAGCCGCCCACCAGTGCTCCTGACTCGCAGGTGTCGAGTAGCAGCACCGAGCGCTTCGCCTTGATGCGATTAGAGAGCCAGTCTTGTAGATGGCTTTGGCTGATGGCCCGCGTCTGCAGAGCATGCGGGTCTACGCCGCCATCGTAGTCCTGCGGGATCATGTAGAAGTGGCCGTCGTGTGAGGTGCCGTGAGCGGCGGCAAACAGCACGAAGGTGTCGCGTGGGTTGATTTCGGGTGCTATCCGCTCGATCGCTGCCTGTATGCCCGACGCCGACGCGTCGGCGTCCAGCAACTCGGTCACCTTCACCGCGGCATAGACCCCTGTACCAGCGCGCTTCATGGCATCCGCCAACGCCTTGGCGTCGTTGGCGGCAAGCTGCAGCGGACGGAAACTCACAATTTTGGCATCTGCCGTCCGGGACCCCTTGTCGACATAAGCATTGATGCCGATGGCGAGCACGTGCAACGTCGGCTTCACCGTTTCATTTGCCCGCACGAGCTTTACAGTGGTGCGCGCTGGCGCCGACGCCAGGAGGTTGCCTTCATTGTATGCCGCGACCTCCACGACATTGTCACCCGGATCTAGTGCCAACTGTCGCGCGATATTGAACTCGCCTTCCGCTCCTTCGGGTTTAGTAGCGACAGCGGCGGTTATCCCGTTGACGCGCCACTCGATGCGCCCGACGCCCTTGCCGCGGTCCCGAATGCCCGCCTCAACATCGATCAGATCGGTCTTAGCGGTAGTCCCTGTTGCCGGCTGGACGAGGTGCACGTCCGGCGCGGGGCCGCTGTCGAGGATCTTCTGAAGGTCAGTATGAGCAGTGGCGTTAGCGACCTCTCGGTTAGGATCGCCCGCCAAGAACTCGCGCACGAGGTCCGGAGCATAAAGCGACTGCCAGAGTTGATCGATGCTCACCGCCTGGAAGCCGCGTACAACGGAGAGCAGGTCCCCGGCGTTCGATGAAGCGGCAAAGAACCCTTGGTCGGAGATGATCACCCAGCGTCCGTCGGCCACCGCAAACGTGGCGCCGAGCTTTCCTGTGCGCTGGTGCCAGTAGCGGATTGTGCCGTCGTTACTACCTGAGACCAGCCAGTGGCGGTCCGGGGTGAAGGCAAGCGCGTTCACGTTGTCCTCATGACCGCTGAGCAGGAAACGCGGCTTGCCCGTGGCGACGTCCCAGACCTGCACGCGGCGCTCCCGCCCAATGTCGCCCGAGGAGGTTGCGCGCTGACGCGGTCCCGCGCCCACCAAGTCCGCATCCTGCGAGATGGCGAGGCCACCCGTGCTTACGTGACCTGCCATGAAGTCGCGCTCCAGAGTGCGCAGGAGCTTTCCCGTCTCGAGGCTCCACACATAGATGCCCTCATCTCGGCTCCCGCCGATGAGAAACCTGTTGTCGGCCGAGAACATCAGCGAGGTCGTCTGGTCCCCGGCAACCTCAAGTTCTCTAACACGCTGGGGAAAGGCCACAGTCCATATCTCCGCCCTCCCACCGATCCAACTCAGGGCTAAGAGCCCCCCGTCGGCGGAGAAGGCGAAAGATCTGACGATCTCGCTTTCCGAGTTTGAGTCTGGATTTGCCGATTTGCGTTCGGCGAACGAGTGCTCGATCTCGCCAGTGCGCGTTTTGACCAACATAACAGTGGACTTGGATTCGTCCGGCGCTTTGCCCAGCCTCACGTCCAGCATCGCGTGCTCGCCGTCCGGTGACAGCCTACCAATGTTGATCTCTGCCACGTTCGGTAGGGTGAAGGTCGCGAGCTGCTGACCCGTCAGAGTCGACATTACGATGAAATGCTGACCCACCTCGTCCGAGGTAAGCATGATATTAGAGTCCGGGACGGCATGGCGCGCCACGTGGCCGGGCGGTAAGCGCACGCGGCTGAATGCCGGAGCGATGCCCGCGAGGGGCCACACGCTGAACTCACTCTCATCGGTCTTCTGTTCGATTAGCATCATCTGCCGACCATCCGCCGAGGCCACAGGGAATATGTCAGCGTGTTCGTACCCCACCATGCGGCTGACCGGTGTGCCATCAGCGAGCCGCACGATGCGCAGTGCCTTGCCATCGGCTAACGCGGCTAACGCGCCGCTTTGGTCGACCGCAACGATCTCTCCCTTGACTTGATTGATAGTCGGAGCGGCCTGGGATTGCTGCAAAGCGTTCAGGTCGATGACCTTAGTTGATGCGGCTCTCCTGCGCGTGACGTAGAGCAGCCCCTTGGCATTACTCGCCAGTCGAATGCCGCCCTCAAGAGCGTCGTCCTCAGACGCTTCCTTATCCGGGCATCCGGGGGCCGGATCGAGCGTGACGTACCTGATATCGCTGCCGCCGAGGATCGCAAGCACGACGTCTGATTGGCAGTCCTTCTCAGCGGTCTTGGCAACAACGACATTTGCGCCGATCGTTCCCGCGGTAAGCACTATGAGGTCGGAGCGCAGTGCGACGATGCCCTTTCGCTGGCTGTTGCCCACGCTGAACCGCTTGACGACGTCGGGTCCAGCGGCGACTACCACCGCGCCATCGTCCGACAAGCTCACATCATTGGCATTCTCCGGGTTGTCGCTCTTCGTGTCGTCGAATTTGAAAGACGCGCGCACTCGACGCTTTCTGTAATCCCAAACGATGATCTGACCGCCCTCGGCCGTGGCAATGACGACGCTGGACTGTTTCGGCGAATGCGACAACGCCCGGATGTACGTGCCTTCCTCGACATTGGGCAGAGGCGTCTCGGTGAGCATGCGACCCGTGGCCGGATCCCAAGTCCGCACCTTGCCGTCCTTGTGCACCGACAGAATTTGCGCCCCATTTTCAATGAACCTGAACTGTAGGAAGAACGCGGTGTTTTCTAGGACACGCAGCGGGCGCCCTGAGGCAACTTCCCACAGCTTGATGTTGTCGCCGTTGCCGATAGCGAGGTATTTGCCGTCGGGCGCAAATAGCAGATCGCTCTGGTCGTCGATCCCGCCGAGGTTCGGCTGCACCGAAATGGGGGTCAACGTATCGACAACCGCGCGGCGGTTGGTTTCCTGGCTATAAGTCAGGGTGGACGCTTCAAGCGTGACGATGAGCACGAGGGAAGTGATTGGGAACAGTTTGAAAAACAAGAATGGCCGGTAAAAAATCGAGCGCACGACGAAACCCCCATCAAAGAAACATTTAAGTCGCGCTACTGTGGCGTGGGTGGCGCCGGGCGCGCGTGAAAGCGCAAATCCTCTCATCTCTCCAGCCAGGTGCTGCCTACCTAGCCGCGCTTGACGTTTGGTGGATATGGAGGTGTTGAAGCACGCTTTCCTTGAGCCGCTTCAAATAGTCAGAGCGTGTGCGGCCGTATTGCAGTACTCGCGCCTTTTCAAGCGTAACCAGACCACTCTCCATCATTTCATCGAGCACCGGCAGGAACGCGTTGATCTTCTCCTCCGAGTTGCAAATCTCAATCACGACCGGACGCTCATCGGTGGCGAGGAAATGAGACTTATGAAGCCGGCTGGAGTGTCCGAAGCCGAGGGGTCCTTGCAAGACCGTCGCCCCAGCGAGATGCACCTCGCGCGCTTTCATCACGATCGCACGATACAGCGGTTCTTCAAAGCCATATCGATCGTCGGCGCTCGTGAAGATGCGCAGCAGGATTGCTTCGTGCGGTACATCCATTTTTGCGTCCTCCCCGCCTGTAATTTATCGACTTCCGTTGATGTCCTCCCGAGGGCGCGTGCGACCTGAAAGTTGAATGTTACGTCTGATGCGCGGCAAGCCCGTGGGTCTGTCGGCCGCAGCGGAACATGCGGAGGGCCTCCAGAGTCACCAACCCGGAGCCGACCAATTGCTCCAGTCGTGGAAGGAACGCGTGAATTCGATCTTCCGTATCGACGATCTCGACCACCATGGGGAGATTCCCCGGCGCCTCGACAAGGAATTCGCTGTTGATGCGGCGGTTCGGACCGAAACTCAGCGGTCCGTGAAGGACGGTCGCACCGGCCAGGCCAGCAGCCCTGGCCGCCTCGACAATCGCTCTATAAAGCGCATGTCCCTCAGCGCGATCGGCCTCACCGATGAACGCGCGAAGAAGGATAGCATCCTGCGGCAAATGCATGACGCCTCCTACCCAGGTAAGTTGTCTTTCTGCGCCGGCAATGGTCGCTCAATGAATATAGCACATTCTCCGCGGCAGGTTCGGGCCGACCCTGTAATTTTCGAGCTTTGCCCCAGCTCATAGCCATGATCGATGGGGGACCACCCTCCAAGCCTAAGTACTTCTTACCGACCGATAGCGCACCAGGCCGACGATGACGGATTTTGTTCTGATTGCTTCGACGCCTGCACCATTCCCCGTCATCGGGCGAGGACGTGTTACGAAGCTGAATGGGCAATTTCGATTACGATGCGCCTGCTGAGGTCTACATGACCGCAGGTTGGGGCTCTAAGCAATGGATCCTACGCTCTTTCGCGCAAAGTCCGCCCAGACCAGGGACCTTCAACCGCCGTCGCCGCCCCCGTCCGCACGTGATGCGGTGCGCATGGTCACAGGGGCAGCAACGGACGCCCGGTGCGCGGCATGTGGCCTAAAACTCTGAGAGAGTGATGCCAGATGAACGAGGCGGGACAAAAGTTCCTGACCGCACGTCAACGAGCGTTCGAAATCCTCGAGCATGGACGCCGCAGGGATTTCGCGTCCCGCATTGTCGATTGCGTCCTAGTCGTCCTGATCCTTGGCGACGTCGCCGGCACCATCGCTCAGACACTACCGGGGATCGAAGAATTCTACGGAGAAGATCTGCAGCTCTTCGACCGGTTGTGCGTATTGGTATTTGCGATTGAGTACCTGGCGCGCATGTGGGTCGCCCCCGAGCATCCGCTGCTTCAGAAGCTCAGCGCGTCGCGGGCACGCCTAAGGTTCGCGACGACGCCCATGATGGTTATCGATGCGCTGGCCTTCATTCCATTCGTGCTCGAGCTTCTGTTCCCCGGCGCATCCTATGTGCGACTGAGCCGACTAATACGCTTCCTGAAGCTCGCGCGTTATTCACCGGCACTGGCGACCATCGGTCGCGTACTTGCCGCGGAGCGGCGCGCGCTGCTCGCCTGCGTCATCATCATCGGCGGCGTGATGGTGGCGGCCGCCGCCGCCATGCACGCCGTCGAAGGCGAACTGCAGCCCGATCGACTCGGCGACATGTCCAAGGCCATGTGGTGGTCTGCGGCAATGCTTGCAAAGATCGGCGGCGGAGAGCTCACGCCGATAACGGTTCTTGGCCGCTTGATCGCAGCCATTACCGTGATGCTCGGGATCTTCTGCTTCGCGTTGCCGGTGGCCATTATCGGACGCGGCTTTTACGAAGAAATCCGCCGCAGGGATTTTATCGTCACATTCGCGATGGTCGCCCATGTACCATTGTTTAGCAGGCTCGATGCGGCCGCAATCTCAGATCTCGTGGGTATCCTGACGGCGCGCACGGTGCACGCCGGCACAGTCATCATCCGAAAGGGCGAGCCCGGCGATGGCATGTACTTTGTCGCCAGCGGAACAGTAGAAGTCGAAGCCCCAGGCGGCAGCGTTCGCCTGCAGGAGGGCGATTTCTTCGGCGAGATGGCGCTGCTGACGCGGGAGCGGCGTACGGCGACGGTGATCGCCATCAAGTCGACCGACCTGCTAGTTCTCGACTGCGACGATTTCCATCGTTTCATCGACCGCAATCCGGAGATTGGAGCGCAGGTCCGTGCAGTTGCGCTGGCACGTGCCAGCGGGCCTGTGGCTCGCGCCGAGTAGCACTGATACTCCGGTGCAGCGCGCAGGTAGGGCGCCGATGTAGAAAGCAATCGGACGGGGCCCTGTCTAGTGCCTATCGCCAGTCCCTATCGCGACCGCTAGGGCAAGGCTCTTCAATGTCCGCACGGCATTCCGTCTCCCTATCCCACACCGTCGCGGTGCCGGACGTCGGGGCGGGATCGACCAATTGGCGACGCATGAAGGGTCGCCCGCGCGAAGCATGTTGAGCGGGTGAAGCAGCTCGCGAAGGAGGGCTTCTATGACGGCAACAAATTTCACCGCGTCATCCCCGGCTTCATGGCCAGCCGCTTCGCCCGTGAGCTCATGGCGCAGGAACTCCTACTATCCGTTCGGTGGCGGACAGCGCATGTGCGCCGGCAGCCACTTCGCCAACGTCGAGGCGGCGCTCGTGCTCGCCACCGTCGGACAAAGGTACAGGTTCACGTTGGAGCCTGACGCTGAGATCGACATCAAGTCGCAGATCACGCTTTCGCCGAAATACGGCATCCCGGCCACGCTGCGGGCTCGATAGGCCGCTCTCATCGGGTAAATTTCATCCGGTGTTCGCTTTGGGTACGAAGCGTACTTGATGCGCGAGCGCGGAACGATTGGGCCAACAGTGGAAGACGTCCCTAGTCGAACTGGTGAAGCCGGGCAGAGGGAGGTTGAGGCCGCGCTGCTCGCGCATTGAAGCTGGTGATCGAATGGAGCGAGCGCGCCAACGGAGTATGAGCAGATAGAATGGGGCGGAGGGTTTGTCAGAGTTAGCAAGCGGTCATGCCCGATTAAAACAGCGCACCGCTCGCCGAATTGGATACGCGAAATTCCACCTCGCCGGGAAATACTGGCAACGAGCGTAGTCGGTTGAGCACACTCATGACCGTACGAAGGGCATGCGACAAACATTCACTAGACGGACCATCTCGCCGCCGACAATTTGCAATTCTCCGTTGACCCTCCACGGAGTGACCTATCCCTGTCGCGAGCATCGGCCAGCACACTCGGTCCCTCTTGGCCGGCGCGCTCTCTTTGGAGACCTCGGTGGCCGACACTTATGATGATGAAACTCAGAAGCTGATGACTTCTGCCTTGGAAGAGGCTTGGGCCGAGGTGCTGTCAGCCCACAAAAAAAATGATCCAGGGTTGCATACAATCATGTCTCTAAGGATTCTCTTGGCCGTCAGCGAGGGAGTGCGCTCGCACGATGACCTCAAGCGGCTCGCCCTCATCGCAGTGCGTGGCCTGTATTAGTGGTGCGACACAGACGGCGACTTCGTGGCGGGCACCCGTGATCGTTGGGAGACCTTTGAGAAGCGGCGTCCTAGCGCTTAAGGCGCAGCGGCCGGAGGTCGTCCGACCTCAATTCTAGAGCTCCAATCGGTTTCTTTGGCGCGCGTGAGCCGCGGCTTGGGGCCGCTTTGCGCAGGTGCACCCGCTCCGTTACGGAGGTCGCTCGGGGATGAGATGATCGGAGCGCAAATGACGGCCTCGTACCTGTTCTGGGCCCTGCTGGGCATGGCGGGTTACTCACTCACCACCTTGTTCGTTAAATTTGCCACCAAGGCCGGGCTGCCTAGCAGTGTGGTCGTGGCGATCGCGACAACGCTCGTGTGCCTTGGCTGCTGGTCGATCGTGATCGCGCGCGGACAGTCGGGCCTCCTGCTGCGGTCGCTCACGACCCCGGCCGGGCTGTGGTCGCTCGCGGTCGGCGTGGTGCTGACGATCGCCGTCGCATCTTTGTTTCGGGCGCTCGAGCTTGGACCGGCGAGTGTCGTCGTGCCGATCTATGGCATGTTCATCGTCGGCGGCTTCCTGCTGGGCGTGCTGCTGCTCGATGAGCCGCTGACACTTGCCAAGTCGATTGGCATCGCGGCCGCTGCCATCGGTGTCTTTCTGATCAGCGCTTGAGCGCCAGCCGCGGAGCGGTTCGAGGTCAGTATTGTCCTAAGCCGCTTCGACACGCTTTCTGTTCGGACCTGGTTGGCGTGCTGTGGCCCGAATGTCGCGGTTAGCCGCAACACCGAACTGACGAGCCTTTTGTAACTTGGTGGCCTATGAGCGTCAGGCGCATGCTGTCGATGGAGGCTGAGTTCCACGTAACGGTAGCTACGGGGGAAATTATGCCAAGACACAAATGGTCACTCGCAAGTTCGCGCGCTGACGCGGCCGTGACTTTCGCCTTTGCAGCACTTGTGATTTTTGCCGCGGTCGCCGGGCTTGCAAGCACGATGCACTTGCACGTGTGAGCTAGGCAGCAGCGCAAGTTTTTGCCTCTATTCGCCCTCGCCATGAAACAAGGCCAAGTTGGATTAAGCATCAGCACACGTTGCGTACGTTTTCAGACTGAATTTTTTGACGAGGGGAGCGGAACTCTGCCTTGCCGATTATTTTATTCTTGTGGTGTTTTACCGGCCCGGAGCCCGGCGATGAGGCCGTCAACGTTGGAGCGAGCATTCGAATTGGCGGCAAGCGGCAAGTTCGTCTCCGTTGGAGAAGTCCGCAGTCGCCTATCAGACGAAGGGTATTTTGTGGGAGCAGTATGCGGCCCACCGCCTTGTAAGCAACTTGTGAGCATCATGGCCAAGGCTCGCTTGGCATATGTGGCAGGAGGCGATCGGGGCGGCGTCCCCTACAGCCGTCAGGAGTCGCTGGTTTCATGTCCCGATACTTTTTCCACATCAGGCAGGGCGTCCAAACGATCATCGATGATGAAGGCATCGAGTGTGAAAGCCTAGACGCTGTCAGGGACGAAGCGCTTCAAAGTGCGCGCGAGATCATGAGCAACGATTTTCGCAGCGGACCAGCAGGTGTTGATCGAATATTCGTGATCAAAGACAGCAAGGGCGACATAGTCCACGAGCTTCCGTTTCAGGCTGCCATCGCGGAATAGATGTTGGCGTCTTGCAGTGACGGCACGACCTAGCGATAATCAGCGGGAAGGTACGTGCCGTTAGACCGCTTCTCCAACGCTTTGCGATTCGTAATTGCAATGCGGCCACGCGTTCTCGCAATCACGCCTTCCCGTTCAAGCTGCTGGATGGCGACAGTCACGCCAGGGCGGCGAACGCCGAGCATCATCGCCAAGAACTCGTGGGTCAGCGGAAGCTCGTCACCGTCGATGCGGTCGTCCGCCATGAGCAACCAGCGCGCCAGGCGTTCTTCGATCTTGGAGCGGCCGTTTGCGACGGCGGTTCTCGTCGCTTGATTGATGAAGGCGTGCACGTAGCCCAGCATCGCGCGGTGCAGGCTCGTACTCTTATCGATGGCTTGGCGGAGGTTGCTCGCCGAAATGCATTGTCCCTTCCCTGCGGCCTGCATGAAAATGTCGTTGTCGTTGCGGTCGTTGCCCAACACGACAGGTAGGCCGGTCATGCCTTCCCGTCCGATAAGTCCAACCTCGATTGGATGGCTCCCACCGTCGGCCACAACGGAAGCAAACCCGCTCTCGGGAAAATAGACGGCTTTGATCGGCTTGTGGCCTCGTTCCAGAACTTTGCGCAGCGGCAAGTCGGCCGGTTCAAGATACGGCTCTAGAAGCTGAAGATCGGCACGAGACAGGCGTGACAGGATGAGGTTTTGCTGGTCGGCCATGGCGTGGCTCTTTCCCATTGGGGCAAGAGCACGAGGCATCTCCCAGCCGTCTGCGCCCTAAACAGTGGCAGACGATGGATACTTCGTACGCCTCATTCCAGGAAAGTTCAAATTACGTACGCTTTGAGACGTTCACCGAAATGTACGATTACGTACTTTTAATGGCCTCACCGTTGCGCCGGGTTTTTCCCTCAGGCGCCAGATTGAACGAGAGTTCGGGAGCGGCCCATCCCCGCTCTTGGGGGGACGTCCTGCCATTCGCGGAGAGTGGACACTATACTTGTCGATGTGCGCTGATCGGCAGATAAAATGAGTTGAGGCAGACCCGCTCCCCGTGTCTGCCTCAAGAGCCATTCCAAGATTTATTTTGAAAGGGGACTTGGAACCGCCGCTCCAGCTGGAGAGCGGAGCAGTAGCCCTCGCTCTCCAGTCGTATGGGTAGACAATTGACTGCTGTATTTAAAGGTTTGATGACAGGACCAGCCATCTTGCTCTCGCTGGCCAACGTGCCGTGAGTTAGGAGCAACGGAATCTCGGCCCGGCATCAACCATCGCTATTGCCGGAGGGCGCTCGCGAAGACGCGACCGCTGCATCGAGTTCGAGCATCCGCTTGCCAAGGCGCATCAATTCAGCGGCGTGAGTGATAACGCCTACTTCCATTTTGCTGCGGTCGTCTGGATCAACGTTCTCGGCTGCGAGCAGGTCGTGTAATTCTTGTATGGCCTTTTCAACCACGCGATATTCGTCACTTACCCGGCGCTGCTCGGCAAGCAGCGAGCTGAATTCTTTATTTAGAGTGGTGGTGGCCAGGATATCATGTTTGCCCTTGCTGACTCTCGTCAGCTTCTGGCCCAAAGCAGGCATTCGGCGCGACACGCTCGATGTCCGCTTCTGACCCTTAGCGGACATCATACTCCCGCCGCACCAATGCTCCCGCGTCTGAAGACGCCGGTCGCCGTCGAAGTGTGATCGGTCGACATCCTGCAGTCCGTATCATCAGCGCGATTGCTGAACCGCGTATTGAGAATAAGTCTCCCATTCTCGCCACAAAACGAGTTCATGCCCGAGGCATGCGAAACAGCCGGAAGGGATCCTCATGTTTCTCAACAAACATCTTGCAGGTGCGGTCATTGCCGCAGCTGTGCTCGTGATAGGCGCCGGCGCTGAGGCCAAAGGCCCACAGGGCGTTGGCGCGGGCGCGGGAGCCTCGCCCTCGAATTCAGCCTCCTCCAGCTCTCAAGGCAACAGTTCCAATACCTGGTCGCAACCGCCAGGTTGGAGCAAGGCTGATGACTCGAAGGGCTGGGATGGCGGGACGTCACCGCCCGGTTGGGATAACAACACTGTCGGCCAAGAGCACGGCTGGGGCGCCGATGCGACGACCAATCCAGGGCTTGCCAAGCACTAAAGCGGGCGAATGCCTTCCCTGCAGCCGCCTGGCACCGCCGGGCGGCTTCTCATTTGAAGTGAGCGTCGGGCAGCACATAAATGCTCGGTCTGCGGCTCGCGCAAGATTACTTCGCGATGCGGATGCGGAACTACGATGACGGCACCAACCTAGATGTCACTCGCTACCCTCATGCTCGAACAGCTCGCCGTCGCGCGGCGCATTGTCGAAGATGGCAAGGAGGTCGTGCCGGCGTGGCGGATTACGACGCCGGAAGGCGCCTTTCTCATCCTGACCCGGTTCGATCCGGAGCGGCGCGAGAAGGCAACAGTTCTGATCAGCCGCTTTATGGCCTGGAAAATGGCGACTAGCTTCGTGCTGACGGCCGAGACGTGGCTCGGTGCTGACGGAGAGGATACCTTGCTCATTATTGGCGTCTCTCGTCACGAACGGCTTGCCATTATGCAACGCATTAAACGAGGCGACGACGTGAGCTTCAGCGAGCCTGCCTGGCTGCCCCGACATCACGTCGATGATCGCTACTTCGCAATGCTACCTCGAGGGCATACAGAAGTTACCGCACAGGAAGTCGCCGCGCTCGAGCGCGTCTTCGGCAAGAACGGTGATCTGCCGGCCGAGCGGTTGAGCTGAGAACCGCCCACCTAGATTAGCAGCCCCGCGATCGCTGCACCTACTGCGAACAGACAAACAAAGACGGATCCGACCACCACAATGGTGATCGCGGCCGACGCCCAGCGTCGTGGTTCAATTGTGCTCATAGGAAGCCCCCCTAGAGCAGCGCTGCATTTCACCGTCACCGTGCGATGGCGACTAGTCCCCACTGTGTGGACGGTACTCCTGTTCGACGAGCACCGCTATCTCAAGTCGGCTCGCAGATACACATGACCAAGAGAGTTGATTAACGAGCACGAGCAGATGCCTCAGCGTGCAGGTTTTGAATGATATCGACCTAACTAATGTCCGGAACCTGCTGGGCTGTTGCCAATTACAGTCATATGACAAAGCCTTGGTTCACAGTCATCGGGCGTGTTGGCCAAACAATACGCGAGGGATTCGAGCGGCTGGTGCTTGATCCCTTTCCGGAACGGTGGACTGCTCTGATCAAGCGATTGGATGCCGAAGAAGACGCTCGCCGAAACCCTGCGCGTGGAAGCAGGCGATAGGCGACGGCAGCAGCGAGTAACACCGCACTGAGGTATCACATCCGTAATCCTAAGTGAGTCTGCCCGCGCTCTAGCTACTGGCACTAGTCGGCCGCTACATACAGCGCGTGGACGGCGGCCGGTACATTACGGACGTTGCTAGGCGCCACCTTCACCTGAAGGCGGACGCTGGCATCACAAAATCCAAGGCCGATCGCTGGAACTGTGACCGGTTTCGATCTGTTGCCGGTGTTGAGCCAGCAACGGAGGAAACAATGGCCAGGGAAGTCGATCCTCGTACCCCCGACGTGACCCACGCGCGAGCCTCGGTGGTGCCGTTCGTGATCCTAACAATCGTCATGTTTGCGTTAGTAGTCGCCGCCCACACGTACTGGCCCCACGCGTTCGGGCACTGAACCAGCTACGCCACCGGCCCAGCCTTCTCGCGTACTTTGAATTAGGAAGGCCCCGGAAGCGACGATCTACCGAGGCCCAATTGCTAGCGTTTGTCCTCGGACTGAGGATCCATTGGCGGGGTCATCTTCGTGTTCATTGCAGGAACCTGGAGTGGGCTCCGATCTTTGCTAGTGGTTGGAAGGTGTCGATGACCGTGCACGTTAAGCGGGTGGACTTCTTTGCCGCGTGCAAGTGATCGTCGTCGGGGCCAGTTAAAAAGCGAATTACAGCGAAGAATGTGAGGTTGAACGGTTTACCAAGGCGTCGATGCCGCGACGCGTGAGTTGCTTACAAGTGTTATGGAAGAGGCTTGGGATGAGGCGCACCAGCTAAATGTCTTGAGCGCCAATCCAGTAGCACAGCATGCCGCCATGGTTCTGCGCATCGTTGAAGCTGCGGAACAGGGCGAGCGCGACCCTACGAAGTTAAAAAAACTAGCGCTAGAAGTGCCACGTGCGCGCTAGATAAAGCCCACCAGGCAAGTTGCTTTCATACGCCTTTAGGTGCTCGGCATTTGACGGCCGGCTAGGCCTTTTGATGAACTGACCCGAGCCGGTTGCGCAGTTCATATTGACAAGCCGCACCCTCTTGTTCTGGAGGGCTATGCACCTTCGCGCCGAGAGTTCCTCAAACCGCGTGATCCCCATGTCCATTAATGAGGATTTTGATGAGGACTTCAGGCCCGACGATTTTTTGATCGAGGGGACCGATAACGGACGACTCCGACTGGTGTGGGAGCGAGACAGTGGTGAGCGCCGGGCGGTAGTTCTTGATAGGAACCAACTACCCGCAGTTTTACACGAACTCCAAAAGCAAACCGAACATGCGACCGCAGCCTCCACTGACCTTCTCGCGCTTCTTTCTGAGACAGAAGCTCGGGTAGCGGGACTGGGATTTGCGCCCGAGGCTGATCAGTTCCGGCTAACGGCATTTGTTGATCTGCCGAAGCGCAAGAAGGGGTTTGCAATTTCACTGCTGTTGTCCGATGCCGACGTAGGCCAGTGTGTCTCCGCTATGACCGGTTGGCTAGAGCAACCGCACTAGGATGATTAAAGGCGATATCCGCTGACGTTTGCACAAGGCGTCGGGGCCTTCTCGTGCCGACGACACCTCGCTATACTTCCACAAGTGCCTCGGCCACCTGCTGCAGCAGCACCGATGTCGAGAAAGGCTTCGCCACAAATGTCGCCTTGAGCGGCATGTCTTCGCGCTGCGGCAGCTGGTGCCCGGACAAGATGACGATGGCAACCTCCGGCGTCTTCCAGGATCTCGCGCGCGTTGAGCCGGACCATCGGCTCATCATCGATCACAAGGATCCGGACTAAAGCCTCGGTGGGCATTGTCGAAATTGAATTCACGTCTCGCAGATCGATGAGTTGATCCGAGCGCTCATTGCTGCCAAGGGGTACTTCGATTGGCCACCTCCTAGTCAAGACCAGCACCATAGGATCTCCGAAGTGGAGATAGCGGCGGGCGAACGGCTCGTTGCCTTTCGTGTGATGGCAATCACGCCAGACCAGTCGCATAATGGGGCGCCCCCACCTCCCGGCCATATGACCTATCTTGTAAGCGCAGACGAAGCCCAAGCCATCGCTAAGGATCTACTCGCAGGTGCCAAGGCGGCGGGGGCCTTGGAATAAGCCAGCCTGCAGCATCGGCAACGTGCCGTGAGTTAGGAGCAACGGATTCATGCCGACGGACCTAAGCAAGATCACGACGTTGGAGGCAGCGGATCAAGCCATCAAAGAGACCGAGGAAGCCATCGCCAGGGGCGAGGCAGCCGTGATCGAGGGTTTGCCGACGGACGTCGAGATGCTCGAAATGCGCCGGATCGAGCTGCATGCCCTCAAGACCCACAGGGCGGCACTCGTTATCTCCTGATCGCGATGCGAAGTGGGACAATTCGTTCTGACCTAATGCTGACGCATCTCTAGCGTCGCATGACGTTAGTCGCTCAGTTGCGCTCGGAACACGCCGCAACGAGGTCAGCATGAACCGCCGTTCCTTCCTTGGTCTGTTCGCCAAGATGGTGGCACTCGCCGTGCCGACCGCTCTGCTCAGGTCAGCTCCGGTCGCTGCCGCCGTGCCGCTACCAGAGGACTTTGTATTCTGGACGCCCGAGTGGCCATTTTGGTTGGAGAACAATCCAGCGTGGCTTGCCGGTCATTTGCACGACGCTGGCGCGATAGTGCTGAGACGCCGGTCGAATTGGTGGGAAAGAATCCGGCGGGATCGCCCGAAACCATACCAGACTTTCGTCTTTCCCACCGTCCCGTAAGTTATTGATCTGCCTCACTTCAGGCACCCCGCCCCTGGGCACCATCACTTTCAATGCCTTAGCTCACACTACCTAGCGACGGTCGTCGTTGCGGGAGTTTTGCGGGAGTCCCTTTGCAGGGCGCCGCGCAATTACTGTTAAGTCGATTTCCCTGGGAAAAATATAGAGAGCTTGGGTGAACTCTTCACCGTCAAGGCCGACAACTCTGAGGAAGCGAGAAAGAGTATCTTTAGATGCGCACCACTCTCGAGCGATGTCCGCCTCGATGACATCTGACATGCTTGATTGCTTGTTTTCCTCAGGCATCTTGCCCTCCACGGCATTCCGGCGGTTAGCCTCAGATTACGTGCGAAACTCGCAGCAGCCACGAAATAGCAATGAAATCAGCAACTCGTCCCAATCGCCACAGGCGGCCTCTCCATCAAGCAAACCCTTCGGAGAGCAAGTTACGTCGATGCAAAGGAGCAAGTCGTCTTCTACGACTTCTCCCGCTGCTGACCAAAGCCGACTTATATCGGCGCGCCGTAGATCATCGATGAAGCTCGCCGATGAGAGCGCCGCTGCGATCGCTACAGGAAGAATACCTGCGGTTGAGATGAGGGGAACATTCTCACTCGATCCGATACAATCGGAAACGACCGTGAGTCCAGCGACGAGGTGGCAAGTTTCTAGTTGAAGGTCCCTGGACGGGCGTGGTGATCGCCATGACGCCCGAACCAGACCAGCGACGCAAAGTTGCCCGCAACATTCCTGGTCAGGTCAAGCCGGGAACAAGATGAGACGATTTGCGATGTGAATCGCCCGAAGACATCGGAACTCAGGCCTCTCGGGCGTTGGCTCGCCGCTCACAGGAGGGGCTAAGACAGCTTGACGTTGTGGTCCTCGTCGTCATCAAGAAAGCGCAAACAAGCTTGGCGTCCGCGATCGCACGCGATATCTCCCCCAAAACGGGGATAGCAACCATCGCCGACCACATCAAAACTGATGCGTTGCGTCCGTTGCTAGCGTCATTGAAATGTTTAGCACTTCTGTGCCGCATTCGGCAGGTGTTCGACTCTCCCCGCTGAAACACAAGCTCGGCCAAAACGGGAGGTCAGGATGATGAAGGGTTTTGTCGCAATTCTCGTCATGTTTGTCGTTGTGATGCTTTTATTTTCGCTCGTCCTGCCGGTCCGCTCTGGTGGCCCCCAACCCTACATGAGCGTTCTACAAAATAGCTAGCGGTGCGACGGCAGGCCCGACCATATGGCACCAAGCGGACATCCTGGCGAAGACTTCTTCCGGCCCATTGCGGCTCTTCCACCGCCGATGGCGAAGGCTCCTGCATGCCGGTGACAGAATGATCTTGAAGGAATCGTCAGCAAAAAGCGATCTGCACCCCACGCCGCCGGTCGGCGGAACGGAAGGGTCTGAATATTCGGTAGCAACAACGCCGCCGACTTTGTGGCAACGCCAGTTAGCTTTCGCAGTCATCATCATCGCTTGTGCGGCGTATGGAGCGATGTTGCCGTTCGCAGATGTGCCACTTCCGCGGATTGACAACTTCATTCCAACAACGCTCGCCATAATATTCGTGACGGACTTCGTCACTGCAGTGCTGCTATTCGGTATGTTCTCGGCAAGTGGCTTGCGACCGCTCCTGGTGCTCGCGACCGGTTATCTTTTTTCCTCGCTGATTGTCATCGCGCACGCGCTCACCTTTCCGAGTGCGTTTGCGCCGACCGGGCTCCTTGGGGCCGGACCCCAGAGCACCGCTTGGATAAATCTTTCTTGGCAATTCGGTCTTGCCTTGGCTATCGCTACGTATGCTTGCCTAACGAATGGCAAATATACGATGGATGCAAATGAGCGCTCGGCGAAAAGGGCAATTCACTGGAGCGTAGCGATCGTCATTATTTTGGTGTGTACCCTGACCTCGGTCGCTACCGCAGGACATAATCTTCTGCCGGTCCTAATTCTAGATAACGCAACAATTTCGCTGTTGGGGCACTACGCCAACGGAATGATTGCCCTGGCGAACGTCCTTACACTTTTGCTGCTGTGGATTCGTGGAAGGTCAGCACTTGATCTGTGGCTCATGGTCGCTGTCTTTGCGTCGGCAGGGGAAAGTACACTGGCAACATTTTTTCTTACGGCTCGCTTCACCCTTGGGTTTTATGGGATTCGTCTGATTGCAATGCTCGTTTCGAAAGTCGTGTTAGTCGCGCTAGTCGCACAAACAATAAACCTTCAAGCAAGCCTTTCGATTGCAAACAGGAATCTTCGGCGCGAACGTGCGAATAGGTTAACGCGCGCACAAGCGGTCGTGGCCGCAATTGCCCATGAGGTCAGACAACCCCTGGCAGCCATTCGAGCGAACGCCGGCGCCGGGCAGCGATTTCTAAACCGAGATGAACCTGATATCGATGAGGCAAAGGAGGCTTTTGAGGAAATAGAGGGGGCCACTTTTCGTGCGAGCGAGGTGTTCGAGAGCTTTCGCAGCTTGTTGAGGGGCAAGCAAGAACACCAACCGATGAATTTAAACACGTTGGTCCTTGAAGCGGTAGAATTGACGCGCAAGGAACGGGAACATCACAAGATCACAACTCGCATGAAATTAACGTCAGATTTGCCGCCCATGTCGGGGAACACGGGCCAGCTCCGAGAGGTCATCCTTAATCTGCTCAACAACGCGATGGAGGCAATGGCGGCGATGGAGAATAGACCGCGCATCATTAGCGTCACAACTGCTCGCCGTGGTTCGGAGGCCCTTATCATTTCAGTAGAAGACACGGGACCTGGAATTGATGCCGAAAAAAAATCATTGATATTTGAGCCGTTCGTCACCACGAAGGCCACAGGAACAGGCTTGGGTCTAGCGATCTGCAAAATGATTGTTGAGCAGCATGGCGGCACGCTATCGGTGGCGTCCGACCCCGATGGCGGGGCTCGATTCGAGATGACACTACCAACCAAAAGAGTGGTATCTTCGGCTGAGGCTGACACTTAAGGGGCACTCAATTGGTCAGTGGGGACGGGGAATTCGAATTCTGCTTTCCGATAGGGCCTTGACCATGTGGAAGGTGATCGCTTTATCGATTTGTGCCGCCTGCCTGCCGTGGGCAGCACCTCATGCAGGCGACGCTGCGGATATTGCAGCACCGGCGCCCGCGAGATTTGGCGCTACGTCAGTCACGACCAAGCCGCCGGATTTCGAGTCCCTTCGGATCAAGGGATATAATTTACCGCTGCCCGGTCCGCAGGATACGATCGATCCCGACGTCGGGGGCCTTCGATCACGTCTCGCCTCCCATGGGATCGGTTACCTCGGCTACACCAGCAACAGTTATTTCGACAACTTGCTGTCCGGTGAGCCTACGACATTCGGTCGGCAGACGTACAACGGTCAGAAGCCAACCTTTTTTTCAAATAACGTGATGCTGCTGACTTACGACCTGAGCAGGTTCGGGATCCCCGATGGGCAGATCGTATTTGGCGGGGTTTATAACTTTGACACTTGGGACCCGGGTGGGCCGAACGCACGTAGTCTCGCGACACTCAGCTATTATCAGACTTTTCTGAACAAGCAGATCGAATTGAAGTTTGGGTATCTACAAAACGTTTTTGAATTTTGGGGTCCATTTCTGGCGGGCAATCTCTCGGCCAGCATCTTTGGGCCGAGCGCAGCAATACCGGTGGAGACCGGCATTAACGCTTTCGCCTGGACAACTCCGTCGATCAACATCAAGTTCAATGGTCCTGATGGATTCTACAACAAACTCGGCATTCAGCGAGCAAGCAGCCCGGATGGCCCCGTGGCCGAGAAGGCAGCGAACCCGACGGGCTTCGAATGGTCCACGCCGAATACCGGGGTTCTTGTGATCAACGAGCTCGGCTATCGGATTGAAGCAGCCCCCGGTCAGCTCATGACTTGGGTGCGTGCCGCACCGATGTTCAACTCCAGTCGTTATACTGATTTCGCATTGGGCGGCCGAGACACTGGCGACTACGCAGCATATGTTCTGGCCGATCAACAATTCGTCCAGCTTGCGCCGGTGGCGGGTCAGGCCGCAAGGGGGGTGTACGCCGGTGTCACCGCAATGTATGCGCCGCCGGAATTCAATCGTTTCAGTCAGAATTATGAGCTGCGCCTCTATGGGATAGGCCTGTTGCCTTCCCGACCAAGGGACATGCTATCCCTCGTATTCTCGCAGAACGTTTTCAGCCACTATGTTGTTGATGCCGCTTTGCAGAAGGGTCAGCTCGCGCATGCAGGCAGTTTGTCGATAACCGGGGCGTACAACGCAGTTATTGCTCCCGGTGTTCGCGCCGGCATTGGGCTCGGGTACACTGATCATCCGACGCCGATAATCTACACTCCACAGACTGGCAGTGCGCTCAATTTGTTGGCCAACGTAACCGTGTTCTGGTAGCGCGCCGCGCCAAAATTAACTTAACGCTGCGCGCATCGAAGAGACGTTCAAGCTGGCACGCAGCTAGCGGCATAGGAGAGGCGCGTCGTCAGTCGGGTCAGAACCCGAGGACCTGCTGAGGAAGCTTGATCCCGTAGGTCTCCCCCAAAACGGGGATACCAGCGGCTGCCACAAGTCGGTAGGTTGCGCACGCATAACGATGGTAAGCGCAAGGAGGTAGCGATGCGGCGCAAAGCGACTTTCCTCACCGCAGAAACCGACGAAGTTCTGACATGGCTCTTTGCTGGGCAGCTTATATTTTCGTTGGCCCTTAGCTTCCTGGGCCTATGGCTCCACTAGCCATGCGCTTCATGAATTGCCGAGCTTAAGCCCTTGGCCGTGCGGGATAGGAACGCCGCTCGCGACGAGGGGCATTACCTCTCGCTCGTGTCCGTTCCGCATGTAGGTGCGCTGCTCCCGGCATCGCGCTAATCCCAAACGTCAGGAAATCTGTGTGCCGAAGGTGCCCGTGATCTCAATTGTCGATGATGACCAATCGGTGCGCAAAGCCATAGGCGCGCTCGTGCGGTCCCTTGGATATGCCGTCGCCACGTTCGCGTCGGCCGAAGACTTTCTGGAGTCGGCCCGCGTGGATGACACATCATGTCTGATCACGGACGTGCAAATGCCAGGCTTGAGCGGTGTTGAGCTGCAAAGTCGTTTGATCGCCGACGGCCGCCCCATGCCAATCATCGGTATCACGGCAAATCCAGAAGAGAGCATCAGGACGCAGATGCTGGAGGCTGGGGCAGTTGGCTTCCTGAGCAAGCCCTTCAATGACGAGTGCTTGATTGATTGCCTTGGGACAGCTCTGAAGAGCAACAACAGCTAACCCTCAGCGCATTTAGCGTCATCCGTTCAATCGTGCTGGGGGCGGAGCTTCGGTGCCGACCGGCTACCCACCAAGGTTCGACAGAGAAGGATTCGCCTTCAGCCGGGGGAGGATCAGCGTCTAAAAGCGCACCAATTGGGGGCACGCGGGATGGAGTGGGAAAGCGTTCTTGATTGCCCTAGTGGAGTAAGTCGGGCGGCCGCATCTGATACACGGCGCGAGCTAGAACGAGTTCGAGATCGGCCTCACCTTGCGCGATTGCGAGAATTATATTGGCCAGTTGCTCGCGGCGCTCCTCGTCGTCCTCTTCTGCACCAATGCCGAGTTCGATGCAGGCCCGGGGAAATACCTTGCGCAGCACCAAGAGCCGTTCTTTATCGAGCCTTTCGGCAAACGAGAAACTCACGCTGATACACCTCTCGCCGGATCTCGTCCGGTGGCGCGGTGTATCATAGGATGCGAGTCCACAACTGTTCGACATTAGGCATTCTGGCCACCCGATCCGGAGGAGAGCTCACGGGCGCACCCGTTTGGGTAGGGAGCAAGAGACGGGCCACCCTTTGGTTAAGCCGATCGGCCCCTCAACGGGTTCCGTTTCAGACAGCGCTCACTGATGCTGAGACGTACGGTCGCCGGAGAACGCCTTTAATTCAGCTGACGCTTGTGATCAACTCGGCCACAGCCAGCGCTGATGGCTGCCACTCGGCGAACATTGCGCCGCTTTTGCCGTGAAGGCGCCGAAAGTATCCCCCTAATCGGGGATGGTGAGCCTATCCCTTTCTCGGCAGTCTCCTCGACAGCGAATTTGCATAAAGCCTCCGGAGGGGAGCGCCGACCGCGGATGCGGTCCCACCGAGCGAGGGGAAGGGTCTCCCTTCGCTCGGTGTGCGTCGGCAGACATGAGGACGCAATGCTCGAAGCTCTCGGCATCGTCATGGTGGCAGTAGTCTTCATCACATTCCTCGTTCTGATCGGTCGCTCTTTTTGAAGTCCGATCCCCAAGCAAGTTAGTCAGGGGACAAGCTCAGTCCGGCTGAAGAGAGCAGGTGCATGAAAACGCCCACCCACCTCTCCGCCGACCTCCTCAAATTCACAGAGGCCGTTCACGATCTCGACACGCCTGAGGCAGTCCTGGGCGCGCTCGATAGGATTACATGGTCCGACTGTCATGCCCACGTTCTAGGTGCGGCTCTGCTTCCGCTAAATTTTGGGGCCTCTCACTCGCTCGTGCTGGGTAAGACAGTTTTTCTACACGAGAGCGTGCCTAAGGGATGGTGGGAGGATCGCACGGAGCTGGCCACAGGGTCACCGGCACCAAGTGATGTGGCAGCGCGTCTCGCGCTCGCACCTTTCACGCTCACAGAGCTGATGAAATTGCTCGAGCCCATTGGCGTTGATCGGTGGGCGGTCGAGCTAAATTTGAAACATGGCATCCGCGATCTTTTCGGTTGCCCAATCGGAGGCCGCTGGCTCTTTGTCTATTGGTCGCCCAAAGCGCTGAAGCTCCAGCCGCATCAACGCGCGCTGCTTTACCTAGGCGCCTCTTTCGCGACCACCCAACTGCAAAAGCTCGCCCCGCCGTTTGCCGGCCGCATTGGCAAGGGTGCCAGCCTGACGCCGCGCGAACTGTCGGTGCTGCGCTGGTTATCCCTGGGCCATCGCATTGCTGAGGTCGGTGAAGACTTGGGGCTGGGCGAAGAGACGGTAAGGAGCCACATCAAGAAGGCCCAGGTGAAGCTCGGGACACGAAACTCAATACACGCTGTCGCGCAAGCCGTACGGCTGCGGCTTATCCCGTGATACCGAGACCGCCACTCCGTCCACATCGCCGGGCGCTGCTCATCGGCGCATCAGCGCGCTGATCAGGTATTCGCGGTAGAAGGAGGTCGGCCCCGTCCCTGTGACGCCTCCAGCTGCGGGCCTGACTAGCAGCTGGCCTCGCGGTAAAATTCTCTAGTGCTTTTGACCCGGACGTCGCGCGCAATCTTCACGCGCGCTAAGTGGGCTTCGCAGGCGCGGAGAATTGCCGCGCTATACGCTTCCTGAGGAGTGAGCATTTCTTTCCTGCGAGATCATGCGGAGACCCAGAACAGAAAGGACGCTGATCCGGGGAGAAGAAATGGGTCAGCGTCCCAGCACCACATAACCTGGACGGAGGGGTCGCATTCCACGGGCGGGGAATGGTGGCGGAGGACAAGGATACGCGTTCGGCCAGAATTAGTCAGCTCATAGCCGAGATACCTTTGGGGTACCCCGAAATCTTCGCTATCGGACCAACCGGAACAGACGCATCCTCGTCTTCGCGTAATCTCGTCCTCTCCCCCCAAGAGAGACGCGCACAACGAAGACGAACAGGAGAAGCCTATGAAAACGGGCATCGTTATCGCGGCGCTCGCTGCGGCTTTAATCGCTGGTTCCACGGCCAGCAGCCAAGCCATTCCGGCCGCCCCCCTCAGCAAGAGCATCCAACAGAACAGCTCCTCTCTCGTCGAACACGTCAGATATCGCGGGTTCCGCGGATATCGCGGTTATCGGGGTGTCGGCCTTTACCGTGGCTACCGCCGCGTCGGGCTGTACCGGGGTTACCGCGGCTACCGCCGTGTCGGCCTTTATCGGGGCTACCGGGGTATCGGTTATGGATACCGCGGCTACCGGCGTGCGGGCATCTACGGATACCGGGGCTACCGCGGCTACCGTTGGGGCGGAGCTGCCCTGTATCGCAACCGCGGCTGCTGGTGAACCATTTGCGCGCAAGCGTAAGTGAAGCTTAGCAGGCTGAACTGCTACCGGAGTTAGTCCGACCTCCGCGATGATTGGCTCCGGTTTTTTTGGGAATGGGGCCGCCAGCAGAGTGCCTCGCTGGCGGAGAGAGAGAATTGGTTGGCCGCCGCCAACGACATCTAAAGACTAACTGCACATCCAAGGAATGAAGCGATGGAACCTGGAGCTGTACTTATCGGATTGGTTGTGGCGCTCGTCGCGCTTCTGATCTTCACATTCATTTTTCAGTGGATTTGGAACGCCGTGATCCCAGACGTCTTTGGCATCAAGCAGATCACGATCTGGCAGGCGCTCGGAATCCTCATTCTGGCGTCGATCCTGTTCGGCGGACATCGGGTCGTGAACCTCTACAGTGTTTCGCCACATCCAATAGCCGCGGCCGCGCAGCACTAGGTATTGCAGCGCGCTCCTGTGCTGGGAAGTGCGCTTCGGATGACATGCGTCATCGGCTTCAGTGCGCGTGAACGCGAAGCTGCGCCCGATCCGATGACTTATGGCCCCCGGCTGCAGCATCTCCCGCCGAAATTGCGGGTGCCGCAATCGCGGTCGAACCTGGCCCTAGCTGAAGGACGACGAGATAACTCGTTGATGAGTTTAGTTGCGGCGCATCGGGGTACCCCGCATTGCTCCTATGACAGGTTTGTACGGAAGAGTACGCTTGTCTTACGCCACCATTCCCCTCTCCCCGGGGAATGACCCCAGCCCTCCGGTTCTGTGGCGCCCGTGAGGGCGCTGATCGTGCTTCCGGGATTAGCGTCCTCTCTCGCGAGCAGCCCACGCCGCGCTTGCGAATTAGTTGTTCCATTTCACCCGTGAGGAGTGAAATCGATGCGTGGTCTCGGCGGTTTGATACTGCTGACAGGAATTGGCGTGGCGCTGTTCGTCTATCTGCCGACGCCCGTCGACAGCGGTGCTACGCTTGACCGTCTGCAGCGCATCGTTGCCTCGCGGTTTGCGCAGCTGCCACCTGCCAAAGTCACCCGCGTCTCTCGCCTGGGCGCGTTCTCGCCTTCCATTGCTCTGTCGATGCCTGCCCGGAGTGAGCCGCGTCCTGCGGGCCTCGAGACCACGGCAGCTCCCACACCGGTATCGGAGCCGTCACAAGCGCCCATTGCCAGCGAGACGGGTTGGCAGACGATCGTTTCGACCACAACCCCGGCGCCGGTCGAGCTTACGCCACGCGATCCCAGTGCACGCTATAAGCTTGTCGTCGAGATTCAGCGGGAGCTGCGCCGTGTCGGGTGCTACGGGGGCCGCCTGGATGGTTCGTGGAAGAACGGCCTCAAGACCGCAATGAAGGAGTTCACTGATCGGGTCAACGCGACGCTACCCCTGGATCAACCAGACTACATTCAGCTCACGCTGATTCAGTCGCAACCCGACGGGGTCTGCGGCGCTTGCCCAACCGGCCAATCATTGGCGGCATCGGGCCGCTGCGTGGGGCTTCCCGTTACGGCGAGGGCAGAAGGAGGTGCTCCCCTGGAAGGCCAAGGCGCTGTTCAAGCCGGTGCCGTCGTCGGCAGTCTCTTCCGAACCGCTACCAGGACGCATGGCGATCGGCGGCCCGGTCCCGACATCGGTCGACGACCAATCGGGCGCGCCGTCCCTCGCGCCGGGAACCGCGATCGCCGCACTCGAGGCCGTCCCACTCAACGCAGCCATAGTGGAACCGTTGGTGACGGCTGCTCCGAAGGTGGAGCGCCAGTCCAGCAGCAGCCGGCGCGCGGGTCGTAATCACAGTCGCCGCTTCGCGGGTGGCGCCGCTCCGCAGCGGGCCCGAAGCTACCGCGGAGGAGAGCCCAGCACACCGCGCCACAATCTGCTGATGGTCCTTGGTGGCGTCTACTGAGTGGCGTTTGGCCAGCCGTGGACGCTGAAGGTGCGCGAACGCGAGGTTAGCTTCGGGTCAATAGCGGAAGATCAACACCCTCGAGCGCCACTTCAGCGTCCGGCATCGGCTTCTGCCGTATTGTCGAACTTGACCTCATGCATGCATCCAGCCGTCGCCGCTCGGCGGGAGCGGGACAAGCGCGGACGGATGATGAAGCGGGGCACGCCGCGGATCTGGATTTGTGCCGGGACAGAAAAGGAGCGCCAGCCGAGGAATATTGCTGGCGCCCCCGGTCAGTAGAGGCGGCACCGACTGAGCAACTCAAGACGCTCAGATCCCTGACGTGCCGCGCCCAAAGCACTGGCGGTACTATGCGGCTTCCGTCCCCCATCTGGGGTACTTATTTTTCGAACTCACGGGGCTAGCGTGGACTTGGGGGGATCACCTGCAAAGGAGAGTCCCATGCCAGCAAACCTCGTTTCCAGCGCAACCAAGTTTCTCACACCAGAACTTGTACGCCGCATTGCATCGGGGCTCGGTCTCGATAAGGCCGTCGTCGAAAAAGCTGTCACAGCGGGCATTCCTGGCCTGCTTGCGGCGCTCGCTTCCTTGGTGGCAAAGCCGGGTGGCGCACAAAAACTTAGTGATGCTGTGGCGCAGGAACAGCCAGGGATCCTCACGAGCATCGCCAACGTCCTCGGAGGATCTGGACAGGGAGAGCTCATCGATAACGGCGTCAACACGCTCTCGTCACTCTTGGGCGGCGGCACCTTATCCGAGCTGACCGGCGCGGTGGGCCGTTTTGCCAATGTCGACAAGAGCGAGTCGAAAGACGTGATGGGAATTCTCGGACCACTCCTCATGGGCGTCCTTGGACAGCAGAAGCGTGCCAGTGGGCTCAACGCCTCGGGCCTGGCGCAACTGATTAACTCCCAGAAAGACAATATTGCTCGGGCGTTGCCCGCAGGCTTTGCCAGCTATCTCAGCGGCACGGGAATTCTTGACGCCGTCACAGGCCCAACGGCCAAGGACCTGACACGGTCGGAGCCGACACATTCCTCATCGCAAATGGGCTGGGTGCTGCCAGTGCTGGGGGCGATCGCAATCGGCGCCTTGGCTTGGAACCTGTTTAGCCGCGCGCCGACACGAACCGCTGCCGTTCCGCCAATGACGACCGCCCTTACGGCAGACGAAGCAACCGGCTGGATCGGCCGACCGGTCTATAGCGCTGAAGGCAAGAAGGTGGGTGAGGTGATCGAGGTCAAGCGCGATCCCGAAAACAAGGTCACGGAACTGTCTATCGATACCGGTACGTACCTCGGAATGGGCGCCACACAATATCGCGTCACATCCGAGCAAATCCAAGAGATCAGACCCGACGGCCTCGTGCTGACCCTCAAGGAGTCCGAGGTGAAGAGCGTGCCGCCGGCGGACGAGAGCCAGAAGCCATAAGATCGGCGAGGTTCCCCGCAGCGCAGATTGAGCAATCCGTGCTGCGGGCATTCGCGGTCCACCGTCTAAGGGGGTTAAACATGCTCACGAGAAAGGACGTCTTCATGTCAAACAAGCAGAGTTTCACTCCAGAAGAATGGAGCAAGATCGTGCAGAGCGTCGTGCCGTCGGGCATGGCTGTAACCGCGGCCGATCCGAGCGGCCTCATTTGATTGCTGCAGGAATTCTTTCAGTACGCCTCAAGGTTTGCGCCTCAACGACATCCTTGCACTTGAGCGGCTCACAGATCCAGATCCAACGCGTACCTTTGACACGCGGCCTCTCTCGGGGCCACGTGACAGTTGTTGAATAAAAATAAGCGACTGACACTGCTTCAAGCGACGAGGCCTTGCGGGAGGGTATGCAAATGCACACAGAACATCCGGGCTTTTTTCATCGTGCCGGACCATTCCCTCTCCACGTGATCGCCAAGTCGATCGGCGCAGAATTATCGCGCTCAGCGGATGGCACGCGCACGATCGCTGACCTGCGAACGCTGCGCCAGGCCGGACCGGGACACCTGACGTTCTTCGAGAACCGCAAGTATGTTGAGCAACTCAGTAGGACTGAGGCGGAAGCGTGTATTCTCTCTAAAGACTTTGTGAACCGCGTGCCGGGCGCGACAGCGACATTGATGACAACAAAGCCCTATGACGCGTTCGCACGTGCCCTAAGCCTCTTCTATGTCGACGGACTGCGCACCAAAGCTGCGGCGGCGGCCGCGGATCGAACTGGTATCCTCGTTCATCCGAGCGCAGAGATCGCCGAAGACGTCACGATCGAGCCAGGTGCGGTGATAGGACGCGAGGCTATGATCGGTAGCGGCACGACGGTCGCGGCGGGTGCTGTCGTTGGCTACAGAGTAGTATTGGGACGCGACTGCTATGTGGGGCCCGGAGCGACGATCACACATGCGATTGTGGGCGACGGCGTAATCGTTCACGCTGGAGCTCGGATCGGTCAAGACGGCTTCGGCTTTGCCATGAGTGCCAACGGACACCGGAAGGTTCCGCAGGTTGGGCGCGTGATTATAGGCGAACAGGTCGAGATCGGGGCCAATTCAACGGTGGATCGCGGGTCCCTCTCGGATACGGTCATTGGCGAAGGCACGAAGATAGATAATCAAGTGCAGATCGCCCACAATGTTGTCATTGGCCGCCATTGCGTCATCGTCGCTCAAAGCGGCATCGCTGGCTCGGCAGAACTCGGCGACTTTGTGGTGATGGGCGGGCAATCAGGCGTGGTCGGCCACGTCAAAGTTGGCAGCGGTGCGCAGATTGCCGGGATGGCCCATGCGAAGGACGATGTGGAGGCTGGTGCTCGTATGGGTGGCACCCCTGCGCGTCCCTTCAATGAATGGGCGCGGGAGTTGGCTGCCATCAGGCAGCTCGGTCGCAGGAACTTGAAGTCGTAAGCATGGCTCATGGCTTCTTCCGCTCTGGGCCGATTGGCGTTCTCTGGTCACGCGAACTGAGTGTTGCAACAAGGATATTCGTAGGAGAATGAAATGCTGGGCCCAGAATCGATTCTGACTTGGATCGTTATCGGTGCGATAGCCGGTTGGCTTGCGGGCCTGCTAGTCACAGGCTATGGCTTTGGTTTGGTCGGCAATATCGTTGTCGGCATTCTTGGCGCCGGAATTGCTGGGCTGCTAGGCCCGCGCCTTGGCCTCTATACAGAGTCCTTTGTCGGAAACATAGTCGCCGCAACGCTTGGCGCTTTAATCTTGCTGCTGATCATTGGTCTCATTCGCCGAGCGTAGCGCTACGCGCGACGGCTGCTCAGGCCAGAAGCGGACCTCGTGAAGCGAACCGCTCAGCGTCTGCTGCGGACCATCAGCCGCCAGCCTGCCGTCGTGACAGGCGGTGTTCAAATCAGAGGACGAGCTGGAACTTTGAACGACAGGTGGCCTGCTGGGAGGCTTCAGGTCTTCCGGTTTTCGCCAAGCTTCGATAGACATCCTGTGACAAGTCACATCAAAGAGGCGGTTGCGCTCAACGATCAGATCACAATAGTTGATCTCGCCATTGATGGCCGCGCGGCTGTCGACGCCAACGATCTTCGCCAAGATTTTTCCCGTTACGGATCCCGCGATCAGTACTTCCTCGGCGACGACATCGCCATTCAACATGCCTCCGACCTTGATCGTTAAACGGCGGCAAACACAATCGCCATCCATCCTCCCTTCAAGGACGAGGTCATTATACGTCACGAGGTCCCCAGATACCTGAAGTTCTCGACCGATAAAGGAGGGGATTTGAGGTATCAAGTGCGCAACAGCGGGAGACCCTTCGATGGCAACCGCTGATGGCTCCTTATGGCGTGTGCGGCTGGGCATGCTCGCCCGGCTTGAACGTTGAAGTACAATGATGGCGGCCCCCAGGAGGGAAACCACAACCAGAGCAACCAATGCATTGCGATTTTGCAGGTGAAGGAGCCTCTGCATTGCGGGACGATCCGAGACTGATACGAACGCCACCACGACCTCAGTAGGCTGAGTTTCACTCGCACGCAGAGGCGGTGGCGATAGCAAGGTCACGCTTTCCATCGGAGGCTGAAGTCGCAAGGTTTGCGGGGCCGCGATACGAATTTGCGAGAATGGCAGTATCAGCGGACCATTCGGTGTCGAGGGCGCTCCACGCTGCAAGGGTTTCCGTTGTGGGAGGGGAATGTTTGCGACGCGCACAGCAGATGATCCCTGGTGCGTCTGCGCTGCGGGAGTCAGAGATTAGGTCATTCGCAAGCGTGATTAGGCCCAGCTCGCCATAAACCCCGAGATAGCCGGCGACCTTTGGATAGACGCGAAACCGACGATACCGAGACTGATTGGTAGACGGTGACGCGATTACCGTCACACGCAAAGCAACGACACCCTTGCGTGTTATGTCGAGGCGTTCAGCCAGAGATTTGGTGATATCAAGCGTGCGATTGCCTAGGAACGGGCCAAAGTCGTTGACGCGAACGTGTGCGGCGCGACCGTTGGATGCATTCCAGAGCAAGAGTTCGGTGCCGTCGGGAAAAACTGTGCTCGCGGCTTTGCCCGGATCGCTCGCATCAAACTTTTCACCTGAGGATGTGAGTTGACCCGTATTGTAACGATCAAATCCCGGATCGTCGTAGTAAGAGGCAACCATCGTGCGCGTGCTGCCCACAAGACGATGGGTTTCAGTGAGCGTCATGACGCGGTGGCAAACAAGCCGATAGCAATGCAGGCCCCCCGGGGTCTTTGCGGAAACCGGAACTGTCACGATCGGGTTGGCAAGTACACCCCAGAGCAGCACCCACAGGGCCCACGAGCAATCCGGAGCGCGAAAGCGGGTCGCGATACGCATCACGTACACCGAGCACAATTGAACCTCGACCCGCCGACCCATCGTAGGCGATTGAGGACCCCTGTCTAACGGCCGGTGACTGCGTTCGACGAATTCCCTTCTCAGTGGTGCGCGCAAGCATCGGGTTGTGCATATATCAGCGGCTTTCGCTAATCTTTTCGCCGGCGGCTTTATGGGCTGGACTAATGTCCAGTTGGGACTTCCGGGACAGGTGGGAGAAAGTAGCCCATTTTTTCGATACGACGATTGGCTCGGACGTCTCGGCGTCGATCTACCGAATGGCGCAGGATATAGCCTTCGTCACACTGCTCGTTCTGTCGGTCGCTCTTTTTGAAGTGCGATCCCCGAGCAAGCTAGTCAGAGGACAAGCTCAGTCTGAAGAGAGCAGAGCGTCTGGTCACCCAATCGGGGTAACCCGCTACAGTTCAAAAAGCTGTCTATCCTCTAGGCGCAGATTCTGCTTGTCTTGAACGGCTAATAGGGCGCGATGCGCAGGTTGCGGCGCAGGAGCCTGGACGATGCCAAGGTACTTCTTTCGCTTGCACTTCAATGGAGATGTCGAGCGCGATCCTATTGGGATCGAGGTCTCTGATTTGGCATACGCCGTCAACGAAGCAACCAAGGCTCGCACTGAGCTCATCGATGAAGAGGTCGTTGATGAGCTCTGGCTCGAAATAATGGATGAGAACGGACAGGTCTTGGCAAAGGTCGGGTGCTTTGGAAATGATGGAGCGGCGTTCGGATTCATGCACTAGCCTCCCTCAGCCATTGCGTTCCACCACGTGGGCTCCCCGTATCCCATTCATCCCCGTCGCCAACCCAAGGCTGCGCTCCGCCCCTCCTACCGGGCCGGAATGGCTGCACGAAGTTAAGTTCGACGGCTTCAGGGTTCAGCTGCACAAGGCGGGCGCTGATGTCCGCTTGTACTCGCGCAACGGCAAGGATTTCATCGACCGGTTCCCTTCGATCGTTGCTGCGGTACGGCGGCTAAGGACGAACCAGGCGGTGATCGATGGCGAGCTATGGGCAGCAAAGTGCACGGAACAGATATTATCCTGTCGTCAGCTCAGGTCCGCGCTGCGCAAAATCTCTTGGGCTGGTCACGCCGCGAACTTGCGATCGTGTCCGGCGTCTCATCCGGCACGATCAAGGCCCTAAAGCAGGGCTCGACCGATCCTCGTCTGTCCACACTGCGTAAGCTCGCCCGAACATTCAAAGCGCACAGTGTCGAATTTCTATTTTAGGGTCGCTGGACGGGCGTGGTGATCGACATCACGTCCGTCTTAGACCAGCGCAAAGTTCCTAGCTGCATTTCTCGTGAGGATCAGCCAGCTGCGATCTCCTCAAGCACATTAAGCTCGGACCAAGACCAGACGATTTGCGATGTGAACTTCAAGCCGCTCGGGCGCTGGTTTGGCGTTCAAAGGAGGACCAAGACACCGTGACGAAAGCGCGGTCTTCCAAACTCGCCAAACCACGAGGCTGCGCTAAGTTCATTGAAGATGAGGAACGGTTGGCTTGATCACGTGTTCCACCGGCTTCCTTCGCGGCCGGCAACTAGGTCCGTCCCCGTCGCTAAGGGACCTCAACCGTAAGATTGCCACGCTCATTGAGTTCACCCCGCCAAGCGGACTGTCAGTGATGAAAATCAACTCACTGCAGACTTTGCCAAAAACGGCTAGGCTACTCGACGCGAGGCGTTCGGCCGCCCACTTGAATAAAGGTGCCCGCGCCTCCAACAATCACTCGAGGTGTGTGTATGCTCATACGCTTCTGGGGCACGCGGGGCTCTCTACCCAAGCCGGGCCCCGATACTCTGCGGTTCGGCGGGAATACCTCGTGCCTCGAGGTGCGAACAGCCGCCGATACGCTTGTGATCATCGACTGTGGAAGTGGTTTTCATGGTCTCGGCCAAGCGTTGGCTAGCACGAACGCCGTGTGTAAGGGCCATATTCTCATTAGTCATACGCATTGGGATCACATCCAGGGGATGCCTTTCTTTGCCCCGTTTTTTAACCCAGGAAACGAGTGGGACATCTACGCGCCCAAGGGGCTCGGGCAGTCCGTGCAAGACACGTTGGCCGGACAGATGCAGTACGACTATTTCCCTGTGCGGCTCGATCAGATGGGTGCCAAGATCAGCTATCACGAGCTCATCGAAGGCGATCTTCAGATCGCCGATATCAGAGTCAAAACGCGATACATGAACCATACCTCTTTGACATTGGGCTTCCGATTGGAGGCCGACGGTACTGCGTTGGTCTACGCTTCCGATCACGAGCCTTTCCAACGCCACCTGGCCTCAGGCAAAGGGGAAATATTGGGGCAAGACCGCGAGCATTGCGAATTTCTCGCCGGAGCCGATCTCGTCATCCACGACGCTCAGTTCACCCTGAACGAGTATGCAGGCAAGGTCGGATGGGGACACAGTACCATCGACTATGCCGTCGCGGTGTGCAGAGCAGCAGGGGCTTCCCGTCTGGCACTGACCCACCACGATCCATTGAGAACGGATGACGCCATCGACCAGATTGTCAAAAACCTTCGGCGCAGCATCACAACCGGGCTTGATGTCTTCGCCGCTGCCGAGGGAGACGTATTCGAGCTCAAAGCTGCCTGTGCCCCACAGCCGAGAATAAGCACAATGAGAGGTGAGGCTACCAGCTCGAGCACACCGGCATTGGTCAGCGCCTTAATTTTGATGGCGGTGACCGATCCTGTTGCGGCCAACACAATTAAAGAAGCGGCGCAAGCGGACGGCATCGCCGTGGTAGGGGTAGGCAGCGCCAAGGAAGCTTTGGCAGCGATGCCGGCCGTTCAACCCTCGCTGATAATTTTAGAGTGGGGACAAGGCGACGCTGACGGCCTCGCGCAATTCATGAAACTCACGCGAGAAGGGCCCGTAAAAGATATGCCGATCCTCATCGTAGCCGACGAGGACAACGTCTTTGCTCAGTCAGAATCTAGTTTGGAATGGGTGATCAAACCGTTCTCGACCGCATACGCGCGGACCCGCATCCGCGCGTGTCTGCTTCGCAAGGAATGCTGCTGGGAACGCATGCTGACAACGCCAGATGAGGAGCAACGCGTCGCAGCTCTTCATGGGCTCGATATCCTGGATACGCACCCCGAGGAGCGTTTTGACCGGATAACGCATCTCGCTGCTTCTAGCTTCGCGGTTCCAATGGCGCTGGTTAGCCTCGTCGATCGAGAGCGCCAATGGTTCAAATCAACCTATGGATTTGACGCGACCGAGACATCGCGTGAGGCGTCGTTTTGCTCCCATGCTGTCTCAGCACGAGAGGTCCTGGTTGTCCCCGATACGTTTCACGATCCTCGATTTTCGGACAACCCGCTGGTCACTGACGGACCGCGGATCCGCTTCTATGCCGGCTGCCCTATCTTCGTGGGCTCAAGTTGCGTTGGAACCGTGTGTGTGTTGGACCAACGGCCACGCCAGATTGATGCTGAGGCGGTCAACCTGCTGCGCTACCTAGCTTCCCTGGTCGAGTTGGAACTCTGCAGACCACAGAATGAAAATAAGAGATCCGATCGAGCTGCGAGTTGACCCGAGAGCCTCGATGCAGGTTAGCCTTAAGTCAACGCTTCGGTGAACCTGAGCTCAATGCCAGCACCTTTGACTGGGAAGCTCTCGCAAGCCCCGCGCGTGCATGCTGCTGCTCTCCTGGGGGTTCGTTGTTGCAGCCGAAAAAGCGACGCGGCCCCAAGTCTAAGACCTGAGGCCGCGTGGTCGTCTTCATAGGTTGTCTCCTTTCAAGGTTGCGAACCCCCAGTGCAGACCTGCGATGGCCTGCAAATTTGTGTACAAACTTTCTTTACGCAAAGCAGGCCCTGACCACAATAAACAGGGACTGTTTTGCAGCTAGGGGTACAGACCTGCGTCAGCGTGCAAACGGGGCTTCTTTGCGTCAGCACTTGGAGGAGGCGCGCTGAACACAAGAGGCGGCTCTACTTGAGCCGTTGGCTATCTCCCAGGTGGAGAAGAGGCGACCTGTTCGAGTTCGGTGACGCTCATCACCTGTGCGCTTGCGTGGCAAGCGAAGGCGAGTGACTTGCCTCCAATTGTATTGAATCTTGTGGCCTTGCCGGCATCAATTGTGGCTTCGAACCGCGTGGCTACGAATCTAGATACGTCATCCGCGTCAGGTGCTTCAGCGAACGTCACGACGAGCTTGCACGCGCCGTTTTCGTTCAGGAAGTAGCTTACAGCGCGCTTCGAATCGAGCTCGAAGCTGACACCCTGCAGCGGCTTCATCAACAATTGGTCAGCCGCTTGCGAGGTCATTGAAGTTCCGAACGTAAGAACGGCTGCGAAGGCCGATAACGCGATAGTCTTCATTAGAAAGTTCATGATGGTGCTCCATTTCGATTAGGTTGCATTCCGCATCGCCTTCGACGACGCAGAATGATCATGGAGCTTCGCGACGAGGGGCGCTGTGGGGTTTGCCACTTGCAAAAAAAAGATCAATTTGAAGTGATTGATTAACGACGAAATCGCGCAAATGCGGCCAAGGTTCGCCGCAAGGAAGTGCGCCGTCCAACCATGCTCGACATTGCGAAATAACATTTGCAAGTTGTCGACCGTCCATTGCAACTGAGGGGCTTTTTTGCTGAAGTCGAAAAGCGATGCGGCCCCAAGTCCAAGACCTGAGGCCGTGCGTTGTCGTGAATTCACTGACCCTGATGATCACTAACGGGGTTTGGGTCTGGGACCGGCGGTTGCCGTGCCCGACAGAATGCCAGTGCCCGATACCGCCGTCAGGGCCTGTAAGCCCGCAAGAATAGTCTTCATCGCTAGTCTGCTTTCAAGGTTACAGCTTAGCGGCCGCCGAACACGCCGCCCTGATCGCGCCCCCCAGCATCTGCAGACTGAGAGGCGACAACAACGCCCGACGCAGCGGTGAGTGCGAGTAGGCCAGCAAGAATGAGCGTCTTCATCAGGTGACTTGCCCGCGAGCATTCTCGCGCCGACACAAGTGGACCGCGGGCTTTTGGGGTCGCTAGGCGCGAGCCACGCGCAGATTACTTGTCGCACGGGATCGACACCACCACGTCGACGTACGGCACCGTCATTTTGCACTTCTTGCCGCTGCGCTTCACGTTGATGGGACCGTCGCCCTCACCCAGCTCGTCCATGAGGCGCGCCACGATCTGCTTGCCGTCGCGCTTACGGCCCTTGGGCTCGTCGCTCGCGTCGTAGTCGGTGTCGGCGGTCGCGGTCTCGGTGGGCTTCGACTCGACGCTAGTCGCCGTTTCGGTCTTCGCCGTCTCGGACTTAGTCGCGTCCTTGCTGGCTTCGGGCTTGGCCTCGTCGAGCTGAACCGTGTCGGACTTCGTTGCGGTGTCCGGCTTCACCTCGTCCTTCTTGGCGGTCTCGGCCGGTTTGTCCGCCGCCGCCGGAGTCGGCGCCGTCACTTTGGCGCTGTCGCCGGAGGTGCCGCACTTCTGCAAATCGGCAGACGCGCGCTTCCACGTGTAGGTCTCGCTCAGCCACTTGGTGCCGGCATAGCCGACGACCTTGAGTTTGTCGGTGCCGACCGTGGACAGCGCGACGTCGTACTTGGAGTCCCGATCCGGATCGTAGATCCAGCCGTGGTCCCATTCGTTCGTGCCGACGGATTCGACGTTGCCGATTATCTGCTTACCGCATTGATCGTTGTTCTTGGCGTCCTTCAGCCACGCCACGTGGCCGCACAGCTTGCCGCCGCAGTCGGTGATCTCCACCGCCCCGCGGCCGGTGTGATCGATCCACAGGCCGGTTCCCGCGTTGTCGGCGCGCACGGTGGTCGCTGAAACGAGGAGCGCAGCAAAAACGGCGCCGTTGAGGGCAATACGCATGTGGGTAAACTCCTATAGGGTAACGATCGGCATCGGGGATCGATGCCTGAGATCGAAACCTACCCAATGTCGCTGAGTTGGCGCTGTGAGAATTGCCATACCGACAAGCCGTTGGCGATCTCGTCATTTTCGTCGTCACTCCATTCATGCGGGAGGGTGAGGCACCGCGTACAGAGAAAGAAACTCATGCCCAAGGTAAGCGGCACCGCATACAGGAATGCATCGTGCTGTCCGCATTTCTCACAAGTGCCGCGTGGCATTGCTCTAGCCTCAACTCTGGCTCCAAGGATCGGAATGATCCATGACCGAGGACGGGCTTACGCGTCTTGGGGCGCCGTCGCTGTGAGGATTGCCACACGAAAAAAGCCCACACCGGAGCGATCCGAGTGGGGCTTTTCGTTGAAGCCGAAAAGGCCCACGGCCCCAAGTAGAGAGATGTTTCTGTTTCGGCTTTTGCTGGGTGTTACACAGGAAACAGCGGTGTCGATCAGCCCCGCCCGAGAAATCGAAGTGGGGCTTTTTCATGTGCCGCGATATGCCTTGCCCAGCGCGACCACCTCGGCATGCCACACTCGCCACTTCGCGCGCTCCGTCTGCCACAGCTCGCGGTGGGTCTGCTCCCAATGGCTTCAGCGGCCATAGCTAAAGTCTCTCCCGATTCTGGCGCGGCAGAAAGCGATCCGTCTGACCAAGTCTCCCCGTAATCGGGGATGGGCACACTTCGAGACGAGCCACATACCAGCGCCCGACCGCGCGCTCCCAAATGGCGCGGTTACGCCAGGGCCGATCCGCTTGCTGGCGTTAGCCTACTAGTGGATTCGGTCCTGGCGGTTCTTGTAAACGGAACCATCAAACTCGTAGGAAAAAAATGGCCTCTCCTGAGGAAACGTACAGGGCCGCAATTCTCCAAGCCTTCGGAGCCCACCTAACCCGCGTGAAGGCTGCGCGCGACACCCGGAACCTGGTCGTCTCAAGGGCGAAAAACTTTAGCAGGATCTAAGGCGGCTCGCTGTCTATGCCGCGGCTAACGTGGATTACGAATGGCGTTGCGCAACTCGGATGCGCAACGCGCGAAGGATGACGCAAACGCCTTGGCCACGTTTCAAGCGGCCGCCAATTAGATTACCGCGCGGTCACCACGGTGTTCGCGCCACTCTGAGTGATGACGAGATCGGTGAACGAGTTCACACCCCTCACGTGACTGAACTCGATTTGGTCATGCTGGGCGGTGTTGTTGAAATCACCGATGGTATTGTTGGTTCCGACGGTCTGACCCATTTTCACGTTGTCCTTGAACACGAACCTGTCGTTGCCTCCGATTGCGGTCGCTGCCATTGATTGGGCATCGCCCCACATGTTGTTAAAGACGGTGCTGCCCGCCGTTTGGGTCCCGGCAATAAGGATATCGCTGCCGCCATGGGCGGAGCCGGACATGGTCAACGCGTCGCCGAATAGATTGGTTGAAATTTGACCACTGCCGCTGTTGTTGCCGCCGGTGATGGTATCGTTGCCGCCGTGGGCCCTGTCTTTTTGTTGAAGCCGAAAAGCAAACGCGGCCCCAGGTCCAAGACCTGAGGCCGCGTGGTCGAGTTGGTCAGCTAGCGGCCCTGGTGCGTGGGATTAATTCCCGCGCCGTTTCCGGCCTGGGCAACGCCCGACACAGCGGTGAGCGCCAGCAGTGCAGCAAGAATGAACGTCTTCATGGGTAGTCTCCTATCGACTGGTTTCAGGAATGTTGGCTCAACGGCCCGCAGTGCCAGAGGGTACGACGCGCGGTTTGCCACCCGCCGCCGCAGACTGGGAGGCGACGACAATGCCCGACGCAGCCGTGAGCACCAGCATCGCGGTGAGGATCGAGGTCTTCATAGGTAGTCGCCTTTCAAGGTTGCAGCTTAGCGACCACGGATGCCGACCACGCCACCGGGCTTCGGCCCGGCAGCAGCAGGTCAAACTCCAGGTTGCGGCCTAAACGGCTGACCCGGGGCCGGGGGCGGGGTGAAGGAGCGCGGCGGCGGCTGAGCCGGGGCCACGCTCGGCGGAAGTGGTGAGGATGTCGGCTGACCCGGGGGTGGGGGCGGGGTGAAGGAGCGCGGGAGCCCCGACCCACAGATAATGCCCACACCGGGTCGGCTGCACAGCGCGATTGCGGCAGCGGCCGTATCCGAGTGGATGACAGTCCCCGATACAGCCGTGACTGCAAGCAGGCCAGCAAGAATAAACGTCTTCATGGGTAGTCTCCTTTCAAGGTTAGGTCGCAAGGATGGGAATGATCCATGGCCATGTCGGAGACTGCCGGTGTCGCGCCGCGCGCTCTGTGCGGAATGCCACGCGGCGAGGACTCTATTTTTCGCTGGGTGTCACGCAGGGAACCGCGCGTCAGAAATTAGCGCTATCACCAAAGCCCCGACGATGGTGACGAACGTCGTTTCAATCGAATACGCAACCCCCAAGCGGCAAGGTCAACTCTCTGGCGCTACTTGACCGCCGCTTCCTCAGGTGGCGGCTGCGCCTCGAACGTCTCCGTGCGCCCGTCACCGTAGGTGATCGAGAGGCCGATCCACTTACGACGCACCTCTTTATAGTGAACGTTGGGATCGTAGACGTAGGCGGCGGTACCGAGCCAGGCGGCATCGAGGCGGCCCATCGAGCCGATCACGCTGTAGGTGGCGACCACGAGATTGCGCCGCGTCGTCTCCAGATTGACCTGCGAGTTGAGGTACTCGAGCTCGGCGTTGAGCACGTCGAGCAGCGTGCGCTGGCCGACCTTCTCTTCCTCGCGCACGCCTTGCAGCGCCACCTTGTTCGATTCCACGGCCACGCGGTCGGACTCGAGCTGGGCGCGTGCCGCCTCGAGCTGCGACCAGGAGGCGACGACGTTTTGCGTCTGCTCGGTGCGCACCTGCTCGATCTGCTGCAGGAGGCCGAGGTGGTTTTGCTTGGCCTGGCGCACGCGCGCGTAGACGTCGCCGGCCTCGTAGATCGGGATGATCGCGCGGCCGACAACCGTTGAGGTCTCTACCTCGCTGGTAAATTTCGAGTTGTTGAAGCGATCGTCATAGCGGCCTTCGAGCGTGACGGTGGGCAACAACTCGCCGCGGATGCGCTCGACCGTGTACTTGCCAGCCTGCTCGCGGAACAATGAGGCGATGACCAGCGGATCCTCGTTGTTGCTGACGCCGATAGCCTCCTGCAGCTGCTGCGGCAGGAAGCTTTCCGGCGTGCCGGGCCAGGACAGCCCGCTCGGCGGATGACAGATGACGAGCTGATAGGCGCCGCGGCTGGTACGCAGGTTGGCGCGCGCGGCGTCGAGGCGGGACACGGCATCAGCGCGGCGAGCTTCCGCCTGCGCTACGTCCGTGCGCGTCACCTCGCCGACGGCGAAGCGGTCCTGCGCCGCCTTCAACTCGCGCGACAGCACGTTGACGTTGTTCTCGTTGAGGCGAACGAGCTCCTGGTCGCGCACCACGTCCATGTAGGCGGTCACCGCCTGCAGCAGCACGCTGCGCTCCACATCGCGCAGCACCTCGCGCTCGGCGCGGACGTTGGCTTCCGCCTCGTTCACCGCGTTGTAGGTACGAAAGCCGCTGAAGATCGGCTGCACGGCGTCGACGCCATAGCCGCGCGGCTTGGTCACGCCGTCGGCATCTGTCGAAGGCCGCACATCGTTGCGCTCGATGCCGATGTCGGCATTGCCCGTGATGGTCGGGCGGTAGCCGGACATCGCGCGCGCCACATCTTCGTCGCTGGCGCGCTGAAAGGCGCGCTGCGCATCAAGGCGCGGATTGCAGGCGTAGGATGCTGACAGCGCTTCCTTAAGCGTCTCTGCCGTCGCAGACCGCGGCGCGACGGACAACCCACAGGCGAAGCCTAAGAGTGCCAACCCAACCCAACAGAAAAATTCAAGATCACCTAACCGGCGGAACATTGGAAACTCACCCAAACGACCCGCAGTTTGCCGCATCATTGGGCTGCGGCCATTGAGAGGGCGAGCAAAATCGCCTTTTACGGGGCTTGAAGTCTTACGTAAGTGGCGTTGCGAGCACACTCGGGGGGCTAGAGCCGGCAGCTGGGTCGTTGGTTGGCCCGGACGGCGCGCACGCCGTCCGGGCCACCTCATTGATAGCGGCTGCCGGATCCGAGAGGACAACGGTGCCCGACACAGCGGTGAGTGCCAGCAGTGCAGCAAGCATGAACCTCTTCATGGGTAGTCTCCTTTCACGGTTGCGGTCTCAAGGATCGGAATGATCCATGACCATGGGAAGACTACGCAGGCGTCTCGGCGCGCACTGTGAGGATTGCCACACGCAACAAAAAGCCCCGCCGCAACGATCCGAGCGGGGCTGTTTTTACGTAGGCGATGTCGCTCTGCAAATGAGCGGCCTCCGTTCGCCAAGTGTGCGTCGCGTTCGTTGTAGCTGTGCTGGCAAGGATCGCGATCCAGCCCAAGAGTGGGCTGGATCGAATGTGGGATTTAGCGGCCAAAGCCGCCACAACCGCCACAAGCGAGGACCGGCTGAGAAACGGCCACAACGCCGGACACGGCAGTGACCGCCAACAGCGCGGCAAGAATGAACGTCTTCATGGGTAGTCTCCTTTGGAGGTTACAAGGATTCCGGTTGGATTAGTTGAAGTAGCCAGAACGGGTGCGCCGATCCCCAGGCGGAGTGGGCGGGAGCGGCTTGCACAACGCAGTCATTCCGCAGCCGCCGGTGGACGGCGGCAGAATGATGGCCGCAGCCGGCTGAGCGGCCGAGACGGCGGTTGCTGCGAGTAAGGCGCCAAAGATGAACGTCCTCATCGGTAGTCTCCTTTCACGGTTACGGTCGCAAGGATCGGAATGATCCATGGCCAAGACGGAGACTGCCGATGTCGCGCGGCACGCTCTGTGCGAATTGCCACGAACGCGGGGGTCTATATTTTTCGCTTGGTGTTACGCAGGGAACAACGCGTCAGGAGCATCGAACGAACAAGCCCACCGGAGTGATCCGGCGGGGCTTTTTGTTGAAGCCGAGCCAGAAACGCTGCCCCGAGTCTCAAGACCTGAGGCCGCGCGGTCGAGTTGGTCAGCTTAGCGGCCCTGGTGCGTGGATTAATTCCCGCGCCGTTTCCGGCCTGGGCAACGCCCGACACAGCGGTGAGCGCCAGCAGTGTGGCGAGGATCACCGTCTTCATGGATAGTAAGGATCGAAGCTCTGAATAGAAGCTACCGAACCGAACGCGCCCGCGCTGCGAGGATTGCCACACGAAAAGAAGCCCCACCGGAGTGATCCAGCAGGGCTTCTTAGCGTCGTCCTCTTGGTTGCCGTCCAGTTTTGGCTGACCGGGGGCGGGCTAACGCACACGGTCCCTGTCCCGGTTCCGTCTGGACTACCGATTACTGCCAGAGGGTGTGGGCGCATCTCCGAAAAAAAGATCGGTTGGGGGATGTCCTGGGGGGGGGCAGCACAAAGGGGGGCACTTTGGGTGGGAAATTCGCTTTCCCAATTGGGACGACGGTAGTTGTTGTCCGCGGCGGCCAAGGGGTCGCTGCCAGCAGCTGATTGTAACAGTAGGCAGTGGAGCAGGCGGCCTGTGCCGACTGCGAGGCGACCAACGCCCGACACAGCGGTGAGCGCGAGCAGTGCAGCAAGAATGAACATCTTCATGGGTAGTCTCCTTTCAAGGTTGCGAATGTGGGCTCAGCGGCCGTGACGATTGTCGCCGCCGTGGGGGGAGCTAGCCGCTGCCGACTGAGAGGCGACGACAACACCCGACACGGCAGTCACGGCGAGTAGTGCAGCAAGAAGGAACGTCTTCATGCGTGGAATGATTTTTTCCATGTGATGCCGCAATGAGGCGGCCGAAATTCCCAACAACTGTCCGGAAGAGCGTTCGCAACTTGGACGGTGGTGAGTACCAGTAGTGCAGCAAGAATAAACGTCTTCATGGGTAGTCTCCTTGACGGTTGCGGTCTCAAGGATCGGAATGATCCATGACCATGGGAAGACTACGCAGGCGTCTCGGCGCGCGCTGTGAGGATTGCCACACGCAACAAAAGCTTCGCCGCAACGATCCGAGCGGGCTGTTTTTACGTAGGCGATGTCGCTCTGCAAATGAGCGGCCTCCGTTCGCCAAGTGTGCGTCGCGGTTGTGACCTTCGTTGTAGCTGTGTTGGCAAGGATCGCGATCCAGCCCATGAGTGGGCTGGACCGCGTCGGCAGGGCGACGACTTCGACGCCGCGCACATGGTAGATCGTCTGCGAAGGCTGCCCGCGCTTGTAGATGCGCTGGCGCGGCAGCTGATGCGCCAGCTCCTGAGGAAGTCACGCAGTGAAACCAAACGCGGCCCCAAGTCCAAGACCTGAGGCCGCGCGGTCTAGTTCGTCAGCTTAGCGGCCCTGGTGGTTGGGATTAATTCCCGTGCCGCTTCCGGCCTGGGCAACGCCCGACACAGCGGTGAGTGCCAGCAGTGCAGCAAGCATGAACGTCTTCATGGGTAGTCTCCTTTCAAAGGTTATGTCTCAAGGATCGGAATGATCCATGACCATGGGAAGACTACGGAGGCGTCTCGGCGCGCGCTGTGAGGATTGCCACACGCAACAAAAAGCCCCGCCGCAACGATCCGAGCGGGGCTGTTTTTACGTAGGCGATGTCGCTCTGCAAATGAGCGGCCTCCGTTCGCCAAGTGTGCGTCGCGTTCGTTGTAGCTGTGCTGGGCAAGGATCGCGATCCAGCCCAAGAGTGGGCTGGATCGAATGTGGGATTTAGCGGCCAAAGCCGCCACAACCGCCACAAGCGAGGACCGGCTGAGAAACGGCCACAACGCCGGACACGGCAGTGACGGCCAACAGCGCGGCAAGCATGAACGTCTTCATGGGGTAAGTCTCCCTTATTTAAGGCTTGTGGCACCCACCATTGTCCGTGCGCGGCGAAGCCGATGCTGACTCTGGACGCGACAACAACGCCCGACACAGCGGTAACTGCGAGTAGGCAAGCGAACTGAACGTCTTCACTGATAGTCTCCTTTCAACGTTACGGTCTCAAGGATCGGGATTGATCGATGACCATGTCGGAGGCTACGAATGACGCGGCGTCGGCACTGTGCGAATTGCCACCCACGCGCCGTCTATATTTTTGGCTGGGTGTTCCGCAGGGAACAGCGCGTCGGAAGAGGGGCAACCGCGCGTCAACCGCGGGTCAGACGTTGCGGTGGTTGATGCAGACGACGATCGACCGCCAACCCCGCAACATGCGTCGGCCGGGCGGTGGGTTCTACCACACCGCGCCGGCCCTCGTATCCGCCACAGGAGACTACCCAAGGCTACCATGGCGAAGAGATCAATTTAGCAGGATGCAAGTGTCCTAGCCAGCTGCGCGGTTGAACGTATGAGCCCCGCCGGGAGCGACCCGACGGGGCTTTTTCTGTCGGGCGAGCGGCTTCAGCGCTTGGCCGCAACCGTCGCCAGCATATTGATGGTCATTGCCTGTGCGTCCGCATGGCACACAAACTGCAACGCCGTCCCGTTATCAATTTGGTGGAGCGTCGACTTATGGGGTTCGACTGCGTCCTCGAAGCGCGTGGGCGTGTAGGCGGTCTTGTCCGTCAGCGTCAGCACGACGTTGCAGATGCCTTTGTCGGCGAGGTAATAGACCACGGCGTCCTTCGTTGCCGTGTGGAAGCTGGACGCCCTGCAGGGGCTTCACGGTCTCGGCGGCCTGAGCGGCCGTGAGGCAGCCGAGGGAGAGGGCGGAGAGCGTAGTGGCGGCGATGAGGTTTTTGATCGTGTTCATGGCCGTGGTCCTTCTGATCCCGTGTTTCGTCCCAGGTCGGGGTTTGATGCGATGGGGGGATCATGGAGGCACTGCGGCATCGCGCTGTGGGGTTTGTCACGCGCTCCGATTCGTAAGTCCGCCTTTTTGTTGAAGCCGAAAAGCAAACGCGGCCCCAAGTCCAAGACTGAGGCCGCGCGCTCTCGTTGTCAGCTTAGCGGCCGCCGCCCTGGCCGTGGGCCTTGGATCCGGCCGCAGCCGGATCCGCGAGGACAACGGTGCCCGACGCCGCAGTGACTGCAAGCAGAGAGGCAAGAATAAACGCTTTCACTGGTCGTCTCCTTTCAAGATTGCATCGCGATCAATTTCCCGAGCATCGGACGTTCTTGGGGCATGGGGACCCCCACCCGGGCCCGGCGGCAGCAGTCTGCGAGGCGACAACAACGCCCGACACCGCCGTGATAGCCAACAGAGAGGCAAGGATAAGCGTCTTCATGAGGTAGTCTCCTTTCAGGGTTACGGCATCGACCATCGATGCCGTCGACCGAAGAGCTACCCGTGTTGTTGCGCTGGCGCTGTGAGGATTGCCACAGGGGGCAAAGTCGGCTTCCGAAAGGCGAAAAGCGCCAGCTGGTGGGTAGTGCCAGCCTGAGCCTGGCACGGAAAAAAACGCGGCCCCAAGTCCAAGACCCGAGGCCGCGCGCTCTCGTTTGTCAGCTTAGCGGCCGTTGTGAGTGCTTACGCAGCCAGGGCAACCAGCGTTGGCCGACTGAGTGGCGACAACAACGCCCGACACCGCCGTGATAGCCAACAGAGAGGCAAGGATAAGCGTCTTCATGAGGTAGTCTCCTTTCAGATTGAAGTCTTACTGCCGGGGGCACCCTGCCCGTGTGCACGGATTTTGCCCGCCGGGTTGTGCCGCTGCTGTTTGAGCAGCGACAATGACACCAGTGGTCGCGGTGAAGATAATTAGAGCACCAAGAATGAAGGTCTTCATGGGTCGTTTCCTTTCAAGGTTGTGATCAGTCAGGATCGGAAATGATCCATGACCATGTCGGAGACTACGCATGACGCGATGCTGGCGCTGTGAGGATTGTCACAGGGGCAAACTCTCGATCCGGCGGGTAATGGTCGGCAATCGCGCTCCGGCCTACATTCCGCAGCTAACCGAGAGGGTCATGCCGGCGGAGGCGAAGTAGCTCTTGCAGCCTACGTTCGGGGGCCGCGGCAATCTGCTCCCGAGGCGTGGCGATCGACCACCGTAGTCGGCGTCGCATCCCGTCTGGCGCAGAGCGGAAATGTCGGTCGGCAGTTTGAGGCGCGGGTTCGAGGACCATCTTTTGTTATGGCCGTGACGGTCAGCTTAGCGGATGGAGTAACCCGAACCCGTCGGTTTTCCGCCAGCCGCTGCCGGATGCGGAAGAACGACAGTCCCCGACACGAGGGTGACAAGCGTCAACGTCTTCAATGGGTAGTCTCCTATAAGGTTTGCGATCGGCATCGGGGATGGATGCCATGACGGAACCTACCCATGCGGCCGGCTGTGCGCTGTGGGGTTTGCCACACACGAAATGATGAAGCCCCGCCGGAGCAATCCGGCGGGGCAATGTTGGATCTCAAGAGAGAGTTTAGCGGCCAGCATGATCGGGGTTGAAGCCGGGAGGCGGCCCAGCAGCAGCCGGATCCGTGAAGATGACGGTCCCCGTTACAGCGGTGAACGCCAACATGGCGGTGAGGATCAACGTCTTCATGAGGTAGTCTCCTTTCAAGGTTACGGCATCGACCATCGATGCCGTCGATCGAAGAGCTACCCGTGTTGTTGCGCTGGCGCTGTGAGGATAATCTTTGGGCACCGCGCGACCGCGCGGTTAAGAGGAGTTTGCACCTCGAATTGTCAGCGATGAATGTGCGTAGCGCTCGCGCAACTCAGAGTCCACCGGGCAAAAAGAAAGGGGGGCAGGGACTGCCCTCCCTTTGTTTCGGGGAGATTTGCAGCGTTCGCTATCTCCCTGGCGGGGACGCAGCGATCTGCTCAAGCCCAATGACGGCCATGGCTTGCGCACCCGGCTGGCAAGCAAAGTCGAGCGACTTGCCTGGGGTGACGGCGAACCGTGTCATCTTGCCGGCGTCGATCGCGGCCTCGAAGCGGGTCGTCACGAAGCGCGATGCATCATCGGCGTCGGGAGCATCGGCAAGCGTCACGACAAGCTTGCAGGTGCCGTCATCGTTCAGAAAGTAGCTGACAGCGTGCTTTGCTTCGACATCGAAGCTTACAGCCTGCAGCGGCTTCATCGTCATTACATCCGCGGCCTGAACCGCCACGGTCGTTGTCAACGAAAGAACGGCTGCGAAGGCCGTCCCGGCGATGATCTTCTTGATCAAGTTCATGATAGTGCTCCTTTGGGTTACGGGTTGCGTTTCACATCGGCTTCTCCGATGCAAAGCGATCCTGGAGCACCACGAGGATCAGCGCTGTGGCTTTTGCCACGGGTAAGGTGAGTTGCGTTCCCGCACGCCGCTGCTCGGGCAGCGTACAATTCCGAGCTGTGGCGTCGCGTTCGTTAGACCAGCTTCGGATGCAACAAGCAGATGCGCTCATGCTGCTAAGCGAGGCGCAATATGACGCGTCGAAGGTCAGCCTGCTTGCCGTCGCCAATCACCTTTCGGGGGGGCTGTCACGCTGCGTTGTGTCGCGCACTTTGAGTAGCCAATGGGAACCTGCGCCCGTTCAGAGGTCGGCGCCGAGGGCCGGAGCTTTATTCTGAGGGGCACTCGTGGTCGGTGGCGCTGCGCCTGTTTGCTGCTGCATGGCGGCGAGCACCCTTTGACTTGTGCTCAAGCTAACGACGACTTGGCTGATTTGAACCTCGGTGCTGAGCAGCCCTTGTTCCAGCTCGGTGCGCGCATGACGGACGAGCTTGGCGCGATCCTGCCGCGCTTGGGTCAGCCTCTGTTCGGTTTGCGCGATAAGGATGAGGACGTCTTGGCGGCGTTCCTCGATATCGGCCACCGCCGTGCGCGCTTCCCCGAGCGTCACTCCGGCGATGGAGCCCTTTTTCGGCCGTTTGCAGCAATCGGAGCCGGTCGGACTTGATGCTGCGGGTGGCGTCGATTTGTGCCAGCCGTTCCTGCAGGGCCGTGAGCTCGCGCTCGACGCCCTTGACGCTGGCCGCGAGCGCAACGTCCTGCGCCTCAATTTCCGCATTGGCCGCGGCGCGGGCACTGGCCTGCGCCGCAACGAGGCGCTCGGCTTCGCGCTTGCCGACAAGGTCGATGAGCTGTGTCGGAACGGCGGCCGCGGTGGCCTCGCGCTCGGCCACAAGAAGGGCGCGTAGCGCTAGGAGTGGTTTTAACTGCCCGATCAGCGTCTGCTGCCGTTCCGTTTCCCGTAGGGCCTCGATCGAGCCTGCACCTTGCGTGTTGGGTTCAGAGTTTTCAGGCGGACTATTACCTAGGCTGACATGAGCAACCGCGGGGGAGAAAGGCACATTTGCCGCATCGTGCGCGGGGAGGGAATTCAGCGCTCGTGAGGCGACGAGCGGCCGACTGTCTGGCACGGGCTGAGGGACCACCTGTGCAAAGGTACCGACCGGCGGCGCCGTCTGCGCGTCTGGAAGCATCTGTCCCGCAAGCAGGACCGCTCCGGTCAGCACCAAAAAACAGCCAAGGATCATTTTCATCGGGTCTCCTCTCGGGCATCGGGGTCGGGTGCGCGCGTGAACCTTCGGTTCTAAGCGCCGACTTTAGGCGGGGCGGCGCGCAGCCGCTGTGGGGTTTGTCACACGCGGCATTTTTCGGTTTGCGCCCAGCAAAAAACCCCGTCGGAATAATCCGAGCGGGGCTTTTGCTGGCTGAGACAGGGCGCGGGCTATCCACGCAGCGCCTCCGTCCCGGCGATCGAAGATTGCACCGCATCCAAATTTCAGCCGCCAACCTCTACCGAGTGTACGCGCAGGATCTCAAGCAGTTTGCGCTCATACAGATGAACACGGGACGGGAAGTCTGCCGACGGCTTCGGGAAGCAACAACCGACTGTTCAGCGGGAAGAGGGGACGCCCGAGGCGGACATCGGACATGTTTTCCTCGCGGATTAAAAAACGTGCTCTAGGGCCACGCCGCGTCGCAAGGTGAGGCAACAAAAAGTCCCGCTCCGATATCTCCGGTGGGGCTGATCTCTGCCGCGGCTGTTCCCTGAGTAACCCCTGGCGGGAAATATACGGTGCCTGTGCCGCGTGGCAATCCGCACAGCGCCGTGCCGTCGCACGCGCAGCCTCCGCCATGGCCATGGATCACCCCGATCCTTGAGACCGTAGCCTCGAAAGGAGACTACCCATGAAGACTCTAATCTATGGCTCGTGCCTAGCTTTCGTTTCTTGTCTCGTCGTTGCTGTCACCCCCGCAAGCGCCTTGCAGGCAGGTCGCGTTTGCACGCTGACGCAGGTCTGTGCCCCTAGCTGCAATACAAATTCCTGTTTATTGTGGCCCGGGCCTGCTTTGCGTCAAGAAAGTTTGCACACAAATTTGCAGGCCATCGCAGGTCTGCACTGGGGGTTCGCAACCTTGAAAGAAGACTACCTATGAAGACGACCACGCGGCCTCAGGTCTTAGACTTGGGGCCGCGTCGCTTCAGGTACTAGCGCAGCTAACGCAGCTAAGAGCCCATTACACGTGCGCGCGTATCTTGCGGCAATTCCGCTGCGCATTGATCCAGGAATGCTAAACACTGCATTTGATGCGTTCGTAACGACGAAACCGAAAGGGACGGGGCCTGGTTGCGAGACAGCCGGCCCATTGTCATGTTGGTTGCGTAGAGAACGACCGAGCGGCCGTGTGATTTGGCCCTTTGCACCGCTCGGTCGTCGGGTACCTCAGCGCATCTGTACCAACGTACCTGCCGGCGACGCGGCCAAGGTCACTACGCCCATGGCGGCAAGTGTGTGCAACGCGCGATGGGCACTCGACTTCGATAAGCCGAGCTTCGCGCGAGGCTCAGGCGTTGAGCCCTCTAGCTGTCCGTCAGCCCTTTGTGTTTGGCACTGCCTGGGCAAGCGGTCCGATTCACTTAGGGCTGAATTTCGCGGGTGCCACTGCCTAACCCGTTGGTGCTGCTCAAAACACGCGCTTTTTTCAATCTTGAAAGACGGGTTCAACTCCCGTAGGGACCGCCAGTCTTTCCAGGCGATTATGTCTCTGCTCGATGCTCGTCTGAGCCGCAGGTCCCAACTAGGTCCCAGCAAACAAGCCGGTTTGCAGTCGCAGTTCCGGGTTCGTCGTCGCAGCTTCAATGCGCTTCTGAAGCGGGAGGCAGTTCGGTTGAAAAGGCCGCGTTGGAAAAGCTCGGGGTGTCGCAGACCAAGCAAGAATGTCCGCTTCGGGTCAGAAGCGGACATCGGGCGTGTCGCTGCGAATGTCTGCTTTGGGCCAAAAGCGGACATTGAGCGTGGCGATCCGTACGTCTGCTTTGGGCCAGAAGCGGACATCGAGCGTGTCGCAACGCATGTCAGCTTTGGGCCATTAGGCGACATTGGCAGGCCCATCGAGACAGCAAAGAGCCCCGCCGCAGAGACAAGAGCGCCGGGGCTAAGGTTGAGCGGTTTTGGATCGGCGTTAGCGACCAACCCTCACTCGGGAGTCACCGCGCTTAGGTCGGGTTAATCGCTAATGCTGGGTGCGCGGTCAGCGTCAACTACTTTTGAACCCCAACGAACAACGCACCGGTCAATTTGCCGTCTGCACCGATGAGCGGCGCGTAGTTGGCGTCGTAGTTCCGACCAAAGACAGTCACTGGCCCGGTGTAGGAGTGCTTTTCGATCAAGGCTTTGTAAGCCGCGTTATTTTCGTCAAGTTTTGTATTGACCGCGGATTGTCCTTTGTCCGTCATAAAAGTCGTGTTGGTTCGAACAAAGGCCTTCCCGTCATAAGAAAAGATACTCGCTTCGAGTTTGGTTTCCGCGAATGAAGCGCTGCTCATAAGCCCCGTGGCGGGCAACAACAGGTCAGGACCAGGAATACTCTTCTCATTTGGCATTCCTCCTTGGAGTACCGCCCGCAACTGGCAGCGCCAGGTGGCGCGCCATTGCAGTAAGAGCTTATTCCGATCACGGACCTTATGCACTCCGTTTCGGGTGACGGCGCTGAGAAGACCGTCGCTATGGGAGGCTGTGTCCGACGGCCGAGAAGTCTGGGAAGCATTGGATTTGCCGAAGTTCCCTCATGCTGTCATGCAGCATGACTGCTTCGGGCCAGCGGCTGACCTTCTTACCCACGAGACACTGGACCGTTGGCCGTTTTCCAAGCGGGCGAATTCCGCCGTGGATATGGCATGCGGACGAAAGCCCAGCATCCTGGGCCGCCTGCACAGCCATGGCCGAGCGCTCCCCGAAGGCACAAAAAAAGACAATCCGCTTTGTCCCTGCCAACTCGCGAAGGATCCCGCCGCGACTTACATTCTCTTGCAGTACCGTATAGGGCGCATGGACCGAGCCCGGGATTTCTCCGTTGCGTTCAAGCTCGCTCCGTTCGCGCAAATCGACAAAGGCCACTTCGGAACGGCCGATCAGAGCAATCGCATCCGAAGGTGTTACTGCCCAACCGCGCTGCGCGATCTCATTCTGTGCAAGCCCCAGGTGCATGTTGGCTGGTACTGCAACATCCATCATCTTCGGATTGGGCAGGCGTAAGTTGTTCATCAAGTCAACATACTCCTCGGGGGACTTCACGCGCAGCCGTGGATTGAAGGCTTTTTCCTCGCCGATGGTACTGACCGTGTCGCCCTTGTAGTCGTGTGCAGGAAAGACGAGCGTGGAGTCCGGCAACCTGAGCAGCCGGTTGAAAATCGACTCATACTGCGCGCGCGCATCACCGTTTTGGAAGTCCGTTCGACCTGTGCCACGTATGAGCAACGTGTCGCCGGTAAAGGCCCGATCCGGCATGACAAACGAATAGGAGTCGTCCGTGTGTCCCGGTGTGTAAATCACGTCGAGACTCATGCCCTCGATCTCCAGCTTCTCGCCATCGGCGAGCCGCATCGACACAATGTCTGCTTTGCTTTGCTCCCCCATGACAGTGATGCAATGCGTGCGATCGCGCAGCGCGCCAAGACCAGTAATATGGTCGGCGTGCATGTGAGTATCGACCGCCTTGACGAGTCGTAGGTCGAGTTCGGTCAACAGCTGAAGATAGCGGTCAACTTTTTCGAGCACCGGGTCAATGATGAGCGCTTCGCCACCCCGTCGGCTGGCCAGCACGTAGCTGTAGGTGCTGGAGACGTTGTCAAACATTTGACGGAAAATCACGGCCGTTGCCTTCGCGTTGGCTGGGTGCGTTGGGGACAATCTGGCGATGCTACCAGAAAATTTGGATCAGAAATGGCATGCGCTGCCTCCGAGCGCACGGACGGGGTCGCGACAAACGTCACTTCGGTAACCGTGACCTGGCCGAAGCATTGACGCGCCTTATCAGCGTGCGACCCTCCAACTATGATTGGCAAGAAACTAGCTACGGGATGGGTCGTTCAATTGACGCTGCGTCAGCTCACGCAGGATGTAGAGCCGGACACGCGAGCGCCGGCTTTCCAGTTCTTCAATGTCGCCATCAGCTCGCCCGACAAGGCCATCGAAGCCGTCCGGAAAAAAGCCGGTGCCCCGACAGACGCTCCGATGCGTATCGTGCGTGAACTCTCGCATCAAGAGATAGCGGCGCTCAGCTTGCACGCCGGCCACGTCAAAGCTGCGTAAGGCGTCTTAGTGCCCACCGGCAATCCTTGTGGGATGTTAGGATGACGCGGCAGCTGCCTGAGGCCCCAAAAGACCTGCAGAAAGCGCGCCGCGAATTTGAAGATGCCCGCCGCATCTTTGAGAACGTCCTCAATCGGCGAACGCCCGGTGAAGCCGGGCAGAGGGAAGTTGAGAATGCTCTGCTCGCGGTCATTGAAGCCGGTGATCGCATGGAGCGAGCGCGCCAACGGAGTATGAACTGAAACCCGCGTCTAGCGCATTGGCGGGCATTAAGCAGGTGTTCGCTTCACGTCGTACTGGACACGCGTAGCCGTCCATCGCGACACCAATACCGAGCGGCGCTTCAGGCATGTCCCCTAACGGGGAAACGCGGACGTTGCGTCGAGCGCCGACCACAGTCAGCTTCGGGGCCGGCCTTGCCGCGGGTGGGGGTGTCGCTAGAACTCATCTCAGCGTGCGATGCTAACCCCGTCGCTCAGTTTGGACTGTCTGAGGCGCTCGAGACCGCAGAAATGCCGTTTCCGATCTTGGTTGAGCGGTGGGCCTTCGATGATGGCTCAGTGACAACGCTGAGCGGATCTTCCTGAAAGCGCAGCCCACCTTTGATACGTGCGCCTTCCTCGGCTGAAAAGATTTTGTGGCAGATATCGCTCTCAACCGAGGCGGATTTTTCCAGGGCCACGCGGTTCGCTTTGATTGTGCCCTTACTGTTGCCGCGGATGATAACCTCTTCGGCTTCCACGCCGCCCTCGACAAGCGCACCCGTGTCGATGATCAGGACCTTGCATTTGATATTGCCGAAAACTTTCCCCTTGACCAGGATATCGCCCTGAGTTTCCAGGTCGCCCTTCATGAGGAGACCCTCTTCGACGATCGAGTGGCCAAATGCCCGCGGCTTATCATAGGCCGGTCGAGGCACGCTCTCGAATGGCTTATCGGCCTCAGCTACGGCGGAATCTTCCTTCTTGTTGCTGAACATGGAAGTGCCTTTCAATAATTTCGGAGCGACTCGCTCCCGATTGTACCATCCGGCCATGGGCAAAAAAATCCGCCCGGTTGCATAGGGGAGGCTTCGGTTCCGAGGAGCCGATCGATCTGGAACTCTCGAATTGACAACGGGGAGGAAGATTGGTCAGCAGGCCCTTGATGATGCGAACGACTAAGCCGACCTGTCACTTCCGACGGGATTTCAAACGCGAAAAGAAGAACCCACTTGGCCACCGCCTCGATGCCATGCTCGCCAAAGTCACCGATATGCTTGCGGCCGACATGCCCCTGCCTGCCCGCCTACACGATCACCCGCTGAGCGGCAGCTTCGACGACTTCCGAGACTGCCACGTCCGCACGGGACTGTTCTGATCTACCGCAAACCCGACGCCTACACCTTGGAACTCGTGCGCCTCGCGCACGACATTTTCCGCCTGATGAAGGTGCGCAACGCCAAAGAGAGGGCCGTGCCGTTCGAGCCGCTGGTGCCTGGTATCACAACCGTCGCCGCCATCAACGAAGCACGGGGCGGCGGGCTCACGGGTTTTGCCAACAGCGAGGCCCTGGCCGAAGTGGCTCAATGCGGACGATTAGACTAACTTGTCGC
>CAVRVR010000036.1:0-74302 GCA_963724595.1 uncultured Alphaproteobacteria bacterium | reverse complement strand
TTGCACATCCGTGATCAGACATGACGTGTCCTCGACCCGGTCCGACCCCAGAAAGTCTTCGGCCGACGCGAACGTGGCGACGGCATATCCAAGCGACCGCACGAGCGCGCTTATGGCCTTGCGTACCCATTGGTCATCATCGACAATTGAGATCACGGGCACCTTCGGCACACAGATTTCCTGACGTTTGGGACGAGCACGATGCCAGGACTATACATGCGGACACAAGCGAGAGGTCATGGCCTCGTCGCGCCGCAGGCCCGGCAATTCATATGAAGCGCATGGCTAGTGCAGCCATAGGCCCAGGAAGCTAAGGGCCAACGCAAATAGAAGCTGCCCAGCAAAGAACCAGGTCAGAACTTCGTCGGTCTCTGCGGTGAGGAAAGTCGCTTTGCGCCGCATCGCTACCTCCTTGCGCGTACCATCTTTATGCGTGCGCAACCTACCGACTTGCGGCATCCGCGATATCCCCGTTTTGGGGGAGAGTTGCTCGGGGTCGTATTTGGCCTGCGCTTCGGCGCAGGGCTACTTGCTTGCGGTAAGCATGGGCGACAGGTGGCGCAGGTCATCGATGCGCGCACGTTCTTTCTGGAACTCCACCCGCTGGCGTCCGGTGAGAGAGCGCTCGCGCGGAACCTGGATGGCCAGCGGGTCAACGAAGCGCGAATTGATCAGCACCTCGTAATGAAGATGCGGGCCGGAGGCGAGGCGTTCACTTTGCCGCGCACCCGGGCAAAATCAGGCGAGTTCCAAGGCTTGCTCAGCCGTGCCGACGAGCATCCTCCCGTACTTAGTGCGATAGGCCTCTTGAACCGGATTTTTCGCTTTTGAGCGAGCTCGCGCTTCGACGCTGGTCACGGGGCGCCTCCGCTGCCCGACGCCCCTTGCCTGTCCAAACAATTGAGCATTGTCCCCCCTGTTGAGTCGCTCATTATGGACAATACACACGCATCAGGTTTGAAGCCACGCGCGTCCGCCAACCGCGCATATTGCCAACATGATTCCCGCAGGGCCTCGCGGGAGCGCCGCGCGGCAAGGAAGCATTTTGCAAATGAGGCGGCCTGACCAAATTGGCTGCGAGTACACTGGAGCCACCGCCCGGGGCGGCCTTCAAGGGGCCACGCAGGTGGACGGATTGGCTGCGCATCCAGCGCAAAGTATGGGAGGGACAGATGACATATGTCATCGAGTTTTATCGCAACGACAGGAGGAAAAGGACGAAGCCGTGGTCCGGCGACTTGGCGACGCGAAGGCCCACGCCATCAATTACATGTCTGATCCACCAAGCCACGCATGTCGCCGTGATCGACGACGAAACAAGGCAGATCATCTTCTCTTACCCGGACGGGAAAAATGCCGAATGGCGAGAAGCGCACCGCCGACGTTACCTTCCCGCTTCCATCGGAATTCGGGCGGCCGCATGGCCCCCGACTAATTCCTTGTTATCTCCACAAGCCCTCGAAGCGCCTGCTAGCGGTGCGCGTGTAACGCGACGTGTGCCGCGGATCGCGGTGACCCATGAAATCTTGCAGCAGCCGAAAGTCGGCGCCCTGGTTGCTAAGTGCGTAGCCCGCGCTGTGTCGCAGCATGTGTGGCCAGACCTTGCCGAGCTTGGCGCGACGCCCGGCTTCACCGATAATGTAGTTGACGGCCTGGCGCGTCATCGGCTGCCCGCGCTCCGACACGAAGAGCCACGGCAGATTGTCCTCACGCGTCGCGAGGTACCGCTTGATCGCCCTTAGCTCATCACCTTCGAGGGGCTGCTCGGTGCTGAGCGAGTTCTTCGATCGACCGATCCAAATCCGGGCCTGTTTCAAGTTGAGCTGATCGATCCGCATCGTGATGGCCTCCGACACGCGCAGGGCGTGCCGGTATGTTAGGAAGAGCAGCAGATGGTTGCGGATGCCGTGACGCGCCGCCTTGGCAGCATCGAGCAGGCGCTCCACTTCGGGTGGATCAAGATAGTCCTTCGCCCGTTCGTGGGCATCGACGGCGCCACTCTTTGCATTTCGCCTTTTGGTCGCCATCGCCGCTCCTGCCCGAAACCCCAGCGGCTCGGCCGATCATCTTAGAGCACTCTTTACGAAATGCATATTATGTAAAGAGTTGTAACTGCGCTGTGGGCGGGGAAATGACTCCTTCTGGACACCTCGCCGCGGCCTCGTCGTGCGAATGAAAAAACTTGACTTATGCCACTGATCGTGCTAGCTATTATACACTTACCGTAGGTCAACCCGCCCGCACATCGCGGGCGTTTCCATGTGTGGGGCCTAACTCCTTGAAACTGCTGGCTCTTCCGCGCTCGATCGTTAATTAGCTAGCCGCTGGGCGCCGCTCCAAACGATTCGATTGAGATGCACCTCTCCGTGCACTCGGCGGGCCGCGCGCTCTACAGGAGCGCGTAACCAATTGACGTTTTCAGCGTCATGCGATTAGGCCTTTGCTTCTTTCCTCGAATCGGCTGCGCTCGCTGCCATGACACGAGACTGGCCGGACTTCGCGCTACAAACTGCGAAGCACCCCACAACGTCCAGGCGCGCGCGCCGCGGGCATCAGCGTGGCTTGCTGCCAGGACGAACCAGCCTCACCAGTAGCGATGAGCGTGAAGTTTTTTGGTGATGACGCGTTTACCTATAAATCCTGGTTGGCGGCCCCCGATGATGCGGCCCGCGGTGGCGGCTGCATACGTAGACGAGGTTTCTGTTCACGCCTTTATGGGCCGGGTCGGGTCAGTTTATCCGCTACCAGTCCACGTCCCTGGACGGGGGAACGTATGGCTCAAGGTCCAGCTCGACCGCGACATACAAAGACTGAGCAGGGAGGCGCTAACGAAGACGGCGCGCAACTGTCGTGAAGCCCACGTCGTGGCCCCGATACATGATCGAGAAGCAGCTTCGAGGCGGTGACGTTGCCTACTATTGGAATCGAACCAAGCGCGATCTTGGCGCCGGATTTACTCTCCGAGGCGAAGCTTTAGGAAAGAGCTACGGCCCTGCCGTCGAGCGTGCCAATGAACTCAACCCGACATTGGACGAGTGGCGTCAAGGGTGCGCGGCGGGCCAGGACCTCCGCTTACGGCCGGGCGTCGGCACACTTGACTGGCCGTCGAGCGATATTATCGGAGCCGCGCGTTCGAAAAAGTCTCGGCACGCGTCGAGCAGTCGTACAGGCGCGAACTTTCGCTGGTCACCGACTACCCACTGACTAACGGGGACCGCGCCGGGACACTTAGGTTCTCTCAAATCTCTGCGTTGTTCGTCGACAAGCTCTATACAAAATTGCTTGTCGGCCCGAAGAAAAAGCGCCGCGTTCGTCAGGCTAACGTGTGCATCTCGCGTATCGCTCTCGCATGGGACGTGGTGCAGCGTCTTTATCCCGAGCTCGTTCCGGCCCGAGAGCCGTTCAGAAAGCTCATTCGTGAGACCGAGAAGCAAGACGTTGTTCCCGCTACGCGCGAACAAGCCTATGCGCTATCCGCAGCCATCGCGAAGCAGGGGCACCCGCACTTGGCCGTCGTGCCGCTGATCTGTTTCGAATGGTTCCAGCGGCCCGAGAACGTCATCGATGGCTATATGACTTGGGCGGACTGGCGGCCCACTCTCCCGTCCAAGACATGTCCACGTGCTTCACCATAAGACCGGCGAGCGCGTGTGGCAGCCGCTCGAAGACGAAAATGGATTGCTGTTTCCCGAACTCGAACAGTTCCTGTCTCTCTCTCCCACGTCTTGGTGTGCCGATCGTTCTCACCTCTGGAAAGTTGAGAGGGTCGGGTGAGGTAGGCCGCAAAGGCGCCAAGGGCGAACCACACCCGTACAGCCTTTCATATGCGAAGCGCATCGTGCGCGAGGCACGCAGAACAGCGGGGCTCCCAGAGCACGTCACGCTCAGCGCATGCCGCCACGGTGGCATGACGGAACTCGGCGATGCAGAGCTGACCGAGCAGGCCGTGATGGCGCTGTCAGGCCACCGGACACCTGAGGCTGCCCGGCTCTACATGAAGCGCACTGAAGCCCAGCGCATCGCGGCAGCGCGCAAGCGGCGTGCATGGATAGAAAAGGAACAGACCGCGGCCAAGAGTTAGAATGCAGCGCCAAAAGCGTAGTCAGAATGACTGCCAATGGTACGAGTTCAAGCTGCTGATAGAGCTTGGCGATCCCGGCAGGATTCGAACCTGCGACCCTCTGCTTAGAAGGCAGATGCTCTATCCAACTGAGCTACGGGATCCCATATGACGCCTTGGAGGCGCCGTAAGCACTATAGCAGCCAAATCACTCGCAAATCACGCACGCACCGAGGTGGATAGGCCGCGTGCCCGACGGCTGGCAAGCCGCCTCCCACCTATTTGAACGGCGCTGTTCCCTAGGGTTCTTGAAACGGTCACGGTTCGCTGGCACTAGGCGCCCCTAAGAAGCAGAATCGAGAAAGATGATCATGAAGGCTAAACCCTCCGCCTCCGTCCACGTCTGTGCATTGCGGCACATTCCGGAGGTCATGGCGCGCACCGGCGCGAGCCACCTCATCAGCGCCATCAATGCCGAACTTGCTCCCACGACCCCTGCTGGCCTCTCTGTCGACCGGCACTTGAAACTCGACATGCACGACATCATCGAGATGCAACCCGGTGCCACGGCGCCGGCCGAGGAGCACGTCGGACAACTCATCGACTTCGTGCAGAGCTGGGATCGCCAAGCGCCGCTGCTCATCCACTGCTATGCGGGCTTGAGCCGCTCGACCGCTTCCGCGTTCATCACACTGTGCGCGCTCAACCCGCAGGCGCCGGAGAAAGCTATCGCGCTTGCCCTGCGTCAGGCCTCCGACACGGCAGTGCCGAACCGGCGCTTCGTCGGCCTTGCCGATGCGTTCCTCAAGCGTGAGGGCCGCATGCTGGCTGCGCTCGATACCATGGGGCCGAACCGTATCGCAGTCGAATGCGTCCCCTTCGGCGTCGAGGGTCACCACGCCCCGCACTTCGACCGCGCGGCGTGAGCCGGCGGCATCGGCTGCTTAACCGACATTCAGGACACGGAAGCGGGCCCCGGCGGCCCGCGTTCGTTTTTGTGGGCCCTTCGCCTGCAGCGAAGGCGACTGCGCGCGTCATCGCGCCCTTTCACCAGATCCGTTGATCGTGACGGCAAACCCATGGCAAGAAAGATAGAAGCACGGCGGCTATAAACCGCCGGCAATAAGGATCTTCGGGGGAAGGGAAACGACATGGCCAGCACAGTAAGCGTAGGGGACGCCGGCCCGGCGCTGCTCTCCAAAGAGCGGATCATCGCCAAGCCCGGCTTCAACCGCTGGCTCGTTCCGCCCGCCGCACTCTGCATCCATCTGTGCATCGGCATGGCTTACGGCTTCTCGGTGTTCTGGAAGCCGCTGCAGGGGGCCCTCCTCGGCGCCGATGGCAAGGCACTGCCGGAGTGCTCGCAGGGCGCCGTCACCTTCGCCGAGAAGTCGCTTGGAACGCTGCACGCCCTCACCGCCACCGATTGCAATTGGAGCCAGTTCGACCTCGGCTGGATGTATACGTTCTTCTTTGTGCTGCTCGGCGTCTCGGCCGCCACCTGGGGCGGCTGGCTGGAGCGCGTCGGTCCGCGCAAGGCGGCATTCGTCTCGGCGCTATGCTGGTGCGGCGGCCTGTTGCTCGCTGCGGTCGGCGTTTACATCCATCAGCTATGGCTGATGTGGATTGGCGCGGGCGTTATCGGCGGCATCGGCCTCGGCCTCGGCTACATCTCGCCCGTCTCCACACTCATCAAATGGTTTCCCGACCGCCGCGGCATGGCGACCGGCATGGCCATCATGGGCTTCGGTGGCGGGGCCATGATCGGCTCGCCCCTCGCCACCATCCTGATGAATGGATTCAAAGGCGGCGCCTATTCTGTCGGCGGTTACACGCTGCCGTGGGCCGGCTTCCGCACGGCAACCGACGTCGGCGTGTGGGAGACGTTCGTCGCCCTCGCCGGGATCTACTTCGTGTTCATGATGGTCGGCGTGTTCGGCTATCGCCTGCCGCCGGCCGGCTGGAAGCCGCTCGGCTGGACGCCGCCGGCTAACGGCAACCACATGATCACCTCCAACAACGTGCATCTGAAAGACGCGCACAAGACGCCGCAGTTCTGGCTCCTGTGGATCATTCTGTGCATGAACGTGTCGGCCGGCATCGGCATCATCGGCGCCGCCTCGCCCATGTTGCAGGAGACGTTCGCCGGCGCGCTCGTCGACAATCCGGCGCTCGGCTACCTCGATCTTAAGAAGGACATCGCGCTCGCCGCCGCCGCCGCCAGCGTCGGCGCCGGCTTCGTCGGGCTGATCTCGCTTTTTAACATCTTCGGCCGTATCGGCTGGGCATCGTCGTCCGACAGGCTCGGGCGCAAGCAGACCTACTTCATCTTCTTCGTGCTCGGCGTTGCCATGTACGTGCTCGCCTCGTTTGCGGCAGATTGGAAGATCCTAGCGTTGTTCGTCGCCTGCTTCTGCGTCATCGCCTCGATGTACGGCGGCGGCTTTGCCACGATTCCCGCCTACCTCGCCGACATGTTCGGCACGCAGTTCGTCGGCGCCATTCACGGACGCCTGCTGACGGCGTGGTCGACGGCAGGGATTCTCGGCCCGGTGATCGTCAACTATATGCACGACACGCGCCAGGCCGAGGGCATCGCACCCGACCAGATCTACGGGCCGATCTTCTACATCCTCGCCGGCCTCTTGGTCGTCGGCTTCGTTGCCAACCTGCTTGTGCGCCCGGTCAATCCAAAGTGGCATATGAGCGACGACGAGCTCGCCGCCGAGCATGCCAAGCACGTCCCGGCGAACGGCAATGGTGCGACGACATCGGACGGAGGCATCGGCATGGGCGGCATCGACTTCAAGTCGACGCTGTTCTGGCTGTTCGTCGGCATCCCGCTGGCGTGGGGGGTTTGGAACACGGTCGAGAAAGCGCTTGTGCTCTTCCACTAGAGGGGTGGCGGCGCCGCAACCGATTGCTATCAGTGGGTCCAGCGCCCGATGCGGCCGTACTTGAAGTTGTCGGCATACGACTTGCGGATCATCTTGCGCGGGGTCGGCTCGAACACCTGATAGGCGATGCCCTCGCGCTCGGCGTAGGCGATCGCCTCCTCCTTGGTATCGAACGCCAACTGCACCTCGGCGCGCATGTCGCGGGTGCCGGTCCAGCCCATCAGCGGCTCGATCTCGCGCGGGCTCGCGGGAGCAAACTCCAGCACCCATTCCTTGGTGCGGCCTTCGCCCGACTGCATGGCCGTCTTGCGCCGGCTTGTAGATGCGCGCAACCATCGTGCCCCTCGTACGGTAAGCGTCGCATCGCTGGTCGGGGCGGCGGGATTCGAACTCGCGACCCCTTGCTCCCAAAGCAAGTGCTCTACCAGGCTGAGCTACGCCCCGGGCGAGCGACGTTGAACGGGTTCTACGCGATGGCATCCGCCGAGTAAACGCGGCGTATCCAACAAGCGCCTCAGCGGTGCGGAACGCGGCATAAGGGCAGCTGCTCGGGGGCGCAGGTTCCATCGATGCGCGCTCGCGCCATGTGAACGCTAGGGGCTGGGCGGCGGAGCTTTGGCGCTAAACAGCGGGTAGCGCACCCGGTCGCCGGCCTTGATGCCGAGCCGCTCCGTAGCGCCGCCGGCGAGTTCCAGCACCGCCGAGACCGGACCCCCGGAACTGATCACGCGGTCCGACATCGGCTCGGCGCGGGTCTCGATGCGGTGAATGACGCCGTCGGGGCGTATGAAGAGCATGTCGAGCGGGATGTAGGTGTTGTGCATCCACATGCTGAGCTCGCGCGTCTCGTCGTAGGTGAAACAGCATCCCCTTGCTGTCGGGAAGCTCGGTGCGGAACATGAGACCGAGAGCCTTCTCCTTCGGGTCCTCGGCCACCTCGATGTCGATCGGCACTTCCTGGCCGCTCGATGGCACGAGCCACAGCCGGTCGAGACGCACCTTGGCGTCGACCGGCGCGGCGAGCACCGAAAGCAGCACGGCAACAAAAAGCAGGGCCGCCCAATGGGCAGCCCCGCTGCGAATTCTCAAATGAGCCATCGCCCTTGTCAGTGCGTTGGCGGCAGCCCGGGTTGTCCGTCCGGTCTGCAGCTCGGCGGCCATGCAGCCCTTCGAACCGTGACCCCAGCGAACCATAACCATCTGACCCGGACGCAATTCGGTGAAACCGAAGCGCCGCAGAGTTTCCATGTGCACGAATACGTCCGGCGTTCCCTCGCCTCGCGTCAAGAAGCCGAAACCGCGCACCCGGTTGAACCACTTCACCATGGCCCGCTCCCAGTCGCTTTCCGGCGTGACGATGACGTGCGTCCGCTGCGGCAGCTGCGAAGGGTGGATGGCCGTGCTCTCGTCCATGCTGAGGATGCGGAACGCCTGCATGCCCTTCGGCCGACGCAACACCTCGGCGTGGACCCGTGCTCCTTCGTAGGCTGTCTGGTAGCCGCCGGCCCTCAGGCAGGTGACGTGGAGCAGGATGTCGGCAAGCCCGTTGTCGGGCACAATAAAGCCGTAACCCTTTGATGCATCGAACCATTTAATCGATCCGACGACCTCGAACACCTCGATCCCGGCTTCTTCGGCCCGTTCCCGAGTCATATCGATCGGTTGTGGGTCGAACTGCGGAAAATCGGGACGCTTAGAGGAATCCCCCATAATTTGGTACCCCGCTACTTGCTCAACGTTTGCTTTTTGCTGCCCCAGGATGGTCGCCGGAACATGGAAGAGCCCTCTTCATGTTCAGCCCCCGTCACGAAGCGCCCAAAGAATACCATCTGTTAACCAACTGGCCAGGGGCATATTTCCTCCGATGTCGCCGAGGCCAGAATGTCACGCAGATGTCCACATTAAAGTCGAGGGACCAAGTTGCTGAAACCAAGTACAGTTTTGATGTTCCAATTCGTCCCCACATTTTCGCCCGGAACCTTGCGAGCACAGTTCCTGCGATAATTCTGTGACTAGAACTACCAGCTCGGAGCCCCCGAATTGCTGGCACACTGATTCGCTTTCACAAATGCGATAAACGCCCCAACCGGACCTTTTTGCCAGTGTGGCGGCCGCACATGTTGTCCACACGCGGCCCCGAGCGACGCCCTTGTGGGCTGCACGCCGAGGGACCTGCTACTCGCGCGTGTCGACCGGCTCTCGGGGTGCCCCGCGAACGCCGAGCGGCGCTGGTCCGAGGCGGCGGCACGACGTTCCAAGAAGCCGCCGCTTGGCAAAAAGTTTCGCCTCTGGTGATAGGATGGAATGCGATCCTATTTTTATTTGGGCAGCAGCCTTTAAGTAGAAATCGATTTCCCCTATTTTTGGGTCTCACGAAGGGATCACGATGCCGACGAAATCCTCAACCGGGCGCGGCGCCAGAGGGGCGCCCGGCGCCGGGGCAACATTGCGTCCCGCCTCCCGCAGTCGGCCGGCACCTGCCGCCGGCCCGGTTGCCGCGGCGTTGGCGCTCGACCGCCGGCTGGAGGCCATCGACAGCCTAGAAGGGCGCCTCATCGAGATCACCCGCTCGGTGGCGGGCCGCGTAACCTTCTCGACCAGCCTCGGCATCGAGGATCAAGCCGTGCTCAACGCCATCGCGGCGAGCGGCGCCAAGATTGACGTCTTCACCCTCGACACCGGCCGCCATTTCCCCGAGACACTGGAAACGCTCGAAGCCAGCGAGAACCGCTACGGCCTCAACATCCGCGTCATGTTTCCCGATGCCCGTGAAGTTGAGGAGCTGGTCGCCCGCGACGGCATCTTCGGCTTCCGCCTTGCCGTCGAGAACCGCAAGGCGTGCTGCGAAATTCGCAAGGTGCGCCCACTGAAGCGCGCGCTCGAGGGCGCCAAGGGCTGGGTCACTGGTCTGCGCCGCGAGCAGTCGGCGGGCCGCGCGCACGTGCCTTTCGCCGCGTGGGACGCTGAGAACGCGCTCGTGAAGCTGAACCCGATTGCCGACTGGAGTCTCGAGAGGCTTGAAGCCTACGTCGCCGCCAACAACGTTCCCGTCAATCCGCTGCACGCACGCGGCTTTCCATCCATCGGATGCCAGCCGTGCACGCGTGCCATCAAGCCGGGCGAGGACATCCGCGCTGGACGCTGGTGGTGGGAGAACGAGGACGGTAAGGAATGCGGTCTGCACAACAGGCCCCGCCAGAAGGAAGCCGCCGCATGACGGTTCAGTTATCGCACCTCGATATGCTCGAGGCCGAGGCCATCTATGTCTTCCGCGAGGCCGCTGCGCAGTTCCGCAAGCCGGTGCTGATGTATTCCATCGGCAAGGACTCGACGGTGCTGTTGCACCTCGCGCGCAAAGCGTTCTGGCCGCAGAAGCCGCCGTTCCCGCTCTTGCACATCGATACGACGTGGAAGTTCCGCGACATGATCGCCTTCCGCGACAAGACGGTGCGCGAGTTCGGTCTCGATCTCATCGTGCATACGAACGAGGAAGGCCTGAAGAAGGGCATCAACCCGTACGACTACTCGCCGTCCGTCTACACCGACGTGATGAAGACGCAGCCCTTGAAGCAGGCGCTCGACAAGTACGGCTTCGACGCTGCCTTCGGCGGCGCGCGTCGCGATGAGGAAAGCTCGCGCGCCAAGGAGCGCGTGTTCTCCTTCCGCTCGCCCGGGCATCGTTGGGATCCGCGCCGCCAGCGCCCCGAAATGTGGAACCTGCTCAACGGGCGCCTCGGCACGGGCGAGACGGTGCGTGTGTTCCCGCTGTCGAACTGGACCGAGCGCGACGTATGGCGCTACATCGCCCGCGAAAACCTCGACGTCGTGCCGCTCTACTTCGCCGCCCGCCGCCCGACCATCACGCGCAACGGCCAGCTGCTCGTCGTCGACGACGACCGCCTGCCGCTGCAGCAGGGCGAGGTGCCGCAGATGAAGAGCGTACGCTTCCGCACGCTCGGTTGCTGGCCGCTCACCGCCGCCGTGCCGTCGACGGCAGCCGACCTCGAAAGCGTCGTCGCCGAAACGCTCGGCGCGCGCACGTCCGAACGGCAGGGTAGGCTCATCGACCACGATCAAGCCGGCGCCATGGAGCGCAAGAAGCAAGAGGGCTACTTCTGATGACGGCGCTCACGGCTTTCCGGCGCGAAGATCTGGCGCCTGCACTCAACCAGGACCTCAACGGTATCCTGCACCTGCTGACGTGTGGGTCGGTCGACGACGGCAAGTCGACCCTGATCGGCCGTCTCCTGTGGGACGCCTCCGATCTCTATGACGACCAGCGCGAGACGATCAATCGCTCGTCCAACGCGGCGACTGGCGGCGCGCATCCAGATTTTAGCTTGCTGCTCGATGGTCTCGTCGCCGAGCGCGAGCAGGGCATTACCATCGACGTCGCCTGGCGCTACTTCGACACCGCAACGCGCCGCTTCGTCGTCATCGATAGCCCTGGCCACGAGCAGTACACGCGCAACATGGCGTCGGGCGCGTCGCACGCCGACGTCGCCATCATGCTCGTCGACGCACGCCACGGCGTGAAGCGCCAGACGCGCCGCCACGCCGCCATTCTCGACATCGTCGGCGTGAAGCGCGTCATCCTCGCCGTCAACAAGATGGACCTCGCCGACTGGTCGCAGGATCGCTTCCGCGCCATCGAGGCCGACTTCCGCGAGCTCACTCTGCGCTTCGGCTTCCGCGAGGCGATCGCCATTCCGGTCTCCGCCGTCGGCGGCGACAACGTCGCGCGCAGATCCGAGCACATGCCCTGGTACACAGGCCCGCACCTGCTCGAGCACCTCGAACGCATTCCGCCGCGTGACATCACCCCGCGCGGCCCCTTCCGCCTGCCGGTGCAGGCCGTACTGCGCGACGGCCTCGACTTCCGCGGCCTCGCCGGCACCGTCGCCTCGGGCTACATCAGCGTCGGCGACCGCGTCACTGACGCGCTGAGCGGGCAGAGCGCGCACGTCCTGCGCATCGCCACCATGGGCCGCGATCTCGAGCTCGCCAAACAGGGGCAGGCCGTCGCCCTGCAGCTCGACACCGATATCGACGTGGCGCGCGGCGCCATCCTTTCGCTGGCCGACCATCCGCCGACCGTCGCCACGCAGATCGAGGCGCGTATCGTTTGGCTGTGGGAGACACCGTTCGACCCGAGCGCGGGTTACTTCCTGCGCACGGCCACCGACTTAGCGCCGATCTCCACCATCAGCATCAAGTCGCTGCTCGATCTTGAGACATTGATTGCGGAGCCTTCGGAGAAGGCCAGCGTCAACGATATCGCCATTGCCTCCATCACGCTCGGCCGCTCGGTTGCCGTCGATACGTTTGCGGACAATCAGCCGACGGGTGCGTTCCTCATCGTCGACGCGCTTACTGGCGCCACCGTCGCCGGCGGTGTGATCGCAAGTGCCACGGCAGGAAATGGCGCCAGTGCCTCGGCCTTCAAACTGACGCGCGAACTCCTGGAGCGGGGTCTGTGCCGCGATCTCAGCGACAGCGACGAAGATCGCCGCGAGTTCCAGCGGCGCGCCAGCGAAGCGGCGCTGCTGCTGCACGCTGCAGGCATTCCGGTAAAAATCGAGCTTTAACGGCTCTTACGATTGCAAGGTGCGCCGGCTTCGGTATCCGTTATACCGAACGCCGGGCCCCGAGCTGAAAAGGTGTGAGCCAACTCGATGTGGGAAGACCTGCTCTTATTCGTCGCCGTCGGTTTCGCCGCACAGATGGTCGACGGTGCCATCGGCATGGCCTACGGAGTGATCTCTACTTCGGTGATGCTGAGCCTCGGTATCCCGCCGGCCACCGCCAGCGCCTGCGTGCACGCGGCCGAGACGTTCACCACCGCAGTGTCCGGCGCTTCGCACTGGAAGTTCGGTAACGTCGACCGCAAGCTGCTGTTGCGTCTGGCGCTGCCCGGGGCCATCGGCGGCGCCATCGGCGCTTACGTGCTCACCAATCTGGACGGTGAAAAGGTCAAGCCCTTCATCAGCGCATATTTGCTGCTCATCGGACTTCTGATCGTTTGGAAGGCGCTCACCAAGCGCATCTCGGAAGGCACCGAGCCTTCGCGCGTCGCGCCGCTGGGCTTCATCGGCGGCTTGCTCAATTCCATCGGCGGCGGCGGCTGGGGCCCGATCGTCACCTCGACGCTCATCGGTCAGGGCACGACGCCGCGCTATGCCATCGGCTCCGTCAATCTCGCCGAGTTCTTCGTCACCCTAACGATCTCCGCGACCTTCGTCGCCACTATCGGCCTTGAGCTGTGGCCGATCATCACCGGCCTAATCATCGGCGGCGTCATCGCAGCACCCTTCGCGGCCTATGCGACCAAAATGCTCCCCGACAAGGTGCTGATGATCCTTGTCGGCTGCGTCGTGGCCATCCTGAGCCTGCGCACCATCGTCGCCGCCCTCACCTGAGGCCCGCGGCCTGCGGCCCTCTAGGCTGCGGCCGTTTCTGCGGTTGAACCATCCAAGATAACGGATAAGGTCGCCTTCCAGAGGCGCCCCAGAACGCGATACGAGCCTGTCTTCTATGGAATTTCTGCACTCGGGCGCCTGGCCCATCATCATTTTCGGCGGCTTCGCCGTTGGCTTCCTCGTGGGCCTCACCGGCGTCGGCGCCGGCTCGCTGATGACGCCGTTTCTCATCTCCGGCATCGGCATCTCCCCGGTCATGGCGGTCGGCACGGACCTGCTGTTCGCCTCGATCACCAAGGCGAGCGCGGCGTGGCGGCATCATTCGCTCGGCAACGTCAATTGGCCCATCGTGCGCTGGCTCGCCACCGGCAGCCTGCCAGGCGCCGCGGTCGTGCTGGCGTGGATCTATCTATCCGAGCCCGACATCCACGTGCTTGCCGCCATCATCCGCAAAGTGCTCGCATGTGCGCTGGTGGTCAGCGCGCTATGCGTTGCCGCCTATCCGTTGCTGAAGCACCTGGCCAACACCGCTGCCGACGCAGCCCTACCCGTTTCGGTACGCCAAGGCCCGACGCTACTGCTCGGGCTCGTGCTCGGCGTGCTCGTGGCGCTGACCTCGGTCGGGGCCGGCGCCATCGGCGTCGTGGCGCTGACGGTGCTCTATCACTCGCTGTCCGCGCGGCGTCTTGTCGGTACCGACATCGTGCACGCCATCCCGCTGACGTTCCTCGCCGGCGCCAGCCATTTCGGCATGGGCAACGTCGACCTGAAGATCCTCGGCTTCCTGCTGATCGGATCGGTGCCCGGCATCGCGCTCGGCTCGCGCATCACCGGACTGGTGCCCGACTGGGTCTTGCGCGTCGCGCTGGCGCTCGTCCTCTTCTGGGCCGCCTACTCGCTGCTCAACCCAATGCGCCACTAAGAGACGCAGATCAGCTGACGGCTTTGACGAGGTCGAGGTCGTCGTGGAAGCGGTTGCCCGCCGTGGTCGCGCGCACGTAGCCGGCACGAATGGCGAAGTCGCCGAAATGTTCGCCCTCCTCGCGCTCCTTCGCGTAGCGCGCGAACAGCGGCTCTAAGAGCCGCACGATGCGCACCTTGTCGACATCTTCGGCGTAGAGCTTATTGAGCCGCGAGCCGTTGAATGCCGCACCGAGGTAGAGGTTGTAGAGTCCGGGGTTGCGGCCGACGAGGCCGATCTCGGCGAGGTAGGGTCGCGCGCAGCCGTTGGGGCAGCCGGTCATACGGATGACGATGTCGTCATCCTTGAGCCCCGCCTTGTCGAGCGACTCTTCGAGTGCAGTCAGCAGCTCCGGCAGGAAGCGCTCGCTTTCGGCAAGCGCGAGGCCGCACGTCGGCAGCGCGACGCACGCCATGCTGTTGCGGCGGAGGCCCGACAAATCCGTGCCGATGGCGATGCCGTGCTCTTTGAGGATCGCCTCGATCTTTGCCTTCGCCTTAGCAGCCACGTTGGCAATGATGACGTTCTGGTTGGCGGTGACGACAAAGCCGCCCGGATGCACCTCGGCGATCTCGCGCAGCGCCGTGCGCAAAGACCAATCGGGCAAATCCTTGATGCGGCCGTTCTCGACGAACAGGGTCAGGTGCCACTTCTTATCGCTGCCCTGCTCCCAACCGATGACGTCGCCGGTCGAGGTAAAGTCGTACGGGCGCGGCTCGCCGAGCTTGTAGCCGAGGCGCTTCTCGACCTCGGCGCGGAAGTTGGCGAGCCCGCGGTCCTCGATCGTATATTTCAAGCGCGCGCGTTTGCGGCTCTCGCGGTTACCCCAGTCCCGCTGCACGGTGACGACCCTCTCGGCCACATCGACCGCCTGCTCGGGCGTGCAGAAACCGAGCAGATCAGCGGTACGCGGGAAGGTGTCGTGCTCGCCGTGCGTCATGCCCATGCCGCCGCCCACGGTGACGTTGTAGCCGACGAGCTTGCCGCCCTCGACAATGGCGATGTAGCCGAGGTCGTGCGCGAAGATATCGACGTCGTTGGACGGTGGCACGGCGATGACGATCTTGAATTTGCGGGGCAGATAGTGAGTGCCGTAGATCGGCTCCTCATCCTTCTTGGCCGGCCGCGTCTCGTCGATCACCTGCTCGCCGTCGAGCCAGATCTCGTGATAGGCGCCCGTCTGCGGCAGCAGGTGCTCGCTGATCTTGACGGCGAGATCGTGGACGGCGGCGTGGGTTTTCGACAGATACGGGTTCGAAGCGGCGAGGACGTTGCGATTGACGTCGCCGCAGGCGGCGAGCGTATCGAGCAGCGCGACGTTGAGCGCCTGCATCGTCCGCTTCATGTTCGACTTGATAACGCCATGGAACTGGAACGTCTGGCGCGTAGTCAGACGCAGCGTGTGATTGGCATATGTGCCGGCGATGGCGTCGAGCGCCAGCCACTGCTTGGAGGTCGTGACGCCGCCGGGCAAGCGCACGCGGATCATGAAGCTGTAGGCCTTCTCCAGCTTCTTCTTGGCGCGCTCGGGGCGCACGTCGCGGTCGTCCTGCAGGTAGGTACCGTGGAACTTCGTCAACTGCGAGTCGTCCTCGGAGATGGCGCCCGTCGAGACGTCCGCCAGGCCTTCGGCGATGGTGCCGCGCAGCTGCCGGCTGCCGTCCTTGATGAACTCGTTCTTGGTGCGCTTATAGTCGGTCATCGTTGCTGTCCTGTGGCGGGGCTTTGGCTCCCGCGCATCAATAAACGTCGCGCTGGTAGCGGCCGGCCTTCGAGAGCTCTTTCAGCTTGGCGCGACCGGCTTCGTCGTCGCCGCGGGCGGCTTCCGCGAGGATGCGTCCGAGCATGACGTCAACGTCGCGCGCCATGCCCTTCTCGTCGCCGCACACGTAGACGTGCGCGCCGTCCTCGACCCATTTGAGCAGCTCGGCGCGGTGCTCCCACAGCCGCTGCTGCACGTAGATCTTTTCCGGCTGATCGCGCGAAAAGGCGACGTCGATGCGCGACAGCGCTCCGTCTGCGAGATACTCCTGCCACTCCAGCTGGTAGAGGAAGTCGTTGGTGAAGTTGCGCTCTCCAAAGACCAGCCAGCTCTTGCCGGTTGCGCTATCTTCCACGCGGTCTTCGATGAAGGCGCGGTAGGGCGCAACTCCGGTGCCGGCGCCGATCATAATGATCGGACGGTTGCCGTCCTCGGGCAGGCGGAAGTGGCGGTTCGGCTTGACGTAGATGCGCGCCGGATCACCGACCTTGCGGCGGTCGGCGAAGTAGGTGGAGGCAACGCCGCCGCGCTTCTTGCCGTACGACTCCCAGCGCACGGCACCGACGAGCAGATGCGCTTCGCCCGGGTGCGCCTTGGGGCTCGATGCGACGGAGTAGAGCCGCCCCGGCAGCGGGCGCAGCAAGCCGAACAGCTCATCGGCCGTGAGCTTCTCAGGGTAGCGCTCGAACAGATCGATAAGCTGGCGATCCTCGGCGAACTCGGTGAAGGCCTTCTGATCGGCGAGATGCGTCAGGTCTGTGCGCTGCGTGAGCTTCGCGTAGACTTCAACGAGAGCGCGCGACAGCGTCGTCACGTCGTAGCGCTCGCGCAGCTTCTGTACGACCGCACCGTCCGCACCAAGGCCGACGGCCTCGGCCAGCTCCAGCGCTAGGCCCGGGTCGTTCTCCGGCATGATGCCGATGGCATCACCAGGCAGGTACGAGAAGCCGGGCGCCTCGGCAGCGATCTCGACGTGCCAGGTCTCACGCGTCGAGCCACTGCCGTTGAGGTTGACCAGCGTAGCGATCTCGCCCGTGAGCGGGTTCTCGGGGGTGAATTGCGGTTCATCATCATCGGCGAACTGCCCACCGCCCTTGAAGTCGACGTGGACGACAGTGGCAGTGCCGGCGGCCTCGACCGGCGCTAGCTCAGTGAGGGCCTTCTGCGTCCACTCGGCCGCCTGCTTGGCATAGTCGAGGTCGAGATCGACACGGTCGAAGGCGCGCTTGCCACCCAGCGCCTCGAGTCGCAGATCGATCGCTTTACCGGTGGCGCAGAACTGCGCATACGCCGTGTCGCCCAGCGCGAGGACGGCAAAGCGCACGCCCTCGATGCGGGGGGCGCCGTCGCCCATCAGCGCGGTGTAGAAGTCGACGGCGCGGCTCGGCGGATCGCCCTCGCCCCAAGTGGAGGCGAACACCATCAGGTTCTTGGCTTTCGACAGCACGCTCATGTCGGCATCGGCGAAGTCGACGACGCGCGCATCGAGCCCATGCTTCTGGGCGAGCTTCTTGGTGCGCATGGCGAGCACTTCGGCGTTGCCGCTCTCGCTCGCATAGAGAACCGTCAGCGCCTGGCGCGGCTTTGCTGCCACGGCCAGCTGCGGCTGCGCGCCGGCCTGCGCCGCCTCGAAGCCGGCGAAGAAACCGGCGAGCCAGGCACGCTGCTGCGGTGTCGTGCGGGCGACGACGCTATTCAGTGCGTCAATGTCTTCCGGCGTGAACGGTGCGTTCTTCGGAAGCAACGGTTGGGCGGTCACAAACGCCTCCTCGACATTTCGCGTCTCCGCTGTCGCGAAGACTACCACCTTCGGTGCGCGGGTTTACCCTGGATGCGACGTTGCTGCAGAGCCGCGTTTGCCGGCTTCGTTGGCAATCTCGCGTTCGCGTTGCGGCTCGTATACCTCGACCTTGTCGGGCCGCAACAGCCCGGCACTCGTCCAATCGAGGCCGACGAAAATCACGGCCGGCCCGCGGATGCCCGTATCGGCAATGGCGGCCGCCAGGGCGGACAGCTCCGTTGCCAGCGCACGCTCGTTGGCCAGCGTTCCATTTTCGACGATGACGACCGGCGTTTGCGGCGCCGCCCCGGCGGCCAGCAGCTTGTCACGGACGTGCTGGGCCGTGCGTACGCCCATATAGATGGCGAAGGCCTGGCCGGGCTGCGCCAGCGCTGCCCAATCGAGCTCGAGTGGCCCGTCGGCCGACGCCCCAGTCACGACTGCGAACTGGCGCACCTTAGTGCGCAGCGTCACGGGCAGGCCGACGCTCGCCGCACAGGCATGCGCGGCGGTGATACCCGGCACCACCTCGACGGAGATGCCGGCAGCGCGCACAGCCGCCATCTCCTCGGCGGCGCGGCCGAACACGAATGCGTCGCCGCCCTTGAGGCGGGCAACACGATGACCCTTGAGTGCCTCGCGCACGAGGATACGGTTGATGTCCTCCTGCAGGGCCGAGTTGCCTTCCGGCTCCTTGCCGACGTCAATGCGGATGGCGTCGCGCCGCGCGTATTCGAGGATGGCCGGATTGACCAGGCGATCCACAACAAGAACGTCAGCTGACTGCAGGTGTTGTTGCGCCTTCAAGGTGATGAGGTCCGGCTCGCCGGGGCCGCAGCCGATCAGCGCCACGCTCCCCACCGGGTGCTCTTGCGCACCGCCGGCGGTAATCTGGCGGTCGAATTCGCGGCTGGCTGCCTCGCTGTCACCCGCCAGAACGGCGGTGCGCCAGACGCCCTGCAGCAGCGCTTCCCAAGTGCGGCGGCGCACGACCGGATCGGCGATGGCGTCGTGAACGCGACGGCGCAGCTCCTGGGCACGCTGCGCGACGCGTCCAAAATGAATCGGCAGCCAACTCTCGATCTTGGCTTTGATCTCGCGGGCGAGGATCGGTGCGGCGCCTTCCGTGCCAATGGCGACGACAACCGGATCGCGATCGACGATCGCCGGCATGATGAAGTTGCTCTGCGATGGGCCGTCGACCACGTTGACGGGCAAGCCGCGCGCCCGCGCCGCGGCGGCGACGCGCGCGTCAAGCTCTGGGTCGTCGCTGGCGGCAAAGACCAGCGCCGCCCCGTCGAGATCGGCCTCGGTGAAAGCATGCCGCTCGACGGTCAGGGTCGTCACGCCAGCGGCGGTGATGTCCTCGCTGACATCTGCGGCGACGATCTTCAGGCGCGCCGTCGTCTTGGCGAGCAGGCGGAGCTTCTGCAACGCCTTCTCCCCACCCCCGACGATAAGCACGTCGCGTCCGTCGAGATCGAAGAAGATAGGGAAGTACCGCAACGCCGTACCTTTCGCTGCCTACGCGCCGAGCATGATGACCGGTTAGGGTAAATCGGCTTACAGCGGCAGCCCGTGCGCCCCGTTCGGCCGGTCCGTTTCTTATAGTTTATCGAAGTAGAATTTTCTATTGCTGACGGCGCCTTGCCTAAAGATAAGAACGTTTTTCCCGCCTTCTGTGGCGTTCGGGTATAGCTTTGCGGCTCGGTGGGTCTTTGCCCGAACCCTTGACATCCTCGGCTTCGGGCCCGGCTGCAAGGCACCCCGTCGTGGCGCTGTCGGGTGTCAGTCAAGCCCCCCTCCGGTCGCCGCTAGAGTGCCTCTACACACCTCAAACGCGCGCCAAAATTTGTTCGCAACTGCGAGCACGCGCACGACAATTCAATGACGAATAGCACACGCGTTTGTGAGACCGATTTACTTCCGTTCGAAAGTCGCATGTGGTTTATAGCCGCCAATGCGGTCCGGGCTTGCGTGTCTTGGATCCGCGGACTGGAGCGAGCCTATGAGAGGTAATCGCTCCAGAGGGTGGGCCCTCGGCGGGGCCATCCAGTTTTGGACGGCATCTTGCCGAATAGGAGGAAGTCATGAAGGTTTGGACGAAGCCCGCAGTTCGTGAGCAGGAAGTTGGCCTCGAGGTCACCTCGTACATGCCGGCTGAGATCGACATCATCTAACGACTGTCGATCCACTCACCAACTCTGTGAGTTTCCGACAACGGCGGTCGAACATTCGGCCGCCGTTGTTTTATCGGGCGTCGGAGCGTCCGAAACCAGACGACGGAAATGATCATCAAAGTTCTGGGGTCTGCCGCGGGCGGTGGGTTCCCGCAGTGGAACTGTAACTGCCGCAACTGCGCCGCCGTGCGCGCTGGAACCCCCGGTTTCAGGGCACGGACGCAATCGTCGCTGGCCGTGAGCCGCGACGGGGTGAATTGGGCGTTGCTCAACGCCTCGCCCGACTTACGCCAGCAGCTCAACGACACGCCGCAACTGCATGCCGATCCGAAGCTCGGCCTGCGTCACAGCCCCATCAAGGCGGCGGTGCTGACCAACGGCGACGTCGACCACATCATCGGCCTCATCAACCTGCGCGAGGCGCAGCCCTTCTCGATCTATGCCTCGGACCGGGTGCTCCACACGCTCCGCGCCAACTCGGTGTTCCAGGTGCTGGCCGAGCCGCTGGTGCCGCGCATCGAGATCGCCCTCGATCGGCCGTTCAAGCTGGAGGGCGCCGGCGTCGATTTAGGGCTGACCGTCGAAGCCTTCGCCGTGCCCGGCAAGGTTGCCCTCTACCTGGAGGACAAGTCTTCCAACAACTACGGCGGCCAGGCAGGCGACACCATCGGCCTCAAAATTACTGATCCTGCCGAGAAGAAGTCCTTCTTTTACATCCCCGGGTGTGCTGCCGTAGATGAGAAGTTGGCCGCCCGCCTGCAGGGCGCATCCATCGTCTTTTTCGATGGCACCTTGTTTACCGATGACGAGATGCTCGAGCAGGGACTGCTTAACAAAACCGGAGCCCGAATGGGCCATATCAGCATGTCTGGGGCCTCAGGATCGATCGCCGCGTTCTCGAAACTTGGCGTCGGAAGGCTCATATACGTGCATATAAACAACTCGAACCCGGCACTGGACGAGAACTCGCCCGCCCGCAAGACCATTGAGGGTGCGGGATGGGAAGTCGGGTACGATGGCTTGGAGGTGCGCCTATGACCGAAGCGGTAAGCCTGGAGCGTATGAGCACCGAGCGAAAAGCGCAGGAACCGATGTCGGTTGCCGACTTCGAAGCGGCGATCCGCGCCGTCGGCGCCGAGCGCTATCATGACAAGCACCCGTTCCATCACATGCTGCACGGCGGGAAGTTGACAAAGCCGCAAGTGCAGGCGTGGGCGCTCAACCGCTTCTGCTACCAATCGGCGGTGCCCCGTAAGGACGCCGCCCTCATCAGCCGCCTGTATGACCGCGAGCTGCGCCGCGAATGGGCGCACCGCCTGCTCGACCACGACGGCTACGGCGAGGAGGAAGGCGGCATCGAGCGCTGGCTGGTGCTGACCGACGGCCTCGGCCTCGACCGCGACTACGTCATTTCCATGAAGGGGGCGCTGCCGGCGACCAAGTTTGCCGTGGAATCCTACGTCACCTTCGTGCGCGAGCAGCCGATCACCATCGCCGTCGCCTCCTCGCTCACCGAGCTGTTCGCTCCCAAGATTCATAAGGAGCGAATCTCCGGCATGCTCGAGAACTATCCCGACTTCATCGACGACAGGGTCATGGCCTACTTCAAGCGGCGCCTAACGCAAGCGCCGCGCGACGCCGACTTCGCCCTCGACTACGTCTTGAAGAACGCCAAGACGCGCGAGGAGCAGGAAGCCTGCGTCGACGCCGTCCGCTTCAAGTGCAACGTTTTGTGGGTGCAGCTCGACGCCCTGCAGCACGCCTACGTCGAAGGGCACATTCCGCCCGGCGTGTTTCGTCCGGAGACATGAGAATGGGTGAAACTGCACCACGCCAGCGCGCGATCATCACGGTCGCTAGCAAGCCGGTGATGCCACCCCATATTAAGATGCGGCACGACGAAGGTCGCGGCCGCTGGCTCATCTTGGCACCCGAGCGCGTATTCGATCCCGACGAGATCGCTGTCGGAATCTTGAAGCTTTGTGATGGCCAACGCAGCGTCGGCGACATCGCCGGGCTGATGGCTAAAGAGTACAATGCGCCAGCGGAGGAGATCGAGGCCGACATCATCGCGATGTTCCAGGACCTCGCCGACAAGGGAGTAGTGAAGGCATGAACGAATCTGCCCCTACCCACGTCAAGCACGTCACTGAAGCGACGGTTACGATGGACGCCGGCGAGATGCGCTGTGATGCCGCCTCGTCGCCCGAGCCCGATCCCTCGTGCGCGGTGCGCGCGCCTATCGGCCTTCTTGCCGAGCTGACGCATCGCTGCCCGCTACAGTGCCCATACTGCTCCAACCCGCTCGAGCTCGAGAAAGTCAACGTCGAGCTGACGACGGAGGAATGGCAAAAGGTCATGCGCCAAGCGGCGCAGCTGGGTATCCTGCAGGTGCATCTATCGGGCGGTGAGCCGACGGCGCGCCGTGACCTCGAGGAGATCGTCAAGGCGGCGGCGGACGCCGGCCTCTACACCAACCTCATCACGGCTGCCGTCCTGTTGAAGCGCGACCGGCTGGAGAAGCTCAAAGAGGCCGGCCTCGACCACGTGCAGATCTCGATTCAGGACGTCGACACGGCGGCGGAGAATGCCGACCGCATCGGCGGCTACAAGGGGGGCAGCGCCAAGAAGAAGGAAGTGGCCGGCTGGGTCCGCGAGCTCGGCATGCCGCTGACCATCAACGCACCGATTCATCGCCACAACATTCACAACGTCGAAGCGATCATCAACTACGCGGTCGAGCTGGGCGCTGGCCGCGTCGAGATCGCCCACGTGCAGTACTACGCGTGGGCACTGAGGAACCGCGGCGCGCTCATGCCGACGCGCGAGGCGTTCATGGCTGCGGCCAAAGTGGTCGAGCGCGAGCGCGAGCGTTTGAAGGGCGTCATCGTCATCGACTCGGTGGTGCCCGACTATTACGCCAAGTTCCCCAAGCCCTGCATGGGCGGCTGGGGCAAGGGCATCATCAACGTCACGCCGTCGGGGCGCGTGCTGCCCTGCCATGCGGCGGAATCCATCACCCACCTCGAGTTCGACAACGTCCGCGACAAGCCGCTGGGCGAGATCTGGCTCACCGGCTCGGCGTTCCAGAAATACCGCGGCACCGAGTGGATGAAGGAGCCGTGCCGGACCTGCCCGCGGCGCGAGATCGACTACGGCGGCTGCCGTTGCCAGGCGTTCGCGCTGACAGGCGATGCGGCCAACACCGATCCCGCCTGCTCGCTATCGCCGCTGCATGCGGAGTGGGCGAAGGTGGCGGATGTCGAATCCCATCACGTTCCGCCGGAGTTCGTCTACCGCCGGCCCGGTGGTACGACGTCGAAGACCGCAGTGCAAAAAACACCCGTGTCGAGCGACGCTTAAGCGTCGCCAGCCGGGGCATCGTAAATCCTGAGTGGCGCCGTCGGGGAACCGCGGGTGCGGCATCGTGTTCAGTCCAAGTTCAGAAAAGACTTGGCACATTCACGATCGCCATCCGATGATACGCGCGCCATCCAAACGACGCGTGATCGTCGAAACAGGGAGAAACGGGATGCTCAGGTGGGTAGTCGCGGCGGGCGTGTTGCTCGCGCTGCCGGCAGCGGCTTCGGCACAGGATGCCGAGGCCGGTAAGAAGCTCTTCACGAAGTGTGCGCCTTGCCACGCAATCGGCCCGGGCGCGAAGAACAAGGTGGGTCCGGAGTTGAACGGAATCCTCGGCCGTCCCGCCGCGTCGGTCGCAGGCTTCGCCTACTCCGACGCTCTCAAGAAGTCGGGCATCACGTGGGACGACGCCGCCCTGCACGAGTGGCTGGCCGACCCGAAGAAGAAAGTTCCGGGCACCAAGATGTTGTTTCCGGGCGTGAAGGATGAAGTCGAGCGCGATGACATCATCGCCTACATCGAGTCCTTCGGCGCCGAAGGCGCTCCTAAGTAAGCGCTCGCTGCTTTCACGTATTTGAACGCCGCGGATCTTGCGATCCGCGGCGTTTTTGTTTTCGAGAACCTACTCGAGCGGCTTCACGCTCGAAGCGTCGACCGCCTCGTACATGGCGCGAACGCTCTTGCCGTTGATCACCAGATCCGGCGCGACGTCCATGAGCGGCGCCAACACGAAAGCGCGCGCGCCAATGTGCGGGTGCGGCAGCACGAGGTCGGGATCGTTCAGGGCGCGATCGCGATAAACCAGAAGGTCGAGGTCGATGATGCGGGGACCCCATTTTTCGGTGGCGACACGCCCCATGCGACGCTCGACCTCTTTGCAGCGCGCCAGCAGCTGGCGCGGGCCGAGCTGCGTCGCCACCGCGATGGCAGCGTTTACGAACCAGTCCTGATCTGTCTTGCCCCAGGGCTCGGTCGCGTAGTTGCGCGAGCGCGCCAAAAGGCGCACGTCGCCCTGCTGCGTCAGCTGCGCGATGGCTCGGTCGATATTGGCGGCCTTGTCGCCGAGGTTGGAGCCGAGTGCGACGAGGCAGTCGAACGCGGAGGCGGTGGACTTAGGCGACGCGTCGGACATCGTGGCTCGCTGAAGCGGCATGGCAGAAGGCGCTGCTCGTTATCGCGGTTGCCCGTGCCAGGCAAGCCGGCGGCCCCAACACCGCCGGTCAGTCGTATTTTATGTAAGCGAACCGCACGTCGGAGTGAGGCGTCCCCTCAAGCGCTCCTTCCTCCTTGCCAGGCTGCCAATGAACGACGTCCTCGATCTTCTTGGCCAACTCGAAGTCCTTCTGCGTGATGCCCTTGGCCGTGTGCGTCATTAGGCGCACCTCGACCCAGGCATAGGACGCTGTGATATCAGGATGATGCCAGGCGGCTTCGGCGAGGTGGCCGACGGTATTGATGACCATCAGCGTGCCTTTCCACCCGCTCGTCTTGTATGTTCGCCTGATCCAGCCATTCTCCAGATGCCACTTCGGCAGGTTTTTTTGCAGCCAAGCGTTGACTTCGGCCTCGGGCATGGGCTTTTCGCGCTCTGCCGCCATATTGTCCTCTCCTCCGCCTATGGGGACGCTCCGCACCAGCAGGTTGAACCGTAATGCCACTGGCCGACGCAACGCAAACTGAGCCAGCCAAGGGCAGGCCCGTGGACAAGCCCGCGCGCGCGCACCCTGGGGCGGTGCGGGTCGTGGCACCGGCGCGGCTGCACCTCGGCTTCCTCGATCTGAACGGTAGTCTGGGAAGGCTGTTTGGCAGCATCGGCCTCGCCATCGATACCCCGCGAACCGAGCTCGTCCTGAAGCGAGCCCGCGCGTTCAAGGGCGACGGCCCCGACCACACGCGAGCCGTCGCCATGCTTCGCCGCTTTGCCGAGGTGTTCTCGCTCGACGGCGCCTACGACGTATCAATCGCCTCGGCCATCCCGGCCCATGCCGGCCTCGGCTCGGGAACCCAACTAGCGCTCGCCGCCGGCGCCGCCCTGACGGAACTCGAAGGCATTCCCTACAGCCCCGCGCGTCTCGGCGAGATTGTCGATCGTGGCGCCCGCTCGGCCATCGGCATGGCGGCGTTCGAGCAAGGCGGCTTCATCGTCGACGGCGGCCGTGGCGCTGCCGACCGCGCCCCGCCCATTCTCGTGCGTGCCGATTTCCCCGAGGCTTGGCGCGCACTCCTCGTCATGGACCCGCACACGGCCGGTGTTCATGGCGAAGACGAAGCTAAAGCCTTCGCCGCCCTGCCGCCGCTGCCCGATGCTGCGGCAGCGCACGTCTGCCGCCTCGTTCTCATGCAGCTCGTGCCTGGTGTGATGGAGTGTGACATCGATGCCTTCGGCGGCGCGCTGACCGAGATTCAGGCGATCGTCGGCGGACACTTCGCCGGCGCGCAAGGGGGCAGTCCATGGACCAGCCCTGCCGTGGGCCGCGTCGTTGAAACGCTGCGCGACGGCGGCGCGCACGGGATAGGGCAGAGCTCGTGGGGGCCGACCGGGTTCGCGTTCGCTCACTCCGAGGAAAGTGCCGACCGCCTCTATGATTCTTCAATCGAAGTCGCTAGAGCCGAGGGTCTCGATATCCTGATCGCCGCCGGGCGCAACAGGGGCGCCAGCGTCGAGCGGATCGCGAGCACATAGTCAAAGAGCCGAGGAAGACCAAAAAAATGAGCGACGCCACTCCGATCTTGCACATGCTCTCGCCGCAAAAGCACATGTCCCCCTTCGACGTGAACATGGCGGCGGATGCCGGTTGCAAGGTGATCGTGCCCTACATCAACGTAACGCTCGAGGAAGTGACGGCACTGACCCAGGACGCCATCTTCTCGCGCCCGCCTAACGACGGTGTGCGCACCGGCATCTTCATCGGCGGCAAGGACGCGATCCTCGCGCTCGACATGATGGACGCCGCGAAGAAGGCGCTGGTGCCGCCCTTCGAGCTTTCCACCTTCGCGGATCCGGCCGGCTCGTTCACCACTGCGGCGGCGATGGTCGCCTGCGTCGAGCGCGTGCTGCGCACCAAGTTCAACCGCGGCTGGAAAGGCACGCGCGTCGCCGTGTTCGGCGCCACCGGCGTCGTCGGCTTCGCCTCCTCGATCATTGCTGCGCTCGAGGGCGCACAGGTCACGCTCGTCGCCCACCGCGGCGTCGACCGCGTCATCAAGTCGGCCGAAGTGTCGAAGCAGCGCTTCGGTGTCGACCTCATCGCCAAGTCCGGCGAGACCGAGCAAGAAGAGAGCGATCATCGCCGATGCCGAGGTGATCTTCGCCGCGGCCGCCGCCGGCGTGCGCGTCATCAGCGCCGCAGACAAGGCCCTAGCCAAGAACCTGCTCGTCGTCGCCGACGTCAACGCCGTGCCGCCGCCGGGCGTCGAGGGCATGGAGCTGTTCATGGACGGCGCGCCGCTGCCGGGCTGCAACGCGCTCGGCGTCGGCCCGCTCGCCATCGGCGACGTGAAGTACAAGACCGAAGTCCGGCCTCTTCAAGCGGATGCTCACCTCCGACAAGCCGGTTCACTACGACTTCCGCGATGCCTTCCAGCTGGCGCGGACGCTGCACCACTTGACGACCGCAACCGTCCTCATTGCCGCGCTGTCCGGGCGGGCGCTCGCCGCCTCGGCCCGGCGCGCCGGTTATCTGCCCGCTGGTGGTCGACGCGTTCGGCGACAGCGACACCGCCGAGCACGCGGCCGCCTCGCGCTGCGTCCCGGATGCCGCCCGTAGCGGCTTTCGCGCCGGCTGGCTTTTGCCGCGCTCGCGGCGCTCGCAGCGTCGGCCATCACTCCGCCGATAGGGCTCGTGCTCGGCTCCGGTTTCGAGGACCGCCCCAAGCTCGTCGCGACGCTGGCGCGCCGCTACCGGCTCATCGGCAACGACGGCGAGACAGTCGCGCGCGCGAAGGACCCGGCCGTCCTGTTCGCGCTGCTCGACACGCTCGCCATTGCCCATCCCGAGACGCAGCTCGACGCTCCCGCGTGATGCGACGCGACTGGCTGTCGAAGCGCATCGGCGGCAGCGGCGGCGCGCATGTCGTTGCGGCGGGCTCGGCCGAGCGGAGTGCGAACGCTACTTCCAGCGCCGCCTCGAGGGTGTGCCGTTCTCGGTTCTTGCCGTCGCTGCCGGTGAAGGCGTGCAGATCGTCGGCTTCAGCCGGCAATGGACCGTCGGCACCGAACCGCGCCCCTACCGCTACGGCGGCGCGGTCGGTCCTGTCAGCCTGCGCCCCCGCCATCGATGCCATCATGCGCGCCGCGGTCGAGCGGGTCTGCGCCGCGCTCGATCTCGTCGGGCTCGTGGCCTTCGACTTCCTGCTCGCCGGAGACACCCCTCACCTCTTGGAGGTCAACCCGCGTCCGGGCGCCACGCTCGACGTGTTCGACGATGCGAGCGGCACGTTATTTCACGCCCACCTTGCCGCCTGCGCGGGCCGCACCCCCCGCCTCCCGGCACCGCTCGGGCGGCCCGCGCCGCGGCCATCCTCTATGCCGGTCCCGGGCCGTTGACGATGGGCGCCGTCCCCTGGCCGGAGTGGACCGCCGACCGGCCCGCCCCCGGCACGCGCATCCCGCGCTACCGGCCCGATCGCCACCGTCTTCGCCGCCGAAGGAACGCCGGAAGCGGCCGAACGATATTGCCGCCGGCGCTTGGACGAACTGGCCGAGATGCTGTATGCACGGGCGGCAGACAGGGAGCGCAACAACAATGCAGAAGTACATCGGCCCCGCCCCGAGCGTCTCGGCGCGCGCGGCCAAGCTCGTTGACGCCCTCGTCGCCGACGCCGGCGCCCTGCGCTGCATCGTCACGACCGGCGAGGCCGGCGAGCGCCGCATCGACCTCGGAGCCGAAGCTCCGGGCGGCATCGAAGCCGGGCGCCGGCTCGCGGAAATCTGCATGGGCGGCCTCGGCGTCGTGTCCTTCACGATGTCCTCCGGCATCCCGCGCTGGCCGCTCGGCATCACCGTCCACTCGTCGAATCCGGTGATCGCCTGCCTCGGCAGCCAGTACGCCGGCTGGACGATGACCGAGCAGGAGAGCGGCTTCTTCGCGCTCGGCTCGGGTCCCGCACGCGCGCTGTCGCGCGTGGAGCCGCTCTACAAGGAGCTCGGCTACGTCGACCACTACAACAAGGCTGCACTCGTCATCGAAGGCGACAAGCCGCCGCCCACGTCCGTCGCCCTCTCGAAGTCGCCGCCGACTGCGGCGTCGCAGGCCGCCGATCTGACCATCCTCTTCGCGCCGACGGGCAGCCTCGCCGGCACCGTGCAGATCGCCGCGCGCGTGCTCGAGGTCGCGCTGCACAAGGCGCACGAGCTGCACTTCCCGCTCGACCAGATCGAGGACGGCATCGGCACCGCGCCGATCGCGCCGCCAATTCCCGATTTCATCAAGGCCATGGGCCGCACCAACGACGCCATCATCTACGGCGGCCGCGTGCAGCTCTTCGTGCGCGGTGCCGACGAGGCGGCGCAAGAAGCTCGCCGACGCAGCTGCCGAGCTCGAGCGTGCTCCGCCTACGGCCAGCCGTTCGCCGAGATCTTCGCCGCCGTCAACGGCGACTTCTACAAGATCGATCCCATGTTGTTCAGCCCCGCCGCGGTCATCGTCTCCAACCTCGACACCGGCTCCTCCTTCCACGCTGGCGAACTTGCTCCAGACATCGTCGACGCAAGCTTCCGCTGAGGCCCTGCGGCCAGCGGACCGCGCATTGCGCTCTTCCTCGAAGAGGAAAGCGGCCACTGGCACGTGCGCCGCCTCGCCGAGCGCTACGCGCGGCGCGGCGCCTCCGTCGTCGTTACGTCGCTGCCGCGCTGCGCCTTCGACACCGCGCTCGCGAGCGGCATCGACATTCCGGGCTTCGACGGCGCGCTGCCCGACGCCGTGTTCGTGCGCTCGATCTCGGCCGGGCACGCTGGAGCAGATCACGTTCCGCCTCGGCCTCCTGCACGCGCTGCGCGAGAGCGGCGTGCGGGTGTGGAACGACGCGCGCGCGATCGAGCGCTGCGTCGACAAGTCGATGACCACGTTCCTGCTGCACAAGGCCGGCATCCCGACGCCGCGCACGCGCACCATGGAGGGCGACGCCGCCGGCCGTCGTCTACGTCGGAGACGCGCGCCGCCCGCTGATCTTCAAGCCGCTGTTCGGCTCGCAGGGCAAAGGCTTGCTGCTCGTCGATGGCGACCGACGATCTGCCGCCGTCGGAGGCCGCCGACAACATCTACTACCTGCAGGACTTCGTGCCGCCCTCGGGCGCCGACTTCGAGGACTGGCGGGTCATCGTCACGCGCAACCGCGTCATTGCCGCCATGGGCCGCAAGGCCGGCCACTGGATCACCAACGTGCACCAGGGCGGCGCACCGGTGCCGTGCCGGCCCACGCGCGAGATGGCGCAGCTGGCTTCGCGCGGCGCTCGCCGCCGTCGACGCCGACTATGCCGGCGTCGATCTGATCCGCGCGCCGGACGGTCGGCTGCATGGTGCTCGAGGTCAACAGCAACCCCTCCTGGCGCGGGCTGCAGAGCGTCTCCGACGTCGACATCGCCGAAGCGATCGTCGAGGACTTCCTCGCGCGCGTGTCGAGCGTCGGCAGCGCAGCCGCCCGACCATGTCCCGCCTGAGCGAGAGCGAAACGCGCGACGCTGTTCCTCGCCGCCTGCCGCGCCGAGCTCGCACGCGCTGAAGCCCGGCAACGTGCACATCCACGCCGGCGGCCACGGCATGGAGGTCGGCGCAGTTCGAGGCGAGCGCCGACGGCGGCGGCGCCTTGGATTGCGCGCAGCCGACGTGCAGGTCGGCGCGCGCATCCGCGCGCCGTCGACGCCTCGCTCGCCGCCGCCGGCTGCAATACCAACCTCGGCATCCTGCTGCTGTGCGCGCCGCTCGCCGCAGCCGCCGAGCGCCCGGCGACGCGCCGTGCTGCGCGAGCGCCTGCGCGGCGGTCCTCGCCGACCTCGACGAGGCCGACGCCGCCGCCGTCTTCGCGGCGATCCGCCGCGCCAACCCCGGCGGCCTCGGCGCGGCGCCCGACCAGGACGTCGCCGCCGCGCCGACCGTCGGCCTGCTCGAGGCGATGGCGCTCGCTGCCGACCGCGACCGCATCGCCCGCGCCTACGTCACCGACTTCGACGAGATCTTCGAGTTCGGGCTGCCGGTGCTGGCCAAGCGGGCGCGCGCATACGCCGACGATCCGAGCCTTGCCGTCACCACGCTGCACATGGCTTACCTTGCCGCTTTCCCGACAGCCACATCGCCCGCAAATTCGGCACTGGCGACGCTGAGGAGGTGCGGCAGGAGGCCGAGCGCCTGAGTGGCCCTCTGGGACCCCGTGGTGCAGCCGCAGCACGTTGCCAACGCTGCTCGATTTCGATGCAGAGCTGAAGCGCCGCAACGCTCAATCCCGGAACGACAGCAGACCTTGTTGTAGCCACCCTGTTTGCTGCCTCGATTTGCGACGAATTGGCCCTGCGGAGCCCGCTTAGCCCCTTGTCGAAGAGGCCTGCTGGCGTTATCTAGGGGCGGTGCTTAAGGCGCGCCGCTATCCGGCCAACCGGTTCGGGGACGAGTGTCGCCGATCGCAGATAACAAGGATAGCTAATCGGAATTGGGCAGAACCGGCATGCGCCCGGCTACGGCGGGGTCGCGTTGGTGCTCGTGGTGTTTATTAGCTTGGGAGGAACCCCGTAATGGCCAAGATCAACAAAGTAATGATCGGCGAGTCGCTCGTCGGCGACGGCAACGAGGTCGCGCACATCGACCTCACTCATCGGGCCCGCGCGGCTCGGCCGCCGAGACGGCATTCTGCAACGCGCTGACGAACAACAAGGACGGCTTCACGACGCTGCTCGCCGTCATCGCTCCCAACCTGCACTGCAAGCCGAACACGATCCTTTACAACAAGGTCACCATCAAGGACGCCCGTCAGGCCGTGCAGATGTTCGGCCCGGCCCAGTACGCCGTCGCCAAGGCCGTGCAGGACTTCGTCGCCGAGGGCGTGATCCCGGCTTCCGAAGCCGACGACATCTTCATCTGCGTCGGCGTGTTCATCCACTGGGAAGCGGCCGACGACGCCAAGATCCAGGACTTCAACTATCGCGCCGTGAAGGAGTCGATTGCGCGCGCCATCGCCGGCAAGCCGACCGCCGCCGAAGCGACTGCCCAGCGCAACACCGCCCAGCATCCGTTCGGTGCGAAGACTTGAAGCGGAAACCGTCCACAGCAGGATGATGCCCCTCCTATGAAGGCGGGTCTGCTGCAGCGATTGGGTAGACTACTTTCCGGCCGTTGGAACGGGTAGAACCCCCGGCGCGCGGTTCTGCTCTGACCCTTCGTGCGACGACATCAACGGCCGGCGATCTCCAGGAGATCGTCGGCCTTTATCGTTCCGGCGTGCAGCGCCGTGGCGACGAGCACGCCGGCGGCGCCGGCCGCGTGCAGCGCTTCGATGTCGGCGCGGTGGCGCACGCCGCCTGCCGCGTAGATGCGCCGGCCGTCCGCGCGCGCCGACGATCGCGGCGATGCGTTGCAGGTCGGGCCCTTCGCCGGTGCCGACGCGGGCGAGCGTCATGACGATGACGCGCGTCGCGGCCAGTGCTGCGGCTCCTCGAGTACCGCCGCTCGGGCCATCGAAGCGGTCGTCCTTGAAATCGAGCGACAGCACGTAGCGGTCGGGCGGCAACGCGCGCAGGGCGGCGACGTCGTCCGCTCGTCGCCGAGGCTCTCGGTGCCGATGACCAGCGTCGCGTGCCTCGCATCGGCAATGCGCGGCGCCGCAGCGCGCGCAGGCGTGCCATCGTCGATCCAGAGGCGCATGCCGGGCACTGCGGCGGCGAGATGCGCCGGCAAGTCGTTCGTTGCGCCCCGCGCCCTCGATACCGTCGAGGTCGGCGACGTAGAGCGTCGGGAAGGGAAACAGCGCCGCGTAGCCGCGCGCGACATCGACCGGGTCGCTGCCCGCCGCCAAGCGGCGTCTCCAGCGGACGATAGTCAGCGCGCTGCCCGCGGAACGCCGCGCACCGCCAGCCCATGGCGCACGTCGATGACCGGGATCACGTCCATTGGGTCGCTTGCCTCCGCGCGCTCCTCGTGTATCACGGCCCGAACGTAAGGAGGCGCGCCGAAATGCGCGGCGCGGAGGCAAGCGAGCCATGGCCATCACAGCCGGCTACGACGTGGGCGGCGCGCACCTCAAAGTGGCGCTGGCCGAGGACGGCCGCACCATCGCGGTGACGCAGATCGCCTGCCCGCTGTGGCGCGGCCTCGACCGGCTCGACGCGGCGCTTTGCCGAGGCGGCGCCGCTGTCCGCGCGCGCCAACCGGCACGCGGCGACCATGACCGGCGAGCTGTGCGAGCTGTTCCCCGACCGGCGCAGCGGCGTCGCGGCGATCCTCGATCGGCTGGCGGCGCTGCTGGCGCCGGAGATGCTGATCTGGATGGGGCCGCGCGGCTTTGGCGGCCTCGAGGAAGCGCGCGCGGATCCCATGAGCGTCGCCTCGACCAACTTCCTCGCCAGCGCGGCGCTCGTCGCGCAGCGGATGCCCGATGCGTTGCTCATCGACATGGGGTCGACGACGACCGACATCATTCCCGTCGCCGGTGCTCAGCCGCAGCCGCGCGGCATCACCGACGGCGAGCGGCTGGCGACCGGCGAGCTTGTCTACACCGGGCTGACGCGCACCGACGTCAGCGTCGTCACGCAGCGGGCAAAGTTTCAAGGACGCGAGCAGCGGCTCGCGGCCGGCGGCTTCGCCACCATGGCCGACGTGCGCCGCATCCTTGGCGAGCTGCCCGATGGCGTCGACCAGCACGGCACCGCCGACGGCCGCGGCAAGTCGGTCGAGGAGAGCGTGGCGCGCTTTGCCCGCTGCTTCGGACGTGATGCGATCGATGCGCCGTTCGACGATTGGCGCGCCGCGGCGCGCGCGATCGCCGACAAGCAGATGACGCGAGGTGCGCGCGGCCGTTGCCGAGGTTCTAGCCGCTGCGCCGTTGCCGGCTGGAAGCGCCGGTCGTCGCCGCCGGTATCGGCGCCCCGCAGATCGAGGCTCTGACGCAAGCGCCCGGGCGAGGGACCATCCGGTTTGGCGTGCTCGCCAACGCGGCACCTGACTGCGCGGAATGGGCGACGCGCTGCGCCCCGGCCGTCGCCGTCGCCCTGCTGGCGCAGGACGCCTAAACCCTCACTTGCCCTCAGCGCGCCAGGCGTCGATCCGCTGCATCAGCCAGCCCCAAGCTTCCTGCTCGCGCTGGCCCGCCGTCTTGGAGATGGCGATGTCGAGGTATTTCAGCTCCGCCTCGATCTTCTCCGGCGGCAGCATCTTCAAACGCGTGATCAGCACGGCGCACTCGAGCACAGCCGCTTGCGCGCGATTGAACCCGGCCCATGGCCGGTGGCTCGCCTCGTGCACAAGAGCGCAGGAGAAGCGCGGGCGCTGCTCGTCCTCGTTGACGCGCTCAACGCTCAGCTCCCAGTGCGAGACGGCATCGGCGAGCCGCACGCCGCTGATCGTGGTGGCGGGCCGCGTCGGCCAGTCCTTACGCCCCGTCACGCAGCCGGCAAACACGCGCACGTCGTCGGTGTGGCTCGCCACGGCGAACGGCACCTCGCGCAGATTGTCGAGCGTGCGCGAGGGGCGGAACGGCGCGATGATCCAGTTGGTCGCCGTCCTCGATCAGGCCGAGCGGCGCGATGTGCGCCTCACCCTTCGCGTTCGTCGTCGTCACGATCGTTTCGACGATGCGCGGCATCCTGCTTCTCCTTGCGGGCGGCTTTGAGCGTTGCGCCTTCGGGCGCGTGCTGCGTCAGGTCATCGGACTTGCGATCGGCGGCGACGCCCCAATCGAGCGGGCCGTCCTGCGCATAGCGTTTGCCGAGTGCGCGTGCAATCTCCGCCTTGGCCAGCTCGTAGCCGAGATAGAAGGCGTGGGCGCCGTCCTTCTCGACGCCCAGCTTTTCAAATAATGCGAACGGATCGGCAGCGATGTGGTGGCCGTCGCGATTGTAGATGTGCAGGCCGTCGACCGCCGTCTCGATACGGTAGTTCGAGTCCTTGACGCTCTCGGCGGCCTCGGCGATCTGCTCCGGCGTATCCGGATAGGGGCGAACGTCGTGCAGCGACAGGAGCTGGTTGCCGTAGCCCTTGGGCAGATTGCCGTCTTCCCGCGCGCGATACATCAGGCGGCGCGCTGCGTCGTGCTCTTCCACCGTGCGGCGCGTGTGCGGCGAGACCTGCACGATGAGCACGTTGCGGATCTTGAGCTCGGCGCAGATGCCGAGCAGCACCGCCGTGACGCCACCGCTGTCGGCGTCGGTCAGCTCGGTCAGGTTGCCGGTGCCCATGAGGATCTCGACGTCGGGGCGCGCGCGGCGCAATTGCGCATAGCGTTCAAGCGAGGTCATGAAGCCGAAGTTGATCGGATCGAGTACCGGATCGGCGATGTGCGGAATGCCTTTCGCCTTGCAGAGATCGATGGCGCGCAGCAGCGAGTTGAGATCGCCGTGCGGTCTGGGGAGCAGGATTGGCACGCATTGCGTGCCCTCGATAGCGTCGAGGTTCGACTCATCGAGGCTGAGCACGTAGTCGGCACCGGCGCGCGCCCCGCGGCGCAACTCGTCGGTGTCGCCGGAATCGACGCTCACCTTGAAGCCTTCGCGTTTCAGCGCCGCGACGGTCTCTTCGAGGTGCGGGAAGTGCACGTCCGGCTGGCAGCCGATGTCGACGACGTCACCGCCCTTGGCGATCAGCTCGCGCCCCCTCTCGACCAGCTTCTCGACTGAGAAGCCCGGCGCATCGACGATCTCGGCGAAGATGCGGATGTCTTGCTTTGAGAGGTCCGGCGGCTGGCCGTCGTGGCCGAAGAATTGCGGCAGGTCGATGATCTCGTCCGGCCCGCGCTCGAACGGCACGCCATAGTGCTCGGCGAGGTGGCCGAGGTTCATGCGGCTGCGCCCCGGCACGATGACGCGATCGGCTTCGAGCGGCTCCTTCAGCCGGTTGCGTACGATGTTCTCAGTCATCAGGGCCGCGACCTTGATACCGAGGTTGGCTATACGCCAGGACCCGTTCGGCAGACCCATGCGCGGCCACCGTCTCGGCGAGCCGCGGCTCGGCCAGACGCCCGGTCAGGAACAGTAACTTCTTGTCAGTCATATGAGCCGTGCCTCGACCGCACCTTTGCGCCGACGCCGTAAGCGGTCATCTCCGCCGCGCGATAGCACGGGCGGCCGGGGTGCGTCGACCGGATCGATGGGGAGATCCCAGGAGATCAGCCAGCTCTGCCTCATCGCCCGAGCCGAACACCCGCCAGGAGAGGCGCGCGCGTTCGACGATCGCCGCAAACGTCGGATCGACGATACCGTCCCGGGCAAGACGCGCCGCGGAGGCGGAGCGTGCAATGCGGCATGACTTGACCAGCACCACCGGCGCGCCGCCAAGCCGCTCCGCGAGGCGTGCCGCCAAGCCGTCAGACGTCGTTTTCCAGTCGCGCGTGATACCCGTATCGCCGTCGACGAGCTTCATCGGCAGCCATACCGGAACGCGCTGCTCCGCAACCGCGCGGCGCATGCCGGCGAGCGTCTCGACCGGCTGCAGGCGCGGGCTCATGGCGCATAGCATCATGCCCGTCTGGTGCATGGCGAGCACCGCCATGCGATGTGCCGCCGCCTGCGAAAAGCCGTGCTCGGCCTGGGCCGCCCGCACGGCGTCGGCGAAGCTGCCGCCGCCCGGCACGATCACGCAGGGGAGTCGCGCCTTACCGACGACCTTCAAAATGGAGTTGATGCGGCCGCTCTCGGAAAGGCTGCCGCCGAGCTTGACGACCGTCGGCCGGCTGATCGCGCTCACGGCGCGCGCGAGCGGACGATTTCGACGCCGACGGCTTCCGGGCCGCGCTCGAGCTTTTCGACGCGCACCAGCACCGAGACGATCCGTTTGTCCAGCGAGGCAGCGCTCGGCGATACGCGCGGCAAGCGTCTCGACGAGGTTGATGTGGCCGGCGCCGACGATGGACTTCACCGCGCCGACGAGATCGTCATAGGACGGCACCTCGTCGATATGATCGCCCTTCGGAGCCACGCCCCCTCCGACCGATGCCTCGATGGTGAAGCGCACCTTCTGGGTGATGCCCTGCTCCTCGTCGTAGACGCCGATAGCGATGGGCAGCACTAGGCCGCGCACGAAAATGCGATCGGAGAGCCTCGCGCCGCCCGGAGATGGTCTGCTTGTCGCTCATGCCACGTCTTCCGCTCTCTGGCGCGCCATAGCACCACCGAGTGGCACCCGGCTATCGCAAAACGGAACGGCGCGGCGCACGCCGCGAACCGCGTCGGGATCTAGCGTGGCCGTGCGGTCGCCACGACGGCACAGGCCACCGCGGAAGCCGAGAACGTCCGGGGCAAATTGCAATAGCGACGGCACATGCTCGGCGCGCAGCGATCCGGCAAGGCCGGCGAACATGCCGGCACGCTTGAGTGGCTGTGACAAACGCCTGCAGTGATTCCTCTGGCACGATGTCCGGCAGCGCACCGCGCTTCTTATCGGCGGTGTCGAGCATCAAGCCGGCGAAACCCGCCTCATGTGCGAGCCCAACAAGATCGAGCTCGACGCCCTGATCGGCGAGCAGCACGCCGACGAAGCAGCACCTCGCCAAGGTCGAGCTTGGCGAGACGCTCCAGCGTGCGCACGGCGCCCGACCGTGCGCTGAGGCCGACCTTGACGATGTCGACGCCCGCGCCGCCATGGCAACGGCCGCGCGCGCCGTTGCGTCCACATCATCCGATCGGATCGCCGATGGTGGCGCTGACCGGAATGTGCGCGCGGAACGCGCGCGCGGATGGCCTTCACCGTGGCGTGCGGCAGCGCGCCCAGCGCGCCGGCTGCCGGGTTCTTCGCGTCAATGATGTCGGCGCCGAGATGGGCGCACAGCAGCGCCTCGGTCTCGTTCGTCACGCTGGCAAGCAGTCTCGCCGTTCGGCGCGCGTTTTCCATTCTTCGAGATTCTTATGCTTCGCCGAAGATGCGCCGCTGCTCCGTCCGCACCTTCTCGCGGTCGGCCCGATCGGCCACCGAAAGCGGACCGGAACATCCTCGGCGATATTCGCAGCTCCCGTTCGACAGGCGCAAGATGCGCGTCCCGAGCATGACCGCCTCGGCCCGATCATGCGTAACGAACAGCACCGTCGTGGGCCGGCGCGACCACAGCTCGACGAGCAGCTCGCGCAGGTCCTGCGCGGTCGGGTCGTCGAGCGACACGAATGGCTCGTCCATCAGCAGGACCTCCGGCTCCAGCACGAAGGCGCGCGCCAGCGCCGCGCGGCGCTGCATGCCGAGCGAGATCATCTCCGGGTAGGCGGAGGCCGCCTCGGTGAGGCCGACGCGCTCCAGCAGCTCGGGGATGTTGGCGAGGCGCGGATCGCCCTTGGGCAGCGCCAGCGCGATGTTCTCGTACACCGTGCGCCACGGCAGCAGCCGCGGCGACTGGAACACGTAGGCGAACTGCGCGGTCGCCGGTGCCGCCGAAATCGACCTTGCCCTCGTAAGTCCTTGTCGAGCCCGGCAGATGATATTGAGCAGCGTCGATCTTGCCGCCGCCCGACGGCCCGGTGATGACGACGAACGAGCCGGGCTCGACCGTGAACTTGATGTCCTTGAGGACGACGATCTCGGCGCGCATCGCCGACCGCCGGGAAGACGCTTGCTCGTCGGATCCTGACGGACAGCGGCCGGCTCACCGGCGCCATTTGTTGGCCCTCGCGATGAGCGGCTGCAGGATCGCTATCTCGATGACCTGCACGACGACGATGAATGCCAGCGCGTAGGCGAGGATCATCGGCACGTCGAACAGCTGGAAGGCGATGTTGAGCTGATGGCCGACGCCGTCCGAGCGGCCGAACGCCTCGACCACGAGCACGATCTTCCACACGAGCGCCAGGCCCGAGCGCGAGGCGGCCGCAAAGAACGGCGCGAGCTGCGGCAGCGTCACGTGGCGCAGCGTCTTCCACCAGCCGAAGCGGTAGACGTGCGCCATCTCGTTCGAGATCCTTGGACAGGCTGCGCGCGCCTTCGCGCATCGTCACGGCGACGTTGGGGATCTTGTTGATGGCGACGGCGGTAACCGCGGCCACCTCGGTCAGCCCGAACCAGATGTAGCACAGCACGATGATGACGAGCGCCGGCAGATTGAGGAAGAAGATCAGCCAGGCGTCGAAGAAGCGATCGGCCATGTGGATAGCGCCCCAGCGCCAGCCCGATGGCCGAGCCGATGAACATGGCGACGACGAAGCTGAACGCGACGCGGAGCAGCGTGGCGCCGATGTTGCCCCACAGCTCGCCGGCGCGCGCCTCGCGCATCATCACCTCGACGACGGCGCCAGGGCCCGGCAGATAGCGGCTCTGCGCGATGACGGCCGCAAGCTCCCAAAGCGCGACGAGCGCCAGCAGTGACGACAGACGACCAGCCGAGACGCCCGAGCCGAGGCGTTGCGCGCCGGCGCGCTTAACTGCCTGCCGCATGGAAGAGCTTCGGATCGAACCGCGTGTCGCCGCCCATCAGCTCGGAAGCGCCGACGCCGATCAGCACCTGCGTCAGCTTCTCCGCCGATTGCGTCTCGGCGCCCGTCCACGGCGACGGAATGCCCGCGCGGTAATAGGCCTTGATGGCGGCGAACTCGGCGTCGTTCTCCGGCTTCACGAGATGGCGCACGCGCTCCCAAGCGGCTTCGGAGTGTGGCGAGAATGGCATTCGCCTTGCGCGACCGCGGCAAGGAACGCTGCAATCTCGGCGCCCTTCTTCGTTCTCGGTCTCCTCGCGCCAGATGAAGCCGACGAGCGCCGGCACCGGATCGATGCCGAGCGCCTTCAGCACGTCATCCATGCCGATGATCTGTGCGGTAAGCCGCTCGCCTGCGAGGCGCGCCGCGTAGGTCCAGAAGTTGAGCACCGCGTCGAGGCGCCCGCGCGCGTCTCCTCGGTGAGCAGCGGAGCGGCGCCGAATACGACGGCTCGCCAACTCGGCGATGTCCTTGCCCGAGCGTCCTTGTTGCGAGTAGGCGCGCAGCAGAAGCCAGCTCTTGTCGATGGCACCGCCGGCGACGCCGAGCTTCTTGCCCTTGCAGGTCGGCGAGCTTCTTGATCGGTGAGTTCTGCGCCACCATGACGGCGCCGAGCGCCGACGAATAGGGAGCGAACTTCACGTGCTCGCCCATCGCGCGCTGGCGCAGGGCCCACGTCCAGTCGCTGACGATCACGTCGGCGTCGCCCGAAAGCAGCGCGACGGGCCGGCCTGGTTGGTGGCCACCTCGACGACGACGATCGTTGAGGCCGGCCTTGTCGGCGAGGCCCTCGGCGCGGATCGTCTCCAGCACCCAGCTCAGCGAGCCGAACTTGAGCGAGGCGACGCGCAGCTCTCCGGCAGCAGCGGCGCGGTGCATCGGCAGGCCGAAGCTCGCCATGCGGCGGCGCCGCCGGCGAGAGAACGCGGCGGCGATCGATCATTGCGCCTCTCCCTGGGCAACAGGCGTCGGTCGACGATGTAGTTCACCGCACGCAACCACATTTTGTCGGTGTTCCCGTAGATCTCGCTCGAGGCCTGGTGGATCACCTTCTGGTTCGCCACGTCGCGAACGTAGACGCTGACCGTGAACAGCACGTCGGACGCCTTGCGCACCGTGCCGATGAACGCGACCTCGGCGCCGACCTTCTTGGCCAGGTCGTCCTCGCACCCGTTGCACTTGTACATCGGCGATTTGTCTTCGATATCCTTGGCGATCGGCGCCGTGTCGACAACCTCGTAGCGGCCGCTCTCCTTGATGAGCTTCACCAATTCGTCGGTGATGACCTGCAGGCGCCGCTTCTCCTCCGGATCGATCCCCTTCGGCATGAACCCGATTTCGAACTGCTGGCTCTGGTCGATGAGGTCGAAGGGGAAGATGACCGCCTTCTGCCCGGCGAGTACGGCAGCCGGAAACAGCGCCAGCGCCAACGCAAAGATGACAATCCGTTTAACAATCAAGACGTTTCCCCTGGACGCGCAAGCCGCCTTCTCGGCTGCTTAGACTGTTATAGTGTTAGGGTTAGGTGTGCCGAACAGGGGGGCAATTGCAAGGGGCTTGTTGCCACGTGGCAGCGCATCAAGGGTCACAAGTCCGCGAGTAAAAGCGGCAGACCTTGACAAGGGGGGCACCCCGTCCCCTTTTACTGCAACATAGTAACAGACCGCCCGGAGACACCAACAAGGTGCACCTCGCAACGCAAGCGGGCCGGGCAGCCAGGAGGAAAAGAGCTTGATCGCAACAGGCGGAGCTGAGCAGCGCTCGCGTGGCAGCGTGCCGACTTCAATACGACGCGGTGGTGCGGTGCTCGCCTGCTTGCTTGCGGCGATGGTGGCGATGGGCCCGGCGTCGAGCCTAGCTCAGGACGCACCCGCGGCGCCGCCAACCGCTGCAAAGCCTGCCGAAGCCGCCGCTCCGGCAGTGCGCAGCGCCGAAGCCGGCGCCCCCAAGGACGACGCGGCAAAGACCGCCGCACCCGATCCCAACCACGTTGTCATTCCCATCGTGCTCGCGCGCGAGTTGCGCGACGAGCCGCTGCCGCTATCGCTGCTCGATCTGCCGCCGAAGGATCTCGGCATCGCCGGCGCCAAGCTGGCGATCACCGACAACAACACCACCGGCCGCTTCATCAACCAGGAGTTCAAGCTCGAGCCGATCGAAGAATCCGATCCGGCCAAGCTGATCCAGGACGTGGTGCAGAAGGTCGACGCCGGCGCGCACTTCATCATCGTCGACGCCTCGCCCGAAACGCTTTTGAAGATGGCCGACGCGCTGAAGGGCAAGGAGGCGCTGCTCATCAACTACAGCGCCCCCGACGACAGCTTGCGCGAGGAAAACTGCCGCCCGCAAGTGATGCACACGGCGCCGACGCGCTCGATGCTGACCGACGCGCTCGCCCAATACCTCGTCTGGAAGAAGTGGCCGCGCTGGCTCCTGGTGCTAGGCCCCACCGAGAAGGACAAGCTCTACGCCGACGCTCTGCGCCGCTCCGCCAAGCGCTTCGGCGCCAAGATCGTCGAGGAGCGCACCTTCAAGTACGATTCAGGCAGCCGGCGCTCCGACGGCGGCTTCGAGCAGGTGCAGCAGCAGATCCCGACTTTCACCCAGAACGCGCCCGCCTACGACGTCCTCGTCGTCGCCGACGAGGGCAACCTGTTCGGCGACTACCTGCCCTACCGCACCTGGGATCCGCGCCCTGTCGCCGGCACCGCGGGCCTCGTCGCCGAGAGCTGGCACCCGGCCATCGAGCTGTGGGGCGGCACGCAGTTCCAGAACCGCTTCAAGCGCTTAGCCGACCGCACCATGCGGCCCATCGACTACAATGCCTGGATGGCCGCGCGCATGGTCGGCGAAGCCGCCTCGCGCACCAAATCAGGCAAATTTGCCGACCTCGTCGCCTACATGAAGTCGCCCGAGCTTCGACGTTGCGGGCTTCAAGGGCGTCGGCCTGTCGCTGCGCAACTGGAACGGTCAGCTGCGTCAGCCGATGCTCGTCACGACGCCCAAGCTCCTGGTCAGCGTCTCGCCGCAGCAGGGCTTCCTGCATCAATTCAGCGAGCTCGACACGCTCGGCATCGACAAGCCCGAAACCAAATGCCGAGCGTTCACCCAATGAGCGTTGCCGCGCCCAGCGCCGCCAACGGCACCAGAAAAGTTCCAGGAGGACATCGCGTAATGCGCTTCAAGGTCGGCTTTGCCGTGCTGCTCGGCATCGGTTCCAGCTCTCGCCCTGCCGGCTCCCGCGGCCATGGCCTACACGGCCTTCGTCACCAACGAGAAGGACAACTCGGTGTCGGTGATCGACACCGAGAAGCTCGAGGTGATCAAGACCTTCAAGGTCGGCCAGCGCCCGCGCGGCGTCATCCTATCGAACGACGGCAAGTGGCTGATCGTCTGCACCAGCGACGACAACATCATCCAGGTCTACGACACCAAGACGTTTGAGATGGTCAAGACGCTGCCGTCGGGCCCCGATCCGGAGCTGCTCATCCTGCATCCGTCCGGCAACCCGCTGTACGTCGCCAACGAGGACGACAACCTCGTCACCGTCGTCGACATCAACAGCGGCAAGATCGTCGGCGACATCCCCGTCGGCGTCGAGCCGGAGGGCATGGGCATGAGCCCGGACGGCAAGGTGCTGGTCAACACCTCCGAAACGACCAACATGGCCCACTTCATCGACACGACGTCGCACAAGACGTTCGACAACGTGCTGGTCGACAGCCGCCCGCGCGTCGCCATCTTCAATCCGGCCGGCACGCAGCTGTGGGTGAGCTCGGAGATCGGCGGCACCGTCACCGTGATCAATCCGGCCGACCGCAAGGTCATCGGCAAGATCCACTTCGAGATCCCCGGCATCACCAAGGAAGCCATTCAGCCCGTCGGCGTGCGCATCACGCAGGACGGCAAGTACGCTTTCGTCGCGCTCGGCCCGGCCAACCGCGTGGCCGTCGTCGACACGGCGACCTTCAAGGTCGTCAAGTATCTGCTCGTCGGCCAGCGCGTCTGGCAGACTGGCCTTCACGCCCGACGGCAAGAAGCTTCTGACCACCAACGGCGCCTCGAACGACGTGTCGGTGATCGACGTTGCAGCTCTGAAGGTGATCAAGTCGATCCGCACCGGCCGCTACCCCTGGGGCGTGGTCGTAGCGCCGTTCTGAGCTTTTCGGTCCTCGGGGCTCGGCGGCCTTGCGGAACAAGGATGACAATCGGTTTGGAGAAAAAAGACGAAATGCCGCCCGCTGGTTAGCGTGGCCAAGCCGGCGAGAAACGATCAACGTTTCCAATGGCTTGATGTTAAGGTTGGCGGTGTAATCGTCGTATGGATATGGCATCTGAAACGCATCCGCCGGACGCCGGCGCGCCCGCGCTCGTCGTCAACAACGTCAGCCACAGCTTCGGTGAGAACCTCGCTCTCAACGACGTGTCGCTGGAGATTCCGCGTGGCCGCTTCGTCGTGCTGCTGGGCCTCAACGGCGCCGGCAAGTCGACGCTGTTTGCGCTGATCACGCGCCTCTACGACAACGTCACCGGCGAGATCCGCATCTTCGGCCACGACGTCCGCCGGCGCGCCATGGCAGCGCTGCAGCGGCTCGGCGTCGTGTTCCAGAGCCGCACGCTCGATCTCGATCTGACGCTTCGGCAGAACCTGCTCTATCACTGCGCGCTGCACGGCATCCGCGGTCGCGAAGCGCGCCAGCGCACCGAGCGCGCACTGCAGATCGTCGGGCTCGCCGACCGCGCGCGGGAGAAAGTACGCAACCTCTCCGGCGGCCAGGCCCGGCGCGTCGAGATCGCCCGCTCGCTGCTGCATCAGCCCTCGCTGCTGCTGCTCGACGAGCCGACCGTCGGCCTCGACATCGGCTCGCGCGAGAGCGTCATCAACATCGTGCGCTCGCTCGTCGAGAAAGAAGGCCTCGGCGTGCTGTGGGCGACGCACTTGTTCGACGAGGTTCTGCCCACCGATCTCGTCGTGCTGCTGCACAAGGGGCGCGTGCTGTTCAATGGATCGGTGCCCGACCTGCTAGCCAAGACGGCAACGCAGTCGGTCAGCGACGCATTCCGCAAATTGACCGACACCGACACCACGGAGCTCGCCGCATGACCGCCGTCACCGCCACTGCGCCGCGCCAGATGAGCGTAACGACAAGCATCAGCGATCGCGCCTGGGGCAGCGAGCCGCCGCGCCTTGGCTTGCGCGCCTACATCACCTGCTTCAAGGGCATCGTCTGGCGCGAGGTGCTGCGCTATCTGCATCAGCGCGAGCGCTTCATGTCGGCGCTGGTGCGTCCGCTCATCTGGCTCTTCATCTTCGCCGCCGGCTTCCGCCAGACGCTCGGCGTGTCGATCATCCCGCCCTACGAGACCTACGTGCTCTACGAGGTGTACGTGGTGCCGGGCCTGCTCGGCATGATCCTCCTGTTCAACGCCATGCAGTCGTCGCTGTCGATGGTCTACGACCGCGAGACGGGCGCCATGCGTACGCTTCTCGTCAGCCCCTTCCCGCGCTCCTTCCTGCTCGTCTCCAAGCTCATCGGCGGCGTCGCCGTGGCCGCCATCCAGGCCTACGTCTTCCTCGTCATTTTCTATTTCTGGGATGCGGAGCTCTCCGGCTGGGGCTATCCGCTGTTGCTGGCGACACCGGCGCTGCTCGTCGGGCTCATCATGTTCAACTCGGCGACGGAAAAGTTGTCCGAGCGCTTCATGCAGAACGCGCTGATCGTTGCCGCAGTTGTCGAGCTCGCTGTCATCGCCTGGGTCATCTACGACTGGCAGCTGTCGCCGCCGTCAATGAACTACATCGCGGTGGCGCCGGCACTGGTTATCTCGGGGCTGATGCTGGGCTCGCTCGCCCTCTTCATGTCGTCGGTGATCAAGCAGCTCGAGAACTTCGCGGGCGTGATGAACTTCGTGATCTTTCCGATGTTCTTCGCCTCCTCCGCGCTCTACCCGCTGTGGCGCGTCAAGGAATTGAGCCTGCTGCTCTACCAGTTGTGCCTGATCAATCCCTTCACGCACGCCGTCGAGCTGATCCGCTTCGCGCTCTACGGCCAGGTCGACTGGCCGTCGCTCGGCATCGTGCTCGCCTGCACCGCGGTGTTCCTGGGCGCCGCCATCTTCGCCTATAACCCATCAAAAGGCCTAATCGCCCGCCGTGGCGGTCCTGGCTCGGGAGCATGAGGAAAATGACCAAGTCAACGCATGCAATCGTAACAACCACCCTGAAGCGCACCGTCAGCGTGGCAGCGCTGGCAGCGGTATTGGCGCTTGCAGCCGGCACGCCGCTACAGGCGCAGACGCCGGCTCCGTCGACAGCCGACGCACCGGCCGAGGTAAAGCCGGCGCCGGAGCTGGCGCCCGGTATTGCTCCCGGTGTCGTTCCCGGCGCGCGGCCCGGCGGCATGGAAGCGGGCCCGCCTTCCGGCGCGAACCATCCGGCCTTCGCACCGAGCCCTGCCGTCACGCCGGAAGATAACGCCGCCGTCAAGTTCTCGCCCGCCGACATTCTCAGCAGCCCCGATTGGCCCTGCGTTCAGCGCAAGGTGCCAGTCATCTCGCCGGCGCAGGTGTGGGACGGCCCGCCTATCGACGGCATCAAGGAGTTCGATCCGTCGATCCGCGACCTGACGGAGGTACTCGAAAGCCGCCGCATCTCCTCGGAGGATGCCGAGAAGGCGATCAAGGAATACGCCGCCAAGGTGCCGGAAGCCGAGCGCGACCAGAAGCTCACCGAGCTCTTTGCCAGCGTGTTCGACCAGATCAACACCGACCGTCAGTTCGTGATGGCAAAGGTCGAGGAGTTCCAGAAGCGCCAGAAGGGGCGCGCCGTGGAGCTCGAGCGCGAGGGCCAGAAGCTCGCTGAAAAGGGCATCGCGGCGACCGATGAGCTACTGCCGACCGAGACGAAGCTCACGCCCGAGCAGCAGGAGTACAACTGGAACGCGCGCATCTTCCAGGAGCGGCAGCAGAACCTGACGATGGCGTGCGAGATCCCGGGGCTCATCGAGCAGCGGGCCTTCGAAATCGCCCGGCTGATCCGCGCGCAGATGAAGAGCTGAGGGCCGTGGCAGTCGCCTGTCACTCCCGTCATCCCGGCCGAGCAAGGCGCCAGCCGAGCGAAGGGCCGGGAACCAGAAATGCTCACGGCAGCTTCGGCACCTCGACGAGCGGATAGCCAAGCTCCTGCCAGCCGTCGGTGCCGTCGCGGAACCACATGACGTTGGTGTAGCCGTATTCAAGCGCGCGCTTGGCCGCGTTCCACGACATCCAGCAGTCCTTGAGGCAGAAGAACACCAGAGCCGCATCGCGCTTGCCCTTGGAAATCTGTTCGAGCCGTGAACGGAAGTACTCGTCCATCGACGCCGACAGAGCGCCGTATCCGACGTTGGGCAGCCAGTGCGCGCCTTCGATGCTGCGGTGGACCGGCTCGCGCCAGAACGTGCCGGCGGGCAGGTTGGGCGGCTTTGGCGCCTGCGGATAGACGTCGATGAACACGGCGCCGTTCTTGTTCCAGATGTCCGCCGCTTCGTCGTTAGTCAGCACGCGCGCGCCGCGCAGCGTCGCCGGCACCGGCGTGCGGAAGTCCTCCATTCGGTAGCCGGAAGGTTCGGCGACGGGCCCGGTGGGCTTCGCTTCGGAGCCGGGCGCGGGAACGGTATCGGGATGGCCGTTGGCGGTTCCGTTCGGTTGGCCGCTGCGTCCGCCGGCGCCGAGCGGTGCGCTCGCCCGCGCGCACGCCAGCGTCGGGAAGAACGAGCGCGATCACAGCGACGGCGAGGAGAGCGCGCGCAGTACGAGCCCGCAACTAGCCCGATCGCGGCGCGCAGGCGCCGCCGGACCGAGCTGCAATGTTGGGCTGACAGCCGCGCGACCGTCCTAGCTGCGCGGGCTGGTGATCGGCTTGCTGTCTTCATCGATCATCGGCACGCCGTACTCGAGCAGAACCTGTCGATGTCCGCCTGGCGTTTGCGGATGACGTCGTTGAGCTGCCGCTTCCACAGATCGTCGCCCTGGCGCACGCCCATGGTGATGCGGAAATCGAGACGCCCGGCCTTGTCGACGTCCTTGAGTCAGCGGCACCACCGTGAGCTTGTCGCCGCTGCGGCTTGAGTAATAGCCGGCGATCGGCCCCCACATCACGCCCGCGTCGATCTCACCCGAGCGGATATCCTTCACCATGTCGGCAGAGGGATCGTCATAGCGCCGATCGACCATCAGGCGATAGGGCGCGCCTTGTCCATGAGGCCGGCCTTGGCGACGAGATTGGCCGACGGCGTGCCCTGCACGATGCCGACGCGCTTGCCCTTCAGGCTTCGGGTCGAAGATGCTCTCGACACCGTCGAGGCCGGTGCCGGGCTTGTAGATCAGCGCGTAGGCCGACCGGTAGAGCGCGTTGGTGTTGAGCACCAGGTCGTCACCCTGTCCGGTGCCGATGATGACGTCGCAACGCTTGGCCAGACAGCGTGTTGCGCGTGAAGCCCGTCGCCTGCGGGAACCACGTGTACTCGACGGGAACCTTCAGCTCGTTCGCCGATGATGTTCGCGATCTTGTTCTCGAAGCCTTCCTTCTTCTCGTTCGAGAATGGAAGGTTCGCAGGATCGGCGCAGACGCGCAGCACCTTGCGATTGACGAGGTCGGAGCGGTGACCTTCGACGGCGAACGCCGAGCCGGCCAGAACGCAACAAAGGCCGAGACCGCCGATTGCGACCAGGCCTTTGTCGATAACGCGTGAACTTTCTTAACTACCAAGGCAAGCCTTCTCTTCTGCCTTTGCCTGCTCCGGCTTCTCGTCGCGATTGCGACCGCCGAGCTGACCGGCGGGCAGGCGCGTGTCGCCGGGCCTTCGAGGTATACGTAGAGGTCGTTGATGAAGCACATCACGTTCTTGTTGTCGCCGAACGCCGGCATCACGAACTTGGTGCCCGCTTCGTCGCGAACACGGCCGCTGGCCACGGTGCCGAGGAAGGTGCCGTAGTCCATCGTCTTCAGCGAGTCTGCGAGCGCCGGCGCATAGGTCGAGCCGAGACCGTTGGGGCCATGGCAGACGTGGCACTCGCCGTGATAGCGGCGGTAGCCGTTGTACGTCGCCCCAGTCGACGACCAGCGTGTTGTCCTTCTTGCAGATGTGGAAGGTCGGCGTGCCGTCGGGCAGCACCCACTTGCCGTCCTTGTACTTGGCGCCTTCCTGCGTGAACGCAGCCGTCCGCGCAGCGTGACCTGCTTCTTGCAGCCCAGGCGCAACATCCTCGGCCATCGCCGAACGCCGAACACGCCACCGAGGGCGATGGCGACGACGACTGCGAAACTGATCCTTCTCACGCGCTTTCCCCTATCTGCTTATTGGCTGCAGTTCTTGCAGGCATCGATACGTGACCATTTGGGCGGCTCAATGCACGGGACGTGCAACGGGCAAAGTGTCATCCCGTTCCGCAATGTTGCGGCGCGAACGGATGAGACGCTGCGGTGCACAGGCGCCTTATGGCTCCGGTCAAGTCCATCTCACAAGGAAGACCGGCGCGGGAATCCCCGCGCCGGTCCTTATTGACGTGTCGTCGACTTATGGCAGCGTCCAGATCGTCAGCGAGCCACCGAGAGCGGTGTAGCTGTTCAGACCAGCGTAGCCACCGACGGCACCCAGACCATCGGTCGGGTTGGTCAAGCCAGCTGCCAGGCCGATACCGGCCCAACCACCGACGCCCGAGAAGATGCCGAGGTACTGCTTGCCCTTGTGACCGTAGGTGAAGACGTTGCCGATGATGCCGGACGGAGTGCGGTTCTTATACAGCTCCTTGCCGTCCTTCTGATCGACGCACTTGAAGTAGCCCTCGAGGGTGCCGACGCAGGCGATGCCGCCAGCGGTGGTGAGAACACCCGACCAAACCGAGAACTGCTCCTTGTTCGACCAGACGATCTTGCCCTTGGAAGCATCCCACGCAATGAAGTTGCCCATGTGGCTCTCGCCCTTCGGCGGATACATGGACAGCGTGGCGCCAACGTACGGCTGACCGGCAGTGTACTCGACCTTGAAGGGCTCGTAGTCCATGCAGACGTGGTTCGTCGGCACGTAGAAGAGCTTCGTCAGCGGCGAGTAAGCAGCAGGCTGCTGGTCCTTCGTTCCGAGAGCGGCAGGGCAGACGTCGGTGGTGTTGACGTCCTGGCCGTTCAGGAAGGTCGACTTGGAGGCCACGACCGCGCGGACGGCCATACTTCTCGCTCTTGGGGTCGAGATCGACGCCAGTCGTCCAGTTGACGGCCGGGTCGTACTTCTCGGCAACGAGCGGCAGACCGGACTTGCGGTCAACCGTGTAGCCAAGACCGTTACGGTCGAAGTGAACGAGCACGTTGTGCTTGCCACCTTTGACGTCCATGTCGTCGACGAGGATCATCTCGTTGACGCCGTCAAAGTCCCACTCGTCGAACGGGGTCATCTGGTATGCCCAGGCGGCCTCGCCCGGTCTGCGGGTTACGAGCGATGATGGACATCGACCACTTCTGGTCGATCTGCTTGCCATCCGGTCCCGCGCGCTGAGCCGGGTTCCACGTCGACGGGTTGCCCGTGCCGTAGTAGACGAGGTTCAGCTTGGGATCCCAGGCGTACCAGCCCCAGATCGAGCCGCCGCCCAGCTTCCACTGGTCGCCGTCCAGGTCTTGAGCGAGCTGTCCGTGCCGACCGGCTTGCCGAGAGACGTGGTCTTCTCGGGGTTGAACAGGATGTCGCTGTCCGGGCCCATCGAGTAACCGCGCCACAGCCGCTTGCCGGAGTTGATGTCGTAACCGGTGAAGAAGCAGCGGACGCCGAACTCGGCGCCAGACACGCCGATCATCACGACGTCGCCGACGATGAGGGCAGCGCCGGTGCCGGTCTCACCACGCTTCGGATCGGCGTTGACGGCCTTCCAAACTTCTTTGCCGGTCTTGGCATCGAGAGCGACGAGGGTCGTGTCAGCCTGGTGCAGGAAGACCTTGCCGTCGGCGTACTGCAGGCCACGGTTGACCGTGTCGCAGCACATGACGGGGATCACGGACGGATCCTGCTTGGGCTCGTACTTCCAGATGATCTTGTTCTCGTCATCGAGGTTCAGAGCGTACACGATGTTCGGGAACGGCGTGTGCAGCCACATCGTGCTGCCGACGACGAGAGGCGAACCCTCGTGGCCGCGCAGAACGCCCGTCGAGAAGGTCCAAGCGACCTTCAGGGTGTCGACGTTCTTCGTGTTGATCTGGTCGAGCTCCGAATAGCGGGTAGCAGAGTAGTTACCCTGCTGCATGCACCAGTTATTCGGGTCGTCGATACACTTAACAACACTATCATTGGCCAACGCCGGCGCCGCGAGGGCAGCCGATGCAACCAACGCACCTGCGAATACGCTTCTGCGCATTGCGCTTCCTCCATTTTAAGGTTCTTGCCACGCTTGCAAGCGGTGGTGACCGGCAGCGCCTCACACCCAAAACTTTGGGATGGGGTTTGCCCCTTCTTCCTCCCTGGCGATCGACCGGGCCTTATTGCTTTGCCACTGGACCCTGGAAGCCATGTCACCACCGCGGCACATCTACGCACTTTTTTTTCCCGTCCGCAAGACGATCCGGTAACGAAAATTCACGCGTCCGTGAATAGGACAAGATCGCTGACTTAAAATCCGCCTGTATTCCATCGCGGCTTGTTGCACTGCAAAGACAAATGGTGCACCGCACGACAAATTACTGTTGACGGCGCCGAATTCATTGATGAGTCTGCATCGCGTGCGGTGCTCGCGCGCGCCGTCGAAGCCCACCATCGTGCGCAGGACCGTGGATCGACGCCGAGCTCTGCACGTGCTGCGTTGACACCCTTATCACGGAACGCTCTCGACCGCGTGAACGGTCGTGCCCATATGCTAGAGTCAGCTAGAAGAGGGAAAGTATGTCCCAACCCGCATGCCGCGAACGCTCAAATATCGCAGTACAGTTTTCTCCGACATGTCACAGCGTTGCTTGCAGCCGCCGTTTTTCTTGCTGCCGCAGCCACCTCCGCACGCGCCGCGAACCGCTCGCCGTTAACGAAGTTGCGCCCGGCGTTTTCGTGCATCAGGGACGCTACGAGATCTTCACGCCGCGCAACGCCGGCGACACCTCGAACGCGGGCTTCATCATCGGCCACGACGGCGTCGCCGTCGATCGACACCGGCGGCAGCCCGCGCGTCGGCGACGAGCTTCTCGCGGCGATCCGCGCGCGCACCAAGCTGCCGATCAAGTACGTCATCAACACCCACATGCATCCCGACCACGTGTTCGGCAACGTCGCGTTCGAGGCCGAGAAGCCCGCCTTCGTCGGGCATCACAAGCTGCCGCGCGCGCTCGCGGCCCGCGCCGACCGCTATCTCGCGATCAACAAGGAGCTGCTCGGCAGACGGCGTTCGCGGGAACGCGCATCATTGCGCCGACGCTGCTCGTCGACGACAAGCTCGAGCTCGACCTCGGCGACCGCAAGCTCCTGATCGAGGCGCACAAGACCGCGCACACCGACAACGACGTGACCGTGCTCGACGAGAAGACCGGCACGCTGTTCCTCGGCGATCTGCTGTTCGCCAAGCACGTGCCGGCGCTCGACGGCTCGATCCGCGGCTGGCTCGCGCTGATCGCCAAGCTCGAGGCGCGCACGGACGTGGCTCGCGTCGTCCCGGGCCACGGTCCCTCGTCCATGCGCGTGGCCCGCGGCGCTTGCCGCCGAGCAGCGCTATCTCAGCAAGGTCGCCGACGACGTGCGCGCCATGATCAAGCAGGGGAAGACCTTGCCGAGGCCACGGAGACGGCCGGCCTGTCCGAAAAGGATGCATGGCTGCTGTTCAATGAGTATCATGCGCGCAACGTTTCGGCGGCGTTCGCCGAACTGGAATGGGAATAGCCGCAGACAGCGCTGCACTCGGGAGGAAGCAAACAATGCACAACGACACTAAGCTCGCGGAGACTTGCACTGGCTTTGGCCGCTGTGCTGGCGCTCGGCGTTGGGCTGCGCCGGCCATCGCCGCGCGACGATCCCTGGCCGGATATCCGGCGCGACGTGTTCGACAACCGCGACATCGTCGAAGAGGACGGCACGATCACGCTCGAGGCGCCCTACCGCGCCGAGGATGCCGCCGTCGTCCCGCTCACCATGCGCATCCCGGCACAGCGCTGGCGACGTCAAGAGCCTGACGCTCGTCATCGACAAGAACCCCGCTCCCGTCGCCGCGACGTTCACCTTCGGCGAGGCCGCCGGCAAAGGCGACCGCATGCTGTCGACGCGCGTGCGCATCGACATGTACTCCAACGTCCGCGCCGTCATCGAGACCGCCGACGGCAAGCTGCACATGACGACGAAGTTCGTGAAGGCGTCGGGCGGCTGCTCGGCGGCGGCCGGCGAAGGACATGGACGAGGCGCTGGCCAACCTCGGCAAGATGCAGATCCGCACCTTCGACAGCCCCGAGATGAAGAACCGTACGCCGCCGACGCGCGAGGCGCAGGTGATGATCCGCCATCCCAACTACACCGGCATGCAGATGGATCAGCTGACGCGCGAGTACACGCCGGCGAAGTTCGTGCAGGAGATCGAGGTGAAGCGCGGCGGCGAGCTCATCTTCAGCATGGAGGGCGGCATCTCGATCTCGGAGAACCCCAACTTCCGCTTCACCTTCGCCGCCCGGCGATGACGACACGATCGAGGTGACGGCGAAGGACACCGACGGCACAGGTGTTCACGGCGACCTCGGCCGACAAGGCCTCCTGAAGTCACGCCGATACCAACAAAAAAGGGCGCCCGTCGCGGTGCCCTTTTTCATTTCGGCTCGAAGCTACTGCTCAGAAGCAGCGAAGCTCCGCTCGATTCAGAAGCAGCGAAGCTCCGCTTCGACCTGCGCGCGCTTCAGGTTCTTCACCTTCTCCAGGAGCGGCGCATAGCTGTTGAACATGGCGACGCTCTCGCCGCCCTTCTGGCGCACCGACATGATCGTCTCGGCCGCCTCGTACTCCGCGTAAGGCAGGAGCGCCGCGATCGCGTCGATCGAGCAGGAGCACTTCTCGAGAGCCATGCGCGTTCTGCCCGTTCGTCTGCATGCAGGCGAACACGTAGTCGGCGCGCGCGGACGTCGGATAGTCGTTGGCCGGCAGCTCGACGGCGCGGCTGGCGCCGGCCGTCAGCGCCGTCACGAGCGTCGCTGCAAGACAAGCCGTTAAGAAACGCATCCTCATTGCGGGCTCTCCAATCCGGTGACGCCGTCGAGCGTGATGCGCTCCGAGAGCTTCAGCATGCCGGCGGGTATCGGTTGTGGTAGGTGGCAATCAGATCGACGATCTCGCCCGGCACCTGATCGCTCACGACCAACGTCGTACTTGGCGCCTTCCCAGCCCTGCATCTTCGACTCGTTCTTGTCGCCGACGTAGGGCGTCATCGAGATGCGGTAGGCGTCGATCTTCTTGCCCTTGTAGTCGACCTTGACCGGCTCGACCTTGGCCTTCAGCCAGCCGTCGGAGAAGCTCTTCTGCAGGTAGTTCACCTGGCCGCCCGGCGAGCTGATTGAAGGTGTTCACTGCCTGAGCGAAGAAGACGACGAACACCGGATTGATCGAGTACTTCTCGAGCTTCTGCAGATCGCGCGCGCGCTCGCCGGTGTAGATCTGCAGATCGACGTCCTTCTCGCCGGCGTCCTTGTCGGCAGTGACCTTCAACGTGATGGTGTCGGAGAAGCCGATGCCGAGAACTTTCGCGTCGCTCGGCCGTCCGATTGAAATTGTAGTTGACCTCCTTGCCGGCACCGACGTTCGCGAGGTGCTTGTGCTCGAAGATCAGGTCGGTCGCCTTGGGCTGACCGGTCGTCGTGTCGGCCGGCTTTGGCTCATCGGCGGCGCTCACGACATGAGACCCGAATACAAGGGCGACGGCTACAAGAGCGCCGCCCACACCATAGAACCGCATAGCTGACGCTTCCTTCCAAGAGTGTTTGCCACGCACGTATGTTGTTGCCTTTGTTCGCCCGTTCTACCGCCGGAAATGCGCGTCCGTAAACAGGCTGAACCTTAACGTTTGGTCATGCGGTTTACGTGCTTGTGAACGCTGCAGCGCAAGAACGATCCGCGGACGGCATGTCCTTTCAGCGCAGAAACAGCCCAAACGCCCGCGGCCCGTCGCCGACCGCGGCCTCGCCGGTGACGGCCATCTTGGCCGTATCGATGCGCATGAGGACGTTGTCGAACCAGCAGGCGACATAGACATTTGCGCCCGCCGGATCGGCGGCGATGCCCTCGGGGTGATCGCCGACGGGGATGGTTTGCACCACCTTCAGGCTGCCGATGTCGATGACGCTCACCGTGCTGGCGTACTGGTTGGTCACGAATGCGTGCTGCCCCGGCCAGCGCCACGGCGTAGGGGCGCTGGCCGACCGGCACGGTGCCGATCACCTTGCCCGATGCGATGTCGATGACGCTCACGTCGTCGCTGGCGACGTTGGCCGTGTAGGCGCGCATGCCCGCCGCGTCGATGGTGATGCCGAAGGGCCGCTCGCCGACGGAGACGGTGCCGGTCGCGTACGTTCTGCGCCACGTCGATGATCGATACCGCGTCGCTGTCGCGGTCGGCGCTGAGCACCAGTTTTCCGTCGGGTGTGACGGCGAGGCCCGACGGCGAATCGCCGACGGCAATCTCGGCGACGACCGTGCCGGCCGCGGGGTCGACGACGGAGATCTTGTGCGTGTACCAGTCGGCGACGTAGACGCGCCCGTTGGTCGGATGCGCGGCGACGCCGAGTGGCGCCTCGCCGACCTTGATGCGCTTCGCGACCTGGCGCGCCCCCGCGTCGACGACGACCAGCTCTTTGCCTTCCGGCGAGGTGACGTAGGCGAGCTTGCCGTCGGCCGACATGGCGATGCCGGCCGGCTTGCCGCCGATGGCGATCTCCGCCACTGGCTTCATGTCGGCGAGCGACACGACTGTCAGCGTGTCGCCGGTCTGGTTGGTGACGAAGGCCTCGGTGACGGTGGCGGGCTCTGACGTCGCCGATCGCAAACGGCGACGCTTGCCAGCACGCCGCCGTCGATGACAACATCAGCCGCCTGTTAAGCACCCTCACGCCGGTGCCCGGCCGGCATCAGCCGCCGGCTTCGACCTTCTGCTTCAGCGCGTCGAGACCGCCCCGGTAAACGCCCTTCACGGCCTTCACCGCCGCCTCGTCGCTCAGCTCCGGCGGTGGATCGTTGTTCATGAAGCCGCGATAGAAGGCGCCCTTCCACTCGACCGTCGACTTGCCGCCCTCGCCCTTGACGCTGAGGGTCGAGGAGTAGTTGTTCACCGGCAGCACCTTGAGGTCGACCTTGGTGATCTCGTACTTGTAGAGCTTCTTGGCCGGGTCGTTCTGCAGCAGCTTCTCGTCGATGGTGCCGCCCGACGTCAGGGTCAGCGTGCGCGTTGCATTGGCGTCGTTGCCGCCGCTGCCCTCGAGTCTTGGCGACGGCCGGGTGCCAGCTCATGTCCTGGAAGTTGCCGATGACCGCCCAGACCTTGTCGGCCGGCGCATTGATCTCGACGGTCTCCGTCACCTTCTGGCGCGTCGGGCCGTGGGCGCGACGCAAGGGTCGGGAACAGGGCCAGCGCAGCCAGCCCCAGCGCAAGAGCTCTCACCATTGGGCTTCCTCCGGTATCGGTTTTTTAGCGCCCCTCGGCCGTGACAATAGTGGCGCGCAAAGGCTTCGCAATCGGCGCCCTCCCCGGCAAACCGCCGCATTCGCGCCGCTGTTGTTTTGGCTGGGCGTCCGTGCTTTCTTGCGCCCCGCGCGAAGGAGACAGCACCGCATGACTGCACACGCCGAGGGTGACGCCAGGTGAGCAAGGCGCTTCCCACACCTACCACAACGTCACCTGTCCCTTCTGCGGACTGCTGTGCGACGACCTGCAAGTCACCCGCACCGGATCGACGCTTAAGGTCGAGCAACGGCTGCCCCCGCGCCACCGCCGGCTTCCAGCGTCCGCTTCCCGCCGCCAAGCCCCTGGTGCGCGACGCGCGAGGTCAGCTTCGAGGAGGCGATGCAGGCCGCCGCCGGGCTCATTCGCCAGGCCAAGCTGCCGCTCTACGGCGGCATGGCCACCGACGTCGCCGGCGCCCGCGCCGTCCTGTCGCTCGCCGACCGCACCTGCGGCGTCGTCGATCACGCGCTGAGCGAAGGCCAGTACCGCAACTTCCACGTCGTGCAGACGAGCGGCTGGATCATGTCCACGCTCACCGAGGCGCGCAACCGCGCCGACCTCTTCGTCATCGTCGGCACCGACGTGCACAAGCTGCACGGCCGCTTCTTCGATCGCATCGTGACCGACCCGCATTCGATGTTCGAAGGCGTCGCCGAGAAGCGCACCGTCGTCTTCATCGGCGAAGGTCTCGACACCTCCGCGGCGACCGGGCCCGCGCATCGAAGAGGTCATCACCCTCCCCGTCGCCAAGGACCGCATCCCCGAGGTGCTGGGCGCCATTTCGGCGCGCGTGCGCGGCTTCACCGTGCCGCCGCCCGAGGCTCCGGAGGCGCCGCCCGCCAAGCGCGGCGGTCTATTCTCCGCGCTGATGCCGGCGGCAAGGAGCAGCTCGAGCACCCCGGCGCACGAGATCGCCGGTGTCACGTTCGCCGCCATCGATGCCGTTGCCGAGAAGTGCAAGAAGGCGAACTACGGCGTCATGGTGTGGGCGCCGCCGGCACTGAGCATGCCGCAGGCCGACCTCACCGTGCAGCTGATGACTGAGATCGTCCGCGAGCTGAACTTACACACGCGCTTTGCCGGCCTGTCGCTCGGCGGCAACGAGGGCGCCCCCAGCGCCGCCTCGACCTGCACCTGGCAGACCGGCTTCCCGCTGCGCGTCAGCTTCGCCAACGGCACGCCGGAGTACGATTCCTATCGCTACAATGTCAGCCGCATGCTCGACCGAGGGCGAGGGCGACCTGCCTGCTCTGGGTCGCCTCCATCGGCACCGACATCGGACTGCCGCAGACGAAAGTGCCGACCATCGTGCTCGGCACGCCCGGGCGTGCGGCTGGCTCAGCCGCCCACCGTCTATATTCCGGTCGGCACGCCCGGCATCGACCACGCGGGCCAGATGGTCCGTTGCGACAACGTCGTGTCGCTGCCCCTGAAGAACCTTGGCCGCTCGCAGCTGCCGAGTGCCGCCGACGTGCTCGCCGCCATCGAAGCCGCCCTGTGAACGTGAGCCCGCGCGATGATGATCAAGCTGACCGGCGGCAAGGTCTACGACCCTGCCAACAACGTCAACGGCGAGGTGCGCGACATCTACGTCGCCGACGGCCGCATCGTTGCCGCCGGCGCCGGAAGCGCGCATCGACAAGGAATACGACCTCCGCGGCAAGCGTCGTCATGGCCGGCGCCATCGACCCGCACACCCACATCGGCGGCGGCAAGGTGACGATCGCCCGCACGCTGATGCCGGAGGATCACGAGAAGGACGAGGTCGCGCACACGGCGCTCACGCGCGCCGGCACCGGGCCACGCGCTGCCCTCGACCATGGTCACCGGCTATCGCTACGCGGAGATGGGCTACACCGCCTGCTTCGAGCCGGCGATGCTGCCGGCCAACGCGCGCCAGGCGCACATGGAGATGGGCGACACGCCGCTGCTCGACAAAGGCGCCTTCGTCATGCTCGGCAGCGACGACTTCATGCTGCGCCTCGATCTCCGAGAAGACGCGCTTCGAGCAGATCAAGGACTACATCGCCTGGACCATGCACGCCGCGCAGGCGATCGCGGTGAAGGTGGTGAACCCGGGCGGCATCAGCGCCTTCAAGTTCAACCAGCGCAAGCTCGATCTCGACGAGAAGCACGTCTACTACGGCATCACGCCGCGCGACATCATCCTGACGCTGGCGCGCGGGCTGCTTGGAGCTCGGCGTCACGCATCCGCTGCACGTGCACGGCTGCAACCTCGGCATCCCCGGCAACGTCGAGACGACGCTCGCCACCATCCGCGCGACCGACGGCCTGCCGCTGCACCTGACGCACATCCAGTTCCACAGCTACGGCACCGAGGGCGACCGCCACTTCTCGTCCGGCGCCGTGCAGATCGCCGAGCTGCTCAAGAAGTATCCGCACATCTCGATCGACGTCGGCCAGGTGCATGTTCGGCCAGACCTGCACGGCCTCCGGCGACAGCATGCGCCAGTACAACGGCTCCAAGAACGCCGACCCGAAGCGGTGGGTGGTCATGGACATCGAGTGCGACGCCGGCTGCGGCGTCGTGCCGTTCCGCTACCGCGACAAGAGCTACGTGCACGCGCTGCAGTGGGCGATCGGGCTCGAGACGTTCCTCTTGTGCGAGGATCCCTGGCGCATCTTCCTGACGACCGACCACCCGAACGGCGCGCCGTTCTACACCTATCCGCACCTCGATCCGCCTGCTCATGGACCGCGGCTTCCGCCAGCGAGATGATGCAGAAGGTCAACCCGGACGCGCTCGAAGATACAGCACGCTGCCGTCGCTCGAGCGCGAGTACTCGCTCTACGAGATCGCCATCTGACGCGCGCGGGACCGGCGCGCAGCCTCGGCCTCAAGGACCTCGGCCACCTCGGGCCCGGCGCCAGCGGCGACATCACCGTCTACAACGACGACGCCGACCGCGAGGCGATGTTCACGACGCCCGAGCTGCGTGTTCAAGAACGGCGAGCTCATCGTGCGCGACGGCAAGGTGATCAAGGTCGTCAACGGCGCCACGCACGTCGCGCGCCCCGAGTACGACCGCGCCATCGAGAAGCCGCTGAAGGAATACTTCGACCGCTACCACACGGTGCGCATGGAGAACTTCCGGCTCAGCGACGAGGAGATCATCGACGGCGGCCGCGGCGAGATCATCGTGCAACCGACCAAGGCCAGGACGTCGTCATGAAGGTCAACGGCATAGCAGTCGACGACACGTTCGCCGAGGCCTTCGGCATGAGCGCGACGGGCGTCATCATCACCGCCGACAGCATGCGGTGGGCGCGCCAGGCGGCGGTGACCATGAGCGGCTTCGGCACCTCCGTCATCGGCGCCGGCGCCGAGGTCGGCATCGACCGCGAACTGAAGCCCGACGAGACGCCCGACGGGCGTCCCGGCGTGCGCGTGCTGCTGTTCGGCTTCTCGCCCGACGCCGTCGGCCCGCAGCTCAAGAACCGCGTCGGCCAGTGCGTGCTGACGAGCCCGGGCTCGGCCTGCTACGCCGGCGTCGAATCCGAGAAGCGCATCGGCCTCGGCCAGGGCCCGCGCTACTTCGGCGACGGCTTCCAGACAGCAAAGCGGCTCGGCGACAAGCGCTACTGGCGCGTTCCGGTGATGGACGGCGAGTTCGTCATCGAGGAGACCACCGGCGATCGTCACCGACGCGGTCGGCGGCGGCAACGTGATTATCCTCGGCAACGACCGCGCCGGCCTGCTGGCGACGGCCGAGGCCGCCGTCGATGCCATCGGCAACGTGCCCGACGTCATCACGCCGTTCCCGGGCGGCATCGTGCGCTCGGGCTCCAAGGTCGGCTCCAAGTACAAGGGCGCGGTCGCCTCGACCAACGACGCCTTCTGCCCGACGTTGCGCGGCCGCGTGAAGTCCGAGCTTGGTCCCGACACCGTCGCCGTGCTCGAGATCGTCATCGACGGCCTGACCTCCAAGTCGGTCGCCGACTGCCATGAAGGCCGGCCTCAAGGCCGTCATCGACAACGGCGCCGCCAAGGGCGTCACGCGCGTCACCGCCGGCAACTACGGCGGCAAGCTCGGCCAGCACCACTACAAGCTGCGGGAGCTGCTGCCATGAGCGGTCTGACCTTCCGCCTCAACGCGGCTCCGCGAGAGCGCCTCGACGCTTTCGCAGCTGACGCCGAAGCGGCTGTCGCCAAGCTGCCGCTGGCCGAGGTCTGAAGCTCGTCGTCGGCTCGACCAAAGCGGCGCTCACCGTCGGCGACGTGTTCGCCGTCGTCCGGCAAGCCCGGCGACACGCGTGACGTTCGAAGGCGCCACGGGCCGGCTCGATTTCGTCGGCGCCGAGCTCGACCACGGCACCATCATCGTCGAGGGCGACGTCGGCGTCGGCGCCGGCCGCGACATGAGCGGCGGCCGGCTCGACATCCGCGGCGATGCCGGCGCGCTGCTCGCCTCCGGCATCAGCGGCGGCGACGTCTTCGTCAAGGGCTCGGCCGGCAACCAGGTCGGCGGCCTCAGCGCGCCGGCGACAAGTTCGGCATGACCGGCGGCATCGTCGTCATCGAGGGCCACGCCGGCGACCGCGTCGGCGATCGCATGCGCCGCGGCACCATCATCGTGCGCGGCACGCTGCGGCGCCTTCGCCGGCTCGCGCATGGTCGGCGGCACCATCTGGGCCGAGCACGGCTTCGGCGCCGACCCGGGCTTGCTGATGCGCCGCGGCACGCTCATCGGCCCCGTCGGTCGAGCAAATGCTGCCGACCTTCGCCGATACCGGCAAGCACGATCTCGTCATCCTGCGCGTCCTGTCGCGCTACCTGACGCGCCACGCTCGGGCCGCTGGCGCCCCGGCCGCTGTCCGGGATCGGTGCGCAAATACGCCGGCGACCTCGCCACCATCGGCAAGGGCGAAATCCTGATCACCGCCTGAGCGTCCGACACCGCGCTATTGCTGCGCGCCTGGTAACTAACTGCCGGCGTCGGTGCCGTATAAGCTCGCATAGCGGCGGGCGCTCGTGCCCTTGCCGGCGTATCAGTCTTGGAGCTGCCGGAGCGCCGGCCAAACCGAGTCGAGGAGCGTCGCATGATCGCGATCGTGATCTCAGCCTGCCTGGTCGGCAACCCGAGCGTCTGCAAGGACTACCGCATTCCCGCTGGCGGTCGAGGTCGACGCCGAGCCGCTGCATGTTCGAGGCGCAGCCGCATTTCGCCAGCTGGGCGGAGCAGCACCCGGGCTGGCAGATCAAGCGCTGGCGCTGCACCGCCGGCCGACGATCAGGACCTTTAGGTCGACGAGATGCTGCGCGTGAAGGACGCTCTATGCGCCACGGCCTCGTACGCGCTGCGGCGCTCGCGGCGGCGCTGCTGCTCGTCGCGCGCTGCCGGCGCGCTGCACGCGCAGGACATGATCGATCAGCTCGACCTCAAGTCGGATGAGTTCACCAAGGCCGACGTGACGCGCGACGACGTCGCTGGCGGCGATCGCCGCGGCGGGCGCCGACGGCGTCGCCGACTTCTCCGGCCAGCGGCTCAACGGGCTCGACCTGTCGGGCCTCGATCTGCGCCGCCTCAAGCTGCAGTCGACGCGCATCAACGGCGCCAAGCTCGCCGGCGCCAACCTCGACGGCGTGGTGCTCGATCAGGCGTGGGCGCTCAAGTCGGATTTCACCAACGCGAACCTCAAGGGCGCAAGCCTGTTCTCCACGCAGTTCATGGACGCCAAGATGGACGGCGCCGATTTCGACGGCGCGCGCATCGCCGCCGACTTCTCGCGCGCCAGCATGAAGGGCGCCAACTTCAACGGGCGCCGACCTCTCCGCCGACATGAAGAACCAGTCGATGGGGCTGATGCGCGGCGTCTTCCGCTCCAGCAACCTGCGAAGGTGCGTCGTTCAAGGACGCCAACCTTGCCCGCGTGCTGATGGAGTACGCGCTCCTGCGCGATGCCAACCTGCGCGGCGCCAACCTGATGGGCAGCGAGCTCGCCGGCGCCGACCTCACCGGCGCCGACGTGGCGGGCGCCAACTTCAACGCAGGCCGACGTCAACTCCGCGCGTCTTCTTGTCGCTGCGCGGCAAGGACAAGGCCCGCAACCTCGACAGCGTGAAGAACCTCGATCGCGCCTACGTGGAGTAAGCTGCGGTTACGGCGAGAAGAAATTCGGGCCGGCGACCGCCGCGAATGTTCGCCGCGCGCGGCTTCCGAGCTGGCTTACCTCCAGCACGAACTTCTGTCGGATGGCGCGGCCGAAATCGGAATAGCCGTTGGCCGGCAGCACGAACGAGCCCGGGCCGCCCTTGACGTTCTCGCGGAACCACTCCTCGAGCGGATCGGTGCTTCTGCTTCGTCCGGCAGATAGGACTGCGTCGGCGCGCGCGCCCGGCGTCACCATCTCCGGCCCCTCGCCCTCCAGGATCGGCAGGCCATTCACGGTCACGCCGTACTTCACGAGCTCGTCGCGCACCTGCTCGATCGGCTCCTGCGCCGTTGCAGTTGTCGCGGCCGTCGCCCGAGACATCGAGCACGACCTTCACCGCCTTGGCCGGGATCTGCGGCACGATCTTGTCGGAGACGAAGCGCATCATGCGCGCCATGCAGGTGAACTCGCCGCTCTGGCGCGGCAGCGTGCGCACCTTGCTTGGCCGCCGCCTTGGCGTCGGCCTCGCTGGCGATGTGCGTCCACGGCAGGTTGACCTTCGGCTGGTCGGCCCAGGTGACCATCGAGAACAGGATGCCGCCCTTGGCGCCGCCGACGATCGCCTGGATGACGCCCGGATCCTCGAGCGCCTGGGCGATGCCCTCCATCTGCAGCTTGTAGCGCTGCTCGTCGACCGAGTTCGAAACGTCGACGGCGACGATGAGCGCGGTGTCGACCTCGTCGCTGCCGACCGCGGCGGCGATGGTCACCGCCGCTAGCGGATGCAAGAAGTGCTATCAGCGCCGCTAGAAAAGCACGCGGCGACGGCCGCAGCCTTGCAACCGCCGTCCCGTCCCGTCCTCACCGTTCCCTGCATACCGCTCATGATCCTTGCTGGATCTTTGTTGGTCGTAAGTTGTGAGGCTTCCCGCGTAATTGGGCAAGAGCACGCGTTCGCATAATGGCACACGCACGGCCGATGCGCTAGAAATGCAACTGCGCAACGCGTGCGGGAGGCTCCATGTACGAGCACATTCTCATCGCCACCGACGGATCCGACCTTGCCCAGCGCGCCGTCGAGCAAGGCCTGGCTCTCGCCAAGACGCTTGGATCGAAGGTGACTGCGGTGACCGTGACCGAGCCGTGGACGGCCGCCGTCTCCGGCGAGTGGGCCGTCGCCTTTCCAGTCGAGGACTACGAGAAGGCTGCCGCCGCCAACGCCGAAAAGGTGCTCGACGCCGTGCAGGAGGCCGCAATGCGTCTCGGCGTCATCTGCGATGCCGTGCACGTAAAGGACCAGTACGCCGCCGAGGGCATCGTCGAGGAGGCCAAGGCGCGCAGCTGCGACTTGATCGTCATGGCCTCGCACGGGCGACGCGGCATCGCCAAGTTCGTGCTCGGCAGCCAGGCGACGCGCGTGCTCGCCCACAGCTCCGTGCCGCTCCTCATCTGCCGCTGACGACAACGACCTCAGTGCTGGTGGTGCTCATGGCCGCCGGCGTCGCCGCCGGAAGTTTTGACCATAAGCTCGACGTCGACCTTGCCTGCCCTCTTGAAGATCAGCTGCGCTTTCACGGTGCCGCCTTCCTTCAGCGGCTCCTTGAGACCGATAAGCATGAGGTGCATGCCTGCCGGCTTCAGCTCGATGCTCTGACCCGACTTGAGCTCGACCGCATCGAGCTTCTTCATGCTGGCGACGCCCTTGTCGTCGATCGTCGTCTCGTGCACCTCGACACGCTCCGTCACGTCCGATGAACCGCCGATCAGCACGTCGGCCTCGGTGCCATTGTTGGTGATCTTCATGTAGCCGGCGCCGATGCCGCCGGCGCTCGCCACGGGGCGCGTCCACGGCGCGTCGATCTCGATGGGACTGGCCGAACTCGCCACCTTGCCAGGTGCTTTATCTTGCTTTGTCTCATCGCCGACTAGCGCCAAGCCGCGGTGCCGGATGCTCGAGGCTGTGCCCGTCCTGGTTTTCGGCAGGGATCTCGCTCCAATGTAGTTTCGCCGTTGGCGCATTTTTGTGTCACGGGAAAATAGAGCTTCGCACCCGGCTGCCAGCTCGCCCGCGATGAACGTCGAAAGCACGAACTGATCGAAGTACTCGTCGGGCAGCGACCCGCCGATCCACGTCACGCGCTTCACGCCATCGCTCTTCGTCTCTCCGTGGTGGAACTTGTAGGTGCGCGCGTAAGGCCCCTTCTGTAGCGACAACGTCCAGCCGGGCTTCGGCATCGGCTTCACGCCGATGACGCCCTCGGGAATGTCGATCGAAACCTCGGTCGTCGGCTGTCCATTGCAACCGTGCGGCACGCCGAAAACGGCCTTGTAGCCGGCGCCGACTTTCGCCTGCTTTGCCTCCAGCACGACGTGCGCCGACGCCGCTCCACACGTTGCGGCGAAAATGATAAGCGCCCCGACGGCGGCGCGAAAATCAACGAGCATTCCAAGTCTCCCAAGCTCTGTTCTTTTCTTCATCGTCATCACCAGCGGACCTGCACGCCGCCATAGACGGCGCGGCCCGTGCCCGGCTCGAACAGCGCGGTATCGATGCCGTTGACATTGGCGGCGATGCTCGTTGAGGAAATGTAAGCCTCGTCCGACAAGTTGCGACCTTCGATGTAGGCGGCGATCGGTCCGCCATCGTCGAAGCCGAGCTTGGCGCCCCAGAGGGCATAGGAAGCTGTCGTAAACGAATTGGCGCTGTCGACGTAGTAGGCCTCCGGCACCCACTCGATGTTCGGCCCGGCATAGACGCCAGAGGGGTGCTTGTAGAGCAGCTCCGCGCGCACGTAGTGTCGCGGCGCGCCCGGCAGCTCGTTGTCGCCCCACAGCACGTCGTCGTCGTAGCGGAAGTCGTTGAAGGTGTAGGCCGTGTTCAGCCACACCTCATCGGTCTTGTGACCGCTGACGAAAAGTCGAGCGCAGCACAGCGGCGCCGACGCCCAACTCGACTCCCTGGTGGATCGTCTTGTCGGCGTTGCCGACCTGGCAGGTGTTGTTCGGCTGGCCCGGCGCTGTGAAGCAGATCAGCTCGTCGTCGATATTGGCGCGATAAAGCGACAAGGTCCCAAGTGTAGTCGGCTGTGCCGCCGCGCGTGCCGATCTCGTAGGTCGTCGCCCGCTGCGCCTTGATGTCGAAGAATTGGATCGCCTGCAGCGCGACGCTCTCGCCGAAGCTCGGCACCTCCGCGCTGCGCGAGATGTTGCCGAACACCTGCCAATCGCGGCTCGACGTCCCACAGAAGTCCGACCTTGGGGCTCCACAAGTCGAAGTCGGTCGAGCCGCTCTGATCGCCGTTACCGAGGAAAAGATCGCGGCGATCGCGCGTGGCGTGCAGGAACTGCGTTCCGGCGACGAAGGCGACGTCAGGCAAGAAGTAGAACGAGTTCTCGACGTAGGCGGAGAGGTTCTCCGAATCGTCCGTAGAGCTCGACAGCAGCGCGCCCTTCACGGCACCCGGGAGGTTCGCGTACTGCCGATTGTCGATGGTGCCGTTGTGCAAATTCACGCCGGCGACGAAATGGTTCTTGAATCCGCCGATGCGGCTGTCGTCGGTCAGCCGCGCGAAGCCGCCGTAGTCCTCGATACTTGTAGTCGAGCCACTGGAAGATCGGATGCATCAGGTGCCGGTCGACGCCGAAGGCGCCGAACTCGAGCAGCGTTCCGGGCGCGACGCGCACCGCCGTCTTGTTGGCGATGCGCAGCGTGTCGATGTTGCGTTGCTAGTCGAAAGTGACGTTGCTTGCTGCGGCGGTCTCGGGTGAGGTCAGCGCGACTTGCTTCGTCACGCTGCCGGGGATGCGCTGGCGCACCCAGTTGGCGTTGATATAGAAGCGCGTCTCGGCGTCCTCCGACAGCCGGTAGCCGACGTTCATGGAGCCGCGCACGCTCTCGCCCCAGCTATGGTCGCGAAAGCCGTCCGCCTCCTGCCAGGTGCCGGTGATGAAATAGTCCGCCGGGCCGGACGACGCCGCCGGAGCTGACCGCCAGCTTGTGAAAGCCGAAGCTGCCGACGTCGACGCGCGCGCCGAAAGCATCGGCGTCGTAACCCGTCGGCATCACGAAGTTGATGGCGCCGCCGAGCGAGTTGGCGCCGAAGCGCAGCGCATTGGCGCCCTTGTAGACCTCGATGTAGCGGTAGGCGGTCGGATCGATCTCCTGGAAGTCGCCGTAGCCGTCGGCCGTGTTGATCGGGATGCCGTCCATGTAGAGCTGCAGCCCGCGCAGGTGGAAATTGCGCGACAGGCCCGAGCCGCGGATCGACAGCCGCGTGTCATCGCCCCACTTCGGCTGCACGAACACGCCCGGCACGTAGTCGAGCGCATCCTTGATGGTCGCCGACGGCGTCGAGGTCTTGTAGGCGGATGCCGGGAACGAGCTCGACGCCGCCCGGGCGTCTGGTCGATCTCGGCGCGCGCCTCGCTCGTGTTGGGAACCGTAAGGCTGCCCGAGCGCGCCGCGGCGACGCCCGTCGGCGCCGCGGTTGCGCCTTGGCTCGGCGGCGGCGGCGCGGCCGCGACTGGTGCGGAGCGGCGATGACTGCTTCGCCTTTGCCGTCTTCTTCTTGGCGGGCTTGGCAGGCGCCGGCACGGCACTCTGCTCGACGACGACGGGCGGCAGCGGCAACGGTATCGCTCTTGGTTTGAGCCGAGGCGCCAGAGCCCATCAGGGCGACGCTCGCAACGATCGGCGCCGCACACGCGAGCGGCCGCCAGATACTCCGGAACATGTACGCAAACTCCACGAGTACGCTTCTGGTGCACGCTCCCGCGCGAGCGGCTGACGTGCGGCGACGCAAGCGATATGAGCGGCGTCACGCGTGCGCGGACCTGCGAACGGCCCGTCACGGCGCGGCTGTCACTCAGGCGTGGAGAGGCGGTCCGCGGCTGCGCGGTGGCGGGATCGATGCCCTGGCCACGTCGTCCCGCAGGGCGGCAATGACGGCCGACGCATGCGGCATGACCGGGAGCGTCGGCGAGCTCCGGCGGCGCCATCGCCAGCTGGAACGCGGCGAGGCCCTTGCAGATCGGGCAGCTCGTGGCCGGCATGGGCTTTGAGCCCTGGTCGCCGGAAAGGCACATCGCGTCGGCGAACATGCCGACGTCGGCCTTGTAGAGCTGCGCGTTGAACTGCGAGGTGAGGTGCCCGGGGAGCAGCAGCGCATAGAACGCAACGCCGAGCAGCGCCAAGGCCGCGGCAATGCGTCGATGCTTACGCTGAACTCCCCACACCATGGCGACGACGTTAGCGGCGCTTGCAGCCGCCGCTCAAGTGCCACCCCGCCACAGGTGCTCCGGCAATGGAAGAAAGTGCCATCCCGGGAGAGCCCCGGATTGGCAGCTGAGACGCGTCAGATGGCCATGACGGCGCCGAGGTGGCTCGGCAGCTCCGCCGTCGGCGTCTTGACGAGGTCCTTGTCGAGCTCGGCGTAGACGAGCGTGCTTCACCGGCTCGGACAGCGCATGCCGCAGGTCGCCCAGCGCCTTCGGCGGCGCGACGATGACGAGGCGGTCATACGACTTGTCGGCGAGGCCCTGGTCGAGAACCTTGCCGAGGTGCTTGGCGAAATCGCGCTTCAGCTCGCGATGCGGATCGGTGCGCGGCTCGATGGCGTGGCGCATGTCGCCGGCCGAGCCGGAAGATTCGAACGAGCGCCCGAGCCCGTCGCGCACCAGCTCGCTGTCAGGGCGATGGTCGCCGTTGATGGCCTCCAGCGCCTCGATGCCCTTGCCGGGGCCGCGATTGGCGAACAGGCGCGCGTGCGCGCCGTCGGCGATCAGGATCCACGTCGTCGTCGGCTTCATGGTCGATTGCCTCCTGTTGCTTGGTCCTGCAGTCTCGCGCCAGCAACCATCACCAGGACATTGACGCGTTCACTGCAAACGACGCCCGAAGGCGAATATTGCTGCGAGCGGCACCACGAAGCCGAGCAGCAGCAGACACCCCGACAATATAGGGCAGGTTGTCGTACTCGCCGCGCTCGACCACGAAAATTTCATTCAAATACTTGGTCTGCAGCTGCCCGGCGACAAGCGCCAGGTTCATGAACGACGCCATCAGCGCGAACCACGTGGCGCGGTGTCCGGCCGGCGCATAGATGGCGATCAGAGTGAGCAGCGGGATCATGCTCAGCTGCGCGAACGGCGATGTCGTCGCCGTATCGATGATGGCGATGGTGCGCGCGCCAAAGCCGAACATCTGCTCGGTCCAGTTGGCAAGGCCAAGCGTCAGTCCGAACGCCGGCAGCGACAGCACAGTCGTGATCACCGTCAGCCACAGCAGCACCTGCGCCACCGGGCGGCGCGTGATGGCGTCGGAGAAGAGCCACATGCCGAGCAGCGCGAGCCCGGCGCCGATCTGCGCCAGCATGCCCTGGAAGGCCTCGTCGAAGCCGAGCACGTCGATGGTGAACCAGGTGTAGCCCTGCCCCGGCCAACGGCATGGCGCGGTAGACGAAGATGATCAGCGCCGCATAGAAGATCGTCCGCTGCGTGTTCGCGTCGAGCGCGCCGACGACGCGCCACAGCATGGCGCAGACGACCACCATCGACACGACGAAAACGATCTCCTGGTTGTAGGGAACGCTGGCGCCGGCGAGCGCCAGCACGAAGGCGCCGAAGGCGAGGCCGCCGCCGAGGATGCGCCAGTCGATGGGGCGCTCTCTACCGGCTTCAGCGTGATCAGCAGCGCGCCGCTGATCGACACGAGCGGAATGACGAGGCCCGAGAGAAAGACGGTCTCGTAGCTGTAGATGCTGGCGATCCATCCGGCGAGGCCGGCGACGACGAAGATGCCGAGTGACAGCGCCAACCGCCCTAGCACCTGCACCATGCCGAGCTCGCGATCGACCTCCTCCTTGGGGCGCGGTGTGCCGTCGGGGTTCTCGCGCTCGACCACCTCGGTGCTCATGGCGTCGGCCACCACGTCCTGGATCACCACGCCGAGCACGATCGAGAAAGCGCCGAGGCGGTAAAGGTTCTCCGGGCTGGCAAAGATCGAGCCAGCCGCCAGCCGCACCCGCCAGCAGCAACATGCCGCCGGCAATGAACGTCGCGCCGATGAACACATACGAGCGGCGCTGCGAGCCGAGGATCGGCACGCTGTCGACCAGCTCGCCGAATACCATCTTCACGGTCCACGGCAGCGTGGTCCATACAGCGAGTGCGGCAAGTTGGGCCGGCGTGAGGTCAGCGCCTTCTTGACCCAGAAGCTTTCAGCGACCGCGATGAGGCCCGGCGCGCCGTAGGCGAAGTAGACCATCAGCAGCGGCAGGTAGCGGGGCCGGAAGGCGCGGATTGGATTGAGCAACGCGGCTTCAAACTGCCGCCAGAGGTAGTCGCCGCTCCATACCTCGGTGGCCGACATGCGCGCACTCCGTCGTTTCGCCGGAGCGATATAGGACCGAGCGCAACCCTAGCGTCTAGGGATTAGTCGGGAAGCTTAGTTGGATCCGGGACGCTGCCGCGGAGCCACCCACGGGCGCTCGTCGTAGCCCATCGAGGTCGGGTTCGTCGCCGCGCTACCCGAAAACACTCCGCCGCCGAACTGCAGGCCCGACTTGGCGGCAGCCGCCGCCTTCTCGTCGGCGAGACCGAGCTGAGCACGCAGGTCGTGGTCGAGACTGACGCCGGGGACGTCGGAGGCGTCGGGCGCCAGATTGGCGGAACCGGCCGCCTGGCCGCCGCCGTTTTGCACGTCGAACGCCAACGCGGGCGGCGCTAACATGAAGAATGCCAGCAGCGCAGCAGCGGGGGTCGGCGCAAATCGCATCAGTCGGTCCTCCGGCAAATCAGTGAGGATTTTGCCCCCAATATGGGGCACGTCCATGGCCACTCGAGCCGTAGATCACCATTAATACACCGCCTGTGTCACCAGTGCCACGCCACGTGCTAAAGGATCCCGCTCAGACGCACCCCGCGGCCGTTGGCCGACTTTTTTGCACGATTGCAGGGAAATTATGATGCTGGCCTTGGTCCGCTTCGTCCTCGTTGCATTCACTTTCTCAGCACTTGCCGGCGCGGCGCGCGCTCTTCCCTACGTGATCGACCAGAAGCGTGCGGAAGTCCGCTTCTCCTACAGTATCGCTCTGTCGAGCGGGATCGGACGCTTCAGCAGCGTCAGCGGCACCGCCGACATCGACGATAAGGCCCTCGACAAGGCGACGGTCGAAGCGCTCATCGATACGCGCACGCTGCGCACTTCTGACCAGATGTGGGAGGGAGAGTTGCGCGGCGCCGACTTCTTCGACGTGGCTAAATACCCGCAGATGCGCTTCACGAGCACCAGCGTCCGCCCGAAGAACGCGACCACCGGCGAGATGACCGGCAATATGACAATAAAGAGCGTTACGCGGCCCATCGTTCTGAACGTGACGCTGCAGCCGCCGGGCGCCGGAGGAGCGCGCGCGTTCCGCGCCACGACGCGCATCAACCGCAACGACTTCAACATGACCGCTTACGCGTTCATCGTCAGCGAGACCGTCGACATCGAGATCAGCGCCGTCCTCGTCCCGGCGCGGTGATCGAGTTGCAGGCGCAAACGCTCAATATCCGACAGCAGATCACCGGCCGGTAAGGATTTTGCGCCTAGCTTTCTCCCAACCCGGAGAAGCGCATGACGTCGACGCCAGAAATCGGCTGCCAAGGCTGCAAGACCACCCTCGACTTCGACATATCGATGGCTTTCCAACCCATCGTCAGACGTCAACGAGCGGACAGTCTTCGCCTACGAGGCGCTGGTGCGCGGCCCCGACGGGGCCTCGGCCGCCGACATTCTGGCGCGTGTCAACGATGACAACCGCTACGCCTTCGACCAGCGCTGCCGGGTGCGCGCCGTTGAGATAGCTGCAGCCCTCGGCATGAGGGAAAATGCTCAGCATCAACTTCATGCCCAATGCCGTCTACGAGCCGAGCCGTTGCCTGCGCACGACGCTGGAAGCGGCGCACCGCACCGGGTTCCCGATCGAGAACATCATCTTCGAGACGATCGAGGACGAGCACATCCACGACGCCAGCTACGTGAAGAAAATCTTCGCCACCTACCGTCGGGAAGGCTTCAAGACGGCGATCGACGACTTCGGCGCCGGCTATGCGGGGCTCAATCTGCTCGCCGACTTCCAGCCCGACTTTGTGAAGCTCGACATGGCGCTCATCCGCCACATCGATACCGACCGGGCACGCCAAACCATCGTCGGCGCTGTGGCCGCCATCGGCAGTCTGCTCGGCATCCGCATTATCGCCGAAGGCGTCGAGCAGCCGCGCGAGGCGATGGTGCTGCACCATCTCGGCATCTCGCTGATGCAGGGCTATCTGTTCGCCCGGCCCGGCTTCGAGATGCTGCCGCAGGTCGACTTCGACGCCATCACGCCGATGCTCGAGCGCCGCGCCGGCGCCGCCTGACACCACGCTACCGCGCAAAACAAGAAAGCAAGGGCCACGGGAGCGGCCCTTGCTATGTGGAGGTCGGCGTCGTGCGGGCGTTGAGTACCGCGAGCGCCACCCCAATCTTCCAAACCGTCCTTAGAACTCCACCTTCACACGTCCGGCGCCGGTATGGCCGATGAAGTCCTGGCGCAGCAGCGCGTCGTTGCAGTGGGGCATTCGTACTCGTGCCACTCCTGCCCGCAGCGTTGCCTGAACACCACCACGTCATCCACAGCTATAACGTTGCACTTCACGTGGACAGGGAGGCATTCCGGTAGAAGCCCGGGAGAATTCCCGAATAGACGGTTGCCTTGGTTTCGCTCTTTGAGAGTTGCGGATCGGCAACTGAGAAATGCCATTGCTTCCTGATGCATTGCGGGCGCAGAGGTAAAAATGCCGACGCATCTTTCCGCTGGTGGTCAGCGGTGAAGCCGTGGGCAGCGTCTCCGCGGCCGCGAGCCGACCATCCGCCGTTAGCCGGCGAATGGCACCTTGGCCACGACCTGCCCCGACGCATCAACGATCTCGAACGTCGACTGGGAGTGCGTGTGGCTTTCCTTGACGGCGCGGTCGAGCAGGATCTCCGCACCCGCCCTGCGGGCGTCGGCGATCGCCTCGTCGAGGTTGGGGAAGTCGAGCCCTTGCGGGTCCGTCTCAAGACCCGAAGGCGACCTGACGTTAAAGAAGTAGCGCGGCATGGGCCCTTTTCCGGCTGAACAAGACTCTAACCGCCTAGCTGGCTGTGGGTTCCCGGGGATTCCATATGCGCGTCACCATTGTAAAGGATTGTGTGGCCAGGGTGCCGTGTTGGACCGGCCGCCGCCCTGGGATAACGTGCGGTCCACCTATTTGGAGATTGCCATGGCTGCGCCGCAGCTTCGGAAGCGCTGGATCGCCGCGACGGCACTGACCATTGCTGGCCTGCCGCTGGTCGCACTCTCCGCCCACGCCGAGTCCGGCGCCGAGATCGGCGACGCCCGCACCATCGTCAGCATCGTCAAGGCCGACTTCGACAAGCAGGAACGCGAGCTAACGATCGGCGACGTCGTGCGCCAGGACGAGGTGATCGAGGTCAGCAACGACGGCAAGGGCGAGTTCCGGCTGAACGACGACACCAAGCTGGCCCTCGGGCCCGGCGCGCGCATGGTGCTCGACAAGTTCGTCTACGACAGCGACAAAAAAGCTGGAACCATCGTCCTCGATCTGACCAAGGGCGCCTTCCGCTTCATTACCGGCGTCGCCACGAAGCCGACGTATCTCATACGCACGCCGAACGCCTCGATCACCGTGCGCGGGACCATCTTCAACTCGTACATTCTGCCCGACAACAGCGCGTGGTTCCTCTTGCACGACGGTGGCATCGAAGTGACCGCCGCCAAGAACGTATGCCACGTGCTCGACCGGCCGGGCCAGTTGATCCGCGTCACCAGCGACGGCACGGTCGGCGCGCCGGTCAACTGGCGGGATATGCCGGATCGCGATGCGACATCCTTCGACACGGCCTTTCCGTTCGTTTCCAATACGCCGCAGATCGAGCCGGTTCCATCGATGACCCGCGACGACATCGAGCAGGCATCGCTCCCCGACGCCGAGCCGAAGAAGTGCTCGAACCCCGGCCTGCCGAAGACGCAGAAGGCCGATGACAGCGACGACAAGCCGAAGAAGAAGAAAAAGCGTGAGGCGAAGAACGACGACAACAACTCTCCATCGACGCCCAAGATCGTACGGCGCAGCAAACCGAAGTATGAGAAGGAAGACGACGACTATGGTAGCGGCGGCGCGCGCGCCATGGACATCATCATCCGCGGTGGCGGGGGCACGGGCGGCTTCGGTGGTGGTCGCGGAGGCGGCGGCGGCGGACGAGGCGGCGACGGCGGCGGCTACGGCAAAAACTAGACCCGCGGGCAGCTGCGCGGGGTGCGCGCTATTTCTTTTCCAGCAGCAGCTTGGCGCGGCCGAGCAGGACCGTCTTGAGCGGCTCCCATAGCTTCAGCAGGAGCCCGGGCAGCACGACCTCTAGGCGCACGAAATCGTCCAGCACCTCGAGTGAGCCCGGCACCGACTGGCCCAGCGCACGCACCATGAAGTTCATGCGGTTGTCGGTCCATCCTTGCTGCTCGAGGGTTAGCAGGCCGGCTTGCGGCATGCCTTCAAGGCCCGACTTCAAACGCCGCAGGGCTTCCGCGCGGCCGAGTGTGTGCGGGATCGAGACGACGAGCGGAGCGGACATGCGGTACCTTCGATGGCGTTCATGAGGGATCAGCCCTCGTTATAGAGGTCTGCCTGCCTCCGTCCTGTGTCAAATGATGTGGCGTCCGCTCACCGAGCCGGGCCCTCGCGCGTGTGGTCGGGCTTGCGTTTGCTGTTGTATTTTCGATGCTGCGCCACGCGGCATGACACGTGCTCCTGCTATGACTAAGCAGCTAACCCACCGCCCGTGTTGGCGGTTCCCTCCGCCGTTGCCCCGTTCCCACCGATGAAGATCGCCACCTTCAACATCAACAACATCAATCGCCGCCTGCCGAACCTGCTGCATTGGCTGAAAGCGGCGAAGCCCGCCGTTGTCTGCTTGCAGGAATTGAAGTGCACCGACGATGCTTTTCCGGCCGACGCCCTTGCCAAGGCAGGCTACACCTCCGTCTGGCGCGGCCAGCGCACCTGGAACGGCGTCGCCATCCTTGCGCGCGGCGCCGAGCCGGTCGTCACGCGCACATCCTTGCCGGGCGATCCTAACGACGCGCAGGCGCGCTACATCGAAGCCGCCATAGAGGGCATCCTCGTCGGATGCATCTATCTGCCGAATGGCAACCCGCAGCCGGGACCGAAATTCGATTACAAGCTCGCCTGGCTCGAACAACTCGCCGCGCATGCACGCACGCTATTGCGCGAAGAGGTGCCGGTCGTGCTTGCCGGCGACTACAACGTCGCGCCCACCGACATCGACATCTACCCGACCACGTCGTGGGACGACGACGCGCTGATCCAGCCGCAAAGCCGCTCGGCCTACGCCCGCCTTGTGAAGCAGGGCTGGACTGACGCATTGCGCGAGTTGCACCCCGACGAGC
>CAVRVR010000035.1:0-97829 GCA_963724595.1 uncultured Alphaproteobacteria bacterium | reverse complement strand
ATGCGGAGCGCCGACACGAGTTGACGCCGATCGGGGTCTCCTCGTGTGCGATCATTGCGGCAGTCAGAGAGACTCTCCGGCTGTCCTCGAGCACCTCGAGGTGCTGAGCGAAACCTCGAGTCTCTGTCCGGTCTGTTCCCTGCAGCTATCCGATTGTCGACTGGAGGGGCTCTCCGCTCCTCTGGTGCGGTCGCTGCTTTGGCATGCTGATTGACATTCACCACTTTACGACAATCATTCAGGCGGTGCGTTTCGTTGAACACCGATCAATCGGGACGGTCCTGCCGCGTCGGCAAAACCCTGGCGAGCGGCTCATCGACTGTCCGACGTGCCGGCACCCGATGATCAATCACATCTATGGCGGCCCAGGCAACCTGGTCATCGATACGTGTGAACGGTGTCTCGTGAACTGGGTGGATTCAGGAGAGCTTCGTCGGATCGCGGTTGCCCCGGATGGACCACTTTGAACTTCTCACGTGTCATTGTTCACCCTTGGCCGTGACCGGCGCGAACGTCTAGATACGCTTATTCTCGTCAGCCTTTCCGGTGTAGTTATTGCCCCTCGAATCGCGCGCCACGCTGGTTCCTCGTGCCGAGGAGTTATAGTGGCACAAGGACTACTTGACCGTGGTCAGTAACTGCTCGGTGCGCTGGCCTTCGGCGACATACCACGCCGGAGCGCGCTCTTTGTCGTCAATGTTTCACTCGCGGGCAGGTCGCGCCGCGTCACGCACGGGCATGCGCGCGATGCGCGCCACCTACGCGATGTGCGACGAATCTTCTCGTCTTGCCCTTGCCACTCTGATAACCTCCACCAGCCGATCAGTCAAGAGAGGTGGAGTTCATGAAGCGAGTTCTACTGAGTGTCGTCGTCGGTGCTGCAGTGCTATTCGTCCCATTCGCCCCGGCGTTCGCGTCCCCACTCAAGCTCAAGTGGCATCAAGAGGTCAACAAGCACCTCTGCGACAAGGTTGGGAAAGTCTCATCAACGTCGAACAGGTCGTGTTCAACGACATCGATTCCGGCGACGCCGGAAACTATTGGGCCTACGATGTCTTGCACCGGAAGATCCAGGTCTGGAAGCAGTCCACCGGCACATACTGCGCACTCGTCTCCTACCACGGCAAGTTCGATGCGCAGGCCCTGCAGAGGAGCCCAGGCGACACCGGCTTTCTGTCCGGGTCCGAAGACGGTAACTTCCAGGGCGGCTACCGCGGAGTAATCACAGGTACGCTGCGCAGCGATCCTACTTGGAAAACCAAGGGCAACGTCGGCACGTTCGACTACGCCTGCGACCTCGCGTTGGCCAACAGCGATCCGGAGCATGATTACGAGTGCCCAGGTTATGTTAGCTGGATGAATCAGTACTTCGTTTTCTACACCTTCGCCTACGAGTGGTGGGGCTGGATCTACAAGGCTCCGCACGACAAGATCTGGATCAATTCCAGCGACGGTAACCAGGGCGACGTCCTCTAGCGCGGTTCACTTGATAGTCCGGTCATTCCCGAAATAGCTGGTCGACAGTTCGGCGATGGTCGCGTCAGCGGCCATCGCCTCTCGCCTCTAACGGCCAGAACGACCTTGCCCTTGACGCCGCGTGCCTCCACGGCAACGTCACGGTCACACTACCGTGGACCAACGGTCATCTCCTACTCCGCTTCCGCTCTAAACAGCAACGCGAACAGCACGAGCACGCCGCCGCGCCCGCGGCCGGCACGAGCCAGATCCGATACCAGTCGTGGCCGCCGCCGACGCGTAGCTGTCGACGACCGGCCGGACACCCACGACCCGATGAACATGCCGACGCCCAGCGTCACGAACGCGATGAAGCCCTGCGCCGCGGCGCGCAGATCGGCGGCGCCTTCCGGTCGACGTAGATCTGTCCGGTGACGAAGAAGAAGTCGTAGCAGATGCCGTGCAGCAGGATGCCGGCGTAGAGCATCCACACCAGCGGGCCGTTGTTGCCGTACGCGAACAGGACGTAGCGCGTCGTCCACGCCGCCATGCCGACGAGCAGCATCCACTTCACGCCGAGCCGGCGGAAGAACCACGGCATCACGAGCATGAAGAAGATCTCGGACATCTGTCCGAGCGTCATCTTGCCGGCCGCGTTGGTCACGTTGAGCTCGTTCAGAAACAGATTCGCGAACGCGTAGTAGAACTGCAGCGGGATGCAGACCAGAAACGATCCGAGCACGAACACCGCGAACGAGCGCTCGCCGAGCAGCTTCAGCGCGTCGAGCCCGAGCACGTCGCGAAGCGTCGCGCGTCCGGTCCGTTGCGGCGGCGTGTGCGGCAGGGCGAGGCAGAACAGGCCGAGCGCGATCGACGCGCCGCCGGCAATCTGCAGCGGCACGGCGGTCGCTTCGAGACCGCAGCGTCCCGATGAACGAGCCCGGCGACGATCCAGCCGATCGTGCCCGAGCACGCGGATCGGCGGGAAACTCGCGCGTCGGATCGCTCATCTGCCGGAACGAGAGCGAGTTGCTCAGCGCGAGCGTCGGCATGTAGCAGAGCGTGTAGACGAGCAGCACGCCGTAGAACGGGCCGAAGGTCGTCTGCGTCGACGCGACGAACAGCACGACGCCGCCGACGCACGTGGAGCGCGGCGAGGATCCGCTCGGTCGCGAAGAACCGATCGGCGACCATGCCGACGAAGAACGGCGAGATCATCGCCGCCAGCGCCGTCGTCCCGGCCGCGAGCCCGATCTGCTCGCCCGAGAAGTGCAGCGTCTCGCCCGAGCCACGTCCCCATCGTCACGTACCACGCGCCCCAGACGAAGTACTGCAGGAACATCAGCGTCGACAGCTTTCAGCGCGGACCGTCAAGCGTTCATCGTGTCAGTCCACGTTCAGCACTTCAGCCATCAGCCATTTCTGAGTTGCTACTAAGTCCACCACGCGTTCGACCGGCGGCTCGGTCAGCACCACGCGCGACAGCAGGTCGACGGCGGCGCGCAGTCCTTCGTCGACCGACGCCAGCGCGTCCTCGTGCTCGATGCTCATCACGTAGTCGTAGCCGCTCAGCCGCAGCGCGCTGACGATGCGCTTCCACTCGAGCTCGTCGTGGCCCCAGCCGACGCTGCGGAACAGCCACGAGCGCTCGGCCATCCGGCGGTAGGTCTTGGTGTCGATGACGCCGTTGACCGCGACGTTCTGCGGATCGAGCGCGACGTCCTTGGCGTGGACGTGGAAGATCGCGTCGCCGAGCGCGCGGATCGCGGTCGGCACGTCGACGCCCTGCCAGAAGAAATGGCTCGGATCGAAGTTGACGCCGAGGTTCGGGCCCGCGGCCTGGCGCGCAGCCTCAGCACGTCTCGACGTTGTAGACGACGAAGCCCGGGTGCGCTTCGAGCGCGACCTTCACGCCGTGGTCGGCGGCGAAGCGCGCGGCCTCGCGCCAGTACGGGATCGTCTTCTTCTCCCACTGCCAGTCGAGCACCTCGAGAAACTCCGGCGGCCACGGCCGCGTCACCCAGTTCGGGATGCTCGGCCGTCGTCGGAATCGCCCGGACAGCCGGAGAACGTGACGACGACCGGCACTTCGAGCTGCTCGGCGAGACGGACCGTCTTCCGGAAGACGTCGTCGTACCGCTGCGCGGCTCGTGCGCGATCGGGATGCAGCGGGTTGCCGTGGCACGACAGCGCGCTGATCGTCAGGCCGGCGTCGGCGATCACTGTCCGGTAGTCGTCGCGCAGCTCTGGCCGCATCCGCCAGCAGCGCGTCGACGTCGAGGTGATCGCGGCCCGGCCAGCCGCCGGTGCCGAGCTCGATCGCCTGCACCTTGCCGAGCGCCGGCACCTTCGCGAGCATGTCCGCGTAACCGCAGCTTGCCGAACACCGGCGTGAACAGACCGAGCTTCATAGGCTCGTTCAGCTCGGACAACGCTCGACCTTCGTCCAGACGCCGCCGCGACGGTGGCTCTCGAGAATGGCGTCGACGACGCAGGCGGCATGATACCCGTCTTCGAACGTGGCGAACGCCGGCGGACGCGGATCGGCCGGACGCTTGCCGGCGGCGATGAACCCGTAGATGTCGCGCATCACGTTGCAGAAGGCGTCGGCCCACGCCTCCTGGTGGCCGCCGGGCAGGTGCGTGTACGCGCGCGCGGCCGGACCGAGCAGCGACGGATCCTTGGGGAGCACGCCGTTCGCCGGCGTCGCGGCGGCCGATCCACAGCTCGTTCTGCCGTTCCTGCAGCCATCGCAGCGAGGCGCGGCGGCCGTTCGCCTCGAACCACAGATCGTTCTTGTGGCCGGCGCACACCTGGCCGACCGAGACGCAGCCCTTGGCGCCGCCGTCGAACCGGAGCAGGACGGTCGCGAGATCTTCGCTGCGCACCGTGAACGGCTCGCGCGCCGTCTCTGCCGATCGTCGCGAACGCCTCCAGCGAGGCCGACGGCTTGAACCGCGTGTCGATCACCGTCGTGAGATCGGCGAGCACCTCGACGATCCGCTGGCCGACGACGTGCTGGACGAGATCGCACCAGTGCGATCCGATGTCGCCGATCGCGGAGCTCGCGCCGCCCTTCTCGGGCTCGAGCCGCCAGGAGAAGTCGGTCGGCTTCGAGCAGCCAGTCCTGCAAGATAGGCGCCGTGGACGAAATGGATCGGGCCGAGCTCGCCGTCGGCGATCATCTCGCGCGCCTGCTGCACCAGCGGATTGCCGCGATAGTTGAACGTGACCGCGTGCACGACGCCGGCGGCGGACGCGGCCTCGAACAGCCGCCGCGCCTCGGCGCGCGGTCATCGCCAGCGGCTTGTCCGAGATCACGTGCTTGCGCTGCGCGAGCGCCGCCAGAATCACCGGGACGTGCAGATAATTCGGCGTCGTGTTGTGGACGACGTGCACGTCGGGATCGGCGACGAGCGCCTCGTAGCTGCCGTACGCCTTCGGCACGCCGAGCGCGTCGGCCTTCCGCCGCGCCGAGGCTTCGCTGCTCGCGGCGATGGCGACGACGTCCACGAAGCCGAGCCGGCGGACGGCGTCGATGTGATGGGCGCCGACGAAGCCGGGGCCGACGAGGCCCATGCCGATGCCGACGCGTCAGTGCTCACGCCAGCGCCTGCTTCGCGTACTCGAAGCACTTCTTCACCTCGTCGACCGGGCGTGCCCTCGCCGCGATACTCGTACTCGATGTACGCGGGGATCGGCCACCGTTCCTTCTTCAGCAGCTGCAGCACCTCGCGAATCGGCGTGTCGCCCTGGCCCCACGGCACGTTGTCGCCCTGGTTCTTCTTGCGATCCTTCAGGTGCAGGTTCGTGATGTTGGCGTGATGCTCGCGGATGTAGGCCATGCGCATCGAAGTTGGCGGCCGTGAAATGACCGATGTCGAGGTTGACCTTGAAGTACTTCGACATCTTCATCGCCGCGGCGAAGCTCTCCGGCGTCGCGAACTCGTTCGGGTCGTCGATCGCGGGAATGACCGTGCATCGCGACGATCATCTTGTGCTTGTCGGCCATCGGCGCGATCCGCTTCGCCACGTCCAGCGTCGTCGACGTCGTGATGATGTCGGCGCCGAGCGCCTTCGTCATCTCGAAGCCGCGATCGATCTCCGCGTCGGTGAAGCTGGCGTTCGGGCTGTAGTTGTAGGCGTAGATCGTGATGCCGGCCGCGTCGAACTTCTTCTTCGACGTCGCGGAAGTGATCGAGCGGCGTCTCGAGGCGCCACTTGCGCAGATCCTCGCGCGCCTTGATCGCCTCGGGCGACGGCGGCGCGCCGCGGCGCCGCGCCCGGCGCTGAACTGCGGCTCGAGCTGCGGCGCGAACAGCTCGCACTCGGTGAGGCCGCACGCGGTCATCGCCTTGATGATCGTGTCGACGGCGTCGCCGCCCGGCGGTCCGGGGCAGCTCGCGGAAGCTGTAGGTCTGGACGCCGAGGCGCACGCCGTTCACCGTGGAATCGGCGGAATCGATCCCGCGGCGGAGCCGCGCAGGCGCGATGACGAAACCGCCGGCGACCAGCATCGCGAATTCGCGGCGTGTCAACATCATCACCTCGTGGACATCGGGTGATCAGGTGATCGAGCGCTCGCGTGCTGATTGGATGGCTCGCTCGATTCCTCGATCGATTTCACGATCGACCATAGCCCAGCCACTCACCGGTCACCCGATCACCAGACATCGTCCTACTGCAACGTGAACGCATAGAGCGTGTCGCCTGCGCCGACGACGACGTACTGCCGGCCGTCGAGCATGATACGTCTGCGGGCCGTTGCCGGTGTTGACGCCAAGGCCGGCGTGCCAGAGCGGCTTGCCCGTCGACGGATCGTACGCGACGAAGTTGCCGCCGCCGTCATTCCCGAACAGCAGTCTGCCGGCCGTGCTCAGCAGTCCCATCGGGCCGCCGTTGCTCCCGGCGGGCCCATCGACGAGCGGACGGCGACCAGCGCACTTTCCCCGTCTTGTAGTCGATCGCCTTCAGCGCGCTGCCCATGTTGCCGACGTAGCGTTCGGCGGCGGCCCAGCCCTGCGGCCGCTCGTCGGTGTCGGTCAGGTACATCACGCTGAACGACTGCCGCGTCCCGACGTAGAACAGCCCGGTGTCCGGGACTGAAGCTGGGCGGCGGCCAGTTCGTGACGCCGTTCGTGTCCGGCGACACCAGCGCGCCGGGGACGCTCGCGTCCTTCGCCGGATTCCGCACCGGCTGCCCCTTCGCGTTGATCTCCTTCGTCCAGTTCAACGAGTCGATCATGCCGCGTCGTCAGCAGGTGCTGGCCGTTGGTCCGATCGAGCAGGAAGAAGTGGCCGTTGCGGCTCGCCTGCGCGAGCAGCTTCCGCGGACGTCCATCGATGACGCCGTCGATGAGCACCGGCGTCTGCGCGGCATCCCAGTCGTGCGTGTCGTGCGGCGTCACCTGGAAATACCACACCATCTTGCCGGTGTCGGGGTTCATCGCGACGATCGAGCAGGTGTAGAGGTTGTCGCCCTCGCGGCTCTTGCCGGTCAGAGACCGGATTGGGATTGCCGGTGCCGAGGTAGTAGAGATTCAGCTCAGGATCGTAGGTGCCCGGCAGCCAGGGCATGCCGCCGCCGTTCGACATCGCGTACTCGTTCGGCCATGTCTCGGCGTCGGGTTCGCCGGCCTTGCGGCGTCGTGTTCCAGCGCCAGATCAGGTTGCCGTTCTCCGGATCGCGCGACTCGAGGTAGCCCGGGATGTCGAGCACGTCGCCGCCGACGCCGATGATCACGTGCCGGCCGATGATCATCGGCGCGGTCGTCGAGAAATACTCCCGTTTCATGTTGGCGATCTCGTGATGCCAGCGTTCCTTGCCGGTCGCGAGTCGAGCGACACGAAGTAGTTGTCCGGCGTGAGGAAGTACAGCCAGCTGCCGTACATGCCGACGCCGCGATTGCCGATGTGATCGCCGCCGCGCGTCTTCCAGAAGAAGTGCCAGACTTCCCGGCCGGTCCGCGCGTCGACCGCCCACACGTGATCGGGCGCGGAGAAATACAGAATGCCGTTCAGCATCAACGGCGTCGACTTCACCGTCGGCGGAGCGGCGGGCGGGCGCCGTGTCCGGTCCCTCGCCGCCGAGAATCGCTCCGGCTCGCGAGGTGTTCAAGCGGAAGACCCACGCCAGCGTGAGGTTCTTCACATTGCCGGCGTTGATCTGCTTGAGCGTGCTGTAGCGGCGTCCCGAGTAATCGCCGTTATACGTCGGCCACGCGTCGATCGGCGGCTTCGTGCAGCAACGCTGGATCGAGCGCAGGCGCCTGACCACCGCAGGGTGACTGAGTACGCCACGACAGATGCCGGCGAGTGACTCGCGGCGGCGAGCAGCGGTTTTGACGTTCATTTCAGCGTCGCCAGATACGCAGTCATGTTGTGCATGTCGGTGTCGGTCCACTTCGGCAACAGATCGAAATGCGCCTGCAGCGGATCGGTGACGACGACCTTCGGCACGTCGCCATTCCGGGTCCAGGACCGGATGTCGCCCCGAGGCTGGTTCGTAGAGCGTCACGTCGAAGTCGGTCAACCGGACGATCGAACCGGTCACCGACTCGCCCGACGGCGGCGTCACCGTCACCTTCATCGCGGTCGTGTGCGTATAGAGAGGCGAAGGAGGGGGATCGCCCGGCACCGTCGCGCGACCGCGTGGCATCAGCAGCCGGCCCTGCAGCGTCGCCGGGCTCATATTTCGCGCCACGCCTTTGAGATCGCCCGTCGGCGAGTGACAGGTGCTGCAGCGGCCGACGCCATTGAAGTACGCCTCGCCAGCCTTGGGATCACCCACGAGAATATCGAGGATCTTGTAGAGGCGGCGGTTTGCCGAAAGATGGTGTCGTGCAGGAACGTCGCGAGATCCGTCAGCTGGCCGGCGTGAGATCGAACCGCGGCATGCCCGATCCGGACGCCCGACCGCGAGAAACTCGCCGAGCTGCTTCCCGTTTTCGTCGCTCTGCACGAGCGCCGATCGCGTCAAGTCGGGCCCGCTCGCTCCGCCGCGTGCGTTCGACCCATGGCAGAAGCCGCATTGCGACGCCTGGAGCTGCTGTCCACGCTCGACGGCAGCCGGATCGAACTCCTGCTGGGGACTTGTTGTGGATATGGGCTGGGTGCCCGAGCCGATCGCGGGATCCCCTCGGGCAGCGCCTCGATTGCCAATGCAAGCGTACGCCGGCTCGGCGCCGAATGGTGAATCGCCAAATTCGTGGCTCGAACGCCACTCACAGATCACAACCCGCTTCGGTCGATGGCCAATCGACAAGTGTACCGCTATCGTCGCGGCCGTACAGATTAGTGGATGGCTCACCCGTGAAGCCTAGAGGCTACTTGGCCGGTCTTGTCTGCGCTACCCTGTTGGGGCTGCCCGGCTGCGCCTATCAGCCAACGGGACTCATCGAAGATCACTACGCCAACTACAAGGCACGTCTTCCGGAAAAGGACAGGGTGTTCGTTTGCAGCGCGTACGGCTGCCGGACACAGACGCCCTTCCGCTTCACCGACGCAGACATCGCCGAGGTGATGAAGATCATGTCCGCTCCGGCAACGGCGACCCCCGCCGGCGAACGCGACGCCACGAAGAAGGCGCTGGCGTGGATGGGGAATAGGGCCGACAAAGCTGTCGGCACCTCGAACGACCGTCCGGGCGACGACATGCAGGGCAACGGCGATCCGGGGCAGATGGACTGCGTCGACGTCGCCACCAATCTGGCGAGCTACATGCTGGTCATGGAGCGTCACAAGATGTTCCGCCACCACACGGTGGGATCGATCTACGTAAAGGAGGATATCCGGCGCGGCTGGAGCGGCTGGACTCACTACGCCGGCATCCTGATCGAGAACAAGTCGAAGCAGAAGTTCGCCGTCGATGGCTGGCTGCTCGCCAGCGGCAAGCCGCCGGAGATCGTCGAGACCGAGCGCTGGTACATCGACGACAACGACCTCCTCTTCGGCACGAAGTCGACGGTCGGCGGCAAGGGCACCTGAGTTCAACAGGCCGCTATTCACGGATCAGCCCGCTGCTCGTTCACTAGCAATGGCGACAGTAAACGCGTATCTCGACCGCTCGGCCAGGGGCAAACTGTTCGCCACTAATATGCAGCATTAGGGGGGGCGAGCTTGTTATTGTCCGGTAACCCGCCCAATACGCAGCCTATCCCCAACCCAGGCAGCGGCATAAGTCACATTATCGACCTTGAACTGGCGGCCACCCTCGCGCCTCATTGCAGCGTCGGGCAGCACATCAATAGCCGAAAATGCTTGTAACGAATCCAAAGGACGTCCCCTGTCGATCCATCCTGAAAGATCGTAGAGCACGAACGATGGGCCTTCCGGAGCGTCCTGCTGACCCACAATACCAATCAATCGGACACCCGCAGCTGGCTTTAGGGCAACGACACGTGTCATCGCCTGACCCACCAGCCGTCCCACCACTATGCTCAGTGGATCCGACAGCACTGTCGTAGCGCGAATTCGCCTTTCAAGCTGGTTGTATTCTTCCCCGATGTTGCTGAGAACTGTGGTCGCTTCGTCTTTGGTTATGGTATCTCCCTCCGCCAACGTCACACGGATTGGCGATTGCGCATGAGCGTCATCAAACGCAAATGTCGCGCAGAGAAGGGCAGCAAATATTGAGACGGTTTTATGGACCATGAGAATACATATGCGGAGCGAGCCCTGGGCTTAGAACCCGCACTAAGTTATCTAGAGGTGCCAAACACGCTTCCACCCCCCACACGGCAAATCTAACCATGTCCGCGCCGCAGGAGCCACACCCTCTATGCTTGGTATGAAAGATTGATACTCGAGATCAGATTGATGTCCTGCGGGTTCATGTCGATGTGGCATAGGCACCGGTGTGCGGGGGACCAGTAATGGTTGCAACGTGGCCGATCCAAAGACGGCTACAAATCGGCAAACAAAGATTCGCGCGGTTTCCTAAGAACCTCCAGTCCCTCGCGGTCAACGGGTAATGCCGAGAGTGAATGATCGCGGTCGTCGACGTCCTGCGTCGAAGTCAGAAGCAACTGTCTTCTGCGTGCCGGTTGATGTATATTTTGCGCTGGGGCACTCGAAGAGGCCCGCCATGTACAGACACGAGATCATAAAACCCCCACCGCTTCCGTCCTGGTACAGCTTTGGTCGGAGTTGGGCACGCGATCAGAATGACGCGGCCCGCAAGCCCAACTGGCAAGTTGTTTCGCATCTTGTGCTGTGGGCTGTCATTGCCGCAGTGATGGTGCCCCCTTTGTTGCGCTGACGCTGGGCGGCGGGGCCATCAGCTCGATATCCCGCGTCGAGGCGCTAGGGGATCGCGGCGTCGGTTCGGCTCCCAGTCGATATCCACAAGAAGTCCCCAGCAGAAGATTGCGAGGAACGGCGAAAGATGCCGCGAACCCCTCGCGCTCAGAAGCAGGGTCGCGAGGGGGCAGAGGTATGACCAAGTGGATCGAGCTGATCGAGCGCGAGTTAAGCGGTTGGGCGCCAACGGGTTCGCCGTAATGCTCATCCCATACGCAGCAAATGGCAATCAACTACAGCTTCGCCGATCGCGCTCACCAAGACTAATAGCCCGGTCACGTTCTTAGCGCAGGCTTGTTGCACCTCTAACGGCAACGACAAGACACCGGTGACGAGGATGTCTCTCCACCCTGCATGAAGGGCGGGTTCCCGTGAGCGCTATCGCATCGAACCAAAACGGATAGTCATTTAATTGCGCGTGCGCTGTGCAGTTGCCTCCACGCCGTAAGACCGATACCCCCATCCCACTCGTCGGACAATGCCATGCCGCGCACTCATCTGTCCTGGCCTCTGGCTTGAGCCGGGTGCGGCTGTGGTAGCTGTACGGGGCGCTTGACAAGGGTGAGAAGTCTGCTTCCCGTCTTCGAGTTGCTCAGTGTCGCCGACGTAATGAAGGCGCCGTAGGGACTGTTGCCGTCACTAGCGACGCACCTCCTTTGGGTATCGCCGGCCGAGGATGTCGGTTCGCGGGTGTAGCGATTGGCCGCTCAGCGCCAGCCACGCGCGATCAGGTTAGCTTCGGTGACACTGTTGGGTTGCCCCGCAGGCATTACCCACTCCCACGTCGTTTGCTGTATGGACAGTCGCGTTGCGCCCATGCGCTTTGGCGACGCAAAGGCAGTCATCTGCAGCCTCGATGAGCGCAGCAATTCCCTCCATCTCCGGTTGTGACTGAGCAACGCCTAGGCTGATCGTCAGCCGGATCGGCGTCTCATCAAAGTACAGCGGATAGCAAAGAACCGCGGTCCGCAGCCGCTCGGCAAAAGCACGCGCCTCGTTGCCAGCGGTGTTGGGCATTAGGACGCCAAACTTATCGGTCCTCATGCGCGCGACCAAATCCGTGTTGCGCTTTTCGCGCAGGCAAATTGCCGCGACGTGAAGTAAAGCGCGGTCGCCGATATCGACGCCATACTCATCGTTGATCGTATGCAAGTGGTCGATGTCGAAGGTGGTTACGCAAAACGCGTGGTCATATCGACGATAACGGTGCCACTCGGCCTCACCCTGCCTTAAGAACTCTCCCCTATTCGGAAGGCCCGTGAGTTTGTCCGCACTAGCTAACTGCTGGAAGTAGTCCACGCGCAACACAAGGTCGGTGACTTCTGTGTAGGTGAGAAGTCTGCAGCCGTCCGGCAGCACAGTGCATTGGGCTCTAAGGGTGCGATTGCCAGCAAGGGGTATATCGACAGGCGTCGCATCGCTGGATTGGACTGAGGCGAAGCGGCGAAGGACATATTCTTCTAAACCATCAGGATCGACGTCGTAGGCGCCGGCTGCGGCGATGTCATAGATGAATTTGGAGAAGGGGGGACTATGATCACACTGCTCCGGCCTCAGTCGCCAAAGAGCCCGGGCTTTCGCGTTGACGAACCGAACGACCATGTCCCCGTCTATAAGGACGACACCGTAGTCGGCCTGAACAAAGGCTTGGCGTAAGATCTCAAGAACGTTTGGGCGGAAAGGGCGAGCGTGATTTCCGTGAGCTTCGTGCATCGTAGGGAGCCTCCCCGCTATCGTTCCGCGCGGACGCTACCGTAGATTAGCTTGCGCGCGGCCTAACCAGCACGTGAAGGATTGAGGAAATTTGCACTTACTCAGGTGAGCCGCGTGTGTCCAGCGGGTTTCGTTGTCGCGAACCCAATCTTCGACCCTCATTGATCGCGCCGGCGTTGATGCTGCCGATCAGATCAAAGACCGAGGAATTCGTATCCAGGTGGCCATAGGCTCCATATGCCCACAGGCCAGTCGGAACGTGCTCGACGTAAGCACCGAGTTGATTTTGCGCCGGGGCACTCGAAGAGGCCCGCCATGCACAGACACGAGATAATAGAGCCCCCGCCGCTGCCGTCCTGGTACAGCTTTGGCCGGAGCTGGGCACGCGACAGGCGGGCATGACCTCTAGTTGCCGCTCTATCGCCCAATTGAGTAAGCACTTTTCCTGGAATTCCAGTCGGGGGAGCCATGCAGCTGCACAAACTCGCTTTGGGGATTGGATTTGTCGCGCTTGCCGCCGTGATCGCCTTCGGCGATCCGGTTCGAGCCGAGACCACAGTGGAATTTGCCTACTTCGACAGGACCCTTTCTACGCACGGCTCCTGGGTGAACGATCCAGAATATGGCCGTGTATGGCGCCCCGCTCGTCTACCCCCCGGTTGGCGCCCCTACGTCTATGGCAGCTGGGTCTATACGCGCGATTACGGTTGGGTGTGGACGTCCGACGAACCGTACGGCTGGGTCGTCTATCATTATGGTCGGTGGGCGTGGAGCACTCGTTACGGCTGGGTATGGCTCGCCGGGTATGAGTGGGCTCCTGCCTGGGTCGAGTGGTGCTACGGCGGCGGCTATGTTGGCTGGGCGCCGGTGGGACCAGATTTCTATTGGCAGGGTGATTACTACTACGGCGGTTATGACTGCGCTTCGCCAGCTTTCTACTCGCATGCCGTATTCGTCTCCGAGATGTATTATGGCAGGCCGGGCATGTCCTCGCACTACGAGCCATCTTCGCGCAACGCAATTGCCGCACGCGCCGCGGTGAATGTCACGAGCTACGGCCGTGGGCCGTCCGGCATTTCTAATCGTAGCGTCGATGTTGCCAAGTTGGAGGCGGCCACGGGACAAAAGATCAATCCTGTGACAGTGACACCGACCAACGCGCCGGTCGCTGCTGGATTCGATCTGCAAGCGACCCAACCGTTGAAAATCTTTCGCCCATCGGTCATCGACCCGCACCTGCCAAACCTAGAAGCGCCGTCGTCGCTCAACTTGGACGCGGGGCAAATACAGCCGTCAAAACCCCTGCTAAGCGACCAGTCGGCAACTGAGGCTCCTCCGCTCACTCCGAATTATCCGACGCCGCCGCCGTTGGAGGTCCCGCGTGCGCCGAGCGGTTTATCGATTCCCGATGTGGGAAGCCGCTCCTTGCCGAGTATCGAACTCGGCGGTGGCGGTGGGCTCGGAGGGGCGGGCGGGTTGTTGGGGCGGCCGTAATCAATCTCGCGCGTGCTGGCTATTTGCTTTGAGTGCACGTTCCACAAGTATTAGAAGTGCTGGCTGCGCAAGATTGTTTGCCTCAACGCTCAGGTGCGAAGAGATGTCTCGATAGAGATAGGTACCGTCGTCGAGACGCATCTTACAGACCGATCCAGGGCAGAGAGTTGGCATCAGGTCGAGCACGTGGAAATTAGGATGGGCACGCTCCAGCTGAATCAGCGCGTCATCAAGTGGGCGGCGCCGCTTCAGCGTTTGCTCCCTTGTGTAATAATTGCAGACGGCCGGCTCGGACAGGTTGAACCATTGCTTCGTAGCCATCGTGGGGGTGCACCGGGCGTCTCGTAAGTAGGGGATTGCCGTCTGAAAGATGACGTTGACGCCTCGCAATGCCATCGCCTTAGCAATGCGTGCCAACCCTTTGGACAGGAGCTTCATCGTTTCGCCGTCGACCGGGCCAAAGTCGAGCGGCGTGAGCGTCGCCACATCGCTCACCATGACGAGGAAATCACCAGGCTTGAGTTTACCCAACAGAGCCGGAACAACTGAGCCCCAGTAGTGCTCGTTTGCTTCGGACCACGGCGTACTGTTCGGAATCTCCGCGACCGGTGAAGCTCCCCAAGCGGACGTCAATATAACGGATCCGAGCCCCCGCTGCCGTAGGGCATCGAGCAGGTCCACCTCAGCTGCGCTAAAGGAATTTCCAATGACTAAAAAGCGGCGCCCTGAGTTAGTTTGTCCGAGCTCGCATCGCCCCGGATCGATGATTTTGCTCGCGTCTGCATTCGAGGAAAGGATGCATTCGTTCGCCCGCCAGAGAAGCTTCCCTCCCCTCCATCGCTCAGTGCTCAGACTATCGACCCCGACCTCTGTCATCGATGCCGGAACACCGGTATAGAGCCTACCGCGAAACTGTTGCGGCAGGCTAAGCACGAGGAGAAAGCTGGCCACCGAAGCGGCGACGCCGTAGCCGATCGTTCGAAACGGCGAAGCCGACCAGATGCGGTAGCGCAGTGGACGTTCCAAGACGTAGTAGCTGGCGGCTGCAAGCGTGAGCATTGCCAACAGTTGGAACGGTACGGTGGTGGCATCGATGCCGATCGTCCAACGACTGATCGAGAGAATGGTCCAGTGCCACAAATATAAGGAGTAGGAGATCAGCCCGACCCACACGATTGGTCGCAATGTCAGCACCGTGTAGAGGCCCTGACCCTGGCTCAGTGACGCGAGCAGCAGTCCCGTGCAGACGACCGTGAGGATAGTAGCAGAACCCTGATAGGTGACAGGAAGCGCTAAACCTACCCCCAAAATCGCTGCCGCACTCCAACTGACCCAACCTCGCCGCATGAGTTGGGCGCGCCCCGGCGCACCGCTGAGGGCAAAGACGAGATAGCCAACGCCGAGTTCCCAAAACCGCATGGGCATGAGGAAGTAGGCGGTAGGAGGCGACAGGGTCAGCAGCCGTAGAAACGCACACAGGGAGAGACCGACGAGAAGTGAGAAAACCGCTGTGCGAAGATTGACCCTACCATAACGCTGACCCGCAACTAACCATAGGAACAGCCCTGGAAAGACGAGATAGAACTGTTCCTCGACGCCAAGCGACCATGTGTGGACGAAGGGGTTGAGTTCGGTTGCGAAAGCAAAATAGTCAGTCGCCTTGGCAAACAGATAAATGTTCGAAGCGCCGAGAAGGGCCCATGCGCCCGACATCATGATACGTTTGTAGTCAGCAGTGGCGGGATCGATGAACGCCGAGCCCACGAGAGCGGTCACCAGTACGCAAACAACGAGTGCCGGGAGCAACCGCTTGACGCGGCGCGAATAAAATCCTGTGAGGAAAGCGCTAAGCGGTTGGTCCACGTAACCGAGCAGTGACGAGCTGATCACGTATCCCGAGATGACGAAGAAAATGTCGACCCCGAGGTAGCCCCCTGGTAGCAAAGAGGAACTGAAATGATTGGCGATAACGGCTGCGACGGCTACGGCGCGTAGCCCATCAATTTCGGGTCGATAAGTTCGGCTCCCCGTCATTCGCTTGTGGCGCCCCCGATGTGTCCCTTTGGCTTGCGGTGGATCCGGCTAGACATGACAACCCACCCGGTCTACGACGCGAGGTTTAGAGGTGACGAGTTTTCTTTTACGCAACTTGGAATGTAGGCACCTATGCAAGGCTCGCCGAGGTGGATATTGAAGCAACGCGGGAGTCATTCGACTTACTGGTGCGTGACGGCCGGCCCAGTGTTTACGCGGTCATGTGTCTCGTGCCAACAAACATGCTCAATCAGGAATGCACGCTGAGGGTGCGCGCTCCGGACGGCAGGGTTCTAGAGTGCATCTGGTGGCCGCAAGACAACATGGCCCTTTAGACAACTTCCCGACTGCTTCTTATCGGTATGGAGTAACACACGCCCATGGATCGGTGGATCCGGCGCGTCGTTGAACGTCTCTTCTGGGACAAAATTTCAGTGTCCAACGCGACGTCCAACGACCAAGTGAACGAGGTAATCCGGCGTCTTCAGCCGGTTGGTGTGATTGGCGGCCTCCGACGGTTCGGTCCGCCTGGCGACGGCGGTTACCTAATGCCTGATGATCTCGATGGCATCGCCGCGTGCGTCTCTCCGGGTGTATCTTTCGAAAGTGGTTTCGACGAGGTCATCGCCAACCGGGGTATCGATGTCATCTTGGCCGATGCCTCAGTGAACGCGCCACCGGTTCACCATTCGCGCTTTCGGTTTCTACCGAAGTTTGTGGATGTCACTGCGTCGCCTCGGGCACTGACGCTCGACGAGCTTTGTCGGGAGGCTAAAATCGATGGCGACCTCATTCTGCAAATGGATATCGAAGGTGCCGAGTATCGCGTGCTTTGCAGCGCGAGTGATGAATTGCTCCAACGTTTTCGCATCATCATCGTCGAATTCCACGAGCTCGATCAGTTGTTCTCCCGGTTTAGTTTCGGCATCATCAGCGCTGCGTTCACCAAATTGACCATGCACCATGCTGTCGTACACATTCATCCTAACAACGTGTCCAAACCAGTCACGCGGGGTGCGCTAAGTGTTCCGCCAGTGATGGAGTTTACATTCTATCGAAAGGATCGGATGGCAGGACGAACAGAACGGCGGCCAACATTTCCACATCCACTCGATGCCGCGTGTGTAGCTTCTTGCCCCTCCTACCCTTTGCCCGCGTGCTGGTGGCCTGACGGATGGCGCGCGCATGGAGGAGGTCGCCATTGACCGTTTGGGCTTCACCAAGTCCGATCCACGTCCCGGGAACGCCCGGCAACCTGGCATCCTACAAAGTTATCGCATGCGCAGGCCATGGCTCGTCGCGGACGCAGTTGTGGAATTGTTGATTTAATTGGCGGCTCCGGCAGGATTTGAACCTGCGACCACAAATTAGAAGCCGAAAACATCAGTTGATTCCGCTGGAGATTTTCGCCTCTTTTGCCAGCAGCGGCCTGAACGCCGGCGCCTAAGTCCGCGAGAAGCTGGCATGATTGTCGTCCCGCCATTGAGCGCGGGGCATACGCCTTGACCGCCGAAAAGTCGGTTAGATCGAGGCTGAGGACCTATGGGTCTCGGCGGCAACGGCTATGTCTGGCGAGCTCGCGCACACCTCGTTGATATGGGTTTGTGTCAAATATACGCGACCTTAAAACGTCTCAATTCCTGGATCAAATAGAGGTTCCGTTGAAGGGGAGGGTGCCGTGGTCGGATCCGGCGTGCGGGCCAATGCTGCACACGCAGTGCTGCTGGGTGCCTGTCTGGGGTTGCTTGCGGCGCCGGCACCATCCAGCGCGGCCGAGGGGTGTGCTAGGCCGCCAGCCTCACGCCTCGTTGTAAACGTAAAGAACAAAGGTGCCAAGGGCGACGGGTCAACCGACGACACTGCTGCCATTCAGCGCGCAATTGATGCGGTCGGGGGAAGCGGCGGCACAGTCCTAGTACCTGACGGTCGGTACATGGTGGACGCCGTCACTACGAAGCGGCTAAAGCTCAAAAGCAAGATGACGCTCAAGCTATCGGAAGCCGCTACGCTGAAAGCGATGGCCAACGGGGAACAGCTTTACTCCGTGCTCACGATTGCGGACGCGTCAGACGTAAGCGTGGTCGGGGGAACCCTCGAGGGGGACCGTTATGAGCACCAGGGCACCGCGGGTGAATACGGCATGGGAATCTGGATCGGCCCAAGCGCTGCGCGCATCACTGTAAGTGGCATGACCTCCAAAAATATGTGGGGCGACGGTTTCTTCGTCGAGGGCGTTAGGAATGTCACATTTTGCTCAGTAACCGCCGACCATAACCGCCGGCAGGGCTTGTCGGTAACTGAAGCTGACGGACTGCTCGTCACCAATTCGGTATTTTCCAATACCTCGGGAACGCGGCCAAGCGCTGGCATCGATTTGGAACCGTGGAAGGACGGGCAGAAGATTAGCAATGTTCGCATTCTATCATCGAAATTTCTCAACAACGCGGGCGGCGGCATTCTCGTCCTAGGAAGAAAAGGGGGCAGCAGCATTTCCGATGTGGAAATCAGTGGGAATCTCTTTAGGGGTACTGAACCCATAAAGGTGAAGTACTCTCCCGCAGTGCGCGACAGTGCAATCTGCAACAACCGGCACCTCGTGCCGCGGACGGAGCCGTCAAGCAGTTTGTCAACATTCGCTGGACCGCCAGAGGAAATCATGCTGCGCAGCGATTGTGGCGACCTTCGCATTCAAAAGCGACGATAGAAGCTCGCGGCTGTTGAACGCCAGATGACGTAGGTGGTCACGGTAAACCCTCATGCGCCAGATATCAGCGCCCGTCGAGCTGAAAGTGCCATGCGTCTCAATGCGCGGCGACGCATCGGGGCCGAGATTGCTCAATGGCTGTATTAGCTGTGCCCGGGCAGTGAGCTGCCCAAGCGGCCCGAAACTACCAGACGCCCAGCTAGAATGCTGTGTGGAAACCGTGACACGACAGAGAAATTTTTGCGCTGAGCCACATGCTGCAGGCTACCGATCACGCGCGCAAATGTCTGGAGGTTAGTTTCGGTAGGAAGCATTGAGGAGGCGAAGATCAGAGGCGCGGTTCGCCCAGAACAGTGTGGGTTTTTGCTGGCCATGTTGTTGCCACATCGGGGCCGGCCAATTATCCTCGCTATAATCTGACCTGGGGGGTTACGTTGGGGGACGCGCGCTCACCGGCCTATCGCGCCGATATCGACGGTCTTCGCGCCGTCGCAGTACTTGCCGTTGTGGCATTTCATGCCTATCCGAAATCTGTTCGCGGCGGCTTTGTCGGCGTCGACGTTTTTTTTGTGATCTCCGGGTTTCTGATTTCCGGCATCATCCTGAGCGATCTCAGAAGCGGGTCATTCAGCTTCCTGAATTTTTACGCTCGGCGAGTGCGCAGACTTTTCCCGGCACTCATCGCGGTGCTGCTGGCGGTTCTTGCGCTTGGCTACGCGACCATGGTTCCAGGCGACTATGCTGCACTCGGCGAGCACACCCTGGCCGCAGCGGCGTTCGCGGGAAATGTGTTGAACTACACCGAGGCGGGCTACTTCGACCTTCCAGCGAGCCAGAAGCCATTGCTTCACCTTTGGTCGCTCGGCGTAGAGGAGCAGTTTTATTTTCTGTTCCCGGCAATCCTCATTGGCATTTGGCGGGTCAAGACCGCAAGACTACTGCTGGCAGCCTTGGGGGCGGCATCGTTTATTTTAAACATCGCTTTGGTGCGTCATTACCCGTCATTCACCTTCTATCTTCCGCTGACACGATTTTGGGAGTTCATCGCCGGGGCCTTGCTTGCATGGAGCCTGATAGCGATGCGGTTGCCACAGTCAAGATGTGACGAGGGGAACAGAATCCGGGATGCGGCGTCGGTCGTAGGAATCGTTCTTATCTTCGGTGGCATTATTCTCGCGCGCAAAACTGCTTTCCCAGGCTGGATGGCAATATTACCGGTCGCCGGCACCGCGTTCATAATTTGGGCTGGGCCGAACGCCTGGCTCAACAGAAATGTTCTCTCTCGGCCGTGGTTGGTCTTCATCGGCCTCATCAGTTATCCGCTCTACCTCTGGCACTGGCCGTTGTTGGTTTTCGCGCGCAACTGGTTGAATCTCGCCCCTGGGGTACCCGTGCGTTCGCTCGCGGTCTCCCTCTCATTTGTGCTGTCTTGGGCGACGTACCGCTTCGTCGAAACCCCCATTCGGAACTGGCGTCCGTCTGGCGTGCGTTGGCGCACGCCCGTTGCCCTGGCGGCGGGAATTGCGGCCACGGCATTTCTGGGAGCGTTCATCACGAACAGGAGCGGGTTGCCTGAAAGGTATCCTCCCGAGATCGCGGCCCTTCTAGCACCTCTCAAGCTGGGGTCCGATTATCCGCCCGACGCTGACAACGGAAACGCCCCCGGCCCGACCGTCGTGGTGTTTGGCGATTCGCACGCGGGACACCTGATGCCAGGTCTTCGACGCCTGCAATCCACTCGACCCTTCACGGCGCGTTTAATGGGCTGGGGTTATTGCTCCCCATGGGGAGACAAGGCTTGGGGGGGTGCTGGTCTTCTTGCCAATGAGGACTGCAAAGCGCGGATCGACGCCAACGAAAAGGCGCTTAAGGAAATCCGACCAGAAATCGTGATCCTGGCAGGATTCTGGCGGGAGTATGAGCACCTAGAACGTGTTAGCGAAACAATCCAGTTCCTTCACGAAATTGGCGTGCGCCGCGTGGTTATCGTGGGTAGCGTACCGTATTGGGGCAAACCGCCTCAAATGTTGCTATTGCGGGCATACCAAGCCGACCCGGCCCGCTTGGTTCCTGATCGGCTGCAGGGCTTCGACAGGATCACACTGGAGCTCGATGGTCGATTGAAAAAAGTGGCTGATCAACTCGGGGCCGTCTTCGTTTCGTCCTATGACACTCTTTGCAACGAAGCGGGATGCCTTGTCCGCCTCGGGAACACAGCACGCGAGATAATCCAGGTCGATCTTACGCATTTCAGCGCGGCTGGCTCCCGGTTTTTGGTAGCTCACATTCAGGATAGAATTTTTGGCGAAATCGGTTCTAACGCTGCGTCGGCCCCAGCAACATCAGCGTTACCGTGATAGCCGAGCCATAGCCTTAGGGCCGGCATTGACCGCCGTTCTAGCCCGACAATTTCGGTAGGCGTCGGCGGTTGGGTCGGCGAGCAGATTGTTCGCGGCCGATAGCGGGGCCGACGGAGTTGGCTCAACTCGCCGCACCGTTCGAAGGGCAGGACGTCGGCGCCGCGGCGGCGGGCTGGCGGTCCATGTTATTCGGCTCATCAACCTTGGGATATTGCGGGGGTCAGTGAGGCAAACCTTGCCGGCGCCCGTGCATCTGGCAACAGATCTAATGCTAACGCCGAATGGTGCCTGTTATGGTCGAGTGCCGATCGCTGATAGGCAAGGCACGCGCATCAGGCGTCGCTTGCGCCTGCGGATGGTTATCCAGTACCACGTCCATAAACGTTGCATGCTCGCGGACAAACGTCGCCCGTAGGTGATTGCTGTCCATGTAAATTGGTTCGCCGGTGGACGTGCGGCCATAGCACCAGCTCTGATCGCAGAGCGTTGCCGTAGGATCGATGATCGTTGCGCCGGAAATCCGAGCAGCCGCTGCCATTCGCTCTCCTGCGTAAGCCCAAACGGCGTCGAAAGCGGTGCGGGGAACCAGTAAAGGTTCCAACGTGGCCGATCCGAAGAGAGATCGGTGCACACCACGCGTCGGGCTTAGAGCCTCAAAGGCCGGCGTATCAAGGATCAGAAACACCCGCTTTCCTTGGGATGTTAACTCGCGTGCAAGGGTCTGCAGCGCGCTTGCAGCAGCATCCGCGGCGGCAGTGTCGGCTAGGTATCCTGACCACGCTCCGCCAATTACAACATCTTTGACCTCGCCGCTTCGGGCGATCTCGGCGCCACGCAGGGCGAAAGCAGCGCAATTCGGGTTCGCATTGGGCAGGAGCAAAGGCGAACAGCCGCCTAATGTCGCGAAGCGGATGCGCCCCAGATGCCGGGTCTCTTGTGCGACGCGCTCGATGCGAGGCCAGTATTGTTGCAGGTGGCTATCGCCGAGGAACAACAGCGTAGCGCCGGCCGAGCCCGCGCTATAATCCCGCAGCGCCTTTTCCGACTTGTCGCGTACGAGCCCATTTGGGAACGTCCAGTCGGCGGTCGCAGCGCTGATTTCCCGCATATCCGGGGTCGCCAAGCGCGGCGCGATTGCATCGTGGTGCGTAGCCAGAGATGCAACGCATATGGCTAGAGTGGACCCACCCAGCCACGTGGCGGTTAGCGAACGGTATCTAAACTTTCGCGCTGGCTGTTCGACGGTGCGGTATGTGACCCACGCCAGTGGGCAAGTGACCGCAACGAGCAGGGCTACGACGCGCCAGTCTTGGTCGGCGCCGAGGATGTGCGCGAACGACAGTAGCGGCCAGTGCCAAAGATATAGCGAGTAGCTAATCAGTCCGACGAAGACCGCGATGGGATGCGACAACAGCAATCGGTTTGACGCGGATTGTGGGCCGGCAGCGATGATGAGAACGGCGCCAAGCGTCGGCAGCAGAGCCCAATAACCTGGATACTCATTCTTATCGGTCAGAAGCGCGCCCGCCCCAATGACGAGCGCCAGACCTCCGAATGAGACGACGTCGGCGAGGCGCCCGCTCAGGATTCGGGTCATCGCCTCGCGGCGGTACAGGAGTGCGAGCGCCAGCAGCGCACCAAGGGCCAGTTCCCATGCTCGATGCTGCGGCAAATAGAATGCGGCTGCCGGGTTCCTGGCGAGCGCTACTAGGCTGCCGGTGAAAGAAGCAGCGACGATAACGGCCATGCCGATGGCCAGCGCACGTCGATCTCGCACGACGATCAGCAACAACGGCCAGACAAGGTAAAATTGCCACTCGATCGCCAGCGACCAGAGATGCAGCAGCGGTTTGGTGTCCGCGGCGGCGTCGAAGTAGCCGCTCTCGCCTTTCAACACAAAATTGCTGGCATACGTTACCCCTGCGAGCGCGTGCTTGCCAAGAGCCTGGAACTCGTGGGGCAGAAGGTAGAGCCATCCCAAGAGCAACGTAGTTGACAGCACCACGGCGAGGGCAGGAAACAGGCGCCGAATGCGCCTGCCATAGAAGTCGACGAGCGAAAACGCGCCCGCATCTTGTTGCTGGAGGATGATGGTTGTTATCAGAAAGCCGGAGATGATGAAAAAAACGTCGACCCCAACGAAGCCGCCTGAAAACAGCTTAGGCGCAGCATGGTAAGCGATGACACCAAGAACGGCGATCGCGCGAAGTCCGTGTATGTCGCTGCGTTCGCCAGCACGCGTCACGTGCATTCGAATCCCCCGTGCCGACGTTGGTTAGCGTCTGAGCCACACAAAACCGGCACTTTGAAGACGCAGCCGCAGCGGCAACAAACTCGGCGAGCTCTTGGAAACACAGATTATTGCTGAGTTCAGCGGACGGCCAGCGTTGGTCTGCTGAAAAGCTCGACCCTCTTCTATGAGGGCGTGGCCCCGCGCCGGGTCCCTCTGGCGTCGAGTTCAAGCTTTGCACCCACGGGGACAAATCCAACCACATTTCCGGATTGGTTGGCCCGCCGGCACAATCCAAGTCAAGTAGCCGGCCAAACGGAAGAAGCCGCCCCGTTGCCGGGGCGGCTTCCTATGTTCTCGAAGTAGGTCAGGCGCTTAGAAGTTGATGAGCGCGCCACCCTTGATGTACTGGAAGTCGTCGATGTTGCAGTTCAGACCACCGCCGACGTTGCAGACACTCGCCCCGGTGAATAGCCCGGCGCCGACTGTCGCGGCATCGACGTCCATTGACACATGGCGATAGGAGAGCCACAGCGACATGGCGGCCGCGTCAATTTCCTGCACCACACCGATACCATACAACGTGGTGTCGGCAGAGAGGCCAAGGAAAGTGAAACCGTCGGAAACGCTGTCGTTGTACTTCGCATACTCGCCGTACAGCACCGTGTGACCGAGGGCACTCCAACGCTCGCGCAGACCGCCCTTGAAGTACCACGTGTCGCCGTCGGGAATATCCGTGTAGGTCAATTGGCCGGTGGTAAGTGTGTCGATCAGATCGAGAACACCGCGGCGTTCGTCTCCAAGCGGCCATAGGCACCGTACGCCCACAGACCAGTCGGCACGTGCTCAACGTAGGCACCGAGCTGGAAGTACTGGGAGTCCTTGTCACCTATGACGGCGGCAGGGTTGCCTCCTACGACGGCTATGTTTTGCACCTGGTTGATGCCGGCGACGCCATCGCCGCATCCAAAGTCGGTGACGCTACCAGTAACACCATTCGCCCCGACGATTGCTCCACCAGGGAGTGTACCGCCATTGAACGGTTGGTTTGAACCACCGAAGTCGCAAGTCCACTGGCTGTAGGCAGCAGCGACGGCAACCTTGATGCCGTTCCACTCACCGGCGTAACGAGCCGAGGCATCCCAGAAGTCGTCTTCACCCCAAGAGGCCGAGACCGAGAACCCACCGAAGGTCGGCGAGTCGTAACGGATGGAGTCACGCGGAGCGCCGAAGCAGTCGCCACCGGTACCGCCGCCATTGCGGCAGAAGCCACCGAACTGCTGCCATTGAGGCCAGCAGAACACGCCGCACTTGTTGCGAGCCTGGAAGTTGTTGTAGTCGAACATCACCCAGTTGGCGGGAACGAGCGAGCCCGAACCGTCAACGAGGATGGCCGCGTTGTCCGAAGCCGAGGACTGCAGACCGACGCTCGACTTTGCCGAGGTGGTCGCTCTTCACGAACCAGAACGACTGCAGCAGCTGGATGCCAAAGGCTCCGTTGGCACCAAGGGCAGATCGGCGATTCTGCTGCGAGAACTGGTTGATCGTCAGCGAAGTATCGCAGTCGTTGACTTCGACGTGGATCACGTAGCCCGCCGACCAGCCTGGAGAGATGATCGCCTGACCGGTGAACTTGAAGTGCGACGCCAGCGTGGAGCCGAGACCCGTCACGTAGGCGTTCTGCTCAGTGCCGTCGTCCCAGTACATGACCTGCTCACCGACCCAACCGGAGACGGTGAGAGAGACTTTGCGGTTGCCCTTGCGAGCGGTCGTGGCCTCGAGCTCAGCGATACGCTCCTCGAGATCAGCGCAGCAATTGCCCCCAAGATCGGCGGCTGAGGCGCTGCCGGCGGAAAGACCGCCAACCAGCAGGCCTGCTGCCACCAGGGCGCCCAAACTATACTTTTTCATTGACCTACTCCCGTCTGCTTACTTTCTGATGGCGACGCCACGCACAAGTGCCGCCTACTCCCTACAAAACCCAACGCATCCTTCGTCACTTGCACCGCGGCGGCCCCTGAAGACCGAATCACCGCTCGGGGTCAAAGATTAAGCAGAGATTGATGGCCTGCGAAACCAGCTGAGTGCCCAACGACGCGGAATCCACCGAGGTAGTGTCTCAGTTGCAACGTCGCACTTTTCGGCCACAACTTTCGGCAACGACACGCTTTTTCATCCCCCAAGACGTTGATCGATGCGCGGGTTATCCCCAGAACCTGCCCCGCTATGTGAGTTCTGCCACGCTTTATCCACGCATCCGCTCGCAGCGATCAGGCGTCAGCTCGCGGTCCCCTGCTTCCGGCTTTTTTTGGTCTGGATGAATTCGCGCGACAGCAGCGCCAGCAGGATGACGACGAACGCCATGCTGTGCGTGATGAGGACCATCCCGGGGCGGTCGGCGTAACTTTGGCTGACGAAATGCTGGAAAAATGCCGGCTGGAAGCGGCTCACCTCGCCGTACAGCGCGCGGTATTGGTCGAGTGTCGCGTCGAGCAGCAGGTAGGTGTTGGTCAGCGCCTTGCCGTTGATCCATTCAAACAGGGCGACGCCGCCGAGCGCGAAGGCGCGCGCGATGACGTTGAGGCTCTCGACGGCCTCGTCATAGATGAAGAGCAGCGCGAAGATGGCGATGTGGACGGTGACGAAGAACTGCCAGAGGAAGTCCACCTGCGAACGGATGGCGAGGATCGCCTCGATAAGCGTCGCTTCCTGGATCATCCCGGCTTCCCCCCGCGACGTCGAAGGTCTCGCGAACCCCCGGCATCGCTACGCAACTTGATAGTTGGCCCCGTACGCTGCCCCATAGTCCCCCAGGGGCAGCCGCTCGCCAAGAGTAGCGTCAACCTTAAGGGCGAGACTATGCAGCGAATGTGTCGGGATACCGGATGCGCCCCGGCGTCGCATGCGGGCCGCCGTTGTGTGGGCATTGCTTTGTCACGCCCTTGCCCAAATCAGTAGGCTACATTATTCTGCTGCAGCGCAATAAGAGAAGCGCCGGTCGATCGCGTAAGCTTGCTTCCGTGGGCCATAGCTGAAGTGGCGCAATGCAGCACGCGGGTCGAAAACGATCGTCGGGGGAACGCCACGAAGGGCTGTTAAGCCTCTGCAAAGAAGCCGTGCCTCAGGAAAGCGATCCTGGGCGCGACATCGGCAGCGGCGAACTCCTTTACTGCGTGTGCGTTGGGCCGACGGGGGACTCCCACGAGCACGGAAAGCTGAAAGATAAATGCGCGCGACGCGGCTGGACCGACGATCGGTCCTCATGACGGCTGGTGCCTTCGCAATGCTAGGTGCGGGGACGCGCCTGGGAGGCATTTCGCGCGCGGCTGCGGAGCCGGTGACCGACGCAACGGCGCCGTTTAATGCGTCGGTGGTGCAGAATCTGGCGCAACAACTCTCGACGAGCGAGTTCGCCAGCCCGTCGCTGCCGCTGACTGAGTCATTCAAGAAGCTCGGCTACGACCAGTTTCGCGACATTCGCTTTCGCACCGATCAGGCGATTTGGCGCGGCGACAAGATCGACTTCGAGCTGCAGCTCCTGCCCATGGGCTGGCTGTACAACATGCCGGTTGAGCTCTGGCTCGTCGATGACGGCACGGCGAAGCGACTGAAGGCCGACGGCAACCTCTTCTCGCTCGGACCGCTGATTAAGGATGCAGAGCCAGGCGCGCCGTACGGCTTCTCGGGCTTTCGCGTGCACGGGCCAATCAATCGCCCGGATTATTTCGATGAGTATGTCGTGTTCCAGGGCGCCAGCTACTTTCGTGCCGTCGGGCGCGGTCAACTCTATGGGTTGTCGGCGCGCGGACTTGCCATCAACACGGCACGGCCGGGCGGCGAGGAGTTTCCGATCTTCCGCTCCTTCTGGATCGAAAGGCCGAAGCCGGGCGCGCGTTCAATCGTCATTCATGCGCTCCTCGATAGTGCTTCGACGACGGGTGCATATCGATTTGAGGTGGAGCCCGGCGAAGCAACCATCATGGACGTCGAGGCGACTCTCTATCCTCGCCGTCCTCTGACGCACGTCGGCATCGCGCCGCTCACCAGCATGTACTTGCACGGACCGGGGCACCACCGCATCGACGACGACTTCCGTCCGGCGGTCCACGACAGCGACGGCCTCGCCATCTACAACGGCAACAACGAGTGCATCTGGCGACCGCTCACCAATCCGCGGACGCTGCAGACCAGTGCCTTCGTCGACCGCAATCTCAAGGGCTTCGGCCTTTGCCAGCGCGCGCGCTCGTTTCATTCCTACGAGGATCTTGAGGCGCGCTACGAAAAGCGCCCGACCCTGTGGATCGAGCCGAAAGGCACCTGGGGTCCGGGCTATGTAGAGCTGATCGAAATTCCGACCAGCGTCGAGATCCACGACAACATCGCGGCCTATTGGAAGCCGGCGAACGGGCCGGCACCTGGCGCACCGTTCCAGTTCGGCTATCGCATGTACTGGACGGACACTATCCCCATTGCTTGGAGCGGGGCCTCGGCGACGGCGACCCGCGTCGGCCGCGGCAAGGCCGAGGGCACCACGATGTTCGTCGTCGACTTCACCGGCCCCGCGGTGTCCGGCATGCGACAAATGCCCGTAGCGGTCGTCACCGCCAATCCCGGTACGGTGTCGGACATAGCCGTGCACGATAATCCCGAGGCAAACGGGGTGCGCGTTAGCTTCGAACTCGACCCCGGTGGAACCGAACTGTCCGAGCTACGTTTGGCGCTTAGGCTCGGCGATCAGCAGATCTCCGAGACCTGGCTCTATCGATGGACCAAATCATGAGCGAGCTTACTGTGGCCGGGCAGAAGATCGGCCGCATTCCGGACGCGAGCAGCCCTGAACTGCTGCCCACGGAAGTCCCCCTCGAAATGCCCGATCAGGATTTCAAGGCGCGCGGTACGACGAACCCGCGCCGTCGCCGCGGCTATTGGATTCCCCGCGCCGCGGTGTTCACCGGTGCCGGCCTGCTGACGGCCGCGTTCGCGCATGAGCTCTACGGCGTGCTGGCGGTCGAGCAGGCAACGCCGCTACAGGTTCTCTTCCTCATTCTGTCGACCATCGCCTTCGGCTGGATTGCGCTCGGCTCGCTCAATGCGGCGCTGGGCTTCATCCCGCTGTTCGGCGGCGAGAAGGCCGACACCATCGATCTGCCGCTTCCGGGCGCGCCGCTGACGACGCGGACCGCGCTGCTGTTCCCGGTCTATCACGAGGATCCGGCACGCATCGCCGGCACGGTTCAGGCCATCGCGCTCGAGCTGGAATCGATGGGCAGCGCATCGGCGTTCGATGTGTTCCTTCTGTCCGACACGCGCGATGAGCGCGACGGCGCGGCGGAGGAGAGCGCTTATCGCGCCTTGCGCCATCGGCTGGAGGACACCCTTGCCGTCTATTACCGCCGCCGCCGCGAAAACCGCGGCCGCAAGTCGGGCAACATCAAGGATTGGGTGCGCCGCTTCGGCGGTGGCTACGAGCAGTTCGTCATTCTCGACGGCGATAGCGTCATGTCGGGCACGACGCTGGTGCGTCTGGCGCTGGCCATGCAGCGCGATCAGAGCGCAGGCCTCATCCAGACGGTGCCGCGCCTCACCGGCGCGACGACGCTGCTGCAGTACCTGACGCAGTTCGCCTCCAACGTTTATGGTCCGCTCGTTGCTGCCGGTCTCGCCTTCTGGCATCGCGACCAGGGCAACTACTGGGGCCACAACGCCATCATTCGCACCCCGGCCTTCGCCTCGGCCGCCGGCCTGCCGACGTTGCCGGGACGCGCGCCGTTTGGCGGCGACATCCAGAGCCACGATTTCGTCGAGGCGGTGCTGCTCGCCCGCGCCGACTGGGGCGTGCATATGGTGCCTACCATTGAGGGCTCCTACGAGGGCCAGCCGCCGACGCTGCCCGATGTCGTCGCGCGCGACCGGCGCTGGGCACAGGGCAATTTGCAGCACCTCGGCATTGTGTTCTCGTCCGGCATCACGACCATGGGGCGCCTGCACCTGTTGATGGGCGCCACGTCTTATCTCATGTCACTCGTGTGGGCATCATCACTCGCCGTCGGCATCGTGCTCGCCCTGCAGGGCCAGCAGATGATCCCCAGCTACTTTATCGACGAGAAGACGCTGTTCCCGGTGTGGCCGGTGACCGATCCCGGCGCGGCGCTACGTTTGTTCTTCGCCACCATGCTTGTCGTCCTGATGCCGAAGTTCCTTGGCGTTGCGCTGGAGATCAAGCGCGCCCGGCACGCGCGTGAATCGCTTGGGGCTACGCGCGCATTGCTGGGCGTCGTGACGGAGACGCTGTTCTCGGTCCTGCTGTCGCCGATCCTCATGGTGACGCAGACAGCCGCCGTGTTTCAGGTGTTGTTCGGGCTCGACTCGGGCTGGCGCACGCAGAGCCGCGACGCTGCCGGCATCCGGTTCATGGATGCGCTGCGCTACCACCGCTGGCACATCTTGGTTGGCGTGCTAATGGCGGTTGCATGTTACGAGGCGTCTGCCCTGGTGTTGGCTTGGATGTCTCCGGTCATCGTTGGGCTCGTCCTCGCCGCGCCGCTGACGTGGCTGACGTCGCGGGCAGCTGCCCGGCCGCTGCGCGGGCTACTATCAACTCGCGACGGGCGCGACCCGCCGGCGATTGTCGAGAGTGCACGCCGCGCCACCGGCGAGTGGGCTGATCACATCGCGCTGCGATCGCAGGAGACGGCGCCGGTCGTCGAAATCGCGACGCGCGCCGCCTAGGGGCGCTCCTCGCCGACTTCCGCGCTGGCGCTGCGGCGGAAGGCCTCCGCCAGCATATCGCGCGCGCGCACCGGTGGGGCGGTGATGAACGGCAGCGGCCGGCATACTTCGACGCCCGCCGCGCCGACACGGGCGGTGAGCGCGCCGTTGAAGGCGCCTTCGCCAAGCCGCCGCGACAATCGCCGTAACAGATCCTGCCCGAGGAATTGCCCCAGGAGGTCGTCGGTCAAGGCAACGCCACCGGTCGCGATGATGTGGCCGACGACGAGCTTGGCGAGCCGCAACGCGCCGAGCGGGCCGGGGCGTCCTCCATACAAACCAGCGATCGCGCGCAGCATGCGCAGGTTCTCGATCAGCACATAGAGCATGGCGATCCACGCCATCGGGCTGATCGCCGTCACCATGCCGATGCGCTTGGCCGCCGCCAGCACGGTGCGCCGCGCTTCCTGATCGAGCGGCATGATCAGCTCGCGATCGGCCAGGGCGAGAAGGTCGCCGGGGTTGAGCACGGAGCCCTCGTGCCCGGCAAAGCGGGCGAGCGGCCATTGCAGATCGGCACGGCCGCCCAGCACCTTCTTCAATTGGCGAACGGCGCGGCGCTCGCTCGACAGGTCGGCGGTATCGAGGGCGTGCGTCACCTCTTTGCGCAGCGCGCCGAGACGCGCCAGCCGGAACATGCCGTAGATTTCACGCAAGATGAGCACCACAGCCGAGACGCCGACGACGCACAGCAGGGCAAAAGCGATCCACCCGACCCAATCCTGGCGCTCGAGCGCAATTTCAACGTAGCGCGTAAACCAGAGCGTGGTCGCCAACGCCAACAAGCCGACAGCGCCGGATAGGAGTAATCCGCCCCAGCGGATGCCGCGCGATAGATCGGCGACGGTCGGGCGCACCGTGGTGCGCGAGGCCTGCCGCTTGCGGCGCGCCGCGAGCGGTCCTGCCTCGATGGGTGCCGCCTCGACCTTTTCGGCGGCAGCAGCGCGCAACGCCGGATCGTCGGGCGCAAATGAGCGCGGGCGGCGGATGTCGGTGTCTGACGTCATGCGAGCCAATCCGCGAGCAGAAAATCGAGAGCGCGATCGAGCCGGATGTGCGGCAGCGGCGGCGCTTCGCCATCGACGCCTGGCGGCAGCACGCGCGGCGGCCGGAAGCGCACGAAGTGCAGCCCGGCCGGCGCCGCGTCGGGCCTCAGCGCGTCGCGCGGGTTGGCTGGCAGGTCGCCCGGAAACACCGCAGCCTCGGTCTTCCCGTCGAACACCTTGCCGCCGATGCGCTCGCCGGGCATGGGCACGCCGACGATACACGGCAGCCATTCGTTGCCGACCTTGGCCTCAGTCTCGCGTGTCGCCCTGAGCGCGGCAAGCGCTTGCACGCCGACGTCGGCGCCGGCATCGGAGGCGCGGCCCATGGCGCGGTCGGTGATGACGCGCAAGATAGCTTCCAGACGGTCGTGGCTGGAGGAGTGGATGTGATCCGCCTTGGTGGCGGCGAACAGCAGCTTGTCGATGCGCCGCAGGAACAGTGCGCTAAGCCAGTTGCTGGAGCCGGCGCGGAAGACGCCTAATATAGCTTCGAGCGCGCGCTGCAGGTCAACGACGGCGTCGCCGCCCTCATTGAGCGGGCCAAGCACGTCGACGAGCACGATCTGCCGGTCGAGCCGGCTGAAGTGGTCGCTGAAGAAGGGCCGCACGACGTGCGTCTTATAGCTCTCGAAGCGCCGCGCCATCATGGCGGCGAGGGAAGAGCGCCCGTAGCTCGGCTTGTCGCCGAGCGCCAACGGACAGAACGTGAGCAGCGGCGAACCCTCGAGATCGCCAGGTAGCAGGAAGCGCCCCGGCCCCGTCGTGTGCAGCACATGGTCGTCGGCGCGCGCTGCCTTGAGATAGGCTGCGAACAAGTTCGACCCACGCAGCGCTACCTGCTCGTCCTTCGCCGAGGCCGGATCGACGGAGGCGAGGAATTCGCGCCAGGCTTTCGAGTGCGCCTGGCGCCGCGGTGCACGCGCTTGCTCAACGGCCTCGGCGCACCACTGGTCGTAGCCCATGTCGAGCAAAGGCAGATCGATCAGCCACTCGCCGGGATAGTCGACGACATCGAGATTGAGGCGCGAGATGCCAAAGGCACGGCGCAGGGCGCTTGCCGACTTGAACTCGATGGTGATGCGCACCTGGCTCAAGCGACGCGTGCTCTCCGGCCACTCCGGCGGATTGCGCGACAGAGTTTCGAGATGCGCCTCGTAATCGAAGCGCGGCACCTCGTCGTCGGGTTGCGGCTCGAGGTAGGCGCGCTCGATGCGTCCCTCCGCCTCCGGCATGAAGAACGGCAGGCGTCCACCGGAGACGAGGTTGCGGATGAGCGCGGTGATGAAGATGGTCTTGCCGGCGCGAGACAACCCGGTGACGCCGAGCCGCAGCGTGGGCGTCATCATGTCCGTCAATATGGCGCTGGCGCGATGCCAAGCCTGGCGCGTGGGGTCGTCCAGATCGGAAACGGACTTGGATGAGGACAAGGGGGGACCTCTCAAGGTCCCTTAGCTAGTGCGAGTTAAGGGCCGCGGCAAGTTGCGAGGGCAAGTTGCAAGCGGCGACTAGACCGGCTTCAGCCGTAGAAGATAACCAGCACACCGGCGGCCATAACCGTCATCCCCATGAGGATGATCAAGCCGCTGCGAATGAACTCTGCCATGGAAAATACTCCACCTGCGTCCGGTGTGTTGATAGCTGCTACTCTAGGCATGATCCGTTGAACGACCGCTGAAGCGGCCCGTCATGCTCTGTTCATGTTTGGCGAGCTGCAGCTCCGCCGCGCAGGGCGCAAGCCGTGCTCACTTCGGGACGCTAAGTCCCCCACTTTCCGCCGCCGGCGCGGCCGTCCACCCCTTTTCGGGCATGGAAATCGTAATGCGTCGCGATCCGAGCTGCTGTTCGGAGACCCAAGGCAGCGTCAGCTCGAACACGACCGGTGCAGGTTTCGCGCCAAGCACGCGGTCGACGAAGTCCGGCCTGACCGGCGCCGCGATCACGAGGCTGAGCGAGAAGCGGTAGTCGCCCGCTTCCTCGGCCAGCTTCGGCAGCGGATTGCCGACCGGGTAGAAGCGCACCGTGTCGCTGAACGTGCCGTGCCCAGCTATCGACAGCGGCGCAAACGAGCGGTTGGGTGCGTCCGGGTCGATCTGATGCTCGCCGAGGAAGGCGCTGTAGTAGCGCTTCACCCGCTTCGTCTTCAGATCTTCGACGGCTAATTCCATCTACAACACAGTGCCCGTACGTGCGCCCGCGTTGGTGACGGTGATGGGAACCACGAACACTTCCGTGTCGCCGCCCCCGTCGCGGGCGAATTGAATGACCGGCGGAATGAAAATCTCGAGATCCGCCGTCTTGAAGCTGGCCTCGTAGAGAGAGAATGCGGACAAAACGAGGGCAAACGCCGACAAGATCGTTGCATGCAATCCGCCGTAACCACTGTTGACGACGATGCTCGAAAGCGCAGCCTCGCTCGGCCCCGGCGGCGGGTTGTTCGGTGTCATCGCGGCTAGCTCCCCTCGTATGCCTGTGCTCGCGCCGAGACTACTCGCCGCGGCGGCGAGCCATGAAGGCGATGCGCTCGAAAAGGTGTAAATCCTGCTCGTTCTTCAGAAGCGCGCCGGCCAGCGGGGGAATGAGCTTGCGGCTGTCGGTCTCGCGCAGGGTCTCCGGCTGCACGTCCTCGTTCAGCAATAGCTTCAGCCAGTCGAGCAACTCGGACGTCGACGGCTTCTTCTTCAGGCCCGGCACGTCGCGGATCTCGTAGAAGATGCGCATGGCCTCGGAGACGAGGCGACCCTTGAGCCCGGGGAAGTGCACCTCGACGATCTGGCGCATGGTCTCGTCGTCGGGAAACTTGATGTAGTGGAAGAAGCAGCGGCGCAGGAAGGCGTCGGGCAGCTCCTTCTCGTTGTTCGACGTGATGATGACGATGGGGCGGTTCTGCGCCTTGATCGTCTCGCCCGTCTCGTAGACGAAGAACTCCATGCGATCGAGCTCTTGCAACAGGTCATTGGGGAATTCGATGTCGGCCTTGTCGATCTCGTCGATCAACAGCACCGGGCGCACGTCCATGGCGAACGCGTCCCACAGCTTGCCGCGCTTGATGTAGTTCTTGATGTCATGGACGCGGGCGTCGCCCAGCTGACTGTCACGCAGGCGCGAGACGGCGTCGTACTCGTAGAGACCCTGGTGGGCCTTGGTCGTCGATTTGATATGCCACTCGATGATGGGGACGCCGAGCGCCTCGGCCACTTCCAGGGCCAGCGCCGTCTTGCCGGTGCCGGGCTCGCCCTTGATGAGCAGGGGGCGGGAGAGGGTGATCGCCGCGTTGACGGCAACCTTGAGATCGTCCGTCGCCACGTAGCGCCGGGTTCCATCGAATTTCATCAGCGGGGAAGGATCCTTCTAGGCCAAGGGGTTCACCGGACATTAGAGGCCAGCCCGCAACGGGGGCAAGCGCGGCGGGCGGCGCCGATGCCGCAACGGAGGCGCTGCCGGGTGAAGAGGAGTAGCGCCAGCGCTTCACTGAATTGCGCCCCCCTTTTTCTTTTCCCTGCCGCAACTTAAGTCAGCCCCCGGAACGCCTTGACAGACGCCGCCGCTGCCGCCAATAGGAGGCGCCTAAATGAGCTTGTTACCGCCGGTTGAGGGCCCGGCTGTCTCTTCAAGCCTTTCGAAGGCCAGGATGAGCAAGCGAAGCGCCAAACAGCCGAGCAAGGCGAAGGCCCCCTCAGCGGCCCGCGCGGAACCCTCGCGTGGGGCCCAGCGCAACGGCGCCGCTGCACCAAAAACGAAACTGGTCGCAAACAAGAAGGCCATCGAGAAGAAGCCTGCCGACAAGCAGGCAGCTGTAAAGCAGAAGGTTGCGGGGAAAAAGATGACGGCACGCGCCAAGTCTTCGTCGATTGTGCTGCCTCCTGACTACCGTCCATCCGAGGACGAGCCGTTCATGAATGAGCTGCAGCGGATGTACTTCCGTCAGAAGCTCATCGCCTGGAAAGACGAAATCATCCGCCAGACGCGCGAAACGCTCGTCGGGCTGCACGAGGAATCCACCCAGCACGCCGACCTTGCCGATCGCGCCACGTCGGAAACCGACCGGGCGCTGGAGCTGCGCGCGCGCGATCGCCAGCGCAAGCTCGTCGCCAAGATCGACGCGGCGCTCGCCCGCATCGAGGATGGCTCGTACGGGTATTGCGAGGAAACGGGCGAGCCGATCGGCCTGAAGCGCCTCGATGCGCGCCCGATCGCGACGCTGTCGGTCGAGGCGCAGGAGCGCCACGAGCGGCGCGAGCGGGTCTACCGCGAGGACTGAGCGGCGGCGGCACCGCCGCTCGCGGCACCATCAATCGTCGTCGGGTTTGCGCGTCGGTGCTTGCGCCGCATCGCCGGCCTCAGCGTCGCCGCGCCGTGCACGTTCCTCGGCGAGCCGCACCAGGAAGGCGCGCAGACCTTCCAGATCGCGCAGGCGCACCTGCCGCTGCGGGCTGGCTAGGTTGATGCCGCGCTCGCGCAGCGTCTTCACCGCCTGCGTGCGCAACGCGGTCTCCGCCTCCCCCGTGCTCACGCCGTCGGTGAGCGGCACGGACACCGAGAAATTCAGCGCGGTGTCGCCGATATCTTCGAACTCGACCGCGGCGTCCTCGCCATCGACCTTCAGACCGCTGCGCCGTGCCGCTTCTGCGAGTGCTTCCTGCACCGCTTCGGGATCGCAATCGTGACTGACGCCGATTGTCACTGTGGCACGCTGTGCCGCCGGTGCCGGACCGTGCGCGTGGCCCTCGAGCGCTGAGGCGTACGGTATATCGATGCACTCGGCGCGCAGCGCCTTCAAGATGGCGGTGCGTAGCTCGGTCTGCGCCTGCAGCGAGCGGTTGATATCGGCGAGGTAGACGCGCACGCTATACTCGAGCGCCTGGTCGCCGAGGTTGTCGAGCACGACGACGGGCGGGGGATGGCGCAGGATGGTGGTGTTCGCCTCCGCCACCTGCTGCAGCACCTTCAAGGCGTGATCCGGATCGGCCTGGTAGGAGACGCGCACGTTCACCTTGAGACGGCCAAGCAGATTGCGGTGCGTGAGGTTGACGACCGTCTGCGTGACGAGCTCGGAGTTCGGCACGATGAGGCTGGCGCGCCCGAACGTCTCGATCTCGGTCGAGCGCACGGCGATACTCCGCACGTAACCCTCGCCCTCCTTGATGGAGATCCAATCGCCGACCTTGATCGGCCGCTCGACCAGGAGGATCAGCCCGGAGACGAAGTTGTTGACGATCGACTGCAGACCGAAGCCGATGCCGACCGAGAGCGCACCGGCGACGATAGCGAGGCTCGTTATGTCGAAGCCGGCATAGGCGATGGCGGCGAGCGCGGCGACGGCAAAGCCGATGTAGCCGGCGCCGGTATAGATCGAATTGGCGAGGCCCGGGTCCATGCGGCCCTGCGCCAACGCGCCGGCGGCCAGCCAGCGCTGCACGAAACGCGTTGCCGCAAGGAGACCGACGAACAGCGTCAGGGCAACAAGGATGCGTGACAGCGAGATGCGTACGCCGCCGACGTCGAAGCCGAACACGGCAGCCCGCACCCAGCTCATGATCTCGGCGCCCGACATGCCCCAGGCGAGCAGCAGCAGCGGCACCGCGACCGCGAATAGGATGATGTTGAGCAGGCCGCGCAGCACGCGGGCGAGCTGGCCGCGGCCAAAGTCGTCGAGGTTGAAGCGCTGCTCGATGATGGCGCTCATGCCGCTCGGGCGCTCGGCAGGCTCGGGGACGATGCCCTGAATGGCGACGTGCAGCAGCGCGACGATGAGGACGCCCGCGCCGGTCGTCAGGAGCTGCGTGACGATGAAGCGACCGAGCGCGACGTAGCCGAGCATCGAGGCGCCGACCAGCACCACGGCGAGCGCGATAAGCAGCCCTTTCAGCCAGTAGGGACGCCAGCGTGAGACGGGAACGCCGGGCGCCACGCTCGGCGCCGTCAGCGGCGTACGCACGATCAGGAACAGCATCGCTGCGTAGAGTAGGCTGGCGATGAAGGTCGTGATGATGCTCGTCGACAGCGGCAGCGACAGGATGCTGACGATGCGCCGTGCGAGATAGTCCAGCGCGTAGACCACAGCGATGGTCTGCACGGCGAAGCTGACAGTCCGGGCGCTGGCATCAGTCAAATCGAACACGCGCCAGCGCGGGCGCCGCGGCTGCAGCAAGGCGCGGGCGAGCGCGTTGATGCCGATCATCACGTAAAGCGGGTACAGCGCCGACTGGGCGAAGCGCTCGACCTGCCAGAAAAGCAGGCCCAGCTCATCGAGTCCGACGTAGAGCACGAACAGCGCCACCGCCGCCGGCAACGCGAAGGCCGGTGCCACCCACGCCGCCGTGGCGGCGCGCTCGGGTAGCGACGGGATCGACGGCCCGCACTCATCGAGGTGCGCGTGAATGAGCCGCCGCGTCAGTAGCCGCAGGCCGAAGAAACTGAGCAGCGCCGCGCCGATGACGCCAAGCAGACCGAGGACATTGAGCTTTGCAACGGACCACCAGTTGGTGAGGACGAAGTCGATTTGCCGGCGTGCCAGAGGGAGCTGATCGCCGGCCTGCTGCCATGCGCGCCACTGCAGTGGGGTGTCGGTCTTCCTGAACAGGAAGCGCGTGAAGATGCCCTGCCGGGCTTGCTGCACGCGCGCGATGAGCTGGCGCGCGCGCACCTCGATGAGCGCCGCCTTCTTGATGGCGCCATCGATCTGCGCGGCGATGCCGTTGAGGCGCTGGCGCTCGGCGGCGACGTCCGGCTCCTCGGGCGGCTCGTTGGCGGCGGGCGGCGCGCCGAGCTTACCGATCTGCGAGCGCAACTCATCGAGGGGCCGGCGCAGTTTTTCGCCCGCATCCTTGGCGTTGTTCTCGATCTTCTCGATGCTGGTGCGCAGCGCGGCGAGATCGCGCTGGCTCGGCGACTGCTCGAGGTTTTTCTCGGCGGCCTCGATGGCGCTCTGCAGTCCGTTTACCGGTTTGACGATTTCCTCGACGGAGGGTCCGCTGGCTTTCGGCACGGGCGCCGGTGCTTGCGGCGCAGCTGCCGGTGCCGGGGCAGCGGGAGCGGGAGCGGCTTGCGGTGGCGTTGGTGACGGAGCGGGCGTCGTGGCTGTCGGAGGCGCGGCCTTGTCGGCCGGAGCTTTGGCGGCGGGTGCTGGTGCCGGCGATGGCGTTTGCGCCATGGCTCCGGTGCCGAGCAGCGCACTGCCGACATACACGCTGGACGCGCATAGCAAGGCGAGCAGTCCCGTCGGCAGTGGTCGGCGCATCAGGGATCTCCCCGCAGAAATATCACAAGGCGACGCATGCCGCCGCAGCTTAGCGATCGCCGGCCGCTTGCCCGAGCGTGCGCGGCGACCGCAGCGGCAGCGTCGACGGCGTGCGCGCTTCTCCGCTGCTCGGCGCGCCGATGCCGCTTTCGATGACGATGTCCGCCGGGCCTCCCGTCATGAGGAGATGCTCGACGTCGTCGCGGCGCACGAGCACGAGCTTGCGCTTGGCATCGATCGCCAGCTGCTCGACGATGTCGATGCGTTTCACCGAGTTTGGTGCAAACAATGCGGCGAAGCCGACGCCCCGCGACATTTTTCGCACGATGAACGCGCCAGCGACGATCGCGACGGCGAAGAATGCAACGCCGAGGACGAGCAGCGGAACTCCAGTCATTTCTCACTCATCGCACGTAACTCGCGCACATCGCTTGCACTTTCGGAATGCGACGCTGAACGCGCCGCGGGCCACCTGCGTGTATACCCGCCGGTTCATGCGATTTTAACCCTAATGATCGAACTGTTGACGGGTAAAGCGACGCAACCCAAGGCGCCGCCGCGCCAGCAAATAGGGCACTCTGCCCGGCCCCGCGGCTGCCACTGGTGCGAAGCTTGTTGTGTGTAATGCGTACCAGAGTACATCCGCCATGCCGGCGCCTCACGCCTCCCAAACTCAGAATCAGATAGCCTCCCTGCGCATGCGCGAGCACGACGCAATCGAGCTGCCGTCCGCTCCCTTCGACGCGATCCCACCGATGCAGGGGCTTTCGGCGCTACCTGCCGACTGTCGGCGCGATCGTCATCGGCGCGGTCATCGCCTTTGGCGTCGTCGCCAGCGGTGTCGGCATGCCTGTGCTCATCGGCATGATGGCGGTGCTGGCGACCGTCGGGCTGTTCTTCCTCTTCGCCTACTCCGCCGGCTACATCCGCTTCGGTCAGCGCGCGCCCGCTCGCCGAGGTCGTCAAGGCGGCCGCCGACGGTCTCGACGTGCGGCGTGATGATCGCGCGCCGCGACGGCGAGCCGGTGTACGCCAACTCGACCTTCGAGGCGATGGTCGGACGCGGCGAGCGCGACCGCCTCGTCGCGCTGCAGCAGTTCCTCGCCGGCGACGCCGCGGCAAGCGCGGCGCTATTCCGCCTGACGCGCGCCGCCGAGCGCGGCGAAGCGCTCGCCGAGGAGTTCGCGGTCGGACGCCTGCATGCCCGGCGAGCGCACGCGGCGCACGCTGCAGCTGTCCGTCAACCCGTTCGATGCCGACGGCGGCGACGGCGCCGGTCTCGTGCTGTGGCGCCTCACCGACGTCACGGCCGATCGCCAGCGCGAAGCAACGCGTCTTGCCGGCGTCGAGGTGCAGCTCGCGCAGTTCGACGCCGCGCCGATCGGTCTCGCCTCGGTCGGCGGCCGACGGCACGCTGCTGCACGTCAACGGCACGCTGGCGCGCTGGATCGGCCGCACGCCGAAAGCGGTGCTCGACCAGCGCCTGACGCTCGCCGACATCGCGTCGGGCGACGGCGCCGGGCTCGTCTCGCGCCTTACCGGCAGCGCCAACGAGCAGTCGGCGACGCTCGACGTCGACCTGACGCGCGAGGACGGCCGCATCATGCCGGCGCGGCTGCTGGCGCGCGCCGTGCCGAGCGGCAAGGGCCTCACCGTCGCCGTCGTCGATCTTGCCGGCGAGGGCGCCGCCGAGTTCGAGAGCGATGAATCGGGCGCCCGCTTTGCACGCTTCTTCCAGTCGGCGCCGTTCGGCATCGCCATGCTCGGCTCCGACGGTCGCATCGTCAGCGCCAACTCCGCCTTCTGCCGCATGGTGCTCGACGGCGCCGCGCGGCACCGGCATCGCCGCGGCCGATGCGCTGGGCCGCGCCGCCGAGCCCGAGACGCGCACGCGCCGTCGAGGAAGGCCTGAAGCGCGTCATCTCGGGCCGCGTGCACAACGTGCCGATCGAGATCACCGCCGGCGCCAAGCGCGATCACGTCACGCGCGTCTACATGAGCCCGTTCGCGGCCGGCGGCGCGCGCGAGGCGGCCATCCTCTACGTCGTCGACGCCACCGAGCAGAAGGCGCTCGAGGCGAAGTTCGCGCAGAGCCAGAAGATGGAGGTCGTCGGCAAGCTCGCGGGCGGCATCGCGCACGACTTCAACAACATGCTGACCGCCATCCTCGGCTTCTCGGACATGCTGCTGACCATGCACCGGCCGAAGGACGTCGCCTACAAGGACATCATGAACATCAAGTCGAGCGCCAACCGCGCCGCCGAGCTGGTGCGCAAGCTGCTGGCGCTCGCCCGCCAGCAGACGCTGCAGAACGAGGTCGTCAGCCTCGGCGACGTGCTCACGCGACGAGTTCATCGCTGCTGAAGCGCTACCTCGGCGAGAAGAGCGAGCTCAAGATCTCGACGGCGCCCGACCTCTGGTACGTGATGACCGACAAGCACGAGTTCGTGCAGGCGCTGTTCAACCTCATCACCAACGCCAAGGACGCGATGCCGGACGGCGGCACGCTGACCATCCGCGCGCGCAACGTCCCCGAGCGCGAGAGCGCAGAAGCTCGAGCACCGCGAGTTCGTGCCACGGCGAGTACGTGCTGATCGAGGTCGAGCGACACCGGGCCACGGCATGAGCCGCGGAGGTGATGGACAAGATCTTCGAGCCGTTCTTCACGACCAAGGCGGTCGGCAAGGGCACCGGCCTCGGCCTCGCCTCCGTCTACGGCATGGTCAAGCAGTCGGGCGGCTACATCTATCCCGAGAGCGAGGTCGGCAAGGGCACGACCTTCCGCATCTATCTGCCGCGCCACCACGTCGAGAAGGACGACGAGCTGCCGTCGCCGAAGGAGAAGAAGAAGGAGCAGCGCGCCGCCGATCTCACCGGCACCGGCCGCGTGCTCCTCGTCGAGGACGAGGAGGTCGTGCGCAACTTCGCCGCGCGCGCGCTGAAGCGCCAGGGCTACAAGGTGCTCGAAGCCGGCGAGCGGCGTCGAAGCGCTCGAGGTGATGGAGAAGCACAAGGGCAAGATCGACATCGTCGTCTCCGACGTGGTCATGCCGGAGATGGACGGCCCGACGCTGCTCAAGGAGCTGCGCAAGAAGAACCCCGAGCTCAAGATCATCTTCGTCTCGGGCTATCCCAACGACGCCTTCAAGGCGGCGCTGGGCGAGGAGAACTTCGCCTTCCTGCCCAAGCCCTTCTCGCTGCCGCAGCTCGCCGCCAAGGTGAAGGAAGAGCTTGGCCGCGAGTGAGCGGCGCGCCAAGGTAGGCGCATGCACGCTCGCACTGCATCGCGTTGCTCGGCATTGTCGCTGGCCTTGCTCGGCGCGGCGGCAGCGCCGCTGCCGACGGACGACCGGTGCGCAAGGCATGCTGGCCATCCGCGACCTCGTCCGCATCAATCATTCACTGGTTACGCATCGGCGCATGCCGCCCGATCACGCCGCGCGCTTCGCCCGGCAGGTGAAGGTCGAGGCCGATGAAATTCTCGGCGACGAGCAAGATTGCCGGCGAGGCACGCGACAAGCTGCGCGTGCGTGCTCGACGAGATCGTCGCCGGCGTCGCGGCGGTCGCCGGGCGGACAAGGCCGTCAGTCCGCTCGACGGCTCGGTGCGCGCCGACGAGGCGCTGGCGCGCTACGCGGGAGTTCGACCAGCCCGGCTGGGCGCCGCTGCCGCTCGCTCGATTAGGCTTGCCGGAGTGAAGCCGCCATAGAAGCACATCAGAAGTTATAGCGGAGTGCGCGGTCGCGCGCAGCCCGGTTACCTCGGGACGCGAAAAGGCCGATGGGACCAACGTAGAATCGTCATCGCCCTCTGCCGTACGCCGTCGTGCTGGGCTTATTTCCGTATCGCACCCAGACAGCATGACGCTCGACGTCGAGGTCCGTCATGTCGGCCCGTCGCGGCATTACGCGACCCGACGGGGCCCTGCTGGATCACGTCGAACTCGTAGCGGCCGGTGCCGCGTCCCTCGTCGTAGTCGACGGACAACGCCTTGTAGCCGAGGTAGCCGTCGTAGGCGATGCCGGCATGCGTGCCGAGATACGAATTGTAGGTGGCGAGCACGTGCCAGGTGAACTGGCTGCCGATGCCGAAGCCGCCGATGTCGCCGCGCACGGTGAATTCGTCGCTCAGGGTCGGCTTGTAGTGCATGCGCAGGCCGAGGAAGGGGTCGATCCATTCGACGACGCCCGAGCGGGCGATGGCGCGCGCGCCGGAGACGACGAGGCCGTCGAGGTTCACCGTGCCGGCGAGCGCCACGTCGACGTCGAGCTCCTGGTGCCAGTAGCGGCCGCCGGCAAGCATTTCGAGCCAGGTGTCGGTCTCGCCACCGTAGTTGTTGCCGAAGTTCCAGCGGTTGGTCTCGTACATGCCGCCCGCCTCGACGATCCAATAGCGGTAGTCGGCCGAGAGCGCGGCGCCCAGCGTGCCGCTCGACGTGCGGCGAGAAGGTTTTCGACGTCGCGAAGGAACCGGAGTTGCTGACGTCGGCATAGATGACGTCGGAGAACAGCGTCACGGCGCCGCGCCGCGCCTGCATGTAGCTCATCCAGGCGAAGTCGAGCGATTCGAGCACTTGCACCGGGTCCTCGCTGACGGCGAACTCGCGGCCGTTGATCGACCGCATCGCCATTGACCCAAGGCAGCCACCCGTAGGGTGTGAACTGAAATTGCCAGCCGGTCGGGCCAGGTGCGACCGTCGATTCGGTCTGATAGCCGTCGGCGTGCGCTGCCGCGGAGAGCAAAATCATCGCGGCAATCGCCAGAGCAGGCACGCGCATGTCGCACCCTCCCTCAACGGGATTTCCACAGGTTTGCACATTGTCTGATTCGCCCGCGACAGTTGTGACGCCTTCGACACGCCCGGACTGCCAACGTCAGCGCGCCCTAGGGATCGTCGGGAAAGACGAGCGTGGTCTCGAAGCGGAAGCCCCAACCGTGCGCTGCATCGTCGGGATCCTCGACCCAGTAGCGGACGCCGGGGCCGAAGCTGATCGCCGCGCCGCCGAGCCTAACGAGCTTCGTGATCGTTAGATTGATCGGCACTGACGCCTCGTTGTCGGTCCAGTAGTAGGTGGACTCGGTGTTGAGGCCGACTGTCCAAGCATCCTGCGTCGTGTAGCTCACGAACGGCTGGAGGTACGTCTCGTTGATATCGGCCTCACGCACGTTGCCCCCCATCGACCAGATGTGGCGGGTGAGAAAGCCCGTACGGTCCATGGCCCCGCCGGTTGCCAAACGATCGCCGCCGTCGGGCCGAGCCCCCACTTCTGCGAGCCGAGCGCGGAGTCGGTTGCGGGAAAGCCGATGACCGGGCCGAGCCCTACGGTGAGGCCGCGCGAAACCGGACCCCGCGGCGAAAGAAAGAAGCTCAAGTTGACGCCCGTCAGGCCGAGATCCGTACCGGAGCCGGGCTCACGTCATCCTGCTCGACGATTGGCATGAACAAGCGCGAGATGACGTTCCAGTCCTGATCGACGTGCAGCGGCAGCACCGGCTGGAAACGCACGTAGTTGGAGGTGCCCTGCTCGTCGGAGCCTAGCCTCCCGTCCCAATTGTATAACAAGGGTGCGGTTGCAAGGTCGGCGAGCGGGTTGGCGACTTTCTTGGCCAGCTCGAAAAGCTCATCCGCGCCGGCAACCGATACCGGAGCTATCGCAGCGGCAATGACCAGCGCAGCAAGTCGCATATTGCTCCCCTTGCGGACGAGCAACGCTCCGCGCCGGGAGCATCGGCGATTTTGACGGTCAGCCGAAGACGTAATCGATGATGTAGGTGCGCGCCTCGGGGGGGAGACCCTCCGGCGGCTTGACGAACTGCGCTTTGTGGATGGCGTTGACCGCCGCGTCGTCGAGCGCCTTGTTGCCGCTCGAGTGCAGCACGCGCACGTACAAGAGATCGCCCTGCTGGGTGATCTGGAAGGTGACGAGCACGCGTCCCCACAGCGCGAATGGGCGCGGACGCGTCTTCATCAGCGCGGCGATGACGCTCTTGGAGAATTCGTCGGATTGGCCGCTGGCGCCCTGGCCGCGCACCTGCATGCCGCCGCCGGAATACATGGCCTGCTGCTGCGGTTGCGGGCGTCGCGGCTTGCGGTCGTAGTGCTCCTTGACCTTCTCTTTGAGATCGTCGGCCGCCGCGTCGACGAGCGCCTCGAGCGAGGGAAGCGACGGCCGACCATCCTCCTTCTCCTGCTTTTCAGCTGGCTCTTCTTTCGGCTCGTCCTTGGCCTGCTCCTCGGGCGGCTGCTTCTGCTGCTCGACCTCGGGCTGCGGCAGCATCGCCTGCTGCTGCGGTTGCGGGGGGGCGGGAGTCGGCGGCTGTTGCGCACCCTCGCGCCACTTCTTGGTTTTGGCGTCCTTGTCGGGGTCGGGCACCAGCTCGACGCTGATCGTGGTGGCGTCCTGGCCGCGCCGTAACTGCCGCTGTCGCTCCAACTCGATAGCGGAGAACCCTCCCAGATCCATCACCTGCGCGGCGATGACGCCGGCGTAGAGCAGCGTGACGGCGATGGCGCTGGTCCACAGCGTGCGCTCGCTCTGCTCGACGTCGGCGCGGATGCGCTGGTCGGCGTCGAGCACGCCAATGAGGCTCGCCGCCTCAGCAGAGGCGGCGGGTTGTTCTGAGGTCGGGTTCTCGGACACCGGCGCGATCGCCGGTGCTGCTGGCTCGTCCATCGAACGCTCGCGAACTCGGTTCTCGATTGATCAGACAGTCTAACGCGTTGCGGCGCGTCTGCTTGCGTCCAATTGGCCACGCTGCGCATGCGAACGCCTACCGCTTTTGTGACGGCAAGGCCGGAATTCTGCGTAAAGCCGTGCGCCCACCGAACCCAGCGGCGCGTTTGCCGCCGTTTCAGCAATGAAAAAGGGCGCTGAGTCCGGGGGAGGATTCAGCGCCCATACATACGCCATACGAGACCCAGGGACGGGTGGAGGATGGCGTTATGCTCAAATATTACTCTGCCGACGGATCGTTGGCTAGTGGAAAATTTGCACGGTGGTAAACGCCAGCCTTGGACTGCGCGAACTCTTTCGCGCACTCGACGTAAAAGAACAAAAAGTGTACATTCGAGTCGAAATTGAGAACATCAGGCGCTTGCCATATAGGTGAACGACATGTCGAACCGGCCGGAATTGAAGGTCGTTGAGGGGGGTGCGATGGACAAGATGAAGGCGCTGGAGGCGGCGCTCTCCCAGATCGAGAAGATGCACGGCAAGGGCTCGATCATGCGCCTCGGCGCCAGCGATCAGACGCATGGACGTGGAGGCGATCTCGACGGGCTCGCTGGGCCTCGACATCGCGCTGGGCATCGGCGGCCTGCCGCGCGGCCGCGTCATCGAGATCTACGGTCCGGAATCGTCCGGCAAAACCACGCTGGCGCTGCAAGTCGTGGCCGAGGCGCAGAAGACGGGCGGCATCTGCGCCTTCGTCGATGCCGAGCACGCGCTCGATCCGGTCTATGCCAGGAAGCTCGGCGTCAAGGTCGAGGACCTGCTGATCTCGCAGCCCGACAGCGGCGAGCAGGCGCTGGAGATCGCCGACACGCTGGTGCGCTCCGGCGCCGTCGACGTGCTGGTCGTCGACTCGGTCGCGGCGCTGACGCCCAAGGCCGAGCTCGAAGGCGAGATGGGCGACATGCAACCCGGCATGCAGGCGCGCCTGATGAGCAAGGCGCTGCGCAAGCTCACCGCCTCCATCTCCAAGTCGCGGACCATGGTGATCTTCATCAACCAGATCCGCATGAAGATCGGCGTCATGTTCGGCAACCCGGAGACGACGACGGGCGGCAACGCGCTGAAGTTCTATGCCTCCGTGCGTCTCGACATCCGCCGCATCGGCCAGATCAAGGAACGCGAGGAGATCGTCGGCAACCAGACGCGCGTCAAGGTCGTCAAGAACAAGGTCGCGCCGCCGTTCAAGCAGGTCGAGTTCGACATCATGTACGGCGAGGGCATCTCCAAGACGGGCGAGCTGATCGATCTCGGGCTCGAAGGTCGATATCGTCGAGAAATCGGGCGCCTGGTTCTCCTACGAGGGCAACCGCATCGGCCAGGGCCGCGAGAACGCCAAGGCGTTCCTCAAGGACAACCCGAAGGTAGCGGCCGCCATCGAGAAGGCGATCCGCCAGAACGCCGGGCTCATCGTCGACAAGATGTTGATCGAGGAGCAGCCGGCCGAGGAGCCGGACGAGGACGGCGTGCTGCCCGACGAGGACGACGGCGGCAAGAAGCCCGCCCGCGCCAAGCGCTGATGGGGGGACCGATGAAAGAAGAAACCCGGAGAGCTATTGCTCACGCGGCCGCGGCTCGCATTAATGGCAACGCACGTGGCGCCATATACAGTTACGACGCAGGTCGGCACACACATATCGGGCGGGAGCGGTCCTGGCGGATACGACTACGAAGCCGGCGCGCACATCTCCGCTTCGTCGTAGGGCTGTATCTTTACGGGAGCGGAAGCCTATCAGCTTGACCGTTAGCGGCATGTCTTTCTCAGGTTATGACTGTGGAGAAGGGCACCACTTTAATGGCTCTGTGAACGGCAGCAGCGTGCAGCTGTACGATTACGGTGAAGGCAGATACTTCAATTATCAGGCATAACAGCGGGATTAGTGCGGTCTGGTCCCTGGCAACAAGTGCCGGGATGACATCTGAGGGTAAGCGGAGGCGGTAGAGCGCCGCAGGCGCTTGACACCGAGGCCCGCAATCCCCGACGGATAGGCCCAACAATGCGGCGCCGGACCTTACGGGCCGGATGCCGCCAGGCGCTCAATCCGAAAGCTGACCGATGGCCTCCGTCAACGACATCCGCCGCGCGTTTCTCGACTTCTTCAAGAAGAACGGCCACGAGGTGGTGCCGTCGTCCCCGCTCGTGCCGCGCAACGACCCGACGCTGATGTTCACCAACGCCGGCATGGTGCAGTTCAAGAACGTGTTCACCGGCCAGGAGACGCGCCCCTACGTGCGCGCGGCACGTCGTCGCAGAAGTGCGTTCGCGCCGGCGGCAAGCACAACGACCTCGACAACGTCGGCTACACCGCGCGCCACCACACGTTCTTCGAGATGCTCGGCAACTTCTCGTTCGGCGACTACTTCAAGGAGCGGGCGATCCCGCTCGCCTGGGACCTGCTGACGAAGGACTTCGGCCTCGACAAGAAGCGGCTCACCATCACCGTCTATCACGACGACGAGGAAGCCTATTCCATCTGGAAGAAGCTGACGGGCTTTTCCGACGACAAGATCATCCGCATCGCGACGTCCGACAACTTCTGGCAGATGGGCGACACGGGGCCCGTGCGGTCCGTGCTCGGAGATCTTCTATGATCACGGCGACAAGATCCCCGGCGGACCTCCGGGCTCCGCCGACGCCGACGGCGACCGCTTCGTCGAGATCTGGAACCTCGTGTTCATGCAGTTCGAGCAGCTCAGCCCCGGCGAGCGCGTTCCGCTGCCGAAGCAGTCAGTCGACACCGGCATGGGGCTCGAGCGTGTCGCCGCCGTGCTGCAGGGCGTGCACGACAACTACGACATTGACCTCTTCAAGGCGCTGATCGCGGCCTCGGTGCAGGCGACCGGCGTGCCGGCGACGGGCGAGCACAAGGCCTCGCACCGCGTCATCGCCGACCACCTGCGGGCGGCGAGCTTCCTTATTGCCGACGGCGTGCTCCCCTCGAACGAAGGGCGCAGCTACGTACTCCGCACGCATCATGCGCCGCGCCATGCGCCACGCGCACCTGCTTGGTGCCGAGGAGCCGCTGATGCATCGATTGGTGCCGGCGCTGGTGCATGAGATGGGCGATACCTATCACGAGCTGCAGCGCGCCCAGCCACTCATCACCGAGACGTTGCTCCTGGAAGAAAGGCGCTTCAAGAAGACGCTCGAGAAAGGCCTCGGCCTGCTCGGCGAAGCGTCCGGCAAGCTCAAGAAAGGCGACGTGTTGCCCGGCGAGACGGCGTTCAAGCTATACGACACCTACGGCTTCCCGCTCGACCTGACCGAGGACGCGCTGCGCGCGCGCGGCGTTTCGGTCGATACCAAGGGCTTCGATGCCGCGATGGAGCGGCAGAAGGCGGAAGCGCGCAAGGACTGGAAGGGATCGGGCGAAGCGGCGACGGAATCGGTCTGGTTCGAGATCAAGGAGAAGACCGGCGCCACCGAGTTCCTCGGCTACGATACCGAGACGGCGGCGGGCGAGATCGTCACGCTGGTGAAGGACGGCAAGGAAGCCAAGTCGCTCAAGGCCGGCGACGAGGCCGCAATCATCGTCAACCAGACGCCGTTCTACGGCGAGTCCGGCGGCCAGGTCGGCGACGAAGGCGTCATCCGCGGCGCTAAGGGCGCGGTGTTCCGCGTCACCGACACGCAGAAGAAGGCGGGCGCCCTGTTCGTGCACCTCGGCAAGGTCGAGAGCGGCAGCTTCAAGAAGGGCGAGGTCGTCGATCTCGAGGTCGATCACGCGAGCCGTACGGCCAATCCGCGCCAACCATTCGGCGACCCACCTCCTGCACGAGGCGTTGCGCCAAGTGCTTGGGCCGCACGTCGCGCAGAAGGGATCGCTGGTCGAGGCGGGTCGCCTGCGCTTCGATTTCTCGCATACCAAGCCGATGACGGCCGAGGAGATCGCCGCGGTCGAGGCGCGCGCCAACGCCATCGTGCTGCAGAACGCGCCGGTCGAGACGCGCCTGATGGCGATCGAGGACGCGATGCAGTCGGGCGCGCATGGCGCTGTTCGGCGAGAAGTACGGCGACGAGGTGCGCGTCGTGTCGATGGGCGACGCGGGGCCCAACGCCAACAAGGCGTGGTCGGTCGAGCTGTGCGGCGGCACGCATGCCAAGCGCACCGGCGACATCGGCCTCGTCAAGGTTCATCGCCGAGACGGCGAGCGCCTCCGGCGTACGCCGCATCGAGGCGTTCACCGCCGAGGCGGCACGCGCCTACCTTGAACGATCAGGATGCGCGCCTCAAGGAAGTCGCCGCGGCGCTACACGTGCGCCCCGAGGATGCGGCGGAGCGCGTCAAAGCGCTGGTGGAGGAAAGAAAGCAACTCGAGCGCCAGCTCGCCGACGCCAAGAAGCAAATCGCCATGGGCGGCGGCGGCAAGGACGCCGGGCCGGCCATCGTCGAAATCGGCGGCCGGCAAGTTCCTCAAGCTGTCGGTCTCCGGCGTCGAGATGAAGGATCTCAAAGCCATGGCCGACGACGGCCGCGCCAAGATCGGCTCCGGCATCGTCGCCATTGCCAACAACTCGGCCGACGGCAAGCTCGGCATCGTCGTCGCGGTGACGACCGATCTCGCCGGCGAGGTGAGCGCGGTCGATCTCGTGCGCGCGGGCTCCGAGGCCGTGGGCGGCAAAGGCGGCGGCGGACGCCCCGACATGGCGCAGGCGGGCGGCCCCGACGGCTCGCGAGCCGATGCTGCACTGCAGGCGATCGAGGCACGGCTCAACGCCGCCTGAACTTTCCGCCGGGAGAGCGCTGATCGCGCCTCATTGTCGGGATGATTCTGCTATTGATCGCCTGAGTGCGTCACGCGGGCCGGCTGCGTCGATGCGATCGGCGGGAGAAGGCGATGACGGCGGAAGGCACAGATTTCACCATCTACCGCGAGGCGATGATCCTACTCGCCACCGCCGCCGTGCTCGTGCCTATCGGCCAGCGTTTCAAGCTCAGCCCCATCCTCGGCTTTCTCATAGCCGGCGCCGTGCTTGGTCCGCACGGTCTGGGCGCACTCACCGACTACGTTCCCGCTCTGCGCTGGATCACCGTGTCGGAGGACAAGGGCCTCGGCGCTATCGCCGAATTGGGCGTCGTGTTCCTACTGTTCATCATCGGGCTCGAGCTGTCGTTCACGCGCCTGTTGACCATGCGCCGGCTGGTGTTCGGGCTCGGCACGATGCAGGTGGCGATCTCCGCCGTCCTCATCGGGCTCATCGCGGCGCTGCTCGGCGCCGGCGCAGGCGCCGCGATGATCATCGGCTTTTCGCTGGCGCTGTCCTCGACGGCGGTGGTAGTCGAGGTGCTGTCGCGCCGGCACCGCTTCAACACCGGTACGGGACGCATGTCGTTCGCCATCCTGCTGTTGCAGGACCTGGCCGTCGTGCCGCTGTTGTTCCTCGTCACCATCCTCGAGCCAGGGCGCGAAGGCAGTTTGCTCGGCGGGCTGTTGCAGGCCTTCGCGCAAGCGGTGCTCGTCATCGGCATCATCGCGCTAGTCGGCTCGACGCTGCTGCGGCCGCTGTTCCGCCTCGTCGCCTCCGCCGATTCCACCGAGCTGTTCGTCGCCGCCGCGCTGTTCGTCGCCGTCGGCTCGGGCCTCGTCACCGCCGCCGCCGGCCTGTCGATGGCGCTCGGCGCCTTCGTCGCCGGGCTGCTGCTGGCCGAGACCGAGTATCACCGCGCCATCGAGGCGACCATCGAGCCCGTTCAAGGGGCTGTTGCTCGGCGTGTTCTTCTTCTCCGTCGGCATGAGCCTCAACGTGGCGACGCTCGCCGCGTATCCGGTCGCCATCATCGCCGGCATCGTCGGGCTGATCGTGGTCAAGTCGGGCGTGCTGATTGGGCTGTTGCGCCTGTTCCGCGTGCCGTGGCCGGCGACCATCGAGACCTCGCTGCTGCTCGGCCCCGGCGGTGAGTTCGCCTTCATCGTCGTTAGCCTCGCCATCGCCAAGAGCATCGTCGAGGCGGAGATGGGCGCGATCGTGCTCGCCATCACCTCGTTCTCGATGGCGCTGGTGCCAGCGGTCGACTATCTCGGCCGCCGGCTGGCGGGCAAGTTCACCGCCAAGCAGGAACCGAACCCTGTGCTCGCCGTAGTGCCGCCGCCCGAAAAGGTCGATGCCATCGTCATCGGCTGCGGCCGCGTCGGCACGCTCGTCTCCGAGATGCTCACCCGCCACGGCGTCAAGCACGTGATCGTCGAGAAGGATCCCGCGGCGGTCTCCCGTTGCCGTGACGAAGGGCTGCCGGTCTACTTCGGCGATGCCACGAATGCCTTGTTCCTGAAACGCTGCGGTATCGAGCAGGCCAAGGGTGTAGTGATCACTATCAACAAACCGAAGACGGTGGGAGAGATCGTCGACGCCGTGCGCGAATTGCGCAGCGACATCATCGTCGTCGCCCGCGCGCGCGATGCCGAGCATGCCCGCCAGCTCTACAAGCAGAAGGTCTCCGACGCCGTGCCGGAAACAATCGAGGCGAGCTTGCAGCTTTCCGAGGCGACGCTGGTCGGTCTCGGCGTGCCGACAGGCCCGGTCATCGCTTCGATCCACGAGAAGCGTGATGAGTTCCGCGAGCAGCTGCAGGGCGCCGCCGGCCGGCCGACGCGCGCACTGCGCGCCAGCCAATTGAAGCGCACGCCCTAGATCAGCATCGCGCTATCACGGGGTCGTCGCCGGAGTTTGCGCCGGAAGTTGCGGGTGGAGCGTTCTGCGGCCCGATGTTGCCGCCGAAGAAGACGTAACCGCACGTCGCTATGAACGCCAACACGATGATCACGCCCAATGGAGAAATAAATCCGCGCCGCGCGGGAACGATCCTTCTCTCCACGAGCACTTCATTGGGGCCGACTTCTACGTCTTCGCTTGCTAGCTCAGCCATTTGCTGTTCTCCGAACTATTTACTCCGGAGTGGAACATCCGCGGCGCCTACTTTGTTCCGCGCAAACAATCGCCAGCCGCGCGCTAGAGCGCCACCGCGTTCGCCATCATGGCCGCACCGATGCGATCGATGCGGTCGGTCCAGATGCCGGATAGCGCGCAGCGCATTTACCGTGCTGGCGTGCTTGCGGCGGTCGCGCGTCACTTCCGATTGCCGCTTTCTGTATGCGTGGTATTGAACGAGGTGCACTTAAGCTCAGTCACGGGGAATTATCACATGCGACCGGACCATCGTTCGAAGTTTGCTTCGGGTCTTGCCGCGACCGCCGCGCTGGCGGCGGGCCTCGCCATCGGGTTGCCGGCGCGCGCCGCCCATATCGAGATCGGCTTCCTCACCTGCAAGGTCGCCGGCGGCATCGGCTTCGTGTTCGGCTCCAGCAAGGAGCTCGAATGCAACTTCAAGGGTCCGCACGGCACCGAGCAGTACCACGGCTCCATCGATCGCTTCGGCATCGACCTCGGCTTCACCGATGGCAGCAAGATCGTGTGGACCGTATTGGCGCCTTCGAAGGACGTTCCCTCCGGCGCGCTCGCCGGCAACTATGCGGGCGTATCGGCTGAGGCAACTGCCGGGCTCGGCATCGGCGCCAACGCGCTGCTCGGTGGCTCGGGTAAGTCGATCGCGTTGCAGCCCTTGAGCGTGCAGGGACAGGAAGGGCTCAACGTCGCGGTCGGCATCGCCGAGCTGCGCCTGCGCCCCGGGGCCTAACGGATTTATCCGGCAGACTTTCGAACGCGTGGGGCGGGGAACTTTTTGGGTCATTTAGTCCGACGTCATCCGCTAATCGCCTATTTCGGCATGCCTACGCCGGCAGCTGGCTCGTGTGGGCACTGTACGTGCTGTCGGCAGAGGGCACGGGCCTGTTGCCGTTCCACCCGCCGGCGAGTTTTGTCGTCCTCATCGGCATCGGGACGTTCACCGGGCCGATGGTCGCCGGCTTCGTCGTCACGGCGGTTACGCAGGGGCACGACGGTGTCGTGCGGCTGCTCAGACGCATCGTGCAATGGCGCGTCGGCCTCGTCTGGTACGCGTTCGTGTTTCTCGGCCTCGGCGCCGTCGCCATGCCCGGCGGCCGCGCCTACAAGAGCTCCACGGGCCTGTGAAGGCCAGCCTGATCCTCGGCTTGCTCTGGGCGTTCTGGCATTCGCCCATTTGGTTCAGGGGAGTGGTCAGAGCCGACGCTGCCCAATATCGCCGTCTATGTCTTCTGGATAGTCGCGGTGACGTTCATCTTCACCTGGGTGTTCAACAACACGCAGGGCAGCGTGCTGATGGCCATCCTCCTGCACGGCACGATGGACGTCTTTCCCAACACGCTGTTGTTGCCGTACTTGCCAGCCGCGGCGACGACGACCAGCGCCGGCGTACTGACGCTGTACTGGGGCCTGGCGCTCGGCTTCGGCCTCTTCGCGCTGCTGCTCGTGATCTCGACGGGCGGCCGGCTGGGAGCTACGCCGCCCTCGTCATCTCGGCCTTAAGGTTGTGGTCGATCTTGTCGAGGAAGCCGGTGGTCGACAGCCACTTCTGTCGATCGCCGACAAGCAGGGCCAGATCCTTGGTCATGTAGCCGGATTCAACCGTGCGGATGCACACGCGCTCGAGCGCTGATGCAAACTCCGCCAGCGCATCGTTGCCATCGAGCTTGGCGCGGTGCGCCAAGGCGCGCGTCCACGCGAAGATGGAGGCGATGGCGTTGGTCGACGTTTCTTTGCCCTTCTGGTGCTCGCGGTAGTGGCGCGTGACAGTACCGTGCGCCGCTTCGGCTTCGACGGTCTTGCCGTCGGGCGTCATCAGCACGCTCGTCATCAGGCCGAGCGAGCCGAAGCCCTGCGCGACGATGTCCGACTGCACGTCGCCGTCGTAGTTCTTGCACGCCCACACGTAGCCGCCCGACCACTTCAAGGCGGAGGCGACCATGTCGTCGATCAGGCGGTGCTCGTAGGTCAGCTTGCGCTTCTTGAACTCGTTGGCGAACTCGGCGTCGAACACCTCCTGGAACAGATCCTTGAAGCGGCCGTCGTAGGCCTTGAGGATGGTGTTCTTGGTCGACAGATACGCTGGATAGTTGCGGGTGAGCGCATAGTTGAAGGTGGCGCGGGCGAACTCGCGGATTGAATCGTCGACATTGTACATGGCGAGCGCGACGCCGCTGCCCGGCGCCTTGAACACCTCACGCTCGATTACCTTGCCGTCCTCGCCGACAAACTTGATGGAGAGCGTGCCCTTGCCGGGAAAACGGAAGTCGGTGGCGCGATACTGGTCGCCGTAGGCGTGGCGGCCGATGATGATGGGCTGCGTCCAGCCTGGGACGAGGCGCGGCACGTTGCGGCAGATGATCGGCTCGCGGAAGATGACGCCGCCGAGGATGTTGCGGATCGTGCCGTTGGGGCTCTTCCACATCTCCTTCAGATTGAACTCTTTGACGCGCGCCTCGTCCGGCGTGATGGTCGCGCACTTGACGCCGACGCCGTGCTTCTTGATGGCGTTGGCCGCGTCGATCGTAACCTGATCGTTGGTGGCGTCGCGGTGCTCGATCGACAGATCGTAGTACTCGAGCGGCACGTCGAGATACGGATGGATCAGCTTGTCCTTGATCAGCTGCCAGATGATACGGGTCATCTCATCGCCGTCGAGCTCGACGACGGTTCCGGTCACCTTGATCTTCTGCATGTGGGCGCCTTCGCGGATCGGTGTCACGTAGGGAACAGGACCCCGGAAAGGCCCCGATTAACTCTCGGACGGCTGATTCATTCGTGAGTGAAATCATGTTCGAGAATAGAGACGATATCCAACCATTTCTTGAGAACACTGAGCTCGGTCTTTTTGCCGCGGACATGGCCCGCCTGTGCAAGCCGTCTGCCTGCTTTGAACCGGCGAAGATAGAACGGGCGGCACGCGCTTCGGCGGGTTGCCCGATCTGGCGCCGGATTTTGTCTGGCCGGTACGCGAGCCTTACGCACACGGGGCCTCGATCGCCGAGCGGCTCGCCAAACGCGGCAAAGGCTTCGCCAGCCAATTCAACGTGGCGGCGCCGCTGGATTTCGTGGGCCAGATCGATCTGACTGACGCCCAGTTGTGCAAGTTGCTGCCGCATGAAGGACGCCTGTTGTTCTTCTGGGACGGCGGTTGTGGCCCGTGGATCGAGATGGCCCAGTCGGCGAAGGTGATCTGGGATCGCAGACCCGCCGGGTCGCTGCGCCGAACGCAGCGTTCCGACGCCCTCATGCAGTACCTTGCGCGCGATGGGCGCACCGGGTTCGAACGCGAGACGCCGGCCCAGCCGCTTGCCACGTGGTCCCTGCCGGACCGCTTCCTGCTCGATGAGGTCGCCGAAAGCGAAGCCCTGCGGGAAGCCGTCGTCAGCGACGACAGCGATGACTTTTGGGGCGACATCATGGATATGGGGCGCAATGTGCTGGCTTCCGGCCGCCCAGTGCTCCCGCATCGCCTCGGCGGCTGGCCAATACCGGAGCAATACGATCCACGCTTTCACGGCGGTTGCCTCGGCCAACGGCTTCTTAAGGTTGTTTGACCGGATGCCGACGGAAGAGGAAAACATCATTTTGCGGCCGCGAGATGAGTTCGTGGACGATGCTGCTGCAAGTCGATATGGCTTCGCTCGGCACCGGTTTCGCCGAGGGAACGGTCTACTTCGTAATAAGCGAGGACCACCTCGTCAGGCGCGACTTCTCCAGGGTGCACGGCATCTATCAGCAGACGTAGCGAGGAAGGTTGTGTGACCGCAGACGCGGCTCAGATCGAATTGCCGATTGATGCCCATGCGGGCATGCCGGTGATCGGCTCTGCCCGCACGCCGGTCGGCGAGATCGTGCGCGTTTGCCACGCGCGCACCATCGATGTTGGTCTGGCCGAGCTGGCCATCGATGGACTCGACCGGACAACGCTCGAACCGGTGCTCGTCTACTGCGCCGAGGAGCGCTGCGTCGCCGATGGCGTCACGTGCCCCGGCTGCGCCAAGCGCGTCGAGGCGGAGGGCATCACCAGCTTCGATCGCTTCGTTGCCGGCTATCGCGAGATCGTCATCGGCAACGGCGCGGTGCGCATTGCCGGCAAGGGCGAAGCGGATTTGCACGTCGACAGCCTCGAAACCTTGGCGGCGACGTGGGGCGGCGAGCGCTACTGGTTCTGGGCGCGGCGCGTCCTGCGCAAGCTGCGCCACGGTATCCGCCGCTCGGGGCTGCACGGCTCGGCCTTTGCCGGCGAGGGCGAATTGCCGGCCGTACTGCTGATGGAGCCGCAGCTCGCCGACAACGTCGGCATGGTGGCGCGCGCCATGGCCAACTTCGGCCTCGACGATCTGCGCCTCATCGCGCCGCGCGACGGCTGGCCGAACGAGAAAACGAGGATCGCCGCCTCGGGCGCCAACTACATCATCGACGATGCGGCGGACTTCCCAACCCTCGACGCAGCGATCAGCGACTTCAATTGGCTGGCGGCAACGACCGCGCGCCAGCGTGACTTGAGGAAGCCCGTGCTGACTCCAATTGAAGCCGTGGCGGAGATGCGCCGGCGCATCGAACGGGGCGAGCGCTGCGGGGTGCTGTTCGGGCGCGAGCGTAGCGGTTTGGAGACTTCCGAGGTCGCCAATGCAGATGCGCTCATTATGATTCCGGTAAATTCTCGTTTCGCTTCGCTAAACTTGGCGCAGGCGGTGCTGATCCTCGGCTACGAGTGGATGCGGTCGAGTGATGCCAAAAGTCTCGGCCGCGTCACCACTTACGAAAAGCCTCTGGAGGCGGGCCTCTACATGGGCGACGACCGTCCGGCGACGAAGACGGAGTTGCTCGGATTCTTCGATCATATCGAGGCTGAGCTCGAGCGACTCGGCTTCTTCAATCCGCCGCACAAGCGCGCGACTGTGGTGCGAAATCTACGCACGATGTTCTCGCGGATGGCGCCCACCGAGCAGGAAGTCCGCACCCTCCGTGGTATTGTTGCAACGCTCGCGAAGGGCAAGGGGCATGCCCGCAAGCCGTCAAACTGACCGCCATTATCTGGCCAAGTTTTGAGCTGAGCGATGCCGCTCCCAAGGGCCGGAATTCTGCTCCAGGCCGCGCAGACGATTGCCGGCGAGAGCCAACAGTAACAATATAACGCAGGGACAGTTTCAGGAGATGCGGATCATGGAATGGGCGGGGAGGGGTTGGGCGTGCGCGGTGGTGATGGCCGCCAGTTTTGCGGCTGTGCCCGCCAACGCGCAGGAGCTCAGCGAAAAGGCGACACTCACGTTCATGGAATACGCATGGACGCTGACGCCTGAGCGCTTCACCAAGCCGAATGGCGAGACCATTCTCATCGACAAAACGAAGCGTGACCAGGTCACCATTCCTCTCGACGTCGCGCGCGAAGTCATCCGCGCCGGCCGTCTGTCGGCGCACGCGCAGGCCTGCGGCCTGGCACAGGAGCAGGGCGACAATCACAGCTCGCTGATGCGCCGCCAGGTGCAGAGCAAGAAGTGGACGCCGCAGCAGATGGTCTACATCAACCAGCTGCACCTGACGGTCGTCATGCTGCTGACCGGCCGCATCAAGCTGGTCGAGAAGGCCGACGACAAAGACGGCAAGGCCCCCGACAAGGAGGTCGTCGTCGCCCAGGAGCCCGAAAAGGTCGCGCAGACCTGCACGGCCGAGCAGAAGGCGAAGGTCAAGGAGCTGATCGCGGCCTACGTGAAGACGGGGCCGGCCTTAGCTTCGACCAACCCCACAGGCGCCGCGCCGGCCGAGACGGGCACCCCGGCTCCCGCCGCTCCGGCCCCGGCTGCTGCGGCTGCCGCGCCGGCCAAGAAGTAGGAACTTACAGCAGGGACGGCAGCCCACGGTTGACGGCACCCTCGACACCCGGTATCTAGCATCCAACGCGGGCCATTAGTTAATGGCCCGCGTTTTATTGCGCACCTGCGGCAACGCCCTATTAGCGGCGCGGCCTGTCGGCTCCGAAGGGTTCAAAACCTTCACGGGGCAGAGGAGGGGGCGCTCCATGCAACACAATGCAACGTTGGAGTGCTGTTACCATGACCAAGCGCATTCGCGCCAAGCACAAGATCGACCGCCGGCTCGGAGAGAACATCTGGGGCCGCCCCAAGAGCCCGCTCAACCGCCGTGAGTCGCGTCCCGGCCAGCACGGCGAGCGCCGCGTCCAGAAGCTGTCGGACTACGGCCAGCAGCTGAAGGCCAAGCAGAAGCTCAAGGGCTACTACGCCAACCTCAACGAGCGCCAGTTCCACCGCATCTATGCCGAAGCCTCGCGCCTCAAGGGCTCGACCTCCGAGCACGTCATCGGTCTCCTCGAGCGCCGTCTCGACGCCATCGTCTATCGCGCCAAGTTCGTGCCGACAGTGTTCGCCGCGCGCCAGTTCGTCAGCCATGGTCACGTCACCGTCAACGGCCGGCGCGTCACGGTGCCGAGCTACCGCTGCAAGATCGGCGACGTCATCGAGGTGAGGGAGAAATCGCGCCAGCTGCCGCTTGTGCTGGAAGCCATCAAGAGCCCGGAGCGTGACGTGCCTGACTACGTCGAGGCCGACCACAACCGCATGAGCGCCAAGTTCCTGCGCGTCCCGGCACTGTCGGATGTGCCCTACCCGGTGCACATGGAGCCGAACCTGGTGGTCGAGTTCTACTCGCGGTAGTCGAGAGTTCTACTCGCGGTAGTCGAGAGTTCTACTCTCGCTCAGCGAAGCTTTCAGGATCGATTTGCAAAGGCCTCCGCGCGTCGGGGGCCTTTCGCGTTTCAGGCGGCGATCAGCACTTCGTTGAGCGGACGGCGAGCCGCGTGCGGGGGCATGTCCACGCCTTCCTTCAAGTAGCCGAAGCGGCTCAAGAGCTGCGGCGTGCGCCCCGGTGAGGCAAGTTCGGCGAGCTTCGGACGGATCGTCGTCACCTCTATCGGCTGGTTGAGGAAGGCGTTGACGAGCCCGTGCATGGTCAGCGTATGCAGCACGGCGGCCAGCGCCCGGCCGGCGGCGATCCAGTCGGCGCGCGTGTCGCCCTTGGTCGAGAAGACGCCCAGCAGCGGTGCGCCGAGCACGCTCGGCTTGTCCATGTGCGCGACGGCGCTGCCGAGATCGAACGTGCGCATCAGCGCCGCCGCGACCCTGGTCGCCCAGTCGGGAAAGCCCAAGCCGGGGCCGGCGAGACCGTCGCCGGCCGGCGACGTTAGCGGATGCATCCAGGAGGCGAGCTCCTCGCGGAAGGCCGGGTCGGCGAACTGGATGTGGTCGGCGTCGACCACAAGCTTGGCCACGGCGTCGCGCATGGCAGTGTTCTCGAACAGGCTGAGCTCGACGCCAAACGGGCGAGCCGTCTCGCGCATCAGCGTCTGCACGCCGGCCGGAACCGCAGTCTCGGCGTAGGTCCGTCGCACTGTGCGCCGCGTCGCAATGGCATCGAGCATCTCGCGGTCGATGCCGCCGGAGGCCGGCACTGGCAACAAGGTGATACGCGCGACGACGTCGGGAAGCGGCGGCAGCGGCGTCGGCATCAACGTGCCGGTTAGCCCGAAGGCGCGCAACGCGACGAGCAGCGTCTCCGCCGCGGCCGCGCATGACATTATCATCTCGCGGTCGTGCGGATCGACCATGCACAACGCGCGGCTCGTGTCGGCGACGACGTCGACGTGCGTGTCGCTCAGAACGAAGCGCCAAGGCTGTGTGTTGTGGCCGGAAGGCGCCAGCACCGCGTAACGGACGAGGAAGGCGAGCTTCTCGCGCGGGAACCCCATGACAGGGAAAGCGTCCGGATCGATGCTCCACGCCTGTTCCGAGGGAAGCGTCTCCGACATTGGCAGTTCTCCGCGAAGTTGTCCGGGCGCCAATGATTGCGCCTCGCCGGTTGCGGAATGCTTGAGCGAAGTTGCCGCCGTGCACACACGAAACGCCCAAAAACGCCGCCAGAATAGGGGTTTCTACAGCGGCTCGGGGTCAGGGACGGCGGGGCCGAAACTTGCCTCTTTGCTTAACGGGCGGTGACGGCGGCCGGGATTGGTCGGCAGCGTGACCACCTCGCCGCCGGGCGCGCAGGCTTCGGCGGCCACAGCAACTCGAGCGCCGTCGACGCCGGCCGGCCGCGGCGGGACGGTGTTGGCCCAGCCGTAGGCGAGCATGGTGATCAGCGCGGAAGCCGCGAAGAAGTAGACGCCCGGCATGACGACCGCTTCGGTGTAGCCCGACGAGTTCACGTAGAAGATCATCAGCGCCAGCACCATGACGTCGGTCATCGAGTAGCGGCCGAGCCATTCCATGGTCGAGAACGAGCGGCGGCGGAACTCCGGCGACAGGTCGGGCGAGGTGACCAGCGTCAGCAGGTAGAACAGCTTCAAGAACGGAAAGAAGATCGACACGGCGAACACCACCGCGCACAGGAAGTATTCGCTGCTGTCGTACAGCGCCCAGATGATGGTCGCGATCGAGTGCTCGTTGGTCCACACGTAGACCGTCGTGAAGCGGATCACCGGCAGGATGATGCCGAGGGCGAAGAACACCGTCGCCAGGATGATGAGGAAGCTGAGCAGGAAGTTGCGCACCGCCGACAGCGGTTTGGGGGCTTCGCGCTCGACCATGCCGACCGAAGGGGCGTCGGTCTTCAGCCACGCATACGACAGGATCATCAGCACGACGGCGGTGGTGAACAGGTACACCGCCGGCAGGCTCGCCGCGTCGTAGACGCCCTGGCTCTTCAGGAAGAAAATCGTCAGCGCCAGCACCAGCACGTCGTGCATCGACCATTTGCCGATCCACTCGATGGCGCGTAGACGCTTGGCATGGCGGCGCAGCTCGGCCGCCGGCAGCGTCGAGACGAGCATCAGGTACAGCAGCTTGACGATCGGAAAGATGATCGAGAACACCAAGACGACGAGGCCGAGAAACGTCTGCCCCTGACGGATCAGTACCTCGACCGTTGTCATCAGCGAATATTCGCTGGTCCAGAACATGAATTTGGTGAGCTTGAGGATCGGCAAGCTGATGCCGAGCGCCAGGCACACGGCGGCGCCGATGATCGCCAAGCTTAACAGAAAGCGCCGGCCACCGAGCCGCATGGCTGCCCACCTCAAGACACGTCAGCGGCGATGGTAGCCCTACGCCGCGCCGCGGTCACTCAAGGCAGCCCGCGCGGCAAAACTAGGGCCGTGAAGCGCCCTCAGTCCATCAGCTTGGACTTGTCGTAGGCTCGGGCAAATTTGCCCGGGAATTTGTAGGACGGGATCGATCGCGGGCTCGTGGCAAAGACCACAACAGAGTTCCGGCAAGGATCGAGCTCAAAACCGATCCAGGCCGCGACCTGGGACTGGCGCCGAACGGTCCCGGGGCGATACACAATCGATAGCGAGAGCGACCAAGGAGCCGCGCCCCAATGCTGAGCATCATCCTTTCGGCGTGTCTGATCGCCGATCCCGGGCAGTGCCGCGACTTCAAGATCCAGACCGACTTCCAGATGCCCGCCAAGTACTGCACGATGGCGGCGCAGCCGGTTGTCGCGCAGTGGGCCGGGGAGCATCCGCAGTGGGAGATCAAGGGCTGGAGCTGCCAGCCGTCGATGTTGAATGACACGTGAGACGCGCAATGCGCGATGAAGACCTCAAATCGCGTGACACTCCACGCAGCCACGCGGGAGAACCTTCACCGAGCGTTTGAAAAGGCGATTGCGAGGTTGGCCGTACGCGGAGGCGGCATTCGGAGCTGCGTGAGGGAGGCTGCTCAAACATTTGCCACGGTTGTTTCGCAAGTCAGAAATTGATCTTAGCGAATTGGCCAGCGTCACATGCCACGGAAGAAACGTCCGCTGCGTGCTGCACCCTCGGGTCTTGCTGTAGGTTGGCGGCTGGCACTGCCGGCTGTGGCCGGCGCCGCCGCTACCTTCATCGTCAATGCCACTGCCGTGCCTACGGCGGATGCCAAATCTCCTGGCAGCCGCTACTGCTTCCACGGCTACTGCCACCGCGTCGGCACGCTTTCGCAGACCGATACGCTCGTAGGCTGGCGCGGCTACGTGGTCGCCTCCTACTACGACAGCTGCCAGCGCGACCCGCTCAATCCCTGCGGGCTGACGAGCTCAGGCACCGTCTTCCGCGCCGATCTCCCCGACAACGCCGCAAGTCCGCTGCTGCCGGACGGCACCGTCATCCTCGCCTACAATCCCAAGACCGGCGACGCCTCCGTGCTGCGGATCACCAACGCGGGTCCCTATAGCGGAGAGCGCAAGCTCGACGTATCGCGCGCCGCCGCAGAGAAGCTCGGCTTCCGCAAGCAGGGGGTGGCGGGACTTGTTATCAGTGTCCTGCAATCTCCGACCCAGGCCGAGGCGAACTACGCGAGGCGGCGCGTGTATCCAATCGTTCCGGGCTACCTCGGCAAGTTCGCGACCGTCGACATCGCGCTTGAGACGGCTCGAACCCGCTTCGACCTGCGTGAGGAGGCCGAGCAGCTGACCGCCGACACGGCGATGGCGCTGAATGCGGCCGCGCTGGCGAGTGGAGAAGTTCCACGACCACAGCCCGCAGTGTCGCCATCGCTCGCCCGCGAGTTGGTGATGTTGCGCTCGCCCCCGCGGCCGGTAAGCCCGGGCGTTCTTGTGGAGGCCCCGCGTCTCGTGCAGGGCCCGCGTCCGGTGAGCCGAGCCGAGTTCATGGCCCAGCAGTCAAGTCCGCAAACCGCGGCGACGTGGGACTTCATGTCGGGTCTGCAGCGGTATCTGCTAGGGCCGGGTGCACCCGGCGGCAACTAATCGGCGCGGCCCGAAGCCGGCTATACCGCATGTTCCTGCGCCAGTAGGTATTCGCGCTTCACTTTAGCGGCGATCACTTCTGCGGAGATCCCGGCGGCGATCACGACACAGTCAAGCGCCACGCCTCGCGTACCCACGGTGAGTTCCGTGCCGTGGATTGTGCGCGATCGCCACTGGCTTTGGTTGCCCGCCCCGTCCTATTCGTGCCGCGCAGGTAGCTGTATGGGGGTGCGCCATGATTTTCGACGGTACGACGACCTTTGCCGAAGGCTCACTTGAGCAGGATGCCAAGCAGAACGCATGAAAGCTTGGTGATGAGCGAGGAACTACTTCCCGAAAGCACTTCCTAGACGCCTACGCTGAGCACCTAGAAGCGCTGAAGCGCGCTCGGCCCCAAGAAGCGCGCGTGAGCCGTAGATGATCGGCAGGGAGAGGCTAGGCCAGAAGCCGCGACTTGTCGTAGGCGATGCCCTTTTCGTCGAGCATCGTCGTGAGCTCGCCGGCTTCGAGCATCTCGCGGACGATGTCGCAGCCGCCGACGAACTCGCCCTTGATGTAGAGCTGCGGGATGGTCGGCCAGTTCGAGTAGGCCTTGATGCCGTCGCGGATGGCCATGTCCTGCAGGACGTTGATGTCCTTGTAGTCGATGCCGAGGGCGCGGAGGATGTGGTCGACCTGGGCCGAGAACCCGCACTGCGGCATGTTCTTGTTGCCCTTCATGAACAGGACGACGTCGTTGGCGGCGACCGTCTTGCGGATCCAGTCCTGGACGTCCTGCTGCGGGTTGCTCATTTGGGCCCCTCGAAAGGTTCGTTGGTTGCGGGCCGTGTGCCCGCACTTCTAGACGGCAATGTGTGGATTGGCGCCGGGAAGTCAATCAGGTCATGGCGGAGCCGCGCAAGCCTGGTCATGGCGGAGCGCTGCAGGGCCAAGGCATGCCGCGGGTCTCAGCGCCCTTATGGCGCAGCGGTCGTTAGGGCGAGAGCGTGCAGGGCGCCGCCCATGCGGCCGCCTAAAGCCTCGTAGATCATCTGGTGCTGCTGCACGCGGCTCTTGCCCTTGAACTGCGCGCTGACGACATGGGCGGCGTAGTGGTCGCCGTCGCCCGCCAGATCGCGGATCTCGACAAGGGCGTCAGGGAACTTGGCCTTGATCAGCCGTTCGATCTCGCCGGCATCCATGGCCATCTGCTGGTCTCCTGGGATTGCTGCTCCAGAGGCTGAGCATAAGCCGATTTGCCAGCAATCCCAATGGCCCTGTCGCCCATTGGGCTGTGCCTCATCGCGCCTAGCGGGGGCGCGGAGCTAATGGAGCGCGGCCATGTAGCCAGGCAGCCAGGCTTCGTGGGCGCTGCGCAGCTCGGGCAAAGGCAGTGGCGGCTCGCCCTTGAGGCTGATCGCGTTACCGCCCGTCCGCGCCACGATGCGCGAGGGCAGCGCTAAGAGGCGCGCGCGCTCCAACACTTCCTCGGCCTGCATGGGATCGACGGCCAGCACGTAGCGGCCCTGATCCTCGCCGAACCACACCGCGTGTACCGGCAGGCGGCCTTCGTAGGCGAACAGCTCGGCGCCCATGCCACCAGCGAGCGCCATCTCGGCGATGGCGACCAAGAGGCCGCCGTCCGACACGTCGTGCACCGTCGTCACCTTTCCTTCGCGGATCAGCGCGCGCACGAGGCGTCCGGCCTTGATCTCGTCGGCGAGGTCGACGGGCGGCGGTGCGCCTTCCAGCTTGCCGGTGATGATCTCCTGGTAGAGCGACTGGCCGAGGTGGCCCGCCTCGCGGCCGATGACGATCAGAAGGTCGTTTTCGCGCTTCAGTTTGATGTCGGCCATGCGCGACACATCGGGGATGAGGCCGACGCCGCCGATGGCGGGCGTGGGCGGAATGCCGACGCCGTTGGTCTCGTTGTAGAGCGAGACGTTTCCGGAGACGACGGGGTAGTCGAGCACGCGGCAGGCCTCCGACATGCCCTTCACGGAGCCGACGAACTGCCCCATCACTTCGGGGCGCTCCGGATTGGCGAAGTTCATGTTGTCGGTGATGGCGAGCGGGTCGGCGCCGACGGCTGTGAGATTGCGCCAGGTCTCCACCACGGCCTGCTTGGTACCCATGACGGGGTCGGCGGCGACGTAGCGGGGCGTCACATCGCAGGCGAGCGCCAGGCCCTTGTGGGTGCCGTGGATGCGCACGACGGCGGCGTCGCCACCGGGGCGCTGCACCGTGTCACCCATCACCATGTGATCGTACTGCTCCCAGATCCAGCGGCGCGAAGACAGCGCCGGGCCGGACATCATGGTCTTGAGCGTTGCGAGGATGGCGTTGGGAGCCGGCACCCACTCGGGCAGGATCATCTTCGGCGGCGTGATTGGGAACCACGGGCGCTCGTAGATGGGCGCCGAGTTGGCCAGCGTCGTCACGGGAATATCGGCTTCGACCTGGCCGCGGTGTGTGACGATCATGCGGCCGGTGTCGGTCGTCGCGCCGACAATCGCAAAGTCGAGCCCCCACTTCTTGAAGATGGCCTCGGCCTCGGGCTCCGAGCCCGGCTTCAGCACCATGAGCATGCGCTCCTGGCTTTCCGACAGCATCATCTCGTAGGCCGTCATGCCGGTTTCGCGCTGGGGCACGTGATCGAGGTCGAGCGTGATGCCGACGCCGCCCTTATCGGCCATCTCGCATGATGAGGAAGTGAGGCCGGCGGCACCCATGTCCTGAATGGCGATGATGACGTCCTTCGCCATCAACTCGAGACACGCTTCGATGAGCAGCTTCTCGGTGAACGGATCGCCGACCTGCACGGTGGGGCGCTTCTCGTCCGATTTGTCGTCGAACTCGGCCGAGGCCATGGTGGCGCCGTGGATGCCGTCGCGGCCGGTCTTGGAGCCGACGTAGACGACGGGGAGGCCGACACCCTTGGCGGCCGAGTAGAAGATCTTGTCGGTGCGCGCGAGCCCGGCGCACATCGCATTGACCAGGATGTTGTTGTTGTAGCCCTTGTCGAAGTTGGTCTCGCCGCCGACGGTCGGCACGCCGACGCAATTGCCGTAGCCGCCGATGCCGGCAACGACACCGTCGACGAGGTGGCGCGTCTTCGGATGATCCGGCGCGCCAAAGCGCAGGGCGTTGAGGTTGGCGACGGGGCGGGCGCCCATGGTGAACACGTCACGCATGATGCCGCCGACGCCGGTCGCCGCACCCTGGTAGGGCTCGATGTAGCTCGGGTGGTTGTGGCTCTCCATCTTGAACACGACGCAGTCGCCATCGCCGAGGTCGACGACGCCGGCGTTCTCCCCCGGGCCCTGGATCACCTGCTTGCCGTTGGTCGGCAGCGTGCGCAGCCACACGCGCGAGGATTTGTAGGAGCAGTGCTCCGACCACATCACCGAGAAGATACCGAGCTCGGTGAAGCTCGGCTCGCGGCCGAGGATCTTCAAAAGCCGCTGGTATTCGCCCGGCGTCAGCCCGTGCTCGGCGACGATCTCCGGCGTAATCTCGAAACGGCTTTCGGCTTTGGCATCCATGCGCGCGCGCTCGGGTCTCTCAAGTGCGATTCTGGGGGTGCAGGTGCTTGCGCTTATAGCGGCGGAGGGTCGCCTTGTCGCCTCGCTTGGCCGAGGCGTGAGCGTGTGCTGTGCACGCCGTCACGGTGGCTGCGCTGCGTGTTGCAAAAGCCGCAGATTTTTGCGCGCGGAATAGGCAGGGCGTAAGGTTTGCGAGGGTGAACGGCCATCCTCATCCGCTCGCCACGCCGCGAGGATCACGAGGATTATTGGGCCAGCGGTTCAAGCCGACATGTCCCCGCATAAACCGATATATCGGTTCGACCGGACACGCTCAATGAGCCTTTCGCGAACTACCCGACAGGGTGGGAAGAGGCCGCCTACCCGCGACAGTTGCGCGCTGTTAGGCCCACATTGCTGCAATGCAATAATCCGTATTTTGCAGGGGGAGTCCGGCCTTTAGCTTTGTGCTTCGCGTCGGCGGGACGCTTTCCCCAGTACCAATCCGCCGGCCTCGACTTCCACTTTGCAGCAAAAGGAGCTGGAGCATGTCCACGATTAGGAAGGGCGCCATCGTTGCCGCCATGCTTGCCGGAGCCGCCCTCATGGGGCCGGCTAGTGCCGAGTTCTCAGCAGTCCCAGACCACGTTCAAGCCCCTGCACGGCATCAGCGTGCACGTCGGCTCCAAGCATGCCGTCGGCTACTACCAGGACGATGCCGGTGTGTGCGAGCTGACGCTGGTCGTCGGTGAAGAGCCCAAGGCCGAAGAGGTCGTGGCGCAGACCTCCGGCGCGCTTCCGTGCCGCCATCGAAGCCGGGCAGCACGCCCGCTTCGACACTGGCGAAGGCAAGGAGCTCGCCTTCTACTGCGCACCGGGCGCGGCCGCGATGTCGGTCGAGACCATGCAGCAGACGGCCTACTCAGCGCGGATCACGCGGTAACGAACACGGCTACTTTCGGCGAGGTGGCTGGCGTGCCGGACCTTCGGGTCCGGCACGTTTTTTTATGCGCTGCTGTCTAAGCGGTGGGCTCGAGCGCGCTGAGCAGGGCGCTCTCGATCATGCGGCGCCCGTCGGCACCGCCGAGGGCTAGCTCGAACAGGCGCTCGGGGTGCGGCATCAGACCGACGACGCGGCCCGCCGCGTCGCAAATCCCCGCGATGTTTCGCTGGGCCCCGTTGGGATTGGCTTGCGGCGTCGCCTCGCCCGCTTCGTCGCAATAGCGGAAGACGACGCGGCCGTCGCCCTCGAGACGGTCGAGCGTTTCCTCGTCGGCGAAGTAGTTGCCTTCGGCGTGCGCGATGGGCAGACGCACCACCTGCCCCTTGCGGTAGCACTTGGTGAAGAACGTCTTGTCGTTGTCGACGCGCAGGGTCACGTCGCGGCAGATGAACTTCAGCGAGGCGTTGCGCATCAGCGCGCCTGGCAGCAGGCCAGACTCGCACAACACCTGAAATCCGTTGCAGATGCCGAGCACGGGTGTGCCGGCCTTCGCCTTGGCGATGACGTCGCGCATGATCGGCGAGTGTGCGGCCATGGCGCCGCAGCGCAGGTAGTCGCCGTAGGAGAAGCCGCCGGGCAGCACGATGAGGTCGGAGGCGGGGACGGACGCATCGCCGTGCCACACCATGTTGACCGGAAAGCCGGTGACGCGCTCGATCGCAACCTTCACATCGCGATCGCAGTTGGATCCGGGAAAAACGACGACGGAAGCGCGCAACATTCTCTATCGGCCTTTCTCTATCAGGCGCGCTGCAGCTCGTAGGCGTAGTTCTCGATCACGCTGTTGGCGAGCAGGTCCTTGCACATGCGCTCGACCGTTTCCTTGGCGCGATCCTCGCTCGTCTCGGCGAGCTCGACCTCGATGTACTTGCCCTGGCGCACGTCCTTGACACCGGAGATGCCGAGCGCCGCCAGCGCGTTCTGAATGGCCTTGCCCTGCGGATCGAGGACGCCGTTCTTGAGCGTGATACGGATGCGAGCTTTCATTTGTCTCTCAGCAGTGGGCAACGGGCGGTCGGCAGTGGCGCAGTCAACGACCGCCCACTGCCATCACTGCCGGCTGCCTAGTTGGGCTTGCCGTTGGCGGTCGGATTTGACGCGACGAGCACCGGACCAAGGCCTTTCGCCGGACGATTGCCGGTGAATACGCCGAGGCGACGAGCGACTTCCTGATAGGCCTCGAGCAGCCCGCCGAGATCGCGGCGGAAGCGATCCTTGTCGAGCTTGTCGGAGGTGGCGATGTCCCACAGCCGGCAACAATCGGGGCTGATCTCGTCGGCGAGAACGATGCGCATCTGCTCGTTCTCCCACAGACGTCCGAACTCGATCTTGAAGTCGACAAGACGGATGCCGATGCCGAGGAACAGACCGACGAGGAAGTCGTTGATGCGCAGCGCCATCTGCATGATCTCGTCGATCTCCTGGGGCGTAGCCCAGCCGAACGCCGTGATGTGCTCTTCCGAGACCATCGGATCGTTAAGCGCATCGTCCTTGTAGTAGAACTCGATGATCGAGCGCGGCAGCTGCACGCCTTCTTCCAGGCCGAGACGCGTCGCCAGCGAACCGGCGGCGACGTTGCGCACGACGACCTCGAGCGGCACGATCTCCACTTCGCGGATGAGCTGCTCGCGCATGTTGAGGCGGCGCATGAAATGCGTCGGGACACCGATCTCGCCGAGACGCTGGAAGATGTACTCGGAGATCCGGTTGTTGAGCACGCCCTTGCCTTCGATCACGGCATGCTTCTTGGCGTTGAACGCTGTTGCGTCATCCTTGAAATGTTGGATGAGCGTGCCGGGCTCGGGGCCTTCATAAAGCACCTTGGCCTTGCCCTCATAGACGCGACGCCGCCTGTTCATTGAGCCTTTGTCCTTTGACTTGAAAATTACGTATTCTGCGAAGATAGAGACGCCCTGCCGGCAAGAGCCAAGTCACTGAAGTTACGAATTGTTCTGGTCTGCAGGTGCCGCATTGGGGGGTCGGCTCACGAGGTCGGACACCCTCACCGGAGACTAGCCGAACCGGACCCTGGAAACAATCTTAAGGATCGGAAAGGTCGCAAGTGTCGCTAATGGTCGGGGACAGGTCATTGAACGCCGGGAAGGCCCGGGTTATGGCTCCCGCGGCCGCTGATTTGGCGGCGGGAGATGCAACCTTTCCTGCCTGCCGCGCGGCCATGCGGCGACCCCGGTCTAGTGGAGAATTGAAATGACGACGTTTGACGATCGCGAGCAGGCGTTCGAGAGGATGTTTGCGCTAGATCAAGACCTTAAGTTCCGCGCCGAAGCCCGGCGCAACAGGCTCCTCGCCGAGTGGGCTGCCGCCAAGCTTGGAATCATGGGGGATCAGCTGCAGGACTACGTCCGCTCGGTCGTCAAAGCCGACCTTGAGGAGAAGGGCGATGAAGACGTTTTCCGCAAGCTTCACAATGACTTCGCCGCCGCAGGGGTAAAGGTCTCGGACACCGAGCTGCGCGCCGCCATGGGCGAGCTGCTGGCCAAAGCGGTGGCCGACATCAAAGCGGCCGGCAAGGCCTGAGCCGCTTAGCCCTCGAGGCCGGCGAGGAACCTGCCGAAGCGCAGGACTTCGTCCGGCCAGGGCCCGTGCCCGGACTGGTCGGCGATGTGGCCGGCTTGCCCTACATCCACAAAATTCGCACCCCAGGCGCTGGCGAACGCCTGCGCGCGCGCCTGCGAGCAATAGGGGTCGTCGTCCGCCGCCAGCAGCAGCGAGGAAAACGGTAACCGCTGCATCGGCACCGGCGTAAAGCCGAAGCTTCCCTCGGGCCACGCCATGCCCTGGTTCGCCGGCCAGCCCTGCGTGTTGTCGACGTCGGCCGGAGCAACCAGGAACGCGCCAGCGACCGAACCCTCGGTGAGTTTCTGCGCAGCATATGCAACGGCGATGACGCCGAGGCTGTGCGCGACGAGCACAGCCGGGCGCGCGGCTTCGCCGACCGCTTTGACGATGTTGGCTACCCACGCGTCCTTGTCGGGTGCGTGCCAATCGTCCTGCTCGATGCGGCGCGCGGTCTTGAGCTTGCTCTCCCAGCGAGATTGCCAATGGTCCGGACCGGAGTTGAGCCAGCCCGGCACAATGAGGATGTCGACGTCGGATGTTTTCATGCGGGCCAATGTAGGGGCGGTGTGCGCTCTAGATAGGAGTTATGCACCGTCGATACAGAGTTATGAACCAGGGGCGACTCACCGTAAAAGTGTACCAGGGAACGAATCAACCGGCGGTGACGACATGGGCGGGGCGAGGGCGTTTAGCCACCTGGTGCTGGCGACTGCCGCGGCGGGCGTGATGGCGCTGCAGGCGACTGGTGCGAAGGCAGACGGGCATTGGGTGCCCGGCACGCCGATGACCGATTCGCAGTACGTCACCGACTGGAGCGGCGTCTACGTCGGCGGCAAGCTCGGCGGCGCCTGGAGCGACATCGACTGGTCGCAGGATCTCAACGTCTTCAGCCAAGCCGGCGCCGTTGACCCATCGACGCCCGTCACGTTTGGGCCGAGCGGCATTGCCGGCGGCATCTTCGGCGGCGCCAACCTGCAAATGGGGAACTGGATCTTCAGCCTCGAGGCCGCCTACATCGGCCTTGGCCTGTCCGAATCCGCGACCAGCCCCTTTTTCCCGGCCACCGACACCTTCCAGACGGACATCGAGTGGCTAGCGACGGTAGAGCCGCGCATCGGCTACACGTGGGATAAGACCTTCGTGTTCGTGAAGGGCGGTTGGGCGGGCGGCAACGCCACGTTCTCGGTGAGCAGCCCGGTCAGGGGCTCCGCTTCGACCAAAGAGTTCGTCGACGGGTGGACCATCGGCGGCGGACTCGAATACGCGGTCTGGCCGAGCGTCATCTTGGGCATCGAGTATCAGCACATCACGCTCGATCTCGCCAACGCCGGAGATTGCACGCTGTGCGCCGCCGGTATCCCGATCGGTACGCCGTCCTCGATTTCCGGCACGGCCACCATCAACTCTGTGATGGCGCGCGCCAGCTATCTGTTCAGGCCTGAGGACTGAGCGGCTCGGACGCGTCCTCGACCGGACGCTCATTGCCGCCAATGAACCCCCAATCGATCAGGATGGTCGTCGCCACCACAGTGGCGATGACGAGGTGCACGCTGCCGAGAGGCAGCGCGGTCTGAAGCTGCGACTGCAGCATCTCAGCCGCCAGGGCGACGGCTGCCAGCACGGCGGCGATCGGCGCCGCCGGAATCGGGCTCGGCAGGCCGGCCGACCGGGTCGAGCGCACATAGAGCCAGGCGATGAGAATGACGACGGCTGTCAGTGCCAACTGGCGTATGGCACTGCCCGGAGCGGTGATCGCCATTGCCGTTTCTATGCTGCCGCCGCTGACGAGGAGGCCGATGCCGATGAGCAGCCACGCCAGAACCGTGTAGGCGATCAGCAACGGCCACACGCAAGCCGCTGAAACCGCCGCGGCCCCGCGGGCGGCGAGCACGAGGCTTGCGACTGCGGCAACGGCGAAGGCGGTGAACATCGCGCTGCGCACGACAGCGAGTAGCGAATATTGGCCTGCGTCGTACGCCGCGGCGATGGCCGCTAGGTTTGGCGCCAGCTCGGCGAGGGGTTGCGCCAGGAAGATCAGCCACAGGCCGCTGCCGAGACCGGCTCTATCGATCACGCCCGCCAGCGCGATGACCAGCGCCGCGCCGGCGACGAACGTCATCGTACAAATGACACGGAAATAGATGCCGGGTTCGAGGACGAGGCCGGAGACGCCCTCGAGCGCTCCGGCAAGACCGGCGCCCTGCACGGCAGCTACGAGCAGCGCGAGGCCGATGACAGCGTGACGGACGCTATCGTGGTTGCGTTGGCCAGCATGCTCCCAACGGCGCACCGCCGGGGCGAAGATCTTCACGAACTCGGCGAGGATCAGGACGGTGAGCAGCGGCATGATGCCGAGGGCGAAGATCGAAACGCTCTTGATAGCGAGATCGCCGGGCTTGAACGTCACTGCGAGGGTCTCGGGGACTAGCCCCGGCACCGGCAGCTGAACGCCGAGGCGATAGACGGCGAGCGCCGCGGCGGTGATGGCGAGGCGCCGGTAGAATGCGCCATCCAGCGACTGCAGCATGCGAAGCGGCTCCTCATCCCCGTGCAGCGACAAATATCATCACACGAGCCGCATTGCCGGTGAAATCGCTGTCCCGCCGGCTATTGCGCGTTGTCAGGTTTTGCCGAAGACGCGCTTGAAGATCGTGTCGACGTGCTTGAAGTGATAGCCGAGGTCGAACATGGCTTCGAGCTCGGCGGGCTTCAGCTTCGCTGTCACGTCCTTGTCGGCCTTCAGCTCGGCGAGGAAATCCTTCGCCCTCGTTCCAGGTCTTCATGGCGTTGCGCTGCACCAGCGCATAGGCGTCCTCGCGCGAGGCGCCGGCTTGCGTCAGTGCCAGCAGCACGCGCTGGGAATTGTGCAGGCCGCCGAGCTTGTCGAGGTTCTTCTGCATGGTCTCGGGATAGACGACGAGCTTGTCGATGATGCCGGCGAGGCGGACGAGCGCGAAGTCGAGCGTGACCGTCGCGTCCGGCCCGATCATGCGCTCGACCGAGGAATGCGAGATGTCGCGCTCGTGCCAGAGCGCGACGTTCTCCAGCGCCGGGATGGCGTAGGCGCGCACCATGCGGGCAAGGCCCGGTGAGGTTCTCGCTCAGCACCGGATTGCGCTTGTGCGGCATGGCCGAGGAGCCCTTCTGGCCGGCGGAGAAGAACTCCTCGGCCTCGAGCACCTCGGTGCGCTGCAGGTGGCGGATCTCGGTCGCCAGCCGCTCGACCGACGAGGCGACGACGGCGAGCGTCGCGAAGTACATGGCGTGCCGGTCGCGCGGGATCACCTGCGTCGAGACCGGCTCGGGCGTGAGGCCCAGTTTCTCGGCGACGTAGGCTTCGACGCGCGGATCGATGTTGGCGAAGGTGCCGACGGCGCCCGAGAGCGCGCAGGTCGCGATCTCCTTGCGCGCCGCGATCAGGCGCTGCTTGGCGCGGTGCGAACTCGGCGTAGGCGTAAGCGAGCTTCAGGCCGAAGGTGGTCGGCTCGGCGTGGATGCCGTGGCTGCGGCCGATGGTCGGCGTCAGCTTGTGCTCGAGCGCGCGCCGCTTCAGCGCGGCGAGCAAGCGCGTCGAGGTCGGCGATGAGGAGGTCGGCGGCGCGCGTCAGCTGCACGGTGAGGCAGGTGTCGAGCACGTCCGAGGACGTCATGCCCTGGTGCACGAAGCGCGCCTCGGGACCGACGATCTCGGCCAGATGCGTCAGGAAGGCGATGACGTCGTGCTTGGTCTCGCGCTCGATCGCGTCGATGCGGGCGATGTCGAACTTGGCGTTGCGGCCCTTGTCCCAGATCGCCTTGGCGGCGTGCGTGCGGGATGACGCCGAGCTCGGCCATGGCCGCCGCGGCGTGCGCCTCGATCTCGAACCAGATGCGAAAGCGCGTCTCGGGCGTCCCAGATCGACGCCATCTCGGGGCGGCTGTAGCGCGGAATCATCGATGGGCCTCGCCGAAGGGGGACGTGCGGAGCCCTAGCAGACGCGGGGCCCAGCCTTCAATTGCAACGCTACGCGTTGATGCCCCCGGAAATACTTGGTCTTTGCAGTGAAGCGAAATGCAATTTGACGGAAAATCCACATAACCGTGCTATTGCTGCAACGCACACAAGAACTCTCGCGTTGCACAATAAGTCCACAGTACTGTCCAGATGCGGCCACAATTAATTGGTTGACCGCGCCCTCCGCGCCTCATGGTGACTGTGGACAGATTGTCACGTTCGCCATCAAATTCCAGGATCTACTCTTGAAAGCGCAGAGTGAAACAGAAAGTTACTTAGAACTAGCCATCGGACTCTTATACCGATGAAGCACGACCCGGGGTCACCGGGCGATTGAAGGATAGGAAGCAACGAGGGCAAAGGCCGCGTAATGTCCAATCAGATGCAAGGTGAGATTGAACAGCTCAATTCCGAACTCGAGCAGACCGACGATCCCCGCGAAGGCTACGCCAAGGTGCTGGCCAAGATCCGCAGCTACCGACAGGCGGGAATTAAAGTGCCGGACGATCTGGCGCTGATCGAAAAGCGGCTGGTGGTCGAGTGCATGGCCGCGTCGCAGGGCCGCGACTGATCCCTTCGGTCGTCCACGGTTTTCCTCAAGGCCGGAATAAGAACGGCGACGCGATGCTGTCGCTGCATGGACGGCTGCTTTTTCATCTCCGCGCCTGAGCGCGAAGTTTCCAGCGGAAAGTACCGCCGCACACGACAATGCCGAAGGGAGATCGCCATCTCCCTTCGCCCCACACCCTCAGATCACTTTCGCAAGCGACTGGTCGGCCGGGCTCAGTTCTGCACGTAGGTGATGCGGCCGTCGGGCTGCTTCATCCACGTGTACATCACGTAGGCGACCTGCTTGAGGTCGCCCTTCTCGTCGAAGGCGATGTCGCCGATGACGGTGTTGAAGACGACGCCCGAGTGCATGTACTCGGCGACCGTCTTGGGATCGACCGACTTCGTCGCCTCGATCGCCTGCTTGAGGATCTGCACGGCGGCGTAGCTGTAGAGCGTATAGGCCTCGGGCTTGTAGTCGCGCGCCTCGAACTTCTCGACGATCGCCTTGGCCTCGGGGCGCTTCTGCGGATCGGGGCCGAACGTCATCAGCGTGCCCTCGGCGCCGGGCCCGGCAATGGCGGCGAACTCGTCGCTGGCGATGCCGTCGCCCGACATGAACACCGCGCTGACGCCCTGATCGCGCATCTGCCGCAGGATGAGGCCGCCGGCGGTATGCACGCCGCCCCAGTAGAAGACCTCGACGCCGGCGTTCTTCAGCTTGGAGACGAGCGCGGAGAAGTCCTTCTCGCCGGCGCTCGACGCCTTCGTAGAGCACCTCGGTGACGCCGAGATTGTTCATCGCCTTCTTCGTCTCGTCGGCGAGGCCTTTGCCGTAGGTCGTCTTGTCGTGGACGATGGCGACCTTCTTGTCCTTCAGATGCTCGGCGATGTAGGTGCCGGCGACGCCGCCCTGCTGGTCGTCGCGACCGCAGGTGCGGAACACGTTCCACAGCTTGCGCTCGGTGATCATGCGGGTTGGTGGACGCCGGGCGTGATCATCAGCATGCCGTTCTCGACGTAGACCTCGGAGGCCGGCATGGTGACGCCGGAATTGAAGTGCCCGACGACGAAGTGCACGCCCTCGCCGAGGAAGTTGTTGGCGACCGAGACGCCCTGGCGCGGATCGCCGGCGTCGTCGCCGACGAACAGCTCGATCTGCTGGCCCTTGATGCCGCCGGCCGCGTTGATGTCGGCGACGGCCTGCTCGACGCCGTTCTTGAGCTGGGCGCCGAACGCCGCGTCGGAGCCCGTCATCGGCCCGGCGACGCCGATCTTCAGTTTCGCCGGTCCGCTGTCGCAGCCGGCCGAACAAGGCGGCGAAGGCGAGCGCCAGTGCTGCAAAAGTCGCTGCTGTTTCATGGGGTCCTCTCGTAGATGATCGGCGAGCGCGCAGCGCGCCGCGGGCAACGGCGCGCATGTTCGTCCGAAACGCGCTGAAAAGTCATCCCCGCGGCGGGGCGGGAATTCCTGCCGCGCGGCGCCACCGGAGAAAGCCGGCGCGCTCGTAGGCCCAGGGGTACTGCTCGACCATCTGGCGCGCGCGCGTGCATCCGGAAGCCGAGCGCGCAGGCGAGCAGCGACGACGATGTAGTCGACGAGGAAATTCGTCAGGGAAAGCAGCGGCTCGTAAAACAGCGCGTAGTGGAAGAAGCGCACGGCGAAGGTGAGCAGCAGCGCCGCGCCGAAGATCTGCCACGGCGGCCGCCAGGTCGAGGCGATGGCCGAGCCGGTGGCGCGCGCCGCCGAGCCGCCCATCAGCACGGTCACGAGCAGGAAGATCCAGAGGCCGTTGTCGCCGGTGTCGTAGAAGCTCATGGCGTGCGATCCAAGTGCTCTCCTAGTGGCGGCCGCCTTCGAGATAGGCGGCGCGGACCTCCGGGCTCGCCAGCAGCTCCTGCCCGGTGCCGCTCAGCGTGATGGCGCCGTTGACCATGACGTAGGCGCGGTGCGCGAGCCGCAGCGCGTGGAAGGCGTTCTGCTCGACGAGGAACACGGTCAGGCCCTCGCGCGCGTTGAGGTCGGCGATGACCTTGAAGATCTGCTTGACGATGAGCGGGGCGAGCCCGAGCGAGGGCTCGTCGAGCAGCAGGAGCTTCGGCCGGCTCATCAGCGCGCGCGCGATGGCGAGCATCTGCTGCTCGCCGCCCGACAGCGTGCCGCCGCGCTGGTGCAGGCGCTCCTTGAGGCGCGGAAAGATGGCGGTGACGTGCTCGAGCTCGCGGTCGAAGTCGTGGCTGCCCGGCGAACTCGGCGCCGAGCCGCAGGTTCTCCTCGACCGTCATGCGGGCGAAGATGCGCCGCCCCTCCGGCGACTGCGCGATGCCGAGCCGCGCGATCTCGTGCGTCGGCAGCTGCGTGATGTCGCGCCCGTCGAACACGATGCGGCCCGGGTGCGCGCGCGGGTTGCCGAAGATCGTCATCATCAGCGTGGACTTGCCGGCGCCGTTGGCGCCGATGAGCGTCACGATCTCGCCGGCCGGCACCGTCGATGTCGACGTCGTGCAGCGCGGCGATGTTGCCGTAGCAGGCGGTGACGCCCTGCAGCGACAGGAGCAGACGGCGCGGTCATAGGCCGACCTCCGCCGCGGCCTGCGCCACCTCGTCGTCCTCGACGCCGAGGTAGGCGGCGATCACCTTGGGGTCGTTGCGCACGCTGTCGGGCGTGCCGTCGGAGATGCGCAGGCCGTACTCGAGCACGACGACGTGGTCGGAAATCTCCATGACGACCGACATGTCGTGCTCGATGAGCAGGATGGAGGTCGCGTGCTCGTCGCGGATGGCGCGCAGGAGCCCGTTGAGCGCGGCGCTCTCGCTCGGGTTGAGGCCGGCGGCCGGCTCGTCGAGGCACAGCAGCACCGGGTCGGTGCACATGGCGCGCGCGATCTCGAGGCGGCGCTGGTCGCCGTAGGGCAGTGCGCCGGCGGCATCGTCGGCGCGGTGCGTCAGATCGATGCGGTCGAGCCAGTAGCGGGCGACGTTCGACGGCCGCCTGCTCGGCTCGCCTGTAGCTCGGCGCGCCGATAAGGCCCAGCAGCGACCAGCCCGAGGCGTGCATCAGCGGTTGTGCTGCGCGACGATCAGGTTCTCCAGCACGGTCATGCCGGGAAACAGCCGGATGTTCTGGAAGGTGCGGGCGACGTGCGCCTGCTGCGCGATCTCGAAGTCGGGCATGCGCTCGAGCAGGAAGAGACCGTCGGCACCCATGCGATCGTCGCGGCAGACGTAGCGGCGGCTCGAAGCGGTGAGACCGGCGACCGCTTCCGGCTCGATCGGGCCGCCGGTCGACAGCGCCATCAGGCCGCTCGTCGGCTTGTAGAAGCCGGTGATGCAGTTGAAGACGGTGGTCTTGCCGGCGCCGTTGGGTCCGATGAGCGCGGTGATGTCGCCGCGGCCGACCGAGAACGACAGATCGCGCACGGCGACGAGGCCGCCGAAGCGCATGGTCAGGCCCTCGACGACGAGCAGCGGGTCGCTGCAGCCAGCGCATCAGCCGTGCCCTTCCTTGACGTGCGCGCCGGACACCGCCTTCGCTTCGTTGAGCACGATCGAGGGCTCGCGCGAGGCGATGAGCCCGCGCGGGCGCCAGATCATCATCAGCACCATGGCGAGGCCGAAGATCAGCATGCGGTACTGGCCGGGGTCGAAGTCGTCGCCGAAGATCGACTTCAGCCAGTCGAGCTCGCGCAAGCAGCTCGATGCCGCCGATGACCACCACCGCGGCGACGGCGACGCCGACGAGCGAGCCCATGCCGCCGAGCACGACGATGGCGAGGATCGTCGCCGATTCCATGAACTCGAACGAGCGCGGGTTGACGAAGCCCTGGCGCGCGCCGAAGAACGCGCCGGCGAGGCCGCCGAACAGCGCGCCCATGGCGAACGCGGTGAGCTTGGTGTTGACCGTGTTGATGCCGAGCGAGCGGCAGGCGATCTCGTCCTCGCGCAGCGCCTCCCAGGCGCGCCCGACCGGCAGCCGCCGCATGCGCTGCGTGACGAAGGCGACGAGCAGCGCGAGCCCCAGGATCACGTAATAGAGAAAGATCGAGCGGTGCACGGTGGGCGAGCCGGGCAGATGGAAAATATCGGCGAACGTCGTCTCGCCGGTGCGCGAGGTGAACGGCAGCCCGAAGAAGGTGATGCGCGGCGTCTGGATGCCGACGTTGCCGTTGGTGAGAGTCGACCCAGTTGATGAGCACGAGCCGGATGATCTCGCCGAACGCCAGCGTCACGATGGCGAGATAGTCGCCGCGCAGGCGCAGCACCGGAAAGCCCAACAGTATGCCCCAAAGGGCGGCGAGCAGGCCGGCGATGGGCAGGCAGATCCAGAATGCCCACGGCCCGAGCACCGGCACCGTCGCCGGGATCACGTAGGTGGCGATGATCGCGTAGGTGTAGGCGCCGACGGCGTAGAAGGCGACGTAGCCGAGATCCAACAGGCCGGCGAGACCGACGACGATGTTGAGGCCCCAGGCGAGCATCACGTAGATGAGGATCTGCACGCCGAAATTGTCGATCCACTTGATGGCGCCGGCCTGCCCCGTCAGCGTCAGCGCCAGCCACGGAAAGATCAGCAGCGCGGCGAGCCCGGCGCGCGGCAACCACGCCTTGTGACGGCGGGAAAGGTCGAGCGGGGGAAACAGCACGCGGCGTGTGCGTTGGGGATGCTTAAACAGGCGCCACAGCAGCCGGCCGGCGAACACGGCGATGACAATGGCGGCGACGAGCTAGGGGCGCGCATCGAGCACGATTTGATGCGAGAAGTCCTGGTCGGTGCGGAAGGCGATAAGCGGGAAGCACAGCCCGAGCGCGACGAGCGCCCAGATGGCGGCGTCCTTGACGAGCTCTCGCATTGAAACCGATGCGGGCGGCAGCCCGCCCTGGCTGCCCGCGCTTCATGGATTTAGACCTTCTCGACGTCGGGCCGGCCGAGCAGGCCGGACGGCATGAAGATCAGCACGACGGCGAGAATGGAGAAGGCGGCGACGTCCTTGTAGTCGATCGAGAAGTAGGCCGACCACATGGTCTCGATCAGTCCGATCAGCAGGCCGCCGATCACCGCCCCGGGCAGCGAGCCGATGCCGCCCAGCACGGCGGCGGTAAACGCTTTGACGCCTGGCGTGAAGCCGTCGGTGAAGTTCACGACGCCGTAGTAGGCCATGAACATCAGGCCGGCGACGGCGGCAAGCGCCCCGCCGATGACGAAGGTCATCGAGACCGTGCGATTGACGTCGACGCCGATCAGCGCCGCCATGCGCCGGTCCTGCTCGCAGGCGCGCTGGGCGCGGCCGAGCTTCGTCTTCTGCACGAGCGCCCAGAAGGCGACGAGCAGCACCGCCGTCACGACGAAGATGAGGAACTGCTTCTCCGACATGGTGACCGTGCCGCCGCCGAGCGGGATGCTGATCACGTCGTTGAGCATCGGCGGCACCGGCTTGTTGCGCGGGCCCTGCGCCACCTGCACGAAGTTCGACAGGAAGATCGACATGCCGATCGCCGAGATGAGCGGTGCCAGGCGGAACGATCCCGCCAGTGGCCGATAGGCGATGCGCTCGATCACCCAGCTCCACAGTGCGGTCAGGGCCATGCCGAGCACCAGCACGACGAGCAGCGCGACCCCGAAGGAGGCGATGCCGAGGATCTGCGTCAGGATGAGGAACAGGATGAGGGCGATGAAGGCGGAGACCATGAACACGTCGCCGTGGGCGAAGTTCACCATGCCGATGATGCCGAACACCATCGTGTAGCCGATGGCGATGAGCCCGTAGATCGAGCCGAGAGTCAGGCCGTTGATCAGCTGCTGAACGAAATATTCCATGCTTCCCCCAGTCGCCGAACCCCTGTTACTCTAGAGCAAAAGATGCGATCCGTCGCAGAACGGCTCGTCGTCCGTCTGCTTGCAGCCGCAGATATTGAAGGTGCCGGTGTGATCGACGACGAAGCGCAGCGGCTCGATGCCCGTGCCGTTGTGCGAGCCGTCGCAGAACGGCTGCTTCTGCGAGCGCCCGCAGCGGCAATAGAAGTACGGCTTCCCCTCGGTGAGCTCGACCTGGTAGGGCCCCGTCTGCGCGACGATCGCCTCGTCTGCCATGCGCGCCTCTCCTTCGCTTTGTGGCGCCGCTCGCCCGCGTCGCCCGTCAAACCGCTTGTAGATGGCTAGCGGCTTCGGTGCAGCGCGACAAGTCCGGCGCGCCGATACGGGTCGCTTGTTCGCCCGGCGAATCGCGTCCGCATCGTGCCTTGCCGGTCACACCGTGCGCGGGGAAGGGCGCTGGCCGAAGACCGGAGCCTTGTTTTGGGGGTAGCAATTGGGCGGACCGGTCAACCGTGGCGCAGCGATGAAGTCGCATGGGCGCATCTGGGGCGGCAGCGTGCCCCGGCGTGCGCGCGAATTCGGCTCGGGCGGAATGGGATGCGGAATGGCGCGTGAGAGGCTCGCCGCTCGTGACTTCGACGCAGCCGGCGCAGTGCGTCGGGCTGGCGCGCTGCGCAGTGCGCTCGCCGCCGTCGCCGCTGTCATTGCGCTGCCCGCCGTGGCACAAACGATCGAGCAGGAAGGCGACCGCATCCCGGGACTGCCCGAAGACCTCGATCGCCGTCAATCTTCCGCCCGAGTTTCGGCGACCCCGGCGGCGTGCGCTCGGCGCTCGCCGGCCGCGGCATCACCTACGCCATCAACTACATCGGCGAGGTGCTCGGCAATCCGGTCGGTGGCTTCGTGCAGGGCACGCGCTACGACGGCCGTCTCGAGGTGGCGCTCACCGTCGATATGCGAGAAGGCCATCGGTTGGTCGGGGCTGACCTTCTTCACCAACGGCTATCAGATCCACGGCCAGAGCATCTCGGCGCTGAACCTCGGCGTGCTGATGCCGGTGAGCTTCATCGAGGCGCTGCCGGCGACGCGGCTGTTCGAGCTATGGCTCGAGCAGAAGCTGATGGGCGATAACCTCACGCTGCGCTTCGGGCAGCTTTCGGCCGATTCAGAGTTTGCCATCAGCAAGGGCGCCGGCGCGTTTCTCAACGGCTCGTGGGGCTGGCCGTCGATCATGGGCATCAATCTCCCCGATGGCGGTCCGGCCTATCCGATGGCGGCGCCGGCTGCGCGTCTCGCCTTCAAGCCGAACGACAACCTCGGGTTTCTCGTCGGCGTCTTCAGCGGCGATCCAGATCGGCAATTGTGATCCGCATATTCCCGCAGGAGTGCAATCCTCACGGGCTGCTTTTTCCGTTCACCGCGCCGTTGCTGATGTACGAAGCGGATTTGAATTACAATCAGGGCGAAGGGCGAGCTTCCCGGCACGCTGAAGTTCGGTGCCTGGCGCTTCTTCGGCAGCTTCGAGCAGCAGAGTGTCGGCAACAACGGTCTGCCGATCGGCCTCGTCGGAGGTTCCCGGCGTGCTCGCCGAGAAGGACTACGGCTTCTACGCCATTCTCGATCAGATGATCTATCGGCTGCCGGGCGAGGGCGATCCGAAGGGCGTCTCCGTCTTCGGTCGCTTCATGACGGCGCCGCCGGAAGGCAACATGATCGAGCTCTACTGGGAGGCCGGCTTGACCATGAACGGGTTGCTGCTCGCGCCCGCACGACATGCTCGGCATCGGCTTTGCCGATATCGGCGTGTCCTCGCAGATCATCGACTACGAGAAGGAGCAGGGCTTCCCGGTGATCCCCAGCTTCGAGGGCATGCTCGAGGTGAGCTACACCGCCGAGATCATGCAGGGCTTCTACGTGCAGCCGGACTTCCAATACTTCTGGAACCCCGGCGGCCATTCCGGCGATCCGGAGGATCCCACATTGCCATCCCAATGCCGCCGTCTTCGGCCTGCGCACGACCATCAATTACTAAGTCTGCCGCACGCATTGGCCGAGAGGTCCGAGGTGCGCTAGGTGTGCGCGCATGACCGACATGCGGCCCATCCTCATTGCCGGACCGACGGCGAGCGGCAAATCCGGCCTGGCGCTGCGCCTTGCCGAGCACCTCGGCGGCGTCGTCATCAACGCCGATTCCATGCAGGTCTATCGCGACCTGCGCATCCTCACCGCGCGGCCGACGCCTGAGGAGGAGGCGCGCGTGCCGCACGCGCTCTACGGCTTCGTGCCGGGCGCCGAGACCTACTCCGCCGGCCGCTTCGCGGACGAAGGCGCGCGCGCTCGCCGATGCGCGCGCGTGAGGGGCGCCGTCCGATCATCGTCGGCGGGCACGGGGCTCTACTTCAAGGCGTTGCTCGAGGGCCTGTCGCCGATCCCGCCGGTGCCGGACGCAGTGCGCGCGCACTGGCGCGCGCGAGGCGGCCGCGGCGCTGCGCGCTGCACGGCGTTCTTGCGGCGCGCGATGCCGGCGATGGCGCAGCGTCTTGCCCCCGGCGACACGCAGCGCATCGTGCGCGCGCTCGAGGTGCTCGAGGCGACCGGCGTCGTCGCTCGCCGACTGGCAGCAGACGCCGCGCGAGCCGGTCCTCGACTGAGCGAGACCATTCCGCTCGTGGTCACGCCGGAGCGCGAGGAGCTCTACCGGCGCATCGATGCGCGCTTCGAGGCCATGATGGAGGCAGGGCGCCCTCGAGGAGGTGCTGCACTTGAGGCGCTCCGAACTCGATCCGACGCTGCCGGTCATGACGCGCGCTGGGGGTGCGCCGCTGCTGCGCCACCTCGCGGGAAAGCTGGCGCGGGAGGAGGCCATCGACGCGGCCAAGGCCGAGACGCGCCAGTACGCCAAACGGCAGGTCACCTGGACGCGGGCAATATGAGTGCGTGGAATAGCATTTACGCGCAAGAAATGGAAATATTAGTAGCCGATTTCATATCGTTTTATTAATCCTAAACATTGACCCTGCACCATCTGCGGCCTTAGGTTCCGCGCCAATTATCGCGCGGCCGCGGCGGGCCGCTCGAACGCGCGTCGACTGCATTCTTGGGAGTTGAGCGATGGCACGCACGATGACCGGCGCCGAAATCGTGATCACGGCGCTCGTCGACCAGGGCGTCGAGCATATTTTCGGCTATCCCGGCGGCGCCGTGCTGCCGATCTACGACGAGCTGTTCCAGCAGGATAAGGTCCGCCACATCCTCGTCCGCCAGGAAGGCGGCGCGCTGCACGCGGCCGAGGGCTATGCGCGCTCGACCGGCAAGGTCGGCGTCGCGCTCGTCACGTCGGGCCCCGGCGCCACCAACTCGGTGACCGGCCTCACCGACGCGCTCATGGATTCCATCCCGCTCGTGTGCATCACCGGCCAGGTGCCGACGCACCTCATCGGCAACGACGCCTTCCAGGAGTGCGACACGGTCGGCATCACGCGCCCGTGCACCAAGCACAACTGGCTGGTCAAGAACGTCAACGATCTGGCGCGCGTCCTGCACGAGGCCTTCTACATCGCCAAGGCCGGCCGTCCGGGGCCGGTGGTCGTCGACATCCCGAAGGACATCCAGTTCGCGACCGGCAACTACGTCGGTCCGTCGAACATCGCGCACAAGACCTACAAGCCGCACGTGAAGCCGGACCAGACGGCGGTGCGCGACGCGGTCGAGCTGATGGCCGCGCGCGAAGAAGCCGCTCTTCTACACCGGCGGCGGCGTGATCAACTCCGGCCCCAAGGCGAGCCAGCTCCTGCGCGAGCTCGTGCGCCTTTCCGGCTTTCCCATCACCTCGACGCTGATGGGGCTCGGCGCCTATCCGGCGTCCGACAAGCAGTGGCTCGGCATGCTCGGCATGCACGGCACGTATGAAGCCAACTGGCCGATGCACGACTGCGACGTCATGATCGGCGTCGGCGCGCGCTTCGACGACCGCATCACGGGCCGGCTCGACGCCTTCTCGCCGGGGTCGAAGAAGATCCACGTCGATATCGATCCCTCCTCGATCAACAAGAACGTGCACGGTCGACATCCCGATCATCGGCGACGTCGCCTACGTGCTCGAGGACATGCTGCGCATCTGGAAGGCGAGGGCGCCGCAGCTCGACAAGGCGGCGCACAAGGCGTGGTGGAAGCAGATCGACGACTGGCGGGAGAAGAAGTCGCTCTCCTACAAGACGTCGCGCGACGTGATCATGCCGCAGTACGCGGTCGAGCGGCTCTATGCGCTGACCAAGGATCGCGACACCTACATCACGACCGAGGTCGGTCAGCACCAGATGTGGGCCGCGCAGTTCTATCACTTCGAGGAGCCGAACCGCTGGATGACCTCGGGCGGCCTCGGCACGATGGGCTATGGGCTGCCGGCCGCCATCGGCGCGCAGCTCGCGCACCCCAAGTCGCTCGTCATCGACATCGCCGGCGACGCCTCGATCCTCATGAACATCCAGGAGTGCTCGACCGCCGTGCAGTTCGACCTGCCGGTCAAGGTGTTCATCCTCAACAACCAGTACATGGGCATGGTGCGCCAGTGGCAGCAGCTGCTGCACGGCAACCGCCTGTCGCACAGCTACACCGACAGCCTGCCCGACTTCGTGAAGCTCGCCGAAGCCTACGGCTGGACCGGCATGCGCTGCGACAACCCGGCCGACCTCGACGAGGCGATCCAGGAGATGATCGACACCAAGGGCCCCGTGATCTTCGATTGCCGCGTCGCGGCGCTCGCCAACTGCTTCCCGATGATCCCGTCGGGCAAGGCGCACAACGAGATGCTGCTCGGCGAGGACGTCTGCGACGAGGAGGTCGAGCAGCGCGATCAGCGACGAAGGCAAGGTGCTGGTGTGATGATCGGCATACGCATCATGCAAACGTTGCACGGCAGCGCCCACGGGATGCCCGCAACGCGCGCGCACCGCGTGGCGTTGGCGCTGGCAGCGGCCGGCGTCATCGGCATGAGCACCACCTCGCTCGCGGCCGCGCAGGATCCCGCACGTGGGATCAGGTCGCCAACATCAAGGATGCGGCGAGCGGATCGCGCAGATGCAGCGGACGCAAGGGGCGTCGAAGGCGCTTCGAATTCATCGATGCCTGCTACCGCACGCACAGCCTGTCGTCGAACTACACCAAGGCGTTCGAGGCGTGCATCGCGCAGGACTATCTCGAGACGCAGATGCTGGCGCTGATCTATTCGCGCATGCCGCCGGACGCGCTGAAGCAAGCATGGGCGCGCCGACGCCGGAGATGCTGGCGGACGCCATGGGTCGGCGCGTCGGTGCGGCCTTCGCCAAGTACAAGATGCCAGCGCGACACGATCGCGACGTTCAAGAAGCTCGTCGATGAGCACGGCTTCCCGGTGTTCTTCCAGATCGTTGTTCCCCGAAGCCAAGTCCACCAGGAAATCGCAGCCCGCCAATCCCGGGCGCCGAAAACGCTCCAGGCCCGACCCCAGAAAAGAAGTAACGACCATGACCAATCCTCTCCCCAAAGCCACTACGTCGGCCCCGGCATCGCGCAGGAGGTCGTCTCGCGCACGCTCTCGGTGCTGGTCGACAACGAGCCGGGCGTGCTGGCGCGCGTCATCGGACTCTTCTCGGGGCGCGGCTACAACATCGACTAGCTTGACCGTGACCGAGACCGAGCACGAGAAGCATCTGTCGCGCATCACCATCGTCACGCGCGGCACGCCGGCCGTGATCGAGCAGATCAAGCATCAGCTCGAGCGCCTCGTTCCGGTGCACCGCGTGCGCGACCTCACCGTCGAGGGCGACGCGGTCGAGCGCGAGCTGGCGCTGATCAAGGTCGTCGGCAAGGGCGAAAAGCGCATCGAGGCCTTGCGCATGGCCGAGATCTTCCGCGCCCAGGTCGTCGACACCTCGACCGAGCATTTCGTGTTCGAGGTGACCGGCAAGCCAGCAAGATCGAGAAGTTCATCCAGATCATGACCGAGCTCGGTCTGGTCGAGGTCTCGCGAACCGGCATCGCCGCCATCGGTCGCGGGCGCGGTCGAGCCGGTTAAAGGAGCTGCCAGATTAACCTTTCACCGGCCGCGGGCTTCGGTTGAAGGCGGCGAGCGGCCGTCCGCGCACTTGCAGGGGCTCCGCCAGCGGCCGACACAGCCGGCGTCCAACGTAACGACCGAGAACCACAGAGGAAGCAATGCGCGTCTATTACGATCGTGATGCCGACATCAATCTCATCAAGTCCAAGAAGGTCGCGATCGTCGGCTACGGCAGCCAGGGTCACGCGCACGCGCTGAACCTGCGCGACTCCGGCGTGAAGGACGTCGCGATCGCGCTGCGCAAGGGCTCGGCCTCGGCCAAGAAGGCCGAGGGCGAGAAGCTTCAAGGTGATGGAGGTGGCCGACGCCGCCAAGTGGGCCGACGTCATCATGATGCTGACGCCGGACGAGCTGCAGGCCGACATCTACAAGGATCACCTCGCGGCCAACATGAAGCACGGCGCGGCGCTCATGTTCGCGCACGGCCTCAACGTGCATTTCAACCTGATCGAGCCGCGCGCCGATCTCGACGTCGGCATGGTGGCGCCCAAGGGGCCCGGGCACACGGTGCGCGGCGAGTACCAGAAGGGCGGCGGCGTGCCGTGCCTCATCGCCGTGCATCAGGACAAGAGCGGCAACGCGCACGAGCTCTTCCTGTCCTATGCCTCGGCCATCGGCGGCGGGCGCTCGGGCATCATCGAGACGACGTTCAAGGAAGAGTGCGAGACCGATCTCTTCGGCGAGCAGGTCGTGCTGTGCGGCGGCCTCGTCGAGCTGATCCGCGCCGGCTTCGAGACGCTGGTCGAGGCGGGCTATGCGCCGGAGATGGCCTACTTCGAGTGCCTGCACGAGGTGAAGCTGATCGTCGACCTCATCTACGAGGGCGGCATCGCCAACATGAACTACTCGATCTCGAACACGGCCGAGTTCGGCGAGTACGTCTCAGGCCCGCGCATCATCACGGACCGCACGAAGCAGGAGATGAGGAAGATCCTGAAGGACATCCAGACCGGCGCCTTCACGTCCGAGTGGATCCGCGAATGCAAGGCGGGGCAGCCGAAATTCAAGGCCACGCGGCGTATGAACGATGCTCACCCGATCGAAGAGGTGGGCGCCAAGCTGCGCGGCATGATGCCGTGGATCAAGGCCAAGGCGCTCGTCGATAAGACGCGCAACTGAGGCGCGGCTGCAACCAAACCGCCGCAGTCCTGGAGCATACTGATGGCCCCGGCTTTCTTCGGGGGCCATCAGGGAGTTCAGCCATGTTTCGAGTTCTGACGTCCATCGCGATCGCGGCCCTCATCTCGCTCGCACCGCTGGCGCTGACGGCCGGCACCGCCGATGCCGCCAAGGCCACCAAGGTCTGCAAGCACAAGACGGCAAGCGGCAAGGTCAAGACCTGGCGCTGCGGCGTGGACCAGCCGTGCTGCGCGGCCGAGATGATCAACTACTACACGTGCGGATCGAAGACGCTCGGCTGCCTGTAAGGGCGCTGACCGCATAAATGACCAGAAGACCCGCGCAGCCGCTTTGGGGAGTAAGCGGAGACTACAGCCGCGCGAGTCTTCCAGGCGGAAGCTCTGGTGCGAAGCGACGCTTCGCGATCAGAGCGCGCAAAGAAACGGACGGCAGAGAAGCGGGGACCTCCACCGTCCGCTCCAGCGGCATCACAGGGTGACGCCGCCGGATTTGAAACTCGGGCGCCCGCACGTGCGGTTCGTGCGGCTATACGGGCGCGCTTACGTCATGTGACGGCTCGCGTGCGTGAGCGAGCACGGGCAGTCCGTCTACGTGATCGGCTGTGCAAGGTGCATGCAAAGTCCCCCTCGGCACCCCCTTGCCTTCGCACTTGAAGTTCACACCCCCATCGTGGAACGAGCATGTTTTGATCACGGCGAAACTAAGATTTCAGTCTCGTTCAAAGAAGTTGATAGCGAGATTTCGTGCCGTCGATCCGGAGGTTGGTAGACACGATGAAGCTGCAACCGACCGTGGCGGAATCACGCTGTGTGCGCCTCAAATCGTGCACCTTTGACGTCGCCGATTGGCGGTGGCCGCTCGCGCACGAGCATGCGGAAGCCATCGCGCGCGATTGGGAGCGGCGCCAGTCGCGCATACCGCAGCTGTTCAACGGCACCGTCTATCTGCTGCGCGATCACAGCATCGACGGCGATACGCTGACGGGCACGTTTTTCAAAGCGGACTTCAAGAACGTTTCTCTATTGGCGCGAGCACCGATCCACCGAGACGGAGACCGTGCGTGAGAGCTTCGGCGCTTCGCTCATTCGTTCGGCCGAAGGTCACGTCCTGCTCGGGCGGCAAGCCCCGGGCCAGCTCAATTCGGGGCGCGTCTATCCGCCGAGCGGACTGATCGACGGCGAAGACGTGTACGAGGGCGGCATCGACATCGACGCGAACATCGTGCGCGAGCTCGACGAGGAAACGGGCCTCGGGCCCGAGACCATGCAGCGAGTGCCCGGGCTACATCGTGACCTTCGTCGGGCTGCAGGTCGCGATCGGCGTCGAATGGCGCAGCGCGCTTCCCGCCGACGAGCTGCGCGCGCGCATGCTCACCTACGTCCGGGCGCCAGGCCGAGCCGGAGCTCGACGACATCGTCATCGTGCGCGGCGCGCGCCGACATCGACGAAAGCACCATGCCGGCGCATGCGCAGGCCGTGCTGCGCACCCTCTTGCCCGCTTGACCGGCCTCGATATTTGGGCAGAGTGCGCCGGCCTCAAGGGAATGATGCTCGCATGGCGCTGCCGCTGCACACGCTCGACGTCTTCACCGATCGCCGCTTCGGCGGCAATCCGCTGGCCGTCGTCAGCGATGCCGATGCGCTCGACGCCGAGCAGATGCAGGCGATCGCGCGCGAGCTGAACCTGTCCGAGACGGTCTTCGTGCTGAAGCCGGAGAACCCGGCGCACTCGGCGCGCATGCGCATCTTCACGCCGCAGCGCGAGCTGCCCTTCGCCGGCCATCCGACCATCGGCACCGCGATCCTGCTCGCGCAAGCTGCGCACGCCGCTGGTCAACGGCGCGAGCGACGCCATCATCGTGCTGGAGCAGGAGATCGGCACCGTGCGCGTCGGTGTGCGTCTGCGCGCCGGTCAGGCGCCGTTCGCCGAGTTCGACGCGCCGAAGCTGCCGGAGAAGACAGGCACGCCAGCCGCGCGCGACCGCCTCGCCGATGCGCTGGGGCTGCTGCCGCGCGAGATCGGCTTCGAGAACCACACCGCCTTGTGCCTGGCCGCCGGCAACACGTTCGCCTTCGTCCCCGTGAGCAGCCTCGAGGCCATCGGCCAAGGCGCGCGTCAGCGCCGCCCATTGGGCTGCGACCTTCCCGGACGACGAGATCGACGGCGTCTATCTCTATACGCGCGAGTGCGTGCACAACGACGCCGCCTTCCACGCGCGCATGTTCGCGCCGCAACTCGGCGTCCCCGAGGATCCGGCGACCGGATCGGCGGCCGTCGGCTTGGCGAGCGTCGTGCACGACTTCGACGGGCTGCCCGACGGCGCGCATAGGCGGGTGATCGAGCAGGGCCACGAGATGGGGCGCCCGAGCTCCATCGTGCTTACGCTGGATCGTTGACGGCGGGCGCCTCGAAACCGTGCGCATCGGCGGCAGTGCCGTGCGTGTCGTCGAGGGAACGCTGGCCATCTGAGGCGGCTGGCACGCCTGACAGGCGCCCTCGCCAGCGGTTTGCATCCGCCGGCCGACGACCGCACTAGCCTTATCTGAGGCGATGTACTAAGAGTTGCCGAATGCGCCAGAGCTTTGGCATTGACGGCAATTCCTTTCCCCGCGCGGAGCCGTTCCGCAGCGGCCCGTCGGCGCGTCTTCTTCAGCTTCTGAACCTCCTTAGCAGCCCCTGAGCCTCACTGGTTCCGGCCGGTCCGGAACGGGCGCTCAGGGGATGAAAGTCGAGCGAGCTGATGGTTCAACGCCGCTCCCTGAGGAGCTGGCCCGAGCGAAAGAAGAAGCCGATGAGCACCGATCCGCAAAAATCCCACGGACAAGGTAGCAACTCCGACCGCGTCGTCATTTTCGACACCACGCTGCGCGACGGCGAGCAATGCCCCGGCGCGACCATGACCTTCGAGGAGAAGCTCGAGGTCGCCGACTGTCTCGACGGCATGGGCGTCGACATCATCGAGGCGGGCTTCCCCATCGCCTCCGACGGCGACTTCGAGGCCGTCTCCGCCATCGCCAAGCGCGTCAAGAACGCGACGGTCGCCGGCCTCGCGCGCGCCATCATCGCCGACATCGACCGCGCCGGCGACGCGGTGAAGCACGCCAAGCGCGGACGCATCCACACGTTCGTCTCGACCTCGCCCATTCATCTCGCGCACCAGATGCGCAAGACCGAGGCCGAGGTGCTGGAGATCATCACCGCGACGGTGACGCGCGCGCGCAATCTCGTCGAGGACGTCGAGTGGTCGGCGATGGACGCGACGCGCACCGGCATCGACTACCTCTGCCAGTGCGTCGAAGCGGCGATCAAGGCCGGCGCCACCACCATCAACCTGCCCGACACCGTCGGCTACGCGACGCCTGAAGAGTACGCCGCGATGTTCCGCGCCGTGCGCGAGCGCGTGCCGAACGCCGACCGCGTCATCTTCTCCACCCATTGCCACAACGACCTTGGCCTGGCCGTCGCCAACTCGCTGGCGGCCCTGGGTGCCGGCGCGCGGCAGATCGAATGCACCATCAACGGCATCGGCGAGCGCGCGGGCAACGCGGCGCTCGAAGAGATCGTCATGGCGATCAGGACGCGCCGCGACGACGCTGCCCTACGACACGGGCATCGATTCGACGATGCTGTCGCGCGCCTCGCGCCTCGTCTCGGCGGTGACCAACTTCCCGGTGCAGTACAACAAGGCCATCGTCGGCCGCAACGCCTTCGCGCACGAGAGCGGCATCCACCAGGACGGCATCCTCAAGTACCAGCAGACCTACGAGATCATGACGCCGGAATCGGTCGGCGTCGGCAAATCCTCGCTGGTCATGGGCAAGCACTCGGGCCGCAACGCCTTCCGCTCGAAGCTGAAGGAGCTCGGCTACGAGCTGGGCGAGAACGCCTTCGAGGACGCCTTCGTGCGCTTCAAGGGTCTCGCCGACCGCAAGAAGCACGTCTACGACGAGGACATCGAGGCGCTGGTCGACGAGGGCATCGCCCACATGCACGACCGCATGAAGGTCGTCTCGCTCACCGTCATCGCCGGCAACATGGGGCCGCAGTCGGCGACGCTGACGCTCGACATCGACGGCGTCGCAGCACACCGTTCAGTCGACCGGCAACGGTCCGGTGGATGCCATCTTCAACGCCATCAAGATGCTGGTGCCGCACGACGCCAAGCTCGACCTCTACCAGGTGCACGCCGTCACCGAGGGCACCGACGCGCAGGCCGAGGTGTCGGTGCGGCTGGAGGAGGGCGGGCGCATGGTGACGGGCCGCGGCGCCGACACCGACACCATGGTCGCCTCGGCGCGTGCCTACGTCTCGGCGCTCAACAAGCTGCTGGTGAAGCGGCAGAAGACGGCGCGCGTGCAGCAGCAGGCCCTTTAAGCCGCCGACGAGCTAAGGCGTCGCTGCAACTCGCTTGCGGCGACGCAACCATCCGCGCGCATTGGCGTCGACGGCCGAAACGCGGTAAATCTGCGCTACCGCGCGGCTCGGCCTCAAGAGGCCGCGCGTCGCAGAAGATGCGGGCAGGCTATGCGGCTGGGTGTGGCGAGCGCGTTCTCGGACGACATCTCGATCGACCTCGGCACCGCGAACACGCTGGTGCACGTGGCCGGGCGCGGCATCATCATCGATGAGCCGTCGGCCGTTGCCGTGCACTCGCATCGCGGCGCGCGCGAGTTCCTCGCCGTCGGCCGCAAAGCCAAGGCGCTGATCGGACGCGCGCCGGAGAACGTCGAGCTGGTGCGCCCGCTGCGCGACGGCGTCATCGCCGACTTCCTCGCCACCGAGGAGATGCTGCGCCAGTTCATCAAGCGCACCAAGACAATGCTCGGCTTCCGCCGCCCGCGCATCCTCATCTGCGTGCCGGCGCAGGCGACGCCGGTGGAGCGCCGCGCGGTCTACGACACGGCCGTCTCGGTCGGCGCGCGCAAGGTCTACCTCATCGCCGAGCCGGTCGCCGCCTCGCTGGGTGCCGGGCTGCCCATCGGCGAGCCGGGCGGTGCCATGGTCGTCGACATCGGCGGCGGCACCTCCGACATCGCCGTGCTGTCGAGCGGCGTCATCGTCTCGGCGCGCACGCTGCGCGTCGCCGGCAACGCCATGGACGAGGCGATCATCCGCTACGTGCGCCGCCAGCATCAGCTGCTCATCGGCGAGGCCAACGCCGAGCGCATCAAGATCGAGGCCGGCACCGCCCTGGCGACGGCCAACGGCCGCGCCGCCGAGGTGCACATCCGCGGCCGCGACCTGCGCCAAGGTAGCGCCAAGAGCGCCGTGCTGCGGGCCAAGGACATTGCCGAGGCGCTTGCCGAGCCGGTCGACGCCATCGCCGACTTCGCGCAGCGCGCGCTCGAGGAGCTGCCGCCCGACATCGTGAGCGACATCGCCCGGCGCGGTGTCCATCTGACCGGCGGCGGCGCGCTGCTCGACAAGCTCGACCTCGCGCTGACGCGCCGCGTCGGCGTCAAGTTCCACGTGCAGCAGAACCCGATGCATTGCGTCGTCAAAGGCTCGGCAGCGGTGCTCGCCGGCCTCGACGAGCACGAGCATTTGCTGATGCGGCCCTAGAACTTCAGCCGCGAGAAGCGCTTGTTGGCGGCGTCATGAATGCTGGTCGCCGGGCCTTCGAACTGTACGCCGATGGCGTTGGCCTGCCGCCAGGCAATCGACGCGGGATAGAGCAGCCCAGAGGATTTCTCGAAGAGCTGAAAGGTGTCCGGCAGGCCGACCGTGTTGGCGATCAGCAGGCGCGCGCCGTGCTCGGACATGTCGCGGATGGTGCAGTCGAGCACGCGCAGGCCGTCGGCGAAGACGATCTTGCCCTCCTTGAGGACGCGTCGGCGCGGGATCTTTCGTCTGTCGTCCATGGGTCACCGGATGAGGTGAGGGACAACGGCACGCGTCATGCCGGAGGGGTGCTTGTGGAACATCCGAGGGCGCAGTCGCAGAATCGAACCTCGATTCGGACGCGTTCCTTTATGTAGCAGAGGCGGCCAGTGGCGCCATAGCGCGGGGGCCGCAGCGGCGTCGGATTTCGCCGTGTATCCCGCCGTTTGTCCAGCTGAGCGGTGGTACCTGCCGCGCTTCCGGCTGGCGATGGCGTCTGCTGGACAGCCGGGTTCCATGGTGCTAGATGCTGCTGCGACGAGGGCTCGCGCGGCGGGCCCTTTTGCCGTCTTGGCCGTGCGGATGGGGCATCTCCGACGACGCGCTGCGACGGGCCGTCCATCGACGGTACGGGTGATTAGCTCAGTTGGTAGAGCAGCTGACTCTTAATCAGCGGGTCGTAGGTTCGAATCCTACATCACCCACCATTTTTCCGGACATTTTTATCTGACCCGAGAGGTTCGGGGGCAATCCCGGGGCAATCCCGTGCAGGCGCTCGGCGCCTCGATCCAGTCAGAGGGGCAGGAACGCGGTAAGCCACAAACCGCGCGCCGTTGCGTTTCAAAAGCTTCCTGCAAGTCAACTGTGCCGAGTGCACGCGCGATGGCCACCCAGCTAAGTGCCTTCCAGCCGTCGTGATCGCATAGCTCGCGATAGGCCCGCTCAAGATGGCTGCGCGGGATGAAGCTTCCTACCTTCTCAGGGCACTCGTCTTGGATCAATTCCATCAGCGCCCGCGCGTGCAGAACTGGTTCTGGCTCTCGCTCGAGATACAGACCTTCGACACGCACTCGTTTGCAGCGTCGCTTTCGCGCGATCGCGTTGGGCGCCGATCCAGAACTCTGATTTGGTGCAGCGAAAAAGGACAGGAGAGCATGCTCATGCTTGGGAGCAGGGGTTGTGGGCATCGGTTGGGGCACCGCCTGCGCCACGCATTCCGTGCGTCTCAACAGCGCGCTATCACGATCGTTTTGTCCCTACTGGGCAAGGATGCGAGACGGGCCTTGCAGGATGCATTTCATCCCGCTTTAACAGAAGAGCACACCTGGCGAAACGGTCGAAGCAAATCAAAGGCGCGCACGTGCGATCCTTCCTCAAACCCGCTGAGCCTCCCCGCGACGCGCTAAGATTAATCCGAGCCTTTAGAAGGACAAAAAATTGTGGTTCCGGTGTAGTGCCGGAGGTGCAGCATGCAGGTTTGCCCCGAGCTCGAGATGGCTATCTCGTCGTTGGCGCGGTTCATGCCCGCCGACTATCAGCGCGAAGCGGCCAAACGTATTATCGAAGTCTATGAGCAGTGGTTGCAGTCGGGGAAAGATGCCAAAGGTGCCGGACTATCGTCCGCCAGTTTTGGACCGCATTCTGTCGCGCCCTCGATGCCCATCACCGATGCCGAATTTACAGAGGTGACGCGCGGCTAGGGATCCAACCGGTACGTTGGTCCCTTTGACGAGGGCGATGCCGGCTGGAGCTTGGGCACTGCTCAATGACACGCGCGGGCGGGCCGCTGTAAAGGATGCGTTCAAGCTGGCGCGAAGCTATGCGGCAGAGCAGGTGCGTATCGTGCAGGCTGGGTCAGAGCGTGAAGACTTGCTGCGCGCCGCTTAGGAGAAGTAGCGATGCGCGCAGCGCCTAACGGGTTCTCTCAGGTCGGGATTGAAGGAAGGGTCGAAAGATGCCGAACGCAGGGGTCATCAGTTTTCCGCGTGACAGCCAGTAAAATATCCCAGCGCCTTCGAGTACGTGGCACTTGGGGTGTTGTCCAAAGTAGCTTCAGAACGCGGATGGCTGATGGGCAGGCCCTTCGAAGTCGCAGATGCACAAGCTCTGATGCGGCACCTTGAAGCCGCGCTGCCCTCTGCACTCAAACGGCAAGCCGAGCGCGAGGCGTTGATGGGGACGGCAAAGCAGGGCGCGCTCTGCTTCGCTCAAAGGTCTCATGGCACAAACTCAAGTCGCACACATTTCGGCGGGAGCTCGGCGGAACGGCAGTCGCAGGTTTGTGCGACTGCCGCCGAGAGCGGCTCGAAGGAGAAACGGGGCGCTCAATCCTAGTACTTGCTGCCGGACGAAGGTGATGGCGTAGTTGAGGGCGTCATCTTGCTGCTGCCCGATGTGCCGGACGATGCGCCTTCCGAGGATTCCGAGCCGCTAGTGCCAGCCGCACCCGGCTGATGCTCCACCTTCACGTCTTTGCCAGGACTACGGTCTGATGTCTTGCCGCCCGCCGTGTCCTGCTGGGCTTGGGGGGTCTGCGTTGTCTTATCCGGCGTGCGGTCTGAGGTCTCACCTGCCTCACCTGGTTGGGCGCCCGTCGGAGCGGGGGCTTGAGCAAAGGCGGCAGTACTTACGGCCAGCGCGGCGGCGACGGCCAGATATTTGAGGGACATTTTCTTCTTCTCCTTGGGTTCCATCCCGGGGATTACAACCTCGCATGAGTGCGCCGAGTTCCCGCCCGCTGAAGCCGACTATTTGGACTGCGGTGTGCGCTTCAGCCTCTTGTGGTTCGGGTCGAACGTGAAAGTTGCAAACCGGCTCACGGGCTTCAGCACTCCAATCGCCCGATCTTTCACAGGTAACCGACGGATAAAGCCCCGCTCATCGCGACCGGTGAGCAGCCGGCGCGCCTCGTCGGGCTGCGATAGTGAAAGTGGTCGGCAATCTCGCTACAGATGGCGCAACGCCGCCGGTACGCTCAAGCTCGGCCTCGATGAAAAGCAAGGCCCTGCGCTGCTGCTTCGTTATCATCGCCCCCGGCCCACGCTCACCTAGCGCTTTCTTCCACCAGACGCTTGGCGCCGGCTGGCTGGCGCGCCGGTCTTGACCTTGCCCTTTGCAGGCGCCTTGCCAATGCTCTCTCGGAGAGCAGCCATCAGGCCGACGACCTTGCCGCTCGGGGCCGCATCCTCAAGTGGCGCGACGACCTTGCGCCCCTTCATCTTCTGGTCGACCAGCTCCTTCAAGCGGAGTGGTAGTGGTTCTCGAACTCATCCGGCTCGAATTGGCCGGACTTGCGCTCGATGAGCTCGACGGCCAGGTCGACCATCTCTTTGTCCGGCTTGTCGTTGGGCACGTCTTCGAAGAACTGCGCCGGATCTTTCAACTCATCGGCGTAGCGCAGCATCACCATGCCGAGGCCGTCGGGTTCGACGGGCATGACGGCGACGAGCCACTCGCGACCCGCGACCGTGACCTGCCCGAGACCAACCTTCCCGGTTTTTCGCAAGGCTTCGCGGATGACGACGAAACCTTCGGCACCGTGCTTGTCGCCAATGCCGAGATAGTAAGGTCGCTCAAAGTACCGGGGGTCGATGTCGGCGGCGTCGACGAAGCGGACGAGGTCGATGGTCTTCTTCGACTCGAGCTTGAGGGCGTTAATCTCCTCGGGCTCGAGCGTGACATAGGTGTCTTGGTCCACCTCGTAGCCTTCTTCACCTCGCCGATGCCGGGGACGGTCTTCGTGTAATTGATGCGCCGGCCCGAGGGCTTGTGGATTTGCCGGAAGCTGATCTCGTTTTTAGTTTCTACCGCGTTGAACATTTCAACGGGGATGGTCACCAGGGAGAGGCGCAAAGAGCCAATCCAGTAGGCGCGGGCAGCCATCGGTCGTCCTTACGCACATATACTCAAGGTCGCCGTTCGCTCAACGGGGACAGTGCGGATATAGTTGCCGCATCGGCGGACGAAAGACCCGGTTGGGTGAAGACCTTGTCATGCGTTCTTGCCGTCCGTTCGAACCGCGCAAACCCAATGTGGACCGAATGGAAGGGGGCTTCGATGAGAGACAATTCGTGGATGGTCGAGATCCTCGGGGACGGCACAGCTGCGCGGCACCAGCGGTATCTGGTGGGAGCCGATGATCGCGACACTGCCATCAAGGCCGTCATGCACGTGGTTGGGGCCGATATGGTGGTGACATCCAGCATGAAGGTATCGGACAGAGCGTCGGAAATAGCCGCGCTGCAGCCCGGCGAGATCAAGCAGATCTAGCGTGACTAACTCGTTCACGCGGGCGTCCCACTAATGTTGAGATCCACCTAAAAGTACGATTTCGTACAATTGATGGAACGTCTGTCACGCGTGTCGCTTGCTCCCAAGTGGAGGTCCACCCATGCAGACAACAAAGCTGCACGATCGGTTGGGGGCGTCGCTGCGAGCCATGGCGCCCGCCCCGGCAGACTTGGCCATCCCCATATCGATGTGGGATCTGCTGAGTGCCATAGAGCGCGCCGAGCACGAACAGAACCTGAGACCACAAGCAGAGGCCTGGGCCGCGACCCATCCAACAATGAAGCAACGCGCCGGCTAACGATAATTTTCCGCTTAATATGGAGCAATGATGTGCCCCTACTTGCACGACTGAAGGAGCGAAGGGACAAGATCCAAGGGCAACTCGACCGATGGATCGCCCGCGGCTTCCGGGGTGGCGGAGAGGGCACTTCTGCCGACGCTACACAGAGGGAAACAGCGGGGAGAGTTTCCGAAGTGGCTGATCTCAACCGCGCAATCGCGGAACAAGAGGCGATGAAGCGCGAT
>CAVRVR010000034.1:0-31539 GCA_963724595.1 uncultured Alphaproteobacteria bacterium | reverse complement strand
CTAGCCGCCGTCATCGCTCTGCTGCCTGGGCAACCGCCCGCGCGGAAAGCAGTATCGCCTCGCACTCTCCGACCCTCTCGACGACGGCCAGCGGGCGCGCCTATAGCTCGGGCGCCATGGTCGCCGCCCACCGCACCCTCCCGTTCGGTACCAAAGTGCGGGTGAAGATCCCGCGTAACAGCCGTTCCATCGTCGTGACCATCGTCGATCGCGGATCCATTCGGTCAGGGGCGGAATGATACGACTTTGTCGACAGCGCCGCCGACGCGCTCGGCTTCTGGGCCTGCAGCACGTAGAGCGCAGGCGGTGGTGGATAGTCGTAGACATCGACCGCGAGGGCGTTGAAGGAGAGGGCGCCATCGGTTTCATCGCCTGGATTGTCGTCGGCCTTATTGCGGACTGGCTTGCTGAGCAGTTCGCGAGCCGCGAGCACGGACTGCTGACTAGACCTTGTAGTCGGCGTCATCGGCGCGTTGGTTGGAGGGTTTCGTCTTCGGCTCGATCCTCGGTTTTCGCTGAGATGCAGGACTCAACATCGCCACCATCGCCGTAGCCACGGGCGGAGCCGTGGCTGTGGAGTCAGAGAGGTCACACGATAAGGAAGAGTTCCAGCGGTTTTGGGACAAAAATTCCTCATCCACCGTCTTCGAGCGCTCAGGGTCAAGGGACCCTCGTCCTTGCGTCTAGTGCCTGAGGTAGCAACCGCAATCGACGATGTCTGTTGCGGAAAGGCGACAGCGCGGACGTTGAGTTTTCGTCCACGTTTGACCCAAAGCGGAGGTTGCGACAGATGGCTGTTGTGGCAATAAGATGGGCCCGCCAGAGTTGAGAATCTCAAAATGCAAGACAAAGACAACGACCAGACCGGTTTGTGGAGTATACGCCGTCCGGCACTATTAGCCCGCTCCAGATCATTCGCATCATCGTCGCCGTTAAGATGAGTGATAGGCAAATGCACCGCCCCCATGGTTCCAACTGGTTTAGGGTCGTGAAGCCATCAATGGACATGCCGAGGTTGGTGCGCGATCACGATGTGTCTGGCTTACGTCCTCCTAATGCGTGCAATAATTCGTCGCAGTCAGACACACAAACCGCGGACGCGCCCCATGATCGTATCAGCTCCTAGCCAGCGCTCCGGAAACGCTGCTTGTCGTCATCGATCACGGCGATAAGCTTCGAGGCGAGTGGCATGCCCGTCTGCTCGCTCTCGTCCTCGACGGTCGAGGCAGGTGACGGCCCTCTGGCCAACGGCATATCGATCGCGGAATACTGATCCGCGCTCCGGGCCAGAGCGAACGTGGAGACGGTGGCCAAGCAATTTGGCGAGGCGATCAACAATCACGAGCCCGAGGCCGAGCCCGCCTTGTTGGCGGCCTGATTCTGAGAGCTGCACAAACTCCCAAAAAATCTGCCGCAGCTGTTGAGGGGCGATACCCGCGACCACTGCCAGTCTTTCTATGGCCACAGCTACACTCACCGTGCCGCCGACAGCCCCCATCAAAATGCGACCGCGGTCTGTATCTGACTGCGTTAGAAACCAGGTTACGCAGAATTCGTGCGAGCAGTTGCAGATGCTCACTCTGCACAGCCAGGCGCGTGAGCAGATCGTCAAGCGAAGGCCCTTGTGTGCGGCCAGAAGGTTGAATGTGTCGCTGAGCCCCTCAAGCAGAGTGGAACGCTCTAGCCGTCGTGACCTTAGGTTCCGGTTCCGGCGTCGAGTTTGATATATTCCAGAAGGTGATCTAAACAGCTCAATCGCGGAACCTCAGGGAGCGTTCAATAGCCAACAATGATCGCTTTTCCGTAGGGACGTGGTAGCTTCGTTTTTTGAACCCGCCGCTGAAAAGCCATTGCTTGCAAAGGCTGCCTGATGTCATGACTCACAGTCGCAGAGACTTTTGGTGGTTGCCGTGGCCGTCGATGCGGCCCGATCCCGTGCCGCTTCGAGATCGACGGTGCGTTCTTCTACCATCGCCTCCAAGCGTTCGGCGGTGCGCACGCGATCCGTAATATCGGTATGAGTTCCGGCAGTCGAACCGCGTCGCCGGTTAGACGTAGCAAAGCGCGGCGCCGTACGAAAATATCCAGCGCCAAGACCCATCCTTATGCTGGAGGCGAAATTCGTTGCCGTATTCGGGACGCGTGCCGGCCAGATACTCCGCAATTGTCTGCTCGGCATTCGCGCGATCATCCAGATGCAGAAGCTGACAAAAGTGATCATGTCCGGGCAGTTCGTTGGGCCGATAGCCGACCAGCTCAAGCCAACGAGGGAATAGTAGATTTCGTTTGTTTCTAGATTCCAATCCCAAATGCCGTCATTCGTACTGTGAGTGATCAGTCGGACCAGCTCGCGGCTTACCGTGTCCGTGCGATCCCATGGAGCGATGGCGTAATCGATACGATCATTCATGGGCCGAGTCCTGCTCGAGCTCCTTGGCGGGAACTAGCGCGGCGGGAACTCCTTGAAGGTCTTCACAAACAGGTCAAAGTCAACTTTGACATTCGTTACCCTAACACTAGGCCGCATCTTCTCAACGTGCCACTTTGTTCCACGAGTTCGATGCGCTCGGCATTGGCGCAAACGCGATCCTCGGCGCGCTACCTCGCCACCGTTGTGCTTGGGCCTGCTGGAGCCACTCAGGAAGGTGATAGCGGGCCCAGCACTCGGCGGTGGTTCGATGGAATGGTTGCCGCCGAGTGCAGTTGGCAAAAGGGCCGTTGCGAGTTCCGCCGCGTACGTCTCCCCCAGATCGGGGATGGCCAAGTGCGGAGGAGTGAAGCTCTAACCAAACCAGAATCCCTGGGCCCGATCAGCGACGGAAAGACAATCACCAGTAGAACCAATAGAACCGTCACCTGACTCCCAATGAATACCGCCAGGACCGCATCCGCTGAACGGCAGCTTCTGTGCCAGCTAATCGGATCGGTCCTGGCGACGTGCCGGCTAAGCTGCCAGCATGACCGCGCATGAAGTCGGGCGACCCAACCTGGACGTGAGCCTTCGACATTCGGGTGCGCGGTCGCCCTTCCCCGGACACGCCAAGTTGTATGAGAACTTGGATTCCCCGTCCATCGCCGATCTGGGGGAGACCTACGGAAGCAGATGGAGACGCATGGCCTGCGCAACGGCGTGCGTCCGGTCGTGAACGCCTTCGCTTGCGCCTTCTTGAGATGACGGCGCACGGTCTTCTCACCTAGCTCGAGCGAGGTGGCACGCCGTATACTCTGACTATCAAATAATGACATCAGGTCAGCGGGATTGCCATGAAGGCCATCGCTGTCTTCGGCGGTAGTGGGTTCCTCGGCCGCGTTATCGTGGACCAGTTGGTCAGCGCGGGCATGACGGTCCGCGTGGCGGTCCGTCATCCTAATACGACGAAGCTCTCCGACGAAACGGTGCGCGGCGGCCACGTTGTTTCCGTCTACGCCGATGTGGCTGACGAGACGTCCCGTCGGCCGCGCGTTAGAGGGTGCGATGCCGCCGTGAACGCGGTCGGTTTATATGTCGAGCGGGGATCGACACGTTTAGAAACGTCCACGAACGCGGCGCATTGCACGTGGCGCGGCAGTCGGCGCGTGCCGAAGTCAAAGCTCTCGTTCACGTGTCGGGTATTGGTGTGGATCTCAACTCGCCGTCAAGGTACGTCCGTTCCCGTGCGCGCGGCGAGATGTTGGTCAGGGAGGCCTTTCCCGCGGCCGCCATCCTGCGTCCGAGCGTCCTTTTCGGGCCAGAAGACACATTCTTGAATACCCTGATAGCTATCGTGCGGCGATCGCCGGTGTTGGCACTGTTCGGTGCCGGAATACCAGGCTGCGAGCCGGTGTACGTCGATGACGTTGCCAAAGCAGTTCTGCGGGTAATGACCTCCTCGTCAGCGCAAGGCAAGGTTTACGAACTCGGCGGTCCTCAAATCTACCGATATAGGGGCCTCCTCGAGCGCGTGTTCAAGGAGACCGGCCGATCGGGCATCCTGGTTCCCGTGCCATTCTTCCTCCGTGGGATGCCTTGGCACACCTCCTGATGCTGTTGCCGAATGCGCCGCTCACAACAGATGTCGTGACACTCATGAGACGTGACAACGTCGTCGGCGAAACTGTTTTGACTTTCGCCGACCTGGATCTGGCGCCAACCGCGGTGGAGCCGATACTGCGCCTCATGCTAGTCGCTGCATGAGGGCACGTTCCGCGTGAAGCCCCAGCTAATAGCGCGCCACACGCAGTAGGGGCCGCAAGGCGACTTAAACAGCTAAAGCGATCCGCTCCAAAGGAACGTTGCCGCGCATCAGCCTTCGTAGGCAATTGCCAGCGCACGCTTCGCGTCCACCCGAATAGCTTGGAGAGAGGCGATCGCGTCATCGACGAACTGGTCGATGTCCGTGTCGGTCGCCAGATGGGGCGAGATCGCGAGATCGGCAGACCGGCTGAGCGCGCTCGACTTTACGTAGAACTGAACGTTCAAATGCAGCGGTAACGCCTGTCCTCATCGCCGATGAGATGGAAGCCGAACCTTCCCATTCGTTTCTTGGATCATCGCCGAATGACCTCCCCTGAGAGCTCGCTCGCCGCAGCTCTTGATTGCCAATAGACCCGCATGACGACCGCGAATGCGCGCTCGTCATGCCGCCTATCTCGCATCACCAAGTCTGGCTCGACGTCAGGCCGTCAGATGACCTGCATGCTCGTTGGCCGACCAGATCGCGAGCACAATCGCCGCGATGCCGACCGCCACGTGTGTGAGCATAGCGGTGCTCGATCCGCTGAAACCCAACACCCACGGTGCGATCACGAGCCAGGCGCCCAATAAGCCGCTGACCCATTCCTCCCAGGTCTGGAAGGCGAACAGCGCCATGAGCGCCATCACAGCGATGATAGCGCCGACCACATACGCATTAAACGCAGCGGACTGCTCGGCGCCAAACCCGAAGAGCCACGGTGAGAAGAACAGCCCCGCGCCGAGCAGGAAATTCAGGGTATCCTGCCAATAGACGGAGAGCCTATCCAGAAGCGACATCTGCCAACCTCCTTTGATCGACATTGCGGGAGATCAAGTCCTGCCCGCATTTCTAAGTTGATCTACGTATTCGCGCGGATCGTTCATGGTTGCGGGCGCACCGTCTAAAGAATTACGCGCAACGAATATTGCAATGCAGCAAGACTTGTCGCACACCAAGGGCCCGCGCACTTGCGGCGTGACTTGATCTCGCGCGCTCTGATTTAATCTGCGTGGGGCCCTTTGGGAGCGGACCCGCCACCCAAAAAGGTAGCGCCGAAAGGCCGTGCCAATGAACGCTCGCTTCCCCCACCCAGCTCCAGGACCAGCTCCGGGCAATGCCGCCATCAAGATTGACGACGGCGCCGTAGAGATCGATGCGTCTATCGTTGGCGCGGGGCTAGGGTTGGAGCCGCAAGAGGTTCTGAGCCTCATGCGCGCCAAGGCGATTACAAGCGTTTGCGAGCACGGCGTCGATGACGATGCGGGCCGTTACCGCCTCACCTTCTTCCACAAAGGCCGGCGCCTGCGCCTGATCGTCGACGATTGCGGACGTCTCATGCGCCGCTCGACGATTGATTTTGGAGATCGCCCCTTGCCCGCTCGCATACACCGCACCGGCGAGTAGACGGGCAAAGTCATCCGCATTGGCGCGCTGACGTCAGCCCTACGTATGATGCGATGGAACGTGCCCTCACCCAAAAGGGCGTCCGTCGGTGGAGGCCGCACGTCGCGGCGGGGACGCCCGAGGAAGTGGGTGGTGACGGTGAAACGAACGCGTCGCGACAGGGGGCGAAGGCGGCTACTGGATGGATGTCAGCCGCAGGACTGTCCGAAAGGTGCAAGTCCTAACTCGACGCGGGGGCTCCCCGCTAACACCAGTGCGCTGACCCTGGGAGCGATGCTGAGCAGAAATCTATTCCCCTCATGGCGCGCGACATCCAAACCGAAGCAGGGCTCTAGCTGCGGCTCGCCTTCGCTGGATCCTGTCCGGCGCTGAGGCGACCGGGACGGCTCCTCGAAACTCGAACTTCTGACCCCGTAGCGTTACCCGACGCGACTTTCAACTCGGAGGAACCTGCTGCTTGGCGATCCCGGCAGGATTCGAACCTGCGACCCTCTGCTTAGAAGTTACTCGCCGATCCGGCGACAACTTGAAGAACAAAACCTTCTTTTCCAACGCCCCGCCAAACAGATTGCCATTTGATGCGGGCTGATCTTTCGTTTGCAAAACTTTTCTGCCAGCTCGCGCTCAGCTCAAGTCGATCTCCCGTCCACCTCGTGGCGCAGATCTGTGCCCTCGGCAGTCAGTACCATCTTGACCTTGAGCTTGGCTCGAAGCTCGTCGTGCAAAAAAGTTGAGTGATCCCCTAACCAAATCACCATGTAGGTACGGGGGGGAGTCTACCCTATTCGTTGCGCCCCATTAATTTAGCGGCCACTACACCGCAAATCAGCTAGAGACTTCCTGCGTTTGCTACGCAATGCCGAAAAATTTCATGGTCGGGGATCGAACGGGGATGCCACAGTCATTCAACTCCTTTGATGAGTTTTGGGCGTTTTACCTGCGTGCGCACGCGAAGCCCCTAACGCGCGCCCTTCACATCGCCGGGACCATGCTGAGTTTTGCCTTCCTTGCGGCTGCGCTCGCGGCGCTTGGCAGCGATCCGGGCAGTCCGTTATCGTGGCTCATCGGCGCGGCGCTAGCAGCCTGCGCGCTGACAGCCTACGGATTTGCCTGGATCGGCCACTTCGTCTTTGAAGGCAATCGGCCCGCCACCTTCGAACATCCGCTGTGGTCGCTACTGGCCGATCTCCGCATGTGCGGCTATGGGCTACGGGGGCCCTCAAGCCGGAGCTCGAAAGGGCCGGGGTCACACGGGGACATCCGAGACAATGAACTCAACCGGGCTGGTCACCTCTTTCGATCCATCCCGGAGCCACCCAAGCAAAGATCTTCGCAAGGAAATGCATACGCTCTAAGCAGAAGTGGCAAAGCTCCACGCTCATCTCCGCGGGTCAACTGAAAGCGGATGCGGCCGGCACTTTCCGCTGCCGTCGCTGTCTTCGTTTGCAGCAGGCATCGACGTCTAAGGCTGCGCAGTTCAGCTACGGCTAAAATTCTCACGACAGGCTTATTCGCCCGCGACGGGATGGCCTTCCGCGGTGGCGTTGCCTAGGCTTTCGCGCGGTGCAAGGAATTGTCGGAGAGCCCTATGCGCTTGCAGCCAGGGATGCGACGCCTAAGAAGCATTGCGGCTTTAGCGGCGCTGGTCGTTCTCATGCTGCTCGCGGCCGCGGCGTCGCTTTTTGCGGTGCTGCTTGGAACACCGCTGCCCGCCTCCTTAGGAACCGTTGGCATCGCGGGGCTCCATGGCCCGGTCGACATCATTCGCGATCGCGAGGGAGTTCCTCACATATTTGCAACGACAGTCGATGATCTCTGGGGCCGCTCTCGGCTTTGCCCATGCGCAGGAGCGCCTGTGGCAGATGGAGCTCATGCGCCGCGCCGGGCAGGGGCGCTTGTCGGGAGATCTTCGGCGAAAGGGACCGTGGCCAGCGATATCTTCCTGCGCACGCTCGATCTTAATGGCCACGCGGAACGCTCCTTTGCGGCACTGCCGCAGGACAGCAAGGCGCTGCTTGAAGCCTACGCTCGCGGCGTCAATGCTTTCATAATCAGCACACAGGCTCTCTCGCCCCGCGGCTGCCGCCTGAGTTTCTTTTGCTCCGCCATAGGCCGAGTCTTGGCGCCCGTCGACGGCATTCTCGCGGCCAAGATAATAGCACTCACTTTAGGTACCAATCTTGATCGAGAGATCAGACGCTGGCTTATCAGCCGTCAGATTGAACAACGAAGATCACAGACCTGATGCCCGGCCTCGAAGGTGAGGACACGCCGCCTCTTCCGGAGCTTGCCCGACTCTATGCATTACGACGTCTGGCTGGTGTTCATCACCGACCCGCTGCCGAACTCGATGCATTTCCCGGTCGGTCGCGCTTCGAACGACTGGGTGGTCTCGTGCGCACGCTCCGGTAGACCGCTTCTTGCCAATGATCCGCATGCTCCAGCTCAGCGCACCATCCCCTTGCGTATCTCGCCCATCTTGCGCTTGTTGAGCCCCGGCGCAGCCGCCCTCGACGTCGTTCGTACCACCTGCGGGACGCCCCTGATCGTCCTCGGCCGTAGCGACGCGATCGCCTGGGGATTCGCCACCACGGGTGCCGATGTGCAGGATCTGTTCATCGAGAAAATCGATCCTTCCAATCTATCAGAATATCTCACACCGCAAGGTTGGCGCCGCTTTCAAGAAGAGACCATGGCGATCCACGTGAGGGAAGTGGCACACGGGTTGTCGACGTTCAACAACCATCACAACCATGCTGCCGGGCTCCGGCGATTTGGAGCAATGCTCGACGAGGGCTACGTAGCAGCACTGCAATGGACCGCGCTTAGCAACAACGACACGACGTTTGCTGCCCAGATACATCAATCCGCGAGTCCGGAACGTCGCCAGCTACATGAACAGGATGCGCCTCTACGTCGTTCCCATGCAGAACATGGTCGTCGCCGACACCGAGGGGAGCATCGGCTCATCACGGGGCGCGTGCCGGTGCGCAATGCGTCCGATGCGATATCGCGGGCCGCACACACCATACCAGTACGGATCCGACCTATGACTGGCACAGCTGTCCGGTTTGATCAGTTGCCGCATTGTAGAAGACCCACTAGCCGGTGCCATCGGCACATCCAACACCCGCATCGTCGGATCTGATTATTCGCGTCATTGACCTTGACTGGGAGGCGCCCTATCGGCGGCGGCGTATCAAGGAGCTTGTTCTCGATCGCAGCAACCATGATGTTGACGGTGCGAGTTCGCCCAGTTGGATGTGCTCTCGCTCCCTTTGCGCAGCTGAAGCCGCTAATGCTAGCGAGCGCGAGGGCTGCGGGAGGTGCAGATGGTGTGCTCGACCGCTGGAGAACTGGGACACGAGGATGCAGCGGCACCCGGCCAAACCGCTGATCTTCACTGCATCGGTGCGCAAAACGGTCAAGGGGATCTGGAGTGACGAATGTGGGCCAGCGCTTCGATCGTTACTTCGACGCGCATGTCACCGGCCCTGATCCACGTGCTGCGGGGCGAGCACGCGCGCGCGATTGGTGCGACAACCGAGCGACGCCGATACGGGGAGGCTCCGCGACCGTTGTAACCAACGCTCTCGAGGCGGCGCTAGCCGATCCTTCAACGACGATATGGCAGCGATCGCACGCGGTGGAACTCGGGCAGGGCGCGTTTTCCTATGGTGAGCATCGCCCTTTGGCCTTTTGCCTCTGGTCGGTTCATATTTCAACGTGATGGAGCCAAGTCCTGGCGGCGACTACACGCTCAATCGCGGCGAGTCGGAGGATTCGGCGAGGAGCCCCGTTCGCGCGAACAGGATGCGGGTCGAAGCTATCGCGCCGATCTATGATCTCGCCGACCTTGACCGATCGCTTTACATTCAATCCACGGGTCAGTCGGGCGACCCCGTTTCGTTCTATCGCAGCTTCGCCGTCCGCTGGGCCAGGGGCGAATACATCCGCATCCCCACCTCACGCAGAGATAGGTGCAACGGCCGTGGGCATCTAGTCAGGCTTGAGCCCGCCCTTAGAAGCAGAACCCCCTGTCGGTCGTCCCGAAGGGCTCGCCACTACGTGCGCCCTGACCCAACGCGCTGAAAAGCCCGCACGATGCCTAAGGACGAGTAGAGGCTGACATTAACGCAGACGATATTGATCAGAGACATTGTGACAAGTGCATCAAAGACGACAATCCTCGGTTCGTTCGCAGGCCTCGCATGGTGAGCAGTTGTACGTAACCCCGGGCTGGATTCTTCAGTTGATGCTCGACTGTCGTCGGCATGTTCGCGGCGTCTATCATCCTGGGTGGCGGTGTGGCCCTAGCAATCGCGGGTGTGTCAAAGGCCCTTGCCGGCCGAGCAGATGCTATGCCCGGCTTGTTCCAGTGGGCGGCTTCGTCAGCGGCGTGCTCGCATTCTTGGCCGCAAGACCGGCGGCCAGAGCAATTAGCTGCCCTGATGAATTGACCGGCGACGCCGCCCGAACCTACTGCCCCGCACGGCGACTTTCTTGTGTCATCGCATTCATCCCCCTCATCCTCGTCGTCATTCTCGCGTGCCCGGGGGAGGTTGAGGCACCGCGCACGGACAAGGAGTCCTGCCAGAAGGCCAGGGGGACTGCGTAAACGAAAGCATCGTGTCGCCGCAGTTCTCGCAAGCGATCCGGCAGCCGGGCGACGACCAGCAGTCTCGCTCGCACAGACGTCGCGACGACACGATCGCTTACCTGGGTGGCTGGCTACACTGGTTCTGGTGGAACCTTTTGTTCGGCAGGATATTCAGTCCGCCAGGGAAATTTGGCGATGTTACGCCAATCAAGCTCAGCTGCACCGAAAGCTATCCCCATTATTGCGAGGAAAGCCAAGGTCGAAAAACGATTTCGGACTTACTCTCCCGAAGTATTTGGCGTGCCATAAAACCCGAACTGCGTGGCTAGCCGCTCCGGCAACATCGGTGAATAATCGATTGCTTCTTCCATAATCGCGAGGCGGAGGAAGCGACGCAGCTAGTGGTATCGTTCTCTGCGAGAGGCTGATGTCATTTTGTATAATACGCTTTTGTGTCGGCGGAAGTGCTCGCCCTCGCGTCGCCCTGCGCGGCGTCGACGTCGGCGGAGAAGCGGTCGCGCCTGCAAGCAGCAGCATCGACGCGCTGATGGTCGGGGCTCGCCTGGGCCGGCCGAAGGGTCGTAGTTCTCAAGGCGGCGATCCGCTGATGTTCGGCCGCCTGCGAGAGACCGCCGCGCTCGACGCCGCCGGCATCGCGTTCAAGATCATCCCCGGCATCTCGGCCGCGCAGGGCGCCGCCGCACGCCTCGGCGTTCCGCTGACGCGCCGCCGCGGCGCGCGCCGCTTCCAGGCCATCACCGGTCACGCAAACGACGAGCACTTGCCCGACGATTTCGATTGGTCAGGACGTCGCCGACGCCAGGGCGACCACCGCCGTCTACATGCCCAAGGCCACGATTGGCGTGCTCTGCGCGAGTTGCTGCCCGCGGCCTCCCGGCAGGGCATCCCGGCCGTCGCCGTATTCGCCGCCACCCGCGCCCGCCGAGACGATCATCACGGCGTGCATCGCAACCTTGCCGGAGCGCATCGCCGCCGTCGACACCGGCGCACCCTACGTCATCCTGATCGGGATCGATGCCTGGGGAGGCGTACCGTCGCGAGGACGCTCGTCGCGGAGCACGCGAAGGCATGACATCCCGACTCCAGTCTTCGAGTGGAGCAAAGAGTAGCGTGACGCATCATTCCAGACCTTGAGCACGCCATCGCAGTCGCGCTCGCTTTCGGCGCCCATTCGGTTGCCGCGACCGACCTTCAGGATAATTGCTGCGCCGATCACGATGAACGCATCGCGGAGCTTCGAAGCGGCCCCAAGCTCCGCAAGGGCAACCGCAAAGTTGTCCTCACTGCACCGGATGCGTGGCGAAGCGAAATAATCTTCTGGGACGACGGCGTCGAGCGCAACGCCTACATCACCGCCGACGTCGGGCCGCGGCTTCGTCCATGAAGACGAGATACTCCCAACACGCCATCATGCCCCCAAAAGCAGGATGTACATTGTCGCCGAAGTGGTCACTACGGCTCGCGTTGGGAAAATTCAGCATCGCACTCCTCCTGCTCCTATGCTGAGCCGCCCTGTCCTATCCTATGGACAGCTTTGGCTGCCGGATGTGCTCAGGAGGACTCAGCAACAACACGATCACGCTTTAGATCACTGCGCGCACGACAAGCCGACCCCCGGTCTGCTGGCCACTGCAGTCACCATCCTTCTGCGATCGACACGTCGACGGCGCCCAGGCTTCTTCTGGCGTGAGGCCAATTTCACCGATGCCCACACGCTGTCGTCAAACTGATGCCCGAGACCATACGCTAGAGGCGTGCGCTGTCACTGACCAGTACGATTTGCGATAATTGAAGGGCGCTGTGTGTTATGGTTCGAGCTTCCGCCCGAGCTGAGAATAATGAAAGTTCGTCCCATTGCGACGACGGATGAGCTGCGCGATCAGTTCGGAGTAACACAAACCGAGGACCGCTCAGCGTGGCCATGCCCATATCAATGTCGGAACTGCTAAGTGCGATTCGACACCCGAGCACGGACGGTACATCAAGAACAAGCCGAAGCATTAGCAGATCAGTCAGCCAAAACTACAAGCGCGGAACTATTCTGACGACGATGATGAGCGCCTCTGTAGAGTGATGGGCGTTCCATGCAATTTCCAATGGGCGCGGCAGCAAACTGGCTCAAGGCAGTGCGACCTTCGGCGAGTCGCTTAGTCCCGAGCTGTCGATGAATGCTCACACGCGCGACCGATTTGTAGGATCATCGCAACCTTCTCCATCGTCTCAAACCGATCACGGTTCGCCTCCTCCGCGCACCTGGGGTCGTAACCGGATTCAAAAGCGCTTTCGGTGAGCCATCGCGTCGGTTTGGTCTGCTTGGGTCAGATGCAGTCGTCTGCGGCTGACGCATGCGACGTCAGCTGTTGCCGCTCGACGGCGGCGGACATTCTGAGCGCTGGTCGCGAACAGCAGCCGAATGTCACCGATGAAGATCTGGTATTCGCCCCGGCCAATGTGCGCCTTACAGACTCGGCCACCTCCCCTACGCCCTTCCAGAGCCATTCCAGGTAATAGACGGCGGCATAGCAAATCCGTCCGATGCCTGCTCGCCGGCTGCGCGCTCGCTCAGCGTCGGGAACTCCTGCCGTACGGCAGCGCGCGCCGCTTTCCATGCCGGCTCATCACGGGCGCCCGTGCGGCGAACTTCGCGATACGCAACGCACGCTGCGCGCCACACCGGCCGCAGGTCCTCGCCCGGGAGGATAGTCTGTGCCTGAGTGCTCACCGATCATGCGTGCTAGTCTACTGTGAAATAAGGATCTAGGGCAGTTAACCTGCGCCAGGCGAGCTGTCACGTTATCGACATCTCCAGTGGAAATAGCCTGAGACTTTGCCGAAGGGCGTATGTACGCCTACCGCGCGCAGATCACCTAAGGAGACTCTCTTATGTCTCTCAGTCGGCAAGAGCACCAGCGACTGCAAGACGATAAGTTCGGGCCGGTCACCTTGCACTGGAGACTAGCGTCCATGTGGGGGCCGTCCCCCCAGCCAGCCAATCCGCCAAAGGAAACGTTTGCCTCTAACGCAGACGCCTTAGCCCGGGTCTCAGCTCTCATAAAAACAGAGAACTTCCACAATCCGTTTATTACTGACGACAGCGGCAACACGATCTGGACAGAGAGCAAGCTCCCCCAAAAGTGTAGATAGGTTTCCTGTCCTCCTATCGACGAGGACGTCGGCGAGCCTCTTGCAGCTACGCTGAGGCTCTTTCAGCTTTCGGTCACTAGCAGATCTCCGAGCCATTCGGCATACACGTCCGCTCTGCACTCGATCTCGACGTCAACTGCTGACGGCGGACACGTCTGCTCGTATGTCGCAGTTGCTCTACCTCGGCGGCTGAGGGCGCGCACTTCCGCGATGGTTGGCTTTACGGGATGCTTGTGGGCAGCCGGTGCACTGAAATAAGGCTACGGCATCGCTCGCCTGCGTGTGACGGGGAACGGTCCACAGCTGCCGTACGTTTTGACGGCAAGGAGAAAAACCTTAACGAGACGGGCAAGTCGAACACAACCAAGATGATCGCCGGGGCTCTGTTCGGCTGGCGCAGACGATCCTGACAACGGGCGCGTAGGACAGCTCATCTTGGACGTAAACAGCGAGTACGCTAACGACGATCCCAATCAACCGGGGATGCCTACGCAACATTAAGCAGCAATTCGCATGGACGAGCTGAAGACGTGGCGTTGTCCTGCTCGATAGACGGCACGATCAAACTTATTATGAAATGGCGGGCTGGCAATTTTAAACAATTGCAAGGAACGGTGCTCGGCTCGCAGATTTCGGATGGGGAAGAGCGCACGGATATTCAAAGAAAGCGCGCTGATTTTGGATCGCGAAGAGCGCACGGATTTCGAAGCTGACCCGCGTTTTGCCGTCATTCACCGGGGGCTGACCGGACCCCTTAAACGAATAGAAACGCACCCCATATCTATGGGACATGCAGACGAACTCTGGGCTCCACGAATTAAAGTGCCTGGCCTCAATAGGCAGGCCCAACCGCCGCATCGCTTGCCGAGGAGGATGTTATGAGAGAACTTGATCTATCCCCCCGCTGTATCGGTCGACCGTCGGCTTCGACAGCCTCGTGTCGGTTTTTGACCAGATCGCCAGCTTCGGAAATGAGCCCACCCACTTATCCGCCCTACAATATGAGCGTCTGGCCGAGACGGTGCCCCGCATTACGATGGCGGTCGCCACTTGACAAGCACGACGTCGGTGGGTCAACGAGGGCCTACTCTCGATCCGAGGAGAGAAGAAGCGGAAAAGAAGCCGGCGTTCCTGCACCGCGGCATCGCTTCGCGCGCTTTCGAGCGCCGCTTCCAAGCGCCGACTATGTCAAGTGAGGAGCGCTGATGTGAAGGACCGGCTCCTGTCCGTCGATCTGAGCGCGAGGTTCCCGAGCGGCTTAAGCCCCGTACGATTGAGATCGGCGCGATGGTCGCGAAAGCCGTCGAGAACGAGATCGTCGATGCGTCAGTGACGGAGTGAGCGCACTGACTAAGTGTGGATGACAGGCGCGTCAAGGGCGCGCCTGCTTTCCTGGCGCGAGTTGACGGCAGATCTAGCGTCTCGTCGTCCAAGCGGACTTGCGGCAACAGCGGCGGCCGCTCGAGGCCGGCCCGCGGCGCCACCCTGATCCAGCAACTCTTGATCGCGTTCCGACTGAGAGCCGCGGCCTATTTCCCGCGGCAGGAGCATATGCCGGAATGAGCTGTCTAAGAAAGCTGCGTCGTCAGTTCATCACTGCCATCTCGTCTGAGCGAAGTGAGGTCACGCTCGACCTTGCGGTTGCCGGCCTCGAGAGCGAGTCTCTGAGGCAGATTTTCTTGAGCCGTTCTCGATTTATTCGAGAGGCCAGCTGCGCAAAATGGATGGTTTCCTGAGCCGCATCAGCAGTACTACCCTGAAGGACGATCCATTGCGAGTGGCGTTAGCCGTGAATGTCGATCCTGAAATTGCTCAAGGGGCTTGATGACCGTCGAGTCGGCGGCGAGTGCCAAGAGTCGAAGAAGGTCCGTTCAGGGTAGTCGACGCACTCGACCGTCTTCTTCCTTCGCCGATCGGTCACGTACAAATATTTCACGTGATCGGGCTGGCTGCGAGTAGGAAGTGGAAGTACGCAGCAGAGGTGCGGGAGAGGTTGCGGCCGTTTGGCGACGCGCGGGTATTCGGATTCCGGTGCCGGAACCCGAGCGAGATCAATGGACGATCTCCATCTGTAGCCCACTCGCGACGTTCGCGACAACAATCCGGCCGTCCGTCTTGGTTTGAGGAAAGGCGTGCTTCAGAGCGTTGATCACGCTTTCGATGACGATGAGGCCTATGCTGACCGCCTCGCTGGACACTACCGTCCCCCACTGACCTTGGTCTCCAATGCTACCGGGCGCGTTTCGCCGATCATGGACGCCGCCAGGGTTGCGCACAACTTGGACAGATACGGCCCGACTTCGATTGGTTCGCCGTGGCCGGAGGCCTGCAGGTGTTGTTGCACGGCGGCGACGGACATTACGCGCTTGTGGGCGTCCTGCAGGTGGCCGCGCGTCTCGTCCGATTGGACGCTTCGTGCCTTCAATAAAAGAATGCTGGCGATGATCTGCAGGCTATTGGCGATGCGATGCCGCATCTCCTCCAACAGCAACTCCTTCTGACGCACCAGATGCTCTAGTTCCCGCTCATGCGCGCGCCTCTCGCTCACGTCTTCAATAGCGAGCAGCAAGGCAGCATCTGCGCTTTTTTCAGAGATAACCGTACGCGCATTGAGCAGCATGGTGCGACGGCCGATCTTGGGGAACTCGTGCTCGACCTCGTAGTCGTCCATCACCGAATGCTCGGGCACGACCTTTTCCAAGAGCGTGCGCAGCGCAGGGATATCCCATTGGCCGTCACCCAACGTGTACAGCAGTCGCCCCTGCGTCTCTTGGCGGTCGGCTTGGAACGTCTCGTAAAATGAGCGGCTGGCGGCAACGACGCGAAGGTCTTTGTCCAACACCAACAGCGGCTCGCGCACGGTGTTGACGATGGCCCGGGCCAGCCCACGACCGTCTTCGAATGCAGAAAATTGTCCTATGTCGCTCATAACCACACCTTACCGGAGACTGGCGAGCAACTGTGCGAATTCGGACATTCGCTTGTCGAGCCGCAGCATCGACCGCCAGACGGGACCTTGGTGTGCGTTCAGTAGAAATGTGTTGAAGGGATCGAGTTCCCCCTGGACACTAATTAGTCCCGGTGTCTTAAATCGACGGTGAGTTCTACTAGGGGAGCGTCCGGTCGCGCGGGGTAGCTCAATCGGACGCCCCTCTAGCTCTGCTACGCGGAACATTGCAGAGAATTATTGGCTTGGCGCGAGGGCTCGCGCCGGGCCAATCGATCATTGCAGCGCTTGTTGCTCCTGCATGTCCATAGCTTTGTGCTAGCGGACCGCGCTTATCCCCGCAAAAGTACCATTTCATACAAATTCGTCGCCCGTTCGCCTCAGTGTCCTAGGCACTGCCAAGCTTCGCCAGTGGGCTGGCTTCGCCATCAGACATGGCCGAGAGCAACGTCACTCTCGACCATGTTCCCCGCACGACCCGACGCGAGCACTTCTCAAACGCCGGGGAGAGCTGAGTTCAAACTCGGGGCATCAGGGGAGAGATGGCCGGTGATGCAAGGCCAAAAAAGGGACCGCCGCTGCGGGCGTCGGGGACGGTTGGGGGTGCCTAGACGCGAACGTTTCCATGTGTGGGAGACGTTTGCAGGGGCGGCCGTCAGAGCCATCTTGCGCCTTACAGCACAAGCGGCTGAAAAATCACGCTGCGCGCTATCTGCAGCTATAGCAATCAAAACCGTCATGGCGCCCTCTCTAACAGAGGAGTGATCCATGCAATCAGTACAATCAGATTTCGGCAAAATCTGGCTGGAGGTGAGGGCGCCTCGATCCGGCCCGAGGGGGACAGGCTTTATCGGAGAGGCGCCCTCTGGCAACGCCCCGATTGGAAAGTAGGGTGCACCCAATCGAAGCAGTGAAAGGAATAATCCCCTCCCGATGAACGTACCCTGTATGGGCGCCCGGCGAGGTCGCGAAACGGGCACGCCCTTCGAAACATCCACTCAGAACATCCACCCCGGCGCAGAGCCATTCACCGCCACGACCTCGATGGGCGTAATAGAAGTTGTCGGCAGTGAATTCGAGGAACTCTCCCAGCATCAACTCTCCCCCAAAACGGGGATATCGCGGCTGCCACACGTCGGTAAATTGCGCACGCATAAAGATGGTAGGCGCAAGGAGGTAGCGATGCGGCGCAAAGCGACTTTCCTCACCGCAGAGACCGACGAAATTCTGACCTGGTACTTTGCTGGGCAGCTTTCTATTTGCGTTGGCCCTTAGTTTGCTGGGCCTATGGCTGCACTAGCCATGCGCTTCACTAAGGCCTTGGCCGTGCGGGAGGCCGTTCATTACCTCTCGCTCGTGTCCGTTCCGCATGTAGGTGCGCTGCTCCCGGGCATCTATTAATCCCAAACGCCAGGAAGTCTGTGTGCCGAAGGTGCCCGTGATCTCAATTGTCGATGATGACCAATCGGTGCGCAAAGCCATAAGCGCGCTCGTGCGATCGCTTGGATATGCCGTCGCCACGTTCGCGTCGGCCGAAGACTTTCTGGGGTCGGACCGCGTGAATGACACATCGTGTCTGATCACGGATGTGCAAATGCCAGGCTTGAGCGGTGTTGAGCTGCAGAGCCGTTTAATGGCTGACGGTCGCCGCGTACCGATCATCGGCATCGCGGCACTTTTAGAAGAGAGCATCCGGGCGCAGACGCTGGAGGCTGGGGCAGTTGGCTTCCTGAGCAAGCCCTTCAATGACGAGTGCTTGATTGATTGCCTTGGGACAGCTCTGAAGAGCAGCAACAGCTAACCTCAGCGCATTAAGTTGGTTTCCTTGAAACGGTCGACGTCGATCAGGCCGACCGCGAATCTGCGGCCGTCGTCCGCCGCGTCGACGACTCCAGGAGCTCGTTGAACTGCAGGCGATTGGGCAATCCCGTCAGGCTGTCCTGCTTGGCAAGCTTCCAGAGCTCGCGCTCAAGCCGTTTACGCTCGGATATCTCCTCAGTCAGCATCATCACGCCGCCGATGCTGTCGTCTTGCAGATGCCAGGGACGAATCTCCCACCGGATGATGTTCGTCGACCCGTCGGCGCGTCTGAAGACCTCTTCAGGACAGCTTTCAGTGGCGCCCTTGAGGACGCGCTGGTGCTTAGCCTTCCAGTGGTCGGGGATGTCCGGAAACACCTCGTAGTGGCTGCGTCCGATCAGCGGCTCGTCGGGAAGATTGTAGTCATTCAGCCAGCGTTCGGTATGCGCCACGTACCGCATGTCCCTATCGAACATGGCGACCGCTGCGGGGGCATGTTTTATGAAGGCCTCGAGGGCCGAGTGCGTCCGTTTCAGTGAATGCGTTTGGACATGTGCATTAAATCCCGTGCGCTTCACGCAAACGACCGCCTCTGCGCGGGTGTGGGCCGATAGTTTTAAGAATATTCGCTTGAGATGCGTTTTGATTGTTTCCGGTGCGACCCCGAGTTGGATGGCAATCGCTTTGTTTGAGTGTCCCGCAGCAATAAGCGCGACAATGGCAATTTCTCGTTGCGTGAGTCGCCGCTGCTCACCAGCAAACTCATCGCGAATGAGGTCAACCGTGCCCACGTTCCTACGCTGCTCCTACATAACGTGCTCAAGGGAGTAACGTTTTTCGTTTAGCATGGTTCGCACGGAGAGACGAACGGCTCGCGCCCCGGATAACCGCGCTTTATTGAAGCGCCGCATTGTTCTTTAGTCCCGAGATCTCCCCCTAAACGGGGATTGTGAGGTCACCCCTCTCTCGGCAGTCTCTCCTGACGGCGAATTTGCTGAAATCCTCGGGAGGGGAGCGCCGACCGCGGACGCGGTCCCACCGAGCGAGGGGAAGGGTCTCCCTTCGCTCGGTGTGCGTCGGCAGACATGAGGACGCAATGCTCGAAGCTCTCGGCATCGTCATGGTGGCAGTAGTCTTCCTCACATTCCTCGTTCTGATCGGTCGCTCTTTTTGAAGTGCGATCCCCAAACAAGCAGGAAGCTCAGTGAGCTTGAAGAGAGCAGGTGCATGAAAACGCCCACCCACCTCTCCGCCGACCTCCTCAAATTCACAGAGGCCGTTCACGATCTCGACACGCCTGAGGCAGTCCTGGGCGCCCTCGATAGGATTGCATGGTCCGACTGTCATGCCCACGTTCTAGGTGCGGCCCTGCTTCCGCTAAATTTTGGGGCCGCTCACTCGCTCGTGCTGGGTAAGACAGTTTTCCTACACAAGAGCGTCCCTAAGGGATGGTGGGAGGATCGCACGGAGCTGGCCACAGGGTCACCGGCACCAAGTGATGTGGCAGCGCGTCTCGCGCTCGCACCTTTCACGCTCACAGAGCTGATGAAATCGCTCGAGCCCATTGGCGTTGATCGGTGGGCGGTCGAGCTAAATTTGAAACACGGCATCCGCGACCTTTTCGGTTGCCCAATCGGAGGCCGCTGGATCTTTGCCTATTGGTCGCCCAAGGCGATGCAGCTCCAGCCGCATCAACGCGCGTTGCTTTACCTAGGCGCCTCGTTCGCCACCACCCAACTGCAAAAGCTCGCCCCGCCGTTTACCGGCCGGATTGGCAAGGGTGCCTGCCTGACGCCGCGCGAACTGTCGGTGCTGCGCTGGCTATCTCTGGGCCATCGCATTGCTGAGGTCGGTGAAGACTTGGGGCTGGGCGAAGAGACGGTAAGGAGCCACATCAAGAAGGCCCAGGTGAAGCTCGGGACACGAAACTCAATCCACGCTGTCGCGCAAGCCGTACGGCTGCGTCTCATTTCGTGATGGCGAGCGAGTTCTTGCAGGGTTACCTAAAGTATAGGCTTGGCTAAGCGCATCATGGCCGCTGCCGCTGCCGCCGATGGCGAGCGCGATCCTAAGCGGGTAAAGTTGATAGCAATGGGTGCCATTGCATAGAGGGCTGATCCCTTACTCCGAGGATTCTTCCGTTAAACACCTGCTGTGACCACGGCAAAATCTCAGTGCCGACGAGCCACAGAGGATGGCACAGGCTCCGACCTAACCTTTTTCCGCTTGGACACCTGCTCGGGTGCTGGCAGATTTTCGGTCGGGCGGTAGACTTTTACCTCGGGGCCAAGTTCCTCGGGGCTGACTTTGTCCCAGCCCGAAACGGAACGGCGGACATCTTCCACGCCAGCTGCCCAGGCCTCATCGATGGTCGCGCGTGAAAATTCGAAATCCTTCACGAAGCCCGAGCGTGAGGGCCGCGTATTGATCAGGCGAATGATGACCCAGCTTCTCTCGTCGCAGAACTTAGCCAGTTTTTGGGCGTTGGGATCAGACCTCAGCTCTGGCGGCAGGCTGTCAATCAACCGTCGACTGGCCGCAGCAAGCTCGCCAAATTCCTGTATGCGTTCGATGTTGAACCGACTCTTGCTTGAGTACTGGATGTCTTTGGCCCGTTCCGACACCTGGCCCAAGTTCTGCGGTAGTCCTCCTTGGGCGTTGAAGGTGTCGACCTGAATGATGCGGGCGGTCGTCAACGGTCTTTCGTCCGCCACATAAGTGATTGGCGTGTTGGTGACCACACCGCCGTCCCAGTAGTATTCGCCATCAATCATCACCGGGGGAAAGCCGGGGGGCAAAGCGCCACTGGCGCGGATATGGTCCGCGTGGATACGGGTGTTGAGCGTATCGAAATAGTGTGAGGTGCCGGTGCAAACGTTCGCGGCACCCACTGAGAGCCGAACTTGCCCGCGATTGATCAAATCAAAATCCACTAACTCTTCTAACGTCGTCTTGAGCGGAGTTGTGTCGTACACACTTAGAGCGCCTTCGGTGCCGTCCGCGGCGAACGATACTGGCGGCATTCGAGGCCGGTAAAATCCTGGAACGCCGATGGTGGCCGCTGACATTGCAGCCATGTAGTTGAGGGCGGGGCGAAGTGGGTCGAGCCATGGCGGCAAGGAAAGCCCATCATGTACCGAGATGCGCCGCCAGAACTCACGCAGTCGCTCCACCCGCCGCTCTGGCGGATTGCCGGCAATTAGCGCTGCGTTGATGGCCCCGATCGAAATACCGACGACCCAGCTCGGTTCAATCCCCGCTTCGACAAGGCCTTCATAGACGCCGGCTTGGTAGGCTCCAAGCGCACCACCGCCCTGCAGCAGCAGAATCTCATGATCGTATTTCATGCGTTACGCCGCTGTTACAGCCTGGCTTCTCTCAGCAACAGTCACCTTGTAGCGGGTTGTACTGGCCGGGGCGAGGTGGATCGAGCGAACTTTGAGGGCTCCCGCTTGCCTTAGAACCAGGTGCCAACGTCGAACGTGAATACCCATCCGGTGCCGCCGACCACATACGGAACTGCCGTGTAGCCGACCGCCGAACGGTCCATGTAGAGAGCCTGACCGTTCATGCGCACCTCCTTGAAGCCGAACGGAAAGTACGTCAGTCCCGCTGCAAGGTCCCACGGGTCTCCGTATTGACCGAAAATCTTTGAGCCTGAGAGATAGGCTTGCCAATAGTCCGGCTGGAGCATCGTCGACGCGTACACCTGGAAGCCGTGATCGAACAGGCTCTCTACAGGTATGGGTCCGATAGTCTCGAAGTCATCCAACCATCGAAAATAATACTCTGCGTCGAGCGACCAACCCTTCCACTTCATCCCCGCGTCCAGGTCCAGCATACTGTACGTCGCTTTGTTGATCATGCCGCCGGTGTTGAAGGCATTCGGGGCGAAGAACAGCGTTCCATCCGAGAGGCGTATCTGACTGTTTTCAAAAGCGTTGACCCCTGGCTGCTCCTGCGCGTCCTCACGGCTGTAGGTGAAATGGACGCCTAATAGCGTCGCAAGGTCCTCGTGGTACTCATAGTCGCCGAAGCCTGCACCCGGCCCGAACTCACCTGTGGTCGGCATCCAGTAAAGCATGCCAGAGACCGTACAAATACAGGGATCCATCTGGCTTGCGCTGACGCCAAGGGCGCTGAGATTGTTGGAGAGTGCCACCTTGTAATCCAGGGTATCCGTAATCTTTCCGTTCGCCATCACGCCCTGTATGTACGAGCCGCGGAAGTATTCATCAGCCATCGAACGGTGGTCGATTCTAAGCCAGTTCGGGAACGACTGCGCGGTTGATCGCGTGGAAGGCAACGAGAAGATACCGGCCGTTGCGGTCAAGGCATCAGAAAATTTATAGCTGATATTGCCGCCGACGACGACCTGCGCGGCATCACCCTGGCTCACATTTTGCGTCCAGGCGTACCAAAAGTAGCGGAACCGCTGATCAAACAGCCATCCATGAAGAATAAACTGAAGTCGATTCAGCTGGAAATCTTGTCTCAGATCGAGCTCCGTCGTGCGCCCAAACGCATCGGTGTAAGTGGGATCCAAGCCCAATTGGTTTAGGTAGCGCACATAACCCTTGGCGGAGAAGTCGACCTCGCCGTTAGTTCCGCTAGCGAGAACGAAGCCTTTTCCGAATACGTAGGGGCCCTCTTTGACTTCCTTTTCGGTGGAACTCCCTTCGTAAACCATGCCGCTTGGAGCGCGCGTGTAGGAAGCATAGGAAGGTGCGTCTGAACTTTTGGCGTAGACCGTTTCGCTGGGAGAAGAGAGCACCGCATTAGAGATTGTGGCGCCCCAGTTTCCCTGAGGAGGTTCCTCCTGGGGTGGAGTAACGCCCAGGCTCGCTTCCAGCGCGGCGATCCTCGCGTCGAATTGGGCAAGTTTCCGCTGCGTCGTCTGCAGCGAGTTCTTGCAGATCTCTTTTCGTCTGGACCAGCTCTTTCAGCTGCTCAACGCGCTCACGCTGGATGTCCCTCGAGCTTCGCGGAGCCGGCTGCGCCTGCACTAGGGCGGGCATCAGCAACAGGATCGGCAAAAGAAACCAGGAGAACGCCTTAGGTCGTGTCGAGTCATCGCCTGGGACGCAATTGAGTGGCGCTTTGCCGGGCGAGACGCGCGCGTTACCTCGCAGAACTAACGAAATCAATTCGCTCGAGGTCCACGCCTGCATTGGTTCAATCCCACGCCGGTATTCAGCGACGAGCTACTCTACTTTCGTGCGATTCGTCGCTTCGCCCATGCGGAAGATTTTGGGTGACTGAGGATATCGGCAGAGGATATGCAACTTGGCGTCGGCCGCCAAAAGAAGCGGATGCAGCCTTCGCGCCCACCTCGATTGGGTTGGCTCCCAAAGTCACTGGCAGGCTGGCGCGGAAATACGCGAGTTTTACTTTGCTAGTGGATTCAGGGTGGCAAAAGCGAATCCGCATTGCGAGCGCGCAGACGCAGGGCAAACATGACGAGGAGCGCCCCGTGGACGATCGCGAAAGCTCCGATGACCAGGATCATCTTTGGCCTAGTGCTGGCACTCCAGCCGGGCGTAGGGGCACTCGCCCTGATATGTTGTCCTCAACCGTTGTAAACGCGGCAATGTTCTACGCCAGGCCGTAAGGGCGGTACTCAAAGTGAAATTGGTACTTCGGCCACCGGCTCGGTGAACGACAGTGGTGAGGCATCCACTGGAACTCGGTCGAAGGCACCATGGGTGTTCACAGTGGATTGCAGTCGGACCGCGCGGGCACTTCGTAGAATTCTCTTTACCCGCACGCGATCCATGCTCGTCCCCTTGGCTCGTGCACCAACGTGCGCGACGACAAGATCCTCACCAGCCCGTTTTGGACGCCGTCATTTCAGCAGCGGCGCTGGCTCGTGCCAGCGTCCTCGTACTGCGAGCCCAAGGGCGAGAAGCCGGCCATCTGGCACTGGCTCGCCGTGAAACGGCGAGGAGGAGCGTCCGCTGTTTGCCTTCCCCGGCGTGTGGACGCGCTATCGCGGTCCCCTCAAAAAGGATGGTCCCAACGTCGACCAGGAAGTGTTCGCGTTCATGACCACCGAGCCGAACGCGCTCACGCAGAGCATCAACCACGAGCGCATGCCGGTGCTGATGTCGGATCCTGCCGACTTCGAGACGTGGTTGTCTGGCTCGACCGAGGACGCGTTCAAGCTGGCGCGGAGCTACGCAGCCGAGCAGATGCGCATCGTGCAGTCGGGATCGGAGCGCGAGGATCTGTTGAGAGCGGCCTAGCAGCGCACGAGGATACTTCTTAACTAACCAACCTTCGCCACCGCTCTCGTCTATGATTTCGAGCCGGAGCTCATCAAGGGCCTCTTCATCGATGAGTTCGGCCAGAGCCTTGGTTGCCTCGGCGACGGCGCGCGCTAAGCTGGCGATCTCGATACCAATTGGATCGCGCCCGACATCGCCATCGAAGTGCATGTGAAGAAGTACCTTGGCATCGTGCGCGCTCGCGCACCGCAACCTGCGCCGCCATCGGCGCATAACGCGGAACGCTCGGATGGGGCGCTCTGTTAGCCGTTCAAGACAAGCGCTATGGGGGGTTACCCCGATTGGGTGACCCCGACGGGTAACCTTGTTACCTCCAGTCGATTAAATATTTTAGAGGAGCGCCACCTTTCCACCCTCCCCGTGGAATGCCCCGACGCCCTCTGGGATCTGTGGCGCCAATAGAAGGACGCTGATCTTCCCCCCGTCCTGATCAGCGTCCTTTCACGTTCTGGTCCCGCGAGGCCGCAGATGCGGCGCCGGTCGGCGGTGCCGGCGTTTCGAGTCGGCCGCTAAAAGGGGGCTGATCCTCCATATGTCCCCGAGGATCAGCCCGGGCGCGCCCAGATGGCTATTGATCTTGTCGCGCCGCGACGAACTCTACGCCTGGCACGGCGCGGTCCAACTCACATCGCATTGCAGCTAGTCGCACCTTCCGCAACGTTTCCGAGTTCTTCAAATGCGCCAGAGCATGCCGGATCCTCTACGGGGGCAGCCGGTTTCGCTGCCGGCGCTGCTATCGCCTCAGCTACAGCTCACAAGCCGAGACGCGTGCCGATCGCGCCACGCGCGCCATGTTCAAGATCGTGCGGCGGCTTGACCCTCACGAGGATTGCAATGACCTACCGCCCAAACCCAAGGGCTTGCACTGGCGAAGCTACAACCGCTTCGTCGATCGCTATGAGAAATAAGACCAGCAGTGGTCGTTGGACGCGATGCGGCGGTTTGAGATGTGGCTGTGAGGGGACCGGCGGGGCAGAACCCATTCCCGCGCAAGCGACTAACCCGGGGAGACGTGATCCCTGGTGATCATGCGATCGGCGGTGTTACTGTGAAGCAGAAGTAGAGTTGCATCCCCTGGCATGCCGTATCATGCGCAAAGCGCTGGTGGTCCGCCTGCATGGTTTGGCGACCGAATTCGGCTGACCGTCGTACAAAATCATCCCATGTCTCATCCAAGCGCCGTGTCAATTCGGCCGTGCCTTGATAATCCGAATGATGACCGACTCCCGATGGGTATTTGACCCACCCTTCCCATGCGAGCAAGCCCCATCGCGCAGCGACAAAAAGATCAAGGGCTTGAATAGCTTCTTCGTAGGGTAGGACCACCTCGCAATCCGACAACGAAAGAGTCCGCAGGTTTGGTGGAAGTAGGTTGCGGGGATCCACAGCGTCAGGGCGAGCCATTCGTTTTCTCCGTGCGTGGAATCCGCAGCAGCAGCCACGCACCGCCCGCCTATTCCAATCAGTGACCGCGTGCAACATGCGTGCCTCGCGGTTCTGCAGAGCTACCCCTGGCTCGCGTCCGGCGATACCAACAACGACTTGTAACTGCGTTGCTTGTAAGTGAAAGTGTTCCCTTGGGTTCAGGAGAACAATGCGAAATTCGAAACGATCTCTGACAAGGGGGCCGAGGTTCGCGTGCGTCCTCCGTGTTTCCGGCGCCGTCGGGCTGTTGATTTTGGCGAACTTGATCGTCGGAAATGCAACGCACGCCGCGGAGGAGGATAGTACCGGTCGCGATTGTCTCAAATATTTGCCCGAGATCGGCAGGAGCGTGCGCGTTCGGTGCTCGGACGAAGCGCCTCCTTCAGAACAGAAGCCGCCAGTCCAGCCTGCACCGCAAGCGGACACCCCAAAAAAGAGCGCGTACGTCCCTCTGACGTTGGATCAGGAGCGCGCGCTCAAACCGGGGATGACGTTTAAAGAATGTGCCGAATGCCCCGAGATGGTGGTGATCCCGGCTGGAACCTTTGTACTGGGCTCACCGACTAGCGAGTCACTGCGCGCTGATGATGAAGGCCCGCAGACCAAAATCACCTTCCCTCGCCCGTTCGCTGTGAGCAGATTCGAGGTGACCGTCGAGCAGTTCACCGCCTTCATGGACAATACGGAGCACCTGATCGAGGAGAGATGTTATACGGTCGAGCAGAATACATTCGAATACAAGGCGCGTCGCTCCTTCCGCAATCCAGGCTTCCCGCAAACTGGCACTCACCCTGCCACGTGCGTCGAGTGGGTCGATGCCAAAGCCTACGCGGCCTGGCTATCAAAGCGCACCGGAAAGCCCTATCGCCTCCTCTCGGAAGCTGAGTGGGAGTACGCGGCCCGTGGAGGCAGTAAGGCTGCGTATCACTTCGGCGACGAGCGCGATGGGATATGCCAGTACGCCAATGGAGCGGACTTCTCAGGCAAGGAAGCTGTTCCCTCGATGCTGATCACCGAGTGCCGCGATGATCACGCCTTCAACGCCCCCGTGGGCTCATTTCCGCCCAACGTCTTTGGCCTCTACGACATGCTCGGCAATGTTACGGAGTGGGTCGAGGATTGCTACCTCAACAGCTACAAAGGACTAGCTGCCGACGGAGCACCTCGGACGACGTCGAGCGACGGCATTTGCCTTCACATCACCCGCGGTGGGTCTTGGAACGACTATTACGGCAGCCTGCGTGCAGCCAAGCGTTCAACCAATACAACGCGGCAATGGGATTACGGTATTCGCGTTGCCAGATCGCTGTTGGGCGATTAAGGGCCATCGCACGTCAGACCATTCCCTAAACCGCACCGGAGATAGGCCCTTCCATCGCGGTAGGGATTGGTTAAGAAACGATGTGTGTCTGCCGTTGCAAGTATTTGAGGAACGAAGAATGCCTAGGCCGGGTTGAGCACGCATAAGAACCCTTGAAATCAACAAGTGACAACATGCAAGCCCCAATCGGAAAGCTCGCCCTAGCCGCCGTCATCGCTCTGCTGCCCTGGGCAACCGCCCACGCGGAAAGCGGTGTCGCCTCGCACTACTCCGACCTCTCGACGACGGCCAGCGGGCGCGCCTATAGCTCGGGCGCCATGGTCGCCGCCCACCGCACCCTCCCGTTCGGTACCAAAGTGCGGGTGAAGAATCCGCGTAACGGCCGTTCCATCGTCGTGACCATCGTCGATCGCGGTCCGTTCGGTAAGGGGCGGATCATCGACTTGTCGACAGGCGCCGCCAACGCGCTCGGCTTCTCGGGCCTGCAGCGCGTGAGCGTAGCGGTGGTGGGTAAGTAAGCGCATCGGCCCGCGAGGGCATTGAAGGAGAAGGGCGCCATGGGTTTCATCGCCTGGATTGTCGTCGGCCTTATTGCGGGCTGGCTTGCTGAGCAGTTCGCGGGCCGCGAGCACGGACTGCTGACCAACCTTGTAGTCGGCGTCATCGGCGCGTTGGTTGGAGGGTTCGTCTTCGGCTCAATCCTCGGTTTTCGCTACGATGCAGGACTTAACATCGCCACCATCGCCGTAGCCACGGGCGGAGCCGTGGCTGTGAGTGAGAGGTGACACGATAAGGAAGAGTTCCAGCGGTTTTGGGACGAAATTTCCTCATCCACGTCTTCGAGCGCTCCAGGGTCAAGGGACCCTCGTCCTTGCGTCTAGTGCCTGAGGTCGCGACCGCAATCGACGATGTCTGTTATTGCGGGAAAAGCGGACTTAGCGCGGACGTTGAGTTTTAGTCCACGTTTGACCCAAAGCAGAAGTCAAAAACAGATGGCTGTTGTGGCAATCAGTTGGGCCGGCCGAAGTTGAGAATCTCAAAATGCAGAGCCTGAAGCAGCGACTCAGCCCAGACCGGTTTGTGGAGTATGCGCCGTCCGGCACTATTAGCCCGCTCCAGATCATTCGCATCATAGTCGCCCGTAAGAATGAGTGATGGCAATGCACCGCCCCAGTGAGCTTCCAACTGGTTTAGGGTCGTGAAGCCATCAATGGACATGCCAAGATTGCGGTCCGCGATCACGATGTCTGGCTTACGTCCTCAAATGCGTGCAATAATTCGTCGCCATCAGACGCGCAAACCGCGGACGCGCCCCATGATCGTATCAGCCTAGCCAGCGCTCCGGAAACGCTCTTGTCGTCATCGATCACGGCGATAAGCTTCGAGGCGAGTGGCATGCCCGATTGTTGCTCGCTCTCGTCCTCAACGGTCGAGGCAGGTGACGGCCCTCTGGCCAACGGCATATCGATCGCAAATACTGATCCGCGCTCCGGCCAAGAGCGAACGTGGAGACGGTGGCCAAGCAATTTGGCGAGGCGATCAACAATCGCGAGCCCGAGGCCGAGCCCGCCTTGTTGGCGGCCTGATTTTCGAGAGCTGCACAAACTCCCAAAAAATCTGCCGCAGCTGTTGAGGGGCAATACCACGACCCGTATCCCAGACTTCTATGCGCACGCACTCACCGTGCCGCCGACAGCCCATCAAAATGCGACCGCGGTCTGTATATTTGACTGCGTTAGAAACCAGGTTACGCAGAATTCGTGCGAGCAGTTGCGGATCACTCTGCACAGCCAGGCGCGTGGGCAAGATGGTCAAGCGAAGGCCCTTGTGTGCGGCCAAAAGGTTGAATGTGTCGCTGAGCCCCTCAAGCAGAGTGAGAACGCTCACCGTCGTGACCTTAGGTTCCAGAGTTCCAGCATCAAGTTTGATATATTCCAGAAGGTGATCTAACAGCTCAATCGCGGAACCGAGGGAGCGTTCAATAGCCAACAATGATCGCTTTCCGTGGGGCGTGGTAGCTTCGTTTTTGAGCCCGCCGAGCTGAAAAGCCATCGCTCTGCAAAGGCTGCCTGATGTCATGACTTACAGTCGCAAGAAACTTGGTGGTTGCCGTGGCCGTCAATACGGCCCGATCCCGGTGCCGCTTCGAGATCGACGGTGCGTTCTTCTACCATCGCCTCCAAGCGTTCGGCGGTGCGCACGCGATCCGTAATATCGGTATGAGTTCCGCCAGTCGAACCGCGCGGCCGGTTGAGTTGCGAAAGCGCGGCGCCGTGCGAAAATATCCAGCGCCAAGACCCATCCTTATGCTGGAGGCGAAATTCGTTGCGGTATTCGGGACGCGTGCCGGCCAGATACTCCGCAATTGTCTGCTCGGCATTCGCGCGATCATCGGGATGCAGAAGCTTGACAAAAGTATCATAGTGTCCGGCAGTTCGTTGGGCCGATAGCCGACCAGCTCAAGCCAACGAGGGGAATAGTAGATTTCGTTTGTTTCTAGATTCCAATCCCAAATGCCGTCATTCGTACTGTGAGTGATCAGTCGGACCAGCTCGCGGCTTACCGTGTCCGTGCGATCCCATGGAGCGATGGCGTAATCGATACGATCATTCATGGGCCAGTTCTGCTCAGCTCCTTGGCGGGAACTAGCGCGGCGGGAACTCCTTGAAGGTCTTCACAAACAGGTCAAAGTCAACTTTGACATTCGTTACCCTAACATAGGCGCATCTTCTCAACGTCACTTTGTTCCACGAGTTCGATGCGCTCGGCATTGGCGCAAACGCGATCCTCGGCGCCTACCTCGCCACCGTTGTGCTCTGGGCCTGCTGGAGCCACTCAGGAAGGTGATAGCGGGCCCAGCACTCGGCGGTGGTTCGATGGAATGGTTGCCGCCGAGTGCAGTTGGCAAAAAGGGCCGTTGCGAGTCCGCCGCGTACGTCTCCCCCAGATCGGGGATGGCCAAGTGCGGAGGAGTGAAGCTCTAACCAAACCAGAATCCCTAGCCCGATCAGCGACGGGAAGACAATCACCAGTAGAACCAATAGAACCGTCACCTGACTTTCCGAATGAATACCGCCAGGACCGCATCCGCTGAACGGCGACTGTGCCAGCTAATCGGATCGGTCCTGGCGACGTGCCGGCTAAGCTTGCCAGCATGACCGCGCATGAAGTCGGGCGACCCAACCTGGACGTGAGCCTTCGACATTCGGGTGCGCGGTCGCTTCCCCGGACACGCCAAGTTGTATGAGAACTTGATTGCCGTCCATCACCGATCTGGGGAGACCTACGGAAGCAGATGGAGACGCATGGCCTGCGCAACGGCGTGCGTCCGGTCGTGAACGCCTTCGCTTGCGCCTTCTTGAGATGACGGCGCACGGTCTTCTCACCTAGCTTCTTGAGCGAGGTGGCACGCCGTATACTCTGACTAACAAATAATGACATCAGGTCAGCGGGATTGCCATGAAGGCCATCGCTGTCTTCGGCGGTAGTGGGTTCCTCGGCCGCGTTATCGTGGACCAGTTGGTCAGCGCGGGCATGACGGTCCGCGTGGCGGTCCGTCATCCTAATACGACGAAGCTCTCCGACGAAACGGTGCGCGGCGGCCACGTTGTTTCCGTCTACGCCGATGTGGCTGACGAGACGTCCGTCGGCCGCGCGTTAGAAGGGTGCGATGCCGCCGTGAACGCGGTCGGTTTATATGTCGAGCGGGGGATCGACACGTTTAGAAACGTCCACGAACGCGGCGCATTGCACGTGGCGCGGCAGTCGGCGCGTGCCGAAGTCAAAGCTCTCGTTCACGTGTCGGGTATTGGTGTGGATCTCAACTCGCCGTCAAGGTACGTCCGTTCCCGTGCGCGCGGCGAGATGTTGGTCAGGGAGGCCTTTCCCGCGGCCACCATCCTGCGTCCGAGCGTCCTTTTCGGGCCAGAAGACACATTCTTGAATACCCTGATAGCTATCGTGCGGCGATCGCCGGTGTTGGCACTGTTCGGTGCCGGGAATACCAGGCTGCAGCCGGTGTACGTCGATGACGTTGCCAAAGCAGTTCTGCGGGTAATGACCTCTTCGTCAGCGCAAGGCAAGGTTTACGAACTCGGCGGTCCTCAAATCTACCGATATAGGGGCCTCCTCGAGCGCGTGTTCAAGGAGACCGGCCGATCGGGCATCCTGGTTCCCGTGCCATTCTTCCTGTGGGATGCCTTGGCACAGCTCCTGATGCTGTTGCCGAATGCGCCGCTCACAACAGATGTCGTGACACTCATGAGACGTGACAACGTCGTCGGCGAAACTGTTTTGACTTTCGCCGACCTGGATCTGGCGCCAACCGCGGTGGAGCCGATACTGCGCCTCATGCTAGTCGCTGCATGAGGGCACGT
>CAVRVR010000033.1:0-7541 GCA_963724595.1 uncultured Alphaproteobacteria bacterium | reverse complement strand
TGGTGCCATCTTAGCATGCTGGTCCCTTGTGCACGGACTTACGTTGCTCGTCGTGGACGGTCTCGTCGGTTGCCGAAAGATAAGGCGAGTGGCAAGCTTGGCGAGGTCTCGTGGAAGGAATGCTCAAGGGACTTAGACGTCAAGTTGCCTACCTTGCCACCAGGCGCCTGGATGGTCCTCCGTTTTCCGCAACGTGACGTGGGCACCAAATGCTCTGTGATCAGCAAAGCGCATGTTGCGGAGATGGCAGAGACTGCTGGAGACCTTGACGGGATGGCTGGTCTATTTGGCAGCCTGAAGATCGTTGGCTGGTGAACAAGATCCTCAGCTTGGGTGATCAGGGCCAGGAGCGCGAATCAGGCGCTGGGAGTTGATGCAACCCCGCGTCGTCGGCCTCGGTATTATCTTCGTTGGGTTGAGATGCGGTCGTCTGCGGCCGACGAATACGACGTCAGCTCTTCACTCACGGCAAGACATCTCTGAGTGCTGGTCGCGAACGGCGGTCCGAATAGTCACCGATGAAGACTTGCGTAAGGCCCCGGCCAGAAGTGCGCCTTACTGACTCGGCCGCCTCCCCTACGCCCTTCCAGAGCCATTGCGGGTAATAGACGGCGACATAGCAAATCGCATCCGATGCCTGCTCGCCGGCTGCGCGCTCACTCAGCGTGGGGAACTCCTGCAGTACGGCAGCGCGCGCCGCTTTCCATGCCGGCTCATCGCGGGCGCCCGTGCGGCGCACTTCGCGATACGCAACGCACGCTGCGCGCCACACCGGCCGCAGGTCCTCGCCGGGAAGGATCGTGTGTGCTAAGTGCTCACCGACCATGGGTGCTAGTCTACCGTGAAACAGGATCGGGGGCAGTTAACCTGCGCCAAGCGAGCTGTCACGTTATTGGACATCTCCGTTGGAATAGCCTTGAGACTTTGCCTAAGGGCGTATGTACACATACACACGCGCCGATCACCTAGGAGACTCCGTTATGTCTCTCAGTCGTCAAGAGCTTCAGCGGCTGCAAGACGATAAGTTTGGGCCGGTCACCTTGCACTGGAGACCGGCGTCCATGTGGGGGCCATCCCCCCAGCCAGCCAATCCGCCAAAGGAAACGTTTGCCTCTAACGCAGACGCCTTAGCTCGAGTTTCAGTTCTCATTAAAACCGAGCACTTCCACAATCCGTTTATTACTGACGACAGCGGCAACACGATCTGGACAGAGAGCGAGCTTCGCCAAAAGTGCACATAGTTTCCGCCGGACCTTCGTCCTAACCGGGCGTCGACGCAGACGGTGCTACGCTTAGCGCAAAGCACGAGGACAAAAGATATGGCCAGGACGGCGCAGGAGTTCCTGACAAGCTGGAGGCAGTCCTACATCTACGCAGAGGCTCGTCCACCGGAAGCGCTCGATGAGGCCGTAGCTGAGTGTGTCGCTGACGGACTGGACGAGGGGCACACGAGAGATGCGCTTGAGAAAGCAGCGGGCGGTGATCTGAGAACCTTCGTCAAGGAAGCCCTTAGTAAGGCCGAGGGCGGTGATGCCTAAAGGACCAAAAGGCGAGAAGCGCCCCGCCGATGTCGTAGGCGCCGCCGTCAAGACGATGAAGGTTTACCCTTCGCAAGCTGACGACTTGTTCTTGCGTCTCGGTGGAGTAAGTCGTCGCATCAACGACGGCTTATTGAAGTCTGCTTTGGGTCAGTAGCGGACATCGAGCGTGTCGCTCCGAATGTCAGCTTTGGGCCTGACGACGTGCACGGTCGCGCCGGATTCCATCCGGCGCGAGCGCAGGTGAGGTGGTCACGGGCCGCCGCCGGCGGCACAAGCCGATAGATTGGACACAAGCATTTTGCGCTGCCCCCGGGACAAGAACGCGCACTCCATCGCGGGCTCCTGCAGCACTTGATACTCGAAAATCCCTTCCCATCTACCATCCACACAGATGGTAGGTAGATGGTCCCATGCCGAAAGATAACCTCCAAGAACTCCGTCCGCGCGCACCTGAGTCAGAGAAAATCACCATCAACCTGGGATACGTCGATCTGGGGCAGATCGATCTATTGGTCAAAGAGGGCTTCTATTCGAACAGGACCGACCTCATCCGCACCGCTATCCGCAACCAGCTCGAGCGGCACGCAGACGTCGTCAAAGAGACCGTCACGCGCAACACCCTCGACCTCGGCTTGCGTCACTTTTCCCGCTCAGATCTGGAAGAAGTGCGAGCTGCAGGCGAGCAGCTACATGTCCGAGTCCTCGGCCTTCTGACCATCGCATCCGACGTGTCACCGAAGCTCGCGCGCGCAACCATTTCCTCTGTCACTGTCCTTGGCGCGCTTCACGCGAGCGCAGAGGTCAAGGCCGCTCTGGCGGACCGCATACAGCAGTGATGCACGCACTCCGCGATACCAACCCACCACATGCGAAGCAGTTGCCGCAAATGCGGCACCAACAGGAAATGAGAAAAATATGAAGCCTCTCGATCGCGCACAGATGTTAGAGGCGACGCGTCTCACTCGCACCGGGCAGTTGATGGATGCCGTATCGCTGCTCCAGCGCACGCTCGGCGGTGGCTGGGCCACCAACGCTGCGTCGGATAGTTTGGCCGCTATGCGCCTGGCGTCGCCTATCATCGAAGCCGAGATTATTACCGATACAGTGATGGATCCTACCGCTGCGCCCTCAAAGCCGAGGGTGGCGCCGGCCTTTTCGGCGCTTGACTGGAAGGGAAAACTTCCAGGACTGAAACGAACGCGCGATGTAAAGCCCGCCGATGTGGCGCCCAGTGCCGGCAGCTACGTCAGCGGCTCTTTCGCGAATGTCGCTGGCAGCCGCTCGTACAAGCTCTACATCCCAAGCCGTTACTGCGACGGGCCAGCTCCGCTGATCGTCATGTTGCATGGATGCACGCAATCGGCCGATGACTTCGCGGCCGGTACGCGAATGAACTTCGCGGCCGAAGCACGCGGATGTTTCGTCGCCTACCCAGAGCAGCCGCAAGCTGCCAACGCCTCGAAGTGTTGGAACTGGTTCCGGTCGAGCGACCAGGTTCGCGACCAAGGCGAGCCGGCTCTGATCGCTGGTATCACGCGACAGATCATGAAGGATCACAACATCGATCCACGACGCGTCTATGTTGCCGGGTTGTCCGCGGGCGGCGCCGCGGCGGCCATCATGGGGGAGACTTATCCAGACCTCTACGCGGCGGTTGGGGTGCACTCAGGCCTGGCCTGCGGCTCAGCACGTGATCTGCCCTCCGCCTTTAGCGCCATGCGAGGGCAGAAGATAAACAGGGTTGATGGCCGCCGGGTTGGCAGGACACGCGTGATGCCAACCATCGTCTTTCATGGCGATCTAGATAAAACCGTGCACCCCGACAACGGGGCTGAGGTCATCACGCGCGCAACCGCCGGCGCCCCATTAAGAACTACCACCGAACGTAAGAACACTGCCTCCGGAATTGGTTACACTCATTCCGTGCAGCGCAACACGGAAGGCCAAAGCCGACTGGAGTTGTGGGAGGTTCACGGAGCGGGACACGCGTGGTCGGGCGGAAGTCCGGCCGGTTCCTTCACGAATCCTTCTGGGCCGAATGCCACGGAAGAGATGCTGCGTTTTTTCCTTGAGCACCGTTTAATCACTTGAGGGCCCAGATAGCGGTCGCCACAGATCGTGCTCGCCAAAGTTTTTCACAGCATGCCCAGCAATGCCATGACTCGTGTTGACGAGGCAGAGCCTGAAGACATTGAGCGTCTCAGGCAAATTGCTCGCAAAGACGACTGACACTGCAGGGAAGGAACAAAACGCCCTCGGCAACTGTTCGATGGAGAGTTATCGGATAACGAGGTTATGGTTGCTGAAATCGCTGAAAGGGGGGTCGAAGTTGGGCCAAATGAAGTGGTAGTCGAGCGAAAGATCGTTCGCGCGCGTCGAGGAACTTCGGTCATTGCGGTGATTCTGCTGCTGGCTTTCGTAGCTACCTGCGTCTTTGTCTTCTTCGGAGAAAGGCTAGGACTCCACCATAGTCCGCCGGCCACGGTGGAAGTAAACACACCGCCACCGCCACCCACAGCCCCATAGTATTGCAGCGAGCCGCTCGCCGTCCTCTATGTGCAGCGAGATTTGCCGGTGAGGTGCTGTCGCCGCACCCGTGTGGCTGAGGCGCCAAGCCGGTCGGTAGCTGGTGGCACCTTGCCGTGCAGGGCTTGCGATCGAGTGTCGGCAAGCCCTTCGCCGCCCTTGGTACCCCCCCTGTCGCCTTCGTAAAATCAGCCCTGACATGGCATCCCCTGCCATGCCGTTACCGTCTGCAGCGAACGTGCGCGCGCGAGCCACGCTGATCCTCGCTCCCCGAGGGTCAGCGTCTTGACCTCGCCAACTCGGCGACGTCATCACACTAGCTTTCATATCAGTCGTCGCTCTCTTTGGCCGCACGAGCACAGCCTGACCTGTTCGTGCAGGCCGCTGCGCGCTGGCACGTAAGCCAGCTGGAAGCAAGAGCCGCGATATGCACGGCGCCTCATGCTCATCGAGGGCGCACCGATCACGCTCGTTTCGCAAACGCTCGGGCATGCGGACCTGAAGACGACGAGCATCTACGCGCACGCGAGACCAAACGACAGCTCGAGCCGCTATCTTAAGAGGCGTTGAGCTCCGGCTGTTTCCCTTCGAGGTACCCTACACGAAATCGCTCTGCGATGACCGGACAAGTCCACCGCAGAGCGTGGAGGGACCTGCAGCGGTGATCACGCCGATCGCCGACCGGCAAGTGCAACGACAGACGACGCAGCAGATCGTGGATCCTGAACCGAGACGGAGAATTTCCGTTCCTGCCAAGACAGGTTGACCTCAATAAACTTCCCGCGGCGATTGGCGGCGGCTGTGCCCATAGTTGCGGCAACGCGCAGAGAGTGGGGCAAGGGTTGGCTGCGCCACCCGCGCCGCCCGCCGGCCCTGAGATCCGGTCAATAAGTGGCCGCCGCTAGCCGCGCGGCGCATTCTGCTCTATCGGAATCTCGGCAATGAATTCCGTGCCAGGTTGATTGTCGGCCGATGCAATCGTCCCGCCTGTCTGGCTGACAAGCGCGCTCACAAGCTTCATGCCAAGCCCTCTGCTTTTTTTTATATCGAAGCCCGCCGGCAACCCGACGCCGTCATCGCGAACGGAGAGCTTGACCGCTTCGCCGCCCACGCGCCACAGCCTCACCCAGATCGTGCACGCGCTCCCCGGACGCGCGTGCTTTGCGGCGTTGGTGACCAGCTCAGTCAAGAGAATGGCAACGCGAACGCTGCGATCCGTACTCATGCTCACGGGCTCATCGGCGCTGAACTGGATGTTCGCCTCGGATGCGAGCGCTGCGATGTCAGCACACACATCGGCGAGGTATGCCGACAAATCGACGGACTGGACGTTCGATGATCGATAGAGCCGCTCGTGCACGCGTGCTACGGCGGACACCCTGCCGACAGCCTCGCTGAGACTTTGCACAAGCGCCGGGTCGGCTGATGCGGCTGCTTGAAGGTTGAACATGCTGGCGACCAGCTGCAGGCTGTTTTTGACCCGATGGTTGATCTCGCTGACCAGCACTTTCTGGTGCTCAAGCGCTTCTCTCAGGCTGCGCTCGTAGCGTTGCCGCTCGATGGCCATGCCGAGGATGTTGGCGGCGCCTTGCAGGAACGCAATGTCGCTCTCGCCGAATTCCCCCTCCGATCGGCTGTCGACCTCGAGCACTCCAAAAGGGGCGCCGTCGCCCTGAAGTATCACATTGATGGCGCGCCTCACGCCGTGGACCTTCAACAGCTCGGGCGTACGAAACCGTTCTTCATTCTCTAGGTGATTTGAGATGACCGGCTTGCTCGTCCGAAGCGCGTAGCCGGAGGGGGACTCGAGGTCAGCGCCAACGCTCGCAACATCAACCAGACCCGGGTTCCAGCCGACGCCCGCCCTCATCAACATCCGGTTGTCTTCGGGGATATATTCCAGGATCTTGCACAGCTCGGCTTCCAGACCCTCGGCCGCGAACTGCACCGCGCGGTCCAGCAGCTCGCGGAACGGCGTGCGTTGCAGGGACACGACGCCGAGCTCGGCTAGTATCTCCTGCTGTCGAAGACGCAATGCCAGCGCGCGGGCGCCCGTATCCACTTTGTCGCCCTGCGGCGAAGGCTCGACGAGGGGATCTTCAGTTCCTGAATTGTCCGGCAATGGAGGTGCTCCCGCGGCGTTACGCGCGTTGCGGAGCTACCCATTCTTTCCGGTCTTGTTTGTCAAGGTTTTGATCAGGGCAACCAGGACGTCGCGCTGCGTCGGCTTGTCGATAATGGGGATATGGGGGTAAGCCGCCTGGGGCTCCAGGCGTGAACTCGTATGAAACAGGTAAGGCACGGATATGCGCCCCATGATGGGCCGGGGTGAGAGGCCCACGCGGCCGCGAAAGTCCTGAGAGGTTTCAGACCCTTCTGCGCAAACGCTAGGCGCGCCGCCTCCGATAAACTCGTAAGATTTCCGATTGAACTGCACCCGCTTCGTGTCCGCAACAGTAGCCGTAATGCCCGGGTCGCGAGTAAATGTCAGCGTCGCACCGACCGGAACATTCACCATCGTAAAGTTAAATGCCGAACGTCGAGCGCGCGCTTCCTCCAAATCATGTCGAACCTCCTCGCTGAGCGACGCGTCATCTTCTCGTGGGGTCACATCTTCGAGCGCCGCCAGACGAAGAGCAGCGACAACTCGTTCTGGAGAAATTAGAAAAAACTCGCGCCGAGCCCGCACGCGATTGTCCCCAAGGCTTCGAAGAGTTGCCCTTCGACGAACCTTGCGTCGGCGACGCGCGCCGCATAGAAACACTCAAACGGTACAGGAATATTTGTCCAATCGAGATTACTTAGCCGCTGCGCAACGTTGCTCGTGCGACCTATTTTCACGTACCCAGGCATCGCCGCGTTGATCAGGACGTAGACAATTTCCACGGCTACCCTGCCCTCGTTTTCGCTAAGGTCTACGCTACACTTCGACTGGCACTTCGGTCTGCGCCAGATGCCCATCGAGCTGTTGAAGGTTTCTGCCTCTCGATTGCGGGCAGTCCGGCGCCGCGCAGTTACTGGCGCAGACACGGAACTCGAGGCCGCTCGGCAATAGCCCATGAAACGCCTCAGACCTTGTTCTACAGGTAGATAACGGCACCGCCCCCTTATCCCGTCCCAAGCAAAGAACCGCCCACACGACCTCTTCGACCCGTATACAGGTCAATAGGGGGAGGAGCATGTAGGGAACGACGCGCGATCGAACTAGCACCCATTTTCCTCGTCGACCCGAATAGAAAAGGCGCGGCCCGGGCGCAAAACGACCCGACCTTCTCGAGGCCGTGTTCAGGCACCGGCGCCGATCGCAGAGAAATTGGAGAACAGGGCACGGTTCATCACGTGCGCGAAGCGATTCAACGATGGTTGGATATGGCATCGCATTTCGGGCACTTGCCAGTCATGTTGTCTCCCGAGGGCAAGAGGCCCAGCAGACTTAAGTGTGCGACGAGGCAGCTACCGATGCATCGAGGTCAA
>CAVRVR010000032.1:0-41169 GCA_963724595.1 uncultured Alphaproteobacteria bacterium | reverse complement strand
GAGTGGCCGGATCGCATAGGTCGGCGGCAGCTCGTCGATTGTCGGATATTCCGGCGCCCAATGGGCTGGTGGATCAAGCTGGGTGCCGAGCTGGTCTGTCCTCAGCGTAAATTCCGTCGCAGCGAAGCCGTGCTTCTCGAACGTGAAGACATCTCTACCCGCCCACAAAGGTACCTGCGCTGCGAGGTCGCGGCTCAATCTTGGGAATTGATGATGCTGAATGCGATGAAGCGCTTATCGATCACGACGGCAGCCGCGGCACTGATATTCGCTGCGACCATGGCAATCGCTCAATCGCAGCACGAAGGTCACCGCCGCATGTGAGAAGTGATTCATCATCCTGCTTGACCAAAGCGGCCAGGAATGACCTTGCTATCCGATACCGCCATGTCATCTATCAGATCAGCCCATGCCTGCATCATCGCTCGACGGTCGGCGAGATATTCGGCATGGTTGTAACTTGCCCTCGCCTTGTTCCGTTCACTGTGTGCAAGTTGGCGCTCGATCACGTCGGGACGGTAGCCTAATTCGTTGAGGATAGTTGAGGCGGTTGCCCTGAAGCCATGCGCCGAAAAGCCCATACTGTTTTTGCCATTGAAGCCCATGCGCTCTAGCGCCCGGTTCAATGTCGTTGCGGTCATGCAGCTTTTCGGCCTGCGGTAATTCGGGAAAAGGAACCTACTCGCCCCCGTGATCGTGCGCAGTTCCTGTAAAATCTCGAGGGCCTGGGTCGACAGCGGAACGATATGCAGTTCGCGCATTTTCATGCGTCCGGCGGGAATGCGCCATTCAGCGCGGTCAAAGTCGAATTCCTCCCAATGCGCGGCCCGCAGTTCCACCGTGCGGACGAAGGTCAGCAGGATCAGTCGCAGGGCGATGACCGTAGTCCTATAACCCCCGTAGGAATCCAGCGCCTCGATGAATGGGGGGATGTCGGCGCGAGTCAACGGCTTGCTGTGTTCAGTTCTTGGGCGGGTAATCGCGCCTTTCAATGCTGCTGCAGGATCAGCATCCGCTCGCAGTGTCGCCACGCAATACCGGAATATCGCCGAACACCATTGCCGCAACAGTAGTGCAACGGTTTTCGCGCCACGCCCTTCCACGCGCCGCACGATCTCCAGCAGGTGCGCCGCCGTCACGCTCCGTACCGGCAAATTGCCGATATGAGGGAAAACGTCCCTGTCCAGGATTCGCTCGATCTGGCGAAGATAGTAGGGCGACCAGTCTGGTCTTTTCTTCTCGATCCACTCCAGCGCGGCGGTCTTGAACGTGCAGGCATTTTCTGAGAATTGAAGGGCTCGCTGTGCGTGCCGATTGTGCGCCGGATGGATGCCCTGCTTGACAAGCCCTCTACATCGGTCGCGCTCTTGTCGCTTCCGCGAGGGTAAATTGCCCCGACGTCTTGCGGATGATGGCTTCGCCTTCGGACTCCTTCGACGGAGCCTTGCAAAACTTGCCGATCGCATAGACGTTTTCGCGCCCAGCAATCCGGTAGCGATAACGCCATAGCTTCGACCCGGAGGGTCGGACTGACAGATAAAGCCCGCCCGCGTCCGTCAGCTTAGTGGGCTTTTCGCTGTGTTTGGTGTTGCGGATTTTCGCGTCAGTGAGCGCCATGGTGCGGGTACAGGGGGTTCAATACCCTCAATTATGCCCGCAATATCACTGGACATCAATGGATGGTGACGACAGTTCTGAACCATAAGCCACTGGTAGAAGGCCGATATCTGCGAGCTATTGGATTTTGTCGGACGGCCTAGTCTCTTGATGCCGATTATCGATGAGGATCAGCATGGCTGTCTATGCGTCCCGGCTCGTCGCGCGCCGATATGTTGGCTCAGGGTGTAGGGAGCGCCGCCGGCAGCGTCAAGTCAGGCGCGCCGGGGTGATGAATTCGACGAGCTTGCCGGCGCCGAGCGCGATGTCGGCCCATTTTTGCGCATCGAAGGTAAAGACGGCGAGCGCGCCGGTGGGGAATTTCTCCGCCATCAACTCTTGAGCCTCTTCGTCGCCGCCGCCCACCAGCAGCTCGGAGAGCTCTTCCAGCCCTGGGTTGTGGCCGACGACCATCACCGTCTTCGGCGCGGCGCCGCCGTCGGGCAGTTTGCGCAGCAGGGTCAGGAGGGAGGCCGGCGTCGCCATGTAGATGGCGTCGTCGCAGATCACCTGCGGCGGGGGCGACCCGAGCGCCGGCAGCACCAGCAGCAGCGTCTCGCGCGTGCGCGCGGCGCCCGAGCACAAGATGAGGTCCGGCCGCAGGCCGAGCCTTGCGATTTCGGCGCCGATCAACGGAGCCGCCTTTTGTCCCCGCTTGGCGAGCGGGCGGTCGTAATCGGGCAGGGACAGGTTATCCCAGCTCGATTTGGCGTGGCGGAGCAGGAGGACAGTGAGCATGGGGACGACGATGGCGGGCCGGGCGGCGCTGTCAAGCCGTCCCACCGGGGCGTGTCCACAGACAAGGAATGACCAAATTGCGAGCGTGATGTGTCTCGGGGTTCACTGAGGATTGTGGCGCCGCAGCGACAGTGGCTTTGGCCGGCTTGGGCTAAAGTCCGCGCTCGTCTCAACCGCCGGTAGGCAGCGGTCGGGAGAAGGCCGAGGGTTCGCATGTTCGAGTTTTCGAGCCGCCGCTGCCGCCCTGCGAGCGCAAGCAAACGCCCCGATTGGCGTGCCGCTGCCGTTGCGCTCACGGCGTTGAGCTTCGCCCTCAACGGTTGCGCCACGACCGAACGTCTACCCGCCGTTCCCCTATCGCTGGCGTCCAGCGCCGTCCCGCTCGAGATCGCCGACGCGCGCTACTACGCGGACGAGTCCGATCATGCACGCGTATCGGCTCTGGCGACGCAGGCCTTTGTGCGTGCCAAGTCGGCAGGGCTGCTCGCCCAAGGGCAAGCCGCGAGAGCGCGCGTTCCTCGCCATATCGGGCGGCGGTGACGACGGCGCCTACGGTGCGGGCCTGCTGTCCGGCTGGAGCGCGCACGGCAATCGTCCGGAATTCGCAATCGTGACAGGGGTCAGTACGGGAGCGCTGTCGGCTCCGTTCGCGTTTCTCGGACCGGAGTACGACGAGCAACTCAAGAAGATCTACACGGAGACGCGCGCCGACGATGTGTTCCAGGCGCGCGGCTTCATGGCAGTGGTTGCCGACGACGCGATGGCGGATTCGACACCGCTGCGCAATCGCATCAGCTCGTTCCTCGATGCACGCATGGTGCAGCGGCTTGCCGAGGAATACGAGCGGGGCCGCATCCTCCTCATCCTGACCACCAACCTCGATCAAGGCCGCTCGGTGATCTGGAACATCGGCTCCATCGCGGCTAGCGGGCATCCGCGCTCGCGCGAGCTGATCGTCGATATTCTGCTCGCCTCGGCGGCGGTGCCGGGCGTGTTCCCGCCGGTCATGATTCCGATGACCGTCGACGGGCGGGATTATCAGGAGATGCACGTCGACGGCCGCGCCATCGCGCAAGCGTTCCTATATCCGGCCTCGTTCAGTCTCAAGGCAAAGGTGAAGGAGCTTGGCGTCAAGGACTTCAAGGCCGTCGCCTACATCATCCGCAATGGGCGGCTGTACCGGCCTGAGGAGAAAGTCGAGCGACAAACGTTGAAGATCGCGCAGCAGGCAATCTCGACGATGACGGCGTCGAGCGGCGTCACCGACCTATATCGCATGTATCTGACGACCAAGCGCGACGGCGTGCAGTTCAACCTCGCCTATATCGAGGACGATTTTCACCTCGCCTACAAGGGCCGTTCGACAAGGCGTACATGAACGCCCTGTATGAGCACGGCTACCAGGTCGGCATCGCTGGCTACAAGTGGCACAAGACGCCGCCCGGCTATCAGGACGAGTGAGCGCCCCCACGCTTTGCGCTGCAACATCGCAATAAACCGCAGCGCGCGCCTCTCAGCACGGAACTAAGCCGGATACGCAGCGTTCGACCCGCGCACCTTCCTTGTGGCTAATCAGTCGATAAGTGACATGCACGAAATCATCTATCTCATCGGCCTCGTCGTCGTCGTGATGTTCATTCTCGGCCTGCTCGGCGTGCGCTGAACATCAGGAGTTCGAACCATGGTCGATGTCGTCGCAACGCCGGTGCGCGCCAGCACGAGCTATGTGGAGTGGGGTGCCATATTCGCCGGCGCCTTGGCGGCCAGCGCCATTTCATTCGTGCTGCTGACGGCAGGCGCCTCGATCGGCCTGTCGCTCATCTCGCCTTATCAGTCGGAATCCTATGGCAGGGTTGCCGCGTCGATCGCGGTGTTCTGGTCCGTCGCCGTGCCGATCCTCTCGTTCCTTGTCGGCGGCTATATCGCCGGGCGCATGCGCTCGGCCTGGGCGGACGCTACGAGTGACGAGGTGCAGTTCCGCGACGGCATGCACGGCCTCTTGGTGTGGGCGTTGAGCATTGTCGCCGGGGGCTTGCTGGCGTTTCTCGCCGCCGGTGCGGTAGCAACTTCCGGCGCGCAGGTGGCAGCCGGTGCCCTGAGCAATCGCGATGCCATCGTCGCTCCCGTCATAGATAATCTCTTCGGCGTTTCGGCCGCGCAGGCGGAGCCGGCTCGTAGCGCGACGCCTACGCCGACGCCGCGCACGGCGTCGCCGGCAATAACTCCAGCCACCGGTGAGCGCGCGGTGGTGCCCGACACGGAAGCCCGCGCCACTATTGCGCGCACTTTGACCGCGGCAGCTGCCGCCGGACAGCTTTCGCCGTCGCAGAAGCGCACGCTGGCGCAGATCGTCTCCGAGCGCACCGGCATCTCGCAGACTGAGGCGGAGCAGCGCGTCGATCAGGCCTACAAGGATGCGGTGAGCGCGATCGAGACCGCGCGCAAAGCCGCGGTTCTTGCCGGGCTCGCCACGGCGACGGCATTGCTCGCCGGCTTGCTGGCTGCCTGGTATGCCGCTCAGAAAGGTGGCAATCATCGCGACAATAACGTGCCAGCACGCGTGACCTTCTCTGTCACGCCGGCCTTGCGCCGCACGCCCACACCGGGGCCGTAGCGTTCATCGCGGTCGCGACGTAGCTAGAACTTGGCGATGCCTTTGATGCCGACGCTGTGGATCTGCGTGTCGCCGAGCTGCGCGTCGTAGGACGCGCAGCCGCGTCGCCGCCGTTGATTACGTCGAGACCGACGCCGACGAGGCCCATCATCTGATCGAGCTTGGTGTTGATGGTGAAGGGGCCGACGCCGGCCGGCGCGCTTTCAAATGAAGCGGTCAGCGCCAGATCGTCATTCGAATACCAGATGCCGCCGGCGCGCATGAGCGGCCGCACCAGCGTGCCATTAGCGAGCCACCACTGGGTGCCGGCTTCGAGCATGGGCGCCAGCGTGAACACGGTCTGGCCGCCACCCCTGCACCGTTGCCGCCGCTTTCGGCAAAGCTGCCGAGCTGCAGGTAGGTCAAGTTCGCGTCGAGGATCGGCTTCCAGTAAAGGCGGGGATCGCCGACGACTGGCTGAACGTGACTTACTTCGCGCGTGCGGCGAAGCGGACCGCCTCTTCGGCAGCGCGGAACAAAGCCTGGGCTTTGTTGACGCATTCCTGCTGCTCTTTGTCGGGCACCGAATCGTGCACGAGGCCGGCGCCCGCTTGCACATGCATGACGCCGTCCTTGATCAGCGCCGTGCGCAACACGATGCACGTATCCATCTGGCCGCTGGCGGAGAAATAGCCGACGCAACCGGCGTACGCACTGCGCTTCGACTTCTCCAATTCGTCGATGATCTCCATCGCCCGTACCTTCGGCGCGCCCGAGACGGTGCCCGCCGGGAAGCCGGCCATCAGCGCGTCGACCGCGTCGTGCTTCTTGTCGAGGCGGCCGGCGACGTTGGAGACGATGTGCATGACGTGGCTGTAGCGCTCGATGAAGAAGCGCGCGGTGACGTCGACGGAGCCGATCTCGGCGACGCGGCCGACGTCGTTGCGGCCAAGGTCGAGCAGCATCAGATGCTCGGCGCGTTCTTTGGGGTCTTTGAGCAGCGCTTCGGCCAGCGCCTGGTCCTCGGCGTCGGTGGCGCCACGCGGCGCGGTGCCGGCGATGGGGCGGATGGTCACCTCGCCGCCGCGCACGCGCACGAGGATCTCGGGGCTCGAGCCGACGAGGGCGAAGCCGCCAAAGTCGAGGTGGAAGAGGAACGGCGAAGGGTTCGTGCGGCGCAGGGCGCGGTAGAGCGAGAACGACGGCAGCGTAAACGGCGCCGAGAAGCGCTGCGAGACGACGACCTGGAAGATGTCGCCGGCGACGATGTACTCCTTCGCCCGCTGCACCATCGACTTGTACTCGGCGGGCGTCGTGTTCGAGGTCGGTTTTGGCGCCGCGAGCTTGCGCGAAGTCACAGACGGCGAGTGTGGCAGCGGCTCGTTGAGCGCTGCGACGACGCTCCTCAGGCGTTTGCACGCCGCTTTGTAGGCCTTCTCGGTCGGCAGCCTGGCGTCGGGGCGCACCGGGGTGACGATGGTGATCTCGTCCTTGATGACGTCGAAGATCGCCATCAGCGTCGGGCGCATCAGCACGCCGTCGGGAATTTCCAGCGCGTCGGGCGGTGTATTGGGCAGCCGTTCCATGAGCCGCACCGTATCGTAGCCCATGTAGCCGAAGATGCCGGCGGCCATCGGCGGCAGCTCGGCGGGCAGATCAATTTGCGACTCGGCGAGGAGCCCGCGCAGGGAGGCAAGCGTCGGCAGCTTCTCGTCGCGGAACGCGTCGGGCTTTGCCACCGGCGTGCGGTTGATGAAGGCCTTGTCACCCTCGGCGCGCCATACGAGATCGGGCTCGAGGCCGATGACGGAATAGCGCCCACGCGTGGCGCCGCCCTCGACCGATTCCAAAAGAAAGCTCATTGGCTTGTCGGCCGCGAGCTTCAAGTACGCCGAGACCGGCGTCTCGAGGTCGGCAACGAGACGCGTCCATACGACTTGCGGCGCACCGGCGTCATAGCGCTCGGCGAAGGCGGCGAGCGTCGGCATCGCTTCCATTTGACTGGGCCTTATTCTCTTGGTGCGCTCGAGCGTACTCAAAGCGGTCCCCGTTCGGAGTGGCTACTGGGTGTCGTCGCCGGTGGTGGCACCAGTGGCCTTCTTGAACTCCTCTTCGTTGATGTGCGTGCCAAGCCGCTTCTGCAGGGCCAGCACGTACTCGCTGAGCGTCTCGTCGGCGAGGGCGTTCCTGAGTTCGGAGGCGATACGGTCGCGCTGCTCCTTCGTGGGGGCTGGCGGCGGCGTGACCTCCGTTACCTTGAAGATGATGCGCGTCTTGTCGTTGCTGTCGGGGGCTGAGCCGGCTTTGCCCTTGGCGAGGGTGAAGGCGCGGGCGACAGCGTCTTTGCTCATGCCCTGCGGTTCAGTGGTGCGGTTGAACGGCGGCGTGGTCTCGACCTTGGCGGCGCCCCCGGCGGTGGCCAGAACCGACATCGCCTCGCCCCTGTCGGCGCGCTCGACCAGCTTGCTGGCAAGATCGCCGATGAGGCGTGCGCGCTCCTGCTTGATGGTGAATTGCTTCACTTCATCCTTCACTTCATCGAACGGCTTCTGCTTCTTGTCCATGACCTCGAGCACGTCGACCCAGGCATAGCCGCCGTCGCTCAGCTCGATCACGTCGTTCTCGACGCCCACGCCGCTGTTGAAGGCGGCGGTGAGCACCGCGTTCGCATCGGTGATCAGGATGGCAGGCTTGCCGTCGCGCGCCTTGTTGCCGCGATCGGTTTCGGGAATTTCGTAGAACTGCAGCTTCATCTCGGTGCCGATGTCCTTCAGGGACTTGCCCGCCGAGCGTTGGTCCTCCACCTGATCGAGCAGCGTCTGCAGTTGTGCCCCGGCCTTCTTAGTCGCGACCTTGTCCTTCACCTGATCCTTGACGTCGGGGAAGGTGCGATTGACGGCCGGTTGGATGTCGGTCACGCGCAGCAGCACGGTGGCGAAGCGTCCCTCGACCGGGTCGGAGACGGTGTCCTTGGCCAGACTGAAGACAGCGTCGGCGATCTTCGGATCGATGAGGCGGTCCTTGGAGATGAGGCCGAGGTCGATGTCGGAATCCTTGGCGCCGGCTTCCTTGGCGGCGTCGCCGAACGACTTGCCGCCGGCGATGGCCTTTTTTGCAGCTTCCGCAGCAGCTTTGTCCTTGAAGGCGATCTGCTGCACGCGCCGGCGCTCCGGCGTGTTGTAGTCCTTCTGAGTATCGTCGTAGGCCGTCTGCGCCTCGGCGTCGCTGACGTCCATAGTCTTCTTGATGCTGTCGACGGAAAGCACCAGCAGCGCGACCTTGCGGAACTCGGGCGACATGAACATCGCCTTGTTCGCCTCGTAGGTCGCCTTGAGCTTGGCTTCGTCGGGCTCCGGCACCTTCACCGCCTTGTCGGCATCGATCGTGAAGTGCTCGGCGATGCGTGTCTCGGCGCGCCAGTTGTTGATCAGGTCGACCATGCTGTCGGGGATGGCGACGCCGTTGATCAGTGCCGAAGTGAGCTGCTCGCGCAGCTCATCACGACGGCGCAGCTGCAGGAAGCCGCGCTCGCTGACGCCAAGCCTATCGAGCACGTTCTCGAAAGCGAGACGGTTGAATTTGCCGTCTGGGCCCTTGAAGGCCTGATCGTTTTTCATCGCCTCGGCGAGCTTGGGGTCCGAAAGCGCCAGGCCGAGCTCGTTGGCGTGCGCCTCGACCGCCGACCAGGCGATGAGCTGGGCGAGGACGCGGTTGTCGAGCCCGGCGGCATGCGCCTGCTCGGTGGTGATGCGACGGCCGGCCTGCTGCGAGATCTGGTTGACCTCGTTCTGGAAGGCGCGCTGGTAGTCTTCGACGCGGATATCGTGGCCGCCGACGGTGGCGAGCGAGCCTCGGCCCCAGCCGCGGAACGCATCATGGATGCCCCAAATGGAGAAGCTCAGCACCAGAAGTCCAAAGAGCACCTTGGCAACAATTCCCGTGGAGCCGCGTCGCAGAGCGTCGAGCATTTTGTAGATCGTTCCGTTGGCTAGTGGCCGCGCGAACGCCGGAAGCTTCAGCCTCCGTGCCCGACGGCGCGTGAGCGGCCCGCGAAATCCGCGCGTGGCCTGGGATGTGGCATGATATGAAGCGCAGCCGCTGCGGCTTTGCAAGTTTGCCGTGGCGGCACCGCACCAGGGGGCGCCGCCGATGCTTAACATGGACGGCTTTTCATGAAGGGGACGCTGATGACGGGGCGAAACCGAGATGACGGCTGAAAAATCCGGGGCCGCGCGTCCCGTCCGGCCGCTTGTCGCCGGCAACTGGAAGATGAACGGGCTCGCAGCGCAGCTCGCCGAAGCCCAGGCGGTGCGCGATGCGCTCGTCAAATCGAGCTCGGCCGTCGACGTGATGATCTGCCCGCCGGCAACGTTGCTGGCGCCGATGGCATCGGCGGTCAATGGGTCCAAGGTTCTTCTGGGCGGCCAGGATTGCCACGTCGCGGCAAGTGGTGCTTACACGGGCGATATTGCCGCAGAGATGCTGGCCGACGCGGGCGCCAAGGCGGTGATCGTCGGCCATTCGGAGCGACGCGCGGGGCACGGTGAGCTCGACAGCATCGTGCGCAGCAAGGCGTCGGCAGCGCATCGCGCCGGGCTCACGGCGATCGTATGCGTCGGCGAGACGGCGGGCGAACGCAGCGCGGGGTTGACTGAGGAGGTTGTGCGCCGGCAACTCGACAGGTCGTTGCCTGACGGGGCGACGGCCGCCAACACCGTCATTGCCTATGAGCCGGTTTGGGCCATTGGCAGCGGACTGACGCCGACGAGCGAGGACGTCGCGCGTGTGCACGCGGCGATCCGGCAGGCACTCACCGCGCGTTTTGCGGCCGAGGGCGCCGGCATGCGCATCCTCTACGGCGGCTCGGTGAAGCCCTCAAACGCCCGCGAGCTGCTCTCCGTTAACGATGTGAACGGCGCCCTTGTCGGGGGCGCCAGCCTCAAGGCATCTGACTTCCTGGGTATCATTGACGCCTACGAAACCTGACGGCTCGCAAGAAAGTAGGAATCACGGCAACTGATGGTAGAGTTCCCTCAGTCCACGCCGCACAAGTCAGCGATGACGATGAGACTTCTTCCATGAGCCGTGGGAGCCGGACCATACGCAGCCTGCTGGTGGTGACCGTCTCGGTCGCCGGGACGGCCGCGGTTTGGGCAGCCAAGCTCGACAAGATCGCCTGCGCCGAGCTGTCGAACGAGCTCAACGCCATAAGGAACACCGGCATCAAAGCCGACATGGAGCGCGGGCCGGCGTGGGCGATGGCCAACATGCCGCCCGAGCGCCTCGAGAGTGTGCGGCGTCTGTTGGAAATCGAAGACCAGCTCGAGTTCCGCTGCTCCATGCGCGGGATCGCCAAACCGAAAGACAAACCGGATCTGCCGGGTGCGCCCGCGACGGACGAGGCGCCAGCAAGCGCGGCGGCCGAGCAACCCCCGCCGAGCACCGAGCCTGGGGGGCCGGGCGATAAGCGGACAAACGCTGCGCCCGCTACGTTGGCGCCGGTGTTCAAACCGCCGGTCGCTCTGCAGCCGACGCAGGTGTCGCCTGCTCCGCCAACGCAGCGCACATCTACCGTGCCGCCGGCGACGACGCCGGTAACACCGACTGCGCCTCCCGCTGCCGTGGCCCCGGTGGCGACTCCCGCCGCGCCGCCGCCGACCGCACCTCCCGCTAGCGCGCCGCCGACTGCGCCGGCCGCCGCGGCTTCGACTGCGCCTCCCGCCACGGCGCCTGCCTCCACAGCCTCGACCGGACCTGCCGCTGCAGCGCCCGGGGCAGCGCCGGCTGTCGCCAAGCCAGTGCAGCCCGCGCCGGTCGTGGCGGCCACCCCGCCGGTCGCGGTGCCGCCGGCGACCACGCCTCCCGTAACGTCTACGGGCCCCGCAACGACGCCCCCCGTAACGAAGTCCGGCCCGCTGCCAAGTGCTGCAGCGGCGCCGGTTCGGCCGGCGACCGCCCAGCCGGCGCCGGTCGGCGCAGTCCCCGCCGTCAAAAAGGCCGGCGACCCGGCGACGGCTGCCGCACGCAAGAAAAATCCCCGCCGCAATCCGAGCAGCGCCTACGTTTCACCGGGCGATGTAAGCCCGTTTTCGCTGCCCGGAATGGACAACCGCTGAGACGTTCGGCAGCCTGCTGTTGCCCCTTTAACAGCCCCCTCTAGCGGCCTGAGGCCATCTGCTATAGAACCCGGCAAACGCCCGTGACGGGCATCCCCCTAGAGCTTCAAGAGATTGCCATGGCGACCGCCCTTCTCGTTCTGCATCTGATGATTGCTTCGGCGCTCGTGGGCGTCGTGCTGCTGCAACGCTCGGAAGGCGGCGCGCTGGGCATCGGCGGCGGTGGTGGAGGTGGCTTTCTTACCGGCCGCGGCACGGCCAATCTCTTGACCCGCACGACGGCAGCGCTCGCCGCCGCGTTTTTCACCACCAGCATTCTGTTGACCCTCATTGCGCAGCACACTACGCCGACCCGGTCGATCTTCGAGGGCGGCGTGCCGACGAGTGGCGCTCCGACGACCGACGCCGCGCCCGGTCAGGCGCCCGCACCGGCGACCAAGGCACCCGAGGGCGGCCGTGGCGGCATCCTCGACAAGCTGCAAGAACCGGCGGTTCCGCAGAACCGCTAACGGCCGGCCGCAAATCAGCCGTGGCCAACCTGTTGATCTGTTGCACTTGCGCACTATCCGAGGCGTCCGCGGGCGCTAGTCTGGTTGGTGGATTCCCTACCAACTGGCACTGGACATCGCATGCGCCGGACGAATGCCGCGGCCCTTTTGCCCCTTCTGCCTTGCGCCGCACTGCTCAGCGCATGCGCCGGCGTGGATCTGAAGCCGGTCGCCTCTTTCGGCACATCGAACGTGATGTCCCCGTCTGGCTACTCCGAGACGAAGGTGAGCGACACACAATACCAGGTGCAGGCGGCAGGCACGGAGGCGACGCCGAAGGTGCGCATCGAGAAGATCGCGCGCGCCCGGGCGGCGCAGATCGGCGTCGAACAGAAGATGAATTTCTACAAGGTCGCCAACGTGCAGTACGGCGTCGCGTGCTCGAAGGCGCATGAGTTTTACAAAGGCGGCCAGACACAGGCCGGCAGCCGGCAGACGGTGAAGCTCGAAGTCCTCTACGCCAAGGAGCCGGTCGATCCCTCCTACGTCAGCACCAAGGAAAGCTACGAGGCGCTCAACGGCGAGCTGTCGAACGAGGTCATCCCGGCGGAGGAGAAGGCTGCCGCCGAGCAGGAAGCTCGGGCCGGTTGCGGACAGGCCTGACGCTTTTTCCGGCACTTTCCCGAGCAAATCGCCGCTTTTCGCCGCCCGGCCGGGGATGAGGCGATAAAGACTCTTCGAATCGCCTCCCACCTCGTGTAAGCCTCGAAGCCCATGCAGCAGCGGTACATCTTCATTACCGGCGGCGTGGTGTCCTCCCTCGGCAAAGGCCTCGCGTCCGCCGCCCTCGGCGCGCTTCTCCAAGCGCGCGGATATTCGGTACGGCTTCGCAAGCTCGATCCGTATCTCAACGTCGATCCGGGGACGATGTCCCCCTACCAGCACGGCGAAGTGTTCGTGACGGACGACGGTGCGGAGACGGATCTCGACCTCGGACACTACGAGCGCTTCACCGGCGTGCCCGCGCGCAAGTCGGACAACATCACCACGGGCCGCATCTATCAGGACATCCTCGCCAAAGAGCGGCGGGGTGCCTATCTCGGCGGCACCGTGCAGGTGATCCCGCACGTCACCGACGCCATCAAGGAGTTCGTGACCAGCGGCAACGAGGGCATCGACTTTGTGCTCGTCGAGATCGGCGGCACGGTCGGCGACATCGAGGGCCTGCCGTTCTTCGAGGCGATCCGCCAGCTCGGCAACGACCTGCCGCCGCTCGCCTCGATCTTCATCCATCTGACGCTGATGCCGTACATCCCTTCGGCCGGCGAATTGAAAACCAAGCCGACGCAGCACTCCGTGAAGGAGCTGCGGTCCATCGGCATCCAGCCGCACATCCTGCTGTGCCGCTCCGATCGCCCCGTGCCGCCCGCCGAGCGGCGCAAGATCGCGCTGTTCTGCAACGTGCGCGAGGAGGCGGTGATCCAGGCGCTCGATGTTGCGTCGATCTACGACGTGCCGCTCGCGTACCATCGCGAAGGCCTCGACGAGCAGGTGCTGCGCGCCTTCAACATCTCCGGCGCGCCGAAGCCCGATCTGACGCGTTGGGAGACAATCTCGCGTGGCGTCGACACGCCCGAGGGCGACGTCACCATCGCTGTCGTCGGCAAGTACACCGGCCTCAAGGACGCCTACAAATCGCTGATCGAGGCGCTGGTGCATGGCGGCATCGCCAATCGCGTGCGCGTCAAGATCGAGTGGATCGAGAGCGAGATCTTCGAGCGCGAGGATCCGGCGCCCTACCTCGAAGGCGTCAACGGCATCCTTGTGCCGGGCGGCTTCGGCGAGCGCGGCTCGGAAGGCAAGATTCTCGCCGCCAAGTTCGCGCGCGAGCGCAACGTGCCGTATTTCGGCATCTGCTTTGGCATGCAGATGGCCTGCCTGGAGGCGGCCCGCAATCTCGTCGGCATCAAGGGAGCCAACTCCACCGAGTTCGGCCCCACCTCCGAGCCGGTCATCGGCCTGATGACCGAGTGGATGCGCGGCAACGAGCTCGAGCAGCGGCGCCACGGCGGCGATCTCGGCGGCACCATGCGCCTCGGCGCCTACCCGGCCCAGCTGGCCGAGGGCAGCCGCATTGCCGGCATCTACGGGTCAAAGCAGATCACCGAGCGCCACCGCCACCGCTACGAGGTCAACACGAAGTACCGCGAGCGCCTGGAAGGGGCGGGGCTACGCTTTGCCGGCCTGTCGCCGGACGGGCTGTTGCCCGAGACGGTGGAGTACAGCGACCACCCCTGGTTTATCGGCGTGCAGTACCACCCCGAGCTGAAGAGCCGGCCGTTCGAGCCGCACCCGCTGTTCCGCTCGTTCATCGCCGCCGCGGTCGAGCAGAGCCGCCTCGTCTAGGTCCGCGTCCTCACCCGCGTTTGCCGGTGCTGGTCGGCAGCCCGGTTCCGCAGGGAACGGCGCGCCTCGCCAGGACTGCCTAGATGGCAGCGACCGAGTTCGCCACCACAGAGAAACTTGATGCCCGACCTAACGCCACGCCTGATCGCCATCCTCCAGAAGTACGTGCGCGACCCGAATGCAAAAGTCGGCGGCTCGACGCTGCTGAGCGATGTCGAAATCGACCTTTTGGACCTATCGATGATCTGTCTCGACCTCGAAGACGCCTTCGACGTTCAAATGGGCCATGGTGACGAGCTTAAGGGGCTCGCAACCGTCGAAGATCTCGTCGCCCGCGTGGCCTCTGGCCTGGCGGCGAAGGCGTTGCCGCGGGCCCGCATTCCACGCCCCAAGCGAAACTGGATGTCGACGGGCGCCGAGCGCCGACCGTGACCCGGTAGAAGGTGGGGTGAGCGGGCTGCGGATCGCCCATCGCCACAACCCCACTGTGCGCTGCATCGGAACCGCTGCGATGCGGTCGGCGACTTCTTTCCTCGCCAATTGAGCGCCTAAAGTTTAATCAGATGACGTCGAGACGGCCCTTTGCGACCGCCTAATGACGTCCGCAGTTTTCTGCTTTTATTTCAGTCACATCAACGGCTTATGCACCCATCACGCGGACTGGCACGGTTATTGATTACTCCTATCGGCGTTAACCAATCGTCGGGTTTGAAACTCCGGCGGGGAATGCCCGAGAGGGCGATAGGGACAGACACAAGGAGTGCTCCCCATGAAGCTCGTTACTGCCATCATCAAGCCCTTCAAGCTGGACGAAGTTCGCGCGGCGCTGACCAAGCTCGGCATCAACGGCATGACCGTGACCGAGGTGAAGGGCTTTGGCCGCCAAAAGGGCCATACCGAGATCTATCGCGGCGCCGAGTACACGGTGAACCTGCTGCCGAAGGTGAAGATCGAGCTCGCCGTTTCGAGCGCGGCCGCCGACAGCGTCGTCGCTGCCATCCGCGCGTCGGCCAACACCGGCTCCATCGGCGACGGCAAGATCTTCGTCTCGCCGATCGAGGCCATGGTGCGCATCCGCACGGGTGAGACGGCCGAGGCCGCGATCTGACCGTGATGACGTCCGCGCCTTCACTCGCCGGGATCCTGCGTCGCCTTAACGGCGTGGGTCCCGGCGGGTCTTAATTGCCGGCTCGAAGACTATCCCTACCCGTGTGGCCCCCTGGCCACGCGCCGGGCGCCCACCCAGGCGCGCGCCTATCGTGTCTCTGCAACTCGATGTACACAGGATGCGGGGCCCCGTTACCCGAATCGGGCGATAAGGGGAACGCGGAGGACGTCGCCGCAGGGGCTCCAGTAGACGTGGATTAGAGGCACGTCCTCCTCAACGATGCCGCGGCACGTTCCGCGGTGACAAGAAGCGCTTGCGCTCAGGGGAGTCATACAGATGCCAATGGATATCCAAGTCACTACTCATCCTACTAATCGTCGGTGCCATCGCCGGCTGGCTCGCCGGTACCATCGTCAAGGGCTACGGTTTCGGACTTGATCGGGAACATCATCGTCGGCATCATCGGCGCGTTCATCGGCGGCTGGCTGTTTCCTTCGCTCGGCCTATGGGATCTTCCAGGCCTCGTCGGCGGTCATCGTCTCGGCGACGCTCGGGAGCCATCATCCTGCTTGTTCGTCATCGGCCTCATTCGCCGCGTCGCCTAGACAAGCAGCCAGATAATTCGCGAATGACCGCGCCGCTACGAGGCGCGGTCATTTGCGTTTCGGGAGCGCGTTGCGCCTGCCCGCCCTCCGTGATATAGAGCGGCCATGACCAAGCACGACCCCCTGAAGCCCAATCCGCGCGTTGCCATTGGCGCGCATCGAGGTGGCGAACGACGCGCCGCTCGCGGTGTTCGCCGGCCCCTGCCAGATGGAAAGCCGCGCGCACGCGCTCGAGATGGCGGCCGCTCTGAAGGAGATCGCGTGCAAGCTGGGCTTCGGCCTCGTCTACAAGATCCTCCTTCGACAAGGCGAACCGCACCTCGCTGTCGGGCAAGCGCGGCATCGGGCTCGACGCGGCGCTGCCGGTATTTCGCGGAGATCCGCGAGACGCTGGGGCTGCCGGTCGTCACCGACATGCACGAGGCCGCGCAGTGCGCGCTCGTCGCGCCCGTCGTCGACGTGCTGCAGATCCCGGCCTTCCTGTGCCGGCAGACCGACATTCTCGATCGCCGCCGCCAAGACCGGTCGCGTCGTCAAGGTGAAGAAGGGACAGTTCCTCGCGCCCTGGGACATGAAGAACGTCGTCACCAAGATCGTCGCCTCGGGCAATCCCAACGTGATCCTGACCGAGCGCGGCTCGTCGTTCGGCTACAACACGCTCGTCACCGACATGCGCGGGCTGCCGATCATGGCGGAGACGGGCTGCCCCGTGGTGTTCGACGCCACGCATTCGGTGCAGCAGCCGGGCGGCCAGGGGACGAGCTCGGGTGGCGACCGGCGCTTCGTGCCAGTGCTGGCGCGGGCAGCGGTGGCGGTAGGCGTCGCCGGTGTCTTCATCGAGACGCACGAGGATCCGGACCGCGCTCCTTCGGACGGGCCAAACATGGTGCCGCTCAAGGAGTTTGATGCGCTCATGGCGGAGCTGATGGCGATCGACGCGGTCGTCAAAAAACAAAGGAGCGCGGCCAAAGGCACGCGCTCCCTATAAGATTTGCCGCTTCGGCTCTCGCCGCTTTAGTCGATTTTCAAGAACGTGGCGGCGGTCCATAGCGGCGTATCGCCGGTCGCGTAAGCGTAGCGCGGCCCCGACCGCTGCTTGCTGGCGACGGTGACGCACCCGCTCTGGCCGCACATCGGCCCGGAGTTATAGGTGACGCCATTGAGCGCCGCGACGCTCATGGTGGTGACGAAGTAGGCGACGGTATAGAGGCACGTGAGCACCCCCAGCGTACGCATGACGAGATCGAAAGACATCGCGCGACCCCCTTATCGTGAAGCTGCCTGCTCATCGACCGCGCCGCCTGTCCGAGCCGCGACTGGGACGATTCGGTCGACGCGTTCATCCTATGGAAAGAGCGCTTAACGCGACGTTAAGGTTACGCGCCGGTTAAACGCGTCGATTCGGCGGATGCTCCCCACGTCCGCAAATCAAATGACGCCGGCGCATAAGTATCGCATATTCCGTGCGCTCGGGCGAGGCGCACGTGCGCGTGATGGAGCATCATCGCCTGCGACGCGAGCGCGTGCTTGCAGGCTCTTTTGTCAGCGGCGCCGCGGCGCGCGACCGTGTTAGACGTATGCGAAGGATCGGGCCGGCCGCCAGTGGATGCGGCGCGAGTTGATGTCCGAGGTCAGGGGGAAGGCAAGATAATGGTCGGCGTGTCACTCAACGAGGTCGCGATACTGCTCGCCGCCCTCGCTATCGCCGGCCCTCTGGCGCGCTGGCTCGGCATCAGCGCGGTGCTCGGCTACCTCATCGTCGGCATGCTGCTCGGCCCGTACGACCATCGGCTGGTCGTTCTCCAACTACAAGGCGCAGGAGATCCTGCACTTCGCCGAGTTCGGCATCGTCCTCCTGCTGTTCCTGATCGGTCTCGAGCTGCGGCCCAAGCGGCTGTGGGCGATGCGCAACGCCGTGTTCATGCTGGGCAGCGCGCAGGTGCTGCTGACCGGCGCGGTGCTGGCGGGCATCGGCCTGCTCGCTCGGCTTTTCCTGGCAGACGGCGCTCTTCGCCGGCTTCGCGCTGGCGCTGTCGTCGACCGCCCTGGCCCTGCAGGTGATGGAGGAGACCGGCGATCTGGCGACACGTCACGGGCGGCTTGGCTTCTCCGTGCTGCTGTTCCAGGACCTCGCCGCCATTCCGCTCATCGCCTTTGCGCCACTGTTCGCAACAACGGCGGTGCTGGCGACGGCTTCAACCGCACGTATGGACTTCATCGCGGTGCTCGAGGGCCTCGGCCTCATCGCGGTGGTGGTCGTCGTCGGTCATTTCGTGCTCGACTATCTGTTGCGCCTCGTCGCCCTGACGCGCGTCAAGGAGGCGATGACGGCCGCGGCCCTGCTCACCGTCGTGGGCGTGACGATCCTCATGCAGTTCGCCGGCCTGTCGGCTTCGCTCGGCGCCTTCATCGCCGGCGCGCTACTGGCCGAATCCTCGTATCGCCACCAGCTCGAAGCCGACATTCAGCCCTTCGAAGGGCTGCTGCTCGGGCTGTTCTTCACCGCCATCGGCATGAGCATCGACGTCCGGCTCCTACTCGATGAGCCGGTCATCATCCTGACGCTGGTGGCCGGGCTGATCGTCATCAAGACGGCGATCCTCTACGTGCTCGGACGCTGGCAGGGGCTCGAGCCGGGACCTGCGCGCCGCCTCGGTATCGCCCTGTCGCAGGGTGGCGAGTTCGCCTTCGTGCTGTTTACGGTGGGCTATGCGGCGGGCTCGCTGACCAGCGAGAACACCGAGCTCCTGACCATCATCGTCGCGCTGTCGATGGCGGCGACGCCGATCTTGCTGAAGATCGAGAGACTGCTGTCGCGCCGCAAGGGACCCGCGCCGTCTTATGACGCGCTGCCCGACAATGACGGGCACGTGATCATTGCCGGCTTCGGACGCGTCGGGCAGATCGTCGCTCGCATCCTCACGGCCAAGCGCATTCCGTTCACGGCGCTCGATATCAGCGCCGAGCAGGTCGAGTTCGTGCGCCGCTTCGGCGCGCAAGCGTTCTACGGCGATGCCAGCCGCCCGGAAATTCTCGAGGCGGCGGACGCGCACCGGGCCCGTGCCTTCGTGCTCGCCATCGACGACGTGGAGGCTTCGATGCGCACCGCCGAGCACGTGCGATCGACATATCCGAACTTGCCGATCTACGCCCGCGCCCGCAACCGCAACCACGCTCATCGGCTGCTCGACCTCGGCATCACCAACATCCAGCGCGAGACGTTCCTGTCTTCGCTCGACATAACGAAGCAGCTGCTGAAGGGCCTCGGCGTCTCCGACCGCGAGGCAGGACGCCTGCTGCATACATTCCGCACCCATGACGAGCGCCGCCTGATCGAGGATTACAAAGTGGCAAGCGATCTCGACAAGCTGCGCGAGCGTGCCCGCAGCGACGTAAAGACCCTGGAAAAGCTCTTCGAGGAGGATGCGGCGGAGGAAGCGCGCCTGCGGGAGGCCGCGCAAGCCGAGGAGGCTTCCCGGTGAAGCCGATCATCTGCGTCGGGCATGCGGCGCTCGACTACGTCTATCGCATCGAGACGTTCCCGCCCGAGCCGACGAAGGTCCGCTCGCTGGAGCATATCGAGAGCGGCGGCGGCATGGCGGCCAACGCGGCGGCGACCATTGCGCGGCTCGGCGGGCGGGTAGAGCTGTGGAGTCGCACCGGCGCTGACAGTGCCGGGCAGCGCATCCACGCCTTCCTCGAAGCCGACGGCGTCGATACGCGCTTTGTGCGCACCTACGAGGGCGCGCGCTCATCGACCTCGGCCGTCATCGTCGATCAGGGAGGCGAGCGCCTGATCATCGGCGAGCGCGATCACGCCATGTCGATGGATTCGAGCTGGCTGCCGCTCGAGCGCATCGCCGGCGCCGCGGCGGTGCTCAGCGACTTCCGCTGGGTCGAAGGGACGCGCGACGCGTTCCGCGAGGCGCGGGCGCGCGGCGTGCCGACGCTGCTCGACGCCGATTTGGGCGGCGGCGGCGCCCTGCTCGCCGAATTCCTGTGCCTCGCCGACTACGCGATATTCTCCGGCCCAGCACTTGACGATTTCGCGCCCCACATGGACGAGCGGGCGCAGCTCGAAAGCGTACTGGCGACTGGCGTGCGGCACGCCGGCGTCACGCGCGGCGCTGACGGCTATGCGTGGCTGTCGCAAAGTGGCAAATCAGGGCACCAGCCGGGATTTCCCGCCGAGATCGTCGATACGACGGGCGCCGGCGACGCATTCCATGGCGCCTATGCCTGGGCGCTTGCCAACGACCGCTCGGCAGCAGAATGTGCGCGCATCGCCGCGGCCGTCGCCGCCCTCAAATGCCGCCGGCTGGGCGCCCGCGCCGGCCTGCCGACACGCGCCGAGCTAGACGAATTCCTCGCCGCGCGTGTGGATTGAGGCGAAATCCGCCACCGCTACGCAACCCAAGGCATGGACTGGGGGCGGCTGCCTCGCTAAACGTGCCTGACACAATGGGGGCGCCGGCCGACAGGCTCGGCAAGGCGTCCGGTCAGGCCACGCAGGGCCAAGCAGGGATGATCGATGACCGAACCGCGCGAGACGATCACCGAAGCGAAGGCGGTCGCGCACAACGACATGGCGAACGCCATCCGAGCGCTGGCCATGGATGCGGTGCAGGCGGCGAAGTCGGGTCACCCCGGCATGCCGATGGGCATGGCGGACGTCGCGACCGTGCTGTTCCGGGAGGCGCTGCGCTTCGACGCCGCCGACCCGAGCTGGCCGAATCGCGACCGCTTCGTGCTGTCGGCTGGCCATGGCTCGATGCTGCTCTATTCGTTGCTCTACCTCACCGGCTATCCTGGCATGGAGCATCGGCGAGCTGAAGCGCTTCCGTCAGCTCGGCTCCAAGACCGCGGGCCATCCCGAGCACGGGCATGCGGCCGGCATCGAGACGACGACCGGACCGCTCGGCCAGGGCCTCGCCAACGCCGTCGGCATGGCGCTTTCGGAGCGCCTGCTGAATGCCCGGCTCGGCAACGATATCATCGACCACCACACTTACGTCATCGCGGGCGACGGCTGCCTGATGGAAGGCATCAGCCATGAGGCGATCTCGCTCGCCGGGCATCTCGGTCTCGGCAAGCTCATCGTGCTGTTCGACGACAACGGAATCTCCATCGACGGCCCGACCAGCCTGTCGGTGACGGATGACCAGGTCGCGCGCTTCAAGGCGAGCGGTTGGAACGCGGTGGCGATCGACGGCCACGATCCAAAAGCGATCTCGGCGGCGCTGGCGAAGGCACGCGCGGATTCTTCGAAGCCGTGGCTCATCGCCTGCAAGACGACGATCGGCTACGGCGCACCGACCAAGGCCGGCAAGGCCTCGACGCACGGCGAGCCGCTGGGCGAGGAAGAGATCAAAGGCACGCGCGAGAAGCTCGTCTGGCCGCATGCGCCGTTCGAAATCCCCGAGCCGGTGCTACTCGCCTGGCGCGCCATTGGTCAGCGCGGTGCCAAGGAGCGCACGAGCTGGAAGTTGCGCTTGGCACAAGCCGGCCCCGCCGCTACGGCCGCGCTCGCCGAACCGGCCGGAGCGACAAGGTCCGCGGCCGTCGCAAAGGCTATCGCCGCCGCCAAGACCGCGGCGCTCGCCGATGAAGCCAAGCGCGCCACCCGCGTGTGGTCGCAGCTGGCGCTCGAACACATCGTACCGGTGCTCCCCGAGTTGATCGGCGGCTCGGCCGATCTCACCGGCTCCAACGGCACGCGCACCAAGCATCACGTGCCTGTTGCCAAGGGCAGCTTCGCCGGCAACTACATCCACTATGGCGTGCGCGAGCACGGCATGGCCGCCGCCATGAACGGCATGGCGCTCTCCGGCGGGCTGATCCCGTACGGGGGCACGTTCCTCGTCTTCACCGACTATTGCCGGCCTTCGATCCGCCTTTCGGCGCTGATGCGCCAGCGCGTCATCTACGTGATGACGCACGATAGTATCGGCCTCGGCGAGGACGGCCCGACGCACCAGCCGGTCGAGCACCTCGCCGCGCTGCGCGCCATTCCGCATCTGCTGGTGATGCGCCCCGCCGAGGGCGTCGAGACGGCCGAATGCTGGGAAGTCGCGTTGCAGCACACCGCCAATCCGTCGGTGCTGGCGCTGTCGCGCCAGGCGGTCGAGAACCTACGCAAATCGCCGTCAGACGAGAACCTCAGCGCCAAGGGTGCCTATGTATTGACGGAGCCCGAGGGTGGTCGCGACGTGACCTTGATCGGCACCGGCTCGGAGCTGGCGCTCGCTGTTGAGGCAGCCAAGACGCTGGGCAAGGAAGGCGTGCGCGCCGCCGTCGTGTCGATGCCGTCGATGGAGCTGTTCCGCGCTCAGCCCGAGAGCTACCGCGCCAAGGTGCTGGGCAACGTGCCGCGTGTCGCGGTCGAGGCGGGTGTCGCGCAGTGCTGGTACGAGTGGCTCGGCGACAAAGGCCGCTTCGTCGGCCTGTCGCGACTTCGGTGCCTCGGCGCCCGCTCCGAAACTCTACGCGCATTTCGGTGTCACGGCCGACGCCGTCGCCGAGGCCGCGCGTAGCCTCGTCAAGAAATGAGCTGCGCCAGCATGGACTTCACCAAGCTCAAGCCGATTTCCGATGCCGACGTGTCGGGCAAACGCGTTCTGGTGCGCGCTGATCTCAACGTGCCCGTTGCCGACGGCAAGGTGACAGACGCAACGCGGCTCGAACGTATTCTTGCCGGCCTCAAGGACTTGAGCGCGCGCAATGCCCGCGTCGTCGTCATCTCGCATTTCGGGCGCCCGAAAGGCGGCCCCGATCCGACGATGAGCCTTGCCCCCGTCGCAGCAAAACTCGGCGAGCTACTCGGCAAACCGGTGCAATTCGTCAACGTGTGCATCGGAGCCGATGCCGAAGATGCCGTCTCGCGCCTTGCGCCCGGCGGGATCGCCGTTCTCGAAAACCTGCGCTTTCACAAGGGCGAGGAGAAGAACGATCAGGAGTTCGTCACCGCGCTGGCGCGCTCGGGCGATGTGTTCGTCAACGATGCATTCTCGGCAGCGCATCGGGCACACGCTTCGACCGAGGGTCTTGCCCGCGTGCTGCCGGCCTACGCGGGTCCGCTGATGCTGGAGGAGATCGCCGCACTGTGTGCCGTGCTCGAGAAGCCGCGGCGGCCGACCGCAGCGCTGGTCGGCGGCGCCAAGGTGTCGAGCAAGATTCCGATCCTCAAGCACCTGGCGAGCAAGGTCGACAAGCTGATCATCGGCGGCGGCATGGCCAATACGTTCCTGCTGTCGCACGGCGTCGATATCGGCAAGTCGCTGGCCGAGCCGGACTTGGTCGGCACGGCGCGCGAGATCATGACGGAGGCCAAGGCGCGCGGCTGCGCGGTGGTGCTGCCGGAGGACGCGGTGATCGCGCGCGAGTTCAAGAGCGGGGTTGCGCACGCCATCGTGCCCATGCTCGCCGTGCCGAGCGACGCCATGATCCTCGACGTCGGCCCGAAGACGGTCGCGCACATGTCGGACGTTCTGAAGGAGTGCCATACGCTGCTGTGGAACGGCCCACTCGGCGCCTTCGAGATCCCGCCCTTCGGCGACGGCACGTTCAAGCTGGCCCGTGAGGCGGCGCGCCTGACCAAAGAAGGCAAGCTCGTCACCGTCGCCGGCGGGGGCGACACGGTCGCGGCCTTGAATGCGGCGGGCGTTACCCAAGATTTCACCTACGTATCGACAGCGGGCGGCGCCTTCCTCGAATGGCTCGAGGGGCGCGAGCTGCCGGGCGTGGCAGCGCTCCTGCGCGCGCAAGCCCAGTAATCGGCGCGGCAACGAAAGTAGCGCGTGGCCATGTTGGCGGATCTGCAGATCTACTTCGGGGTGGCGCTTGCCGGGCTGGTGAGCTTTCTGTCCCCGTGCGTGCTGCCGCTGGTGCCGCCGTACCTCGGCTATCTCGGCGGCACGACCATCGAAGAGTTCACCGCCGAGGGCGGCGTGCCGACCCACGTATGGCGGCGCGTTGTCATCGCCTCGGTGCTGTTCGTGCTCGGCTTCACCACCGTGTTCGTCGGTCTCGGCGCCGGTGCCTCGCTGTTCGGCCAGCTCATCCAGACCTACAAGCGTGAGCTGGAGATCGTCGCCGGCCTCGTCATCATTCTGTTCGGCCTGCACTTCCTCGGCATCTTCCGCATCGGCCTCTTGTACAAGGAGGCGCGCTATCACGGCACCCACCATCACGGCGTCAGCTACATCGGCGCCTATGTCATCGGGCTTGCATTTGCCTTCGGGTGGACGCCGTGCATCGGGCCGATCCTGGCGACCGTGCTGGCGCTCGCCGCCAACGAGGGCAGCCTGGCGACCGGCGTGAAGCTCCTGTTCGTCTACTCGCTGGGGCTCGGCATTCCATTCATTCTCGCAGCGGTGGCCATAGGGCCGTTCCTCGGCTTCATGCAGCGCTTCCGCCGCCACCTCGGCAAGCTGGAGAAGGCGATGGGCGCGCTGCTGGTCATCACCGGGTTGCTGTTCTTCACCGGCTCGATCAACTGGTTCGGCAGCTGGCTGCTCGACAATTTCCCGGCGCTGAGCCGTATCGAGCAGGTAGTGACCCCCAAGGATCTCGGCGCTGAGATCATGCAACGCGCCGCGCCGCAGCAATGACCGGGTGGTGAGCATGGCCGATGCCGCCCAAACGCCCGTCGCCCTGACCATTGCCGGATCGGATTCCTCTGGCGGCGCCGGCATCCAGGCCGACCTCAAGACGTTCACGGTGCTCGGCGTCTACGGGGCCAGCGTGCTGACGGCGCTCACCGCGCAGAGCACGCGCGGCGTGACGGCGATCCTGCCGGTGCCGGCCGAATTCGTGACGCAGCAGATCGATGCTGTCGCCGGCGATCTGCGCATCGCGGCGGTAAAGACCGGCATGCTCAACGATCGCGCCACGGTGCTGGCCGTGGTTGCGGGTGTGCGCCGGCATGCGCTGCATCCGCTCGTCGTCGATCCGGTGATGGTGGCGACCAGCGGCGACATGCTGCTGCAGCCGGACGCCGTCGAGGCGGTGCGCCGCGATCTCCTACCGCTCGCCGACGTCATCACCCCGAATCTCGCTGAAGCCGCGCGCCTGCTCGGCCTGCCCGTCGCCGCCGACGAGGCGGAGATGGAGCAGCAGGCGCAGGCGCTCCTGGCGCTGGGGCCAATGGCGGTGCTGCTCAAGGGCGGGCACGGTAACGCGAGCGAGGCGGTCGATATCCTGGTCACACGCGTTGCCCCGCCGGTGCGCCTGGCGTTGCCGCGCATCGAGACGGCCAACACCCACGGCACGGGGTGCACGCTTTCGGCCGCCTTGGCCGCCGGCCTGGCGCGCGGCGAGTCGCTGCGCGACGCAGTTGCCTCGGCAAAACGCTTCGTGCATGCCGCACTAGAGGCGGGCCGCGACCTCAGAATCGGCAGTGGGTCGGGCCCTGTCGATCATCTGCATACGTTGCGCGGCCCCCGCAAAACCTGAGAGTTCGGGACCTGCGCTAACCAACCTGTGGCGCCGATGCATCGATAGTTTCTGAATATCGTTTGGACCACTTGCGGGCAACCCGGGCTTCTGTAACAAATTCGGGCAACGCGATGCCACGGCATCGTTTTCGAGCTCCGGGGGGAGCGTCGGGACCGGCGATTAGGGGCGCCACCCGACTTGGCTGAAGAACCGGTCCGGTACTTCCGGGCCGGTTTCTTTTTGTGCAGATCGCGTCGCCCTTTTCTCAGCCGCCCAAAGCATCCAGTAGAACGTCGCGACTAAGGCTTTGGGCACGGCGCTCGCGGGCCACTGAGGGATGCCGCCGGGCACCGGGTATGAACGCGCTCACCTATCTCCTGGGCAATGGCCCCACGGCGAGCCCGCTCGGGGTGCGCATCTCGTTGTTCTTCGGCGCGCTGTTCCTCGCCTACGGCGTCATCGTCCCGTATTTCCCGGTGTGGCTCGACGCCCGCGGCCTCGATCCGCTGCAAATATCGACGGTCACCGCGGCGCCGCTGTTCATCCGCCTACTCGTCACCCCGGCCATCGGGCTGCTGGCCGACCGGCTTGGCAACTACCGGCTGGTGATCGTCACCCTCGCCTGGGGCGCACTGGCGTTGATCTCAGGCCTGAGCCTCGTTTCCGGCTACGTGCCGATCCTCGTCATCGGCGTCGCCTTCCTGCTTGCGAACGGCACCATGCTGCCGCTGATCGAGACGGTGGCGGTCGGCGGCGTGCGCACGCAGGGTCTCGACTACGGCCGCATGCGGCTATGGGGGTCGATCACCTTCATCATCGCTAACTTCGTCGGTGGCCTCGCCATCGAGGCGCTGGGGGGCGGCTTTGCCCTGTGGCTCATAGCCTTCGCCGTGATATCGACCATTGCCGCCGCGCACGCCTTGCCGCCGCCGCCGGTGACCGCGCGGACGGCAACTGTACAGCGGTTCGATTGGCGCGCCTCCTCGCCGGCGCGGTTGCTGCAATCGCGGCTGTTTATCCTGTTCCTCATCGCCATCGGCTGCACGCACGGGGCGCACGCGACGTTCTACACCTTCGGTGCGCTGCACTGGCAGGCGCAAGGTCTGTCGGCGGCGTGGGTCGGCACGCTGTGGGCGATCGGCGTCGTCGCCGAGGTGGTGCTGTTCGCGCTGTCGGCGCCGGTGGTGCGCCGCTTCGGGCCAGCCGAGCTGATCGTCGCCGGCGCCGCCGCGTCGGTGCTGCGCTGGGGGGTGATGGCGTTCGATCCGCCGCTCGCGGTGCTTATCCCGCTTCAGCTATTGCACGCGCTGACCTACGGCGCGGCGCACCTTGGCGCCATCCTGTTCATCACGCGGGCGGTGCCGCACAAGGGCATGGGTAGCGCGCAGGCGTTCTATGCGACCATCGCCGCCGGACTGGCGCTCGGTATCGTCGGGCTGATCTCGGGAGCTTTGTTCGCGCGCATCGGCGGAGAGGTGTACTTCGTGCCGACGGTGGTTGCCTTGATCGGCTGCGTTGCCAGCGTGATGCTTCTGTACGGCTGGAACGGTGGCGCCTTATGGGCGGACGATGCGGATACAGAGGCGCCTAGCCCCACAGCTCCGGCAGTGGCGGGCTGATCCAGCCGTCGTCGATGGCGAGCGGCGGCTCGCGGTCGCGCGCCAGCAATAGCGGACCGTCGAGGTCGACCCAATCGGCATAGCGGGCCAGCAGCAGTGCCGGCGCCGCGGCAAGCGAGGTGGCGACCATCGAGCCGACCATGATCTTGAAGCCGCGCGCGGCGGCGGCCTCCGCCATGACCAGCGCCTCCGTCAGCCCGCCCGTCTTGTCGAGTTTGATGTTGACGGCGTCGTAGCGGCCGGCGAGCGCGGGGAGATCGGCGCTCGTGTGCGCACTCTCATCGGCGCACACGGGCACCGCCCGCTCGATGTGGGCAAGAGCCTCGTCGGCGCCGGCGGGCAACGGCTGCTCGATCAGCTCGACGTTGGCGCCAGCGGCAGCGGCGAGAAACGGCGCCAGCTGCTCGGGTGTCCAGGCTTCGTTGGCGTCAGCGACGATGCGCGCGTCGGGGCGTGCGGCACGCACGGCAGCCATGCGGTCGGGATCGCCTTCGCCGCCGAGCTTCAGCTTGAGCAGTTTCAGGTGCGGCACCGCCTTGGCGTCGGCGGCCATCTGCGCCGGATCGCCGAGACTTAGCGTGTAGCAGGTCATGGCGGCCTGCGGCGCCGCCATGCCGGCAACGTCCCAGGCGCGCTTGCCGGAACGTTTGGCTTCGAGATCCCACAGCGCACAGTCGAGCGCGTTGCGAGCAGCCCCTGCGGGTAAAAGCTCCGGCAGCCGCTCGCGGCTCAGCGGACCATGCAGACCGCGCAGTGCATGCAGGGCGTCATCGACCGTCTCGCCATAGCGTGCGTAGGGCACCGCCTCGCCGCGACCCGCATGGCCGCCGCCGGCAACGCGCGCCACGATGACGTGCGCCTCTGTCTTGGCGCCGCGGGCGATTATGAAGGGCTTGGCGAGCGGCCACGCCTCGGCCCTGGCCTCAACGAGCTGGGCTTCGCCGGGCGCTGCCATGGCGTTGTTCAGCCGAGGCGGCCGGAAGCGTGGGCGAGGAAGAGGTAGACGCGGCCTGTGTCGGAGACGAGCTGGCCGTGCGACAGGCGCCCGGTGGGATCGCGCTGGTCGGACTCCGAGACGATGCGCTCGAAATCGGCGAGGTAGCGGCTCACCGTGCGCGATAGTTCACCGTCGTTGCGGCAGCGGTGGCTGACGTCGTCGAAAAGGGCGCGGCCCTCGTTGCCGTAGATGCTGCGTACCATGACGCCGCGCTGGCCGGAGCGCAGGCGCTGCCAGATGGCTGCGGCGGTGGCGGGATCGAGCGCGCGGGCGATGACTTCGAGGTCGAGGTTGAAGGCGGTGGCCTGGGCCGGGCGCGGGGCGGCAGCAGCGTGGCCCTCCTCATCGCGCGAGGCACGCGCCAACAGATCGCCAAGCGACCAGCCTTCGCGGGTGTCGGGCGCGCCGCGCTGGCGCTGCCGGTTGCCGAGCTCCTGTGCGATGGTCGACGACAACGAGGTGAGGGAGCGCGCCTGCTCGCGCCCGCGCGGGGCATGCGCGTTGGGCGGCAGCGCTTCGGCGTGCTGTTGCGGGGGAGGCGTGACGTCGCGCTGCACGGCACTGCGCGCCGCAAGCTGCGAGAGCTGATCCAGCGCCTTGATCTGATCGTGCAGGGCGCGTCGCATGCCTTCGGAACTTTCGTGAGCCGTGACCGGCAGGCGCTCCACCTCGGTGCGCAGGCGCGCCTGCTCGGCGGCGATGTCGGCGGCGGCGCGCGCCGCCTGCTGGCGCATCTCCTCGGACGTGGCGGCGAAGCGGTTCGAGAGCGAGCCGAGTTCCGTGGTCATCGTCGTCGACACCGAGGTCAGGCGGTGGCGGAGGTCGTCCAGGGTGCGCTCGCTTTCGGCGCTGGTATGCGCACGCATGCGTTCGAGCTCGCTGCGGGCGCGCAGGTCGGCTTCCGACAGCGAGCCTTCCATGGTCGAGGAATAATCGCCGACGAAGGTCGAGAACTCGTCGGCCTTGCCGGAGAGGCGGTCCAGCGTCAGCGCCAGCTCGGCGTGGCGGACCTGCAGCGTCTTGTCGATCTTGAAGTTGGCCGTCTCGAGAGCGTTGGCGGCCTTCATGATCTGCTGGCCTTGATTTTCGAAGCGGCCGGTGACGCCGCTGATCTGGTTCAGCAGGTTCTCGGAGATGTTCTTCAGAAGGTCGGACTGGCCGGCAAGGCCCTCCATCGCCTTGATCGACTGGCGCGTGATGTTCTCGGAAGCGCGCCGCACAGAGTTGATGCCGTGCATGAGCGCTTCGTCGAGATCGGTCGCCTGCTTGCCGATGGTCTCGCGGAAGCTGACGGCATGCGCGTCGAGCGCGTTGGTGAGCGCCTCGGTCTTGTCGACGACGGCGGTGTCGATGGCGGAGGTGGAACGCATGATCGACTCGTCGAACAGCCGCAGGCGCTCGCCGAAGGCTTCGTCCAGCGAGCGCGTGCGTTCGACGAGCTGATAATCGAGCGCCTGGGCGCGGTTGGCGAGCGCGGCGTCGAGCGCGCGCGCGTATTCCTCGAAAACGGTCTGCAGGTTCTCGGTGCGGTTGCCGAGCGAGGCGTCGAGCTGCTGCAGCTGGTTGTCGAAAGTGATCTGCATCTGCTCGGCGCGGCTGCCGAGCGCGGTGCCAAGGGCGGACGTGTAGCTCTCGAGCACGTTCTGCAACTGCTCGGTGCGCCCGCCGACGGCGGTTTCGAGACTGCCAACGCTGGTGGCGAGCGAGGTTTCCAAGTTGGTGAGGTTCTCGCCGGCACCTTCGATGACCTTGGCGAGCTTCACCTGCTGGTCGGACAGCTTCTCGATCAGCGTGGGGATCTCGCTGCCGAGGCGTATCAGGCTTTCGGAGACGCGGTCTGACGTATTGACCAGGGCGTGGCGTTCGCCGGATAGCTCGGAGATGAGGCCGCGGATCTTGCGCTCGTTCTCCTCATAGGAGCGCTCGAGCACGCTGACTTCGTTGTGCACCATGGCTTCGAGCTCGCCAGCGCGGCCCAAGGCGCGCGAGACGGCGTCGTTCATGAAGCCAACCTGGCGGCGTACCGCCTGGCCGAGCGAGGCGGCACTCTGCTCGGCTAAGCGATCGGGCTCGGCGAGACGGATGGCGACCTCGGTCATGGTCGAGGACCGCAGACGCAGCTCTTCGGTGCGCCAGGCGAGCAGGGCCATCAGCCACAAAAGCGCGACGGGCACGACGATGGCGGCGATGGCGAGAAACGTCGCCGGGCGGGTGACGAGGTCGAGCCACCCGAGCACCGGTGCGTCGGAGCCGATCGACACAAGGGCGAAGGCGGTGCCGATGGCCGCCCAGATGATGCTGGCAATGGCGGCGAACTTGAACGGCGCGTTCGATGGCTTCTGCTGCAGGGCGAAGATGAGGCCGCCGATGCTCGGGCCGTCGTCATTGGCGGCAATGCGGTTGCGCGAGGCGCCGGCGGGGCGGCGGCGTGCCATGCGTCGGCGTGGGAGGGCGTCGGGCGCCTCCGTTTCTGCCGGTGCGTCGTCGAGCGGTTTTTCGCCGCTAGGCACCTCGGGCGGGGCCGCTGGGGCGGCGGAGTCGGACATAAATCCGGAGGCCGGTCGCGGTAGCGGCGGCGGCCCGATCTCCTCGGGCGGCGAGTGTTCAAAGGGCGGCTCGCTCGCGTCGTCGGCAGAGACGGTGCTCGGGGCGCTGCCTTCGGTCGGCAATGAAAGGGCCGGTTCCGGGCGTACCTCGCCTTCCTGCGCGTCGAGCTGATTGTTGTCTTGCGCCATCGCCCCGTCCATGCCTGACGCGTCCCCCGCCCAAATCCTGAAAGAGCACGCGACTGAACGGGTTGGTCCCCAGCAAATCGAAGCAGCGTGTGGCCCTGTCCCTCAAGGCCAACTCCAACGCCCGCCGTCAGAAATGCTAATCCACCCGTCTCCCAACGCTTGGCCGGAGTTTGGGGCGAAAGAAAGGTTCACCAACTTTCGCCCCGCGGCGTATCCGCGTGTAAGTCGGTCGAAGGTTAATGCTCAAGTTGGAGGGGCGCAATTTACGGGGGTTTATAAACTGTGTGTGAGGGTTGTTGACCACTAAGCCGATGCCCGGAAGCCTCTTTTTCGAAGCTTTGGAGGCCTCGACAACAAGAGCAGCGACATATGCCGAGCAGGTGATTCTCCCGGGGATGCGGCGAAGCCGGACGCGATGGCAGCCCCGGTCGATATCGAGCACCTGCGCCGCTATACGCTGGGCGATCGCGGGCTGGAGCTTGAGATCCTCGGGCTCTTCGTCGAGCAGCTCCCGATCACCATCGGTGCCCTCAAGAATGCCCCTTCGGACAAGGAGTGGGGCCTGGCCGCACACACCCTCAAGGGATCGGCGCGTGCCGTCGGCGCCTGGTCGCTGGCGACAATCGCCGAAAGCGCCGAGCGGCTACACGGGTTGCCTGACGCCGATGCACGCTGTGCCGTCGTCCACCGTCTCGAGGCGGCGGCCGGCGAGGCACGCGAATACATCGCCACGCTCGCTCGCGCCGCCTGATTGCGCCGCCTTCCCTTGCGACCCCGCTACGCTTGAATTTGCAGGCCGCCACGACTATTGGTGCGGGGCATTGACCGCCGTTCGCCGGCGCTATTGCCCGGCCGCTCGCATGCGCCGGCCCGCCATACGGAGTTCAGCGCAAACGAGATGCTCAAGGTTAAATTCATTCAGCCTGACGGTAGCGAACAGGTGGTCGATACCGATACGGGGCTGACGCTCATGGAATCGGCCAAAATGAATGACGTCCCCGGCATCGAGGCCGAGTGCGGCGGCGCCTGCGCCTGTGCCACCTGTCACGTCTACGTGGACGACGCTTGGCGCGACAAAACCGGCACGCCATCTCAGATGGAAGAGGACATGCTCGATTTCGCCTTCGACGTGCGGGAAGTCGAGCCGCCTAAGCTGTCAGATCAAGCTGACGCCGGAGCTCGACGGGCTCGTTGTGCGCGTGCCGGCAAAACAGTTCTGAAATTTCGAAAGGGTAGTGGATGAGCTACGACGCCAGCTCGGCCGCAGCTACGGCTCCCATCGAGACCGATGCGGTGATCATCGGCGGCGGCCCGATTGGGTTGTTTGCCGTGTTTGAGCTGGGGCTCGTCGACATCAAGTCGCACATCGTCGACATCCTCGACAAGCCAGGCGGCCAGTGCGCCGAGCTCTATCCCGAAAAGCCGATTTACGACATTCCGGGACTGCCAATCGTGTCGGGCCAGGAGCTCACCGACCGTTTGCTGCAGCAGATCGAGCCGTTCGGCGCTGAGTTCCACTTCGGCGAGCGCCTCGATGTGCTCGAGCGGCTCCCCGACCAACGCTTCCGCCTCAGGACCGACGCCGGCACCGAGTTCATCTGCAAGGTGGTCGTGATTGCCGCCGGCGGTGGCTCGTTCACGCCCAAGCGTCCGCCCCTTGCCGGCATCGAGGCCTTCGAGGGCAGCTCCGTGCTCTATTCGGTGCGCCGCATGGAAACGATGAAGGACAAGTCGGTGCTCATCGTCGGCGGCGGCGATTCCGCGCTCGATTGGACTTTGAGTTTGCAGCCGCTCGCGAAGAGCCTGACGCTGCTGCACCGGCGCGATGATTTCCGTGCCGCACCGCATTCGGTCGAGAAGATGCGCAAGCTGGTCGACGCCGGGGCCGTGCGCTTGTTGATTGGTCAGGTCGGTGCATTGCATGGCAGCGACGGCAAGCTGGAAGGCGCGACGATCAAAACGAACGACGGGGAGGAGCGCATCAACGTCGACGTGATGCTGCCGTTTTTCGGACTGACGATGAAGCTCGGTCCCGTCGCCGACTGGGGCATTGCCCTCAACGAGAACCTCATTCCGGTCGACACCGAGAAGTTCGAGACGAGCGAGAAGGGCATCTTCGCCGTCGGCGACATCAACACGTACCCGGGCAAGCTGAAGCTCATCCTCTCGGGCTTCCACGAAGTAGCGCTGATGGCTCAGCAGGCTTACAAGTACGTCTATCCCGGCAAGAAGCTGCTGTTCCAGTACACGACGTCGTCGTCGAGCCTGCAGAAGAAGCTCGGCGTCAGTTGACCGTCGTCAGGCTGGAATGAGGCGGGCAACGACGCGGCGCACCGGCACCGGTAGCGCCGCTAGCGCGGCCTTCATCGCTGGCCGCGCCAAACCGAGATAGAAGCGTGCGTAGGCGGCGCCCTTGAGCGACGTCGGCACCGCCCAGTCGGTGACGCCGATCTCTGCGTGCGCCAGCAGCCGCGCTTTGTAGGTGGCAGCGGGCGGCAATAGATCGAAGGTAACAAAACCTTCGGCGAACATCTCCGCGATGGCCCGTTCCAAGAGCAGCATCCCGACGCTCGCCTTCTCGAAGCGCGCGTCGAACGCGGCGATGTGCGAGGCGATGTGATCCTTGCAGGCGAGGAAGATGCCGGCAGCCACCGGAGCACCGTCGCATTCGAGTGCCAGAACGCGGCAGCCGCTCGGCACGGCGCTGTCGGCGGCTGCGTCGGCAAAGCAGGCGACAAGGCGCGGATTGGCAAACGTCGGCGAGATGATGCCGCGCTGCTTGAGTTGCGCGCGCTTCCACTCGATGGTCTCGACGGCGAGCGAACGCGCTTGCGCGCTTTCCGCGAACTCGCCGAAGGTTACCGTCCCGAGCTTGGCGAGGCGCTTGGCCAGTGCGCGGCGGTGGTTGCGCGAGGGGGTGGTGCGTTGTCCGCTTCGTCGCGGGTGATGTACGGCGCCGCGCAGCAAGCGGCGTGCCAGGGAGAGTTAAAGGCCTCAGAGTATTGCGATTTCGACAACGCTTAGGGTGACGAGGGCGCACACTAACGCCCATACAACCACGCGTCCCCGCGTGGAGGTAGGTCCTCGGTCGAGAACCAGCAGCGTTGCCAGGACGGTGGCCCCGCATAGGTTAATGATGATGCTGCCGGCGAGGCCAAGCCCATGGCCGCGCGATGTGCCTTCAAGAAACAGTGCGCCTGCAATGCCGACCAGCAGCGCTCCACACAATCGCGGCCAGAAGCCCGTATCGGGCCGCGGCAAGCCGAGGACGCGCAGGCTCGTCAACGGGGCGAGCGCCAGCAATAGACCGGGGGCGAGCTTCAGGAGCGTTTCGAGCCAGAGGAGCTGCTGCACTTAAGCGATGCTCCGACGCGTGCGCGCGATGCCGCGCCTCGAATCGCTGTTATCCATGGGATGCTTGAGCTTCATCCCCTCGCCGTCTGCGGCGGCGCCCCAGGAAAACATGCCTTCGTCTTGCTCGACCTTCGGCGGGTTCGGCGTGTAGTCGCCGGCGAGGTGGCGGGTCAGGTCGGCTTTGATCTGCCTGGTCTTGCCGTCGGAGCAGTAATCGCCTTCGGCGGCGACGGCCTTCGCGACGCCGTTGAAGGACACGTCATAGATGCGCTCGACCTTTGCGGTGTCCTGCCCGCCTGGCTGCTGCTTCTCGTACGTGAGGTAGTTGGTCTTCAGCTTGGCGGGATCGAAATTGAAGCCGCATTTGACGGCGCGTGCGGATGCGGTGCCGACCTGGAAGGCACGCGCGGGCGCGTCGTTCACCGGTGCCGGCGGCGGCTTGTCGTCGCCGAGCAAGGCGCCCGTCGTCAACCCTGAGCTTCCGGAGCAACCGGCAAGGGACGCCGCGGCCAGCGCGAGCATCATGCTTGCGGCCTTCATCGCACCCCCTCATTCCCATCCACGGCCCATCTCTCGGCGGACCTTAGCCCCAAATTGAGTCCCGTCAATCGCAGCTCGGGGGCTGCGCAACGGCTTATTTATGGCGGTCTAGGCAACCTTGGTTACCAATGGCCACCACCCGCCTAGCGCATCAGCTCCACCATCGCCCGGTCGAGACCTGCGAGCGTCAGCGGGTACATGCGCCCCTCCATTGTGTCCCGGATCATGGCAATTGATGGCGTGTAGCCCCAATACTGCTCGGGCGCGGGGTTGAGCCAGACGCAATGCCGGTAGGTCGCGGCGACGCGCCGAAGCCACAGTGGCCCCCGGCTCGTCGTTCATGTGCTCCACGGCGCCGCCCACGTGCGTCAGCTCGTAGGGGCTCATCGACGCATCGCCGATGAAGATGACTTTATAGTCGGGCGGGTAGGTGTGCAGCACGTCCCAGGTGGCATGGAGCTCGCTGCGGCGGCGCGCATTGTGCTTCCACACGCTGCTCGTAGAGGCAATTGTGAAAGTAGTAGTACTCGAGGTGCTTGAACTCGGAGCGGGCCGCGGAGAACAGTTCCTCGGCGCCTTTAATGTGCCAGTCCATGGAGCCGCCGACGTCGAAGAACATCAGTACTTTCACGGTGTTGTGGCGCTCGGGAACCATACGGATGTCGAGATACCCTTTCTCGGCCGTGCCGCGGACGGTGCCGGTAAGATCGAGCTCCTCAGCTGCGCCCGTGCGCGCGAAGGAGCGCAGCCGGCGCAGCGCCACCTTGATGTTGCGCGTGCCAATCTCGACCGTCTCGTCGAGGTCCTTGAACTCGCGCTTGTCCCACACCTTGATCGCGCGCCGATGCCGGCTTTCCTTCTGGCCGATACGCACTCCGGCCGGATTGTAGCCGTAAGCACCAAAGGGTGACGTGCCCCCCGTGCCGATCCACTTGTTGCCGCCGGCGTGCCGCTCCTTCTGTTCCTCGAGACGCCTCTTCAACGTCTCCATAATCTTCTCCCAGCCGCCGAGCTCCTCGATGCGGCGCTTGTCCTCTTCGGAAAGGTGCAGCTCAGAGATTAGGCGCAGCCATTCCTCGGGAATCTCCGCCTCGATGGCGTCGGGCAGCGCGGCGATGCCCTTGAACACCTCGCCGAACACGCGGTCGAAGCGATCGAGGTTGCGCTCGTCTTTGACGAGGCAGGCGCGCGACAGGAAATAGAAGTCCTCCACCTGGCGCCCCGTCACGCCCGCGTCGAGCCCCTCGAGTAGCGTCAGGTATTCCTTGAGCGTGACCGGGAGCCCGGCGCGCTTCAATGCATGGAAGAAGGTGACGAACATCGCTTGCCTTGCGGGCTACCGGGATCGGCGCCGGGGGTTGCAGCATAGGAAAGCCGCCGCGCACTTTCCAGCCCACCGGATGCGGCCGCGACAAGCCGCCCGCCGTTGTCTGATGGGGCGCTGGGTGCGCGATTACCTGCACACAACCGATCAAAAAAAACCGCCCTGGGGTTACCAGGGCGGTTCGAGTTAGAGAGAGATAGAAAGTCGGCGATCAGAAGTTGATCAGAGCGCCGCCCTTTATGTACTGGAAGTCGTCGAGGTCGCAGCTAATCCCGAGCGTGCAGGCGTTGATGTTGGTGCCAGTCAATGCTCTTTGCATCCACGTCTGCGCTCAGGTGGCGATAGGAAACCCACAGAGACATCGCGGCTGCATCGATTTCCTGGACCACACCGAGACCCCAGAGAGTGGTGTCAGCACTGACCCCGAAGAACGTGAAACCATCGGGACACGCTGTCCTGGTACCGCGCATACTCGCCGTACAGCACCGTGTGACCCAGCGGATGCCAGCGCTCGCGCAGACCGGCCTTGAAGTACCAAGTATCGCCATCGGGCGTATCGCAACAGGTGATCGCACCAGAAGCGTTGATGGTCCCGATCAAATCAATGACCGAGGAGTTCGTATCCAGGTGGCCATAGGCACCGTAAGCCCACAGACCAGTCGGGACGTGCTCAACATAGGCGCCGAGCTGGAAGTACTTCGAGTCCTTGTCGCCCAGCTGGAACGGCGTCAGGCGCCGACGACAAGAAGATCACCTGGCCGCAACCGAAGTCAGACCCTAGACCGAGACGTGCCGCCCTGATGCGCGGAAGACCACCATTAAACGGTGCGGTTGAACCACCGAAGTCGCAAGTCCACTGGCTGTATGCGGCGGCTACTGCCAACTTGAACGCCATTGTACTCACCCGAGTAGCGGGCCGAGACGTCCCAGAAGTCGTCTTCACCCCAAGAGGCCGAGACCGAGAACCCGCCCCACGTGGGCGAATTGTAACGGATGGAGTCACGCGGCGCGCCGAAGCAGTCGCCGCCCGTACCGCCACCAGCGCGGCAGAAGCCACCAAACTGTCTGCCAATTGAGGCCCGTCAGACCGCCAGCGCGTGCCGTTGCGCAACTGGAAGTCATTGTAGTCGAACATCACCCAGTTGGCCGGAACCAGCGAGCCGGAGCCGTCGACCAGGATCGCCGCGTTATCCGACGCGGACGACTGGAGGCCGACACCGAGTTTGCCGAGGTGATCGCTCTTGATGAACCAGTAGGACTGCAGCAACTGAATGCCGAAGGCTCCGTTGGCACCAGCGCAGAGGTATTGTGCTGCGAGAACTGGTTGATCGTCAGCGAGTTCGAAGTCGTCGACTTCGACGTGGATCACGTAGCCCGCCGAGTAGCCGGGCGAGATCGTGGCCTGGCCGGTGAACTTGAAGTGCGAAGCAAGTGTCGAGCCGAGGCCCGTCACGTAAACGTTCTGCTCGGAGCCGTCATCCGACCACATGACCTGCTCACCGACCCAACCGGAGACGGTGAGCGAGACTTTGCGGTTGCCCTTGCGGGCGGTCGTGGCTTCGAGTTCAGCAATACGTTCTTCGAGATCTGCGCAGCAATTCCCCCCAAGGTCGGCCGCGGATGCGCTGCCAGCGGAGAGACCGCCCACTAGCAGGCCCGCTGCCACCAGGGCGCTAAGGCTGGATTTCTTCATATTTAGTCTCCCGTCTTCGTCTCAGCTGATGGCGGACGCTGAACAAAAGGAACGCGAGACACGAAAACCGCCTAGCAATGCGCAATGCGTATCCCTCAAGGATCGCTGCGTGCCAAGGCGGACCTGCCGTGATTCGCGGAGTGCAACAATTACGCAGTGCCGAATTCGTGGTGACGAATCCACGAGTGTGGCGGTGGGGCCACGAGGCGTGCGGCGGTAACACTTTTGAAACCGACGCATTATATGCGCCGAAAAGCAGTGCTAGGTGGTTCGAGCAATAGAAAGAAGGCGTGGTGCCCTCAACGACTTGAGGCGTGGGCAGCAGGCAACGCAGGGGCGCGGCTCCTCGCGCTGAAGCATGAGGGTCGCGAGGGGCCTAGAGGTGTCGCGGCATCTGTCGTCGTCCCTCGGCATCTTCTGCTGGGGACTTGTTGTGGATATGGGCTGGGTGCCCGAGCCGATCGCGGATCCCTCGGGCAGCGCCTCGATTGCCAATGCAAGCGTACGCCGGCTCGGCGCCGAATGGTGAATCGCCAAATTCGTGGCTCGAACGCCACTCACAGATCACAACCCGCTTCGGTCGATGGCCAATCCACAGGTGTACCGCTATCGTCGCGGCCGTACAGATTAGTGGATGGCTCACCCGTGAAGCCTAGAGGCTACTTGGCCGGTATTGCCTGCGCTACCCTGTTTGGGCTGCCCGGCTGCGCCTATCAGCCAACGGGGCTCATCGAAGATCACTACGCCACCTACAAGGCACGTCTTCCGGAAAAGGACAGGGTGTTCGTGTGCAGCGCGTACGGCTGCCGGACACAGACGCCCTTCCGCTTCACCGACGCAGACATCGCCGAGGTGATGAAGATCATGTCCGCTCCAGGCAACGGCGACCCCCGCCGGCGAACGCGACGCCACGAAGAAGGCGCTGGCGTGGATGGGGAATAGGGCCGACAAAGCCGTCGGCACCTCGAACGACCGTCCGGGCGACGACATGCACGGGCAACGGCGATCCCGGGCAGATGGACTGCGTCGACGTCGCCACCAATCTGGCGAGCTACATGCTGGTGATGGAGCGTCACAAGATGTTCCGCCACCACACGGTGGGATCGATCTACGTAAAGGAGGATATTCGGCGCGGCTGGAGCGGCTGGACTCACTACGCCGGCATCCTGATCGAGAACAAGTCGAAGCAGAAGTTCGCCGTCGATGGCTGGCTGCTCGCCAGCGGCAAGCCGCCGGAGATCGTCGAGACCGAGCGCTGGTACATCGACGACAACGACCTCCTCTTCGGCACGAAGTCGACCGTCGGTGGCAAGGGCACCTGAGTTGAACAGGCCGCTATTCACGGATCAGCGTGCTCGTTCGACTAGCGATGGCGAGAGATAAACGCGCATCTCGACCGCTCGGCCAGGGCAAACTGTCCGCTATCATGTGCAGCATTAGCGGGGCGAGCTGTTATTGTCCGTTAACCCGCCAATACGCAGCCTCTTCCAACCCAGCAGCGGCATTAGTAACATCACCGACCTTGAACTGGCGGCCGACCTCGCGCCTCATTGCAGCGTCGGGCGGCACATCAATAGCTGAAGTGCTTGTAACGAATCCAAAGGACGTCCCTGTCGATCCATCCTACAAGATCGTAGAGCACGAACCATCGGCCTTCCGGCGCGTCCTGCTCATCCACAATACCAATGGATCGGACACCCGCTGTGGCTCAAGGGCAACGACACGTGTCATCGCCTGACCCACTCACCCGTCCCACCACAATGCTCAGTCGAATGGACCAGCACTGTCTAGCGCGAATTCGCTTTTCGAGCTGGTCGTATCTTCCCCGATGTTGCTGAAAACTGTGGTCGCTTCGTCTTTGGTCATGATATATCCCTCCGCCAACGTCACACGGATTGGCGATTGCGCATGACCGTCATCAAAACACAATGGCGCGCAAGAAGGGCAGCAAATATTGAGACGGTTTTATGGACCATGAGATGCCGTTGGAGCGAGTCCTGGGCTCAACCCGCACTAAGTTATTGAGAGGTTGCCAATCACACTTCCACTCCCCACACGCCAGATCTAACGATGTCCGCGCCGCAGGAGCCACACCCCCTATGCTTGGTATGAAGATTGATACTCGATCAAATCGATGTCCTGCGGTTCATGTCGATGTGGCATAGGCACCGGTGTGCGGATGACCACTAATGGTTGCAACGTGGCGATCCTAAGACGGCTACAATGCGGCAGAAAAGGTTCGCGCGGTTCCCTAGACCTTCTTCGAGTCCCTGCGGTCAACGGTAAGCCGAGAGTGAATAATCGCGTTCGTCGACGTCCTGCGTCGAAGTCGAAAGCACTGTCTTGCGTGCCGGTTGAACTACATTCTGCGCTGGGGCACTCGAAGAGACCCGCCATGTACAGACACGAGATCATGAACCCCCACCGCTTCCGTCCTGGTACAGCTTTGATCGGAGTCGGCACGCGATCAGAATGACGCGGCCCGCAAGCCCATTTCGCAAGTTGTTTCGCATCTTGTGCTGTGGGATGTCATTGCCGCAGTGATGGTGCCCCCTTTGTTGCGCTTGACGCTGGGCGGCGAGACGATCGGCTCGATATCCGCGTCGAGGCGCTAGCGGATCGCGGCGTCGGTTCGGCTCCCAGTCGATATCCGCGAGAAGTACCCAGCAGAAGATTCGAGGAACAGCGAAGGATGCACGAAGCCCTCGCGCTCAGAGGCCAGGTCGCGGGGCGAAGATATGACCAGAGGAGTCGATAGAGCTGATCGAGCACGAGTTGCAAGCGGTTCGCGCCGAACAGGTTCGCCGTGATGCTCCATCCCATACACAGCGGAATCGCGATACAACTACAGCTTCGCCGATCGCGCTCACCAGGACGATGGCCCCGTCACGTTCTAGCGCCAGCTTGTTCCACCTCTAACAGCAACGACAAGAACACCGGTCGCAGATAGAACTCCACCCTCAGTGAAGAGCAACTTCCAGTCGACGCTCTCGCATCGACCAGGAGCAGGATCGTCATTTGATACACATATATGCAACTACCTCCACGCCGTCGACCGATACCCCATCCCACTCGTCGGACAATCCCATGCCGCGCACACTCATCTGTCCTGGCCTCTGGCTTCAGCCGGTTGCGGCTGTCGTGGCTTGTCACACCTGACAAGGTCAATTCTACCGTCTCGAGTCTCCATGTCGCTGACGTAGTGGAGCGCCGTCGGACTGTTTCATCACTGGCGGCGCAGGCCTTCGTCTCGCGGCCGCGATGTTCGGCTCAGCGGTGTCCACGCCGTTCGCCGGCTCAGCGCCACCACGCGCGATCAGGTTGGCTTTGCGCATTGACACTCAGTACCGCAGCGTGCCCACTCCCACGTCGTTTGCTGTATCGACAGGTCGCGTTCGCCCATGCGCTTTGGCGACGAAGGCGGTGGTGTCCAGCCTCGATGGAGCGCGGCGATTGCCTCCAGTCTCCGGTTGTGGCTCGGCGGCACCCTCAGCTGATCGTCCGCGGCGACAGCGTATCATCCAAGTACAGCGGATAGCGACCATCCGCGCCGCTCGGCGAACCACGCACCTCGTCCACATCAGCATCAGGACACAACCTTCTCGGTAGCCGTCGCTCAACCAGATGCCGTCTTCGCTCGCGCAGCAAGTGCCGCGACATACAGTAAGAGCGCGTCGCCGATATCGACGCCGTGCCGTCGTTGATCGTCGCATGGTCGATGTCGAAGGTGGCCTGGCGAAGACGCATCATCATCTCGACGAT
>CAVRVR010000031.1:0-23790 GCA_963724595.1 uncultured Alphaproteobacteria bacterium | reverse complement strand
AGGCACGCGGCAAGGTGATCGTAACCTCGAAGAACGGGCAGAACGCCACGGGCGACTGGGCCGACTTCAACGTCAAGGAAAACCAGGTGGTGCTCGGCGGCGATGTCATCCTCACGCAGGAAAAAAACGTCGTGCGCGGTTCGAAGCTGACCATCGACATGCAGACGGGCGAAAGCGTCATCCTCACCGACCCCGGCGCGGCATGGTCGGCGACGGCAGCCCCCGCTGACAAAAAGGGGGCCGGCTTTACCATGCAGCCAGGCACGGCAAAGCGTCCGAGCGCAATTTTTTACCCTCGCGACAAAAAGGCGGCCGAAAAGAAGCCCTCGAGCGCTGCTAGCGACAGCACTACCGCACCCCCCTCGGATGGGGGCTGGGCTCCCGCAGGGCCCGATCGCTGAGGGCAACCAGCGGCCAATACGCAGATTGACAGGGCTCCCGATCGGCGCACCATGGCGCCGCGGCCGTTGGTAGGGCCCAACCTGAGGTTCTCAAGACGTGCTGAAAATCCTTTCCTTCGGTTCGAAGCGTGCGCAGCCCGAGCCCTATAACGAGTGGGCCGGCGAGGCGCACGGCTACGCCGAACAGCAGGTGCTCAACGGCGGCCACCAGCAACTCGGCGCGGAAGGCTGGCTCACCGTCCACCACGTGCAGAAGAGCTACAAGAAGCGCCTCGTCGTGCGCGGCGTGAGCCTCGCGGTGGGACGCGGTGAATCGGTCGGACTTCTGGGCCCCAACGGAGCCGGCAAGACGACGGTGTTCTACATGATCACCGGCCTCGTTCCCGCCGACAAGGGCAACATCACTATCGACGGCATGGACGTCACGCGCCTGCCCATGTACCGGCGCGCCCGCCTCGGCATCGGCTACCTGCCGCAGGAGGCATCTATCTTCCGCGGGCTGACGGTAGAGAAGAACATCATGGCCGTGCTCGAGATCGTCGAGCCCTCGGCCAAGAAACGGCGCGAGAAGCTCGACAGCCTGCTCGAGGAGTTCCGTATCACGCACCTGCGCAAGTCGCCATCTATCGCGCTTTCGGGCGGCGAGCGGCGGCGCTGCGAGATCGCCCGGGCGCTGGCCTCGGGCCCGTCATTCATGCTGCTCGACGAGCCATTCGCCGGCATCGATCCCATCGCCGTCGGCGATATTCAGGAGTTGGTGCGGCATTTGACCGAACGCGGCATCGGCGTGCTCATCACCGATCATAACGTCCGTGAAACGCTTAGCCTGATAGACCGGGCCTATATCATTTATGACGGTCAGGTTCTGACACAGGGTAAGCCTGAGGAAATCATAGCCAACGACGACGTGCGGCGTGTGTACCTCGGAGACATGTTCGTTAACGCGCGCTGACAGACAGTACGCGCATCTGTGGCCGAGATAGCTGGACGCGCGCATGGCGCTTTCGACAAAGCTAGAGCTAAGACAAGGCCAGCAGCTGGTGATGACACCCCAGCTGCAGCAGGCCATCCGTCTGCTCCAGCTGTCGAACGTCGAACTCACGCAGTACGTCGAGAGCGAGCTCGAGCGCAACCCGCTACTCGAAGTCGACGACGGCCCCGAAGCGCCCGTACGTACCGAGATCGAAACGTCTGAGTTCACCAAGCCCGAAGAGACGGCGCCGGCAAGCGAGACCGATTTCGTCGACCTCGACAAGCCGGTAGCCGATCCCGAAGGCACCTTCGATACCGAATACGACAACGTTTATCCCGACAGCGCGCCATCAGATAACGCCAACGGGCAGGACGCCTCCGGCTGGGCTTCGCTGCGCCAGCGCGCCTCCGGCCCCGGCGATGACGTCAACATCGAAGCCTTCCTCGCCAACGACGTCTCGTTGCGCGAGCACTTGGCCGCACAGGTGCCTCTGGTGCTCAAGGAGCCGGTCGAGCGGCTGATCGGTCAGTATCTCGTCGACATGGTCGATGAGGCCGGCTACCTGCCGGGGGCCGACCTCGGTGCGATCGCTGAGAAGCTCGGTGCACCGCAGCCGCAGGTCGAAAAAGTTCTTGCCAGCCTGCAGACGCTCGACCCGCCCGGCGTATTCGCGCGCTCGCTTGCCGAGTGCCTGGCGCTGCAGCTCAAGGAGCAGAACCGCTACGACCCGATTATCAGCCGCTTCCTCGAGAACCTGCATTTGCTGGCCGGGCACAACATTCCGGCGCTGCGCAAGGCGGTGGGCATCGAGATGGACGAATTGCTCGAGATCATCGCCGAGATCAAGAAGCTGAACCCCAAGCCGGGCCTCAAGTTCGGCTCGGTGCAATTGCAACCCGTGGTGCCCGACGTTCTGGTGCGCGCCGCGCCCGACGGCACCTGGATCATCGAGCTCAACACCGACACGCTGCCGCGCGTGCTGGTCAACCGCACCTACCTCACGACCGTCTCGAAGGCGACCGGCTCGGCCGCCGACCGCAACTATCTCCTCGAATGCCTGCAGACCGCGAACTGGCTGGTTAAGAGCCTCGACCAGCGGGCGCGCACCATCCTACGCGTCGCTGAGGAGATCGTGCGCCAGCAGGACGGCTTCTTCACCCACGGCGTTCAGTACCTGCGTCCGCTTAATCTGCGCACTGTCGCCGACGCCATCTCGATGCACGAATCAACCGTGTCGCGCGTCACCTCCAACAAGTACATGGCGACGCCACGCGGCATCTTCGAGATGAAGTATTTCTTCACCTCCGCCATCGCCTCGGCCGACGATGAAGGCGAATCGCATTCCTCTGAGGCCGTGCGTCATCGCATCAAGCAGATGATCGACGGCGAGACCCCGGCGAGCGTCCTGTCGGATGACAAAATCGTCGAGAAGCTGAAAAGTGATGGCATCGACATTGCGCGGCGCACGGTCGCCAAGTACCGCGACGCTATGCGCATCCCGTCCTCGGTACAGCGTCGGCGCGACAAACGGCTGATCGAGCGCGTAGGGTCCGCCTGAGCGGGCGCGATCTGCCCCAAGCGGGCTTGCCTGCCCCGCCGGACTGCTCTATAGGCTCGCGGGTCGCGAGGCAGGCCATGCCACAGGGCAGGTCTAGAACCTCGTCATTCTTCAGAATTTAGGGGGTGATGGCCCCTTTCTTGCACCGCATAGCCTGGGGATAACCTGGGTGAGCAAGCCGTTTGGAGAGCATTTTCGGTAAAGAGTGCGACGGGAGGGCTTCGGCGGGGCCTAAAAATGCCGCGTAGTCCGTGTGTTAGCCGACATACGCACTAAGAGGGCCTGCAACTTTCCTGTGCAGCCGACCTTGCGAGTGCCATCTTTTTGGTTTCTCAACGGGGCGGTGCACTTAGCGAGGGATAAGAGTCCCCAAGGGGCGCAAAGGGTACGTGCGGGGGCACGAGCGTAAAGGTAGAATTGTAGGAATCGCCGGCGCTAGCCGCAGCCCACGCGGGCGCGGCAGCCGGTGCTTCGCAACAGGTTGGAACAGGATTTGACGATGGATCTCTGTGACCTGCTGGCTCCCGACGGCATCATTACGCCGCTCAAGGTGACGAGCAAAAAGCACGCCCTACAGGAACTGGCGACGATCGCGGCGGAGAGGACCGGTCTCGACTTCCGCGAGATCTTCAACACGCTGCTGCAGCGCGAGCGCCTCGGCTCGACGGGCCTCGGGCGCGGCATCGCCGTTCCGCATGTCAAGCTCGCCGGCCTGCGCAACATCCTGTGTCTGTTCGCGCGCCTGGATGATCCGATTGACTATGAGTCTCACGACAGCGAACCGGTCGATCTCGTCTTCCTGCTGCTGGCGCCCGATCACGCCAGTGGCGATCATCTGAAGGCGTTGGCCAGCATCTCGCGCGTGGTGCGCGAGCCCTCGGTTCTTGACGCATTGCGCAATGCGCCCGACATCGCCGGCCTGCGCGTGGCTCTCACGCGACCGGTGCCCTCGCACGCTGCGTAAATTCAACTTCAACGATCAAGGAATGGCCGGGCAGCCCGTAGTCTGGCCGAGCACCAGCATTGCACCCAGCGCGATGCCGCCGACGATGATGCGCCACCAGCCGAACACCGCAAAGCCGTGGCGGCTGACGTAGTCGAGCAGGTAGCGCACGACAAACACAGCCGCGATGAAGGCGGTGATGAAGCCCAATGCGATGTTGGCGATGTCGCCCGTGTGCAAGATCGACCAGTTCTTATAGAGGTCGTAGCTGAATGCGCCGGCCATGGTCGGCATGGCGAGAAAGAACGAGAACTCCGCCGCCGAGCGCTTGTCGGTGCCGAGCAGCATGGCGCCGACAATGGTGGCGCCGGAGCGCGATACGCCGGGGATCATCGCGAGGCACTGGATGAGGCCGATCTTGAAGGCGAGCGCGGGCGGGTAGTCCATCGCGTCGGTGTAGTGCACGGCAAGCTGCATACGGTCGACAAGCACGAGCACGATGCCGCCGACGATCAGCATGATGGCGATCAGCATCGGCGTTTCGAACAGCACGGTCTTGATGAAGTCGTGCGCTAGCGCGCCGATTACCGCGGCGGGCAGGAATGCCAGCAGCACACTGATGACGAAGCGGCGCGCGCGCGGATCGTAGGGGAGCGCCAAGGCGATGCGTGTCAGCTTCACCGAGTAGACGCTGAGGATCGCCAAGATGGCGCCGAGCTGGATCAAAACCTCGAATGTCTTGCCAGGCGTACAGATGCCGAGGAAGTGCTCAGTGAGCAGAAGGTGGCCGGTCGACGATACGGGGAGAAACTCGGTCAACCCCTCGATGAGACCCAATAGGATCACTTCCCAGATCGGCATCGGTGACCCCGTATTTTGTGCGCGGCGCTTTTTCTTGTGCGGCGGCGAGGATTAGCAGGATTTGCCGGAACGCGGTGCCACTTCCGCGCCACACGGGGCGATTGCCATATCCGGCGCCCGGCCTTACGAGCGGTATGGCGAAGCAAGAACAAGATCCCAATTAAGCAATGCACACACTGACGCATTTCCGGCTCTGCCCCTTCTCGCGTGCCGTCCGGCTGGCGCTCGCCGAGCAGAACCTCGAGGTGGAGCTCATCGAGGAGCGCCCGTGGGAGTGGCGGCCGGAGTTTCTGGCCCTAAACCCGGCGGGAGAGCTGCCCGTGCTGCAACTGGAGGGCGGCCCGACGCTGTGCGGCGTTTACGCCATCTCCGAATACCTGGCCGAGGCGAAGCCGCCGGAGCCCGAGGAGGCCGACGCCGAGGCCTTTCTGCTGTTCCCCGGCGACCGCATCCAGCGCGCCGAGACCCGCCGCCTGACCGACTGGTTCAACAGCAAGTTCAACCGCGAGGTGACGCACGAGCTGTTGCTGGAAAAGGTTTACGCGCGCCTGCAGCCCAGCGGCGGCGGTACCCCCGATGTCGACTTCCTGCGCGCCATCCGCACCAACCTGCGCTACCATATGAGCTACATCAGCCATTTGGCGGATCGCCGGCGCTGGCTGGCGGGCGAGGAGCTGTCGTTCGCTGATCTCGCCGCCGCCGCGCATCTGTCGTCGGTCGACTATTTGGGCGAAGTGCCATGGGAGGAATTTGCCGTCGCCAAGGTCTGGTACGCGCGCCTCAAGTCGCGGCGGGCGTTCCGAACGATATTGGCCGATCGCGTTCCCGGCGCGCTGCCTTCCGCGCACTATGCCGATCTCGACTTCTGACGGTCTTAACGTGACGGCGGCGCTCAAGGACATGGTGCTGCGCGAGGCGCGCGAACTGGGCTTCGACGCCGTGCGCGTGACCTCGCCCGACGCAACGGCCGCTGCCGGTGGACGCTTCGCCGCGTTTCTCGATGCGGGGCGGCACGGCGACATGGGGTGGCTGGCGACGAACGCCGACCGCCGGCGCAGCCCGACACGGCTGTGGCCCGAGGTGCGCTCGATCGTCATGCTCGGCATGAGCTACGCGCCGGAGACAAATCCGCTCGATGCGCTCGACCATCCCGAGCGTGGCGCCATTTCGGTCTATGCGCAGGGCAAGGACTATCACGACATCCTCAAGGGCAAGCTCAAGCAGCTGGCTTCGCATCTCGCGACGTCGAGCGGCGCCGACGTGAAGGTGTTCGTCGATACGGCGCCGGTGATGGAAAAGCCGCTCGCCGCCGCCGCGGGTCTCGGCTGGCAGGGCAAGAACACCATGCTCGTGTCGCGCGAGCACGGCTCGTGGCTGTTCCTCGGCGCCATCTTCACCACCGCTGAGCTGCCGCCCGACACGCCGGAAGACGACCACTGCGGCAGTTGCCGGCGCTGCCTCGACGTTTGCCCGACGGCGGCGTTCCCGGCGCCCTATCAGCTCGATGCGCGGCGCTGCCTCGCCTACCTGTCGATCGAGCACAAGGGGCACATTCCGGTCGAGTTTCGCCGCCCCATGGGCAACCGCATCTTCGGCTGCGACGATTGTCTCGCCGTGTGCCCGTGGAACAAGTTCGCCGCCACCGCGCGCGAGGCGCGCTTTCACGCGCGCGCCGAAACCGACAATCCGCCACTCGCCGAATTGCTCAAGCTCGACGATGCCGCTTTCCGCACGCGCTTTGCCGGCACGCCGGTCAAGCGCACGGGACGCGACCGTTTCCTGCGCAACGTGCTGATCGCCGCCGGCAACTCCGGCGATGAAAGCCTGCTGCCGCGCATCGAGGCCCTGCTCGGCGATAACTCGCCGCTGGTGCGCGCCATGGCCGTATGGGCGATGCGGCAATTGACGGGCGACGGCGTCGGCGAGGGCGTACGCCATCGCCACCTCGCGCGCGAGGGCGACAGCGATGTGCGCGCCGAGTGGCACGCGGCCCCCGCGTCATGAGTCACTTGTTCTGTTTTGGGCTCGGCTACAGCGCGCAGCGCGTCGCACGCCGGCTGGCTGCGCAAGGCTGGAGCATCACCGGTACCGCGCGCACGGCGGAAGGCGCCGACAGCCATCGCTGCGCAGGGCTACGACTGCTCTTGTCTTCGATGGCACGGCGCCCGCCGCCGGCGTGACTGAAGCGCTCGCCAGCGCAACGCACGTCCTCATCTCAGTGCCGCCTGATGCCGACGGCGACCCCGTGCTGCGCCACCATGGGCACGACTTCAAGCACGCGCCTTCGCTGAGTTGGATCGGCTACCTATCGACCGTCGGCGTCTACGGCGACAGCCAAGGCGCCTGGATCGACGAGGCGACGCCGACGCAAGCCGCATCGACGCGGGGCCGCCGGCGCATCGCGGCCGAAACGGAGTGGCTAGCGTTGGGCTATTGCCTGAGGATCGTGCACGTGTGTCTTTCGTCTCGCCGGAATCTACGGCCCAGGCCGTAGCGCCATCGACCGGCTGCGCGAGGGCACCGCGCATCGCATCGTCAAGCCGGGACAGGTGTTCAACCGCATCCATGTCGATGACATCGCCGAAGCGGTATGCGCCGCCATGCTCGCCCGCCGGGTACACGAGATCTACAACGTCACCGACGACGAGCCGGCACCGCCGCAGGACGTTGTCGTCTACGCCGCCGAGTTGTTGCACATGCCGCCGCCGCCGGAGATCGCCTTCGCCGACGCACAGCTTTCGCCGATGGCCGCGAGCTTCTATGCCGACAACAAGCGCATCCGCAATACGCGCTTACGCCAAGAGCTTGGCGTCGCTCTGAAATTCCCAACGCTACCGGGAAGGACTGCGCGCCATCCTCGCCGAACGCCCGAGCGACTGAACAGTCCACAGCTCGCGCAAACCCGACGCCGCCGTTCAGCCGCCGTTCAAGCAGCGCCCGCTTTATTGGCGAAATCCAGTCGCGCTTTTGCCGCGACCTTTGGGAGCCCCCGGTCCCAAACGACCAATGCTTGCGAGGACGTCATGCGGTCAGCAGTGAGTGGCCCCAGTCGTGGCGCGTTGTGCGCCATGGCGTTGATCAGCTGGATGTATAGCCCCAACACGGCCGCCGCCAACAACGACGCCGCGCACGCGCTGGCCGAGAAGTTCTCGCAGGCCGGCGAAGAGTCAAAGCGCGCCGCGGAAGAAAAGTCTGCCAAGGCACGCGCCAAGGCCGAAGCCAAGGAAAAAGCGGAAGCGGCGCAGCGTCAGGCCGAAGCCGCCAAGCGAAAGGCCGCCGAGCAGCGCGCCGCCGACGAGGCGGAGATGTTGCGCAACGCCAACGAGGAAGCGGAAGCGCGCCGCAAGCACGATCAGCAGCGCGAGCAAGCGCTCATCGAAGCCGAGCGCCAGGCGGCACGCGCCGAGGCGCAGCGGCTCGCCGACGAAGCCTTAAAGCAGAAAGCCGAGATGGAGCGCAAAGCCGAGGAGGAGCGCCGTACCGAAGCCGCGCGCCTGCAGCGCGAGGTCGACGAGCAGCGCATCGCCGAGGAGAAGCGTCTCGATGACGAACGCCGCATTGCTGCGGAGAAGAAGGCCGAGGACGAGCGTCAGGCGGAGGCCGCGCGCGTCGCCCGCGAGGCCGAGGAACGCCGCGTCGCCGAGGAAAAGCGTAGAGCCGAAGAGAAGCGCAAGGCTGAGGAAGCGCGCATCGCCGAGGTGAAGCGCCAAGCCGAGGAGGCCGAGGCGAAGCGCAAGGCGGAAGAAGCCCGCGTTGCCGAACAGAAGCGTCGAGAGGAAGAAGCCCGCGTTGCGGAAGAGAGCCGGCGCGCAGCCGAAGAGGCACATCTTGCCGAGCAGCGCCGCATCAAGGAGTTCGAAGATGCCCAACAGCGCACCGCACTCGAATTGCAGCGCGAGAAGGAAGCCGAGGACATCGCCGAGAAGTTCCGCTTAGCGCGCGAGGCGCGCGAGCGCGAGAAGGAGACGCGCTCGACGCTCGGCGGCCCAATGCCGGAGCACGAGTTGCCGTCACCCTTCATCGAGCCGCCAGCCACCGCGCAGGCGACCTACCCGCAGCGCGTGACTGTGCTCGTCGTCATGCAGCCGCGCCGGCACGGCTTCGGCGGTAGGCGCATGACCGCCAACCCAGTGCTCTGCGTCGGTCAGGAGTGCTACGTCAGCAACGGCGCAGGCTCGCCGGCCACGGTCATGCAGCGCGCCAGAGCCCTCGGCCCCGGCAACACGCTCGGCCGCAACGCCGGTGCCTGCCGCAATCAGACAACGTGCGTGTTCCGCGGCATCACGCTTTCGAGCCCGATGACGACCATCCAGCCGGTGGACATGGGCTTCCTGCGCCACGACCGCCGCGAGACACGCATCATCGAGCCGGATCGGTCATGCGACGCGAGTGGCGGAGCGCTCTATTGCTCGGCACCGATCGTGTCGACGGGCTATCGCGCCTGGATCATTCCCGAGAGCGTCGCCGACAAGGCTGGCGCTCTGGTCCTAGAGCGCGCGCTCGACGATGGCCTGCCCGCCGCCCGCTCGGCGTCATATGGCGGCGGCTGGGATTCGACCGTTCAAGCCTTGCCGACGAGGTAGCCGATCTCGCCGTTCGAGGCCTGCCGCTTGCCTTCGAGGAAGTCGTAGACCTCGCGGGCGTGCAACGGCCGCCCCGTTCGATCGATGCTGCGCCTCTCCATCGCCTGCAACTCGGCCAGCAGGGGCTCGGCTGTCCGGTGCAGCATAGCGACCGCCTGGATGGTCGAGCGCTGCATGTTGGGCGGCACCTTCGGCACGACATCGGCGATGAGATCCTTGGCGCGCGTCGACAGTTTTCCGGACAGATGACCAAAATAACCGATCAGCTTGATCGGCAGATCCTCGCGGAAGCGATAGTCGTACTGCTCCATCCACAGGAACAGCCGGTCCATCAGCAGATCCTGCAGCCGCAAACGCGAGGTAACGCGGTAGTCCTGCCACTCGGCGACGAGATCGAATGAGGGCTCGAGCTCGATGTCGGCCGGGGCGAACGTCTCCTTGGCGGTAACGCCGATGCGCTCGACAAAATCGCGGTTCTTCATGTCGAAGCGCGTGCAGAAAGTCGGCAGCAGCACCTTCTTGTCGCTCGCGAGGCTGTACGCTTTGCGCACGAGTTTGGAGCAGAACAGCTCCTTGTCGCCCGTGAGCTCCATGGTGAAATCGTACCAGATGTGCCGGCCACCCTTTTCGTCGGAGCGGCGCACCACGTCGTGGATCAGCGCCGCGGCGCGCGCGGCGAGATGCTTGTCCTTGTGGCGGAACAGCACGCAGCGCCCGAGGCCGTGCGTCAACGTGTAGGAGAGCGGATTGATCACTGAGCCCTCCTCGATGAGGGCTTCGACCACCCAGTGCTTGCCGTTGGCGTCCGTATGCACGATGGCAAGGTGGCTGAACTGGCTGTCGACGTCGCCGATGCGCGCGATGGCGGCGCTGTTGTGATGCATGCCGCGCATCAGCAGAAGATCGCCGGAGCGGAAGTCGAGATCGCTGCCCGTCTCGAAGGCGGGATTGACCAGCGTATTCATTTGGCGCCCGCTGAAGCCGCGCAGCGTCTTCTCGCCGGGACCGAGCTGCGCGTAGCGGATGTTGATCTCGCCGAGCATGTCGGTCGCATAGCGCGCGATGCGCAGCGCATTGCGCAGGGCGCGCTGCCCCGCCAACGTCAGGAAGCCGCGCGCGTGCCAATCGGCCACCTGCGCACGCAGGCGCAGGCGCATATCGAACACCGTGCGCGCAATCTCCGGCGCCGAGTGTACCAGCGTCTGAACGTCGTAGCGCTCGAAGTTGATATTGAATGTCGCGTCGTAGAGCTCGGTGAGATTGGTAGCCAGCTCCTTGGCGGTCGTCGCTGGCCGCGCCGCGATCTCCTCAATGGCCGCAAGGTCATCCTGCAGCCGCCGTTGGGGCGTGGTATGCAGCATCCGTCCCTCCCCCTTAGTCTTTGCACCTCCTTAGCATGCCAGCCGACTGCGACGGATGCATGTTGGCAACATCATGAAGGGCTAGCGAGCCGGCGCCCATCAGCTTGACCGAACTCGCCTGCGGGCCCATCGGCCCCTCCGTCGGGGCGCGTGTCACGTGCACCAGCGAGCCGACCGTGATGTGCTCGAACGATCCATTGCCGACCACTTCACGGGAAAAGTAGAGGTCGGGCGAATCCTTCACTTCGATAAAACCGTAGTTCTGCTCGGGAAAGATGCGCACAACAATGCCGGTATCGCCGGCCGAGCCGTGCTGCTTCACCTCGCCCTTGCGGATGGCAGCGATCTGCTCGAGCTGGCGCTCCGCCGCCTCAAAAACCCGGTTGACTATAGCGGAGCGGTCGCCCTTCACTTCGCGGCGGTCCTGTTCCCCTTTGGAGATGACGGGGTTACGGCCGGGGATGTCGATCTCGACAGCGATGCCGAGCGGCAGTTTTCCGCTTTCGGGACTGCGGTGCGGCACCTCGACGACGACGCGTGCTCCCGTGATGTTCGGATGAAAGCGCTGCAGCCGCTCCACCCTTTCGCGTATCAGCGTCTCCAGCGATGCCGAGCTTTCCACGTTCTTGAAGGCGATCTGCAGGGGTCTTTCCATCGTTCTCTCCGGTTTCGTGACGTCACGTGACGGGCAGGGTGATGAAAGCTTCCACTCATGGTGGACCTATGGCGTGCGACCTGAAAAGTCGCGCCGCAAGCCGTTCAAATGTGGTGGAACTCCTGAAATTGTGACGATCCCCTAGTTGGCCAACGCACCAGGCCGCGAGTGGTTCACGTGGTGCGGCCATGGCCGCCCGCGCCTCCACGACCGAATTTACAGGTTGTTGTTGAGACCGTCGGATTTGCTGTCGACGTCGGCGGGATTGAACGGCACCGGGTCATTCTCGATGCCTGGCTCGTCCGGCTTGGCATCCGGATTCGCCCACGGTGGTCGATAGCCCTTATCTTTATCGACGGGCGGAAGCATCGGTTCCGCCGCTTGTTCCCCGGCGCTCTTGTCGGCCGCTCCGGCGGCGGCGGGAAGTGAGAATGACACCGCCGCGCAGGCGGCGGTGAGAACGAAGATGCCCGCTTTCTTCATGGCGGAACTCGCTTTCTAGTAACGCGAGAACCAGCTTTCCACGGACTGGGACGGCTGTCGATGACTTCATTCGAAGGGGGGTAAGCGACCCGTTGCCAGCTCGTCGATTTTGGTGAAAAGCAGCGATAAGTCCTGCGGTCGCGACAGCCGGTGTTCACCGTCCGGAATCTCGATCATTTCGGCCCAACCGCCCTGCAGGAGGCTGCAGAGGGCGCGGACGTGGCCAATCGGCACGGACGTGTCGAGGCGCCCTTGCAGGATGATGACGGGCCGGCCGGGGTCGAACGGCTTTTTCGCCATGAGATGGCTGCGGCCTTCCTCGATAAGGGCCCGCGTGATGGCATAAGGTTCGCCATATTCCGAGGGTTGCCGAAACACCCCGGTGCCCTCAAGCTCGCGGCGCGCCTTAAGGTTGAACTGCTTCCACATCAGCTCCTCGGTCATGTCCCAGGCCGGCGCGATGAGCACCAGCCCGGTGATGCGCGCGGCATCCTCCGGCGCTTTGGCCATCAACCGACGCAGCAGCAGCAGAGCGATGTAGCCGCCCATGCTGGAGCCGATGATGATCTGCTTGCCTTCGGTCAGGCGCTTCGAATACCGCCTCGGCTTCTTCCAGCCAGGCACCGATCGTTCCGTCCTCGAAGTCACCGCTCGATACGCCGTGCCCTGAATAGTCGAAGCGTGTGCAGCCGTAGCCGTTGGCGCCGGCGAAGGCGGCGAGCTCGGTCGCCTTGGTGCTCGCCATGTCGGAATTGTAGCCCGGGAGCCAGAAGAGGCCGGTGCCGCCCGCCGGCGCCTGATCCGCGCGATACGCTATGCGCCGGGCGGGAACGACTTCGCCCGGCCCGACGTCGAGGAATTGCGGTTCGCTCTCACTCAATCTAAACAACCCTTTCGCCGCCGGAGGGATAGCTCGTGGCCGAAAAGCGCCCGACCATACTGCAGATCATCCCCGAGCTCGATACCGGCGGAGCGGAGCTTTCCACCATAGAGATTGCCGACGCAATAACGTCGGCCGGTGGGCGCGCCATCGTGCTCACCGAAGGTGGCCGGCTGGTGCAACGCCTGCGCGACACAGGCGCCGAGGTGCAATTCTTCCCGGCGGCTGCCAAGAACCCCCTGCGCCTGCTGTGGAACGCGCATCGCATCGCCAATGTCATACGCCGCGACGGCGTCGATCTCGTGCACGCGCGCAGCCGCGCGCCCGCATGGAGCGCGTTCATAGCCGCCCGCCGCACCGGCGTGCCGTTCGTCACCACCTATCACGGCGCCTATTCGGAGAAGTCGGACGCCAAGCGGCTTTACAACAGCGTCATGGCCCGCGGCGACGCGGTGATCGCCAACTCGCACTACACCTCGGACCTCATACGCATGCGCTACGGTACGCCGCGCGCCAAGCTGCACGTCATCTATCGCGGCGTCGACGGGCGGCTGTTCGATCCCGTCAATGTGGCCCCCGAGCGCGTGGCCGCCGTACGCGCCCGCTGGGGCATCGACGACAAGAAGCGCGTCGTGCTGCACGCCGCGCGCCTGACAACCTGGAAGGGCCAGAAGGTGGTCATCGAGGCCGCGGCGCTGCTCTCGCACCAGCGGGCTCTCGACGACACAGTGTTCATCCTCGCCGGCGACGCGCAGCGGCGCGGAGCTTACAAGGCGGCGCTCAAGGCGCAGATCCGTGGGGCCGGGCTCGATGAGCGCGTGCGCATTGTCGGCCACGAGGACGACATGGCCGCCGCCTTCCGCGCCGCGCACGTCGCCGTCGTCGCCTCGGTCGAGCCGGAAGCTTTCGGGCGCGCCGCCACCGAAGCGCAGGTCATGGCGACACCGGTCATCGCCACCGACATCGGCGCACCGCCGGAGACCGTGCTCGGGCGCCCCGGCGTATCGGCACATCGCGCGACGGGCTGGCTGGTGCCGCCCGGCGATGCAACGCGCCTTGCCGACGCGATAGCCGAGGCGCTAGCCATGCCGCCCGACGAGAACGCGCGCATGGGCGCGCGCGCGCGTCAGCACGTGCTCAACGCGTTCTCGTTGAAGCAGATGAAACAGCAGACGCTGCAGGTGTACGACGGCCTGCTCGGCACCAAGCTCGCAGAGCCGACCTGAGCCACCTCAGCTACGCGTCTTTTTCGCCGACTTGTTCTTGCCGCGGCCGTTCTTGGCAGCGCGATCGTTGCGCCCGTCGATGATTGCCTGTTCGACGACAATCTCGCCATAGCGCGGCAGCGCGAACGAGGCGTTGTGCACGGCGGGCGTCCAGTACTTCGTCTCGATGCCGCGCTTCTCCTGGCGCTTGGCCAGCTTCTTCTCGGCAATGTCGAGATGCTCGTCCTCGTCGGACGCCCAATTGAGCGCAAACGGGCCGCCGAAGTAGCAGGGCTGAGTACAGAAATACGGCGCCACGCGGTCAAACAGCGAGGCGAAGGCGCGGGTCGTGTCGCGCAAATGATCCGGAAACAGGAACGGCAGGCCGTTCTGCGTCACGAGGATGCCGCCCTCCTTGAGCGCGTGCTTGCAGGAGGCAAAGAACTCCGGCGTATGCAGCACGGCAGACGGACCGATCGGCTCTGACGAGTCTACGATGATGGCGTCGAAACGCTCGTCCGTCTCGGCCACGAACTTGCGGCCGTCGGCGATGACGACGACGGTGCGCTCATCATCGAACGTTTTCCCGGGAATCTCGGGGTAGTACTTCAGTGCCGTGTCGATCACCTCGCGATCGATCTCGCACAACATCGCCTTCTCGACGGTGGGGTGCTTCAGGACCTCGCGCAACACGCCGCCATCGCCGCCACCGACAACCAGCACCCGCTTGGGCTTATCGAGCGCCATCAGCGGCACGTGCGCCATCATCTCGTGATAGATGAACTCGTCCGAGGTCGTGAGCTGGCAAACGCCGTCCAGCATCAGCACCGTGCCCCACGTCCTGTTCTTGAAGATGACCAAGTGCTGGTGGTCCGTCTTCACCTCATGCAGCACCTCGTCCGCGGCCAAGCGCACGCGCCAATGGGGATGAAACGTCTCTTCGACCCAGCGATCCATGGTGCCTCCTTCGCGATCGTATAGCCGGCGTCAGAGATCGCCGCCGGCGCCGAGGGCATAGCACGCGGACAAAAAATTTCTACAGTCGATTGGATCCGCTATTGCGGAACGCGCGCGGCGTTCGAACGCAGGTGCGAGAGCACCGCCTCGGTCGGCCAGCAGTCGATCTTGAGGCCGCTGGTCTTCTGGTAGGTGCCGACCTGCCGGCGCGTGTTGGAGCCGATCTTACCGTCGATCTTGTCCATCGGGTAGCCGAGCTTCTGCAGCCGCTCCTGGATCTCCTTGACCTGTGCGGTGCGCGGCTGGGCGACTTGCGCTGCAGGCACGTGGAAGCCACCAGCTCCGGCGATACGGTCTGCAAGGTCGCCGACGAACAGGGCGTAAAGGTCGGAAGTGTTGTAGAGCCGGATGACCTTGAAGTTCTCGGTGGCAAGGAAACCCGGGCCATACGCGCCGGAAGGCATCATGAGATAGGCGCGGATCGACGCCTCGTCGGAGCGGAACGGTTTGGCGCCCGTGCGCTCGAAGCCGAGTTGCTGCCATTCGCCGATGGTGCGCTCTCCGGGCGGACCCTCGAGGGAGCAATCGCCGTTCTGCGGCATGTGCACCTCATAACCCCAGCGCAGACCACGCACCCAACCCTTGTTGGCAAGCTGGCGCGCGGCGGACGCGAGCGCGTCGGGCACGCTGTCGAAGATATCCGCCTTGCCGTCGCCGTCCCCGTCCTCGAGGTGCTTGAAGTACTCCGTCGGCATAAACTGAGTGAGGCCGACCGCGCCCGCCCACGAAGCGCGCATCTTGGCGCGCGGCACGCCGGCCTGCAGCATCTTCAGCGCCGCGAGAATCTCGAGGCGGAACTCGTCCTTGCGCCGGCCGGCGAACGCCTGCGTCGCCAGCACGCGGATGGCGTCATGCGGAAGCTTATGGGTGCCGTAGGCGGTCTCGCGGCCCCAGATGGCGACCATGATGTAGCGGTCGACGCCGGTATTCTTCTCGATGTTGAGAATGTCCTTCTCGTGCTCCTTGAGAAACTTGCGTCCATCCACCGCAAGCGAGCTGAGATACTTTGGATTGAGATACTCCAGCGCCGACTTGGTGAACTCGGCTTGGCCGGCGCTATCGTCGCGCTTGCGGCCGGCAATGATGAGATCGGGCAGCGAGTAGTCGGGCGTCAGCCCGCGGAAGGCAGCGTCGAAAGTGGAGCGTGTCACGCCCTCCTTCTGTGCGTCGGGCCACAGGCTTTCCAGAAAATCGCGGAAGGGATCGGCGGCGATCACTGGCGCGACCATGCCGGCGAGCAGCGCGAGCGCGGCACCGACCAGGGCTGCGGCACGCGAACCGAAACTGCGGCGCCGCATTGCCATGCTGCCAATCGTCACTCGAACCTCCATTCAACGCTGCACATGCGGCCCGTACGTACTCGAAAAGCACGCATGGCGCCCTGGTCAACGCAATTTCCGGGCAAATTTGCGGCCCCGTCCGTCAATCGGGGCCTAACTCGCGTGCTTGAACTGCTGCAAATGCGCTTCCCAAGCCAACGCCTGAACCGTGATGGTCTCAAGGCTGTCGAACTCGGGACGCCAGCCGAGGCGCACGCGAATCTTGTCGGAGGCGGCGACGATGGCCGCTGGATCGCCGGCACGGCGCGGCGACAGGCGTACTTCGAAGTCGGCGCCGGACGTGCGCTTTACCGCGTCGATCACCTGCAGCACCGAGAAGCCCTTCGAGTAGCCGCAGTTGAACACCTCGGAATCGCCGCCGTCGCGCAGGTGGCGCAGCGCCGCCATGTGCGCGCGCACGAGGTCGGTGACGTGGATATAGTCGCGGATGCAGGTGCCGTCGGGCGTTTCATAGTCGGTGCCGAACACTTCCATGTACGGCCGCTTGCCGAGCGCTGTCTCGCAGGCGACCTTGATGAGGTGCGTAGCGTGTGGCGTTGACTGGCCGGAGCGGCCTTTCGGATCGGCGCCGGCGACGTTGAAATAACGCAACGCCACGTAGCGGAAATTGTGGGCGCGGGCGGTGTCCGCCAGCATGATCTCGGTCATCAGCTTGGAGGAGCCGTAGGGCGACATGGGCGCCAGCGCGGCATCCTCGCGCACGGGAATCTCCTTTGGCATGCCGTAGACTGCCGCCGTCGAGGAGAAGATGAAGTTCTCAATCCCCATCTCAACCGCGACCTCCATGAGGGCGCGCGACTTGGCGGTGTTGTTGTGATAGTAGCCCAGCGGATCGACGACCGAACTCCGGCACGACGATCGAGCCCGCGAAATGGATGATGGACTTCACGCCGTGCTTGCGCACGATACTGCGGACGAGTTCCTGATCGCCGATATCGCCGACGACGAGCGTGGCGTTGCCCGGCACCGCCCAGCGGAAACCGGTCGACAGGTTGTCGAGAACGACAACTGTCTCCCCGCTATCAAGGAGCTCGAGAACCATATGGCTTCCGATGTATCCGGCTCCGCCGGTGACGAGGATGGTCATCGCTGCTTCGTGCCTTCCGGATGCTGCGGCCGCTCGGGGATGCACCTTAACATTGCAAGGCCTTAACTATGCATTGAATCAATTGCAGGAAGTCGCCCCCGTCTCCCCCTTATTCAAGATTTGCACCAGTTGCCGTCCCACCGCATAACCAAAATCACCAAGTCTCGGAGTTCACCATGCCCGCCCCCCAGAAGCGTATCCGCAAGGCCGTGTTTCCCGTGGCGGGGCTCGGCACACGCTTCCTGCCTGCGACGAAGGCAATGCCTAAGGAAATGCTTACCGTCGTCGACCGGCCGGTGATCCAGCACGTGGTCGACGAAGCGCGATCAGCCGGTATCGAGCATTTTGTTTTCGTGACGGGCCGCAACAAGTCCTCGATTGAGGATCATTTCGACCTCCAGCCGGAGCTCAACGCAACGCTGGCGGAGCGCGGCAAAACGAAGGAGCTGGCTGAGCTCGCCGAGCAGCTTCCCGAAGCGGGACGCACGAGCTTCACGCGCCAGCAAGAGCCGCTCGGTCTAGGGCATGCCGTGTGGTGCGCGCGCGATATCGTCGGCGACGAGCCGTTCGCGCTCTTATTGCCAGACATGCTGCACCATGGCGGCAAAGCCTGCCTAGCGGAGATGATTGAGGCCTACAACGAGCACGGCGGCAACCATATCGCCGTGTCGCCGGTGCCTGACAGCGAGACCCACCAGTACGGGATCGTCGGCGTCGAGGACCCCAAAGCAAAGGTCTCGCGCATCACACAGATGGTGGAGAAGCCTAAGGCGGGGACGGCGCCATCCAACCTGCACATCACCGGACGCTACATCCTGCAGCCGGAAATCTTCGACATCCTCGCCAAGCAGGAACGCGGTGCCGGTGGCGAGATCCAGCTTACCGACGCGATGATCGCCATGCAGAGGGCCGGCAAGCCGTATCACGCCGTGCGCTTCGACGGCACGATCTACGATACCGGCACCAAGATCGGCTTCCTGCTCGCCAACGTCGCCTATGGCCTCGAACGCAAGGAACTCGCCGCCGCGCTCAAGGCCGGCATCGCCAAGCTCGTGTGACGGCGATCGCTAGTGGCGCAGGCGCACACCGGCCTGCACCTCTTCCACGGTGTAGCTGCTGTTCGGTTGCGAGCTGTCGAACACGGTGTCCTGATAGCGCGTGAACAGCACGGCCCAGCGGTTGAGGTAGTATTCGCCGCCGGCGGCCGCCGTGAACTGGTTCTCGCTGGTGTCGGCGCCGACAAAGTCGCGCGTCAAGTAGCCCAAGCCGGCAATGCCGACCAAGTACCTGGTAAAGTTGTGGCGTGCTTCGAGGCCGTAGGTGCGCTCCATGACGCCGCCTGAATTCGACAGTCGTCGTCTCCGCCACCTCGCTCGTCGCCGTGAACTGCAAGGTGGTCAGCGCCGTCGCCTGCCAGGTGAGGTCGGCGTCGATGAGCAAGCCGTCGATCACCTCCAGCTCGGAGCTGTTGGGCGTTTGCCGGCCATAGCCGAGGCTGAAGGTACCGCGCAGGATTTCGCTGACTTCGCCGAACGAGAGGCCCACCCGATAACGCTCGCCTGTCGAGCTGCGGAGGATGCCGTCCGAGAAGGCGGGGGTGTCGTAGTCGCGCTGATTGAAGGCGATGTCGGAGAATGCATAGAGATAGGGCGAGAACTCCCACTTGGGGCGCACCGCTTGGTCGTAGAGCGTGAAGTTGCGGTCGGCGTTGCTCTGCACCGTGCCGTCGAAGAGGTTGTTGCCGTATGCGGTGTCGATGATGCCGCCGCGTAGCTGCACGGTGAGTCGATTGAACCGCTGATTAAAGGCGCCGCGCAGACGGCTGACGTTGACGTCAGGTCGCGTTCCTGCCGACTGGGCGTTGATGGCCGATCGGCTTTCCTGCGCCAACTCGTGGGCGATCAGGCCTTGGAAGTTGGTGAAGCTCGTTACATCGAGCCGCCCCAGACCTTCGACTAGATAGGCGCGGTCGTCTTCCGTTTGAAACCGGTCGTGAAAACTGAGGTCGCCGCTGGCGTGCACCTCGAGGGCGTGTCGGCTCCAGTTCGAAGCGAGGCGCGCAGCGGGGCGCACCTCGAGCGCGGTGTCGCCCACCGCCTCGGGGGAAGCGAAGATGTTGCTATTGTAGTCGACGTCGGATTCGAGGGTCGTGAAGAGCAAGAAGCTGCCGAACTTGGTGCCGATCGGCGGGAAGGGGTCGAGCGCGAAGCCTTGGAAGTGCTGTCACCAAAAACCGGGTTGGTCTCATCGGCTTGCAGCAGCAGTGGATCGTACGACGCGGGCTCGTTGATAAATGCCCGGACATCCTCGGGCGAGCGCATGTCCGCCTCGGTGATGTCCTCCTGACCCTCGATGGGAGCCGTCGGCTCGTTGAGATCGATGAGGCCGTCTTGCGGCGCCGGCGGCTCGACGACCGCGACTGGGTCGCCGTCTTGCGGCGCGAGGATGCGGCGCGGCCGGGGGCCCGCTTCGCCGAGGGGTCGTCCTCGGCAGCGGCGGCGTCGCCGGCACCTGAGGCGTCCTCGCTGGTGTCCTCAGCGCGAATTTGCTCACCCGCCTGATCCTGGTCGCCGTCCTCGGCGGGCGCGGCCTCATCGGCCGTCGAGGGTGATGTTTCGCGTGGCCCGAAGCGGCCGTCCTCGAAGGCGCGACGATCCTCCTCGGCTAGCGACGGCTCCTCGAGCGGTGTCGTGCCGGCGGGGAGCGTGGGGCGAAGCTGAGGTCGCCGGGGCTCGGCGTCGCGCGACGGTGGATCGAGGATTTGCGCTGCGGCCGGCAAGGGTGCGAGCGCGAGCACAACGCCGAGCGATGCGGCGAAGAGTACGCACCAGACGATCTTGCGCTCGCCAGCCAAAGACGCTCCCATGAAGATTACTCGTCACGCGAACGCTGTACAGACCGCCCAGGACGCAGGACGCGTCGGTTAACGGTCTGGTAGGGCCGCCGTCCCGCGGATTACCGTCAACTGTCCGGTTGCGAAACCTGGCCTTTCCTCTCGACCAAGCATTGACAAGATTGGACGATTGGCTGTCCTTTGATGTATCAAAGGGAAGGGCAACTCGCGCGTCACCGGGGGATTTAACGCCATGACGGCGGCCGATGGGCCTTTGCGCAAATTTCGGACGGTCGACGGCGGCAAAAAGCTGAGCCGGCTTCCTGTTGCATCCGCACTGCGGACGCTCGATCTCGAATGCGAGGGCCTGAACCGGCTGCGCGAGGCTTTGACGGGCCCCATGAGCCCCGCCTTTGGCGATGCGCTGCGCATTCTGCGCGCGGCACGCGGGCGTGTTGTCGTCACCGGCATCGGCAAGAGTGGCCACGTCGGCCAGAAGATCGCCGCGACCTTCGCCTCCACGGGGCGGCCGGCGTTCTTCGTGCATCCGACTGAAGCCTCGCACGGCGACCTCGGAATGATCACACCCGACGACGTGCTGCTGGCGTTGTCATGGTCGGGCGAGACGGTCGAGCTGAAACCGCTGATCACCTATTCGCGGCGCTACAACGTGCCACTGATCGCCATCACTTCGCGCGCCAATTCCGCCCTCGGTCAGCACTCCGACATCGTGCTGGAGCTGCCGCGCACCAAGGAAGCTTGCCCGCACGGGCTGGCGCCGACTACTTCGACGACCATGCAGCTCGCCCTCGGCGATTGCCTCGCCGTCGCTCTGCTCGAAGCCAGGGGCTTCACGCCTCAGGAGTTCAAGGCGTTCCATCCCGGCGGCTCACTCGGCGCCAGCCTCAAGTACGTTTCCGACGTCATGCACAAAGGCGAGCGTATGCCGATCGCGCGCGACAACGTGCCGATGAGCGCCGCGCTCGTCATCATGACGCAGAAGAGCCTCGGCTGCCTTGGCATCGTCGACGCCAAGGGCAAGCTCATCGGTATCGTGACGGACGGCGACTTGCGCCGTCACATGGGCGAGAACCTCATTCGCCGCCGCACCGTTGACATCATGACGCGCGCGCCGAAGACGGTGAAGCCTGGCATGCTCGCCTCGGCGGCGCTCGAGCTGATCAACGCATCGCGCATCACCGCTCTGTTCGTCGTCGAGCGCGGCAAGCCGGTCGGCATCATCCACGTGCACGATCTGCTGCGCGCCGGCATCGCCTAGCTTTCCGAATTCTTGGAAGCGTTTTAGACGGGCTCGACCGTCAGCACCGTGCCTTTGCAGCCGGTGATACGCACGCGCGCGCCGCGTGCTGCCTCGGCGCCTTCGGCCGGCCAGACGCTATCTGCCGCCCGCACGCTGCCGCGGCCGCCGCGCTCGATCGGCTCGACGACGGCTACGATCTGGCCGACGAGCTGGTCGCCGCGGCGATTGAGATCGGGCTCGCTTGATACTGACCAGCGCGACCACTTCTTATCGATGACCAGGTCGGCGACAAGGAACATGAGCCCCGCGGCCAGCCAGAGCCAACCGCCGGCGATACCCCCGGAAATCGAAAAAACTCCATAGAGCCCCGCACCGACGCCGACTATGGGCAAGCCGAGGCTCGCCAGGGCGGCGAACCAGACGAGGGCGCTTGGACGCCGGTCTGGTTCAGTTGAAGGCATGCTCGACAAGCAGACAGGTGCCGTTCGTACCGGTCACTTTCACCCGCGCGCCTTGCGGCGCGTCGGAGCCTTGCGCATTCCATACCGTATCGCCGACGCGCACCTTGCCGCGTCCGTGGGCGATCGCCTCCTCGACTGTCACGATGCGGCCGACGTACTGCGCAGCCCGCAGGTTGAGCTCGGGCTGATCGCTGGCGGAAACGTCAGGCGCAGCGTAGCGGCGCGCGAAGAAGACGGTAATGCAGGAAATGATGGCGAAGGTGATCAGCTGCCACTCCCATGCCATGTCGACCGTGAGCCCGAGCGCCCCGACGATCACCGCCGCGATGCCGAACCAGACGAAGTGCACGCCCGGCACGCTCGAACTCGAGCGCGAACAACGCAACCGCGACGATGAACCAGTTCCAGGCGCCAAGGTTCCAGAAGAATTCGGACAATCCCATGGCTCACATCTCCAACGCGACGGCGGCGCAGCATAGCAAGAGTTGGCGCATTATCGCCATTGCTATACGCGCGGAACGCTGCCGCGCGGGGAAGGCGCCGCCGGCTGCGTGGCACCCCCACCGCCGAAGGCTTCGCCGGTAATCTGCGCAAGTCCCGCCAACGAACCGATCACCGCGGAGGCCTCGAGCGGCATGAGGATAACTTTCTGGTTGGGTGCCTTGGCGAGCGATTCCAGCGCCCTCACGTAGTTGTTGGCGACAAAGTAGTTGATCGCTTGCACGTTGCCCTTCGAGATGGCGTCGGAGACGAGCTGCGTCGCCTTGGCCTCGGCTTCGGCGGAGCGCTCGCGTGCCTCGGCGTCGCGGAAGGCGGCTTCGCGCCGGCCTTCGGCTTCCAGCACGACGGCGAGCTTCTCGCCCTCGGCGCGCAGAATCGCCGCCTGGCGCAATCCTTCCGACTCGAGGATCTGGGCGCGCTTCTCGCGCTCGGCCTTCATCTGCCGGGCCATGCTGTCGACCAGGTCGCGCGGCGGATCGATATCCTTGATCTCGATGCGCGTGACCTTGATGCCCCAGGCCTCCGTCGCCTGGTCGAGGACTTGTAGCAGCCGCGCATTGATCTGATCGCGGTTGGACAAGAGCTCGTCGAGGTCCATGGAACCCATGACCGTGCGGATGTTGGTCATGGTGAGGTTGACGATCGACGGCTCGAGCTGATCGACCTCGTAGGCGGCGCGCGCCGCGTTGATGACCTGGAAGAACGTCACGCCGTTGACCCGCACCATGGCGTTGTCGCGGGTGATCACGTCCTGGCTGGGAATGTCGAGCACCTGCTCCTTCATGTTCATGCGGTGCCCGACGCGCTCCATCACCGGAACGAGGATGTGCAGACCCGGCTGCAGGGTGCGCGTGTAGCGGCCGAAGTTCTCGACCGTGTAGTTCATGCCCTGCGGGACAATCTTAACCGTCGACCACAGGACGACGATGGCCAGGATGACGAGCAGCACGCCGAAGATTTCGAAGCCGCCCGAAAACGGGCTGAGGACTTCAGGTTCCATTGCAAAGACCCGTGGGAAGGGATGGACGAAGCTAGCGTCAAGGTACGGCGCGGAAGAAAACATAAGGTTAAAAAATAATTTGCCAGCAGTTACTTATGGAACAGCGTGCAGCCTGGATGCGAACTGGCGCGCCTACAGCCAGCCCTGCAATTCGCGGCGGACCACGGCCTCGATCACCCGCACGCCCTCGGCGCTGTCGTTGAGCGCCGGCAGGTAGGCGAACCTCTCCCCGCCGCCCGCCTCGAAGTAGTGGCGGTTCTCCACGTCGAGCTCCTCAAGCGTCTCGAGGCAGTCGGCCGAGAAGCCAGGGGCCACCAAGGCGAGGCGCTTGACGCCCTCGGCGGCGAGGCGCTTCACCGTCTCGTCGGTGTAGGGCTCAGCCAGGGG
>CAVRVR010000030.1:0-28331 GCA_963724595.1 uncultured Alphaproteobacteria bacterium | reverse complement strand
TTTGGGCCAGCAGCTGACCTGCGCGGCTCGCCTTATCGCTGGCATGCGGTGACATTTGGTGCGCCGCACTCAGCGCAAGAGAAACATGGTGATTGCCGCGGCGGCCATGCAGGCGGTAGCAAACCATCCCAGCACGCGCTGCAGAAGCGGCGCAACAAACTTGCCCATTTCGTCTTTGCGGGAGACCACAATCATCATCGCCGCCATCAGTGGCACCGAAATAACTCCATTGAGAACTGCGCTCCAGAACAAGGCGCGTATGGGATCAAGCGGCGAATAGTCCACTGCCAGGCCTACAAGGGTCGCAAGGCCGATCACCGTGTAGAACCCGACCGCCTCGCGCGGCTTGTGCTCGAGCCCGATCCTCCAGCCGCGGGACTCGCATATGGCATAGGCCGCCGAGCCCGCCAGGACGGGCACGGCAAGCAGGCCAGTGCCGATGATGCCTAGGCTGAACAGAGCGAACGCAAGGTCTCCGGCGATCGGGCGCAGCGCCGCGGCTGCGTCGGCTGAAGTTTGTATGTCGGTCATACCGGCGGCATGCAAGGTGACGGCCGTGGTCAGGATGATGAAAAAGGCGACCGAGTTTGCAAAGCCCATGCCGATCAATGTGTCCCAGCGAATGCGGCTGAGCTGGGCGGGTGCCTGGTCGGGATGATCGATGAGCGGATCGGTCGTTGGGTCGGCCTCGTCGTCCTCCACTTCCTCCGACGCCTGCCAGAAGAGGAGATAGGGGCTGATTGTAGTGCCGAAAACCGCCACCACCATAGTTGCCGTCGCCCCCGTCAAGGCGAGCTGCGGCGTCACAACTCCCAAGGCGACCTCGCTCCAATCAATCTGCACTGTGAAGACGACGCCGACATAGGCGAAAAGCGCCAAGGTCAGCCACTTCAGATAGCGCACGTAGCGATGATAGGGGACCAATATCTGGAGGCTCAACGAGATTGCGGCGAATAGCGGCGTGAAGAAGTGACGCCCCCACCCCAGCACCAGATCCGCCGCCGCCCCCATGGCGGCGAGATCCGCGCCGATATTGATGGTGTTGGCGATGAAAAGCAGCGCCACTAGACCCGTCACAGCCCAGGGCGGAAAGATCCGGCGCATGTTGGTCGCCAGGCCATGCCCGGTGACGCGCCCGATCCTGGCGCTGATCATCTGCATCGTCGACACCAGCGGGTAGAGGAACAACATGGTCCACAGCATGTTGACCCCGAACTGCGCGCCCGCCTGGGAGTAGGTCGCAATACCGCTGGGATCGTCATCTGCGGCGCCTGTGATCAGCCCCGGCCCCAAGCGAGGAAATAACGCGGCGCGGCGAAGCCAATGCGTGGGGGTGGTCGACAGTCTTTCGTCTCCGCCCTTCGGATGATCAATCATCTTGGACGACCCCGCCCCGCTTCCGATTACGCAAGCCGATTCCGCTTGGCCTCGCAAATACACCAGTCCGTGGGCACCGCAATCGGTCTAGCACATGGCGAACTTTTCACTTATCGGCGCGCAATCAGTGTTGATGCACTGGCGCCTTCGACGGCATTGGGTCAGAAGCGGACATCGAGCATGTCGCTACGAATGTCCGCTTTGGGCCAGAAGCAAACATCGGAACGTGCAACGGCACAGCACCGGAAATCGGACTGCTTTGCGCCAAGCTAGAGCTGGGAGTGTGCCTGTGCCGTAAAACGGTCGTGGTTAGGGTCTAGAACTCCAAACCCTTAGCGGTGGGTACGGGAGGTGCCTATGCTTCTTCCCCATTCCCGCGTGTTCGATCCCCAAACAGTCGCGATGATGGGTCACGTGGCCGATGCCGCTTGGGCTGAATGCCGCTGCCGTTTCGCTTTGCCTGACGACGACACGAGCGGACTCCACGACCTCGTGGCAAGGCGCATCGTGGAGGCAGTGGCCAATGGCGAGCGCGATCCTAAGCGGCTTATCGGGAAAGCTCTTGAAGCGCTTGATGCGTGACGGCCCAGCGGCCTGAAACCGCCGGACTTGCCGGACCCTCCTGCGCGAGCGTGTCGCTACGAATGTCCGCTTTGGGCCAGAAGGGACGCTTTGGACAAAAAGCGGACAAGTCCTGCTCCTACCGAGCTGCTCACATCGCGAAAGTTGACGGAAGGCGTTTGAGCCAGGACATTGCATGCAGCCGATGACGCGGGGCGCTGGATGCCATTCCTTTTCGATCTACCTTCTCTCGCTCGATTTGCGAAACGGCGAGTTCCTGAAATTGCGGGAATTCTGATCCTGTTAAGCGCGGTGGCGACGGCCATGTGCGTCGTCGAGTATCGCCAGCAGTCGGATGCGGTGCAGCACACGCTAGAGGTCAAAAATTCGCTGGCGCAGCTGCTGTCGACTCTGCAAGACGCCGAGACCGGACAACGTGGCTTCCTGCTGACAGGAGACGATGCCTTCCTGCAGCCCTACGTTCGAGGGGCAGCCATTACCCGAAACCACATTGCCGAGGTCAGAAACCTCACCGGGGACAATGAGGCCCAGCAGCGAGGCATCGAACGCGTCGAAACACTCGTTTCGAGCAAGCTTGCAGAGCTAGCAGCGCGCATCGACGAGGTGCGGAGGGGAAGCGAGCCTAACATCGGCGGTTTGCGCACTGGCAAAGAGGTCATGGACGAAATTCGGGCCGAGATCTCGGACATGCGGACGACCGAGGACCGGCTTTTCGAGGCCCGCACTAGCAGCGCCAACCAGTTCATCCTCATTGCAACTGCTATGGCAGCCTTTACCGCGGCGATTGCCGTCGCAGCGGTCTCGGTATGGGTTTGGCAATCGCGCGCGCTGACGAAAGAGCTGCAACACGCCAATGCAGAGCTTACCCAGACAAGCGCGCAGCGAGATCTCGCAGAATCCAAGGCACGACAACTCCAGAAGCTTGAGGCGATAGGTCAACTCACCGGCGGTATTGCCCACGACTTCAACAACATCCTGGCCGTGATCATCGCTGGCTTATCCTTGTCTAACCGTCGATCGAAGACACTCGAAGAAGCCGAAGCCCTTCATGGATGGAGCGCTGGAGGCCGCGCACCGCGGTGCGGAGTTGACGCGGCGACTGCTCGCCTTCGCCCGCCAGCAGCCCCTTGCCCCGCGCACGACCAACGTCAACCGTATGGTGTCGGATATATCCGAGCTGGTCTGTCGCGCCGTCGGCGAAACGGTGCGCACCGAGACGGTTCTCGCCGGCGGGGCGTGGCTCATCAACGTCGACCCCAACCAACTTCAGAACGCGGTGCTCAATCTGGCCGTAAACGCGCGCGACGCCATGCCGGACGGCGGAAAGCTCACCATCGAAACGGCCAACTGTCACCTCGATGACAGATACAGCCGACAACACGACGGTGTCCCCGCGGGTCAATATGTGATGCTCAGCATCACCGACACGGGCACGGGCATGAGCGCGGACGTCGTCTCCAAGGCCTTTGAGCCCTTTTTCACGACCAAGGAAACCGGCAAGGGAACTGGTCTCGGCCTATCCCAAGTGCATGGCTTCGTGCGGCAATCGAACGGGCACATCAAGATTTACTCCGAGCCCGGCGAGGGCACGACCATCAAGATGTACTTTCCGCGATACATCGCCGTGACGCAGGAGGAAACCAAGCGCGAGCTACAGATCGAGCAGGTCCCCAAGGGGCAGCCCTCAACGCTCGTATTGGTGGTCGAGGACGATCCACGCGTTCGCAACATCTCTGTCGCCCTGCTGCGTGAGCTTGGCTACTCGGTTGTCCATGCCGAGGGAGGGAGCACGGCGCTAGCGAAGTTGGACAGCCACCCAACGGTCAGCCTGCTTTTCACCGACGTGGTAATGCCAGATATGAGCGGCCGCAAACTAGCGGACGTGGCCTTGCAACGTCGGCCCGATCTGAAGGTCCTTTACACGACCGGATTTACGAAGAACGCCGTCATCCACGGCGGCGTCCTTGACAGGGGAACCAGCTTTCTTGCCAAGCCTTTCACCCTCGAGGAACTCGCATTCAAAGTACGCGAGGTGCTCGCTGGCGATCCGTCGCCCACGTCGTAGCCGCACAATTCGCGCAGCTTGGAGGACACCGGGAGCGCGATGCTCGCATCGAGCTTGCCGCTGCCAATGTCCGCTTTGGGTCAGAAGCGGACATCGAGCGTGTCGCTGCGAATGTCAGCTTTGGGCAGAAAGCGGACATCGCACCAACCTTGTCGGGCGTCGAACAAAGCGCTCGATTGTGAAAGCAGAAAAACGGCGATGAGGAGCGCGCCAGGGGCCTCAAGATCTCAAAAAGTCCCCCCACGCGCGTCGCCATGCGAGAAAGCGTGAAGAGAGATCAGGATCACGCCACCTACCCCCAACGCGCGCAACGCCTGCCAGCGCGGAATCGGTCCCTTGGCTTCATCCCCCGGCCTGAACGAAAGGGTCGCCGCGACGCTGTCCAACTCGAGCGCAACCAAACGAAATTTTAGAATTTTTTTCCGCGCCGTGGCGAACACAGCGAACTGTGCGACCACCACTGTGCCCGCGTTGTGCGAAAGTTCTCCGAAGTTCCTGGTATTTTCCATTTCCCTGAAATGGATTTGCCCCCTCGCGTAAAAAAAACACGAGAAAAAACAAGGGTTTTGGTAGCGGGACCCGGACTTGAACCGGGGACCTACGGATTATGATTCCGCCGCTCTAACCAACTGAGCTATCCCGCCACGCAGGCGCGTCTATAGGGACGCACCCATGCGCTGTCAAGAATACGAGCCGGCGGCGACAGCCGACGCGCCGGATTACTCGGCGGCGACTGCGCGGCGTGCAGCGTCATCGCGCTTGGCGAAGCGCAGCATCGTGAAGAGGCCCGAACGGGCGCAGCGACTTGCGCTCGACCAGCTCGAGATCGTCGCACACGGTGACGCGCGAGACGTCGAACACCGAGCGCCAGCCGATCTTGTCGGCGAACGGCGCCATGCGCCGCTCCACCCAGCCGCGCACGCCCTCGCGCTGGCTGAAGTGATTGACCAGCAGCACCTCGCCGCCCGGCTTGGTCACGCGCGAAAGCTCGCGCATCACCGCCTCGGGCTCCGGCACGACGGTCATCACGTACATGGCGACGACGGTATCGAACGAGGCGTCGGGGAACTTGAGATCGGCGGCGTCCATCTCGTGCAGGCCGGTGACGTGATCGAGCGCCTCCTCGGCGACGCGCTCGCGTGCCTTCTCGAGCATCTCGGGCGACAGGTCGATGCCGACGACCTCGAGATGCTTCTCGTAGTCGGGAAGCGAAAGGCCGGTGCCGACGCCGACCTCGAGCACGCGACCGCGGCTCGAGTTGATCACCTCGACGGAGTGGCGGCGCCCCTCGCGGGCGACGAGCCCGAACGTGTAGTCGTAGACCGGTGCCCAGCGGCGATAGGCGTCGAGCACGGCGCTTTCGTCGATGCGGCCGATGCCGACGATGCGGCCCTGGGCGCGCTCGAGGAGTGCCGGCTGGCGGCGATAATCAGTCTGCGACATCGATTTCATTGGGGTACTCGCTCCTTGCCGTCGCGACCCAAGCCTCCCGTTCCGCTCACCTATTCCACGGCCGCACGGCTCAGCTCGGGTGCCTTCGCGGCTCCGGCTTGCCGGGCGATCGTGCGGGCGATGAAGCCGCCGCCCAGAAGTCGGGCGTCGTTGGCGCCGCTGGCGTAAAACACGCAAGCCTGTCCCACCGCGACCCCGTCCTCGCCGTCTTCTAGCACAACAGTGGCCGTTCCGTCCGCTTCGGCAAACAAGCGTCGCCGGCTGCGGCGCCTGCGACGAGCGGATGCGCGCGTAGATGCGCAATCCGTCGCAAGCCGCCTGCGCAAACGGCTCATCGCCCAGCCAATTGGTGTTTCTAAGGAGAAGCCCCTGGGTGCGCAAGCAGTCACGCGGTCCCACCACGACCTCGTTGCGCTCCGCATCGAGGCGGACGACGTACAGCGGCTCGGGTCCGGGAATCTTCAGGCCTTTGCGCTGACCGATCGTGTAGTTGACGATGCCGTCGTGGCGGCCGAGCGTGCGGCCGTCGACGTGCACGATGTCGCCGGGCTTCAGCGCGCCGGGCTTCAAGCGCTCGATGACGCCGGTGTAGCGGCCCGTCGGCACGAAGCAGATGTCCTGGCTGTCGGCCTTCTCGGCGACGGGAAGATCGAACTCGCGCGCGAGCGCGCGCACCTGCGCCTTCGGCATGCCGCCGAGCGGGAACCACAGATAGCGCAGCTGCTCGGGCGTCGTGGCGAACAGGAAATAGCTCTGGTCGCGATCGGGGTCGACGGCGCGCGCCAGCTCCGGTCCGTTCGCGCCCTCGCGGCGCTGGATGTAGTGGCCCGTCGCCAGCACGTCGGCGCCGAGCTCCTTGGCCGTATCGAGCAGGTCGCGGAACTTGATCTGCTGGTTGCAGGTGACGCACGGGATCGGCGTCTCGCCGGCGGCGTAGCTCTCCGCGAAGCTGTCGATCACGGCCGTGGCGAAGCGGCTCTCGTAGTCGAGCACGTAGTGCGGAATGCCGAGCGCATCTGCAACGCGGCGCGCGTCGTGGATGTCCTGGCCGGCGCAGCAGCTTCCCTTGCGCCCCGTGGCGGCGCCGTGATCGTAGAGCTGCAGCGTGATGCCGATGACGTCGTGTCCGGCCTGGTGCATCAGCGCGGCGACGACCGAGGAATTGACACCTCCCGACATGGCGACGACGACGCGCAGGCGCTTTCCGGCGGGTTCGCCGGGCGCGGAAGCGCTTGGAGCGCCAGGAGGGCACGAATTCAACCACGCGTTGGGGCACCAGCGGTTTCGAGTATCCGGGATCTACCGCCCGAATGGGGCGAAGTCCTGCATTATTGCAGCGCCGCAGTTGCCGCCAACTTAGGGCCGGAGCGGCGGCCTGCGCAAGTCGCCACGGGGCGCCTTTTGCAGCCCCAGGGCGTCCGGCTGGAAGCCCCGAAGCACGGGCGTTCTTGCGTAAACCTTAACAGTGCACAACGCGAGGCAGGCCGGTCGGTTTATGTTATGTTTACTCAATAACTTAGGCCGGTCTTAATCGTGTTGGGTTATCACTGATGGCTGGTCAGCGAGTGTGTAATGAGTATCATGACCGAGCAACAGATGAGAGCGCGGGTGCGCTACGTTATCGGCCCCGATGGGAGCCCGCTGACGATCGCGGATCTTCCTCCCCGGGATACCAAGCGCTGGGTAATTCGCCGCAAGGCGGAGGTGGTCGCTGCCGTGCGCGGCGGCCTGCTCAGCATCGAGGAAGCGTGCGACCGCTACAAGCTGACCGTCGACGAGTTCCTGTCCTGGCAGCGCTCGATCGACAAGCATGGGCTTCCGGGCCTGCGGGCGACGCGCGTCCAAGAGTACCGCGACTAGATCAGCTCGAGACAGCGGCCTAGTGGTCCGCTGCCGCTAATCCTTTTTCGGATCCTTTTCGGGATGGCGCTGCTTCTTGCCGTCCTTGGCGGGACTCGGCGGGGCTCTGGCTTGTTCTCCGACCAGCCGCCGGCTTCCATGTCCGCACAGCCGATCGCGCCGGCGCCCCAGCGGCGCGCGTCCGCCTCCATGGATGTTCGCCATGCGGCTCGGGCAGCTTCAAGTTCTCGAACAGCAGCGTCGTCGTCTCGCCGTCCGGCGTGATGGCGATGCGGTAGGCGCGCGGTCCTTTCGGGTTGTCCGACAGTGCGGTCGCGCTCGTGGATGACGATCTCGGCCTTGCCGCCCTTCGCCGGCCGGCTCCGCCTCGGCGTGATAGACGTAGTTCGCCTTGAGCGGCCCGGTCGTCCCAAACCAGCACGCCATGACTCCGCGCGCGATGCGCTCATAGACCTCCGTCGGCGGCCCCGACGATGGGGGCCTCGGTGACCGTGCCGGTCAACTGCGGCAGGCGTCGGAAGCGAGGGTGACGTTGGCGCCGGAGCAGCCGCCGACGAGCGAGGCTCGGCAGGCGGCGAGGCTGATGAGCGCCGGTCGCAGCATTGTTTTCGTCGCCGGGCTGAGCCAGTTCAAAAAGGGCATCGCAGATGCGGGCGCGCCTTAAGCCGGGCCCCGTGCGCCCTCGTTGGCATGCGTCGGGCCCGAAAACAAGGCTCGAAGACAAGGCGGGACCGCCGCTGTTGCTGCGATCCCGGCCCGAATTGCGATGTTGATCAGCGCAGAACGGCGGTCGCGGTGCGCTCGGCGCGGCGGCGGCTGCGAAGCTGGTCGTGGCCAGCGGGCGAATCGGCCCGCGCCACCTGCTCCAGAGCGTCGTCGCGCTCGCGCAGGGCGGCTTCGAGCTTGGCCTTCAGGCCGTCGGCCGAGGCGCGCAGGTTGTCGCGGCGCTGGCTCGCCGACTTGGCGAAGGTCGAATAGGCGAAATGCGCCGGATCGCGGACGCCGGTGCGGTCCTCCTCGGCCTTGATCTGGCGGTCGAGATCGCTCGCCATGCCGTCGAACTCGCGGATCATGTGCTCGAGATCGGCGACCTTGCGCGCCTTCTCGTCGGCGGCGAAGCGCTTCAGCCTGAGCGCCGATTCCCGTGCTTTCATGGTTCGATACCCCGGACTAATTCGAACTCTGCTGGCGAAACTACACAAGAACCGTGCCAGCGCTGCCTTTCAGGGACCCGCCAATGTCCCGCCGATCAGATCCGGGTGTGCGCCGCAGCCCAACGCGATGGGCGGCGCACGTGTTCGCACCAAATCTGACACGGCGCCATTAAGTTGCGGTAAAGCAACGCGAAGATCAATCCTTTCTATATTAGCCCTAATGCGGCCCAAAAAATGGCAGCCGAGCACTAGGGGTGCCCCGCGAATTCTGTTACCTCTTGATTCGTAAGCGCATTGGGCTCGACCGGCGCATCCCTGGCTGAGGGCATCCCGTAACGGGAAAAAGGCCAGGAAGCGCGCCGTTTCGGGTTCGCGGGTTCGGCGGCATACCAGCACATATTTCTGCGTGGCGGCGTGGCCTTAAGGGGCTGCGAGTAGCCTTGTTTCGGGCGGGGAAGCTGCGGCTTTCGGCCCGGAGGGGCTACCGCGTGAGCGTGACCGTAACCAGGTTCGTTAGAGTCTTGGGTCGCGGAGCAAGACTTAATTAGGGTTTGTTAACTTTCGGCGCGTAAATTCCTAACGATGGCTTAGCTTGAAGAGGAGCGGGCGCTCTCTTCTGGCTTATGGGGCAGCGGCGCGGACTAAGAGGAACGACCATGAGAGTCCTTTTGATCGAGGACGACAGTGCAACGGCGCAAAGCATCGAGCTGATGCTCCAGTCCGAAGGGTTCAACGTTTACACGACGGACCTGGGCGAAGAAGGCGTCGACCTCGGTAAACTTTACGACTACGACATCATCCTTCTCGATCTCAACCTTCCAGACATGAGCGGCTACGAGGTCTTGAAGACCTTGCGCGTCGCCAAGGTCGGGACACCGATCCTTATCCTCTCCGGCCTCGCCGGCATCGAGGACAAGGTTCGCGGCCTCGGCTTCGGCGCCGACGACTACATGACCAAGCCGTTCCACAAAGACGAGCTCGTCGCGCGCATCCATGCGATCGTGCGGCGCTCCAAGGGACATGCGCAGTCCGTCATCGAGACGGGCGACCTGCGCGTCAACCTCGACACCAAGACGGTCGACGTCAACGGCGCGCGCGTGCATCTGACCGGCAAGGAATACCAGATGCTCGAGCTGCTCTCCCTGCGTAAGGGGACGACGCTCACCAAGGAGATGTTCCTCAATCATCTCTACGGCGGCATGGACGAGCCGGAACTCAAGATCATCGACGTGTTCATCTGCAAGCTGCGCAAGAAGCTGCAGGCGGCGACCGGTGGTCAGCACTACATCGAAACCGTATGGGGCCGCGGCTACGTGCTGCGCGACCCGGCCGACGACACGGTTGCCGCCTAAGGGCGACCGACCGATTGTGCGTGGCTGCGTCTCGGGAGCCTTCGGGCTCCCGATTGCGTTTGCGACGGCTTTAGTTGCTGAGCAGCAGCTTGCCTTCGATCTGCAGGATGCACTCGTCGATGTTGTGCAGGACCTCGTCGGTCATCTGCAGCTCCTGCTCGATGGAGGCGAGGTCGTAGAGCGGCTTTTCCTTGCGGAAGAGGCTGGCGACGCGTGTCATCGAGGCGATGACGCCGCGGCGGCGGGCGCGATCGGCGCTGGCCCGCTCGGTGCGCACCTGCTCCTTTTGCGCCGCCTTCTGCTGGCGCACCAGCGCGCGCCGATGCAACCCGACCTCCTTCTTGCGGTGGCGCAGCTCCTTGATGGCGCGCTTGGCGTCGGCCGGAGAGGCCACCTGCACGGTGACGTCGGTCCCCTCGATGGTGGTGAAACGCATCGGTGTCAGTTTCATTGCTCGTCCCCGTCGGCATCCCGATGCATTTCTGTCCCCGCCCGATTATACGCGGCTCGACGGCGGCGTCAGCATGGGGCGGCGTGGCGCCTTGACCGGGAAACCCATTGGCTCAACATGGCGTTCATGTAACAGGGGGCAGGACGATGCAAGGCCACGACACGCTGGCGACACTGATCGGCTTCACGGGCGTCGGGCTCTTGCTGCTCGCCTTCGTGCTCAACCTCGCCAAGCTGCTCAAGGCAGAGAGCGTGCCGTATCTGGCGCTGAACCTCATCGGCGCCGCACTCGCCTGCGCCTCCTCGTGGATGATCGACTTCATGCCGTTCGTTCTCCTGGAAGGCGTGTGGGCGGTGGCGACCCTCATCGCCCTCGTCCGCGTCGTTGCCGGGCGTTCTACGCAGCCGACTTGATCAACTGCACGTCGGTTTCCGCATCAGAAAGGCGATCGCGGACGGCCACCCAGAAGACGAACAGCGAGAAGGCGCCGACGACGAGCAGATCGACGTACTTGGGAATGACGCCGAGGCCGCCGCCGTAGTTGCCCATGTATGACATGGCGCCCAGGCCGTCGATGAAAAGCCAGAACCACAGCGACTGGCGCAGGTCGAGCTTGCCGGCTTCGCCCTCCCGGTAGTGCAGCGCGATAAGCAGCGCGCCGCCGGCGATGGCGAGCGCGAAGACCTTCCAGTTGGTCTCCCATCCGGCCCAGTAGACGACGCAACCGACCAGCACGAAGGCGACAGCCGAGAGGGCGACACCCCCCTTGAGGCGGAACGGCCGCATGCGATTGGGCAATTGGTGGCGCAGCGCGGCGAGCGATACGGGGCCGAAGGCGAGCGACAGGATGGCCGCCGATGAGATGAAGCCGATGAGCTCCGACCAGCCGGGGAACGGCAGCAGCATCAACAAGCCGATGACGAAGTTGATGGCGATCGACCAAACCGGCACCTGCGCCGCGTTGAGGCGCATGAATAGGCTCGGCAGTTGTCCGTTCTCGGCCAGCGCGTAGTTGATGCGCGCCGTGGCGCCGGTGTAGGCGAGGCCGGTGCCGGAGGGCGAGACGATGGCGTCGAAATAGAGCGCGGCGGCGAGCCATTGCATGCCGAGGATGGTGGCGAAAGCCGCGAACGGCCCGTCGGCGACGTTCTCGGCGAGCTTGGTCCAGCCGCCGGCAAGGTGCGCCTCCGGCACGGCGCCGATGAAGGCGATCTGCAGTAGCACGTAGATGATGAGGCTGATGACGACGGCGCCGATCATGGCGAGCGGCACGGTGCGCTGCGGGTTGCGCGCCTCGCCCGCCATGTCGATGACGGTGCGGAAGCCGAACAGCGAAAAGACGACGCCGCCGCCGGAAACGGCGGCAAATACGCCGTCGACGCCGGTGGGCATGAAGCCGCCGTGGTCGGTGAAATTGGTCGAATCAAAGCCGACCACGATCAACCCGGTCGCGGCCACCAGCGGGATTGCCAGCTTCCAGGACGTGACGGCGACGTTGGCGCGCGCAAGCCAGCGCACGCCGGCTAGGTTGATGAGCACGAAGGCGAGCAGCAGCGCGGCGGCGACGGCCAGGCCGTGCGGTGTCAGCACGCGGTTGCCGTCGATGGTCGTCGTCAGCCACGGCAGGTAGTTCGAGGCGTACTGCAGCACCGCCGTCACCTCGATGGGCGCCGTCGCCACGTAGGCGATCCAGCACAGCCAGCCGGCCATGAAGCCGCTCATGGCGCCGTGCGAAAAATAGGGAATGCGGGCGATGGCGCCGGCGAGCGGCAGCATGCCGCCGAGCTCGGCGTAGACGAGCGACAGCAGCAGCGCGACGCCGCCGCCGATGAGCCAGGAGAGGATGGCGGCGGGGCCGGCGAGCTGCGCAGCGTAGAGCGAGGCGAACAGCCAGCCCGAGCCGATGATGCCGGTGATGCCGGTGAACAGCAGCGCGACCGGGCCGATCTGCCGTTGCAGGGCGGGCGGCTCGACAGGAGCTTTTTTCAGCATGCATCCCCCGATGGCGCCGCTGGAGTGCGCTGCCGCCGCTATATGCGATTCGGCCGGAGTGCGGTCAGGGTGGCCGCGAAAGCTACCTGTCAGCGGGCTTGTGACCGCAGGTGCCGGTGGCTTCGGGGGCTTTAGCGGGAGACCCTCTTAGCTGCGCTTCCGTCTCGATCGGACTTCACGAGCTTCGGAGGTTGTGTCCTCTGGTTCCGGGTGGGCTCCGGCGGCGAGAGTTTCTCAAACAGCCAATCTGCCCACGCGGTGAATAGCATTGAGATGCGACCGGGCGGGGGACCAGATATCATTTCATGCCAACTCCAAACCTGACCTGCTCATCCAGTATCAGGCGCGCCCTGAAGAATCTCGTTTCGATTTGGTAATGCGGCTTGGCCGCTTAGTGCGGCTTTGGGTCAATCGCGCTCGCACCGAGCTGGGGAGCAGCGTGCGTGCTTCGACGCGTTGGCAGCTAGCCCTTGACGATGCGCTGCACGCAATCGGCGACGCCGTCCTGCCAGGCCGGCAGGCGCATCCTGAACGTGCGCTCGAGCTTTGAGCAATCGAGCTGCGAGTTGGCGGGGCGCTGAGCGGGTGTCGGGTAGTCACGGCTGGAGATCGGGTCGACCGCAGCCACCGGGCCGCCGAGCTCGCGCGACCGGCGGAACACCTCCTCGGCGAGTAGCCGCCAAGTCGTCGTCCCAGAATTAGCGGCGTGATAGACGCCCCACGGGCCGTTCGCACCCGGTTTCGAAAGCCGCCGCGCCAGCTCGAGGATGACGGTGACAAGGTGCGGCGCGTAGGTGGGGCTGCCGCGCTGATCGTCGACGACGCGCACGCGCGAATGCTCGGCGGCCTGGGCCAACATCGTTTTCACGAAGTTGCGGCCTCCCGGGCTGAAGATCCAGGACGTGCGCAAAATGACGTGCTTGGGGTTGGCCACTCGCACCGCTTCCTCGCCCTCGAGCTTGGAGCGGCCGAATACGGTGACGGGCTTCGTCGCGTCGTCCTCGACGTAAGGATCGTACTTGCGGCCGTCGAACACGTAGTCGGTCGACAGGTGGATGATGGGAATGCCGCGCCGCGCGGCAGCTTCGGCGAGCAGGCGAGCGCCATCGCGATTGAGGGCAAAGGCGCGCTCTTCGTCGGTCTCCGCCTTGTCGACGGCGGTGTAGGCGGCCGAATTGATGACGACGGTGGGGTTGATGCCGGACAGCGCCCGCTCGATCGAGCGCGCTTCGCAAATGTCGAGCGCGGCACGGCCGACGGCGCACGCCGTCACGTCGGCGCAGGCGGGTGCCGCCTCGACGAGTGCACGCGCGACTTGTCCTTGCCAGCCGGCGATCAACAGACGCATGGCGTATCTCGTTGCATGCTATTCCCGTTCGATGGCGAGACTGGTGGTGCCGTCGCCGCGCCCGCGGCGGTTGACCTGCCACAGTAGCGATCCGTCCTCCGCGGCGAGTGCGAAAACGTGGCCCATGCAGGCGGCGATGACGGTTGAGTTGACGAGGCGCACGACGACCGGCTGGCCTTCGCAGGGGGTGCCGGCAGGGAGGGAGGTCAGGGCGCGCTCCCACACGATGCGCCCCGTCGCAGCCTCGAGCAGCATCACCGAGCCGGCGTGGCCGACGGCGATCAGCGCGGTTGAGCGCTCCGAAGAGGAATGGCGTTCAGACAAGCTCATCGTCTTTCTGCGCAAGGAAGATCAGAACGAGGCCGATGCAGCCGATGAAGCGGAAGGCGGCCTCCTGGCCGTTCCAGGTTTGCGACTGCCACATTTGAAACCACTCCCCGCCGATCGCCATGAAGCCGAAGAACCACAGCGCGAAGCCGCACACCAGCCCCGCGATGGCGATGTCCTTAGCGCCGTTAAACTCCACGGCCGAATAGGCGCGCGCATTCCACAGGCGCCAGGCACCGAACACGCACAGTACACCGGTCAGCAACTCGGCTGCGATAATGAGCGCGTAGGACGCGTGATAGAGGCCAGGGCTGGTGATGGCGCGCCAGGTGAGCGTCGAATTCGGGAACACGGTGTCCATCGACATCACGTGCTGCACGAAGGCGTAGTTGGTGCCGTAGTCGATGATGTTGTCGACGCCGACGAGCAGCGAGAACAGCCCGATCAGCAGCACGAGCAGTATCTTCGCTTGGCGCACAATCATGGCCGCCCCTCATACGATTCGGCCCGGTGATTATGCTGCGCTGGCCCTCGGCCGCCAACTCCGCTAACTAGGCCGCAGCAACTCATTTACGCGTCAAGGCTAGATCCGCGATATGGCAAAGAGCGAGAAATCGGGCGACGCCGCCGCCAAGGGCCTCAAGGCCGCCATCGTGCCGGTGACGCCGTTTCAGCAGAACTGCACGTTGATCTGGGATCCGGAGACCATGAAGGGTGCCGTGATCGATCCCGGCGGCGATCTCGATCGCATCCAAGCTGCCATCGCCGAGGTCGGCATGCAGCCGGAAAAAATCTTGCTGACGCACGGGCACATCGATCACGCGGGCGGGGCGGCGGAGCTGCGCGAGCGGCTCGGCGGCATCCCCGTCGAGGGACCGCACGAGGCCGAGCGTCCGCTGCTCGATGCGCTGGAGCAGCAGGGGCAGGCCTACGGCATGCAGGCGCGTGCGGTGACGCCGGACCGTTGGCTCGCCGACGGCGATACGGTGTCGGTCGCCGGGCACACGTTCGAGGTGCTGCATTGCCCCGGGCATTCGCCGGGCTCGGTGGTGCTGGTCAACCGGCCGCAGCGCTTTGCGCTGATGGGCGACGTGCTATTCCAAGGCTCGATCGGGCGCACGGACCTGCCGATGGGCAGTCACGAGGCGCTGATGAACTCGATCCGCACCAAGGTGCTCACCCTGGGCGACGAGTTCGCGTTCATCTGCGGGCATGGACCGACAAGCACCATCGGCCAAGAGCGGCGCACCAACCCATTCATCGTTGGCGACGCGGCCTAGCCGCTGCGCCCGCAACTCTCATCCCGGCACTTGTTGCCGGGATCCACCGTTCGGCTGTGGAGCTCTGGGCTTAGAAGCCAAACTCCCAATGCAAGCAGCCGGCGATGCCGCACTCCTGCTGCAGCGTGCCGACGCCGATGGGATTGGCGCTGTCGACGTTGGCCCACACATCGATGGTGTTGACGCGCAGCGTCTCCGAGCAGCTGGTCTTGCAGTAGACCCAGGTGCCGCGCGGCAGGCGCACCTGATAGCCGACGTCGGTATTGCGGTAGGGCGCACGGATCGAGCCATTGCCATCATGGCTGTAGGCGACGACGTAACCGAGGACCTTGCTAACGGCACGCGGGCCGGCGAATGCGTAGCCGCTGATGGTTGCCAGCGCGATGACGGCGACAACTACACGGGTGGCGAGGGAGTGGCGCATCATCATGGTCTCCAGCCTAGAGCGCTCTAAAGGCGCAGATTCTCGCAACGCAAGTTAGCATGATTGCGGCGCACACTGGCTCGCGGCCGTCACTCGGCGGATGCCTGTGGCACATGCGCACCGCTGTTTGGCGTCAGGTCAGCCGTTGCGGGCGAAGTTAATGCTCACGCCCTTCAGGGCGGAGCCCTGCGTCGACAGCGACACCGACTGCGTGGTACCGCCGATCGATACCGACAGCGACCCCTTCAGCCCGCCGCCGCCGATGACGAGCTGCAGTTTCTGGTCGTCGGCGCTGCCGGTGATGGTGCCCGCCTGATTGTAGTTGCGCTCCTCCCACGTGCCGGTGACGCGGCCGTTGGAGTATTTCAGCGTCGAGCGCAGCTCGACCTTGGTCGACGGGTTGGCGCAAATGATGTTGAGCTTGAGCTCGGTGCCGCCCGATCCCGAGTAGTAGCCTTTGCAGGAGAGCTTCTCGCTCTTGCCGCCCTCGAGGCGGGCCGTCCCCTTGCCGCTCCAGGTGCCGACGAGTGCCGAAAACGGGCTACCGGCGACGGCCGGGACGCCGATCATCAGTACGGCGATCAAACTCGCGGCCAGAACGCTCGCGCTCCCCCTCAACCCGCTCACTTTACACCTCCCAAAAAGCTCTGACCTACGATCCACCGCGCACGGGCTCTGTGACCAAAATCCGGCCAATAAAGCGCGCCCGCACCGCCGAAGAGAACGTATCAGCATGTCTCAAAATAGCACAATGCCGGTTAAATAAGTGTCTCGCCTATGGATCGACAACCCGCCGTGGCGGTCGGACACACATAATTTGAAGAAGACCGCCGGTTTGTGGCCGGCGGGACGCGGCGGTTGCGTGCGGTCCGCCGCTGGCTATATTGCGCGGCCTGCAACGGAGGGGTGGCCGAGTGGTTGAAGGCGCACGCCTGGAACGCGTGTAGGCGGGTAACCGTCTCGTGGGTTCGAATCCCACCCCCTCCGCCAGCTCATTGTTTCTGATTGATGCTCACTGTATCCCAATGCTTTGATCCACAAGAGACAATGCGGTTCCTATTGCCGCCTGCGGTTTCTGCTTGTATCCCAAAGTTTCGACCCAAAGGTGGGGTTGCGGGTGGGGTTGAAAATGAGCAAGGAACTGCTGACAGCACACCGCATACGGTCGGCGTCGGCGCCTGGCGCCTACAAAGACGGAGGCGGGCTAAGGCTTATCGTTACGGCGCGCGGAACGAAGCGCTGGGAGCTCTGGACATCCTTCAACGGCAAAAAACGTCAACTGGGTCTTGGCGTATACCCGCAGGTGGGCCTGAAGGAGGCGCGCGGCAAGGCTGACGAGATCAGGCGCGCGGCACGGAACGGTATCGACCTGCACATGCAGCGGCTCAAGGCGAAAGCTAGCGCCACGACGTTCCGGCAGGCGTTCGACATCTACTTCGACTTGAAGCACCAACAGCTCTCCAATGCGAAGCACCTGAAGCAGTGGCAGAGCACGATCGAGAGATATGTGTACCCTGTCTTTGGGGATGTTCCGGTAGCTGACGTGTCCACGGATCAAGTGCTTAAAGCCCTCGCGCCGATCTGGTACGACAAGCCCGAGACCGCCAAGCGGGTTCTTCAACGCATCGAGGCCGTTTTCAGGTCAGCGATCTTACGCGGCACGCGCAGATTGGCATCACCCTGCATAGGCGTTGCGCAGGAGCTTGGCACCAAACATCGCCGGGTTCAGCACCACGCCTCCCTGCCGTGGCAAAAAGTCCCCGCATTTATAGGAGCACTTCAAGCACACCAGGGTTGGCCTGCTACCAGGCTGGCTTTTGAATTCCTTATTCTGACGGCGACACGGAGTGGTGAGACCCGAGCCGCAACTTGGTTAGAGTTCGATCTCGACGCGGCGAAGTGGATCATTCCCAGACAGCGGATGAAGTCGCGGCGAGACCATAGCTTGCCTCTCAGCGAGCGCTGCCTGGACATATTGAGGCAAGCTCGAGCACTTAACCCGGATGGTCTGTTTGTCTTCGAGGGTACCAAGAGGGGCCAGCCTCTTTCAGATATGACATTCACGAAGCTGCTCCGCGATGCGGGGCTCGGAGAGCGAGCTACGGCCCACGGATTTCGGTCGAGCTTCAAGAATTGGTGCTCAGAGGTGGCGAAAGTAGCGGACGAAGTGTCAGAGGCTGCCCTCGGCCACACCATCAAGGATCGAGTAAAAGCGGCGTACCTGCGAACGGATTTCTTCGACGAGCGCCGGTCCTTGATGCAGTCATGGGCGCAGCACGCCGCGAGCGGTAGATCGCTGAAGCAGGTCAGGCCGCATGCGACCGAAACATTTTTGAATGGCTTGCGGGAAGGGCATCGGTGCTAGCGGTTCCTCGGGAACCCGCGCCGCTCCAGACCGTGATTTCCCTGCTGTAACCGCGCAAGCAACCGACGTCTGAGGGCGACAGGCGCCGCTCGATTGGCTCGATGTCCACGCCAACCCCTCCGCCCCGCGCGAGCACACAAAATTGTCGCGCAAACTTGGCTCCTCCGTTGAGTGCGACGACCGAAATCGGCCACTGGTAGTGTGTGGAAAGCGGCTTTTCGATTGTTTGGAAAGCTGCTTTCAGAATCCATGCAGCTGAGCTTAGGAAGCGACTTTCTCCCAGTTTGGAAAGCCGCTTGCTGAACAGATAGTGCCCGCTCGAACAGTGTCTTAGGGGGTCTTTCCAATGAAGATTGTCTCCATCTGCGCGGCTAAGGGCGGCTGCACCAAGAGCAGCGTAACCGCTTCGCTTGCGGTGCGCGCGGCACGGGAAAGCAGGCGTGTCGCCCTCTTTGATCTCAATGGCGACCAAGGAGATCTAACGCAGTGGTGGATCTTGCGCGGCTATCCCGCCAATCCACGCATTATTGAGGTTCAAAAGATCAGCCAGGACATCGAGGTGTTGCGCGCCGAGAAATTCGATTGGCTTTTCATCGACACGCCGCCAGTCGACATCGACATCATCGAGAACGCAGTTCTCAAGTCGGACTGCGTGATCATCCCGGTCCGCCCGAGCATGTTCGACATCAACGGCGTCGCGCCCGTGGTCGAGATGTGCAGGGAACGACGCAGGCCCTACTCGTTCCTGCTTTCAGCCGTGGACGCCAAAATGCCGAAACTGACGGAGAGCGCCATGTCCGCGCTCGTGAACGACGGACCCATTTTCGCGTCGCGCATCAGTTACAGGCAATCCTACATCACCGCGATCTCACGCGGAAAAACTGGGGCCGAGATCGACGAAGCCTTGCAGCCCGAGGTCGACAACCTGTGGGTTGAAGTGAAGCGTTTGGCATCGGCTCCGATTTCGATATCGACGACAAGGGGGCGGGTCGCATCATGAGCGAGACTGAACTGACGCCCGAAGATGAGGAGTGGGACTTCGCCAAGGCACGCGCGAAGCTCGCGCCGAAGCTGGACGGTCGCAAGGCTGCACGCAAGAATCGACAGAAACGGTTGACCAAAGCAGTTGACGGTCGAAGCTTGCGTGCAACCGGGCGCACCGAGCATCTGAACTTCAAAGCCACGCCGGAAGTCAAAGTCTTGCTGGCGAAGCACGTCCCTAAGAGGACGGTTAGTCTCTGGCTCGAGGAAGCGATTATCGCCAAGTTGCGCGCCGAGGGAGTGGAGATCGATGCGTAAATGGCTGGGAGCCCTTGCCTGCTGCATCGGGCTCGTCTCAATCATCTTGACTGCGCGCTACGGGTGGAAGCAAGCCGACGAAGAAATCGACAAATGGGTTGCGGCCGTCATGTTCGGCTCGATCTCCCTTTGCGCGTTTGTATTTGATGCTGTGGCCGTCCGACTGTGGTTCAACAGCATGCGTGGACTCTCTGTGTTCATCGGATTCATTGCCGCGCTTGCTTTCATCGTCACCTTCGCAAACAGCTTGGGTGGTATAACTTCGCGCGCGGAAACGGTGGAAGCGCAGCGGTCGAGGGCCCTCGACGCGCGTAGTGATGACCGTCGCGAGCTTGAACGCCTCGAGACGCGACTGGCGCAGCTAGGCGACTATGCTCCAACCGACCAAGCCGCCGTGGACGCAGCTAAACGAGCCGCCGACGCGGCAACAATAGCGAAGGAGCGCGAGTGTGGCAGTGGCGATCCAAAGCAGCGGGGAAAACTCTGTCGAGAAAAGGAGAGCAGCGAACAAGCTGCGACTGAAGCACTGCGCATGGCAACAGCCAACAAGGCGACCACGGACCGCGCGAGCAAGAGCGAGCTCGAGATACGTACACTACGGGCTCGTCTAAGTACTGGAGAGACGGTCGCCACCGCAAACCCGCTCGGCAGCGCACTTTCCCTTCTGATAGGTTCAGCAGCCGACGTACTCACTGCGCGCTTACAGGCAATTATTGCGCTGGTGTTCGAACTTTGCCTCGTGGGCCTTATGGTGAGCTACGAGGCAATGGGTTACAGCCACGATGCCCCGACCCCGAAGATTCGCTGTGCGACCAAAGCCACAGCTGATCGCTTCTAACTCAGCAATGCCGGTGGGGTCAGTAACTCGTATCCTCACTGACAATCTTGAGCACTGCCCGGGGGCAAGGTAGAGATTGCCGATGTCGGCAATCGTTACCGCAATATATGTAAGGCTGAAGGCAAACGTGCCGTTTCCCAGGACGTGTTCATCGTCGACTTTGGGGCCTTCTGTAATGCCATCGGCATCAAACATAAGAAGACGGGCAGCCACCTCTACCTCATAGATGTGCAACTTACGCCGCTCCGAAACAGGTCAATCACCGCCTCGATGTAGAGTGTATGATCGTCGTACGCCTCGCGACGCCCAAAGAGGTCTGGCGCGTCGCGTTTGCGTAGGGCGGAAAAGAAGAATATTCAGCCCTCACGCTTAAGTAGGGCGCCAGAAAATCTTCCACCGTTGTTGGAGCGCATCGCGATCGGGCGGAGCCTCCTTCGCCAAAATCAGTTCGATCCCATCAAACTGGTGGTACTCTGACCCGCGTAAATGGGGCGCGATCGCTATACATTGACCGGCCGGATCGATCCCCAGCATGTCGAGATCGAAGAGCGTATGAAGATCGCTTCGCAGGAGAAGACCATTGCTAGGATGGTTGTCACCGGGCGTCTCTTGGGCCGCAAGTGAGCAGCTTCCAATATGCCCAAGATGGAACAACCAGAGATCGCGCATCTCCCGCGATACCGTTCAATCAGCGCGTCGCGAAACTCCCGTTGTCCTCTGCGTAGGCGAATGGATCGAAACGCGGCCTCACGCCGATCCTCTCCTTCGGGTGTAAGGTCGAGCTCCGAAATGGCTTCTTCATCTGCCATCGATCCTAAAAGCCCGGCCCACGTGCGCAGACGGTGGCGGAATTGCGGGGACGACCAACTGCCCACGAAATCCACGAGAGCATCTCGGTCCGCGGGCATGATTGATAGCAAAGCGCTTTTAGAGAGAGCGAACCTCCGCAACTCGATTGCGCTAATCGCCCTGTCTGCTGCCATCCAATCTCCGTCGAAATGAGCGCGGAACGTGCGCACGTCGATTGTGTCGAGCAGTGGGACCTCGAAGCTGTGGCCGGCCCTGCAGTGATACATCCCACCGTTCTGTCTCGCACGTTTGGCGCCGATCGATCTCTTGCATTGTGGGCACCGCGCGATCTCCTTTTGGCCGGACCCGATTTCGATGGTCCTAATGCGACCGGCACCCTGCAATCCAGTGCTCGATCGGATGAACAGCAAATCACCTTGTTGAACCTGCTTGTGATTTTGAACCTTGCTATCGTACTGGTACGAGACCCCGCGGCGATCGTCGTAAGGATTGGTGTCGTCAGCGAGTTCAAGGGCAATCCATGCGCGAGGGCGCGAGAGATTGCTTGTAGCTTCTTGGGGGCGATTACTCATCGAGCGGTCGCAACTTGGCGATGTCTAGCGCCTTGACGGGCCTCCTCGCCGCGTCGAACGCGTCGATGTAGAACACGCGATCCAACGGGGCATTTGTTGCGGCAATCGCACTACTGAAGGGTTCACTGGCCAAAGTGGATCGGCTCAAGCGCCAGAAAGGATGAACGATGATGTAGTATTCATTCTGCTTTCGGATGGCAGTCCATTGATCCCTGCCGATAACAATTCGCTGACGCTGTGCGGGGTTGATGCGTACAAGCTCCTCGGCAACCAATTGAGCTAGGCGCGGCCAATCCTCAAGCTCTCGAAAAGCTGACCAGTTGCCATCTAATCCGAAGCGGCACGGATCGAGCATCGATCGGAGAAATCCAAGTCCCAGTCGCCAATCAAGCAGACCATGATATCCGCGGTTGCCATAACGTTGCAGGCAACGATAGCAAGCTTGCCCGCATTCGTGCCGATGGTCGGCAGCGAAAAAGGCGCGGACCAGTTGATCGTCTGGATCGTCGAGAACCGAGCGGATCAAGTGGATAATCAGCGGTCGATCATCCGCCTCGGGTTCCGCAAGTCTCCGTGAAAAGCCGGCCCCGTTGACTAAAAAGTCTGCAATCTGAAGTAACGGCACTCCTGCACCAGAGTCGGGGCTCAAGGGCTTCGAATTCTTCGGGAGCGACGTCCAGCTTTGAGCAGACGCGCTGGACGGCGAGAATCTAAGTCGCGCTAACAGCTGCACCGCGCATACTCGTTTGCCAGGTCGAGCGGCCGATCCTAGCGAGGGCAAGATCAGGTGGAACTGTCTGAACTCCGAGCCACAATGCCTCGGTTGTCTTGCGGGACATGAGGCGGATACCTTGAGCGACGGCGGGATTGGCGATGTCCCAGCGGGTCGGATTGTCGTTGTACCCGTCGATCGAGACAAACTGATTTCGTAGAGCGACGCTGTCGCGATTGGCCGTCGGGAGACTAACTCGTCGTTCATGGACATGCCGAATGTCATATCCAGCTGGCTGTGCATTCGGCCCCACACGCGGTCCTTCGTTCAGCCGGAAAATGACAGCTCCGTTTCCGGAGTGCATCGTTAGGTTGGAGTCAATCTGAGGTGTGGTTGCCACATCCTCGATTTCAGCAACGACGACACGGCGGAGACTCTCTATGGGCTCATTCTCGTCCACCTTCTGCGGAAAAAAATCAGTCCGGAAACCCGCAGGCATTGCAAAGAGCTGAAACTCAGTCGCAGGTAAGGGAGTCGTGCAGTCACACACGACGTCAGTTGTTGGAGGCGTGCGACGAGCAATTGTGCCGCTGCAGGTCGTGCAACGGCCAAGATGCCATTGCTCAGTGAACCATCGATTTGTGGGGTCGACCGGAGGGAAGAACGTTGAGTTGGGGCGCCGCCACGGGTCTCGAAGGGCCCCCGTTCCAATCGGCTGATGATTGCGCTTGTCCCTCACCAGCCTCTGGTTCGGGGCGAATTCGTAGATTGCCACATCCAAGTCTCTATCGACGCTGTCCCAAAATACGCGATCAGGGCGTTTTGACTTGGGCCCGAGGTATAAAGGCCGGACGCGTGTGGGCATGCCATACATTGGAAGAAGGCCATCTCGGCGAGAAACTGTGCCGCCCTCCATCGTAAACGAGCCCGGCATCTGCGTTGTGCATCACCTCGCGCACGACCTGATCGGGCTGTAAGCGTTCGATGAGGGTTGCAGCGCGCCCTTCGATACCGGCACCCAAGGCTTCGCCGAAGGTATCGCGCACCTCGATTGTTCGAATGAGCGCATCGCGCAATCGCGAGGACCAATTGGTTCCTGGGGCATAGAAATCGCTGCACGGCAGGTATTCGCCGTGCACATCGGACGCTGCATCATCGCCTGGCCATGGATCAGGACCTTCTTCCCGCATTAGCCGGAAGGCCAGAGGAAAGCCAGACCTTGCGTAGGAGGCGCAGAGGAATGTCGAGATGATCGGTGGCGAGAGAAATGGTGGAGGAGGCAGATCTCCGGTGATTGAAGCCGGGTAACGGAAGTAGTGAAGGTCGTGACTGCGGCTTCTGCACAGCGTCACGACTAGTGAAAAGGCTTGTCCGCGACGTCCAGCCCGTCCAACCCTTTGTTGGTAGTTGAATCGTTGTGGCGGCATGTTCGCCTGGTACACTGCCTGCAGAGCGCCAATGTCGATGCCGACCTCCATCGTTGTCGTCACCGACAACATGTCGATCTCTGAAGCAGCGCGTTGGAGCTCGGGATCTTCGTCAGGTGATGTTGCAACAAAAATGCCCCCTGAAACGCCTCAAGCGCTCCGCGGGATCGCTGGTTTGACCTGTGAGTTCCTCGCAGCGAAGTCGGAACGACGGCACGTTTTCCTCGGTGCCGCGAACAATACGATGAGCGAGAAAATTAGAGCGCCATAACTGTTCGACGGTGCCCGTCGCCGAAGTGAGGAAGGCTGCGAAAACAACGCGTACAAAAATCGGTACCGCGATGAAGGCTAATTCTGCCGCAGTTTTCGCAGCGGCAGAAGAAGTACCCGGCTCGGCCAAACGAAGGTAAAGCGCGTTTGCGGTGATGATCCCGTTGCGGTGTCCAAGGGCGGCAAGTTCGTCGAAGATAGCCCGGAGTTCAGTCGCAGGGTCAGTTGGCCGGATTGCCTCAGCAAAACGACGCAGGCGATTTGTCGTTGGAACGAGTTCGCTGGTGGGCCAAAGAGTGGTTTGATCCGTTACCCACTTGTTGGACGAAACGCGGTAGGCGTCCGAGAAGACGCGAAGCCAGGCGTCCAGCCGATCGGACGACTGTCTCGCGTCAGGCACTAACGAGGATAACCGAGGCCCGTCTCTTCTAACGCGAAATATGTCTTCGAAAACAGTACTTCATCGACATAGGGGTCCTGAGCATCGAGTACACTGGTGCGTGCATGCTGTAGGGCACTTGCATCAGGACGGTCTGCGCATCGCCACAAGCCGTCCGCGCGCCTTCGAACAACTGAGGCCAATCGAAACCCTCGAGCTGTTCCACTCCGGCGTCATCGGTCGGATGCACGCCAAGACGTATCATGTCACTAAGCAAAGGGCTTGCGACGTGATCGGGACCTGCGGCTGCTATAGGGCGCTCGATAAGGGCAGACAACGGAACACGCCGGCCATCTCCAGCTTGAACGACCGCCTGTAGTCGCGCATTGACTGTGTTGACTCCGTCCCAATCGCCGGCTTCCACCCGCCTTCTAAGTTCGGCTTGCAGCTCTTCTCGGGTGGGCCCTTGATCGCGCGCGATGCGGAATCGTCGCGCCGCTTCGATTAGCAATTGCCGTCTTAGATCTTGGTGGTGGCGCCGCTCGATGTTCAGGGCTGTGTTTGCCGCATCTTGGCGGCTATCAGAAAACACGATCGCCTTGGGTGAGGCGCCGCTGGTACGCAGTAGCTCGAAAACCTCGGTAGCAATTAGCTGTGATGTTTTGCCGAAGCCCGTCCGAAAGCTTCGGATTGGCGAATATCTGGGTTTCTTTCGGGCGCTATAGTTGGTGCCGCAGGCTGGGCAGCAATCAGGTCCAGCGGTTCCCGCAGAGCGCTGGGTACGGTTGTGGGAGAACGGGCCAGCGTGACGAAAGAATTCTGCCACGAATGGCGTCGGGACCGTCTGGGGCGTTCACCGGATCCAGAACTAGGCCATTGTGAGTATCGAGGATCGCCTCGTCCCAAGTCTCACCTTGACCCAAAGCGACCGGAGTTCGATTGGTGGCGCAGAAGATAGCAAATTCGTCGTAGGATAGGTCTTCGTAGTGGCCGTTAGCGGCGGCTTCCGGCAGGTTTTCCAATGCCGGCGACGCTGGAAGCAACTCGGTCGCGGCCGCTCCTCGCGCGTCAGAACCGCGCATACCTCCCACAAAGACATCACCGCACGCTTCGCAATAGACTAGCTCGAACGCGCGTCGATAATCGCGCTGATTGGTCGTGGTATAAGTCGTGCCACGTTCAATCGTAACACCATCAAATCAAGTTCTCCCTCAATTCTGGGCGTGGCAAAAAGCCCCTCCAGGCTTCGAAGAAACGCGTGAAGGCGAAAACTGGCGAGCGTGTCTTGCCGACGCGACCCAAAGAGCGCGGTGGCGCGATCTCCAAGTCCGCGTAGAATGAGTAGACCGCGCAACGCACGCTGATGGCGGGGCTCCGATGAACCGAACAGCCGATCCGCAAGAACGTCGAGAGAAGTGGGACGCAGTGACGAAGGATTATTGATTTCGGCGCAGGCGGTTACAAGTCTGGCGGTTGCAGCCGCTATTGCTTCAGCTGCGATCGTTGCGAGGGATGATGAGGGAGACGTTTCGGCGAGCGCCGTGTGGACGCGTCGGACCGCGGTCTCAATTTGTGGATCGAGGGTGAGGCTAGTGATGAGCCGATCGTCGCCGAGCACGTCGAGCAGTTGTTCGAAGGGTGCCGGATCGAGATGGCTTACCTTTGCAACCTTGGGCAATTCTGGAATACCGCGCACTATGCAGTCTTTCCAGAATTCGGCGGAAGTCGCCGATGAAGTGCCTGGGCTCGTGTAGGTGCCGAACGGCCCAAAAAAGTGATTGAGATACTGGAGACTCCGGTCCCGTTCAGGTCCAGACACTGGCAAAGATGCGCTCGACGCAAGAATTCGAAGTTTGTGCAGCTGCGCAGGAGCCGACGAGTCCGAGACGATGGATAAGGGCGCGGATTAGGCCGGAAATTTCTGTTCCGGCTGAACCGCGCACGAGGTGCAGTTCGTCGAGAACGAGGAAGAAGCGTGAATCGGGCTCGGTTTCGAGCCAGCGGCGAGTGGACTGAAATATTCCGTCCTCGACCTCACGCGACAGCATGGTACCAAGCATCGAGACGTTGGTGACTAATATGTCTGGAGGGGTCGCCTGCATATCCCAACGCGAACAGAGCTCCGCGCCGTCAGTTGAAGGAAATAGATATCGGGTTGGGTCGGGCTCGGGCTCGTGGTTGTTGTGAGCTCTTGCAAACGCTTCTTCATCATGAGCGCGTGCGCAACTCTGATCGGCCTCGGATGCCCTCGATGAATTCAGATAGTTCCGACGCTTTCCGTGCAACTCGGCGCCGCTCGTCAGCGTTGGCCGGGCGTCTTGGATGTATCAGATGGCCCGTAACTGGCGTCGCGCTCGTGTATCGACCGAAGAAAATGCGATTGCCCTTGAACCGTCTGTCCATCGTCGCGTGCGCTTCGGGCGAGTCCAGAGCGCGCCGCAGCCGCGTCATCTGATCCTCGACGAGCGCATTCATGGGATACAAGATGATCGCTCGAACGGCTTTGGGCCAATTCGGATGTTCCTGTGCCCGCCGAGCTACAAAACGCTACGGGCTGATCGGTCCACCAACGATCGCGTAGAAAGTCCTCTTGCGGGCTGGGCCAACGTATCGCTTCTGCTGAAATTGTTGCCAGAATGGGCAACATGAATGCTTCGGTTTTCCCCGACCCCGTGCCTGACGTGACGACTGCCGGGCACCCAGGATGTGTAGCGCGCGCAAGCATTTCTGTTTGATGCGTGTACGGATTAAACAGGCTGCGTCTTTGAACGATGGCCTGCGGCACGTCTCGTCCTGGGAAAAGGCCTGAAAGGGCCAATTCTGCAAACGCGATGCGCGCTTCCGGAGCGATGTGAAGCACAGGATTTCCATCGAAGTCCTCTGCAATTCTTTCAAGACCCCAATCGCTTGTCTGATAACGAGGAACGGCTCAAGGAGTAAGAGTTCGGTCATCAAAGTACCAGGCGTCCTGAGAAGCTCACGACGCACATCAGCCAAACCTGAGTGGCGAATACGAAATGCGGTGTCGACGTAAGAAATGAAAAACTCACGCAGGCGTCTGACGCTACCCATCGGATCAAGCATTCGTTCGTGTCCCGATATCTAATTGAATTCGGAAGACTTTGCGCGCGCTTCCAAGGCGGCGAAGCTCTTGCAGTTCGCCGATAAACCCCGTTTTGCGTAAGTCGGATCAGAGATCAGCTGCGCAACTTCGACTGCTAACGCTTGGGCGTCTACGATCTGCATCGTGGCTAGGGAGGCCCTAAATACCCGCGCGGCACGCTGCGCTGCGCCCAGTGTGACGTCTTTCTGCAAGAGGTCCGCGACGAGCTGCGTGCAAAGTTCAGTGTCTACAGGTTTGTTGACTTGAAAACTGAGGTGTGTTGCAGGGTCGGATGCAGAGCGTTGGGTTTCTGCTTGGATGATCGAAGCGATGGCTGCTGGGGTGGTGTCGACTTCGAAAGCAAAAGCGGAGACAAGAATTTCGAAGGGGGGCGATGGATCGGCGCGCACGCCACTCATGGTCGCTGCGACTAGAAGATTAGGAGGCTTTGAAGCGGATCCGAGCGTCAGAGCGAGGCGTGGCAGCCATCGCACCCAGAGGCTAAATCGATATCATCGAGGATAGCAAAGGTCGGAACGTCGGGTGATTGACTGGCTGCACACCAGGCCTTTGCAAATCCCGTTGGAGAGCCAGCGCCGGGTTGGCGCCAGAGATCATCGAGGCTGATGGTGGTCGCGTCGATGGGGGTCCTCCAAAGCATACCGGCGCAAACAGTGGTGTTGTAGACTTGAAGAAGCTTTTCGGCATGCGGCCCGAACAAGAGAGGGATCTCGCCAGCACGAGCAGTGCGTCGAATTCAAGTAGCCTCTGTTCTGGTAGAGCGGTTTGCCGCGCGGCTGCTTTGAGAGCCGGGCCAAGTTCGGCCAGCGCAAACCCTCTGGAGGCGTGTCGCCGCGGCGCGCTCCAAGGTGGTGGTGCCACCTCTGAAGAT
>CAVRVR010000029.1:0-138247 GCA_963724595.1 uncultured Alphaproteobacteria bacterium | reverse complement strand
GTCATGCAGACTGTACGCATTGGCCGAGAAGCGCCTAATACACTGCCTGCCGATGGCGTTGTCAATCATCGTCTCGGTTGCAGCGCTGGCTGGGTGTGAGCAGGAGCAGGATGGTCCGGCACTGCAGAGCTCGTCCCGTGCGCACGGTAACGGTGGAGAAACGTGAGGCGGCAACCGCAATCACGCTCACTGGCCGCGTCGAATCCTCCGATGAGGCCGCATTGGGCTTCCGCATAGGCGGCCGTATCATTGAGAGGCCGGTCAACGTCGGTGATCGCGTGAAGGCAGGTCAGATCCTGGCCCGGCTCGAGCCGCAGAACGAAATGAATGCGCTGCGCGCGGCCCAGGCAAATCTAGTGGCCGCACAGGCGCGATTGACCGAGGCCCGCAATCGGTTCGAACGCCAGCAAACGCTGCTCGGCCAAGGCTGGACCACGCGCGCCAATTTTGATCTGGCGGAGAAGGCGTCGGCGACGTCGCAGGCGCAGGTCGACGCGGCGGACGCGCAGCTGCAAGCTGCGCATGACCTTGTGAGCTTCACAGAGCTGAAGGCGGACGCGCCCGGACGTCGCGACTTCGATCGGCGCCGAGGCGGGCGAGGTCGTGCAAGCCGGTCAGATGATTGTCCGCCTCGCCCGCCAGGACGGCCGCGATGCCGTCTTCGATGTTCCTGCTCAGGTGCTGCGATCCGCTCCCGGTGACGCAGAGATCACGCGTGCGCTAACCGACGATACCGGCATCAGGCGGTCGGTCGTGTACGCGAGGTCGCGCCCTCGGCCGATCCCGTCACGCGAACCTTCGGTGTCAAGGTCGGGCTCGACGCCCCGCCCGAAGCGATGCGTCTCGGCGCAACCGTCACCGGCACACTGAAAGCTGACGCCGACCCGTTCATCGAAGTTCCAGCGACCGCGCTGACCAAGATCAATCAACAGCCCGCAGTGTGGATCGTCGATCCCGCGACCCAGACCGTGTCGCTGCGCAATGTCGAGGTGACGCGCTTCGATCCCGCGCATCGGTCGCCATCTCGCAAGGCCTTGATAGCCGGCGAGATCGTCGTCACGGCCGGCGTGCAGGCGCTCCATCCGGGGCAGAAGGTCCGCGCTACTGGGATCGGATCGCTAATGCGCCTCAACCTTTCGCAATGGGCGTTGGGGCATCGCTCCGCTCGTCGTCTACATGATGCTCGTCGCCATTGCCGCAGGGCTCTGGTCGTACAACAACCTGGGGCGCAACGAGGACCCGACGTTCGTCATCAAGACGATGGTCGTGCAGGCGGCTTGGCCCGGTGCGACGATCGAGGAGACGCTCAAGCAGGTCACCGAACGGCTCGAACGAAAGCTGCAGGAAACGCCGAAGCTCGACTTCCTACGCAGCTACACGACCGCCGGCGTCACGACGATCTTCGTCAACCTTGATGGCAGTACGACCGCCAACGAAGTGCAACCGCATCTGGTACCATGTTCGCAATAGCATTGCCGACATGCGCCACTCGCTGCCTGCCGGCGTAGTCGGGCCGGGCTTCAACGATCGATTCGGCGACACCTTCGGCATCATCTACGGCTTCACCGCCGACGGATTCACTTTCCGCGAGCTGCGAGACTACGTCGAGGACAGTCCGTTCGAAGCTTCTCCTCGTACCCGACGTGTCCAAGATCGAGATCCTCGGCGCACAGGACGAGCGCATCTTCGTCGAGTTCTCCATGAAGGAGCTCGCGACCCTCGGCATCGACCGCGCCGCGTTGATCCGCGCCCTGCAGGCCCAGAACATCGTCCGGCCTGGCGGGACGATACAGACCGGCGATGAGATGCTCTCGCTGAGGTCAACCGGCTCATTCGTGTCCGAGCAGGACATCGCGCGACGTCAACTTCTTCGTCGATGGCCGAATGCTGCGCCTCAGCGACATCGCCACCGTCCAGCGCGGCTTCGCCGATCCGCCCCAGCCGATGTTCAGGGTCAACGGCCAACCCGCCATCGGGCTGGCGATCGCCATGCGGGACGGCGGAGACATCCTCGCCCTCGGCAAGAACATCAAGCGCGCGATGCAGCGACACCGCGGACTTGCCCATCGGCATCGAGCCGACGCTCGTCGCGGATCAGGCCGTCACCGTCGAGGGCGCGATCTCCGAGTTCATGTCGTCGCTGTGGCAGGCCGTGGGGATCATCCTTGCGGTCAGCTTTATCGCTCTCGGCTTGCGGCCCGGATTGATCATCGCCCTTCTCATCCCTGACGCTGGCCATCGTGTTCGCGGTCATGGACATCGTCGATATCGACATGCAGCGCATATCGCTAGGCGCGCTGATCATTGCCCTGGCGCTGCTCGTCGACGACGCGATGACGACGACGGACGCATCGCTGACGCGGCTGGCGAAGGGCGACGCGGTGGACGCCGCGAGCTATGCGTTCAAGACCTACGCCGTGTCCATGCTCGCGGGCACGCTCGTCACGATCGCCGGCTTCGTCCCGGTCGGCTTCGCCGCCAGCTCCGCCGGCGAATACACATTCTCGCTGTTCGCCGTCGTCGCCATCGCGCTCGTCGTGTCATGGTTTGTGGCCGTGATCTTCGCGCCGCTGCTTGGCGTCTTGATTCTGAAGCCGCCCAAGATAAATCCGCGGGTGGCAGCAAAGTGCTCGAATTTTCGCGATCTGCTGGCGCAAGCCGTGGCGTGGAATGGATCACGATCGCGCTGACCGGCTCTATTCGCGGTATCCTCTCGATCCCTTCGCTATGCCTCTCATCCCGAACCAGTTCTTCCCGGCGTCCGATAGGCCGGAATTGCTGGTCGACCTCCGGCTGCCGCAAAACGCGTCGATCTATGCGAGCGAGGAAAGTCGCGAAGCGCTTCGACGCGGTGCTGAAGGACGACAAAGATATCGAGCGCTGGAGCACGTATGTCGGACGCGGCGCGATCCGTTTCTACCTACCCCTCGACGTTCAACTGCCGAACGACTTCTTCGCGCAGGCCGTCATCGTCGCCAAGGATGTGGAAGCACGCGAGCGGCTGCGTACTAAGCTTGAAAAGATTCTCGCCGAGGATTTTCCCGGCGTCGTCGGCCGCGTTTCCCCGCTTGAACTTGGGCCTCCCGTGGGTTGGCCGGTACAGTACCGCGTCAGCGGCCCCGACATCGCTCCGGTGCGCGGCGCCTTGGCGCTTGCGCAAAGCTTGCGGCGAGCAATCCCGACGGAGAACGTCAACTTCGACTGGATCGAGCCGGCACGCGAGGTGCGCATCGTCATTGACCAGGATGAGGCCCGTCAACTGGGCCTGAGTTCGGAATCGCTGGCCGGCGTTCTCAACACAGTCGTCTCGGGGTGCGATCACGCAGGTGCGTGACGACATTTATCTCGTCGACGTGATCGCGCGTGCAACCGACGAGCAGCGGGTGTCCCTGGCGACACTCGCTACCATACAGGTGCCGTTGGCGAACGGCCGCACGGTCCCGCTGAGCCAATTCGCAACGTTCGAGTACACGCAGGACTTTCCGGTGGTCTGGCGGCGCGACCGGGTGCCGACCCTCACCGTGCAGGCGAACGTCAAGCCGGGCGCACTGCCCGAGTCCGTCGTGAGTGCGCTCGACGAGAAGGTCGAAGCCCTGCGCAAATCGCTGCCACCTACGCCATTGCCGTCGGCGGCACGGTGGAGGAAAGTCAGAAGTCTCAGGCATCCGTGATCGCGGTCGTGCCGCTGATGCTGCTCATCATGCTGACAGTGCTCATGGTCGAGCTACAAAGCTTCCAGCGCCTGGGTCTCGTGCTCACGGTGGCGCCGCTCGGACTGATTGGCGTCGTCGCGGCACTGCTCGTGTCCGGACGGCCGTTGGGATTCGTTGCCATTCTCGGCATCCTGGCGCTGCTCGGTATGATCACCAAGAATGCCGTCATCCTGATCGGACAGATCGAAACCGAACGGGCGCAAGGAAAGAATGTGCGGCAGGCCGCTGTCGATGCGAGCAGCACACGCTTCCGGCCGATCATGCTGACGGCCGTGTCCACCGTGCTAGGCATGATTCCGATCGCCCCGACCGTGTTCTGGGGGCCAATGGCATTTTCGATCATGGGCGGACTTCTGGTCGCAACCACCCTCACGTTCATCTTCCTGCCGACCCTTTACGTCGCGTGGTTCGAGCGAAGTGAGCCTGCCGCGCAAACTAGGCCGGCCGTCACCAAGCGGGCGCGAGAGACGCTGCGTTCTTGACCGCGATCCGCGCAGGTCGGAATAAAAAAGGTTGAGCACCTCGACACGACAAGAGCGTTTCGAACCGAAGCTTTGCGCGATCTACTTCCGCCGCATGGCTTTAATCACGTTGATCCCGTTGGCAGGAACGGGAATCCAATTGACCGCCCTGCGGTCTAAAAAGCAGCGTCTTAAGTTTCAGTCCATGGTTAAAGGTCGCGTCGAAATGTTTGCTGTACCGGTCACGGTGTCGGGGTACCCCGACACGCCACTTAATATATAATCGGGACCGCGGTTATCTTCTGCCAACGCCACTTCCCGTCCATCGAGGACGGCCCGCGTTGGGGCGCTGATTTCCTCCCCCGGAGTCAGCGTTCTTTCCGCCTCCCGCGATCACACATAGCGGGATGATCGGCGTAGCCAACAAAACAAAGGAACGCGCCATGAAAAAAATCCTGACGATAGTCGCGGTGTTCGCCATCGAGCCGCGCTTTCAACTGCGTCTGCGGAGGACGCAGCTGCTCCCAACCAGAAAGCTCCAACCAAGACCATGGGCGATGAGGGCAAGCTGCCCGCCACCAAGACGACCGAAGGTGCGGTGCCTGAGATGGGGGCGGATAGCGGTGCGAAGGCCGTCCAGGACGACGGCTCCAAGCGCATGGGCGATGAGGGCAAGCTTCCGGCGACTGCCACCGGAGCAAGAACGTCCCCGACATGACGGCTCCCTCGAAGTAGGCAATCGCTCTGGGCGCCGCCCTACCGAGCGGGGCGGCGTCTCAACACTCAACTTGACGAGGCTGAGACATGTCGGGTTTAGGCGCTATTCTGCTGGTGCTGGCCGGCTTTGGGATTATGGGCTTTGGCATCTTCTTGTTTTACGCGTGGCTGCCGTTTTTCTATGGGTTGTTCGGACTTGAGATAGGTCTGCTCCTGGGTAAGTCACTGACTGGTGAGATGGGACTACTTGCACTCGTCCTCGGCACGATTGGTGCGGTGATCCTGTTTGTCGCGTCATATTCGCTCGAGCCGTATCGGAGAATTCTGCTCGGCTTATCGGCCGGAGCGGCGGTGGGTCTGTCGATCGCGTCAGTGTTTGGATTTGATCACCTCGCCGGCGGCCTCCTCGGCGCCGTTTCGGCGGTGGTCGGCGCCGTAATCGGGGCGATGATCGTGCCACGGTACTTCGACACCTTCATCGTAGTTGCTTCTGCGTTCGGCGGCGCCGCTCTGGTCATGGCCGGTGCACATCTGCTGTTCCCCGGTTTGGAGTTGTTCGATCGTTCCGCAGGCGGCATCCTGCCGGCACTGTTCACGATCATTTTGGCTGCGGTCGGCATCGCTTGGCAATTCAAGGTCATCGCTGCGTGGGTCCGACATGGTGTCACTTCTGGAACGTCGATGAGGGACCGCAGCGGACGTTGAAAAAGTCACGGGCCCCCGGTCCACTTTTTGGAGCGCCCGCCTTGGTTGTTGCGATGGCGATGGCTGAGGCTTGGCGAGCGCTGGATCGGGTGCCGGCCGAGACGCAACACAGATGGCGCGGAACAAGATCGTACACTCGACGGAATACACCTACCGAAATCCGGTCGGCCTGATGCGTCACCACTGATGTTGCGTCGATGAAGCGTCGAGAAGGCTGCCAGGCGCGGGAGCGAACGCGCGAAGTGGATCATGGATGCTAATTACTTTGGAGCCACGATAGTGCACCTAGCGCCACGCAAGCGAGACCAAGGCAGACCAAGACAATTTTCGGAGTCGGGCACCGGGAGCAAAGCTGCAGCAGCCAAGAACACGCACCCCACTATGAACGAGCCGATGCCTGGAATTGTCATGAGCGCCTCCATATGGCCAGCTTGCTTACGTTAGCGGAAAAGCTGACGCTGTGAACAAGCATTCGGCGTGGTAGTGTGAACTTGCGAGCCGCCGGCGCGCGGGCCGCCTAGGTACGAGCATCGAGGTCAGAGTTCATGTCTACAGCTTGGCGCTGGCTCGGCATCATCTGGTGGGTATTTCCTGTCGTATTGGTAGCGGGCGGTTACCTTGTTCCAGCTTTGCGGTTACCAGTGACGACATCGGCGAACCTCGAACCCGATTTGTATTTCTGGTTGCTCATCTCATTGGTGCTCTGCGCGATTTGGATTTTTGCCGGCTTCTTGCACGCTACTGACCGAAATACGACCGTTGCTGCGCTGAAGACTGATGCTTTCGTCAGCCTATTGATCGCCATTGGTTTGTCGGCGACGGCTGGCTTTCTGGCCGGGCGCAACAATCTCGTGTGGGCGCTGGTGTTGCCCACATTCACCGCGATCGTCGATGCCCTAGTGGCTGGAAACCGCGCGATCAACAACGCTGCGCAGAAACCAATTGTGCAGCACAAAAACATCAGCTAGGTCGCGACGACCGACTGAGTGCCCCGTCGATTGCCGTCCGATGTCCGCTTCGTCCTCGTGCGCTATCTCTGAGGCCGGGGTTCGCCTACGACGGGTAAAGCGGCGGCCGCAGCGGGGCGCTTGGCACATTGTCCCTTTCCAAACGCTCGACTTGCTCGCCCTTGTGCTGCTCGATTGCAGCAGCAATGGCTTCGCCGATGCAGCCCAAGCTACGACCGTTGCCGCTCGATGATCACCTGAACCCACCTTGGGCCCAAGCGAACACTCCTAGGTTCACCCCTAGGCACACGCTCGATGTCTGCTTTTCGCCCAAAGCAGACATTCGTAGCGACACGCTCGCTGCTGACCCAAAGCGGATGTCCCCCCTGTCCGACGGTTTAAAAAGGGGATGGGCAAAGTCTCGAGTAGGCCCAGGCTTTTTTAACTCGAACTGAATCCGACGCGGCCCTTAAAGCGTGGGCGGTGTACGCTGGCACAGCTCCGACTAAACGCGATCTTGACGAGGTGCTGCAATGCCTTCCAAACTTGCCGCCGATCTCTTGCATTTCACGGGGATGGTGGATCGTCTCGGCACGCCGAAAGCCGTCCTCGACACGCTTGACAAAATTACCTGGCAGCCCTGCCGCGCGCACGTTCTAGGTGCCTCGTTGCTGCCGCTAGATTTCGGAACCACTAAGTCACTTGTCGTCGGTAAGACGGTTTTCCTGCACAAGAGCGCCCCGAAGGGATGGTGGGAGCAGCGCATGCAGCTCTCGGCAATGTCGCCGGCGCCAGGCGACGTGGCGGCGCGCCTCTCGCTTGCGCCCTTCACGATCTCAGAGGTGATGAAATCACTAGAGCCCATCGGCGTTGACCGGTGGGCGGTAGAGCTAAATTTGAAGCACGGTATGCGCGACTTCTTCGCATGCCCAATTGGTGGACGTTGGCTTTTCGCCTATTGGTCACCAAAGTTGATGCAGCTTGAGGAAGAGCAACGCGCGCTGCTCTACCTCGGCGCCGCGTTCGCTACCACGAGGTTGCAAAAACTCGCTCCGCCGCATCCCGGCCGGCTCGGCAAGGGTGCCACTCTGACGCCGCGCGAGCTGTCGGTGCTACGCTCGCTATCACTAGGCCATCGCGTCGCTGAGATCAGCAAAGACTTAGGGCTGGGCGACGAGACGGTGCGCAGTCACATCAAGAAGGCCCAGACCAAGCTAAGCGTTCGCAACACCGTCCAGGCGGTCGCGCAAGCAGTGCGGCTTCGGCTGATTCCGTGAAGTAGCGCCCCGCGCGGTGGCGGCGAGAGAGCGAGCTTCATTCCAGCGGTCCTCATATGCGGCCCCAGCCAGCGCGCGCCCCCATGACGCAAAAAGCCCCGTCGCTCGCAGGCGGCGGGGCTTCCGATGTGCGGTTCGTAATCGACCGCCCAGTACCCTCAAGCGATTGTCACTTCTTCACGGTGCATGTGGCCGTCTTTTCGTCCCACGTTCCCTTGGCCTTGTCGCAATCAGCTTTCGTCTTCGGTGCATCCTGAGCGAACACGGGGGCAGCGGTCACGAGCAAAATGCCCGAGATGATCGCGATGTTCAGCATCTTACTGTACATGGCTGAGCTCCTTTGCGCCTTGGGTCTCGACGCCCAAGCGGCGCGAGGTTGCTCCCCGATCCGGGCAACCGCAAGTCACTATGCTGTGCCACTCCCGCTGAGTTGGTCGTATGGCGGAGGCTCCGTCGGTAGCATCGGTCTGGGCCAAGGCCGACGGTTAGCTATTTTGCAGAAACGCTCATGTAGGGCTGGGGCCCACCAGAGCGGACCGGCAGGACGAGCGAAAATACAAGCATCACAACGACAAACATGACGAGAATTGCGACAAAACTTTTCATTGTCCTGACCCCCATTGAGGTGTTCCGCTTGGCGAGCGATTAGTCAGCGGCCAACGCCTCTGGTGTTTGTCGGGCCGCAGTTGACCGCAACCTTCGCGCCGTGCTTGAGCCACTTCTCAGCCAGCTTGGTATGCAGGGCTTTTTCGAGCAGGCTCTGGCAATGCTCGTGCGATTTGGTTGGGTAGCGCAGCACCCTCATTGCCCCGCGTTCAGCTAACGTCACAACCATGTAAAGCGTGGCGACATCCATACCGCTTCACTCCCTCAGCCACGGCACACCGATCCGCACGCCAGAGCCGGTGCAAGATCAATGGGGCCTTCCTCGCGCGGCTGCTTGTTGTCGAGCGTCTCGGTCAGTATATTGCTGTTGGTCTCCCACAGGTCGCGCCCCGTCTGCCACAAATCCTCTTTGTTGAGCGTGCGGCGCAGTTGAAGAATCCAGTCGGGGTCGACGCCGGCCGGTACAAAGTACCGGGTGATCATGCTGTCGGTATAATCGGGCTGTAATTCTCGCGTGACCACGGCGCCGCGCTGCGGCTTTTGCCGCGATGCCGGATGAAAGAACCATAGGCTGGCGAGAGCTCCAACGCGACGGTGTCCAGTCAGAAAGATCGGGACGCAGGCCGAGCCGCACACGGAACCCCGATCGACAACTGTGGTCAGGGAATGGGTGGCCTTGATGTAGGTGAGTACATTGATGGTCGCCTCCATACTTCCGCTATTTCCGCCGCACGATTCCAAGGAGAGGCTGACCGTCTTGGACGCGTGTTTGTGTTGGTGGAACTCAGCGGCGATGTCGGCAGACATCTCGCGCTCGATCCTGCCTTCCCACCGAAGGGCCAGCTCGCCATCGCGCACGCCGGCACTTCGCATGTGACCCGGTCCGCAGGCGTCACCCGCCAGTGCCGAGAAGGCCGTCAGCGTCGTGAAAGCGCAAACTAGGGCGAGGGCGTTGTCCATTCATTTCCATCGGACATCCTTCAGTCTGCATATCGTCAGTGCACAGTCGGGCGCGGGTGTGGCTGTGCCCGCCCGCGTCGAGCACCTTGCTTAAATTCCTGTTTTCTAGGTTAACCGCTGGGAACTGACATTCGCAGCAACACGGTCGATGTCCGCTTCTGACCCGAAGCTGACCTCTCTCTGCCATCGCTACTCTGGTTACCCCGCCATGTCGGCGGCGGACTGGAGATGGCCCTCGACGAGCACTGGTCGCTGAAGGGAGAATTATTCGTCGCATTCGACAGCGCAGCAACATCCGGCAACATCTCTATGGCGGAATTTCAAAAATGTGGACTGATTGGTCTTTTTCCGAGTGTTCTTTGTCCGACTGATTATTTTTTTTCCTCTTATCCGAAACTGTTGCGATACGTGTGGAGGTGATCCAAGCCACTCCCTCGATGTTGCCGTATCGGATCGCACCATCGTTGGATCGCGGAAACTCGTAGAGTTGACCTTCGTTGCGCCACGTCCAGTCCGCTTCGTCGAAGTGTCCGATCCAAAGCATGGAGTTGACCTGCGAGACGATAGCCACGCGCCCGCTATCCAGGGACATGCCTGAGTAGTCGACAAAGGGGAGTGATCTCGGCAGGGCGATGGTGCGGAGGTGCCGCCAGCGCTTTGGCTTTTTCTCGAAGAGCAAGATGCGTCCACCGCCCGGCTTCCTTCCTTTGGCGCCGCCTTTGCACTTGTTGCCTTCGCAAAGCGCTAGCAGATAGTCCTCGCTGTTACGCCGCACGTGACTAACTGCTTCAAACCCTTTATTGCTATGCTCGAACGTGAAGTCGACGGGCCGGTCCTTCAGGTATCTAAAGTCGTCGTCGTATTCGACGATCGAGGCTTTGTAGCAACCTCTGGTGTGTTTGCGGGCTTCGACTAACAAATAGAACCGTTGCTTGGCGGCATTGTAGGTAATTCCCTCGTAGCCATAGTCTGCGTTCGGCATGCCGAACAGGCCATTTGTATCGTCGGGCTGCAAACCGTCTGCAATGCGTGCGATTTCCGTTCGGTCGTCAAAGACCACGAAGAAGTGGTGGTCCTTCACCAAAACGCCGCTGGCCTCCCAGCGTTCTTTCGATCGGCGAGCCGGCACGAGGTCGCTGATCTTGCGTTCGCACACGAGCTTCAGCCTAGGCACCTTGACCATCGGAAAGGCCTCGCGGCGGTTGCCTTGCTAACCGATCAATCGCGCCATCTCCCGCCGAGTCGGAAAGCGTAAGTTCGGCGCCGCGTTTATAGGCGGTACGACCGCTGGTGGCCACGCGGGTCATCTGCGTCCCTACTCTTCGACGATCACTTACCGCGGCTGAACTGCCGCTGGCGGGCAGTAGCCCCCATCAAACTGCTGGCTACGCTAAGCCATTCGGGACGGACCCATGACGCGCTTGACCACCCTGGCCGCGATGCCCGCGAGCACGGCCTTGGCCGTCGGAGAGGATAGAATGTTTGCAATCATGCTCGATCCTGGCGCTTGCCCTTGAGGCTGAGCACCGCGAGAGCCGAGGATATCCCGGAGCTGGCCCGGATTTTGATGCAAGTCGGTAAGCACTTGGCCGAGGTTCTTCGGATCGGTCGCCACCTTTTGCGGTAGCGTCACACCGCGCGCCGCGGCTCGCTCCTGCAGCATCTTCACAAACTCCGCTCGTTCTTCTGGCGACAACTTGTTCAACGCCTCTTGCGCCGCTTGAGCGTACTGGTCGGGCGGCACGGCGTGTGACACTTCCCCATACCGCTCCAGAACCTCTTGATCGGAGTAGCCCTCTGATGGATTTCCTTGTTCGTACCGGCTAAGAAAATCCGTGTAGTCCTTCTGGCGTTGCCCACCACCGAGCAACTCGTCAAGGATACCCATGTGCAACTCCTCCCTTGTGCGTCGGTCACCGCCAGGACGACCGCATTCCTCAAGTCTAGTCTCCGGGCAGGCCGATATGTCGATCACTTTCTTGTTGATGCTTACCAACAAATGCAAAGCAGGACACTCTTCGCAGTGGCCTCGCCCGCAACATCAGGGCCTTCGCGGCCAGATCAGCGCCCCAACAATTGCCACGTGACCCGGAAGGCTCGCTCTCATTCGTCAGTTACTTTTCTTGTTCGTTGACCTCGTTCCACTTGTCCCCCAGCTGCTTCTTTACTTCATCTAATTTTTTGGACGCCTCGTCCTTCTTCTGAACAAACGCCGCACGGGCAACCGCATAATCGGCATCAGGAAGATCGAATTGCGTCATGAACGGGCATCCGCCGGAGCTAAGTTGCGGCGCGGTGAACTGCACTCGCGTCATTCCGGTGGCGCCGGGACCAAGTCGAGCAATGATGGCATCTTTGTCCATCCGGCACGTTCCTCCTTGCGGGATGCGCTTGAGATCGACGGCCACGTATTTTCCCCCTTCATTGAGAAGGGTCACCGTCATGGTGCTCGGCAAAAATCCGAACTCGATCCCAGAGTCACCACCCGCTGCTTGAGCTGAGAGCACAGAGCCGATCAGTGCAGCTCCAATTGTCGCTCCGTATACGATCTTCTTCATAAGACTGCCTCCGTTCCCGTGTTGGCAGTGATCAAGCTATTCAATTGCGCACGGCGCATCAGGCGCGTCTGCGCTCGATGAATCCCCAGACAACTAAAATGAGCACCGCGCCCACAATCGCTCCAAGGAAACCGGCCCGCTGACCGGGGCCATACAAGCCGAGAGCCTGCCCGACGTAGCTCGCTACAAAGGCACCGACAATCCCAAGGAGAGTTGTGAGTATGAAACCCTGGGGTTCGTTCTCGCCTGGTGTCACGAGCTTAGCGATAACGCCCGCGACAAAACCGATGACTATGATCCAAAGAATATGCATGAGATGCGCCTCCGGCGGTTTCTAGTGCAGGCTGAGCAGGGCTGCGGTCGAAGCCATATCCGCCGTCCGCTCAACACACGTTGTGGTCCGCTCAGCCTTTGCTGCGCGGTTCACGATCGACTTGCTGTGTGCGAAGTGAAAAGGCGGCGCCCTGTCGGACGCTAAATGCCCTGGAACGCGCGGAGGATTGCAGTGAGGCAGCGGTTCGCGAGTTAGAGCTGTCGCCGCTAGGCCCAAGAGCAAAAGCACAACGCGGACAAATGCAACGCATGTCCAGTCTCGCACCGGAACGCGTAGCACCCAAAGCCCCTTCTAGCCCTTGCCCTTAGCTGTGAAGACTGTACCCTAACGTACGGAGGGTCAATGGAGAATTGTCCTCCTCGAGTTTGTGGCGATGGCGCAAGCCCAGAGATTGGTTTTCATGTTCTCGAAGCGTCGGGTTCAGCATAGTGCGCGCGGCAACCAAATGGCAGAGATAGGTCAGCAGGACCTTGATGATGCGAACGACTAAGCCGACCTGTCACTTCCGACGGGATTTCAAACGCGAAAAGAAGAACCCACTTGGCCACCGCCTCGATGCCGTGCTCGCAAAAGTCACCGATATGCTTGCGGGCGACATGCCCCTGCCTGCCCGCCTACACGATCACCCGCTGAGCGGCAGCTTCGACGGCTTCCGAGACTGCCACGTCCGCACGGAACTTGTGCTGATCTACCGCAAACCCGACGCCTACACCTTGGAACTCGTGCGCCTCGCGCACGACATTTTCCGCCTGATGAAGGTGCGCAACGCCAAAGAGAGGGCCGTGCCGTTCGAGCCGCTGGTGCCTGGCGTCACAACCGTCGCCGCCATCAACGAAGCACGGGGCGGCGGGCTCACGGGTTTTGCCAACAGCAAGGCCCTGCTGAAGTGGCTCAATGCGGACGATTAGAACTCGATGGATATCCGCTTCTGACCCGCAGCGTGGTCCTTTGCTAAGCGGCTAAGGAGGGAGTGAGCCGACAGCGCACAGGGAGCGCGGTAGGCCTCGCGTCCAGATCTTGATCCGCCGCTGATGCTCATGTCCCCCATGGCACCTATGGATAGCAGAAGTCGCTGTCGCCCAGTACCAAGGACGCATACCAACTCCCCGAAGCGACACGTCGTCAGCCCTTTCCGGGCCGGATCGTGGAGATCACAACAGTGCTTTCAGGGCAGCTCGTCGGAGCTTATCTGGGTCGCGTTCGCCCGCCTCCGCAGCATTGAGGAGACCTTGCGTAAGCTTCTCTATGATCGTCGAGCGAGTGGATGAGTGAGCGTTGCCGGCTTCGAGCAACGCTGCGTCGTATGCCGCATGGAGGATTTCGCGAGTTTGGAGGTCATAGTCGCTGAAAGGCATGAATGTTCCTTCACAGTCATTTCCGTCTCGGCAAGATCGAGCGCAGCTCATGGCCGGGCTTGAAAATTACGGCGAATTCGTTTGGACGAGTGCATTAAGACCCGTGCTGTGCGCGCGAACGACCGCCTCTGCGCGGGTGCGGGCCGATAGTTTTAAGAATATTCGCTTGAGATGCGTTTTGATTGTTTCTGGCGCGACCCCGAGTTGGATGGCAATCGCTTTGTTTGATTGTCCCTCAGCAATAAGTGAGACGATGGCAATTTCTCGTTCCGTGAGTCGCCGCTGCTCGCCAGCAAACTCATCGAGAATTGGGCCCCGCGTGCGGAGCGCGAGTGTCTCACGACCGTCCGCCTGTCGTTCGAGGTAGTATTGCGTGTTTGGAAATTCGGTTGAGCCGTGCAAACTGCGAGAGATTACGCTCACTGACATGACGCCGCCCCTTAACCCGTTATCGAATTCTCTTGCCCTATTGCATTCTCATCACATCCCTCGAAAATTCTCTGTTGTACGTACGTACGATTCAGATGTCCGAAGGAGTTGGACGACCGATACCTAGGTTTAGGGCATGGCCTGCGCCGGCGGGCGCCTCGAGAGGTGTTTGAACGCGGGTTCTCTAAGCCGGCCATCGGCGTTCACATCGCCTTGGTCGCGCCCTTTAGAAATCGGTCGGCAAGGGCGGTGCGAGCGCTGGTCATGCTCCGCGCCAGCAGCAACATTGACCAGATTACGCCATCGCTTAATGCGGCTAGTGTTGGGTGTCGCGGCTCTTTAGAGCTGTCGCGAGACAAGTAATCAAGCACTCGTCGTTGAAGGGCTTGTTCAGGAAGCCAACCGCTCCGGCCTCCAGCATCTGCGTCCGGATGCTCTCTTCTGGATGTGCCGTGATACCGATGATCGGCATGTGGCGGCCGTCGGCGATCAAACGGCTCTGCAGCTCAACACCGCTCAAGCCTGGCATTTGCACGTCTGTGATCAGGCATGATGTGTCATCCACGCGGGCTGACTCGAGAAAGTCTTCGGCCGACGCAAACGTGGCTACGGCGAATCCAAGCGACCTCACGAGCCTACTCGTTGCGTCGCGCATCGACTGATCATCGTCTACAACTGAAATCACGGGCACCTTCAGCAAGCTGATTGTCCTTCGCAGGAACTAAGAATACCGCGACGTCGTGGAACGGCGCACCTATACGTGGGGAAGGTACTCTCACTTGGAAGGGTCGGAGATATTATACATAGGTTTAGACCGCTATGCGTTGGCGCGCCGAATCCCGAGAACGTCAGCCATCCTCACCAACTCGGCCAGCGACCGCGCACGCATCTTCCCCATGGCGTTGCCGCGATGAACCTTTACGGTGACCTCGCTGACGTCCAATTGGGCGGCGATCTGCTTGTTCATGAGGCCCGCCGTGACCAGGGCCATCACCTCCCGCTCGCGGGGGGTCAATGAATCGAAGAGTGCCCGCAGGTTTGAAACTGCCTTCTCATTTTCGCGCCTGGTACGATCGAGGTTGAGCGCGACCCCAATAGCGTCCAGCAGCTCCTGGTCGCGAAATGGCTTGGTCAGGAATTCGACAGCTCCAGCCTTCATGGCTTTGACAGACATCGGAATGTCGCCGTGGCCCGTGATGAAAATGATCGGAACGGAGATTTTCGCCTTCGCCAGTTCGCTTTGAAAATCTAGCCCGCTGATTCCTGGCAACCGGACATCGAGCACAAGACAACTGGCAACATCCGGAAGCTTAGCGTTCAGGAATTCCGCCGTCGAACCGAATATTTGAGCCTGCAATCCGACCGATCGGAAGAGCCTTTGCAGCGCCTCGCGCACGGGTGCGTCGTCGTCGACGACGAAAACGATCGATTCCGCCTCTGAGGGCTCATTCTTCATGCAGCACGCAACTTGCAAGTGGGCAAAACGACTTGAAAGACAGCTCCATGAGGATTGCCGGGCGACGCGCTGATGCGTCCACCGTGGGCTTCGATGATCGACCGGCAAATCGCCAAGCCTATCCCCATGCCATGGGATTTGGTCGTATAGAACGTGTCAAAGATGCGGTCGGTGCTTTTCGGATCGATACCCGCTCCTGAGTCTTCTACCGTGACCACAACAGCATCAGATTCGTTCGTTTCAGATCTCACTCGCAGCACGCGAGGGTGCTCCGTTACGGATCTCATGGCGTCGATTGCATTCGTAATCAGATTTATGACGACCTGCTGCAACTGGACGCGATCGCCTAAGACTTGGATCGGTTGCGCTTCCAGCTCGCTTTGGAGCGAAACCCGTTGGTTCTGCAGCTCACCCTGCATGAGCCCGAGAGCTTCTTGAATCAGTTGGTTTACGTCGACTGGAGCTTTTTTCTGGCCATCCTTCTTGAACATCGATCGGATCGTTCCGATCAACTGGCTCGCACGATGACCGTCACTGACGATGCACTTTAAGGCCTCCCGCACCTCGTCAAGATCCGGCGTGGTATTTGCGAGAAAGCGCAAGCCCGCATTGCCATTGGTTGCGATCGCGGCCAGCGGCTGGTTGAGTTCGTGAGCGATCGAAGCTGCCATCTGACCCATCGTCGTCAGTAACGTCTGTTGGGCAGTTCGGGCTTGATCGGCAATTTCCCGCTCGCGCGCGGCGGCAAGCTCAGCCAGCATATCATTGAATGCGACGGTGAGTGAATTGAACTCGTCTTTGGTGTCCCGATCGCTAACAACGTTGGAAGTCTTGAACTTCGCGCACCTTCGCTACGACCCCTTCGAGATGCTGAAGCGACGACACGATATGCCGGTGTGTCATTATGGCGAGAAGAATGCTGAGACCCACAAGACCCCCGAGCAGAGTGAGGCTCAGACGCAGCTTCCCCACGAGGTCGCTGATTCTTTGCCGGAGCAACCGGTTGAGATCGGTCTGCGCAATACCCCAACCTTTAATTATACTATCCACGGCGCTGGAAAATGCGCGTTCGAGAGAGGCGGAATCGAATCTGGTGATCTCACCACCGAGAAGAGGTGCATTTGCCGTGCCCAAATAAGACTCTACGCTTGCGATCATAGCCGCAATGACGGCATCGACATTTCGTCTCAGGCTGCCATCGGCATTTCCGCGGTATGCCGCTGCAAGATCGCTTTTCACTCCGTCGGCGGTCGACCGTATCGAGCTGTCGAGAAAGACAAGACGCGCCGCCTTGCTCGCTCGACAACGAGCCCGAAGTTTTAGCCGCCCGGAGCAGTGTCTGCATCTCACCAAGCTGGCTAACTAGGCCCGGGAGACGGCCGACGACGATGTTTTGCACGTAATAGGTATCGAGGTCTGGATCGAGCGTGAGGTTCGAAGTCGTCGCCGATGCGCGAGGCCAGCTTCTGGACGCTTGAAAGCGCGTCCAAGCCCAGTTGGTCAGTGTTTTGGACGGTTTTGTCGAACCACAGCTTGCGCAGGGTTTGTGCAAGCGCCTGTTCAAGCTCAGCAGTTTGCAGGGCGCCAGCAGCGTCAGCTTCGGCGGCGGCAAGTCTCTTCAGAATTTCATCGGGGGTTGGCCTCGAACCTGCGAATGAAGGATCAGCTCGCTGAATCAATATTGCGGGGTAAATGTCCCGAACGGTCGCCAAATACCTGCTGCCGACCAGCTCCTTGCGCGCGAATGCGATAGCAATTTGCTTTTCTGCGACCAGCGCTGCGGTCGTCACGGCGATCGAGATCACAAACGTGCCGCACAGCAATAGAAGTTTTGTACTGGTGCGCAGGTTCTTGAACATAACCGTACGAACACGGCGTTCGGGACGCCTGGAGGGGGAATGGTTAGACTAGGAACTCTGCGATACAGAGCGTGCTTTGGCTAGAGCGATGGATAACCCAGGTTAAGAGGATGAATTTACGCGCAAATTTTGATCAAAAGTCGACTTGTTCATCAGCAACCATCGCGGCCTTCTCGACCGCATATGTTGACCGGCGTGTCCATGGCCAAGTCGAGATCGATCGGCCGCGACAGGCGTCGGTTCGGACACTGACCGCACTGCACGACGATGTGTCGACCCGACGCTGCGAGTTCCGCGAGGGTAATACCTGCGTGTCTTGGTTGAGTTGCCATGTGAGACTCCCCTAGCCCAACCACCCCACCAACACACTTAGCATGAAATCGGCGCGGTACCTGGCCGCGCGTGCTCGTTCAGAGAGCAAGGGCCCGTCCTCCCTTATCGCCGTCGACGCGTGGAAGCATCGCTAGAGTGTTACTTGATGGTGTAGACGCGATAGTCTGTCCCCTTCAGCAACTCCGCATCTAGAGCCGCGTCAATGTGATGCCTCTTAACGGCGTTGAATCTCTGCGTCACCTTGGCGTCCTCGTTCCATGGTAGGTGCCACTCGCTCTCGACGTAGACTTGCTTCACCTGCACGCGGACGGGCGGTGCTTCGCCGTCGCGCAGCCAATCGTAGCAGATCGCCACGCCCTTCTCGTCTTCTGCAAAGGCTGTGTTGTCGTCGTAGGTTGCGCCCATGCACTCACGATATGCCGCGCGTTGGACTGTTCGAATTCCTGATTGGCGAAGCGGTTAACTTGCCTCTGAGTTGAGGCTGCGCCCGGTGCAGTTTGGGTCGCGGGATCGCCCCGCCTCGTGTGTGCTATTCAAAAAGAAAGCCGGCGCGAGGCCGGCTTGCAAGTAGGTCCGTCACGCCGGCGTGCGTGGTGGCAAAACGACGCCCGGCAACGCGACTGGCCGGCGGAGTTATGCGTGATTGATGGCGAAAGTCTGTTACCAAATTTGAGTGACTAAGTGGTCTTGCATCGCAATCTCGCACTCGTTGTGCCGCATAGCTCAGTGGTGTCGCGGCACCACGCTTGGCGGCACAATCACGGGGCCCGGGTGGCATCGAAGGCCATCCGGGCATTGATTTGGTGGCCTATGCTGCCCTCAACAGATCCTCGCGCTCGGAACCGGACTGGACGAAACGCGTCCTCGGTCGAGCCGGAGAGCCACGTTTCGAAGTCGGCGGGATCCGACATCAGCACCGGCATGCGCTTGTGGTGAATGCTCTGCGTCAGCGCGTTCGGCTCCGCGGTCATGAAGGCGAACACCTCCTGGTCGACGTTTGAGCCGTCCTTCTTGAGCGGGCCACGGTACCGCGTCCTTCCTCTTGATGGCGGGAACGCTCATGGCTGTGAGGAGGCCGGCTACCGAGCATTTTGGCGAGGACGGGGATATGACGGCGGAGCTAGACAGAAACGACGTGTGGATGATCGAGGTCCTCGGCGACGGAACTGCCGCACGGCACCGACGATATGAGGCGCTCACAACGCCCTAATGCTTTTTCTAGGCGCTGATGCTGTTGTAACCTCTGTTACTCTTTTATCCGCCAAAGCGGCGGAGGTCACAGCGCTGCGACCCGGAGAGATCAAGCCCTTCTCGGATGTTTAGCCGTTGGTCCATCAAAAGTTTCCAGTTCGGGCAGCCAAGCAACAGTGAAATTCGCACGTCGGCGATTGGTCAACCATTTCTTTAAGGATTTCGTGCAACTCGAATTTGTATGGAGAGAAGGTCCCCGCGTCAGCCTGTCGACCGCCCCGCGAAGATTTACCTCGGCGGCACCGAACCGCTGCCCTGTCGTATCCGCGACATCTCGCAAGGCGGTGCCGAGCTGTACGTGTTCTGGAAGGTGGGACTGCCCAACTGCTTCGACTTGGAGGATGCTTTTGCCTCCACACGCCGTACAGTACGCGCGGTCTGGAGCGGCCTAGATGGTGTTGGCGCGCTTTGCGGATGAGGGTCCCTAGGCTTCGGCCGTCGGCATGCCTGCTGAGGGGTCTCCGGCGTTAGGATGCGCGTAGCCCGCGCGGCGCACCGAGCGACTGCAATTCGCGCTGCTCTCCTGCGTCAGGAGAGACCGCATCGGACCGCTGCAACTCCTGCATGGGATCGAGCGCTCATACGCGGGGTCGCAATAGCACGGCCGGCCACTGAGTGGAACGACCGCTGTTTGTCCCCGTCGTGTACCAACGGCGGCGCATCCCAGCCGCGAGCCCCGGGGACGAGCTCGCGGATTGAAAGGGTGCGTCCGCCTAAAGCATCTGCTGATCTCCCCCAGATCGGGGATAGGCGCCCTCCCTGAAAGCTGCCTATGGAGCATCAGGCTTTCGGGGATGGCTTCAGGTGCGCAAGGTCTCTAACGCGCGGCAGAAAGCCCGCCGCGAATTTGAAAAGGCCGCCCGCATCTTTAATGACGTCCTCGAGCGGGAAACACGCGGTGAAGCCGGCGTGCAGGATGTTGAGGCTGCGCTGCTCGCGCTCATTGACGCCGGTAATCGCATGGAGCGAGCGCGCCAACGGCGTAAGATCTTTAGCCGCGACTAGCGCGTCGGCGCGGCATTCAGCAGGTTGCCACGCGCTGGACTTTTCGAGTTGCCACCTCAGGTGGATCACAGACCTGGAACGTGGCCATGGCGATGGCTTCGTCCTTCGTGCGTTGCGCTTCCGATGTGCGTACCGCTTTGTCATATGCCTTTCTGGCCTTGGCATAGACAGCGCTGCGCGCTCTGTAAGGCCTGCGATCCTGCCCGCCGAAGACTGCCACCATTGAGACAGCCAAGTGCCGGGCGTCGCGCGCAGCCTTCACGCGGGCTAGGTGGTCGTCGCAGGCTCGGACAATTGCCGCGGTGTAGGCTTCCTGAGGATTGGGCATTTCTTTCCTGCGGTGATGCTGAGACCCAGCACGAAAGCAACACCACAGAACCCGGATCGGACGGATGAGGGTCATCCCACGAGGGCACGAGGGAGGGTGGCGCAGGACGAATGTACCTTTTCGGACAAATAAGTCCCAACCCCAATACGGGGTAACCCTGGCGAGCGCGGTTGCCTAAAAACAGTCGTTACAACGAGTTGCACACGCCCCTTAAGTGTGGTCCGCGCGTGCTTTCGCGTGGCGACGTTGCGTCCGTCGCGCAATCTTGGCCTGCTTTCCGGATTGCTGGGCCTCGATGAGTTCGCGCATCAGCATAAGCGCGAATTTCGTATCCTCGAGCATCAACATCACCAGGCGAGTCGCGCTGTCACTCTGTATCGCGTGATCAATCGCTGCCGCACGACCATGCTGAGCGCGGATATCCGGCGTCATAGAACGTCACCGATCTTCTCAGGTTGAAATTATCCATGGTTGCCTGGCCGTTGACACCGCTTCCGAAGTCATCATGCTTCACGCTTAAAGATGCAGCCGGTCGTAGTCGTGTCAGATTCCGTGCCAGAACGAGATGTGGTGCTCGTGTGGGTTCCGAGCGGACGCAAGCCGACCGAGGCGGAGTACGCCAAGGGTGAACCATGGGCCGACCTGAACAAGGCCATAGTCCATGCCGGGGAGTTTCAGCGACAGGACGGAATGACGCCTTGGATTCGCTACGACAAGAAATTTGTGTTTTCTCCCGAGGATGTTTTCGCCGCCTACGCTCAACTCAAGGAAGGCGGTTGAAGTACCCTTCCCACCCAGTCGTCGTCGCTTACCGCTAATCCCACAACCCTTCGAACCGCCGCGCCGAGGTTTTGATGCGTACGCGGAGATCTGCTGCCTTCGTGTCGTGGTATTTCTGATTTTCAGGACCGATGCCCGGCTGGTTGGCTGCGGTTTCGGTAGCGGCGAGCTTGGCGCGCAAATCCTGGATTGTCGGGTTCTTTTCCGTCATTCAACGTCACTCCTTGTTTGGACTGGCGGTAACCGCCGGCGGCAGGCAAACCTGGGGCCAGAGACCTCGGATAAGAAGCGTCTCGCCGCGGCGGCGGCGACGAGTTCTCCGCGTCGCCTTGCCCTTGCGCCGGAACAAGCGGCGGCCGGCTCCCACTACAAAACCGGCGCCGAGCGAACTCTAGTCCTCCGCCTTGAACAGCGCCAACCCGCTATGCTCGAGCACGAAGCCATAGCGCGCCAAGCGAAGGCGGTAGCTGCGCTTGAGGTTGGTAGTCTCCCCGCGCTGCACGACCTGCCAAGGTCCTTGATGCCGGATGTAGTCGGGGAGCTGCTCGAACGCCCCATCACGACAGATGACGTGTACGTGGCTGTCAGAGACAGCGCGGAGGACTTGGTAATGCATCGGGGTTTCAGGGTGCCGGTCACTCGCGCGCCGCGCTAAAACCGCGAGATAGGCAAGCGTGCCGAGGGCAACGAGGCCGACCGCGATCCATGACCGTTAGCGCAGCCTCGCGTGTTGCTGCCGTCGCGGCTGGCGGCTACCGAGCGTTTCTTGTCCTTGCTGGCAAGTCAACCAGCGCTCGCTTCACCTTTTCGGTCAGAAGCGAACGACCGTTTCTTCGCCGGGGCAAGCTCACCATTTGGCAGGCTTGGAGGGGTGGCCGTTTTCCGAACGACTTTTGCCATGAGCCATTTCTCTCCGTCGCTTGGCGGCAGCAACGTCGGAAGGCTCCCGCTTGTTCCGATCCCATCTGATACATGTGGTACGTAACCGGCGAGACGAGCGCCTGATAAACCCACGAAAAAGGACGCCGACTCCGGGGGGAGGAATCGGCGTCCACATGATGCGCCATATGAGGGTGACACAGCGCGCAGCACCGATACTCCGACGTCCGATTGCATTCCAGAGGCGTTTTGGCGAACTATCCTCGCCTGCCTGTCGCAGCCTCGCGCCGCGCTAAATAAGAAAGGGCCCCGGTGGCACGCCGGGGCCGAGTGGGGGAACAGTCCAGTGAAGCAGCAAGTCATGTCAACTTGCCCCTCCATCACACGGCCTGCCAAATGACTGTTCAAGCGCCACGCAAAGCCAAAGTTAACCCTTCGCTGGACCAAAGATGCCGGTCGAACGATCCATCCTGTCCAGGCTCCTAACATCGTCGCCCGTCCTCGTACTGATCCCGGCCGCGGCCGGCGTGAGAAAAGCTAGGAACAGCTGCCCCTTCCCCTTCGTTGGAATCTACTGCGGGTAAAGAGGCGTATGTGGCAACCAGTCTTCAGCATGGCGACACCGCGCCAAGCGTCGTGCCATCGAGCCCGATCGAATCCGACATCCCGGCACGTTTGGACCGTCTCCCCTGGGGCCGGTTTCATACCCTCGTCGTCGTCGCCCTTGGCATCACCTGGATCCTCGATGGTCTCGAGGTCACTTTGGCGGGCGCGGTCTCGGGAGCCTTGAAGCAAAGTCCCGTGCTGCAGTTCAGCAATACCGACGTTGGCCTGGCCGGCAGCGCCTATATCGCCGGCGCCGTGCTCGGCTCGTTATTCTTCGGGTGGCTCACTGATCGGTTGGGGCGCAAGAAGCTCTTCTTCATCACGCTTGCCGTCTACATGACGGCAACATTGGCCACGGCGTTGGCCTGGAACGTGTGGAGCTTCATGCTCTTTCGGTTCATCACCGGCGCCGGCATCGGCGGTGAGTACTCGGCCATCAATTCGACCATCCAGGAACTCGTTCCCGCGCGCGTACGTGGATGGACTGATCTCGTCATCAATGGCAGCTTCTGGGTCGGCGCGGCGATCGGCGCAGTGGGCTCGATCGTCCTCCTCGATCCAGGTTTGTTGCCCATCGACATGGGATGGCGCGCCGCGTTTGTCATCGGCGCGGCGTTGAGCGTCCTCATCTTTTTCTTACGAATGTGGATTCCCGAAAGCCCGCGCTGGCTCCTCACGCACGGACGCGCCGCCGAGGGCGAGGCCATCGTTGCCGACATCGAGGTGAGCCTAGAAAGATTGGGACATCATCTTGCTCGCGGACCTTTTCCGAAGGCACGGCTGCATGCTCGATCGCATACGCCACTGCGCGAGGTCGCCGTGACGCTGTTCTCCGTGCACCGCACGCGCACCGCGGTGGGTCTCAGTCTGATGACGGCGCAAGCATTCTTCTATAATGCGATTTTCTTCACATACGCGCTGATCCTGATCGATTTCTACAAGGTGCCGGCCGAGGACGTCGGCTGGTACCTTCTGCCCTTCGCCGCCGGCAACTTCCTCGGACCGCTCATACTCGGGCGCTTCTTCGATACGATCGGACGGCGGCAAATGATCGCCTTCACCTATGCCATCTCGGGCGTGCTCCTGGCGGCGACGGGCTATCTGTTTGCACGCGACCTCGTAACTGCGGGCACGCTGACCATCGCCTGGATGGTGATCTTCTTCTTTGCCTCCGCCGCCGCGAGCGCCGCCTATCTCACCGTCAGCGAAACCTTTCCGCTGGAGATTCGCGCGCTCGCCATCGCCTTTTTCTATGCGGTTGGGACCGGCGTCGGCGGCATTTTCGGGCCGTGGCTGTTCGGTTCGCTGATCGAAACCGGATCCCGCTACAGCGTCTTCGCGGGCTACGCACTTGGTGCATTGCTGATGGTCATCGCTGCGGCGATCGCAGCGCATTGGGGCGTCGCGGCCGAACGCAAGCCGTTGGAGCAGGTGGCGCATCCATTATCGAGTGCCGACCTGTAGCGACCGGACGTCCGCTTAGGGTCAGTATTCCTTCTCAAGCGTAAATCGGCGCTTTTCTGACATCAGCGATGATTTAAGCATTCGCCGACGCAGATTGCCGGTGGCAGATCGACCGCCTGTTCTTGAGCACGAGTAAACCGGTCCGTCTCCTCAAGCTGCGTGTTCAGGTCGGTCTCGGTGCGCGCCGGGAAGCTGACGATCGTCGCTCCCAGCGTCGTGAACTGCAGCAGGAAAACATTGTTGCGGCTATCGGAGGGGCGCTTCAGTTCTGCGTCCACTTGCTCACGCAAAGTTTTTACCAGCGTGGCATCGCGATCTGGATGAATGATGTGATCCGCAATTGCGCCATCGATGAAGGCGTCCAAGCCAGCACGGACGTTCGCGTTATCTTGCAACCTAAATACGTGTGTGCGCTCGCGCAGCGGGCGACTTAGGCTGGCCCTGTCAATTCCTGCCTGCTGCTCGCGCTTTCGTTCGCTCGCTTGAAAGGCATCCCACACGTCCTGATGCCATTTCGTAATCCGATCGAGCATGGCCTTGCGAGCCTGCCAGCCGGCTTCATAGGCAGCCACGTCGGTGTACTTCCACTGCGGCCCAAAATTCTTCACCGCGATATACATGTCCTGCGCGCGTCTCTGACTGTTCCCCGCGGCGAGCAACGCCTGATAAAACATCTTGTGGACCGCGTCGGCGTCCACCGTGCTGCGGCGTATGTAAAAATCATGCACGACTGCAGCTTTGACGTAGCTTTCCGTCCACGGACCCCCAATCACCGGGTGAAAGAACATCGGGATGGTCGCGCCGTCGGTTTGGTATCCGGCGGGAACGTCCCAGTGAACGCCTTCGCGATCGATGTAGCTGAACGGGGCGCTGAGTTCGCGCAGCTGTCCTCTGGCGCCTCCGTCTATCCAGGCGTCCTTGAACGCCAGCGGAAATGGAAAGCAGCCATACTGCTCATCGGGGCGGCACGTCATGTCGAGGCTAACGCATTGCTGCTTTGGCTCTGCCATACCGAACAGACTGACATCGACGTAGGCGCACCGATCTGCGGCCGCGACCGATCCAGCAACGGTGCAACAACCGACCATTAAAAGAAGGGGTATTCGCATCTCGGCTCCCGAATTCCCCGCGCAGTCGCTTTTGACCTCGTGCAACTTACTCTACGCCGGTACCCGCGGCCCTCGCCAGATCTCTTATACCGCGCAAAAGAACCGCTATCTCACGCCGGTCCGCATTGCTTGCGTCGTGTAGCGTCCATGCTTGAAGGCATTGCTGTTACCCTTCGGTGGGCCCGGGGACATCCCGCCGTGCATCCGGCAGCGACCCTTCGGTGTCGCCGGCGACTGGCAGCAGCTCCCGCGCCTGGTCTTCGCTCCACACCGCGGGCTGAAGATGTGCGTCTTCGATGGAGGCGTCAGGCCCCGGTTTGGCAAAAATTTTAGCGACGAAAAGATCCCCCAAAAAGAAGGATGGGCGCAGGGATGGGCTAGAACGGAAGAGCGGCAGAAAAGCTAATTATCTCAACAAGGGCTGGCGGAAGGGGTGGGATTCGAACCCACGGTGGGCTTGCACCCACGCCGGTTTTCAAGACCGGTGCCTTAAACCACTCGGCCACCCTTCCTATCCCGCCGCGGCGAGCAGCGGAACCTATAGACGTCGGCGCCGCGCCTCAAGCTGGCCGCGTGCTTTTTCCGGAAGGGGCCGCGGTTGGCCTTTTCGCTGCGCCAGGCTGGAGACAATGTCGGAGAACCGTGTCCCGCCACGCGTCGCCTCCTCCGGCAGCCAGTAGAGCTGCCGGTACGCGGGATTGCACATGATGAGGCGCTGATCCCCGTCAAACATCGAAAATCCGACCGGCAAATAGCGCAACGCCGCCTCGAACAATCGCCGCGCCTCAAGTCGGTCCCGGCCTTTACTCAATCTCAAGCGTGTCTTGCCATCGTTGATGGCCGTGCGGGCACCCCACTGCGGCCACTCGAGGGGTCGGACAGGCACGGTTCGCGAGATGGCGGATCTCCATATGCGTATGCGTAAAGCGACGACTCTCGCGTGGACTGGCGTGCGGCCGTTCGCGGCGGGCGGTCGTGGCGCCGTTAGCCGCCACGCGCCGATGTTGGCCATAGGAATTGCCGCGCTTGCCGGCGCGGTGCTCACTGCCTGCTCCGGCGGCCCGTCGCTCGATCCCACTCTCGGGGTCAGCGCTAGCCCGCGCGTCTCCGACGGACGTGCCATTCCGAAGGGTGGCGGCATCTACAAGGTCGGCCGTCCCTATCACGTCGCCGGCCGCTGGTATCATCCGCGCGAGAACCCGAACTACGACCGCGTCGGCATCGCGTCCTGGTACGGCACCGCCTTTCACGGACGGCGCACGTCGAACGGCGAGATCTACAACATGTACGCGCTGACGGCCGGACACCCGACGCTGCCGATGCCGTCCTACGCCTACGTCACTAACCTGCAGAACGGCCGCACGGTGCTCGTGCGTATCAACGATCGCGGACCCTACGCTAAGGATCGGCTCATCGACCTGTCGTGGCAGACCGCGCATGCGCTCGGTTACAGCAACCACGGATTGGCGCGCGTGCGCGTGCGCTATGCCGGACGCGCGCCGCTCAATGGCGACGACAGCGCCGAGCGCCGCTACCTGTCGGCGCAGAGCTGGTACGGCGGAAGCGGTGCCGAGCAGCCGACGACCGCATCGATCATTACGAACTCGGTCAGCGCCAAGAAGGTGCGGACGGTGGAATATCGCCAAACGCCGGCGCCATCGCCGGCCCCGTCCTGGTCGGTCACTCAATATCGCCGCGGCGAGCTCGATAGCACCAAGCAGGCGGCATCGATCCTGACGAAGCCCGCCGTCGACACCTATGTGCGCATCGGGCCGTTTGCGACGCGCGAGGAGGCGGAGAGGCTCCGCTACATGCTGGCCGGCCCAGATCCGACCCTCATCGAAGCCACAGGGAGCCGCGATGATCCGGCCTATCGCGTTCGCCTCGGCCCCTTCGACGATGCCGATGCCGCCTCCGCCATGACCCGAATCGCCGCTGCCGGTTTCGAGCCGGAGGCAAGCCCCGAAAGTGCGCCGGGGGCGGGCGGTTCAAAGCGTTGACATGGGCGGTGCGCTGACTTGATAGTCTTGTCGCGTGACGCCATTCGCAAGGTGCAAAAGCGCAATGCCCGTTATCTTCGCCCGACGCCTCTGCGGCGCCATGCTGCTTCCGCTGCTGTTTCTGTCCATCTTCGTTGCGACGCCCAACTCGCCGGCCATGGCGCAGGCGCAAGTCACCAATTTCGGGACGCGCGCCAAGGCGGCCGTGCTGCTCGACGCCGACACGGGCGCCATCTTCTATCAGAGCAACGCCGACGAACTGCTGCCGCCCGCCAGTGTCTCGAAGCTGATGACCGCCGCAGTCGTGTTCCGCGCCCTCAAAGACAATCGTATCAAGCTCACCGACGAAATGACGATGAGCGAGCATGCCTGGCGTACGGGCGGGGCGCCCTCGCGAACGTCGTCCATGTTCGTGCCGATCAATACCGCGGCAACCGTCGACGACCTCATCAAGGGGCTGCTGATTCAATCGGCGAACGACGCTGCGATTTGCCTCGCGGAGGGCCTGGGCGGCACAGAGGAACAGTTCGCCAAGCGCATGGCCGTCGAGGCGCGCCGCATTGGCCTGACGAAGTCGACCTTCGCCAATCCCTCGGGTCTCTATGATCCCGGGCAGCTGATGACGGCGCGCGATATCGCCCTCTTGGCCCGCTTCATCATCAAGGAATATCCGGAGTTCTATCCGATCTTCGCGCAGAAGGATTTCAACTACCGGAAGTACAAATTCCGCAACCGCAATCCGCTGTTGTTCGTCGAAGGCTTGGGCGCCGATGGCCTGAAGACCGGGCAGGTCAAGGAGAGTGGCTATAATCTCGTCGGCTCGGCAGTACAGGGCGGCAAGCGGCTAATCGTCGTCGTAATGGGTCTCGCCACCGAGAACGAGCGCACGGCGGAAGCCAAGAAGCTGCTCGACTGGGGCTTCCACGCTTTTGCGCCGTTCAAGCTGTTCAACGCCGGCGAGACCGTCGGCAGCGCCCGCGTGTGGGGCGGCAAGACGTTCTACGTGCCGCTGACCGGCGACGGCCCGGTGATGGTGATGCTGCCGCGCGTCCCGGAGAACCCCCGCCTCAAGGCGGAGATCATGTACAACGGGCCGTTGAAACCGCCGATCAAGAAGGGCGACAAGGTCGCCATCCTGCGGGTCACCAGCCAAGCCAACGCCGTCAACGAGGTGCCGCTCTACGCGGGCGAGGACGTCGAGCCGGGCGGCCTCATGCGCCGCGGCCTCGACGCGCTCGCCCACCTCGCGCTCAAGTGGGTGCCGCTGTAGCGCGCTGGGACGCGGCGTGTTACCGACGCACCACGGCTGTGGGGCTTAGGACCGCATCATCGTGCTCGGCAAGTTCATCACCTTCGAAGGCGGGGAGGGGTCCGGCAAGTCGACCCAGGCGCGCCTGCTGTCCGAGCAACTGTGGAGCGTCGGCATCCACACCTTGATCACGCGTGAGCCAGGCGGCTCACCCTTCGCCGAGGCGCTGCGCCACGTCATTCTCGACCCGGAGATGCCGGCGCACTCGGCGCTGTCGGAGGCGCTACTGTTCTATGCCGCGCGCGCCGACCACCTCGACAAGACGATACGCCCCGCGCTCAACAGCGGCCTGTGGGTGATCTGCGACCGCTTCATCGATTCAACGCGTGTCTATCAGGGCGAAGCCGGCGGCCTGCCGGGCGAGGTCATCGACACTCTCGAACGACATGGTCGTCAGCCCGACGATTCCCGACCTCACCATCATCCTCGATGTTCCGGCCGAGCTCGGGCTCGGGCGCGCGCACAGCCGCCGCGTCGACAAGGTCAATCCCGACACCGAGGCCGACGCCTACGAGAAGCGCGACCTCGCCTTCCACTGGAAGCTGCGCGAGGCGTTCCGCGATATCGCCCGTGCAGAGCCCGAGCGCTGCGTGCTGATCGACGCCGCACAGGACGAGCGCACCGTCTTTGCCGCCGTGTGGCACGCCGTGCAGACGCGGCTCCTGGCGGCGGTGCGATGATGGCACGCGCGCCGGTCCCGGCCGAGATCGAGGAGCTGCCGGAGGCAGATCGCCTCGAGGGCTTTCCGCATCCGCGCGAGACGAAGGAGCTGTTCGGCCACGATGACGCCGAGCGCATGCTCGCCGAGGGCTCGCCGGCGGCCGCATGCATCACGCCTGGCTGCTCGGCCGGGGCGCAGGGGATCGGCAAGGCGACGCTCGCCTATCGCTTCGCGCGTGCGGCGCTCGCCGCGCCGGATGAGCGCGACGCATCGGGACGCAGTCTCGCTGTCGGCGAAGACGACAAGCGCCGCGCGGCAGGTGCGCGCGCTGTCGCATCCGGGCCTGCTCGTCATCCGCCGTCCCTACGACGAGAAGGCGAAGCGCTTCGCCACCGGCATCCCGGTCGACGAGGTGCGCCGGCTGCGCTCGTTCCTCGCGCATCGCGCCGTAGCGGACGGCTGGCGGGTCGTCATCGTCGACGAGGCGAACGAGCTCAACGTCAACGCCGCCAACGCTCTCCTGAAGTCGCTGGAGGAGCCGCCGGCGCGCACGGTGTTCCTGCTCGTGTCATCGGCCCCAGGACGGCTCGTGCCGACCATCCGCTCGCGCTGCCGCACGCTCACGCTGCAACCGCTCGACGCCGAGGCGTTGCGCGCCGCCACGACGCAGGCGCTCGGCGCCTCCGAGACACTGGCGCCAGGTGCGGCCGAATGGGCGCCGCTCGAGCGCCTCGCGGAAGGCAGTGTCGGACACCTGCTCGGCCTCCTCGGGTCAGGAGGCATCGAGCTCCAGGAGCGCGTCGCCAAACTCCTCGCGCTGCTGCCCAGGTCGACTGGCGCGCCGTGCACGCGCTTTCCGACGAGCTGCAACCCATCGCCGCGCAGGCCCGCTTCGAGCTGTTCTTCGAGCTCCTGCTCGAATGCTTGTCGCGCCTCGTTCGCGCTGCCGCCACGGGCGAGGGGGCTGCCGAGGACCGTGAGCTGGCTGCCCGCCTCATCGGCGATGCGCGGCTTGCCTCGTTCGCCGCCCTGTGGGAAAGAATTGGCCGCGAAAAGACCGATACGCTGGCGCTCAACCTCGACCGCAAGAGCCTCGATTCTGGAGACCGTGGCCCGGCTTGCCGCCGCCGCCCAGGACCGAAAAGCCCGCCTAACAGATGCACGCGCAGCGCCAGACCGGAACCGCACGACCGCGCCCCGCCCGAATGTGAGGCGGAAAGGCCGGCCGCACGCCGGCAACTCCCGACCTTGCACGCAGCATCTGATACGAGGACCATCAGTCCATGAGCGGGCGCCCGAAATTCTACATCACCACGGCGATCTCCTATCCCAACGGCGAGCCGCACATCGGCCACGCCTACGAGGCGATCGCCACCGACGCCATCGCGCGCTTCGAGCGGCTCGACGGCAAGGACGTGTACTTCCTCACCGGCACCGACGAGCACGGCCTCAAGATGAAGCAGACGGCCGCCAAGGAGGGCCTGACGCCGCGCGAGCTTGCCGACCGCAATACCAAGCGTTTTCGCGAGATGGCCGGGCTGCTCGGCCTGTCCAACGACGACTTCATCCGCACCACCGAGCCGCGTCACTACCGCGCATCGGAAGAGATCTGGCGGCGCATGGAGAAGGCGGGCGACATCTTCCTCAAGAACTACGGCGGCTGGTACTCGGTGCGCGACGAGGCCTTCTACAACGAGAGCGAGACCGTTCTCGGCGACGACAGGTTCGCCGCGGTCCGCAGGGCACGCCGGTCGAGTGGACGGAGGAGGAGACGTATTTCTTCAAGCTGTCCGCCTATCAGGACAAGCTCCTGGCGCACTACGACGCCGAATCCCGACTTCATCCTGCCGCCGGAGCGCCGCAACGAGGTCATGAGCTTCGTCAGAGGCGGCCTTGAGGATCTGTCGATCTCGCGCACGACGCTCGACTGGGGCATCCCGGTGCCGGAGCCGAAGCGCGATGACGGCAGGAACCAGCCTCCGCACGTCATGTACGTGTGGGTCGACGCGCTGACGAACTACCTCACCGGCGCTCGGCTTCCCCGACGCAAGAAGCCCGCTGTGGCACTACTGGCCGGCCGACGTGCACGTCATCGGCAAGGACATCCTGCGCTTCCACGCGGTCTACTGGCCGGCGTTCCTGATGTCGGCGGGCATCGAGCTGCCCAAGCGCGTGTTCAGCCACGGCTTCGTCCTGAGCAAGGGCGAGAAGATGTCGAAGTCGGTCGGCAACGTCGTCGATCCGTTCGACCTTGTGCACGCCTACGGCCTCGATCAGGTGCGCTACTTCTTCCTGCGCGAGGTGAACTTCGGCCAGGACGGCAACTACAGCCCCGAGGCCATCGCCAACCGCATCAACGCCGACCTCGCCAACGACCTCGGCAACCTCGCCCAGCGCTCGCTGTCGATGATCGACAAGAACTGCGGCGGCACGGTTCCCGAGCCGGGTGACCTCACCGACGCCGACAAGGCGATCCTCGCCGCGGCCGATGCGCTCTACGCCAAGGCGCGCGAGGCGATGGACCGCCAGGCGATCACCAAATACCTCGACGCCGTGTGGGCCGTGGTCGCGGATGCCAACCGCTACTTTGCCGGCGAGGAGCCGTGGGCGAAGAAGAAGACCGACTTCAAGCGCATGGAGACCATCCTCTATGTGACGGCCGAGGTCGTGCGCCAGGTGGCCATCCTCGCGGCGCCCGTAATGCCGCACGCCGCCAAAAAGCTGCTCGAGCTCTTGGGCCAGGACGACGAAGCCCACACATTCAAGGCGCTGGGCGCGGGCGGGCGGCTCAAGCCCGGCACCGTGCTGCCCGAGCCGCAGGGCGTCTTCCCGCGCTACGTCGAGCCCGAGGCGGATGAGCCGACCCGAGAAGCCGGAACCAAAGCCGAAGAAGGAAAAGCCCGCGAAGGAAAGGGGCCCCAAGAAAGCGTGATGCTCGTCGACCACCACTGCCACCTCGATTTCCCGCAGCTCGCCGCCGACCGCGAGGGGCTGCTCGCGCGCGCGCAGGCGGCGGGCGTCGGCGTTATCGTGACCATCTCGACGCGCATCCGCCAGCTGCCCGACCTGCTCGCCATCGCCGAGGCGCACGACAACGTCTACTGCTCGGTCGGCACGCATCCGCACAACGCGCACGAGGAGCTCGACATCGCGACGCGAGGAGATCGTGCGTCTGTCGCGAGCATCCGAAGGTGGTCGCCATCGGCGAAGCGGGCCTCGACTACTACTACAAGCACTCGACGCCCGAGGCGCAGGCGGAAGGCTTCCGCCGCCACATCGCGGCGGCGCGCTGCACCGGCCTGCCGCTCGAGATCCACACGCGCGACGCCGACGACGACACCGCGCGCATCCTCGAGGACGAGCACGCCAAGGGGCCGTTCCCGGCGATCCTGCACTGCTACACGGGCGGCCCGCGAGCTTGCCGCAGCGCGCCGTCGAGCTCGGTCTCTACGTGTCGTTCACCGGCGTCGTCACCTTCAAGAAGTCGGAGGCGCTGCGCGACATTGCCAAATCGGTGCCGCTCGACCGGCTGCTGGTCGAGACCGACGCGCCGTTCCTGGCGCCCGAGCCCTATCGCGGCAAGACGAACGAGCCGTCCTACGTCGTGCATACCGCGGCGCACGCTCGCTCAGGTGAAGGGCGTGTCGCCGGCCGAGCTTGCCGCGGCGACGACCGAGAACTTCTTCCGGCTGTTCGGCAAGGTGCCGCGTCCGGCCGCAGCGCGGATACCGCCGCCGCATGAGCTTCCGCGCCACGATCCTCGGCTGCGGCTCTTCGGGCGGCGTGCCGCGCATCGGCGACGATGTGGGGCGCCTGCGATCCGCCGAACCCGAAGAACCGCCGCCGGCGCTGCAGCGCTGCTCGTCGAGCGGCTGGGCCAGCGCGCGCCACACGACGGTGCTGGTCGACACCTCGCCCGATCTGCGCGAGCAGCTCCTTGGCGTGCGCGGCGACGCGCTCGACGGCGTGCTCTACACGCACGACCACGCCGACCACACGCACGGCATCGACGATCTGCGCATGGTCGCCTACGCCATGAAGCGGCGCCTCGACGTGTGGGCCGACGAGCCGACGCGCGCGAGCCTCGAGCAGCGCTTCGCCTATTGCTTCGCGAAGCCGCCGGGTTCCAGCTTACGCCGCCGATCCTCAGCGCGCATCCGATCGACGCGCCGGCGCCGATCCGCGTCGAAGGGCCGATCCGGCGATCATCGAGGCGTACCCGATCCCGCAGATGCATGGCGAGATCGGCTCGCTCGGCTTCGCTTCGGCGGGCTCGCCTACTCGCCCGACATCAGCGACGTGCCCGACGGCATCGCTGCCGCTGCTGCAGGACCTCGACGTGTGGATCGTCGATGCGCTGCGCTTCACGCCGCATCCGAGCCACTTCAGCGTCAAGCAGGCGCTCGAATGGATCGAGCGCCTGAAGCCCGAAGCGCGCCATCCTCACGCACATGACGACCGATCTCGACTACGAGGCGTTGCGGCGCGAGCTGCCCGAGGGTGTCGAGCCGGCCTACGACGGCATGGTCATCGAGTTCGATTGAAGCGTGCTCAGGCGTCGGTCTGGCGGCCGTGCTTCTTCTGCCAGTCGCGGAAATTGACGACGCGTCCGTTGCAGCTCGCAAGCGGGCGACAGCGAGCTCGAGGAACATCGGCACCACGTCCTCCGGTGCCGGCAGCGTGCTTGGATCCTCGCCGGGAAAGGCCTTGGCGCGCATCTGCGTGCGCACCGGCCCCGGGTTGACGAGGTTGACGCGCACCGGGGTGTCGGCGACCTCGTGGGCGTAGGTCTTGACCAGCGCTTCGAGCCCGGCCTTCGACACCGCGTACGGTCCCCAGTAGGCGTACTTGCCCGTTGCTGCGCCGACGTGACGAACACCGCGCGGCCCGCGTCCGAGCGCTTCAGCAGCGGATCGAGCGTGCGGATCAGCCGCCAGTTGGCCGACAGGTTGATCTCGATCACCGAGTTCCAGGCATCCTCGGTGACGTGGTGCAGCGGCGACAGCGGCCCGAGGATGCCGGCGTTGCCGACGAGGATGTCGAGCTTGCCCCAGCGCTGGTAGAGCGTCGGCCCGAGCTGGTCGATCTTGCTCGCCCTTGCGAGAGGTCGAGCTGCAGCAGCGTCGCCTTGCCGCCGCCGGCGCGGATCTCGTCGTCGAGCTCCTCCAGCCCGCCGATGGTGCGCGCGGCGACGACGACGTGCGCGCCGTTGCTGGGCGAGAGCCAGCGCCACGGCACGGCCGATGCCGCGCGAGGCGCCGGTGACGAGGGCCAGGCGGTCTTTGAGCGGTTTCTTATTCTTCATGACCTGGTCCGAGCGCTGGCGCCAGCAATGCCTCAGCGACTGCTAGCTGCCGCCAACGGGCGAGGCAAGCCCCGGGCTGAGGCAGGTTTCCAGGCTGCCGGGACGTAGACGGACGTCGAGGCTGGTTAACCGACCTCGGCCAGCAGCGAGAGCTGGCGCGGCACCGTCTGCCCGCTCTGATCGGTGAGCGGGGTCGGATACTCGCCCGTGAAGCAATGGTCGGTGAACTGCGGGCTGCGCGCGTCGCGCTGATCGAAGCCGACCGCGCGGTAGATGCCGTCGACCGAGAGGAAGGCGAGACTATCCGCGCCGAGGAACTCGCGCATGCCCTCGAGGTCCTTGTTGGCGGCCAGCAGGTCGATCTTGTCGGGCGTATCGATGCCGTAATAGTCGGGGTGCGTGATCGGCGGCGAGGCGATGCGCATGTGCACCTCGCGGGCGCCCGCCTCGTACATGAGCTGCACGATCTTCTTCGAGGTGGTGCCGCGCACGACGCTGTCGTCGACGAGCACGATGCGGTTGCCGCGGATGACGCTGGCGTTGGCCGAGTGCTTGAGCTTGACGCCCAGCGCGCGGATGCGCTGCTCGGGCTCGATGAAGGTGCGGCCGACGTAGTGGTTGCGGATGATGCCGAGCTCGAAGGGGACGTTCGGAGGCCTGCGCGAAGCCGATGGCCGCGGGAACGCCGAGTCGGGGATCGGCACGATGACGTCGGCGTCGGCAGGAGCCTCACGCGCGAGCTGCACGCCCATCTGCTTGCGGATGTCGTAGACGGTGCGCCCGCCGATGACGGAGTTAGGGCGGCGCGAAATAGATGTACTCGAAGATGCAGGGCCGCGCCGGGCGCATGGGGAAGGGACGGTGGCTTTCGATGCCGGCCTCGGTGATGACGACGACCTCGCCGTTCTCCACCTCGCGCAGGAACTCGGCGCCGACCATGTCGAGCGCGCACGTCTCGGAGGCGAGCACGTAGGACGTGCCGAGCCGGCCGATGACGAGCGGGCGGATGCCGACGGGATCGCGCGCGCCGATCAGCATGTCGTTGGTCAGGCACGACGAGCGCGTAGGCGCCTTCGATCTGGCGCAGCGCCTCGACGAAGCGCTCGACGATGCGGCGCTTCTGCGAGCGCGACAGGAGATGCAGGATGACCTCGGTATCGGAGGTCGACTGGCAGATGGCGCCGGAGGAGATGAGATCCTGGCGCAGGGTGAGCGCGTTCGTCAGGTTGCCGTTGTGGGCGACGGCGAAGCCGCCGGTATCGATGTCGGCGAACAGCGGCTGCACGTTGCGCAGCACCGCGTCGCCGCAGGTCGAATAGCGATTGTGGCCGATGGCGATGTGGCCCTGCAGCCGCTGGATGACGCTCGCGCGGGAGAAGTTGTCGCCGACGAGGCCCATGCGGCGCTCGGAGTGGAACTGCTCGGCCGTCGTAGGCGACGATGCCGCAGGCCTCCTGGCCGCGATGCTGGAGTGCGTGCAGGCCGAGCGCGGTGATTGCCGCGGCTTCGGGGTGCCCAAAAACACCAAAGACCCCGCATTCCTCGCGGAGTTTGTCGTCGCCGTGGCGCAGATAGCCAGGGCCCCGGAGCGTCTCGTCTTGAAGCCATTGGGCATCGTCGAGCCGTTGAGTCATCGGTCACCTCCCGCTGGTGCCGTGCCGCTGCCCGACGAAGATAACGCATCGTTAACGCTGGCCGGTAGCGCCGGCATCAGCTGGCGCGCACCTGCCACGTGACAGAAATATGATATATTTCGCGGCGCTTCAAGCGCTAATTCGTCGCCCCGCGGCGTTTTCCAGGGCGCCTTGCTGTTGCGGCTGCACGGGTGCCTCCTCGGGCGGCTGCTCGCCGGGCGGTGCCGTCAGCGAGGAGGGCAGGTAGGATTCGAGCACAAAGCGGAGCGTATTCCCGGTCCCCTTGATGTAGGGCAGCGACTTCGCCTCGCGCACCCACGGGAAGTGCGTGTTCGGATCGGGGAAGAACGCCTCGTAGAACATGTAGGGGATGACGATCAGGATGAAGCCGCGCACCACGCCGAACAGGAAGCCGAGCATGCGATCGATCATGCCGATGCGGCTGTCGAGGATCGCATCCGAGATGCGCGCGGTGATCAGATGCACGACGATGAGCACGATGAGAAAGATGACGGCGCCGACGACGATCTGCGCGACCGCGACCTGCGTGCCCATCTGCTGCGCCATGTCCTGCGCGAACGGCTTGTGGTAGATCACGAAGTAGAGCACCGCCGCAGCGGCGATGGCCCACGACACGATCGACAGCATCTCGCGCGCAAAGCCGCGGTACATCGCCAGCAGGCCGGAGATGAAGCAAACGGCGATCAGTGCGGCGTCGAGATAGGTGATCGGTCCCAGCATGGTCTGAGAGCTCCGTTACTCGCGGTTTTCGGCGGCGCTACGCTGCCTGTCAGTCGCATGGCGGCGGCGCCATCCGCAAGCTCCCTGAGGTGGGCGATGCGGGTGAGCTTTCAGCTTCATGCCGGCGCCGTTTCGAGCTCCCCCTGGGCGGGCAGCAAGGCCTGACGAAACCCCAGCTTCTGCGCCTCTTTCAGGCGCGGTCCCATCAGCGGCGTGGCGTTGACGGCGCCCGACAGCGACACCTCGCCGAAGTGCACCCTGTGTCGCGGAATGGCAACACCCGAGAGCGATGACAGCAGCGCGGCGGCGGCGGCAAGGTCGGCGGCCGGCTCAGTTGATTCTGAGGCCGCCAGCGACGTTGAGATAGACGTCGTGGCCGGCGAACGAGACGCCGGCGCGCGCCTCGAGCACGGCGAGCAGCATCGACAGCCGATTCGAATCCCAGCCGACGACGGCGCGCCGCGGCGTGCCGAGCGACGACGGCGCAACCAGGGCCTGGATCTCGACGAGCAGCGGCCGCGTGCCTTCGATGCCGGCGAACACCGCGGCGCCCGGGCTCGAGGCCTCGCGGTCGCCGAGGAACAGCTCCGACGGATTGGCCACCTCGCGCAATCCTTCGGACACCATCTCGAACACGCCGATCTCGTCGGTGGCGCCGAAGCGGTTCTTCACCGCGCGCAGGATGCGATAGGTGTGTCCGCGGTCGCCTTCGAAATACAACACGGTGTCGACCATGTGCTCGATCACCTTGGGGCCGGCGATCTGACCGTCCTTGGTCACGTGGCCGACAAGCAGCAGCGCGCTGCCGGCCGTCTTGGCATGGCGGATCAGCGCCTGCGCCGCGGCGCGCACCTGGCTGACGGTGCCGGGCGCCGCCTCGATCGCCTCGGCCCACAGCGTCTGGATGGAATCGACGACGATGAGATCGGGCGGAGGTCCGGCCTCGAGCGTCGCGAGGATGTGGCGAGGTTCGTCTCGCAGGCGAGTGCCACCGGTGCATCGATAGTCCGAGTCGTTCGGCGCGCAGACGCACCTGCGCCGCCGCTTCCTCGCCGGAGAAGTAGACGGCGCGGCGTCCCGCGCGGGCCAGCGTCGCGGCGAGCTGCAGCAGCAGCGTCGATTTGCCGATGCCCGGCTCGCCGCCGATGAGCAGCGCCGAGCCCGGCACGATGCCGCCGCCGGTGACGCGGTCGAGCTCGCCGATCCCGGTCGAGAAGCGCGGCGCCTCCGCGTGCTCCCCTTGAGACCTTCGAGCACGATGACGCGGCCGCTGCCGCGGCGCGCTGAGCCCCGAGCCCGGCGGTGCGATGGCGTCCGCCTCCTCGATGAGCGTGTTCCACTCCCCGCACGAGGGGCACTTGCCGGCCCAGCGCGGGCGACGCCGCTCCGCAGTTCTGGCAGACGAAGGTGGTCTTGCTGAGCTTCGCCATGCGCGATCAGTCGCCGCGTCGACGATAGATGCGATGGAAGCGCGGGCCGAGCCGCGTCAGCACCTCATAGCCGATGGTCCGCGCGTTGAGGCCGACGGCTTCGATCGGCAACTCGGGACCGATCAGATCGACCCAGTCGCCGCGCTCCGGCGCCGGGTCGCCGACGTCCGTGACGTCGACGGTGATGAGATCCATCGACACGCGGCCGACGATCGGGGCGAGCTTGCCGCGGATCGCAACGGCGCCGCCGCTCGCCTCGTTGCTGCGCTCGCATGCCGGAACACGCCGTCGGCGTAGCCTGCGGCGATGGTGGCGATGCGGCGCGGCGAGGCGGCGCGATAGCTCGCCGAATAGCCGATGCGGCCGCCGGACGGCACGTCCTGCACTTGCAGGATGCGCGCGCGGACGCGCACGACGGGCAGCACCGGCTGCCGCGCTGCGGCGCGGCCTGGCCGCCGTAGAGCGCATAGCCGGGACGCACGAGATCGAAGTGGAAGTCTGGGCCGAGCATCAGGCCGTCGGACGCGGCGAGACTGGCGCGCGCCTTCGGGAGCTGCGCGCGGAGGCGTTGAAGGCGGCGAGCTGCTCGCGGTTCATCGGATGTTCGGCGTCGTCGGCGCAGGCGAGGTGGCTCATGACGAGCGCGATGTCGAGCCGGCGCCAGGAGCTCGGCATCGGCGACAAGCGCGGCGAACTCGCCGGCGCTCATGCCGAAGCGGTTGAGTCCGGTATCGACGTGCAGCGCCGCCGGCGGCGTGCGGGCGCCGCCCTGCGCCAGCGCGGCCCAGGTGCGCGCCTCATTGAGGCTCGCCAGACGGGGCGCACGCCGATGCCGGCAAGCTCGCGCGCAGTATCCGGGAAGGAGGCCGTCGAGAACGTAGATGGTGGCGCCGGGGGCGAGCGCGATGGCCGTCTTCGCTTCCGCCTGCGTCGCGACGAAGAAGCTGCGGCAGCCGGCCTCGTACAGTGTCGGGATCACTCGCGCGGCGCCGAGCCCATAGGCATCCGCCTTGACGACGGCACCGCACCCGGCCGGCGCGACGTGGCTTGCGAGCGTGCGCCAGTTGGCGCGCATCTGCGCCAGATCGATGGTGACGACGCCGGTGGCGCTGGGCGGAACCTGTGCGGCTTGCGTCCACTCGACGACGCGCCGCGGGGCCTGCGGCGGCGCAGCGTCTTTCGGCGTCGGGTGCACGTTCCGGTCCGACACGGACGTCTCCCCGCAGAAGCCAGGATGAGCGATGCCCCCATCTTACGCGGAATCGGGGTGCAAACGAGGCGACGAATGGCCCGCTAATCCGGTCGGAACCCCATTCCTAACGGTCGTAGCGGGCTGCCTGATAATCGCGCGCCAGGTTGCCGAAGCGCGTGAAGTGGCTCTCGAACGACAGCTGCACCGTGCCGTCGGGCCGTGGCGCTGCTTGCCGATGATGACCTCGGCCTTGCCGGACACGGCCATCATCTTCTGCTGCCACTCGCTGAACTCCGCCGTCCCCTCCGAGGGCTTCCGGCGCTCGACGTAGTACTCCTCGCGGAACACGAACATGACGACGTCGGCGTCCTGCTCGATCGAGCCCGATTCACGCAGGTCGGAAAGCTGCGGCCGCTTGTCGTCGCGCTGCTCGACCTGACGCGACAGCTGCGACAGCGCGATGATCGGCACGTCGAGCTCCTTGGCCAGCGCCTTGAGGCCCGTGGTGATCTCGGTGATCTCCTGCACGCGGTTGTCGCTGCGTCTGGCGTGCCGGTGAGCAGCTGCAGGTAGTCGACGATCAAGACGCCGAGACCCTTCTGCCGCTTCAGCTTGCGCGCGCGAGCGGCGAGCTGCGCGATCGAGATGCCGCCGGTCTGGTCGATGTAGAGCGGGATCTCGCTCATCACGCGGCTCACCTCGACGAGCTTGCGGAACTCGTCCTCGTTGATCATGCCGCGGCGGATCTTCTCCGAGCCGATCTCCGTCTGCTCGGAAAGGATGCGCGTGGCGAGCTGCTCGGCCGACATTTCGAGTGAGAAGAAGCCGACGATGGCGCCGTCGACAGCCTTCGTCGATCCGTCCGGCTGCAGCTCGGCGCGGTAGGACTTGGCGATATTGTAGGCGATGTTGGTCGCGAGCGCCGTCTTGCCCATCGAGGGGCGCCCGGCGAGGATGATGAGATCGGACGACTGCAAGCCGCCGAGCTTGTTGTCGAGATCGATGAGGCCGGTCGATAGGCCCGACAAATGTCCGGATCGCTGGTAGGCGGCGTTCGCCATTTCGATGGCGTTGGTGAGCGCGGTGCCGAAGCCGAGGAAGCCCTGGCCGTACTTGCGCTGCTCGGCGAGATCGTAGAGACGCGTCTCCGCTTCCTCGATCTGCCGCTGCGGCGTTGAATCGACGGTGCTGTCGTAGGCGCCGTTGACCATGTCCTCGCCGATGATGATCAGCGCGCGGCGCGTCGCCAGATCGAAGACCGTGCGGCCGTAGTCCTCGGCGTTGATGATGGTCGTCGCCTTCGCGGCGAGCGTGCCGAGATACTGCGGCACCGTCAGATTGGGCGAGATCGGCTCGGCCGTCTCGAAGAACGTGCGCAGCGTGATCGGCGTCGCCTGCTTGCCGACGTGAATGAGCTTGCCCGCCGTCTCGTAGATCTGCTGATGCAGCGGATCGTAGAAATGTTGCGGATCGAGGAACGAGGAGACGCGGTCCATCGCCTCGTTGTTGACGAGGATGGCACCGAGCAGTGCCTGCTCGGCCTCCAGGTTGTGCGGGGCCTGACGGAAGGGGAGAGACTTGGCGGCCGAGACGGCAGAGAGCCGGTCGGATATCTGGAGCGCGTTTTTTGCCATGGCTCGACGGTATCCGATTCCGGCGGCTTGCCGTCGAGCGGTCCAGTGGCCCCGTCCCCGCTATGCACATGGGGACGGGAATTTGCTTGCGATGCCGAATTGCCGACGCGTTACTCGCTTTTCGGCTCCTCGGCCTCGACCGGCGCGGCGCCTTCCTCGAACATCTCGGGATTGAACGTCTCGAGCTCGAGCTTCTCTTCCTTGACCATCGTCACGTCCTCGCCGCGCGACTGGCGCTCGGCCTCGTCCTCGGAGCGAGCGACGTTGAGCGTCACGTTGACGACGACCTCCGGATGCAACGCGACGCGCGTCTTGTGCAGTCCGAGCGTCTTGATCGGGCGCTCGAGAATCACCTGGCGGCGGTCGATGGTGAAGCCGCCCGCCGTCACCACCTCGGCGATGTCGCGCGTCGACACCGAGCCGTAGAGCTGGCCGGTGTCGCCGGCCGAGCGGATGGCGACGAAGGTCTTGCCCTCGAGCTTCGCGGCGACGGCCTCGGCTTCCTTCTTGAGCTCGAGGTTGTTGGCCTCGAGCTGTGCGCGCTGCGTCTCGAAATGCGCGCGGTTGTCGTCGGTGGCGCGCAGCGCCTTCTTCTGCGGCAGCAGGAAGTTGCGTGCGTAACCGTCCTTCACGTTGACGACGTCGCCCATCTGACCGAGGCGGCCGATGCGCTGAAGCAGAATGACCTGCATTTTGAAATCTCCTTCTCTCTGTCTGTCTATCTGTTGTGTGGCTGTGAGTGCTGAGCCGGCGATCAAGTCGGCGGCGGACCTTTGGGCGGGGGTGAAACCTTGCGCATCGGCCAGATGGCTTCCGCGAGACCGAGCAGCGCGATCGCCAGCGAAGCGACCGTGTTCATGACGAAAAGCGAGGCGTAGAGGCCCCACAGGGCGAACGGACGCCACGGTCGCCCGCGCGTCATGAAGTGGACCACGGCGAGACCAAGCAGCACGTAGGCGAGGAAGAGCGGACCGGCGAAGCCGGCAGCGATCATGCCCGGGCAGTCCGGCGAGGAATCCTGCGCCGGTGGCCACCGCCAGCAGCAGCGGCGTTGCTGGCGGATAGACGATAGCGGCCAGGTCGGGCCATGGCCGCTGCAGGCGTCCCGACGCCATGGTGATGCGTCCGGCGAGCCAGAGATTGAACAACAGGCTGCCCATCGTGGAAATGGCGGAAGCCGCCGGTAGCAGCGCCAGCGCGATCGCCGTCGCCTCGTCGATCTCCTCCGCCCCGAGCGTCGGCGCGTCCGGCATCTTCGGCAGCTCGGTATTGACGAACGACTGCAGCATGTCCCGCAGTGCGGTGCGCAGCGTGTCGATGTCGCCGCCGAGCAGGAACAAGGTGAGCGTCGCGAACAGCCCGGCGAGGATCGCCGCCGCGATGACGAGGCGGCCGGCGGGGTACCATTCGACGTGGTCGGGCCGGTCTGGCGATTGAGCGAGGCGAGATAGGTGAGGACGACCACCGGGATCGCCTGGCTTGCCGCGAAGACAAGGGCGCCCATCGCACTGCCGGCAAGCAGCACGAATGCCACGCCGGCGAAACCGGCGACGGCCGCGGCGAGCGGCCCGAGCCCGAGGCCGGCGAGGAACAGGGCGAGCGGCGTCAACAGGAACAGGACCATGCGCATCAGCAGCGGTCCGGTGGTCGCCGAGGCGAACACCACCGCCGAGACGAGCCCGGCCCCAAATCCGATGAGCAGACGATACGGCATCAAAGCAGCTGTCCCGCGATATCGCGGTTAGAGACGAGAACGGAGACCCGGCTCGTCCCAACCTCGTGCCGGCCACAACGGTCCGGCACTTACTTGGTAGACGGTGTCAGACCGCGAGGCCTGACACCCTTCCGATTACTTCAGCACGTAAGGCAGCAGCCCGAGGAAGCGCGAGCGCTTGATGGCGCGCGCCAGCTCACGCTGCTTCTTCGCCGACACCGCGGTGATGCGGCTCGGCACGATCTTGCCGCGCTCCGAGACGTAACGGCCGAGGAGGCGCACGTCCTTGTAGTCGATCTTCGGCGCGTGCTGGCCCGAGAACGGGCAAGTCTTGCGGCGGCGATGGAAGGGGCGCCGCGTGGCGGCGGGTACTGAGATCTCAGCCATGTTTTATGCCTCCGAGCCCGAGGGGCCTGAACCCGACGATGAGCCGCCAGTTCCGCCAGTGCCGCCATCACGCGGCGGGCGCGGACCGCGGTCGCCCTCGCGCGGGGGACGATCGCCGTCGCGCGGCGGGCGTGCACGGAACGTCGAGCCTTCGCGGTCGCCGCCACCGCTGCGGAATCCGCCACCGCCACCGCGATCACGATCGCCGCCGCGGCCGCCGAAGCCGCCACCGCCGCCGCCGCGGAACCCGCCGCCACGACCGCCGAAGCCGCCGCGATCACCACGGTCGCCGCGCTCGTCGCGGTCGCTCTTGCGCATCATCACCGAAGGCTCGGTCTCGTGCGCTTCGACTTTGATAGTGAGGAAGCGCAGGACCTCGGTGGAGAGGCCCATGCGTCGCTCCATCTCAGCCACGGCCGCGGGAGGGGCATCGATGTTGAGCAGCGAGAAGTGCGCCTTGCGGCTCTTCTTGATCTTGTAGGCGAGGCCTTTGACGCCCCAGTACTCGCTCTTGGTGACCTTGCCGCCACCCTGCTCGATGAGATCGGTGAATTCTTTGGTCAGCGCCTCGACCTGAGCGTTCGAGACGTCCTGGCGCGCCAGGAAGACATGCTCGTAAAGAGCCATGGGATAGCCTTTCCTTCTGTTCGTGCCGCCCCGGCGCAAAGCCCCTTATGGACCCCGGAAAAGGCCCAAGCAGGTCACCCATGAGAGCGAAGACACCGGGAACCGGGCCAACTACAGCCCTGCCGCTCTTCTTCTAAGAGAGCGGCTCCCCGTTCAGCCTCCAGCCGAAGCGAGCAAGGGCCGTTTTATAGCTGAATTTGCCGCCGGGGCAAGTCCGGGCTGGTCGCCGGAGCTGAGCTGCCGCAATCCATAGCTGCGCGAGCGGCGTGTGTCTCGGGCATCCAGGTGTTCCCTAGATAACAGCCAGCCCCACCATTCTGGCTTAGGCCTCAGTCTAGACGTAGCGGAGCGCTGCGTCGTTTCAGAGGTAGGTACTATGCCAATGGTTCGCAGATGGGCGATTTTCCGGGTCGCGGAAGAAACCTTCGTCCAGGTCGGCGCGCATCCGTCTAAAGGGATTGCCGCCATGGAAGCGCTGCAGCTGGCCAGCAGCACCGGTGCGGCGCATCACATCGCTGAGCAGATTATCTCCCGCCGGGCGGCCATCGAACTGCACGCTCGCCCAATCGCGGTGCGCAGCCACTAGCTTGCGATCCCCTGCTACTTAGGCGTGACGTCGGTGGCGTCGATGAGCACCGGCTCGACGTGCCACATGGTGTGGGCCGCAAACAGCGTTCCCTCGACCGAAACCTGCCTGCCGATGGGCAGCTTTTTGTTGCTCGCCTCGCCGGCGATCTGCACTTTGTCGACCGGCGCCTCGATGCTCTGCGGGGCGTCCTCGTCGGCCGGTGCCGCCAGCTCGGCGTCGACGCACACCGGCTTGTCGAGCGCTAGATAGACATAGTCGAACGGCCCTTGCGCATCGTGCTCGCCCTTGCCCGTCTTGAGCGTACCTTGCAGCGTTGCCGGCTGGTTGAAGGTCACGCGGGTGTCGCCCTCGCACGCCAATGTGGGCGCAGCGCCGACGAGTAGCGCGACACAGACCGCCAGGCAGGCTTTCGACATCCGTGCGTCCTCGCGTTGGACCGGCGCTCACTACTAGCAGAGCGGGCGCCTGGTCGTCCTGGCGAGCGGCGGCTTTGGATTAATGGCGGGCTAGCCAGTCGGAGCCGCATGCACGGCGCGGGTGATTTTGCACCCCTCGATGACGTGCAGGCGACATCGCGCAGGCGCTGGGGATCACGCTGGCCGACGCGCACGGCGGCCATGATGCGCAGGGCGAGTGCGCGCCGGATGCCGGACTTCTCGGCTCTGCACGCACCCACCTGCGACTCTCGACCTCGGCCCAGGCCTCATCGAGCGCGCGGCCCATGATCGACAGGGTCTCGGGGTCGAAGGTGGAGTTGGCGGGCATGCGGTCTTGACGCTCGACGGCGTCTCCAACGTCACGGTCTCGGGCGGCACGCTGGAGGGCGAGCGCGACCAGCATCAAGGCACGAAGGGCGAGTGGGGCCACGGCATCCGCATGGAACGCGGTACCGCGCACATCACCGTCAGCGACATCAAGATCAACAACATGTGGGGGGACGGCGTCTTCATGCTGGCCGTCAAGTCCATCGCGGTTTGCCGCATCGTCGCCGACCACAATCGTCGCCAGGGCATATCGGTGATCGAAGCCGAAGGTGTGCTGGTGACCAACTCGGTGTTCAAGAACACGCGCGGCACGGCACCCAGCGCGGGTATCGACCTTGAGCCTGACGAAGCCGCGCAAACCATTGCGAACGTGCGCATCTCGAACTCGAAGTTTTTCGACAATGGGGGGGCCGGCATCCTGATATTGGGACGCAAGAAGACGCAAAACATTCGCAACGTCGTGATCACCGGCAATCTGTTCAGGGGTGCGATGCCGGTGAAGGTCAAATATGCGCCCGGGGTGCTCGACTCGGACATCTGCCAGAACCGGTACAAGATCCGCCGCGAGCAATCTCGTGATCTGGCGACAGTCGGTGCCTTGGATGAAGAGGTTACCGTCACGGCTGGCTGCGGCGATCCGGGGTTTGCGAACGCGCCAGTAGGCATCCGCGCACATCCCACTGATGCGCCCGCGTTGGCGGATCAATCCCGTTACGGAGTTTCGGCGCCACGTTATCCGCCCGCTTGACAGCGGCACGGGGGCGTGTTCTTGCCAGCCAAATCCTCTCACGAGCGCTCCACAGCCATGGCCATTGCATTCGTATTTCCCGGGCAGGGCAGCCAGGACGTCGGCATGGGCCGCGAGCTGGCGCAGTCCTACGCGTCGGCGCGCGAGGTGTTCGAGGAGGTCGATGCGGCGCTGGGCCAGAACCTGTCGCAGATCATGTGGGAGGGTCCGAAAGAGACCCTGACGCTGACCGAGAACGCGCAGCCGGCGCTCATGGCCGTGTCGATGGCGGTGATGCGCGTGCTCGAGCGCGAGCACGGCTTCAAGCTCAAGGATAAAGTGAAGTTCGTCGCCGGGCATTCGCTGGGCGAATATTCGGCGCTCGCCGCGGCCGGCGCCTTCTCGCTCGCCGACGCGGCCCGGCTGCTGAAGCTGCGCGGGCAGGCCATGCAGGCCGCCGTCCCCGTCGGCAAGGGTGCCATGACGGCGCTGCTCGGCGTCGGCGTCGATGCGGCGCGCAAGGTGGCGGAAGCTGCCGCGCAGGGCGACGTCTGCCAGGTCGCCAACGATAACGAGCCGACGCAGGTCGTGCTATCGGGTGACAAGGTCGCGCTCGATCGCGTGCCCGAGCTTGGCAAGGCGCACGGCGTCCGCCGCGCCGTGCCCCTGCCGGTGTCCGCACCCTTCCATTGTGCGCTGATGCAACCCGCGGCCGACGCGATGCGCGAGGCGCTGGCGAAGGTAACTGTCAATGTGCCGGTCGTCCCCGTCATCGCCAACGTGCTGGCGCAGCCGATCAGCGATCCCGAAGAGATCAAAAAGCGCCTCGTCGAGCAGGTTACCGGCACCGTCCGCTGGCGCGAGTGTGTTACCTACATGACCGCCAACGGTGTCACCGACGTCTACGAGATCGGCGCCGGCAAAGTGCTCGCTGGCCTCGCCAAGCGCATCGACGCCGCCCTCAACGCGACGAGCGTCGGCACGCCTGCCGACGTCGACGCCGCGCTCGCGCGTCTCAACAGTTAGAGGACTTAGATGTTCGACCTCGCAGGCAAGACCGCGCTCGTCACCGGCGCGACCGGCGGCATCGGCGGCGCCATCGCCCGCGCGCTGTACGGCGCCGGCGCCACCGTCGCCGTCTCCGGGCGCCAGGCCGACAAGCTCGAGGCGCTGGCTGGCGAGTTCGGCGACCGCGGGCACGTGCTGCCCTGCGATCTCGGCAACCGCGCGGAAGTCTCCAAGCTGATCGAGTCCGCCGTCGCCAAGCTCGGCCGCCTCGACATCCTCGTCAACAACGCCGGCCTGACGCGCGACAACCTCTTCATGGTGATGAAGGACGAGCAGTGGGACGAGGTGATTGCCGTCAACCTCACCTCGACCTTCATGCTGTGCCGCGCCGCCGCCCGCGCCATGCTGCGCGCCAAACCCAACTTCGGGCGCATCATCAACATCGCGTCGGTGTCGGGCGTGTTCGGCAACCCGGGACAGGGCAACTACGCCGCCTCCAAGGCCGGCATGATCGGCATGACAAAGTCGCTCGCCCGCGAAGTCGCTGCGCGCGGTATCACCGCGAACTGCATCGCCCCCGGCTTCATCACGACGCCAATGACCTCGGCGCTCAATGAGAAGCAGACCGAGGAGATCGCCAAGATGATCCCTCAGCAGCGTTTTGGGGCGCCCGAAGAGGTCGCCGCCGGCGTCGTCTACCTGGCCAGCAACGAGGCCGGTTACATCACCGGCCAGACGCTGCACATCAACGGCGGCATGGCCATGGTTTAACGCCCATGGTAAATGTGCATCAGTCGGGTCTAGCGCTTGGCCCGTCTGGCGAAATCCGGTCCGAGTGGAGGCGGCCCGGCACCGCTGGCCAAGCCCTATGAAGTATGTTAACGAGCCGAACGGTTTTTCGGCCCTCGGCACTCTTGCGCGAGCGCTTGAGAGGCCATTGTTCGGCCGCCGCACGGAGTGCGAATAAGTGGAATAGCGCGTCGTTTCGATACCCGCCGGTCGCGCGCTTCTTTATAGAAGTCGAGGCCCACGACCGGGCCACGGGCTAGTCCCGATCAACCGAATTTACGAACTGCCAAGAGCAACCGACGCGAGGGAAGACTATGAGCGATGTCGCTGAGCGCGTGAAGAAGATCGTCGTGGAGCACCTGGGTGTGGAGGCCGAGAAGGTCACCGAGAACGCCAGCTTCATCGACGACCTGGGCGCCGACAGTCTGGACACGGTTGAGCTCGTGATGGCTTTTGAGGAGGAGTTCGGCTGCGAAATCCCCGACGATGCCGCCGAGCACATCCTGACCGTCGGAGACGCGGTCAAGTTTCTCGAGAAGAACGCCAGCGCCGCCTGACGCCGTCTGATCCCTCAACGGCTAAGCTGCGGCTCTACCGGCACCGCCGGGGCGAATCTACTCTGCTTGCGCGGCACACCAAGCACTTCGAGGCTTGACTTCGAGGCTTGACCGGGCCGCAAGCTAAGGGCGACCGGCCAATTTCCCGCTTCGAAGGAAAACGATGCGTCGCGTTGTCATCACAGGTCTAGGCATCGTCTCGCCCGTCGGCTGCGGCGTGGAGGCGTCGTGGCAGGCGCTACTCGCTGGCGCCAACGGCGCGCGCCGCATCGAAGAGTTCGAGGTCGGCGATCTCAGCTGTCAGATCGGCTGCTTCATTCCGCGCGGCGAGAAGGCCGACGGCAAGTTCAATCCCAACGATTGGATGGAGCCGAAGGAGCAGCGCAAGGTCGACGACTTTATCATCTACGCGATGGCAGCGGCCGAGCAGGCGATCACCGATTCCGGTTACGTCGCCGACACGGCCGAGAAGCAGGAGCGCGCCGGCGTGCTCATCGGCTCGGGGATCGGCGGCCTGCCGGGCATCGCCGAGACCGCGGTGCTGTTGCAGGAGAAGGGCCCGCGCCGCGTCAGTCCGTTCTTCATTCCGGGGCGCCTGATCAATCTTGCCTCCGGCTACGTATCGATCAAGCACAAGCTCAAGGGGCCCAACCACGCCGTGGTCACGGCCTGCTCGACGGGTGCGCACGCCATCGGTGATGCGAGCCGCATCGTGGCGCTGGGCGATGCCGACGTAATGGTCGCCGGCGGTACTGAATCTCCGCTCTGCCGCATCGCGGTGGCGGGCTTTGCCGCCTGCCGCGCGCTATCGACCGGCTTCAACGATCGCCCGACTGCCGCCTCGCGCCCATACGACAAGGACCGCGACGGTTTCGTCATGGGCGAGGGCGCCGGCGTCGTGGTCCTGGAATCGCTCGAGCACGCCAAGGCGCGCGGCGCCAAGATCTACGCCGAGGTCATCGGCTACGGCATGTCGGGCGACGCCTTCCACATCACCGCGCCGGCCGAGAACGGCGACGGCGCCTATCGCTGCATGCGCGCCGCCTTGAAGCGTGCCGAGATCGACGTCAGCGACATCGACTACGTCAACGCGCACGGCACCTCGACGCCGATGGGCGACGAGATCGAGCTCGGCGCCGTCGAGCGCCTGTTCGGCAACGCCGCCGGCAAGCTCGCCATGTCGTCGACCAAGTCAGCGACCGGGCATCTGCTGGGCGCCGCCGGCGCCATCGAGGCGATCTTCTCGACGTTCGCCATCCGCGACAACATCGCGCCGCCGACGTTGAACCTCGACAACCCCTCGGTCGAGACGGCGATCGATCTCGTCCCGCACAAGGCAAAGAAGCGCGAGATCAATACGGTACTGTCGAACTCCTTCGGATTCGGCGGTACCAACGCCTCGCTGATCCTGCGGCGCGTCGCCTGAGGCGCGCCCGCCACGATCGGCCTATCGGCGCGCTCCGGTAACGATTTCCTTTCCCGCTTTCGCCATATTTGGCTCTAGGGTCGAGGCGATAATCTGCGACGCCGCGCGGGAACGGCTTCGTCGGAAACGGGAGCGCATTTTGAGTACCTTCCCCCCTTCGAGGCATGAGCCTCCCTTTCGCCGAGGGGGCATCCGTCCGCGCTCACCCGCCGAGATGCTCGAGCCTTCGCGCCCGCCCGGTCCGCCGCGCGGCGCAACTCCGCCCAATGCGCCCCGTCGCGGCGGCGGCTTCATGCGTTTCCTCAGCGGCCTCTTCACGCTCGTGCTGTTTCTCATGCTCGGCGGCCGGCGTCATCGCCGCGCTGCTCTATCACCAGTTCGAAACGCCGGGGCCGCTCGCCGTCTCCCGCGTCATCACCGTGCCGAAGGGCGAAGGCCGCATCGAGATCGCGACGCGCCTCGAAAAGGAAGGCGCCATCTCCAACCGCTGGGCGTTCATCGCCAACTACCTCTTGCGCAAAAGCGCCGAGAAGCCGTTGGAGCTGAAAGCCGGCGACTACGAGATCAAGAAGAACGCCAGCATGGCCGACATCATGGAGCTGCTGACGCAAGGGCGCGGCGTACTCTCCAAAGTCACTATCCCCGAAGGCCTGACCAGCCTGCAGATCGTCGAGAAGCTGCGCGGGGAGGACGAGCTCGTCGGCGACATCACCGAGATCCCGGCCGAAGGCTCGCTGCTGCCCGACACCTATCGCTTCTCCAAGGGCATGGACCGCCGCGAGTTGATCGAGCGCATGCAGGCAGAGATGCAGCGCTTCCTCGCCGCCGTGTGGGAGCGCCGCCAGCCGAGCCTGCCGATCTCGACGCCGGAGGAGGCGGTCATCTTCGCCTCCATCGTCGAGAAGGAAACCGGCCGCGCCGACGAGCGCGGACGCGTCGCCGCCGTGTTCATGAACCGTCTGAAGAAGGGCATGCGCCTGCAGTCCGACCCGACGGTGATCTACGGCATCGCCGGCGGGCAGGGGACGCTGGGCCGCTCGATCACGCGCGCCGACCTCGACCACAAGACGCCCCACAACACCTATCAGATCGGCGGCCTGCCCCCGACGCCGATCTGCAACCCAGGACGCTCGGCGATCGAGGCGTCGCTCAATCCGCCGGCCACCAACGACCTCTACTTCGTCGCCGACGGCACCGGCGGGCACACGTTCTCCGACACTCTGAAGGAGCACAACGCGGCGGTCACCAACTGGCGCAAGGTTGAGCGCGAGAAGAAGAAAGAGGCGGGCGCCGAAGCTGCCGCCTCGCCGGAAGCCATACCGGTTCCGTCGGCTGCTGCCGCTGGCGCACCGCGCGTACTCAACGCCAGCCCCGCCGCCGCCGCTGCGCCCGGCGCCACCGCGGCAGTGCCGCTCCCCGTGCGCAAGCCGAAACCAGTAGCGGGCTTGGGCCCCCGATAGCCGCTCTCGGCCATCCGTCCCGCTCGCGGCTTGTTGGCTGGCTCGCGTGCCGTTAGATTTCGCCACGCGTTGGGTCCCCTGGCGCGCTCGACCCAACGGAGCCGCAATGAGCATCAAGAGCATGACCGGCTTTGCGCGCGCGGAGGGGGCGCTCGACGGCGGCGCCTGGCACTGGGAGGTGCGCAGCGTCAACGGCCGCGGGCTCGACGTGCGCCTGCGTCTGCCGCCGGGCTCCGAGCAGCTCGAGCCGAAAGTGCGCGAGGTGGTCGGCCGCCATGTGACGCGCGGTAGCCTCACCATCAGCCTTGTCGAGCGAGTGGCATGACGGTGGCCAGGAGATACGCCTCAACGAGCGGGCGCTGGCGCAGGTCATGGTGGCCGCCGCCCGCGTCCGCACCTTGACGGACGCTGCCCCGCCGCGTGTCGACGGTCTAATCACCATCAAGGGCGTGCTCGATGTCGTCGAGCGCCAAGAGGACGCCGAGCAGGGGGCCGCCCGCAGCGAGATCATGCTCAAGTCGCTCGATGGGGCCATGGTGGCGCTCGTCGCCGCGCGTGCCGCCGAGGGCGCACGGCTCGCCGCGACGCTGAACGCTCAGCTTGACGAGATCGAGCGTCTGGTGCGCATCGTGGAGGCTTCTCCCGCTCGCACGCGCGAAGCCGTCGAGCAGCGCCTCAAAGAGCAGGTCGCCCGCTTGATGGACGCGGCCAATGGCTTTGACGCCGCGCGCCTGCATCAGGAAGCGGTGCTGCTCGCCACCCGCGCCGACGTCGAGGAGGAATTGCAGCGTCTCACCTCGCACATCGGCGCCGCGCGCGAGCTGATCGCCGAGAATGGCGCCGTGGGCCGCAAGCTCGATTTCCTCACCCAGGAATTCAACCGCGAGGCCAACACCCTGTGCTCCAAGGCGAGCGACATCGAGATCACACGCGCCGGCCTCGCCCTGAAGACGGTCATCGACCAGCTGCGCGAGCAGGTGCAGAACATCGAGTGAGCGGACAATAAGCGGAGGGGCGGCCAACGCGCCGGCGACGAGGACCATGATCGGAACGCCAACGATAGAACGACGCGGTTTGCTCCTGGTGCTGTCCTCACCCTCAGGCGCGGGCAAGACGACGCTTGGCGCGCCGGCTCATGGACGCCGACCGCGACATCTCCATGTCGGTGTCGGTGACGACACGCAAAGCGCGCCCCGGCGAGGAAGACGGCCGCGACTACACCTTCGTCGACGAAGCTGCCTTCAAGCGCATGGCCGAGGGCGGCGAGCTGCTCGAATGGGCGCGCGTGTTCGACAACTACTACGGCACGCCGCGCGCGCCCGTCGAAGCCGCCATCGCCAAGGGTAAGGACGTCCTCTTCGACATCGACTGGCAGGGCGCTCAGCAACTGTCGGAAAAGATGAAGCACGACGTCGTGCGCGTCTTCATTCTGCCGCCGTCGGCCGCCTCGCTGGAGGAGCGCCTGCGCGCCCGCGCGCAAGACCCCGAAGACGTGGTGCGCCGGCGCATGGATCAGGCTTCGGCCGAGATCAGCCACTGGCCCGAGTACGACTACGTCATCGTCAACACCGACCTGCCGACCTCGATGGAAGGCCTCACCGCCATCCTCGCCGCCGAGCGGCTGCGGCGCGAGCGCCTCAACGGCCTCACCGCCTTCGTGCGCGGGATGCAAGCAAAACTATGATGCGCCAGCGCGCCTGCCCTCTTCGCCGCACTGTTCCTCGCCATTCCGGTGCAGCCGGGTGCGGGGGATCCTCTCGGTGACGTCGGCAGCCACGAGATCATCGCCGCCAAACCGGGCACGATCCTGCGCGTGTGGCCGCAAGTTGGCGGCTCCGTCGAGAACGCGACCGCCTACCGCATCCTCTACCGCTCTACCGGGCTCAACGGCGAGCCTATCGCCGTCTCCGGCGCGGTGCTGTTTCGCGGCGAAGCGAACCCGCGCGTGAAGCGCGACGTCATCGCCTGGGCGCACCCGACCACGGGCGTCGTCGAGAAGTGCGCGCCGACGCTGCTGCCGGATCTGTCGGGCACCATCGCCGGCATCGAGGACATGCTCGATCGCGGCTTCGTCATTGCCGCCACTGACTACGCCGGTCTCGGCGGACAGGGCATGCACCCTTATCTCATCGGGATGAGCGAGGCACGCGCCGTGCTCGACAGCGTGCGCGCCGCACGCCAGCTTCCCGATGCGGCCGCCGGCGATCGTTTTGCCGTTTGGGGTCACTCAGAGGGCGGGCACGCGGCACTGTTCACCGGTGAGCAGGCAGCAAGCTATGCCCCGGAACTGAAGCTCGTCGGCGTCGCCGCGGCAGCCCCGGCAACCTACCTCGGCGAGCTGTTCAGGGCGGACCGGGGCTCCATCGGCGGCAACAGCCTGACGGCGATGGTCATTCTGTCGTGGTCGAAGATCTTCAACATACCGATCGACAGCGTCGTCGTTCCCGGGGCGACGCGCACGTTCGAGGCGGTGGCGCGGACCTGCATCGAGCGGATCACGGAGCTGTTGCGGTTGGAGGAAATCGAGGCGCCGCTGCAGCGCGAGTTCCTCAAGGTCGATCCAACGACGATCGAGCCGTGGCGCGGCATCATGGACAAGAACACGCCTGGTCAATCGCCGGCCGGTGCGCCAGTGTTTCTCGTGCAGGGAACGGCCGACGAACTGGTGCGGCCGCAGATCACCAAGCAATTCGCCAACCGGCTGTGCGAGGCGGGTGCCGTCGTCGAGATGAAATGGTTGGAAGGCGTGTCACATTCCTTTGCCGGATATGACGGCGCCCCCTCGGCCGTCGCATGGATGGCCGACCGTTTCCGCGGCCACCCGGCCCCCAACGGCTGCGGCACTGCCCGATAGTCGAGGCGTCAATCGCCTGCGTCGCTTCGCGTACACCCTGTTGCAGCGTAGCGGCAGACAGCCGGTCCTCCGGCGAGATACGTTGCTTGTAGCCCTCAGCGTCTTGATCAAGGCGGCATGCGCGTACCTCCGGTAGTTCTTTCCCCGACCCGTATCGGTCTTTTGTACGTGCTCGCAGCGATGCTGCTGGCGCCGGCACCCGCGTCGGCGCAGGCCGTTCTGCCGGGCGTGAAGCTCGACGTCTCCGAGGCCGACATCCGCCGCGCCAAGCCGGGCACCGTCCTGCGCGTCCGCCCGCAGATCGGCGGCGCCCCTGCCAATGCCAAGGCCTTCCGCGTCATCTATCGCTCGACCGGCGTCAACGGCGAGCCGATCGCCGTTTCCGGCACCGTCATCTATCCAGACGGACCGGCACCGCCGGAGGGCCGCGACGTCGTCGCCTGGGCCCACTACACCACCGGCGTGGCACAGCGTTGCGCGCCGACGTTGCTTCCCAATCTATCCGGCACGATCGCCGGCCTCGAAGAGCTGCTGAAGCGCGGCTACGTCGTCGTCGCCACCGACTACGAAGGCCTCGGTCTGCCGGGTGTGCACGCCTATCTCGTCGGGGTGAGCGAGGCGCACTCTGTGCTCGATTCGGTGCGCGCTGCGCGCAACCTCAGCAACGCCCACGCCACCGATCGCTTCATCGTCTGGGGCCATTCGCAAGGCGGCCACGCCGCCCTGTTCAGCGGCGAGCTGGCGGCCGACTATGCTCCGGAACTGAAGCTCGTCGGCATTGCCGCCGCCGCGCCCGCCACCAACCTCGTCGACCTGTTCAAAGCCCAGAAGGGCTCGATTGCCGGCAACAGCCTCACCGCCATGGCACTGCTGTCTTGGTCGAAGACCTACAAGCTGCCGCTCGACAGCGTATTGGAGAGCGGCGTCGATGCGAGTTTCGAAAAGGTCGCCGGCAGCTGCATCCAATCGATCTCGCAGATGCTGAAGCTGCTGCAGCTCGCCAAGCCGCTGAAGAAGTCGTTCCTCAAGGCCGATCCGACGACGCTGCCCGCCTGGCGCGACCTCATGGAGAAGAATTCGCCCGGCAAGACCCCGCCTGGCGTGCCGGTCTACCTCGCGCAAGGGACGGGCGATGTCACCGTCGACCCGAACATCACCGTCCGCTTCGCCAAGCAGCTGTGCGCATCAGGGTCGCCGGTCGTCATGAAGCTGATGAAGGGCGTGTCGCACAGCTTCGCCGCCGAGAAAAGCGCCTACGCCGCGGCAGCCTGGATGTCAGACCGCTTCAAGAACCGCCCGCCGCCAAGCGACTGCAAGCGGAGCTGAACGCTCCGTGCGTCGGATTGAGGCCCGTGTTAGTCGTTGCTGCCCTCGATCATACGCATAGGCCAGCCATGCTCCGCTTTGCTCTCTCCCTGCGTTTCATCCTGCTCATCGCCGTTATCGGTACGGTGATCGGTGCGCTCGTCATGTTCTGGCAGGGCGGGGTGCACATGGCGAACGCTGCATTCACTGCGGCGCGCGGCGATGACCCGAAGGGCGCCATCGCGCAGGTGATGGGCGGCACCGATGTGTTCTTGTTCGGTATTGTCCTCGTCATCTTCGCCTACAACATCGCTTTCGGCTTCGTGTTCGAGCTTAGTGAGGGCGAGAAGGCGAGGCTCCCGGGCTGGATGCGCCCGGCCGGCATGCACCAACTCAAGACGACGCTCGTCGGCGTCATCCTCGTCTATCTGGTCGTCGACTTCGCGACCGATTGGGCGGAGGGCGGCGCCGTCGAATCCTGGATCGCGCTCGTAAAGCCCATCTCGATCTTGCTCATCGCCGGCGCGCTGCGTCTACTGGCGATGCCCGAGCCGGGCGACGCCCAGGAGCACTAAGCGCGCTGCAGGGACGAGCGCTCGAAGACGAGGGCAAGGCGTGCGAAGTCCTTCACGCTCAAGTCCTCGGCGCGCAGGTTGCCGGCAATGCCGACAGCTTCGAGCAGCTGCTCGGGCTCGGCGACGAGCTGCTTGAGGCTGGAGCGCAGCATCTTGCGCCGCTGACCGAACGCCGCCGCTGTCACCTGCGCCAGCACCTTCGGCTTGCATGGCGGCGAGGGCTCCTTGTGCGGGATGAACTCGACGACGGCGGATGCAACCTTGGGTGCCGGCGTGAAGGCTTCGCGCGGCACATGCAGCACGATGCGCGGCGCGCTGCGCCACTGCGCCAGCACCGAGACACGTCCATACGCCTTGCTGCCGGGCGCGGCGACGATGCGCTCCGCGACCTCCTTCTGGAACATCAGCACCATGCGCTGGAACCACGGCGGCCACGGCTCGGTGTCGAGCCAGCCGGTGAGCAGCAGCGTGGCGACGCCGTAGGGCAGATTGGCGACGATGAGGGCCTGCCCGCGAGCGGGTCCTAAGAGGCTTCGGCCAGTCGGCTTCGAGCGCATCGCCGAAATGAACGTCGAGCTTGCCTGGATAGCGCTGGGCGATCATCTCCAGCGCGCCGCGCGTTCGCTCGTCGCGCTCCACGGCGACGACGCGCGCGGCGCCCTCCATCAGCAGCGCGCGCGTCAGCCCGCCCGGGCCAGGACCGACCTCGACGACCGTGCGACCGTCGAGCGGTCCGGCGGCACGGGCGATGCGCCGCGTCAGGTTGAGGTCGAGAATGAAATTCTGGCCGAGGCTCTTCTTGGCCGCGAGCCCGAAGTCGCGGATCACCTCGCGCAGCGGCGGCAAACCGTCGGGGCTGGAGCCGCCCGCGTGCGCCTCTGGCGCGGCGGCGCTCATGAGGGAGCGGTCGCTGACGCGCCGCGGCGATGGCGGAGGCGAGCTTCAGGGCTTCGATGAAGCTGTGCGCCGAGGCGCGCCCCTCGGCGGCGATGTCGAACGCGGTGCCGTGGTCGGGCGAGGTGCGCACGAACGGCAGCCCGAGCGTGACGTTGACGCCCTCATCGAAGCCGAGCGTCTTCAACGGGATCAGCGCCTGGTCGTGATACATGGCGATGACGGCGTCATAGCCGCGCCGCGCCGCGGCGTGAAACAGCGTGTCGGCCGAGTGCGGCCCCGTCACCGACAGACCTTCGGCACGCAGGTCGGCGATGGCCGGCGCGATCGTCTCGATCTCCTCGCGGCCCATGGTGCCTTCCTCGCCGGCGTGCGGGTTGAGCCCAGTGACGGCGATGCGCGGGGTGGCAATGCCGAAGTCGCGCTTCAGCGCCGCGTAGGTGATGCGCGCCGTCTCGAAGATCAGCGCGCGCGTGATCGCCTGCGGCACGTCGGCGAGCGCGCAGTGCACGGTGAGCGGCACGACGCGCAGCTCGTGCGAGGCGAGCATCATCACCGGCCGGTAGTGCTTGCCGGCGGAATGCCGCTCGGCGAGCGCGGCCAGGAACTCGGTGTGGCCGGGGAAGGGGAAGTCGGTGCTGCGCGACGACGTGCTTGGCGATGGGGTTGGTGACGATGGCGGCGGCCTCGCCGCGCACCACGGACGCCGTCGCCGCCTCGATCGCATGAATGATGCCGGCGGCGTTGGCGGGATCCGGCTCGCCGGGGCGCGGGCGCACGGGGAGCGGGCTGTGCAGCACGGGCAGCGCGGCGCCGAATGCATCCGGCGCCTCGCCGGGCGCATTGACGACGGCGAGAGGTACGGCAAGTCCGAGCAGGCGCGCGCGCTCGGCGAGGGCATCCTTGTCGGCGAAGACGACGAACGGGGTCGAGGCCCTTGTCGCTGCGCTCGAGCCAGGCCCGCAGCGTGATCTCCAGCCCGATGCCGGCCGGATCGCCCATGCTGACGGCCAGCGGCCGGCGTCGGCGAGGATCCGCCCCGCTGCCATCAGCGGTACTCGATGTGGGCGTCCGTACGCAGATCCTTCAGGTGCTTCTTGGAAAGGATCTCGAACTCCTTCTGGCGCAGCTCGTTCTGCGCGGTCTCGCGCTTGGAATCCGCCGCCTTGACCAGCTTGCGGCCGCACACCGCCCACAGCTCGACGCCGTTCTCGCCGATGGTGGCGGGCAGCAACTCGTCGTCGTGGGCGCTCAGCAGGAGGCTGCGCGTCGGCTCGGGCAAGCTCGTCGGGCGGCGGTCGCCGAGGTTGTCGAAGCGGGCGCCGGGAGCGCCGCGCGCCATCGTCTCCATGCTCTTGCAGCCGGTGAACTTGGTCGCGCAGCTGCTCGGCGTCGCTGAGGCGCTGGGCGAGCTGCTTCTGGTCCTGGTTCGGCGGCAGCGACAACAGGATGCGGTGGATCTTCAACTCGACGTCGTCCTGGCCCTCGGCGGTGGCCACCATGCGGTCGACGTCGCGCTTGGCGACGGTGATCTGGTGGCCGAAGTTGCGGCGGATAACGTCGGCCCAGGACAGCGAGGCGCGGATGCGCTCGCGCATGACGGAGATGTTGGCGCCCATCTTCGCGATGTGCTCGGCGAACTGCGGCGCCGTCATCTTGTTGCGCTCGGCCATGCCGCTGATGATGCGGTCGACGTCGTCGTCGGCGGTCACGACGCTGAGCTTCTTGGCCTCCTGCAGCTTCAGGCGCTCCTCGATCAGCTCGTCGAGTGCCTGCTTGCGCGCGGTCGGCACATATTCCTTCTCGATCTGCGCCTTGATGCTGCCGACGAACTCGCCCTGCAGCTGCTTGACGCGCGCCTGCTGCTCCGCTTCCGACTTGGGCGGATTGGCCTGCAGCCGCTTCATGGCGAAGGCCTTGAACTGCTCGTTCATGCTCGGCGCCTTCAACTTCGCCTGCAGCTTGCTGCTGCACGTCCGGCGCGCCGAGCATCGACAGCGCCACGCGCTGCTCGATCTCGTAGCCGGTGATCGGCTCGTCGTTGACGAGGGCGACGATCGACTGGATGGGGCGGCCGGCGGCTCGCCTCCTGGGTCGCCTTGGCGGTTTGGGTGCGCTTGGTAGGGGTGCCCTGGGCGAGCACGAAACACGGCATCGCGGCCATTGCAACCGCCAGCACGGACAGCGGCAAGATAGTGCCTAGCACCGCGTTCGCCGAGCGGCCCGGCCGCACGCCGGCCGCGTCCAGAGATGGACGGCCGTGCCGGCGCGGTCGGACAAGGGCCATGGTCGTGACCTTCAGTTGCTCGCGCGGTTCTGGCACCATTGCGGCCGTGCCGCTAGCCGTGATCGGTGTCACGCGGTCGTGCTGGCAATGAACGCAAGCGCAGGCCACTACGCTGGCGGCGATTTATCGACGCAAACATTGGCGGTCCCGTGGCGCGCCGGATGCCAGAACGGGCTCGTCGCGGCGTCGACGCTAAACCATACGCCGGGCACTAGAAGGACGCCGCGCACCGGCGGCACGCAGGTTAACCGCCCGACTGCTGCTCGCTGATGGACGTGCCGCTGAGCACGTCGGTCGAGTAGCCGAACTCGCCGAGGTGCTTCAGCTCGAAGCGCAGCATGAGCGTCTGGCCGTCGACGATATCCGGGTTGTCGTAGTAGTTGTCGGTGTAGGTGGCGGTCAGCACGAAGCACTCGTCGGCGTAGCGCACCTGGAACATGTCCGAGGCGATCTCGTCGGCGTCGATGTCGTAGCGCATACCGCCGCCGACGCTCCAGCGATCGGTGAGCTTGATGTTCAGCGAGCCGTAGACGTCCTGCTGCGCCGTGTCGATGCCGTTGGTCGGATCGGTGTTCAGGTAGGCATAGACGGCGTTCGCGTTCAGCGGTCCGAGGTTCAACTGTGCGCCGGCATCCTGGCGGGCGAGGGCGAAGCTGGACTGGTCGAAGCGCGACTGCGAGATGAGCTGCAGGAACGTCCACGGTGCAACATAGGCGCCGAGCACGTAGTCGGAGCGGTCCGTCTGCAGGCCGCTATCGGGGGTGAACACCGGGTTGCCGTTCACGTCGAAGCCCGGATCGGCGTACGCGTTGGTGCCGGCGAGATGGAAGCTTTCGCCGGCGAGGATGCGAGCATAGCCGCCGTCGTTGGCCTGGAAGGTATACTGCAGGCCGACGTTGGCGCGCGTGCCGGTCTCGATGCGGTCGTAGCCGGAGAACTTCGTCACCTCGAACAGGTTGGTGTCGTCGAAGACGAGGCTCTGGGCATCCTCGTTGGGCAGCCTGTCCTGCTTGATCGTGGCCTGGCGCGCGATGATCTGGCCGATCGGCTCGATGACGTGCGAGCCGCGGCTCGTGTTGGCCACCCACGGATAGGCGACCGTCACGCCGCCGAGCGCCAGACCGCGGGCGAACGAGGTTTCCTGGAGCGGCGCAGTGGGGTCGAGCGGATCGACGAAGTTGTTGATCTGATAGACGTCGCCGCGCAGCTGCGCGAAGGGCGTATAGGTGATGCCGATCGGATCGGTGAAGCGGCGGCGCCAGTTCAGCTCGGTCACGACGCGGTTCATCTGCTGATTGGTGTCGGCAAACGGAGCAAACGTGGTCGGGTCCTGATTGCTGGAGAAGCTCAGCGCGTTGGTGTTCCACGTCAGCTCGCCGCCGAGGATCGGATCGGCGAACACGTAGTTGTAGTCGATGATCGGATACGCGTACTGCTTGGTCTCGCTCGTCCCCGGCGTCGTGAAGCCGAGATCCGTGAACTCGTAGGCCGAGAGCTCGAAGTAGTTGCGATCCGACAGGCCGGCGAAGAAGACCCTGTTGACCCGGTCGGTCAGCAGGATGTTGTCGAGCTTGTAGAAGCGCCGGAACTCGTCGTCCGTCTCCATCGTCACGTCCCAGCCGAAGCTTCCACCAGCTGCCGAGGGTGAACAGTCCCTTGGTCTCGAGGCTGCCGCGCCAGCCGTCGTACTGCTCGCGATTGTCAATGCCCGAGGGCAGGTCGGCGGCATCCTGATCGATGCCGGCGCCCTTGATGTAGTACTGGCCGTTCTCGGTGCGGTGCCGCCACTCGCCCTGCCACAGGATGCCCTGGCGCGAGGTGTACATCGGGTAGAACGTGAAGTCGTAGTTGGGCGCCAGCGCGAAGTAGTACGGGATCGTCGTGCTGTAGCCGAGGGTGTCCGACACGGTGGGCTGCGGCATCAGGAAGCCCGACTTGCGCTTCACCGACGGATCGGCGTGCTCGAAGTAGGGCGTGTAGAGGATCGGCACGCCGAACAGCTCGAACTGCGCGTCCTGATAGCTGATGGTCGCCGCCGCTTGGTCGTGGATCACGGTCGCCGCGCTCAAGCACCACAGCGGCGGCATGCCGTCGGTGGTTTTGCAAGGCGTGAAGCGGCCGTTGGTGAACACGGTCGTGTTGCCGCCGCGTCGCGTCGCGCGCTCGGCGGCGATGCGCGTGTCGTCGGAGGCGACGATCGACAGCTGCGAGACGAAGCCGTCGCGGAAGTCGTCCGTCAGCGTGTAGCGGTCGGCGCGGACGATGTTGCCGTTCGGCTCCTTCAGGATGACGTTGCCGACCGCCGTCAGCGTGTTGGCCGACTGGTCGTAAACCACTTGGTCGGCAGTCAGGATGTAGTTGTTGTAGTAGATCTCGACGTTGCCGCGCGCGACCACCTTGTTGCCGCCGGTGTCGTAGATCAGCTCGTCGCCCTGCAGATAGAGCGGCTGCGACTTGTCGATGTTGCGTGAGGGACCGACCATGCTCTGCTTGGGGAACGAGCTCGATTTCCCAACCGCAGGAGCGAGTGTCGATGGGTCTTGTGCGTGAGCCTCGAAGGCTGAGAACAGCGAAGCGGACAGGACAGCGAGCACAGCCAAACGCACCCAGCCGGCAGCCTTCCGGCGCCGGCAGGTGACGCGTGACGATCCGCAACCCTCTTGCGGTGCCCGCGTTTGACGCATCACTCAGCCATCCTCCTGGTGTAACAGAACCGTAGCCGAGACAAACATAACCAGGACCACGGGCAACCAGATCGCCGCCCAAGGAGGCGTCAATCCAGCCACTCCGACTTGTCGGGAGACTTCTGACAGAAGAAAGAAGCCGAACCCCCCCACCAGTCCAGTAATGACCATAGTCTGGATGCCTCCGCCGCGGAATGACCGCAGCGACACAGTGGCCGCCAAAAGGACCATCGCCGCGCACAGTAAAGGCCTTGACATCAGCGCTTCGTACTGAATGCGCAGGCGGTCTGATGAAAGTTTAGCCTTTTCAGCCACTTCTATCAGCGCGGGCATCTCCCAAAAGGACACCGAAAAGACAGTTCCCAGCGCATCGGTGACGCGGTCCGGTGTAAGGTATGTGGACACGAGGTAGATATCGAACTCTTCCGGCTCGCGGCCGATGCGTACGACCCACGCTTCCTTGATTTCCCAGTAGCCTTCGTGCAGGTCGGCGCGCTTGCCGTCGACGCGTTCGACGAAGTGCCCCTCGTTGTCGTAGATGAACACTGAGACGCCGTGCAGCGTCAGCCCGCGGTTGGTGGCGATCGCGGCGCTGATGACCGACTGGCCGTCGGCCCCATTCTGGCGCAGCCATGAAGCACCCGAGCGAGAGCGCAACAGATTGGCTTCCTTACCGAAAGCCTCGGCAAAGAGGCTCTCGGCGGCGGTGCGCCCGGCCGCCGCTATCGGATTGAACACCGTCACCGTCAAAGCGCCGACGGCGAAAGCCACGAACAACCCGGGCCGTAGGAACTGCCAGACCGACATGCCGCCCGCGCGCATCACGGTGAGCTCGCTCTTGCGGCTCAGCTGCAGCAGCGCCGTGATCGAGCCGACGAGGACCGCGAACGCGATGAGAAATTCCGCGTAGGCCGGCAGCCGCAGCAGGGCGATGAGGCCGAGGGTCGGTAGCGGCACCTCGCCGTTCTTGCCCGACTGGCGCAGCAGCTCAACGAAGTCGATGAGATAAATCAACACCGAACAGAGAAGGAACGTCGACAGGATCGCGAGCAGAAAGCGCGTGCCGATGTAGCGGCCGAGGGTGCGGGTGCGGATCAAGGGCTCACCTCCGCCCGCCGGCGTGCCGAGGCGCGCCAGCGCGGGATGAGCGCGAAGAAGAACGCTACCGCCTGGACGATCGGATCGACGATCAGGCTTTGCACCCGCGAGGTCGACAGCTTGCGGCGGGCGCGCTCCATCAAGATCAGCGCGCCCAGCATGGCCGACAGCGGCAGCGCATAGAGCAAGGGCGTCGCAGCCTGGTTGAGCACGACGACGTTGTTGAGAGCGAGGCCGCCGAGGCGGAGCATGGCGGCGAGCACGAAGGCGATCGCCACCTGCTGCACGCGGTTCTGCCGCGTCGAGTGCGCCTGCCCCACGGCGGTGAGCGCGATCAAGGCAAAGGCGAGGGGGTAGATCGGGTTGGAAAAGCGCTCATGCAACTCGGCGCGGAACTTGCCCGGCGCCTTCTTGAAGCTCATCGAGCCTTCTTCCGGGTAGAGCAGTTCGCTGAGGTAGCGCTCGCGCGGCTTCAGATCCTCACCGTCCTCGTCCATCTTCTTCTCGAACTGGTCGAGGTCGACGGCGTACTTCTCGAACGCGATGATCTGCGCTGGCTCGTCCTTGTCGGTGCGGCGGACGATGTGGCCCTTGCTCATGACGAGATAGTTCGACGGCGGGCGCTGCACGATCACGCCGCGCTCGGCGAGATACGACTGATTGAGCTCCTTGTTGCGCGTGTCGTGCACGATGAGGCCCAGCAGCTCGCTGTTGGGGGCGCGCTCGCGGATATGGAAGGTGAGGCCTTCCTCCGGGCTCGAGAAGCTGCCGGGCTGGATGACCTGCGTCAGGATGTTGGCGCGCACCTGCACGATGTATTGGCGCAGGAGTTTCAGGCTCCACGGCATGCCGATATGATTGACGAAGGCCACGCCCAGCGCGACCAGCAGCGCCAGCGCCATCAGCGGCTTCGCCGCCCGCCAGATAGTGGCGCCGGAGGCAGTGAGCACGATCAGCTCGCTATCGCCGTTGAGCCGGTTGAGTGTGTGAATGCAGGCGATCAGCAGCGAGAACGGGGCGATGATGGCCATCAGGTTGGGCAACGCCAGCGTTGTCATCTTGATCAGCATCCACACGTCCTGACCTTGCGAGGTCACGACGTTGAGCTGGCGCAGAGCGAGCGCCACCCAAACGATGCTCGACAGCGACAACAGGATGATGAGCAGCGCGGAACCGGCCTGCCGAAAGACATACCTTTCGAAGATCGTCATGCTGACCGATTGCGAAAAAGAGGACGCCCGCGGGAGGCCGGCCCCCCAGCCCGTCCCATAGCTTCTGCGTTCCATGTCAGAGTGGCGGAAATTCGGCTTTTCCCCAGTGACTTGGCGCCTGTGGCTCGGCTGCCAGGCGGCCCAGACCCATCGGCACCGCGCGCCGCCGCCCTGACCCGCGAACAAGCCAAGAACGTCCGCGGTGAACACGGCGGCTTGATGGCCTTGGCGGGCTGCCTCGCTTGCCAGCGCGGCGCCCGCGGGTTAGCTCGGGGATACCAACGTTTCGGACTTCCCTGCCTTCCATGCATGGCTTGGGTCCCTGCTCGGCGGCGGGGTCTTGCGCGGATCGATTGCACTCCACGCGGCGCCTTGCATCCTGGCGGGAAGAGCCCCTCACGCAACCCACCTGGGAGCCCGACCGCATGACCAGCCGCCCCGAAATCGTCTTCCAACCGCTCTCCGCCGACCTTGAGCCGACCGTCGTCGTGCTCGCCGGCGACGACGTGGCGCTGGCGGGGCGTGCGCGCGAGATCGACCAGCGCGCGGGCGGCGCGCTCATCAAGGCGGCCGAGGCGGCGCAGTACAAGGGGCGCAAGAAGTCGACAGTCGAGGTTCTCGCGCCGCCGCGGCTCGGGAGCGTCAATCGCGTCATCGTGCTCGGCACCGGCAAGCCGGGCGAATTGCAGGAGAACGATTGGGTGCTGCTCGGCGGTTCGGCGGCGGGAGCGATTGGCGCGCGCAAGACCAAGTCGGCGAGCCTCATCGCCGAGGCGCCCGACGGCGCCGGCATCAAGCCGGATGTACTCGCCGCGCTGCTAGCGTTCGGTGCCGCGCTGCGCAACTACGAGTTCCGCAAGTACCTGACGAAAAAGTCCGGCGATGAGGACGGCAACGGCGAGGCGGACGGGCTGCAGAAGCTCGTCGTGCACTGCGCCGACCCCGACAAGGCGCGGAGCGCCTACGTGCGGTATGCGGCGCTGGCCAACGGCATCGTCACCGCTCGCGATCTCGTCAACGAGCCTGCCAACGCGCTGGGACCGATCGAATTCGCCGACCGCGTCAAGGAATTGGAGGCCTCGGGCCTCGAAATCGAGATCCTTGATGCCGAGCAGATCACCGAGCTGAAAATGGGTGCGCTGCTCGCTGTTGCGCAGGGCAGCGTGCGCCCGGCGCGCGTCGCCATCATGCAGTGGCACGGTGCCAAGTCGAAGCGCGCCAAGCCGATCTGCTTCATCGGCAAGGGCGTCGTCTTCGACACCGGCGGCATCTCCATCAAGCCGGCTGCCGGCATGGAGGACATGAAGGGCGACATGGGCGGCGCCGCCGCGGTCGTCGGCACCATGCAGGCGCTCGCCGAGCGCAAGGCGAACGTCAACGCCATCGGCATCATCGGCCTCGTCGAGAACATGCCGTCGGGCGCGGCGACGCGCCCCGGCGACATCGTGCGCGCGCACTCCGGCCACACGGTCGAGATCCTCAACACCGACGCCGAGGGCCGCCTAGTGCTCGTCGACCTCATCTCCTACGTGCAGGAGCGCTTCAAGCCGCGCCTCATGATCGACCTGGCGACGCTCACCGGCGCCATCATGGTGGCGCTTGGCAAGGAGTACGCCGGTCTCTTCGTCAACGACGAGAAGCTCGCCGCCGATCTTCTCGAAGCCTCAGCGGAGACGGGCGAGAAGTTGTGGCGCATGCCGCTCGACAAGGCCTACGACAAGATGCTCGAGTCGAAGAATTGCGACATCAAGAACATCGGCGGGCGCTGGGCGGGCGCGTGCACGGCGGCCGCGTTCATCAAGTACTTTGTCAAGGACACGCCGTGGGCGCACATCGATCTTGCCGGCACGGCCATGGACGCGCCGAAGTCGGAGATCAGCCCGAGCTGGGGCGCCGGCTGGGGCGTGCGGCTGCTCGACCGGTTCGTGTCGCGACAAGTACGAGAAGGCCGAAAGGTAATTACCGGCGGCACTCTCGCTGTCTCGTAAATATGTATTAATAATCATAAAACATTCCATAATATATATTATGCGAACGTCGGAGGGCCGACGCTGGCGTCTGACACGGCTGGCGCGTACCTGCCATCCGCGGCCGCTCACAGCAGCGTGTCCTCGGCCTTGCGCACGCCGGCCGCAATGATCGCCGCATAGACCGCGCTGACGAAGCCCGACAGCACGTTGACGCTGACGACGATGCCGACGAGGCGCGCCCACTCTTCGTCCATGAGCACGCTCAAGCGCCTTGACGATGAACTCGTCGAACGCCTGCTTCAGCTGGAAGAACAGCTCGCTCACCTGCGCGATCGACGGCTGCGCCGGCGTATCGAAGATGATGTCCCAGCCGATGTCGGTGACGTTGGCGGCCGGCAGCGATCGCAGCGGCCGCGAGCAGCGCCAGACCCGCCGAGAACAGCAGCCCGAGCGGCGGCGCCAAACGGAAATAGCCCCAGCGCATCGGCAGCGCCTCGGCGCGGATCGACAGCAGGCGCAGCACGGCGGCGCCGGCGTAGACGCACACTCCGAACAGCACCGCCACCCAGAACAGCCGGTCGGGGTTGGTCCCGGCGAAGGTGAACAGCGCAGCGACCCCGGCGAGCACGCCCTTGAACAGCGCTTCGAAGCGAACCCGACCAGCGCCGTGAAGAACGTCGCCGCGTTTGACCAGGCCGCCGAAATAGAACGGCAGCTCGTAGCGCAGGCGCGCCACCTCGAGCCGCAGGCCGAGCACGAAGCTCAGGGCTGCCGTCACGCCGGCGAACACGAACGGATAGTAGAAGGCGAAGGCGGCGAGCGCCGCGACGGCCGCCACCTCGCCCGCCATGATGACGGCGTTGGCGAAGATGCGCAGGATGATCATGCCGGTGTCGTCCGCTCTGGCGCGCGCGACAGGCTGCCGACGCCGCCCCTTCCCCGCGCCGATGGTAGACCGGAGCGGCAAGCGGAAACAATGGCCGAGCGACGGTACGACCTATTCCAGCGAGGAGACCGTCTGCGGCGCGTGGCACACGGCATCCTTGATGCGCGCCATCTGCGCCTCGAACGGGAACGAGCGACGATAGGCGCGGAACTGTCCGCCGGTGTCGCCAGTGATCTGCAGCTTCAGCGGCGTCGCCCGGCGGATCGTCGGGGCCGGCATGAAGATCGAGGTGTGCACGACGTAGGGCTCGGTGCCCGACGCCAACTGCAGCGTGCCGTTGAATTGGATGTAGTCATCCTTGACTGACGCCGGCATCGATCTTCAAGGCGGTGCCGCCGCACGCGTCGTTGGCCTCGACCTTGATTCCGCACCAGCCGTCGCCGCAGGCGACGATGTCGAGCGTCAGGGGTCCGCCGGCCTCGTTCGCCCAGCTGTCGCCCTGCCAGCGGCCGGCGATGTTCGCCGCCGTGATCCCGGCCGAGAGCGACGATGCCGTTGCCAGAACACAAAGAGCGCTCAATATGACTTTCAACATAACGTGCCTCGAACCTCATTGACCGATGCTCAACGACGCGACCACAGCAATTGCCGCCGGCGAATTTATGTCTCGCCTTCGTCTCCTTGCTGCACGTGCTCCCCGACTTGCCGTCATTTGCCTGCGTCTTGCTGCTGGCCGTGCCGACCGGTCTCGTCGCCGTCTCGCAGGGGTTCGGCGCCATCGCCTTGCCGTACAATCTGTTCCTTGTCGATCAGCGGCTGCCCGGCATCTTCAAGCTGCACATGCTGGCCTCTGGCGCCGCCATGCTGCTCATCCCGCTGGTCATCGCCCTGCGCCGTAACAGCGCCTGGCACCGGCCGCTCGGCTACGTCACGGCCGCAGCCGTCGTGCTCGGCGCACTCACCTCGCTGCCCGTCGCGCTCTACAGCCATTCCGTCGCCATGGCGCGCGCCGGGTTTCTCGCCCAAGGCGTCGTCTGGCTGGCCCTGATCGCGCTGGGCATCCTCGCCATGCGCCAGCGCCGCTTCGGCGACCACGCGCGTCTGATGCTGGCGATGGCCGCGGTCGCCTCGGGCGCATTGTGGGTGCGCCTGACGACGACGGTCGCGACGAGCTACGATCTGCCCGTTCGATCCGGTCTACGGCTGCGCCGCCTGGCTCGGCTGGCTCGTCCCGCTCGCCGTCGTCACTGCTGTCCCGATGCCTGGCGCCGCCTGGCGCAGCCGCCACGCCGCTCGCCTCCGAGGACGCGCCGCATCGATTAGGGTGCCGCGCATGACACCCTCCAAAGACATCTCCCGCCTCATCGAGATCATGGCCGCGCTGCGCGATCCCGAGACGGGCTGCCCGTGGGATCGCAGCAGACCTTCGCGACCATCGCCCCCTACACCATCGAGGAAGCCTACGAGGTCGCCGACGCCATCGCGCGCAACGACCTCGCCGATCTCAAGGACGAGCTCGGCGATCTGCTGCTGCAGGTCGTCTACCACGCGCGCATGGCCGAGGAGCAGGGTGCCTTCGCCTTCGGCGACGTCGTCGAAGCGATCACCGTCCAAGATGATCCGCCGCCACCCGCACGTCTTCGGCTCTGACGCCGAGCGCGCCGCCGGCGTCACTCCCGGGTTCTGGGACCGTGCCAAGACAAGCGGAAAAGAACGGCAACGAGAAAGGCGGTGTCCTCGACGATGTGCCCGTCGCCCTCCCCGCCCTGACGCGCGCCATCAAGTTGCAGAACAAAGCCGCCAAGGTCGGTTTCGACTGGCCGTCGCTCGCCCCGGTGTTCGCCAAGCTCAACGAGGAGCTCGCCGAGCTCGAGGCGGCGATCGCCGAGACGCAGGACAAGACCAACCGCGCCGCCATCGAGGAGGAGTTCGGCGACCTGCTGTTCGTCGTCGCCAACATCGCGCGCCACCTGAAGCTCGATCCGGAAGGCGCCTTGCGCGCAGCGAACGAGAAGTTCGTGCGCCGCTTCCGCTACATCGAGCAGCAGCTCGCCGCCCGCGGCTCCTCGCCGGCGCAATCGGACCTCGCCGAGATGGACGCCCTATGGGACGAGGCCAAAGCCAGCGGCCACTGACTTACGAAGCTGCGGCAAGGTATTCCGCTGTAACATAAATTCAACATCGGTTCATCGCCCGTTCAGGCGCGGCGCGCGCTGCTGGGCTCGCGCGCGGCCTCATCGGCGTCGTGCGCACAGCCAATAATCCAACGGAGTATCCGCGATGTCTCGAACCCTCATTGTTGCGAGTGCGGTCTGCGCCATGTCGGCCGCTGCCTTCCTCACCCCCGTGCAAGCCAGCCCCGTTCCGGCCTGATCACATCCAAGCTCCTACCCGCCCAATCCCTGATCGAAAAAGCCGGCTACGGACGCTGCTGGCGCTGGAACGCCATCTGCCGCGGCCGCTGGGTTGCCGGCTGGCGCTATCGCCGCTGCATGCGGGTGCACGCCTGCTGATATGCACAATCCGGAGCGACTTCGGTCGCTCCGGTACTGGCTGAGCGCCGCCTGCGATCAATTGTGCGCACCGCCGCCGCCGATTTCTTCCTCTAGGGGTTCCGTCGGCCGCTGCCCCGTGGCGCGGTTGATGGCCATGGTGACGAACCACAGCGCCACGCCGATGGCGATGAGCACCGCGGCGATGATGTACTGCTGCGGATCGCGCCCCGTCCACGGCCCGGTGAGAAACCCGCAGCATACGGCGCCGAGCACCGGCACGAACGTGGGCGCGCGAAAGTGCTCGTGGTCGACGGTGTCCTTGCGCAGCACCAGCACCGCGACGTTGACCACCGTGAACACGCACAACAGCAGCAACGCCGTCGTGCCGCCCAGCGCCGGCACCTCGCCGACGAATGAGATCAACGCGAAGGCGAGCAACGTCGTGAACACGATCGCGATGTACGGCGTGCGCCGGGTTGCATGCACCTTGCCCAGCACCGCAGGAAGCACGTGCTCGCGGCTCATACCGTAGATCAGGCGGCTCGCCATCAGCATGTTGATAAGCGCGCTGTTGGCCACCGCGAACATGGTGATGACGCCGAACACCCCGAGCGGAAAACCTGGCGCGCCCGCCTGCACCACCTTCAAAAGCGGCGTCTCGCCCTGCCCCAGCTCCTCCGGCGAGACAAGCGCGATGGCTGATAGCGACACCAGCACGTAGATGGTGCCGGTGAGCACGAGGCCGCTCAGCAGCACTTTTGGGAAGATGCGGCTCGGGTCTTGGGTCTCCTCGGCCATGTTGACCGAGTTCCTCGAAGCCCACCATGGCAAAGAAGGCGAGCGTGGTGCCGGCGATCACGCCCCAGATCACGCTGCCGTCGGCGCTCGTGTTGAACGTCATGGTGCGCGACAGATCACCGGTGCCCGCGCCGATCGCCCACAGGCCGATGGCGATGATGATCAAGAGGCCCGACAGCTCGACGCAGGTCAGCAGCACGTTGATCTTCACGCTCTCGCCTACGCCGCGGAAGTTCACCGCGGCGATCACCGCCATGAAGACAAGCCCGACCATGGTGACGCCGAGGGTGCCGAGGCCGAGGCCGAGCGAACCCGAAAAGTTCGCCGCGAACGCGCGCGAGGCCGTCGATGCGGAGGTGATGCCCGAGCACATTACGGCGAAGGCGATGAGGAAGGTGATGAAGTGGATGCCGAAGGCGCGGTGGGCATAGAGCGCAGCGCCGGCGGCGCGCGGATATTTGGTGACCAACTCGAGGTAGCTGACCGCCGTCAGCAACGCGACGACGAAGGCGACGAGGAACGGCAGCCACACGGCACCGCCGACGTGCTTGGCCACCTGGCCCGTCAGTGCGTAGATGCCGGTGCCGAGGATGTCGCCGACAATGAATAGCAACAGCAGCCACGGGCCCATGACCCGGTCCAGCGAAGGCTCGGCTGAGCCCGAGGATGCCGAAGACGTGTCACGCTTGCCGGCGGCTTCGGTCATCGCGCTCCCCCTGGTCAGGGAGACGAGTGTGACCAGCGCAGGTGGTGAACGTCAATGCCCGACTGATGGGTGATGCCGTTGCGCAACCTCGCTCAGCGCCTCTCTCAGTGACCGCGGCTGGCGGCGCTTTTTGATGAGGTCGACAAAAGCCTCCTCGGCCAGCTCGCGGAGCGGCTCTCCCGTCTCGTACTGTAGCTCGTCGAGAGCGTGCCAGGTTTCAGGTGTAAGCTCGATGCGTCGTGCCATGCGCTTGTCCCTTGGCTCCGGCGAGGGGGCCGGCCGGCACCGCGGTCGTCCGCTTTTGATCCATCATTCTGACATGCCAGCGGAAAAGCGCGGCGCGAGATGCATGGCCACCCTCCTCGTGCGAAGTGGTAATCCATGACGGCCGTTTTGGTTCAGTCGCCCCGTAACCCTTGCCACGCGATCACGGACCGCTCGAGGCTGGAAATGTGTCGGTGACGCTTCGCTCGTCGTCGGCTACGCCACCCCGAGCCACTCTGCCTATCTTTATCGGCGCACGTTGAGTGCCACGCCGTCGAACCGGCGCACATCGCACAAGTAACGCCGACAGGTGTCATACCGTGGCTGGTCCCGGGATCCGCCAACCGCTCGCTCCACACGGGCGGAGGGATGCATCCTGGCAACGAGCGCCGGGATGCGAATTCCGCGGTGCTTAGCGTGCGCTTGCGGCGCCGCCGGAGCGATGGCGCTTGCCGCCGCCCTTGCCGCCGCGCGCATCTGCGCTGCGCTGGGGACCGCGATACTTGCCGGTACCGCTGCCGTTGCCGCCGCCACTGCGCGCGCCACCCTCGCGATGCCCTGCGTGTTTGTGTGCGCCGTTGCCGGGCGCGCCATTGCGATGGCCGCCGGCCTGATGGCGATGTCCGCGCTCGCCGCCACCAGCCCCTGCGGTGCTTACCAGAGTGGCATCACCCGTGCGGTCGCTCGCCGGGATCGTCTGCCGCGTCAGCCGTTCGATGTCGCGCAGGAACGCGCGCTCCTCGCCCGAGCACAGCGAGATGGCGATGCCCTCCGCGCCGGCGCGTGCCGTGCGGCCGATGCGGTGCACGTAGCTCTCCGGAATGTTCGGCAGCTCGTAGTTGACGACGTGGGTCACCTCGTCGATGTCGATGCCGCGTGCGGCGATGTCGGTTGCGACGAGCCCGCGAATGCGTCCGTTGCGGAACTCCTGCAACGCCGCCTCGCGCTGGCGCTGGCTCTTGTTGCCGTGAATGGCGGCAACGAGGATGCCGGCGGATTCGAGATGGCGCGCCACCTTGTCGGCGCCGCGCTTGGTGCGCGTGAACACGAGCGTGCGCTTCATCGCCGGATCGGCGAACAGCTCGACCAGCAGCGAATGCTTCTTCTGCGGCTCGACGTGGATGACGCTCTGCGTGACGCGATCGGCGGTCTTGGCGACAGGCGTCACCGACACGCGCAGCGGATCGCGCAGCATCTCGGCGGCCAGCGCACCGATCTCGCGCGGCATGGTGGCCGAGAAGAACAGGCTCTGGCGGCGCTGGGACAGCTTCGACAGGATTTTGCGGATTGGCGCGATGAAGCCCATGTCGAGCATCTGGTCGGCCTCGTCGAGGACGAGAATCTCAACGCCGGACAAGTTCACGCTACGCTGCTCGAGGTGATCGATCAGACGGCCAGGCGTGGCGACGAGGACGTCGACGCCGCGGCTCAAGGCGTTGACCTGCGGGCGGAACGGCACGCCGCCGTACATCACGGCAACCGTGATGCCCGCGTGCTTCCCATAGACGCGGAAGCTCTCGGCGATCTGCGAGGCAAGCTCACGTGTCGGCGACAGCACGAGCACGCGCGCGCCCTGCCGCAGCGCGGGGCGGCGGTCGGCGGCCAGGCGGTGCAGGATCGGCAGCGCGAAGGCGGCCGTCTTGCCGGTGCCCGTCTGCGCAATGCCCATGAGGTCGCGACCGGCAAGCACGCCGGGAATGGCCTGCGCCTGAATTGGGGTTGGCGTTGTGTAGCCCTCGGCGTCCAGCGCCTTGAGCAGCGAAGCGTTCAAACCGAGTTCGGCAAACGTCGTCGAAGTGGGGGTGGTCAAATGCATATCTTTCATGATTGGGAGCCACGCGCGCGGACAGCGGCCAGGCGAAAATGCTGGCCGAGCGCGAGCGAACGCGGCGGTACTCGAAAGAGCCCCGCGTGGCCTGGGCTCAAATGGAAAGGGAGGTCAGAGGCGCTCAACAGGAGGACAACAAAGCGGCCCTTGGAATTTAAGCCTGGGGCCTTAAGACGTTGTCCGTTCACGCGGCTGGAGCGCCGATGGCCGCTCGAGATTGCCTCGAACGATGTGCGCCATATGGCATGCCCGCGCGAAGGTTACAAGGCGCGAGTTGCCGCGCTGGGCTATTTGCAAGAGATGGCCGTCACCTTCTCGAGACCCCACCAGGCATCCATCCGTTCGTAAACCTTGCCGGTCGCCGTGACGGTCTGGCCCGCCTTGCAGCTACCCAGCGAGGGTTTCGGTACTCCAGTCAGGAAAGTGAAGCAGTGGTCGGCGGCCGAGTTGTCGAGCGTGATGAAGACGGCCTTGGGATCGTTTTCCTCCGGCTCGACCATGTCGATCTTCGCCGTCATCGTGATCTTCTCGCCGACCTTGTCCTGCAGCTCGCGGTATTTGCACTCGCGTGCGGCGAGCGGCGCTGAAGCGCAGAGCAGCATGCAGGTCGTAAGCAGGAACACATTGAAGCGCACGGACACCTCCCCCGATGGCGTCGGCGATGCTGGTTCTGCCGGTGCCGACGCGCCCTACTCACGCGTATTTCGCGGATTCCCGCAAGCCGGCGCAGTGGCGCGCGCGTATGGGCTTGAATTTCCGAGCGCAGTTTTTCACCGCCGGCGCTGGGTGCCTTCGGTCAAAACGTCATAAAGTGCACCGGCTCGAGCTCGAGATCACGGAGGTGGTGATGTTGCAGGGCAGCGACAAGACGCTCGATATCATGCGCCATCTTCACGACCTCAAGATCGGAATCTCCTTGGACGATTTCGGTAAGGGCTATTCCTCGCTCAGCTATTTGCAGAAGTTCTGCGTCGACAAGATCAAGATCGACCGCTGCTTCCTCGCCAACGCTTCCGACCGCGGCGGCCTTGCCGTCATCCGCGCCATCAGCGGGCTTGGCCGCGCTTTGCAGCTCGTCGTCATGGCGCAAGGTGTCGAGACCTGGGAGCAGCTCGAATTGGTGCGCGCGGAAGGGTGCACCGAGGTGCAGGGGTACTACTTCAGCCCGCCCGTTCCCGCCGACGATATCCGCCGGATACTGCTGAACTCCTTCGCGATGCCAACACTTGACGCGTCCGCCGCGGCCTAGCGCTCATCCACATCTGCCAGCAACCGCCAACGCTGATTGCCTAAAGGGCGCATTGCCTTGCGCCGCGCTTCCGGTTTCTAATCTGGATTGGGAAGCGGAGGATCGCATGCGCTTAGCCATCACTACCGCCACGGCCGCACTCTGCGTACTCGCGTGCGCCATAACCGCGTCGGCCGCCGATGCACCGCGCTCCCTGCTCCGCCCTGCCTCCACCACACCCGCAGACGCTAAGCCGTTGTCGGCCAAGGACGCCGGCGCGCGCTATGGCGAAGCCGCCGGCGCCGTCCTCGTCTGCTACGGCCTGCGCATCACCCCGCAAGTCGCGGAGCTCCGCGCGCGCTATCAGGGCGACGATCTCGCCGAGTTCGACACTCAGGCGAGCAAGGTCCTGCAAGCCTGGCGGGGGACGCTCAACTGCGAGCAGGCCGACGGTCCCAACGACTGCAAGGTGTCGCAGCAATGGAGCTGCCGGCAGGCGCTGCAGGAGATCGGGCCGAGCGGTTCGGCCGTGCGCGGCCTGGTCGAACCCAAGGAGTAGGGCGCGCCGTCGACATTTCGCACCCGCTACTCGGCACCCTGAAACATTGCCTTATTCGCGCGTTATCGCAGGAAACCATCGCGTTTCCGCGAGGCTGCAGATGCATAGGTTCTTGATTGCTATTGCCCTTATCCTCATCGGCGTAGTTGTGGCCCAGGCGCAGGGCGTGCCGCACGACTTCAAGCAGGATACCCCGCCCGTCCCTGGGCAGGTCGTCGAGACCCCGCGCGACAAACTGCGCTTGGTCCCGATTCCCTTGCGGCAATTCCGCGACGACGAGATCGGGCTGCCGTCGAGCGGCCCCAAGGGTATCGTGCGGGCATCGCGCAACGATGAGCGATACGCGCCGCCGGCCAACCGCTGACCCGAACTAGCCGGCAGCGCGCCGACGCCGCTCCGTCAGGCTGAGCGGCGCGGTCGCACGACGCTGCTCATGCGGAAACAAAGCGCGCGGCGCTGTATGGCCGTTGGCTGGCGCTTCGAGATCGTCGCGGATGTTGCTGGTCGCCTCCCGCCAGTCGCCGGCGATGGGAACGTACGTCGGTTCCGCCTCGATGGCATGCGGCCGGACGCGGCAATTGAAACATCCCGATGCTCGAAGCCAGCCCCTGCAGCTCGCCGAGAATGGCGCAGCGACGCGCCTCGTGCTCGGTGGCGATGCTGTGCACGTCCTGCAGGAGCTGTTCGTCGAGCCGGATCAGCGCCTCGCCCAGCGCTTTGACGAGCGTCTCCTCCTGCGTGGCGGTCTCGGCAATTCTGATGTGCATTTCTTCGAGTTGCTGTAGCAGCTGTCGCATTCCTGGCCCCCTCGCGATGATTGGCGAATCAAACTCAAGGATGATTTGGCCATCCGTTCGGGCCGGAAATGAGGTGAGCGCGCAAGAAGATGAGCGAGGACGCGCTAAGTTGTCGGCGAGACCTCGGACGTCAGTATCGCTCCTTGTCAGGCATCCGGCGGAATTCTACCCGCACCTTCTGCGCGTCGGGACGCATAGAGGGACAGCATCAAGCGCTGGTGAGCGCAGTGCCGGCGCGGCGGGCTTGTGCGTTCAGGCGCTCTTTCTTCTCGGCGGCGATGCGCACGCGGACGCGCACCTCGCCGCTCTCGAGCGCCTCGCGCTCGAGCACCTCGGCTTCCTCGTAGAGCCAGTTCAAGAGCCGCCCTTCGTGCGCCGGAACGATGAGCTCGACGATCGCGTCGCCACGTCCCAGCCGGGTGTCGATTGCGGCGAGCAGCGCCTCGATCCCCTCGCCCGTCACGGCCGAGACGAGCACCGGCGGGCGCTCGGTCCAGCGTGCGGCGCTCATCGCTTCCTCGCGCGTCACCGGGCTCAGCAGATCGATCTTGTTCCACACTTCGAGGATGGAGCCGTCGCGGCGAGCGTGTCGATGCCGAGCTCGGTGAGCACGGCCTCGACGTCGCGCGCCTGGCTATCGGTCTCGGCATGCGAGATGTCGCGCACGTGCAGGATGAGGTCGGCCTCGATCACCTCTTCGAGCGTCGCGCGGAAGGCGGCGACCAGCATCGTCGGCAGGTCGGAGATGAAGCCGACCGTATCGGAGAGGATGATGCGCCGGCCGCTCTTCAGGCGCACCTCGCGCATCGTCGGATCGAGCGTGGCGAACAGCTGATGCTTGGCGAAGACGTCGGCGCCGGTGATGCGGTTGAACAGCGTCGACTTGCCGGCGTTGGTGTAGCCGACGATGGCGACCACCGGATACGGCACGCGGCGCCGCCCCTGGCGGTGCAATTCGCGTGTGCGCACGACCACCTCGAGATCCTTGCGGATGGCAATGATGCGCTCGTCGATCATGCGCCGGTCGAGCTCGATCTGCGCTTCGCCCGGGCCGCCGAGGAAGCCGTAGCCGCCGCGCTGGCGCTCCAAGTGCGTCCACGTGCGCACGAGCCGGCTCTTCTGGTACGACAGATGCGCCAGCTCGACTTGCAGACGCCCCTCCTTGGTGCGCGCGCGCCGGCCGAAGATCTCCAGGATCAGTCCGGTGCGGTCGAGCACCTTGACGTTCCACGCGCGCTCCAGGTTGCGCTGCTGGATGGGCGAGACGGGGTGATCGATGATGACGAGCGCGATGTCATGGGCGGCGATGAGCGCCTTCAGCGCCTCGACCTTGCCGGTGCCGAACAGCGTCGCCGGCCGCGGGTTGGCTACCGGCACGAGCAGGCTCTGGACGACGACGAGGTCGATCGCCTCGGCAAGGCCGGTCGCCTCCCGCAGACGATCTTGCGGCGAGTGCAGGGGCGCCGTCCGCGACGGCGCCGCTCGGCTGCTCGGCGCCGGAACGCGGCGGCCGTTTCAGATCGGGAACGAGCACGAGAGCGCGCGCACCGCTTGCACGCCGCTCTCCTTCGCCGTCTCGTTCTGCCCGTTATGTCAACGCGTTCGTCGATCTGTGCCGCCCGAAGTTAGGCCTCGGTCGTCTCGGTCTCCATGAGGTGGACCGGCTGGCCGGGCATGATGGTCGAGATCGCATGCTTATACACGAGCTGCGAGTGACCGTCGCGCCGCAACAGCACACAAAAGTTGTCGAACCAGCTCACGATTCCCTGGAGCTTCACGCCATTGATCAGAAAGATCGTCAGCGGCGTCTTGTTCTTGCGCACGTGGTTCAGGAACGTGTCCTGGAGATTCTGGACTCGATCTGCACCCATTTTTTTTATCCGCCTGTTCTAGGTCTGCGTAGGGGTAGCTTAAGCCACTTCGGCGTGCGATCCCAGTGACTGTAATACAATAACATTATGCCGCACTGCACCCTAAAATGTATACCAAGTCCGCTGTCAAAAAGAAGCAGGTTCAGCCGCTCGAAATGGCGGCAAACTGGTGAAATTTCAAGCGCAGGCGCTGGGCGATCGGGCCAGGTTTGCCAGCGCCGACAGCGCGTCCGTCGATGCGAACGACCGGCATCACCGTTTGCGTTGCCGAGGTGATGAAAGCCTCCCGCGCGTCATACGCCTCGGTGAGCCGAAACGGGCGCTCGATCAGCGATATTTTTTCCTCCTTGAGTTCATCGACAAGCGTCGCCCGCGTCACTCCGGGGAGAATATCGGCACCCAATTGCCGGGTGATGACAGCGCCGGACCGATCGACGATCCAAGCGTTGCTCGAGGCGCCCTCGGTGACGAACCCGTCGTCGTCGACGAACCAGGCCTCACGCGCCCCGTCCTTGCGGGCCGCTTCCTTGGCGAGGCAGGCCGGCAGCAGCATCACCGTCTTGATGTCGCAGCGCTGCCAACGGATGTCGGGCATCGACTTAACGGCGATGCCGGAGAGCGCGACCGTGTCGAGCCGCGCCGGCGATATCTGGCGGGCGAGGCAGACGACCGTCGGCGTCACGTCGACCTCGGGAAAGTCGAACTCGCGCGGGCCGGCGCCGCGCGTCACCTGCAGGTAGACGAGGCCGTTGCGCACATGGTTGCGCCGGATGATCTGCCGCATGACGTGGCCGAGCGCGGCGGCCTTCATCGGTTGCGCGATCTGCAGTTCCGCAAGCGAACGCGCCAACCGCGCCATGTGGCGCGCCTCGTCGACGAGATGCCCGTCGCGCACCTCGCACACCTCATAAATGGCGTCGGCGAACTGGAAGCCGCGGTCCTCGACGTGCACGGCCGCTTGCGCGTAGGGCACGTATCGGCCGTTGACGTAGACGATGCGGCTCAAAGATGTCCCCGTAGGCCCTGGATCAAAGCGCTATGCCTGGCGGACTTCCATGCCGCGGTGCTCCGAGGAGACGCCCAGCGCGCGCAGCTTGCGATGCAGGGCCGAGCGCTCCATGCCGACGAATTCCGCCGTGCGCGAGATGTTGCCGCCGAAGCGGTTGATCTGCGCCAGAAGATACTCGCGCTCGAAGATCTCGCGGGCCTCGCGCAAGGGTAGCGACATCAGATGTTCGGCGCCGCCATTGACGGGCAGCGGCACATTGGAGCCGATTTCCTCAGGCAGCATTTCCGCGGTTATGACAGTCGTAGGATCGCCGCCGGCGAGGATCATGAGGCGTTCGATATTGTTGCGCAGCTCACGCACGTTGCCCGGCCAATCGTGTGCCTGCAGCACGGCGATGGCGTCCTCGCCGATACGACGCGGGGCAAGGCCCGAGGCGCTGCTGAGCTGGCCGACGAAATATTGAATGAGGTCGGGGATGTCCTCGCGCCGCTCGGCGAGGCCCGGCACGCGCAACGGCACCACGTTGAGACGGTGGTAGAGGTCCTCGCGGAAGCGTCCCTCGGCGATTTCACGCTCCAGGTCGCGGCTCGTCGAGGTGATGATGCGCACGTCGACGGCCACCTTCTGGCTGCCGCCCAAACGCAGGAATTTCTGCTCGACGAGCACGCGCAGGACCTTGCCCTGCGTCTCGATGGGCATGTCGGCCACCTCGTCGATGTAGAGCGTGCCGCCGTGCGATTCCTCGAGGGCGCCCACTTTGCGCGGTCCGCCGCCGGTGCGGTCCTCGGTGCCGAACATTTCCTCCTCGACCCGGTCCGGCGCCATCGCCGCCGCGTTGAGGACGACGAACGGACCCTCGGCGCGTGCCGATTTCATATGGATGACGCGGGCGGCGAGCTCCTTGCCCGAGCCGGAAGAACCGCGGATGAGGATGCGGCTGTTGGTCGGCGCCACACGGTCGAGCGCATTGCGCAGCTGGTTGATGGCGGGCGACTTGCCGACCATGTCGGCGCTGAAGCTCGAACGCTCGCGCAGCTCCTTCACCTCGCGCTTGAGCTGCGAGGCTTCCAGCGCGCGCAGGGTGACAAGGATCAGGCGGTCGGCCTTGAACGGCTTCTCGATGTAGTCGTAGGCGCCGCGCTTGATGGCGGTGACGGCCGTTTCGATGTTGCCGTGGCCGGAGATGATGACGACCGGCAGATCGGGATAGGTGCGCTTGATGTAGGACAGCACCTCGAGGCCATCGAGCCGGCTGCCCTGCAGCCAGATGTCGAGCACCACGAGATGCGGACGCCGCTCCTCGATTGCCTTCAGGGCCTCGTCGCTGTCGCGCGCTAGGCGTGCGTTATGCCCTTCGTCCTCGAGAATGCCGGCGACGAGGTCGCGGATGTCGGCCTCGTCGTCGACGATCAGGATATCTGCAGCCATCGTTCAAAGCTCCTTCGGTCGATATCGTCAGGCCCGTTGGGCCGCGGCTTGTTCGGTTGGCGAATGCGGTGTCGGCGGGCGAACGCGGCCCGTGTCCGTTGACGAGCGGCAAGGTGATGCGGACGAGCGCGCCGTGCTCGCGGCCGGGCGCCTGGGGGGCATCCTCGAGCGACAGCGTGCCGCCGTGCTGCTCGGTGATCTTCTGCACCATGGCGAGGCCAAGACCGGTGCCCTTGTGGCCCTTGGTCGTGACATAGGGCTCGAGCAATCGGGCGCGGTTCTGCTTGGGCAGTCCGATGCCGTTGTCGATCACCTCGATGGTGACGCGGTCGGACTGCGGCGTGACGATCGTCTCCACGCGGCCCTTCCAATTCGCGTCGGCCTTCACGGCGGCCTCGCGCGCCGTTTCCACCGCTTCGCTGGCGTTCTTGACGAGGTTGGTGACGGCGCGCGTGATCAGACGCCGATCGAACGACATCAGCAACGGCTTGTCGGGGATGCGCAGCTCGTAGTGGATTTCCGAGTGGCCCTCGCGGAACAACACCACGGGCTCCTGCACGGCGTGGCGCAGATCGTGCGAGCCCATCTCCGGCTTGGGCATACGCGCGAACTCGGCGAACTCGTCGACCATTGTCTTGAGATCGGTGACCTGCCGCTCGATGGTCATCGTCAGCCGGTCGAACGTCTCGCGGTCCGTGGTGATGCTCTTCGCGTATTTCTTGCGCAGCCGCTCGGCGGCAAGTTGTATTGGCGTCAGGGGGTTCTTGATCTCGTGCGCGATGCGCCGCGCCACGTCTGCCCAGGCCGCCGTGCGCTGGGCGACGGCGAGATCCGTCACGTCGTCGAAGGTCAGAACCGAGCCGACGTCGCTGCCGCCCGAGCGCTCGCGCGTCACCACCACGGCGAACGTGCGCTCCTCGCCCGCGACGTGGAACGTCACCTCTTCTTGCGACCGCGATTTGAGCGAGTGATCGTCCTGTTTGTCGAGAATGGCGCCGAAAACTGGGATTGCTTCTTTCAGTTTCTTGCCGACGAGATCGCCGTCGCCGAGGCCGAGCAGGTCGACGGCGGCGCGGCTGACGAGCGTAATGCGGTCTTGGCTGTCGAGGCCGATGACGCCGGCCGAGACGCCGGACAACACGGCCTCCATGAAGTGGCGGCGCTCGAGCAGTTGCTCGTTGGCGGTGACGAGCGCATCGCGCTGGTTTTTCAACTCGCGCGTCATGGTGTTGAAGGTCTGCGACAGACGCCGCAGATCGCCCTCGCCGCGCTTCTCCGGCAGCTCGATCATCAGGTTGCCGGTCGAGACCTCCTGCGCCGCGCCGATGAGACGGCGGATGGGTGCCACGAAGCGCCCGGCGAACCATAGGCCGACCCAGATGGCGGCGAGCACCGCCGTCATCGAGATCATCAGGTACATGAGGCCGTGGGCGACCTTCAGGCCGCCGCGCGCCTTGCGCAGTCGGTTGAACTCATCGACGTTCTGCGCCGTCAGCTGCAGATGTTCGGTGACCTTGGGACTGACGTTGCGCATCACGTAGAGATACTTGCCGGGGTAGTTCTCGAGCCTCGTCACGGCGCCGACGCGATAGGCGTTGGCGCTCGGCATCAGCAGCGCCACCTGGCCGCTCTTTGCCTGGGCAAGCGCGCTCATCGGCGGGACGATGTAGGGAAGCTGGTTGTCGGCATTCGTCTCGATGACCGGCACGCCTTCGCCGTCGATGATGTAGGCGACCGGCAGATCGCGCAGTCCGGCTTGCACCATGACGAGGCGCTGCAGCCGCAACGGGTCGCCGCCGACCGACCCGGCGGCCATGTCGAGGTCGCGCGCCATGTTGACGATGTCGGTGCGGATCACCTGCCCGTGCTCGTCGAGGTAGGCGTTGGCGACGTCGCGCGAGCTCAGCACGATGGCGCGCGTGCTGGTGGCAAACCAGCCGTCGAGCGACCGCGAGAAGGTGATGGTGGCGCCGATCGCCAGGAGCAGCGTCGGCAGCGCGGCGATGATCGAGAACAGGGCGACGATGCGGATGTGCAGCCGGGCGCCGGGTGTGCGCTGTCGCCAGGCGCGAGCAAGGCCGATGATCTGCCATGTCAGCAGGGCGATCATCGCGACGATCAGAAGGATATTGAGGAACAGAACCGTCAGCACCACCTCGTTGCGCGGGGTGATGGGCGTCAGTCCGGTGAGGATCAGGTAGGTCGCGAACGCCGAGACGAGCGACAGCAGCACCAAGCTGAGGCCGATCCAGAATGCCCGGTCGCTCGGATTGAGGGCCGACGGCCCCTCGTCCAGGCTATGGCCTCGCTGCGGGGCAACCTGCACGGCCGGCATCAGCGATCTTTCGGTGGTGGCCGGGGAGGCCAGTTGCGTTGAGGCTGCACTCCAAGGCAGCCCGCGATTTCGTAATCACAGCAGAACAACAGACTGTGACATTTTCGCGACGTGGCCAATTGGTAACGCCGGGGGCGCGCGGGCGCAAGCCAGCTTAGCCTATGGCTTTGGATTGCAAGGGGAGAACTGCGTGCAGATTAGCTCTGCGGGGTGCGGAAAACGCGGATGTCCAGCGCCCTGATGCGCGAACGCAAAGTGTTGCGGTTCAATCCCAACAGCTCGGCGGCTCGGATCTGATTTCCACGTGTCGCCGCGAGCGCGGCGGTCAGCAACGGCAACTCCACCTGGCGGATGACACGGTCGTAGAGGCCGGGCGGCGGCAGGTCCTTGCCGAAGCCGGAGAAGTAGCCGGAGAGGTAGCGCTCGACCTGCTCGCTCAAGTCCTTGGCGTCGCCGTTGCCGAGATCGGCATTCTTGTCGGGCATCGCCTCGGCGAGCTCCTGCTCGATGATCTGACTGGTCAGCGTGTCCTGCGTGTAGAGCGCAGCCAGACGGCGAACGAAGTTCTCCAATTCGCGGATGTTGCCCGGCCACGGGTGTGCCTTCAGGCGGTCGATGGCGGCGGCCTCGATGGATTTCTGACCGAGCCCTTCACGCGCCGCCTGGCGCAGGAAGTGGCGCACGAGATCGCCGACGTCCTCGAGGCGCTCGCGCAGCGGCGGGATGCGGATCGGCACGACGTTGAGGCGATAGAAGAGGTCCTCGCGAAACAGACCCTGGGCGATCTGCGATTTCAGATCGCGATGGGTCGCGGCGATGATGCGCACGTTGGTCTTGATCGGCGTGCGCCCGCCGACGGTCGTGTACTCGCCCTCCTGCAGCACGCGCAGAAGCCGCGTCTGCGCGTCGAGCGGCATGTCGCCGATCTCGTCGAGGAACAGCGTGCCGCCCTCGGCCTGCTCGAAGCGGCCCTGCGTACGCGTCTGCGCGCCCGTGAAGGCGCCCTTCTCGTGGCCGAACAGCTCGCTCTCGACCAGCTCGCGCGGGATGGCCGCCATGTTGATCGGCACGAAGGGTCCCTGCCGGCGGCGGCCGTAGTCGTGCAGCACGCGCGCGACCAGCTCCTTGCCGGTGCCGCTCTCGCCGTTGATCATCACCGTGAGATCGGTCTGCGTCGAGCCGGGCGAGCACGCGGTAGATCTCCTGCATTGCCGGCGAGCGGCCGATGAGCGGCAGCTCCTCGCTTTCGATCTCCTGCGCGGGCCGTTGCAAGCGGCGGCCCGGCTGCGTCAGGGCGCGGCCGACGACGGCGACCATCTCGTTCAGATCGAACGGCTTGGGCAGGTACTCGTAGGCGCCCTTCTCGGCGGCGGTCAGCGCCGTCATCAGCGTGTTCTGCGCGCTCATGACGATGATCGGCAGATCGGGGCGGATCTTCTTGATGCGCGGGATGAAGTCGAAGGCGTTTTCGTCCGGCATGACGACGTCGGTGAGCACGACGTCGCCTTCGCCCTGGCTCACCCAGCGCCACAGCGTGGCGGCATTGCCGGTGGCGCGCGGCGCGTAGCCGGCACGGGCCAGCGCCTGATTGAGCACGGTGCGGATCGCGGTGTCGTCGTCGGCAATGAGTACGGTGCCACGGGCCATAGATTACCTCGGGCTCGAGCGGGATTTCGGGGCGGACGGGCGGTCCTGCATGGGCAGGAGGACGCGGAAGACGGTGCGGTTGGGCTCGCTGTCGCAGCTCGATGATGCCGCCATGGTCGTTGATGATCTTGGCGACGAGCGCGAGGCCGAGCCCGGTGCCGTACGGCTTGGTGGTGACGAACGGATCGAACAGGTGCTCCTTCAGGTGATCGGGAACGCCGGGGCCGTTGTCCTCGATCTGGATCATCAGCGGCAGGCTGATGCGCGCGTCCGAGCCCTGCACCGACAGGCGCACGCCGGGCCGGAACGAGGTCTGCATGACGATGCGGCCCTGCTGCTTGTTGTCGCCGATCGCCTCGGCGGCGTTCTTGACGAGGTTCAAGAAGGCCTGCACGAGCTTGTCGCGGTTGCCGGGCACGGGCGGCAGCGAGGGATCGTAGTCCTCGATGAAGCGGATGCCGCGTGCAAAGCCGGTTTCGCACAGCCGGCGCACGTGCTCGAGCACGTCGTGGATGTTGACGGGCTCCTTCGCACAGCGGGCGCTCGTCGCCGAACACCTCCATGCGGTCGACGAGATTGCGGATGCGGTCGGTCTCCGAGCAGATGAGCTGGGTCAGCGAGCGGTCGGCGTCGGAGAGGTTCTGCTCGAGAAGCTGGGCGGCGCCGCGGATGCCCGACAGCGGGTTCTTGATCTCGTGCGCGAGCACGGAGGCGAGACCCGAGGCCGAGCGCGCCGCGGCGCGATGCGTGAGCTGGCGCTCGATCATCAGCGCCATGTTGCGCTGCTGCAGCATCAGCACGACGAGGCCGGGCTGATCGGCGAAGCGGGCCGCCGTAGACGTCGACGAGCTTCGGGCTTTGAAACTTCGGCGCGGTGATCTCGACGCCGTACTCGTTGACGGTCGAGCCCGGCCGGCGCACCTGCTCGACCAGCGCCAGCAGCGGGCAGCCGAAGGCCGACCACCTCGTCGAGGCGCACGCGCTTTAGAAGCGCAATGCCGCGTCGACAGGAACGCTTCGGCCGCAGAGTTGGCGTAGACGATGCGGTTGTCGTCGGCGAGCACGAGGATCGGATGCGGCAGCGCCGTGAGCAGCAGATCGTGCTCGACCGGACCGGCGGCGTCGCGGTAGGTGCGCGCGTGGCGGGCGTCTTGGTCATGCCGCGGCCTCGCAGCGTGTCCGCGTAGAACTCGGCAAGGCCCTGCAGCACGCGCGCGGCGTCGTCGTCGGTGCACAGGCGGCGGCGCCACGCCTTCACCGTGTCGGCGGCGCGGCCGCTCTGTTCCAGATACCAGCCGATGTGCTTGCGCGCGTTGCGCAGGCCGAGTTGCGCGCCGTAGTGCGACGAGCATCGCCTCGACGTGCTCGCGCGCGATGCTGCGCCTGCTCGGCGAGCGAGGGCGCAGCCGGCATGCGGTCCGACGCGAGAAACGCGGCGACGCGCCCCGGCAGCCAGGGCGCGCCGTAGGCGCCGCGGCCGATCATGACGCCGGCGGCGCCGGAGGCCTTCAGCGCCTCGCGGCGTCCTCGGCCGAGTCGATGTCGCCGTTGACGATGACGGGAATGGAAACGGCGCTGGCTCACCTCGCGCACGGCGCTCCCAGTCGGCGCGGCCCTTGAAGAACTGGCAGCGCGTGCGCCCGTGCACGGTGATGAGCTGCACGCCGGCGGCTTCGGCGCGCTTCGCAAGCTCGGCGGCATTGCGGCTCTTGTCGTCCCAGCCGAGCCGCATCTTGAGCGTCACCGGCACGCGTACAGCGCGCACGACGGCGCTCGATCAGCGTCAGCGCGTGATCGAGATCGCGCATCAGCGCGCTGCCCGAGAGCTTGCCGGTCACCTCGCGCGCCGGGCAGCCCATGTTGATATCGACGACGTCGGCGCCGAGACCTTCCGCGACGCGGCGCGCCCTTCCTCCATCCAGTGGGCTTCGCGTCCGACGAGTTGCATGACGAAGGGCTGAAGCTCGCGGCCGGCAGCGCGGCGCAGCACGTCGGCGCGCTCGCGCACGAGCTCCTCGCTCGCCACCATCTCGGACACGACGAGGCCGGCGCCGAGCCGATGCGCGAGGCGGCGGAACGGCAGGTCGGTCACGCCCGACATGGGCGCGAGCAGAACCCCGTTCGGCGCGGTATGACCCCCGATCAGTGAGTGCGCCGGCATGGCGAACGTCATCGACGGATCTCCGTGATTGCCTAGTAATTAGGCAATGCGAAAGGTGCCCTTCATTTGTGCAGACTATGAGGTTGCGCATTATTTCGCAAGCGCGAACAAGCCCGTCCGACATTGCCCAGACGCGGCAACCTGGCTAAGCAGGCCGGGGCTTTCCTCGGCTGGTGAGCGGACAATGGCGACGACGGTGGCGGTGATCGTGGCGGCGGGCCGCGGGCGCGCGGGCCGCAGCGGGCGCACGAGTATTCCCAAGCAGTATCTGCCTCCTGGGCGGCGAGCCGGTGCTCGCCCATTCCCTCCGCGTTCTGGCCGCCATCCGCAGATCGACCGGACCCGGTCGTCATCACCCGACGACCGGCCGAACTCTACGAGGCGGCGGCGAGGCCGTTTGCCGCATCGCCTCGACGACCCCGTGCCCGGCGGCGCGACGCGGCAGGAGTCGGTGCGCGCCGGCCTCGAGGCGCTTGGGTCCGCGCGCTCCCGAACGCGTGCTGATCCACGATGCCGCCCGCCCGTTCCTGACCGCCGACCTGGTCGAGCGCGCCTGCTCGCCGCGCTCGACGACGACGCCGGCGCCATCGCCGCCGAGCCGGTCGCCGACACGCTGAAGCGCGCCGCCGCCGACGGCACCATCGCGCAGACGGTCGACCGCGCCGGCCTGTGGCGCGCGCAGACGCCGCAAGCCTTTCGCTTCGCCGCGATCCTCGCCGCGCATCGCCGACGCCGCCACGGCGGGCCAGCAGCGACTTCACCGACGATGCCGGGCTCGCCGAGTGGGCCGGCCTCGCCGTCAAGCTCGTCGCCAGCACCGGCAGCAACATGAAGCTGACGACCGCCGCCGACATCGCGCTGGCCGAGCGTCTGCTGGCGCGCGCCTCGCCCCTGCTCGAGCCGCGCAACGGCAGCGGCTTTGACGTGCATCGCCTTCGCGCCGGGCGATCACGTGTGGCTGTGCGGGGTGAAGATCGCCCACACGCACCGCCTCGAGGGCCACTCGGACGCCGACGTCGCGCTGCACGCGCTCACCGACGCGCATCCTCGGCGCCATCGGCGACGGCGACATCGGCCAGCACTTTCCCGCCGAGCGATGCGAAGTGGCGCGGCGCGCCCTCGCGCATCTTCCTCGAGGACGCGGCCGAGCGCGTGCGCAAGCTCGGCGGGCGCATTGCCAACGTCGACGTGACGTTCCTGTGCGAAGCCCCGAAGATCGGCCCGCACCGCGAGGCCATGCGCGAATCGCGTCGCCGGCATCCTCGGCATCGACGCCTCGCGCGTCGGCGTGAAGGCGACGACGACGGAAGGCCTGGGCTTCGTCGGGCGCGGCGAAGGCATCGCCGCCCTGGCCAGCGCGACCGTACTGTTGCCCAGCCTGGTTCGCCCTGACGAGTCGAGTTGCTGACCCATTTGACCCCTGCGACAGAATCGCGGCATCAAGCGCGAGGGGGTTGTATGACCACGAACGAATGCGGGGGCCGACATGAACCTGATGACCCACACGCTGGAGCGTAAACCGGCTGAGACCGCGAGTATCGCCGACATCGCCGAGACGACGGCGAGCGCATGCCTTGCAACGCGCGTGCGCCAACTTTCGCGCATCGTCACGCGCGTTTACGACGACGCCATGCGTCCGCTCGGGCATCACGGCGAGCCAATACACGCTGCTCGCGCAGCTCGCGGCCCGCGACGCCATCACCGCCGTCGAGATCGGGCATGAGCTCGACATCGAGAAGTCGACGCTGTCGCGCAACCTGAAGCGCCTGCTGGCGCTGGGCCACATCAACATGGACCCGCCGGCAGGACGTCGTGGACGCGGCCTGCACCTGACGCCGAAGGGCCAGAGCGATCCTCAAGGACGCTTTCCCGATCTGGCAGGACGCGCAGAAGCGGACCTTCACGGTGATGGGCGCGGAGAGCCGCAACACGCTCGACAACCTGCTGCACCAGGCCGAGAAGCTCGCGCCGGTCTGACCGATTTGACCGCGTCGACGGTTAGCGGACTATATTGAGCAGCGCCGCGAAGGCGCTGCCCGCTGACCGTTGAGGTACATGAGCACGCTGTTTCCCCCCGATCTTCTTGACGACGCAAAGGCGCTGCTCGACGAGTTCGAGCGGCGCCGGCGCAAGCTGGCGACAGCCGAGAGCTGCACCGGCGGCCTGCTGGCCGGGCTTTTGACCGAGATCGCAGGCTCCTCCGCCGTCTTCGAGCGCGGCTTCGTCACCTATTCCAACTCCGCCAAGTCCGAGCTGATCGGCGTGCCCCCTGCTCTCATAGGGCGGCACGGCGCCGTCAGCGAAGAGGTCGCGCGCGCCATGGCCGAAGGCGCGCTGGCGCGCGCTCCCGTCGACGTGGCCGTTTCGGTTACCGGGATCGCCGGGCCCGATGGCGGTTCGCCGGAGAAGCCGGTGGGGCTCGTCTATCTCGCAGCGGCACCAAGGGGGCGCCCGACACTCACGCGCGAATGCCGCTTCGGCGATATCGGCCGCCGCGACATCAGGCTGGCCAGCGTGCGCGAGGCGATCGCCCTGGCGCGCGAGGCGATGCAGCCTGGGTTGCCGCATGCGTAGGACAATGCGCGCAGCCATATGGCTTGCCTTCACCGTACTGCCGGCGCTCGCCGCCGACATCAGCGTCCGTCAGTTGACCGAGCGGCTCTATCATGCCGATCGCAGCAAGCCCCTGCAGCTCGGCGGACTCGACTTGCGCGAGCTCGACTTGAGCGGACTCGACTTCAAAGGCGCGATGTTGGCGAACAGCAATCTGTTTGGCGCCGACCTCAGCCGCGCCGACCTGTCGATGGCCAACCTCAAAGGCGCCCGCCTCGATCGCGTCGTGATCATCGGCGCCCGCTTCGACGGCGCGGATCTGTCCGACACGAGCCTGCTGCGCCCATCGAGCTTCTCGACCTTGGCGGCCTTGCACGAGCGAGGTGGCGAGCTTTGTCGGCGCCAACTTAAGCCGCGCGCGCCTGTTCGGCCGTTTCAACCGCACGAATTTCAGCGGTGCCAATTTGACGGGCGCCATGCTCGCCCCGTTCAATAGGACGGGCTTCATCGAGCACATCTGGCGCACGGAGCTGGCTGGCGCCGATCTGTCGAAGGTCAATTTCGCCGGCGCCGATCTCAGCTACGTGATGCTGCGTTTTGCCAATCTGCGCGGCGCCAATCTTGCGGGCGCGAAACTGCGGAAGGCTGATCTGTCGCACGCCGATCTGACGGGGGCGGACCTGACCGGCGTCGATCTCAGCGAGGCCGATCTCGACGGCGCCATTCTCACCGGCGCGCGCGGCCTCAACACCGCGCAGGGGCTCGACACAGCGCGCAACGTCGAGAAGGCGGTCCGCTAGCTGTTATCCGGCGGTCGTCGCGCCCGTGCCATAGAGCGTGCGAGCGCGTGCTTCAAAGGCTTCCGTATATTTGCGCACCGCCTTGTCGAACACGCGCCCATGAGCAGCGCCAGCATGCGCGAGCGAAACGCGTAGTCGATATAGAAGTGGACCTCCGAGCCGCCGGGTACGTCGCGGAAGCGCCAGCGGTTGTCGAGATGAGCGAAGGGCCCGTCGATCTTGACGACGTCGATCTCGTGGCGCTGCGGGGCGCAGGGTGACGCGGCTCGTAAAGCGCTCTCGCGGATGGCGTGGTAGCCGACATTCATTGTGGCGATCAGCGTCGTGTGCGTGCTGCCGACCTCGCGCGTGTCGACGACGAGGCTCTCGCACAGCGGCAGGAACTCGCGGATAGCGCTCGACGTCGGCCACCACGGCGAACATCTGCTCGGCGGTGAAGGGAACGCGCCGCGTCGTCTCGAAGGTGGGCAAGGCTCGGCTCCGCGTAGGATTGCGCCGCGCGCGCGCCGCCTTGCAGCTTCGCGAAGTCCTCGCCCGCGTGGTACGACGAGCGCGTCAGCGGGCTCGCGGCGACGAGGGCGAAACCCTTGGCGACGGCGATCGAGCGTAGCGCATCGAACTCATCGGGCGGCACGAAGCGCTCGACGGGCGCGTGTCGCGGGCTCGGCTGCAGGTACTGGCCGATGGTGAGAAAGTCGACGCCGGCCGAGCGCAGGTCGTCCATGACCTGCATGACCTCCTGGCGCCCTTCGCCGAGACCCACCATGATGCCGGACTTGGTGAAGAGGCTGCGCTCGATTTCCTTGGCGCGCTGCAGAAGGCGCAGCGAGTGGAAATAGCGGGCACCCGGGCGGATCGACAGATAGAGCCGCGGCACCGTTTCGAGGTTGTGATTGAACACGTCGGGGCGGGCGGCGAGCACGGTCTCGAGCGCGCCGTCCTTGCGCAGGAAGTCGGGCGTCAGCACCTCGACGGTCATCGTCGGCGACGAGGCGTGCAGCGCGGTGATAACGCGCGCAAAATGATCAGCACCCTCCGTCGGCGAGGTCGTCGCGATCGACGGAGGTGATGACGACATGCGCGAGGCCGAGCTCCTGCGCCGCCGCTGCGACGCGCTCGGGCTCATGCGGATCGAGCGGCCGCGGCATGCCGGTGCGCACGTTGCAGAAGGCGCAAGCGCGCGTGCACGTGTCGCCCATGATCATGAACGTGGCGTGGCGCTTGCTCCAGCACTCGCCGATGTTGGGGCAGCCGGCCTCCTCGCACACCGTGTGCAGGCCGTGACCGCGCACGATGCGGACGGTCTCCGCGTGCGCCGCCGACCCTGGCGCGCGAACACGGATCCACGCCGGCTTGGCAGGACGCGCGCGCGACGCTCCAGCTCCTTCGACCGCGGGCAACGCGTCAGGTGTGGCAGGCGCGCTCAAATTACAAAGCTCCAGCCTCGGCTCCGGCCATTGTAGGTCACCGTTGCCACGGCGCAAATCTGCGCATTTGCCGCCCGGCTAACGCCCGATGATGCGGGCGATAATGATGATCAAGATGGCGCCAATGGTCGAGACGAGGATCTGATGCGCCCAGGGCCAGTCGAGCAGGAACGGCAGCTTGAGGAGGCCCGCCTGCACCAGCGCGCCGCCGACAAAGGCACCGATGATGCCGACGAAGATGTCGCGGATCAGCCCGCCGCCGCCCAGCAACAGGTGGGCGAGCCAGCCGGCGACGAAGCCGTTCACGGCCATCACGATCCACGGCATGTACGACGAATAATCTTCCATGGCACCGTCTCCCTCGTTCTTGGTTGCGCCCTCAGGCGATGAAGCGGGCCAGCAGCATGACAATGACGGCACCGACCGAGGCGGTGACGATCTCCGACACGATCTTGCTGCGGAAGCCGAGATCAATCTTTAGCACGTCGAACAGGTAGCCGCCGACGAAGGCGCCGATGAGTCCCGTGAGGAGGTAGCGCAGGAGGCCGCCGCCGCCACCGAGCAACAGCGAGGCGATGAAGCCGGCGACGATGCCGATGAATGCGAAGACGAAAAGCGCACGCGTATCGATGTCCATGCGTTCCTCCCGTTCGCGGCGTCTCAGCCGGTCGATTTACGCGGCGGTGGCCCAGCTGGCGGAATGTGTAGCGCCCGCCCGTACGCCGCCAAGGCGCTTTCACCCATCATCTCCGAAAGCGTCGGGTGTGGGAAGACGGTGCGCATCAGGTCTTCCTCGGTCGCCTCGAGCTGCATGGCGATGACGAAGCCCTGGATCAGCTCGGTGACCTCGGCGCCGACCATATGGGCACCGATGAGCTCGCCGGTCCTGGCGTCGAAGATGGTCTTGACCAGGCCCTCGCGCTCGCCGAGCGCCAGCGCCTTGCCGTTGGCGCGAAAGGGAAAGCGGCCGACGCGTACTTCGCGCCCCGCGACCTTGGCGGCCGCCTCGGTCAGTCCGACCGAAGCAACTTGCGGGCGTGAGTAGGTGCAGCCTGGCACGCGCAGCTTATCGAGCGCGTGGACTTCGAGGCCCTTGATGGCTTCGACGCAGATGACCCCCTCATGTTCGGCCTTGTGCGCGAGCATGGGGGCGCCGGCGACGTCGCCAATGGCATAGAGGCCGGCGACGTTGGTCCGACCGAGGCCGTCGGTGACGATAAGGTCTTTCTCAAGCTTGACGCCCAGCGCCTCGAGACCAAGGCCGTCCACGTTACCGACGACGCCGACGGCGGAGATCATCCGCTCGGCGGAGATGCTCTCGCGCTTTCCGTCCGCGTGCTCGATGGTGGCGGCGATGCCGTCTTTGCCGCGCTTCACCTCGGCGACCTTGGCCCCGGTGACGATGCGGATGCCTGCCTTTTCGAACGCCTTGCGCGCGAGTGCTGCGATCTCTGCATCCTCGGCGGGAAGGATCTCGGGGAGCAGTCTCGACGACCGTCACCTCGACGCCCAGCGCCCGGTAGAACGAGGCAAACTCGATGCCGATGGCACCCGAGCCGGCGATGAGCAGCGAACGCGGCAGGGCCGGCGGCAGCATGGCCTCGAAGTAGGTCCAGATGAGCTTCCCGTCAGGCTCCATGCCCCGTAGCACGCGCGGACGGGCGCCGGTGGCGATGATCATGTGTGAAGCTCGGTAACGGCCGGCGCCGTGGGCATCTTTCGGCGGCTCGGGGTTGGAGCGCTCATTCGACCTCGCCGCGACGACGTCGATCTCGCCGCTGCCGCGTAACTTCGCCGTGCCCCAGATGACATCGACGCCGTTCTTCTTGAGCAGGAAACCGACGCCGGTGTTGAGCTCCCGCGCCACGCTGCGCGATCGCGCCACCATGGCCTTGAGGTCGAGGGTCGGGGGCCCTTGCGTGACGACGCCGAAGCTTGCCGCCGTCGCCAACCTCGTGGACGATTTCGGCGGAGCGCAGAAGTGCCTTGGTCGGAATGCAGCCCCAGTTGAGGCAGATGCCGCCGAGATACGCCTGCTCGACGACGGCCGTGCGCAAGCCGAGCTGTGCCGCCCTGATGGCGGCGACGTAGCCGCCGGGACCGGCGCCGATGACAATAACGTCGTAGTCGGCGGAGCTCACGTGCGCAGCTCCTCTGCAACAAAGCGAGGGCCCCGGAGTCGTGCGACGCCGAGGCCCTTATGGTGGATCAAATCAGCCGGGCTCGCCGCGGCGTGCTCCCCTACACGTGGCAGCGGGCACCGAGGTACTTGTCGAGCAGCTGGTTGTACAGATCGGCCTTCGCCTTTTGCGGCGCACCGAGCTTCTTGCCGGAGTTCTGCTGCTCGACCAGCGACGGTACGCCCTCTCTGTCGAGGCGATTGAGGTTGGAGCGTATCGACTGGCACGTCTCGCCACCGCTCAAAGACTGCGCGCCCGGATCGCCGTTGGCGTTGGTATTGCCTGCACATCCAGCGAGCAGCACCGCAAGAGTGCCCGCGATTGCTCCGCCGAAAGCACGCGCGCGCCGAACGTTGCCTGCCACCATGTCCTCCGCTTGTAATTGGAAGCCAGGGCGTTTTTCACCACACGCACACCGACCGTGCAACCCTTCTCGTCAGAGTGTACAGAAATCGTTCAGGCGCCGCCGCATCCTGATGACACAGCGGGCGCCTGAAAGTTGAGCACAAGTCCGGTCTTTAGGGCGATTGCACCGGCGCGGCGTCGCCAACCGGCGTCGTCGATGCCTGGGTCGTCTCCTGCGGCGCTATCGCGGCGGCTACCGGTTTCTGCGGCGGAACCGGCGGCTTAGCCTTGGCGGGGGTGGCAGCAGCCGTCTTCGGTGGCGTTGCAGCGGCCGCCGTCCCCGGATCGATCGCCGTCGCGGCGACGCGCGGCGGGTAGCTCGAGCACTTGGTCTGGAATTCAGTGTTGGCCTTATTCAGCTCGTCGGCCTTGGTCAGGTCGGTGGCTTTGAGCTTGTACTTCTTTGCCGCGGCCTTCGAGACCTTGTCGGAAGTGCCTTCGGTGTTCAGCGCTTCGATCTGCGAAGCGAGCGTGAGACACAGGGCTTCCTGTGACTTCGACGCCTGCGTCGTCGCGGTCTGCGGGTTGACTGAGCCGGTGTTGAGACCGGTCGATAGGCTGCCGTCCTGCGTACAACCTGCAAGCAAGCAGGCTATGGCTGCGGCATAAATTGCGTTTGAGCGCGCCGTCATTGGGATTCACTCCAAGGGCTAGAGCCGGTCACCAGGTACGCCCACGCTGTGTTTCCGCTTCTAGTCTTGCCTCGGGCCAGCGGCAAGCAAGTGCCCTATTCTTACGCTCTTGGGGCCGTTTTGCGAGGCGCTTACTTGGGGAAAGCCGCTTTGGCGTGCCTTGCGGGCCACAGATTCCCGGCCTGCTTCTCGGCCGCCTGGCCGGTAGGCATCGCCGACTGATTCGCTCGATGGTTGGCGGAACCGGCTAAACCAGCATACGCACCGGGTCTTCCATGAAGGCCCGAAAAGCCCCGAGTAGAGCCGCTCCGGTGGCCCCATCGACCACCCGGTGGTCACACGAGAGCGTCACGTTCATGACGGTGGCCGCTTCCAGTGCCTCCCCCGATACGACTGGGCGGCGTTCAGCGGCGCCCACGGCAAGGATGGTGGCGTGCGGCGGATTGATCACAGCATCGAAGTTTTTGATGCCGTACATGCCGAGGTTGGAGATCGAGGTGGTTCCCCCTTGGTATTCGTGCGGGGCGAGGCGGCGCTTGCGGGCACGCTCGGCGAGGTCGCGCATTTCGTTGGAAATTTCCGACAGAGACTTCATCTCGGCGTGACGGATCACGGGCGTGAACAGGCCGCCCTCGATGGCGACGGCGACGCCGACGTCGGAATATTTGTGACGCAGCATGCCGGCGTCGGTCCATGTGGCGTTGGCCGCCGGCACCTCCTGCAGTGCCAGCGCCATTGCCTTGATGATGAAGTCGTTGACCGACAGCTTGTAGGCGCGCGGCCCCTCCGATGGCGCGGCGGCATTCATGCGCTCGCGGGCGTGCAGCAGGTCATCGATGCGGCAGTCGATCGAAAGGTAGTAGTGCGGGATCGTCTGCTTGGCGAGCGTCAGGCGCTCGGCGATGACGCGCCGCATTTTGTCGTGCGGGATAAGCTCGTAGCTGCCCTTGTCATAGAGGGCGAGGATTTTGTCGTCGGCGGATCCGTTTGCCGGGCGCGGCGTGGTGGCCACCTCGCGGTGCATCGCGCTTCTGTCGACAGTTTTTGGCGCGCCGGACTTGAGCGCCGCCTCGATGTCGCGCTTGATGATGCGGCCGCGCGGGCCGGAGCCGGCAAGCTCATCGAGCGCCAGCCCGGCCTGGCGTGCCAGACGCCGGGCCAGCGGCGAGGCGAGAACCCGAGCTTGCACTTGCGTGCTCATACCGCGTTCCCTCAGTGCTCTTGGCGGCCCTTGAGGCGCCCCGAGGCACCCGGCGAAACGTGATTGAAACCGGCGACGAAGGAGTCGCGCAGCATGGCCTGGGCGTCCTCCTCCCGCATGTAGCCATTGAGGGCGGCAGCCCTGGCGATGTGATGGCCGATCTCGGCGAGCAGTCGGCCCCAGTCGGCCACGTGGTCGCCGAAGGCCGACGCATTGAGCGCAACCAACAGCGCACCATCGCCGATCCAGGCGCGCATCAGCTCGACGGCCTCCGCCGCATCGTCGATGCCGTCCGGTGGATCGAGCTCAACGGGCAGTTCTTTGTCCATGACCGGCTCCTTGCGAAGCTAGAGGTACAGCACCGACTTCACCGCGGCGACCACACGCTCGGTCGACGGCAACGCGAGCTTTTCGAGGTTCGCCGCATAGGGCATCGGCACGTCGGCGCCGGAAACCTTGGCCGGGGGCGCGTCGAGGTCGTCGAAGGCCTGCATGGCGACCTGCGCGCAGATCTCCGAGCCGACCGAGCACACGGGCCAGGCTTCTTCGACGGTGACGAGACGATTGGTCTTGCGCACCGAAGCCAGTACCGTTTCCATATCGAGCGGGCGCAGCGTGCGCAGATCGATGACCTCGACGTCGATGCCGTCCTTGGCGAGCTGCTCGGCGGCTTCCAGCGCGTAGACCATGCCGCGCGCGAACGAGACCACTGTCGCGTCGCGCCCGACGCGGGCGATGCGTGCCTTGCCGATGGGGATGAGAAAGTCATCGCCGCTCGGCACAATGTCCGAGTGACCGTACAGCAATTCGTTCTCGAGAAAGACGACCGGGTTGGGGTCGCGGATCGCCGACTTGAGCAAGCCCTTGGCATCGGCCGGCGTCGACGGCGCGATGACTTTCAGACCAGGGAGGTGCGCGTACCACGCCGAGTAGCACTGGCTGTGCTGGGCGGCGACGCGCGCGGCAGCGCCGTTCGGCCCGCGGAAGACGATGGGCACCGTGACGCTCCCGCCCGACATGTAGTGCGTCTTCCCCGCCGAGTTGACGATCTGATCGATCGCCTGCATGGCGAAGTTCCACGTCATGAACTCGACGATCGGCTTCAAGCCGGCAAACGCCGCTCCGACGCCGATCGCGGCAAAGCCCTGCTCGGTGATCGGCGTGTCGATAACGCGCTTTTCGCCGAACTCTTCGAGCAGGTTCTGGCTCACCTTGTAGGCGCCCTGGTACTGCGCCACCTCCTCGCCGATGAGGAATACGTCGGGGTCGCGCCGCATCTCCTCGGCCATGGCGTCACGCAGCGCTTCGCGCATCGTTTGCTTGATGGTCGCGGTGCCGGGCGCGATCTCGGGCTCGAGCGAGGGTGGCTCATAGCTCCTTGATGGCTCCTCCCTCGGCTGCTCTGTAGGTGGAGCTTCCGGCTCTTTGTACTGCGCCTTTGGTGCCTCTACCTTCCGGTCGGCACCCGGTGCTGGCTCAGCCTCGTCGTCGCCCTGGATGAGCGCGATCGGCGTATTGACCTTAACGTTCTCGGTGCCGGCGGGAATGAGGATCTTCGTCACCTTGCCCTCATCGACCGCCTCGACCTCCATCGTCGCCTTGTCGGTCTCGATCTCGGCGATGACGTCGCCGGCTTTGACGGTAGCGCCTTCGCTGACGAGCCACTTGGTCAGCGTGCCCTCCTCCATGGTGGGCGACAGCGCCGGCATCAGAACCTCGGTCGGCATCTACCGCTCGCCCTTCGCTGTCAAACCAAGACGTCGGTGGTGAGTTCGGACGGGTCGGGCTCGGGATCGGCAAGCGCGAACTCCGCCGCCGCGTTCACCGCATCGCGCACGTTCCGGTCGACGGACTTCAGCTCCTCCTCACCGACTCCCGCTTCCACCAACCGCGCGCGCACCTGCTCGATCGGATCGTGCGTGTCGCGCACGCGCTGCACCTCCTCGCGCGTGCGGTACTTGGCCGGATCCGACATCGAGTGTCCGCGATACCTGTAGGTCATCATCTCCAGAATGATCGGGCCCTTACCCGAGCGCGCGTGTGCGATGGCCCGTGCGCCGGCCGCGCGGACCTCCTCGACGTCCATGCCGTCGACCAGCTCGCCGGGAATGGCGAAGGACAGGCCGCGCTGGGAAAGGTTGGTCGTCGACGACGAGCGCTCGATGGAGGTGCCCATCGCGTACTTGTTGTTCTCGATGATGAACACGACCGGCAGCTTCCACAGCTGCGCCATGTTGAAGGCCTCGTAGACCTGACCCTGATTGGCGGCGCCGTCGCCGAAGTAGCTGAGGCAAACGCGGCCGTTGTCGCGATACTTGTCGGCGAAGGCCAGGCCCGCGCCAAGCGGCACGCAGGCGCCGACGATGCCGTGGCCGCCGTAGAAGCCTTTATCCGGGGCGAACATGTGCATCGAGCCGCCCTTGCCCTTTGAGCAGCCGTTGCGGCGTCCCGTCAGCTCGGCCATGACGCTGCCCGGATCCATGCCGACGGCGAGTGTGTGACCGTGGTCACGGTACGCGGTGATGACCTGGTCGCCGGGCTCAAGCGCCATCTGCATGCCGACGACGACGGCTTCCTGGCCGATGTAGAGATGGCAGAAGCCGCCGATGTGACCCATGCCGTATAGCTGCCCGGCCTTTTCCTCGAAGCGGCGGATGAGCAGCATTTTGCGGTAGGCGTCGAGCTGTTCGTCGCGCGTGAAGCGATTTCGCGCCGACTTCTTGTGGCCGTTAGTGCTCGCGCCTTTGCCGCCCGATGCCGCGGCAGAGGCTGAAGCACGCGAGGATTTTCCTGAAGCCATCGAGATACCCAGTCGCCGCGACACGGGTTGCTGCACCGAGTCGGAGCCTACAAGAGCAAATCGGCGATGGCCAGAAATGGCGCGGCGGATGAACCGGCGAGAAGCATATGGTGCCGCCGGCGCCGCGCGGAATCAGGGACGCGTCAGCACCTGATCTTGCGGACGCACGAAGCCCAACACCTCGCGAGCGACTTCCTCGACGAGGTCTGGGTCGGGCTTTGCAGGCGAAAGAAGAGCGACGTCGCGCTCGAGTTTGGCGCGCACGGCTTCGAGGCTTTTGATCTCAAACTCCAACAGGGCTGATCGTTCGATCAGCTTGGATCGCACCTCGAAGCCGTGCCTGCCATTGATGGCATGATGAACGAAGTAGGCCGTCAAACCGAAGCAGAGAAGCAAAACCGTCGCCTGCCGTGGCCTCGATCGCCGATCATGATTTTTTGGCTGACGCAGCACTTTGGGTACGCTGCACAAAACTGGTGGACCCGACCTTTATGACACCGGCTTCTTAATTCGAGGTAAAGCCGTGTCCCGGCTCGGATGATTTCAATTCCGTGCTCAAAACATAGTGCCGCCGCGGATGACGCTTTTGCCGGCGTAGCGCGCGACGTCGCCCAGCTCGCCCTCGATACGGATGAGCTGGTTGTACTTGGCGAGGCGGTCGGAGCGGCACAGCGAACCAGTCTTGATCTGGCCGGCGTTGGTAGCCACAGCGAGGTCGGCAATGGTTGCGTCCTCGGTCTCCCCCGAGCGGTGCGAGATGACGGCGGTATAGGCGGCGCGCTGCGCCATGGACACGGCGTCGAGCGTTTCCGACAGCGACCCGATCTGGTTGACCTTGACCAGGATCGAGTTGGCGATACCGCGCTTCAGGCCCTGCTCCAGGCGCTCCGTGTTGGTGACGAAAAGATCATCGCCGACGAGCTGGCAGCGCGCGCCGATCGCGTTGGTGAGTGCCTTCCAGCCCTCCCAATCGTCTTCCGACATGCCGTCCTCGATGGATATGATCGGGAAGCGTGACACGAGGCTTTCCAGGTACTTGACCATCGCCCGCCGCATCGAGCGACTTGCCTTCGCCTTCCAGCGTGTACTTGCCGTTCTTGAAGAACTCGGTCGCCGCGCAGTCGAGCGCCAGCATCACGTCGTCGCCCGGCTTGTATCCGGCGCCCTCGATCGCCTTCATGATGTAGCCAAGTGCCTCGTCGGCTGACTTCAGGTTGGGCGCGAAGCCGCCCTCATCGCCCACGCTGGTGGAGAGGCCGGCGTCCTTCAGCGACTTCTTCAGGGTATGGAAGATTTCCGCGCCCATGCGCACGGCATCCGCGATCGAGCCGGCGGAGACCGGCATGATCATGAATTCCTGGATGTCGATCGGGTTGTCGGCATGCGCGCCGCCGTTGACGATATTCATCATGGGCACCGGCAGGACGTGCGCCGCCGCGCCGCCGAGGTAGCGGTAGAGCGGCAGCCCGCGCTGATTCCGCGGCAGCCTTCGCCGTCGCCAGCGACACGCCGAGGATGGCGTTGGCGCCGAGGCGGCTCTTGTTCGCGCGTGCCGTCGAGCTCGATCAGCGCCGCATCGACACCGCGCTGGTCCTCGGCGTCCATGCCGGCAAGCGCGTCGAAGATCTCCGTCGTTGACGGCATCGACCGCCTTCGCGCACGCCCTTGCCGAGGTAGCGCGATTTGTCGCCGTCGCGCAACTCGACCGCCTCGTGCGCGCCCGTGGAGGCGCCCGACGGCACCGCCGCGCGGCCCATGGCGCCATCCTCCAGCACGACGTCGACCTCCACCGTCGGGTTGCCGCGGCTGTCGAGGATCTCGCGGCCGATGATGTCGATGATGGCGGTCATGGTCGGTACCTTATGAGTTGCGGGCCGCGGACGGGCATGGGAGGGTCCGGCGCGTTTTAGCTGCTCTTGCCTGAAGCGCAAAGGCCTGAAAAGCCGCCGCCTCAGGTGGCCGGGCCCGGTCTCAGTGCGAAACTTTCAGGAGCCAAATCATGCCCGAGACGAAGACCTACAGCGGCAGCTGCCATTGCGGCCGTGTCACTTACGAGACTGACGCCGATTTGAGCCAGGTCATCTCCTGTAACTGCTCGAGCTGCCGCCGGCGCGGCTCACTCCTCGCTTTTGTGCCCGATGAGAAGTTCCGGCTGAAAAGCGGCGCGGACGCCCTCACCCAATACGAGTTCAATAAAAGGGTCATTCATTACCAGTTCTGCGAGACGTGCGGCATCCAGGCGTTTGCGCGCGGAACGCGGCCGGACGGCGTGCCTATGGTGGCACTCAACGTCCGTTGCCTCGAAGGGGTCGACCTCGAAGCACTCAAAATCAAAAAATTCGATGGCGCCGGTCTCTGACGGGGCATCCATGGCAAGCGATGCGGCACTGGTGTTGTTCTCAGGTGGGCAGGATTCGACCGTCTGTCTCGCCTGGGCGCTAGATCGGTATGAGACTGTCGAGACGGTCGGCTTCGCCTACGGCCAGCGCCACGCGGCGGAGCTCACGGTGCGCGAGCAATTGCGCCAGGCGCTGGGCGAGATCGACGCGCGCTGGGCCAAGCGGCTTGGCGCCGATCACACGCTCGAGCTACCGGAGCTGGGCCGCATCAGCGATACGGCGCTGACGCGCGATGCCGAAATCGAGATGAACGCGGCTGGACTACCCTCGACATTCGTGCCCGGCCGCAATCTCCTCTTTTTCACCTATGCCGCCGCCCTAGCCTACCGGCGCGGCATGCGCACGCTTGTCGGCGGCATGTGCGAAACCGACTTTTCCGGCTATCCCGACTGCCGCAACGACACGCTGCAGACGCTCGCGCAGGCGATATCCCTTGGCACCGACGCCGAATTTATCATCGAGACGCCCTTGATGTGGATCGACAAGGCCGGCACCTGGGCGCTGGCCGAGAAGCTCGGAGGCACGCCATTGGTCGAGCTGATCGTCGAAGACTCGCACACTTGCTATCTCGGCATCCGGTCGCGGCGGCACGCGTGGGGCTACGGTTGCGGGCATTGTCCGGCGTGCGTGTTGCGCGCCAAGGGGTGGGATGCATGGCAAGCCGCGAAGATGAGCTGACGCGCGCCGTCGACCTCGCCCTCGCTGAGGATTGGGATGCGACGCACGCCATCGCCCAACGTCACGAAGGCAACGCCGCAGCCGACTGGCTGCACGGTGTGTTGCATAAGATCGAGGGCGACGATGGCAACGCCCGCTACTGGTACCGGCACTCTGGGCACGCGTTCGACGAGTTCGCCGATCCCAGGGCAGAGCTCGCCGCCATCCGCGCGCTCCTCGGCCGTTAAGCGCAGCGGCGGACACCCGTTGCTCGCAACGCGGGCCCAGAGCAAGCTGCCGGCTCCTTCATTGCTATATGGATTGCCCAGATGAGCCGACTTCCGATTGTCTTTGCCGTCGTCCTCGCTCTTGCGCCTGCCTTGGCGGAGGAACCTCAGGTGAGGCCGGATCAGCTGACCTTCGGATATGAGGACGAAGGCAAGGTCGACGCTTCGCCAGCCGGGTGCGAAGCCTTCGTGAAAGAGAACATCGATTGGCCCGAGCCGGAGATGTCCAACGCCAAGGACGTTTGCGGGGCACGCAAGCGGCATGTCGAGGCCTACGCCGCCATTCAAAAGAGCTACAAGGCACTCGCTAAGCAGATCGGCGACAATAACCGGCTCGACATGGCCGCCGCGGTGACGAGCTTTGAAGCGATGGTCAAAGCTTGCATCGACCACAAATCGAACGTTACGACCGGCGGTCACAACATCATGATCGACGTCATCCCCCACGACATCGCGGCGCGGTGCCTGGATATGGGCACGATAATGCTCGACGAGGAGACGAGCTGGCTGATGACCGATCTGGAGAAGGGCGTGCATTTCTCGCCTTGAGCGGTGTTGATCCGCAATAGTTTCCGAAACGTTCCTTTGGCGCGTGCGTCAAACCGCGCCTGTCAACTCGCCATTAGGCGGGTCGCAACCTTGTGCGTGCGTTCGCATATGGAGCGTCGGATATACTCGACGGCATCAGAGGCCGAGGAGACCCGCTATGGGCGATTTGAGCAAAGCTGCCGAGCGCCGCAAAGCGCCGCTGCAGACACCAAGCCATTACGACACCAATGCCATCCGCGATATTTCCGGCGCACTCAACGCGCTGCTCGCCGATACATTCGCCATCTACCTCAAGACCAAGAACTTCCACTGGCACATGAGCGGGCCGCATTTCCGCGACTATCACTTGCTGCTCGACGAGCAGGGCGACCAGTTATTCGCCATGACCGACCCGCTGGCCGAGCGCGTGCGCAAAATCGGGGGCATCACGCTACACTCGATCGGAGAAATCGCGCGCTTGCAGCGCGTCGAGGACAACGACGCGGTCTATGTGACGCCGCAGGACATGCTGTCGGAGCTGCGCGACGACAACAAGGATCTCGTCGGCCGCCTGCGCGAGGCGCACGACCTGTGTGATGAGCTCAAGGACGTGGCCACTGCTAGCCTCATCGAGAACTGGATCGACGAGACCGAGCGGCGGGTGTGGTTCCTGTTCGAAGCCACGCGCGACCGGAACGTCTCGCCCTAGGTGTCCACCGTCGTCATCACCTCACGCGGCGGTGGCCAAGCCGCCGCCGCGGTTTTTCCCGCGCGCCTTCCGCGCCGTAGCGAAGGAGAACCCCGTGTCTCTCACCCAAACCGACCCGCAGGTCGGCAAGACGGCGCTTCCGAAGCGTCGCCTCGGCCGCACCGACATGCACATCACGCCCGTCGGGCTCGGCGCCTGGGCCATGGGCGGCGGAGATTGGGCCGTCGGCTGGGGGAGCCAAGACGATAGGCAGTCGATCGCCGCGGTCCGGCACGCTGTCGACCGCGGCGTCAATTGGATCGACACCGCCGCTATCTATGGTCTCGGTCATTCCGAAGAGATCGTGCGCGCGGCGTTGAGGGACATGCCCTCGGCACAGCGGCCGTTCGTATTCACCAAGTGTGGGCTCGTCTGGGACGAGGACGATCGCATGGCCATGCCGCAAAATATCGGCGCGCCGTCGAGCATCCGTCACGAGCTGGAATCGTCGCTGAAGCGCCTCGGGCTCGAGCGCATCGACCTCTATCAGATGCACTGGCCTGCGAGGGACGGCACGCCGATCGAGGAATACTGGCGCACCCTGCTCGACCTTAAGGCCGAGGGGAAGGTACGCTCCGTCGGTCTTTCCAATCACAACGTGGTGCAGCTTGAGGCGGCGGAGAAGGTCGGCCATGTCGATACGCTGCAGCCGCCGTTCTCGGCCATCCGGCGCGAGTTCGCCGGCGCCGAGCTACCGTGGTGCCTCGCCCACGATACCGGGGTCATTGTCTACAGCCCCATGCAAGCCGGCCTGCTCACCGGCGCCTTCACCGCGAAACGCGCGAAGTCGCTGCCGGCTGACGACTGGCGTTCGCGCAACGCCGAGTTCACCGGCGACAGGCTGAAACGCAATCTTGCGCTCGCCGAGACGATGCAAGCCGTCGGTAGGCGGCATGGCACCAGCGCCGCTTCCGCGGCAATCGCCTGGACGCTTGCCTGGCCCGGCGTCAGCGGCGCTATTGTTGGCGCCCGCGACGCTGCCCAAGTCGATGGCTGGATCGACGCGGCGACGCTGCACCTGCGCCAGGCCGACCTCGATGAGATCGCCAATACTATCGAGCGGACAGGCGCCGGCTCGGGTCCTCGGCTGCCCGTCGAGATGGCTCGCTGAACGCCGGTCTTAAGCTTGAATGCGGGCGTGCGGACGATTAGGGATGCCCGCATGTACGCCGTTAAAGAGATTTTCTACACGCTGCAGGGCGAAGGTGCGAACGCGGGTCGCGCCGCCGTCTTCTGCCGCTTTGCGGGCTGCAATCTGTGGTCCGGCCGCGAGCAGGATCGCACCAAAGCCGACTGCCAATTCTGCGACACCGAGTTTGTCGGCGTCGACGGCGAAGGCGGCGGGCGGTTCGCGTCCGCGTCCGAATTGGCGACCGCCTGCGCGGCGGTGGCGGGGGAGGCGGGCGCCACGTTTGTCGTGCTCACCGGCGGCGAGCCGATGCTGCAGGTCGATGGCGAGCTGATCGACGCTTTGCACAGGCGCGGCTTCACGATCGCCATCGAGACCAACGGCACGTTGCCCGTTCCGCGCGCCATCGACTGGATCTGCGTCAGCCCCAAGGCCGGCACTGACCTGCAACAGCGCTCCGGCGACGAATTGAAGCTCGTCTACCCGCAGGCCGCCCTCGACCCAGAAGCGGTTGTGGGGCTGGCATTCACCCATCGCTACCTGCAGCCGATGGACGGTGCGGACGCCAAGGCCAACACCGACCGCGCCATCGCCTATTGCAAGGCGCACCCCGAATGGCGCCTATCGCTGCAGACCCACAAGCTGCTCGGTATTCCATAGGCCCTGGTGGAAGCCACTGGGTACTGGAATTACAGCGAAAAATCCCCTAGAGACCCCTCATGCGCATCTACAAAGAGTTTCAGTTCGAAGCCGCCCACTATCTCCCCGGCGCCCCGCTCGGGTCTCCGAACGCTCGTGTGCACGGCCATTCGTTCCGCGCCCGCGTCAGCATCGACGGCGTGCCCGGCGCTGATACAGGCTACGTATTTCACTTTGACGAGCTGGGCGATGCCATGGCGGAGGCGCAGGAGGCGCTCGACCATCGGCTGCTGAACGAAATCGACGGCCTCGAGGCGCCGACGCTCGAACGCATCGCCATGTGGCTGTGGAACCGGCTGCAGAACCGCGTGCCGGGCCTGGTCGAAATCGAGATCGCCCGCGATAGCTGCCGCGAGGGCGCCATCTATTCGGGCCCATCGCCGTCGCGTCTTGCTGCGGAGTAAGTCATGGGCAAGAAGGACACCACCGTCACGCTTCTCGGGCAGGCGACGAAGCTGCCGCAAAGCCCGCAAGAGGCGACCCTCGAGCGCGTGCCGAACCCGCACCCTGACGCGCAGTACGTGGCGCGCTTCACGGCCCCGGAGTTCACCGCGCTGTGTCCGGTGACCGGCCAGCCGGACTTCGCGCACCTCGTCATCGACTACGTGCCGCAAGCCTGGCTGGTGGAATCAAAGTCGCTGAAGCTCTACCTCGGTTCGTTCCGCAACCACGGCGCCTTCCACGAGGACTGCACGCTGGCGATCGCCAAGCGGCTAGTCGCATTGCTGGAGCCGCACTTCCTCCGCATCGGCGGCTATTGGTACCCGCGCGGCGGCATGCCGATCGATGTGTTCTGGCAGACCGGACCCGCTCCCAAGGGTGTGTGGCTGCCCGATCAGGGCGTCGCGCCCTACCGCGGCCGCGGCTGAGGTCCCTCAGCTTTTCAGCGCGGATGGCGCCTCGCGTGGCACCGCCAGAGCATGCACGAGGGCATGCAGCTCAGCCATTAGTGCTTGGCGGTTGCGACCATGCTGCAGCGCCTCGAATGGGACTACATCGCCGACGCGGGCAACGAGCGGTCGGCCGACGCTGCGGCGGAACTCGCGGATGAACATGGACAACCGCAGGGTCATGCTCAGGCGCGAGGCGAGGTGAAATAGCGGACTGCATTGACCCTCGAAATAGACGGGAAGCACAGAGGCGCGCGCAGCCTGCACCATGCGCGCGGTGAACGGCTTCCACGGCAACTCCACCGCGCGCCCGAATGGCGTTGGTGCAGTCGCGACGCCCCCTGCAGGAAAGACGATGATGGTTGTCCCTTCTCCGAGCAGGCGGATGGCCTCGTTGCGCGTCCTCAGGTTCGTCGCCTGGGCGGAGCGCGACTCGCGGAAGTCGATGGGCAGGGAGTAGGGAGCCATCTCGGGAACCTTCATCAGTTCCATGTTGATGAGGACCCGGAATGGTCGCCCCAAATCCTCCGCCATCGTCATCGCGGCGATGCCATCGAGAATGCCGAAAGGGTGGTTGGCGACGAGGACGATGGGACGGTCAGGCTGCACTTGGGGCGGCCACTGGCGGCCGACAATCTCCAGCTCCACGTCGATCAACCCCAACATGGGGCGAATGGTTCGCTGGCTCCTTGACACCGTCTCGCTGCGCCATTGATCGTAGAGGGGAGCGAAGTAGTCGCGACCCGCGAGCCGCTCGAGAAAGCGGATGAGCCCGCGCTTCAGCGGCGGGTCGTCGGCGTTGGCGTAAGAAAGTTCCCGAAATCGCTGGCGTGGGACCGGCAAGGGAGGGTATCGGGCCTAAGCGTTATACCCTGTCTTGCGTGCCCCCTGAAGCCCAAGTCCATTTATGGGCCGCGTCGCTCAATTCCCATACCAGTCCAGCACGCGGAGCCCGCGTAGGGTGTTCCAGCGGCTGGCGCTGCCGACGCCGGTCTCCACGTCGAAGGACAGCCGGTTGACGTGATCGGCGTGGATGCCATTCAGCGGCCACCGCCCGTTCTGGTGCCGCCGCTTCTCCACCATCGCGACCGCCTCGGCTGGCCGCTCGTCAGGTTTAACGCCGGCGCTGCGCAGGTAGTCCAGACCACGCAGCACGTCGTAGTGCCAGACGACCGGAAACGAGAAGCGCGTCCAGCGCTTATCGATCACCGCGCCGGAGGTCAGCGACCGCAGCATGCGGCGGTCCAGGAGGTAGTCCTCGCCCCGCGCCCGCGCGTCCGTCACCGTCGTCTTGGGCCCTAGCGCCCTCTCGTATTCCAGCAACCCTTCGAGCACGCAAATCGTCGAGTGGAACGAGGACCGCTTGCTTCCGGGAGCCTCGCAGTTCCAGCCGCCATCCGCGAGCTGCTCATCGAGCAGCCGGTCGACCAGCTTGTTACTCGCCGCGCCGAAGTAGGCGCCCGCCGCCAGGATCCGCCCATTGATGCAGGCCTCGGTCTCGCCGTCGAAGAAAGGCCGGCCAACGAGCTGATGCCAGGTGATGCGATCGCGCACGAGACCGATCGCTTTCTGGACTTTCCCGCCGGCCGGATCCGCACCCAACTCCTTCAATAACGCGAGAGCGTCGTTCGTGGTCATCCAGCCGTGCTGCTGGTCGTCGCCCCAGTGGCCGTCGGGTGCCTGACGCGCGAGGAGGTCAGCGCCCCCACCCTCGGAGGCGACGCGCGAACGCTCGGCCGCGACGGCCTCATCGGGCGCATCGGCAAGGTCGCGCATGACCTGCCAACGGATCGACGGATCTCCATCGAGCAACCACTTCACGACCGCCGCGCGACTCGCCATGCCTCCTCCGCTTCCACGACACGCCGCATCGCGGCACCGGAATGGGACGAAACTTGGACCCGCGCCCGGCCGACGGGCCCGGTTATTCCGCCTTGGTCGACATGTCGATGAATGGGCAAGCAACGCTCAAGCGGGTCCGATGCGCGGTTCGCGATAGGCCCAGATGGTCAGGACGATTCCGACGAGCGCCGGCAGCGTAACGGCCGGGAAGTCGCGCGGCAGGACATCCGGTGTGCAGATGCCGACCGCGACCTCCCAGAAATGAAAGAGCGCGTGACCGCACAGCCAAACGGTGGCGGCGCCCCACAGTATCAGTCGCATGTGCGGCTGCGCGGCACCGATGAGGAAAGCCCCGCCAAGGAGGACGAAGATGAGGCCGATATCGCGCACGAAGTGCTGGTTGAATGGCCCGGTATCGGTCACCCCGAGTACGGCCAGGTACCAGGGCTCTGGCGAAACGAGCATGAAGATGCCGTTCCCTATCCCCAGAACGCCCATAAGGATGGCGAGCGCGAGAATGATCGTCCGCATTTTACGCCGCCTTTCGGTTCGGGAGGGTCGCGCTGGCAGTGTTGCATACCTGGCAGATGGAATTTGAGTTTGCAAAGGTCTGCTATGCGGTGGTTAGCGGACCTCTGGTTATTCCTCACACCGACAAAGCGGCGCGCAGTTTGCCCAACCTCACTTCCGCGTAACGGCGGCTCAAGCTATTCTGAAGAACCTGGGATGGAGATTTTGCAGCATGGCGAAGCTCGTCTTCGGAATGAACCAGTCCCTGGACGGCTATGTCGACCACCAGGAATTACCGCCGCCAGGTCCCGCGCTCTTTCGTCACTGGATAGAGCACGTGCGCGACCTGACCGGCAGTGTGTACGGTCGCCGCATGTACGAGGTCATGCGCTATTGGGACGAAGACCGTCCTGAGTGGAGTGCGGAGCAACACGAGTTCGCGGCGGCGTGGCGGCGCCAACCGAAGTGGGTCGTGTCGCGCTCGTTGAAGTCAGTCGGCCCCAACGCCACACTTGTCGAGGATGACGTCGAGGCGGTGATACGTGGCCTGAAGGCTCGGCTCGTTGGGGAGATTGCAGTTTCCGGACCAGACCTGGCACGAAGCCTGACCGACCTTGGTCTTATCGATGAGTATCGACTCTACTTCCACCCCGTCGTGCTTGGTCGCGGCAAGCCATTCTTCGCCGGCCCCCGGCCGCCGCTCCGCCTTGTGGCCAGCGATCTGATCGGCGAGGACGCGATCAGGTTGACGTACGTTCCTGCTTAATCACGCAACTCGCCCGACGGACTGCGCCGACGCGTCAGGTCGCTAAGGCGGACAAACCGGACGTGGAACGGGGTCGCCTTCAATCTCGGTTAGTTGCCTTGACAGCTTGCCAGCCCCGCAGCCGATGATGTTGGCCAAGGAAGAGTCTCACGATGACCATCACCATTACCGCCTTTGAACGGTCACCCGATGGCGGCAAGGGACTGGCGCGTGATACGCGCGTTCGTTGGGCGCTGGAGGAAGTGGGCCAACCTTACGAGGTTCGTCTTGTTTCGTTCAGGGCGATGAAGGAACCCGCACATCTGGCGCTTCATCCTTTCGGTCAGATTCCGACCTATGAGGAAGGCGATCTCGCCTTGTTCGAGACAGGGTCGATCGTCTTCCATATCGCCGGGCGCCATGCGGGCGTGCTGCCGGACGATGCCAATGCGCGGGCGCGCGCGATCACATGGATGTTTGCCGCGGTCAGCACGGTGGAGCCGCCGATCCTTGAACTCGTAACCGCCAGGATTCTGGAGGGCGACAAGCCCTGGACCAAGGAGCGCCTGCCTCTGGTCGCGGATCGCGTCCGCGACCGGTTGAAACAGCTTTCCGCCCGCCTTGGCGGTGCGGACTGGCTCGATGGTGGGTTCAGCGCGGGCGACCTGATGATGGTGCATGTGCTGCAGAGGCTGAAACCATCGGGCATTCTCGACGAGTATCCGAACCTGGCCGCCTATGTCGCCCGCGGCGAAGCACGGCCCGCCTACAAGCGGGCTTTCGCCGCTCAACTGGCGGTGAACACCGGCAAGCCCCCGGCCGGCTGACTGAGGTCCGTCCTGGGCTCGAAGTCGTCATCCGAGCTTTGGTTCAGTTTATGGGGCCTGACCCTAATCCCCGCCTCTCAATTTTCCCCCATACTCCCCGTATCCTTGCCGTCACGAGCGACGCGCTCCCTCGCTCTTTGACATGCCTCGAGGCTCCAGGCCCGCGAGACGCGACCGCCATGCGGGATGTCGTTAGGCTTTCCGATATTCCCCGCTCGGCATAAGGCACGGGAATGCAGCCACACTCGATCATCTCGTTTGGTTGCAGACGCCGCCGCACCCTGGCCAGAAAGGCATGGCTCGGTTAGCTTGCCGCGCTCCGGAGGGGGAATGATTCGCTCAACGATTTTAACGCTTGCCGCCCTGCTGCCGCTGATCTCAGCCGGCACCGCCGGGGCGACCGCACCGCCCGCAACAAGCGAGGCGCAAACTGCTACCGATCCGGCGATCACGCCGCCTATGGCGGCACCCGCCGACGCAAACCCGGTTGCCAGCGCCGTGCGCTCCAAGCTCAACGCACTGCCGACCGATGGCTCAGCGCAAGAGTTGAAAGAACGCGCCGTCCTGTCGGACTTCTACGCCGCGCGCCGCGATGCACCGATCTGGCTGAGCGAAGCCGGGCTGACCGACAACGGCGCCGCGCTGGGCGCCGAGATCCTCAAGGCAAACGACTATGGCCTTGAGGCCAAGGACTTCGAGCTGCCCGCCATTCCTCCCGCTTCACAACTCGACGCGGAGAAGATTGGCAAAGCCGACGTCGAAATCTCCCTCGCGCTCCTAAAGTACGCCCGCTACGCGCGCGGCGGCCGCATCATCGATCCGGCCATCCTGCTCAACTCCAATCTCGATCGTAAGCCGCAGCTCATCGATCCCGAGATCGTCATCAAGGACGCCGCCGACGCCCCCGACGCCGCCGCCTACGTGCGCGGGCTGCACCCCAAGCAACCGCAGTTCGAGAAGCTGCGGCAGGCCTACCTCGCGAACAAGGGTAAGCCGCTCGCCCGGAAGATCCTCGCCAACATGGAAGAGTGGCGCTGGATGCCCGACGATCTCGGGCAGATGCATATCATGGCCAATGTGCCCGAGTTCATGGTCTATCTCGTCAAGGACAACGCCCGCATCCATACGGAGCGCATCGTCGTCGGCGAGACAGGCAAGCAGACGACCATCTTCTCGCGTCCGCTGAAGACCATTGTCTTCAAACCGATGTGGCGCGTGCCCGACTCCATCAAGGCGCACGAGTTGCAGCCCAACCTGCGGCGCGGCGGCAGCATGTTCCGCCAGTATGACCTCGAGCTGCAAACGAAGGATGGCCAGCCGCTCGACTATCAGTCAATCGACTGGAACACCGCTAATATCCTCGACTACGAGGTGGTGCAGCCGCCGGGCCGCAAGAACGTGATGGGCGTCGTCAAATTTACGTTCCCCAGCCAACACACCATCTTCATGCACGACACCGTCGACAAGTGGATGTTCGCCAACAACGTGCGCACGTTGAGCCATGGCTGCCTGCGGCTACGCAACCCGATGAAGATGGCCGAGCTGGTGCTTGCCGAGGACAAGGGCTGGGACGCCGACAGGACGAACGAGACGATGCAGTCCTCGCGCGACAACGTCATCGTCATCGACAAGAAAATCCCGATGCATCTGGTCTACTTCACGGCGTGGGTCAACGATGACGGCAAGCTGCGCACCTTCGGCGACATCTACGGGCACGAGAAGCGCATCTCGCTGGCTCTCGATGGTGCATGGGACAAAATCGACATCGGCCGCAATCACCTGGCGCCGGTCGAAGCGACCGATCCGAGCAACTTCTCACCGGGGCCGGTAGCGCGACAACGTCGCCAGAAGCAAGCGCCGACGATTGTCGATATGGTCGGCAATGCGCTGGGCGGCGCCTTCTGATCCGCGCGAGGTAGCGCCATGAGCATGCAGCCTAAGACGACCGAAGCCGACGCAGACCTGATCAAGCGGCTGTTCAAACAAACCGCCCTGACGCTGCTTGTGCTCGGCGCCATTCTCTTTCTCGCCGCTGGCACCTTCGCATGGCCCGGCGCCTGGGTGTTGATGGTGGAGACCGGCTTCCTCGGCCTCCTCTCCGCCTACATCATTGCCCGCCACGATCCTGCACTGTTGCGCGAGCGCATGCGCGGCCCGATCCAGCGTGAGCAGAAGCCGTGGGATAAGGTGCTGCTCGCAATCATCATGGCGCTGTGCGTCGCCATGCCCATCGCCGCCGGCCTCGAGGTGCGTTTCGGCACCTCCGACATGCCGGTTTGGCTCGAGGTATTAGGCGCGCTGGGCATGGCCTTAGGGCTCTACATGTTCCACGTCGTGATGGAGACGAACTCCTATGCCACAGCCGTCGTGCGCATCCAGAGCGAGCGCGGGCATCAAGTCATCTCGACGGGACCTTATGCCTTCGTGCGCCATCCGATGTATTCCGGCGCCATCGTCTATTTCATCGGCATGGCCCTGTTGCTCGGCTCCTGGCACGCGGTAGCCATCGCCGTCGTCATCGTGGCGCTGTTCGGCCTGCGCGCCGTGTGGGAGGAGAACACGCTGAAGGCGGAGCTGGCGGGTTACTCCGATTATGCCCAGCGCGTCCGCTACCGGCTTATCCCCGGCGTCTGGTGAGGATTGTTCTACAGATCCTGGCGGGCTTGATCGATGGCAGCAGGAACTGAGGACCCTTTCGATCTGCACCGCTTCGTCGATGCGCAACGTGCCGTCTACGAGCGAGCGCGTGGTGAGCTCGCCGCCGGTCGTAAGCGCAGCCACTGGATGTGGTTCATCTTCCCGCAGATCGAGGGCCTCGGTTCCAGCACGATGTCACGGCGCTATGCCATTTCCTCGCGCGAGGAGGCGGCTGCCTATCTCATGCACCCGTTGCTTGGTCCCCGATTGCGCGAATGTACGCGGCTCGTGACGGGCATTGACGGGCGTAACATTCACGAGATTTTCGGCAGCCCCGACGATCTCAAGTTTCAGTCCTCGATGACGTTGTTCGCGCAGGCGACAGGCGACAACGCCGACTTTCTCGCGGCGCTGGAGAAGTACTTCGCCGGCGAAGCCCGACGCCGCCACGCTGGCCCGCCTGTAAAAACGGCGCCCGACTTATCCCCGGCCTCTGCTAGGCGCGCATACTTGTTCCCGACGGAACAGCGGCGCCCGCGGCTCTAGCCGTAGGATTGCGCTTCGGCAACGAGAGAGCGCTTGCGAGTGCTTAGTCAAAACACGGTCACGGTAGCGATGATTGCCGTCTGCGGCGTCGACCCTGGCGCTCGGCGCCAGCGTGGGCCTGCAGCCGCGCTTCGTGCTTCCGATTGCAGCCGCGGCCCCCATGGTTGAGGAAACGTTGCCGCCGAAGATCGGCGACCGTCAAATCCCGCACAAGTTCATGCGCCGGATCCCTCCCACTCCGTGAACCGCGCGCCATCCGCCGGCGCTCCACATGTTGACGCAAATGCTCGCCATAAAATGTGCGATTAGGGCTACTGCGCAACCGGAGAGGCGCGCGTTGGCGACGGTCCGCGACTTCCGACGCATCGCCTTGTCGCTCGACGGCACCGTCGAGGCGCCGCACTTCGACCGCGCTGCCTTCAAGGTCAAGCGTATCTACGCAACGCTGACTGCCGACGGCGGGACTGCCAACCTCAAATTTCGCCCCGACGAGCAGGAGTTCAAATGCATGCTCGCGCCCGGAGGTGTTCGCGCCCGGTGCCGAACGCCTGGGGCAAGCAGGGGTGGACGACCCTCACGCTGAGCAAGGCGACCGTCGCCGATGTGCGTGCCGCCTTGGAGATGGCCTTGTCGCACGCCGTCCCGGCCAAGCCGCACCGGGCCAAACGTACGTGATGCGCCCATCATCAGGGCTGCTCGCTTGCGTCGCGACGCTGTCCGCCGCCTTCGGTGCCGAGACGAACGTACGTCTCGGCGACGCCACCGTCCGCTTCGATGCCGTGCGTTGGAAGACCATAGCGTTGGACAGCAGCGTCACCTTCACCCCCAAGGGCGAAGCCGAGCGCGAGCTGGACCCGGTGACGCTTCGGGCTCTTTCCGACGATGCCCCGTGCGCCGCGCTGGCCGAACGCTCGTTTGAGATCGGACACTACGACCTGTCGGAAATCTCGCCGCGCCGCGTGACGATTGGTGGAATCGCCGGCGAAGCGTTCCACGCCCATACGGGCTGCCGCAACGCCACACCGCGCGGCGAGGTCATGTGCGTCAAGGTCGACAAGCGCACCTACGTTCTCGAGGCCCTGCAGGTCGGATGCGGCGGCCGGCAACCTGTTCTCAGGCGTCGACCCGCTCAGCGAAATCGCCGCCGGCATCAGCTTCAGCGCGGCGCCTTAAGCGGCCTTGTCGGCCCCGGCACGCGCCTCTCGCTTGAGGTCCGGCGGCGTGGCTTCCGCTACGAGGTTCGCGATGGCTTCGGTGAGCGGCATGACCGTCTGATCCTGCGAGCCGAGACGGCGCATGGAGACCTTGCCCTCCTCCGCTTCGCGCTTGCCGACCACAAGCATCACCGGCACTTTAGCCAACGAGTGCTCGCGCACCTTGTAGTTGATTTTCTCGTTTCTAAGATCGAGGTCGACGCGCAGGCCGGCCGCGCGCAGCTGCGCCGCCACGTCGAGCGCATAGGTATCAGCATCCGACACGATCGTAGCGACCACCACCTGCAGTGGCGCCAGCCACAACGGGAAGTGCCCGGCGAAGTTCTCGATCAGCACGCCGGTGAAGCGTTCCAGCGAGCCGAAGATGGCGCGGTGGATCATCACCGGCGTCTTCTTCTCGGAATGCTCGTCGATGTAGAAGGCGCCAAGTCGCCCCGGCAGATTGAAGTCGACCTGCGTCGTGCCGCACTGCCAGTCGCGGCCGATAGCGTCCTTCAGCACGTACTCGAACTTGGGGCCGTAAAAAGCGCCCTCGCCGGGATTGATCGACGTCTTGATGCGCCCCTGCCCGCGCCGCTCGATCTCCTTCAGCACCTTGGCCATGATGGCTTCGGCGTGGTCCCACTGCTCGTCAGTGCCGACGCGCTTTTCAGGCCGTGTCGACAGCTTGACGACGATGTCCTTGAAGCCGAAGTCCTCGTAGATCGACAGCAGGAGGTCGTTCACCTCGAGGCACTGCTCGGCAAGCTGCTCCTCGGTGATGAAGATGTGCGCGTCGTCCTGCGTGAAGTGGCGCACGCGTAGCAGGCCATGCATGGCACCCGACGGCTCATAGCGGTGCACCTTGCCGAACTCGGAGATCTTCAGTGGCAGGTCGCGATAGCTCTTGAGGCCGTGCTTGAAAATCTGCACGTGGCCGGGGCAATTCATCGGCTTGCAGCAGAACACGCGCTCGTCCGGGAGCTCGGTGACGAACATCATCTCGTGATAGTTCTCCCAGTGGCCGGAGAGCTCCCAGAAGCTCTTCTCCATCATGTCGGGAGAGTTGACCTCGTTATATCCGGCGGCATCGAGGCGGCGACGCATGTAGGCGATGAGCGTCTGGAAGAGCGTCCAGCCCTTCGGATGCCAGAACACCGAGCCCGGCGCCTCCTCCTGGAAGTGGAAGAGGTCCATCTCTCGGCCCGAGCTTGCGATGGTCGCGCTTCTCGGCTTCCTCGAGCCGGTGCAGGTACTCGGCGAGCTCCGCTTCAGTCGCCCACGCCGTACCGTAGATCCGCTGCAGCATCGGCCGGTTCGGGTCGCCGCGCCAATAGGCGCCGGCGATCTTCTGCAGCTTGAATGCCTTGCCGACCGTGCCCGTCGACGTCATGTGCGGGCCGCGGCACAGGTCGAGCCATTCCCCCTGCTTGTAGATCTTGAGATCCTCGCCCTCGGGAATGGCGTCGACCAGCTCCACCTTGAAATTCTCGCCACGCTCCTTGAAGAACTCCTTCGCCTTCTTGCGGCTCCAGAACTCCTTGGTGAAGGGCGCGTTCTTGGCGATGATCTCGCCCATCTTCTTTTCGATCTTGGCGAGATCGTCGGGGTGGAACGGCTCCTGCTTGGCGAAGTCGTAGTAGAAGCCGTTCTCGATGACGGGGCCGATCGTCACCTGCGTCTTCGGCCACAGCGCCTGCACGGCTTCGGCCATGACGTGCGCGGCATCGTGCCGGATCAGCTCGAGAGCTTCCGGGTCGGTGCGCGCGATGAACTTGATGGCGGCGTCTTGCGTGATCGGGTCGGCAAGGTCGGCCAGCTTGCCGTCGAGGCTCATGGCTACCGTGCGCTTGGCCAGCGACGGCGAGATGGATTTCGCCACGCTGAAGCCCGTCGTGCCGCTCTCGACCTTGCGCGTGGCGCCGTCCGGAAATGTCAGGGTGATCTGTTGGGGGGCCGCGTCGGCCATCGCCGTCTCCTCTCAATCGCTGCCTACCAAGCAGCGTAAGATGAGGTGGGTACATGCGTCGGCGAGGGCCCGAAGTCAAGTCGGGGCCGTCGACGGGGCCGGCCCCCTCACTCGAAGATAGAGAAGATGGCGGCGAAGAAGGCCCCGATGGCGGCCAGGATGCCGAGGAGGATATTGGCCAGCATCTCGAACAGGCTCTCGAAGGTGTCCGAAACGCTGCTGCCAACGACAAGGACACCCGTGCCGCCCGCGGCGATCAGCGCGGCCGTGACGGCGCTGAAGATCGTGTACCAGAGAAAACCGAACAGAAGCACGCCAACGATGGCGGCGGCGACGATGCGGCCGGCGATGCCGCGCGAAGAGATTGGCGGGGGCTGGCTTTCGCTCACGGGTAACGCTCCAAGGAAACGCGCCGATCGTGCCAAGGCCGACTATAGCGCCGAATACGGCGAAGCCGGTGCTCGGGCGCCATAGCGCGGGCGAAAATTACTTCTTCGGCAGCTCGAGGCCCATCTCCCGGTAACGCTCGGGGTCGTTCTGCCAGTCGGCGCGTACTTTGACGAACAGAAAGAGGTGCACCGGACGCTCGAGGATCTGCGTCAGCTCGCGGCGCGAATCCATCGATACCTGCTTGATCGTCTGCCCGCCCTTGCCCAGCATGATCGCCTTTTGACCATCGCGGGCGACGTAGATGGTCTGCTCGATGCGCACCGAGCCGTCGCGGCGCTCGGCCCACGACGTGGTCTCGACCGTCGAGTGGTAAGGCAGCTCGTCGTGCAGCCGGTGGAAGATCTTCTCGCGCGTGATCTCGGCCGCCATAATCCGCATCGGCGCGTCGGTGAGATCGTCCGCATCGTAGTGCCACGGGCCAGGCGGCGCACGCTCGGCCAGATTGCGCTTCAGGTCCGCGACGCCGTCGCCGTCCGTGGCCGAGATCATGAACACGCGCTCAAAGGCAAGATGCTGGCCGAGATCGCCGGCAAGCTCGAGCAGTTTCTCGCGCGAAGCTAATTTGTCGATCTTGTTGAGCACGGCGAGCCGCGGCAGGTGCACATCCGCGAGCTTCTTGAGAATGCCGTCGACCTCCTCGTCGATGCCCTTCGCCGCATCGATGACGAGAACGACGATATCGGCGTCGCGGGCACCGCCCCAGGCGGCTTCCACCATAGCGGTGTCGAGGCGCTTCTTGGGGTTGAACACGCCCGGCGTATCGATGAAGACGAGCTGGCTGTCGCCCTCGGTGGCGATGCCCCGCAACGGAACGCGCGTCGTCTGCACCTTGTGCGAGACGATCGACACCTTGGCGCCGACGAGCGCGTTGACGAGCGTCGATTTGCCGGCGTTGGGCGCGCCGATGATGGCGACGAAAGCGCAGCGCGGGGCGTCGGGCGGCGGGCGATGCTCGCGGTTGTCGTCACTCATGCAGTTCGGCTCCTGCTACGCCCTCGCGCTCTAGCAGCGCCCGCGCCGCGGACTGCTCAGCCGCGCGCTTCGAAGCCCCCTCTCCGCGCGCCGGCGCGCATCCATCGATGCGCACCTCCGAGGTGAAGCGCGGCGCGTGGTCGGGGCCCTTGCGGCTCACTTCAACGTACTCGGGCAAAGCTAAACCCTTTCCTTGCGCCCATTCCTGCAGGGCTGATTTGGCGTCGGGTCCGGCACTGGTCGCGTGACGGTCATCCTGGCTCACCCACAGACGGCGCACGACCGAACGCGCCGTCTCAAAGCCGGCGTCGAGGAAAATGGCGCCGAGGATGGCCTCCATGGCATCGGCGAGGATGGTACCCTTGGCGCGGCCGCCGCTGCCGGCTTCGCTTTCCGAAAGGATCAGATGCTGGCCGAGGCCGACGGCGCGGGCGACACGTGCGCAGGCCTCGCCGCGCACAAGACGATTGTAGCGGCGCGCCAGCTCGCCCTCGCTGGCGGATGGAAAACGCTCACTCAGCGCCTCGGCGATGACTAGCCCGAGCACGCGGTCGCCAATGAACTCCAGCCGCTCGTTATCGCTATGCTGCGCCTTGCCGCCGCGCATGCTGGCGTGGGTCAAAGCCATCTCGATAAGCTGCTGGTTCTTGAAGCGATGACCCAGTGCTTTTTCGAGCTCTTTGTATTTTCGCGGGCGCAGTATCACGGGACGAGCTTAACGCATCTGCGGACGCCGGACACAAGCTGTGCGGCGCCCTTGTCAATCATCGCGCAAGCTAGCGGACCAGCTTGAAGAAACGGTTCCACCGAATGTCAAACGGCCAGGTCCACGGGCTCCACCAGCGAAAGGCGTCCGGCTCGTCGACAGCCGCCGAGAAGAAAATGATCTCCGCGCGGCCGATGAGATTGTCGAACGGCACATAGCCGACGCCCCACGAGGCGCGGCTGTCGGTGGAGTTATCGCGGTTGTCGCCCATCATGAAATAGTGCCCAGGCGGCACTTTGTAGGGGCCGACATTGTCGAACGGACCGTTCTCCTCGGAATCGAGGACGGTATACTTGACCCCGTTGGGAAGAGTTTCCTGGTAGGCGGGAATGGGCCGTGGCGGTCCGGCGTCCTCTTGGGTGACGAACTCGCCGATGCGCTTGCGCGGCACTTCCTCGCCGTTGATGAAGAGGACGCCGCCGCGCACGTCGATCTGATCGCCCGGCAAGCCGATCACGCGCTTGATGTAGTCGGTCGAGTTATCGCGCGGCAGCTTGAACACGACGACATCGCCGCGCTTTGGCTCGGCGGCGAAGATGCGGCCGTTGAAGGGAATGAAGTTGTAGAACGAATACCGGCTGTAGCCGTACGACAGCTTCGAGACGAACAGGTAGTCGCCGACCAGCAGCGTCTCCTTCATCGACCCCGAGGGAATGTTGAAGGGCTGGTAGAGGAAGGTGCGCACGACCATGGCGATGGCCAGAGCCTCGATGATGATGGTGGCTGTCTCCAGCCAACCGCCCTTCCTGGTGTTTGCCGATACGGCCATGCGTAACTCCCGTTGCGGCAGGCCCGGCTGCACGCCGGGGCCGCTATAGCCATTTTGCCGTCGTGGCGCAATTCGCGCCGTTGTATCAGCCTGTCGCGCCTGTTTGGTCAGCGCCGGTCGCCCTTCTCCGGGATGCCGGAAATGATGACGATGGCGGCAGCAAGGGGAAAATCGTCGGTGATTGTGAGGTCTATGCGGGCCTCGCAGCCGTCCGGGGTCAGTTCCTTCAAAACCTTTGCCGCTCCACCGGTTAACTTCAGGGTTGGGCGACCCGAGGGCAAATTCACGACACCCATGTCGCGCCAATAGACGCCGTGGCGCAGCCCCGTACCCAACGCCTTGGCGCAGGCCTCCTTAGCGGCAAACCGCTTGGCGTAGGAGGCGGCGCGCTGGCGGCGGCCGTCCGATTTCTTGCGCTCGACCTCGGTGAACACCCGGGCGAGGAAACGCTCGCCGTAGCGCTCCAGCGTCTTTTCGATACGGCGGATGTCGACGAGATCGTTGCCAACGCCCAAGATCACGCCAACCTCGCGTGCTGGCCTTCCGGGACGGCGTCCTTGCGGGCCTCGTCCATCAGGGCGCGCATGCGCTGCACGGCACCGGAAAGCCCGACGAAGATGGCCTCCCCGATGAGGAAGTGGCCGATGTTGAGCTCGACGATTTGCGGCAGTCGCGAGACGGCGGCCACAGTATCGAAGGTGAGGCCGTGGCCAGCGTGTACCTCAAGGCCCGCGGCGTCGGCGAGGCGCGCAGCAGCTGCTATGCATTGCAGCTCGCGGGCAACGCCTGCGGCATTGCCTTCGAGCGCGCGCTCACAGTAGGCGCCGGTGTGCAGTTCGACGATGTCGGCGCCGATGCCCTGGGAGGCTTCGACGGCGGCGGCATCCGGCTCGATGAACAGCGAGACGCGCACGCCGGCGTTCTTCAGGTCGCCGACGACACGTTCGAGGCGAGCCCCGCCGCCTGCAACGTTGAGGCCACCTTCCGTCGTGCGTTCCTCGCGCCGCTCGGGAACGAGGCAGCACGCGTTCGGCAAATGGCGCAGCGCAATGGCGAGCATCTCGTCGGTCGCCGCCATCTCAAGATTGAGCGGCAGCGTCAGTTCGCCCTTGAGGCGCGCGATGTCCTCGTCGGAAATGTGGCGGCGGTCCTCCCGCAGGTGCGCGGTAATACCATCGGCGCCGGCTTCGGCGGCGAGGTGCGCGGCGCGCAGGGGATCGGGATGCCAGCCGCCCCGCGCATTACGGATGGTGGCGACGTGGTCGATGTTCACGCCTAAGCGGAGATCGGCAACCTTACGCATATCGACGTGCCAGGGAAGAAGGTGGGCCGATTACTCGGCCGGGGCCGACGTCCGGTTCATAATACGTAGCCGCCAACCGCGGACGACGTTCCTCGAAATATAGTAGACGATTGCTGCCGTGAGCAGCCCGATCGGTACACTGCCGGCCAGCATCGGCCACAGCAGCGGCCAGAACAGCGCCGCCGTCGCATCCAAAAGTTGCGGCGAGGGGTCAAGCAGGGCGCGCCATAGTAAAAGAATGTTGCGCTGGACGGCGTCGGGATCGAGCTCCCCCTCGAGGCCGACGATCTGCAGCCCCATGACGTAGGTCGACACCCAGATGAACGGCCAGCTCAGCGGGTTGCCGACAAAGGTGCCGATGATCGCCGCCGGCACGCTGGCGCGCAGCATCAGCGCGAGAATGATGGCGAGCAGCGTCTGCACCCCAAGTAGCGGCGTGATGGAGACGAAGGCGCCGAGCGCGCACCCGAGGGCGATCTCGTGCGGACTGGCGCGCAGGTTGACGAGGCGCCGGCCAGCGGCGCGCAAGCTCTGTCCCCACCCCCAATGCGGAGGCGGTAACATCACTGCTAAGCGGCTTTGGATGGGCCGACGAGGGTCAACTGCCATGCGCTAACAAACTCCGCTTCTGGCCACGCTTATGTCCAACCCCCGCCTGACAGATTCTCCTATCAATCGAACACCCGCTCAACCCTGTTGACCACAGCCTTCTCACGAAGGCCCGATATGATGTGGTTCAAATGCACCAGGTCTAGGACCTCCAACTCGATGCGCATTTCCGTGAAATCGGAGGCCCGGCGGACCATGCGCACGTTGTCGATGTTGCCACCGGCCTCTCCTATAACTTTGGCTATTTGGGCCAAAGTTCCAGGCTCATTGAGGGCTGTGACGCTGATGCGTGCCGGAAAACGCTGCGGCGTATCGGTATCTACGTCCCAGGTGACGTCGATCCAGCCCTCATGCTCGTACTCCCTGAGGCGGGGAGAGTGGATCTGGAAGATGCGGATCCCCTCGCCGGGGATTAGGACGCCAACGATACGGTCCCCGGGGACGGCACCGCCGGGCTCGAAGGTCACGGGTAGGTCGTCCTTGACGCCGCGGATGGCAAGCCCGCTCCCGCTGCCGCCCTTCGGCTCGCTGTCGGCGCGGAACTTGAGGCTCATCACCCTGTCGATGTTGAACCAACCCTCCTGGCCGCGGGCGCGACCAAAGCGGCGGGTGCGGCGGTAGGTCGGCTTCTTGGGCTGCTGCTCGACCGCCTCGGGGATGGCGGCGCGCAATACGTTCTCAATGGTCAGCTCGTTGCGGCCGACGGCGGCGAGCACATCATCCAGCGACTTGTAGCCAAGGCGCGGCAACGCCTTTTTCAGCTTGTCGTCGGTCAACTCCTCGCCGAGGCGCTCGAAGTGCGAGGCGATTAGGCGGCGCCCGAGCTCACTATATTGCTTGCGCACGGCATCGCGGGCGGCGCGGCGGATGGCCGAGCGGGCGCGGCCGGTGACCACCAGATTTTCCCAGGCCGCGGGCGGGGTATGGTTCTTGGCCGTCTCGATCTCGACCTCGTCGCCGTTGCGCAGCACCGTGTCGATCGGCGTATGGCGCCCGTTGACAAAGGCGCCCACGGCGGCGTTGCCGATGTCGGTGTGCACCGCGTAGGCGAAGTCGAGCGGTGTTGCGCCGCGCGGCAGGGCGATGAGCCGCCCCTTGGGCGTAAAGCAGAATACCTGGTCCTGGAACAGCTCCAGCTTGGTATGCTCAAGGAACTCTTCCGGGTTGGAGCCTTCGAGCAGCGTCTCGACGAGGCGGCGCAGCCAAACATAAGGTCCGGTGTCCTTGTCGAACTCGCCGGGCGTTCTGGCGAGAGCGTAACCGTTGAGGCGGATCGCGTCCTTATAGATGGCGTGGGCGGCAACGCCGTATTCGGCGATGTCGTGCATGACGCGGGTGCGAATCTGTAGCTCGACGCGCTGGTGGCGCGGGCCGACGATCGTCGTATGGATCGACTGGTAGTTGTTCTGCTTCGGCGTCGAGATGTAGTCCTTGAAACGGCCAGGCACCGTTCGCCACGTCGTGTGAGCGACGCCAAGGACGCGATAGCAGTCGTCGATCGATTTGCTGATGACGCGGAAGGCGTAGATGTCGGACAGCTGCTCGAGGCTGATCTGCTTGTTGGCCATCTTGCGCCAGATGGCATAGGGCTTCTTCTCGCGCCCCGAGACCTCGGCGTCGATGCCGACCTCGGCTAGCTTGTTGACCAGCGCAACGCGGATTTCCTCGACGAGCCCTTCATTCGACTTGCGCAACTCGGTGAGCTTTGCCGTCACGGCGGCGTAGGCGTCGGGATGCAGCCAGCGGAAGGCGTGATCCTCGAGCTCCTCGCGCATCTTCTCCATGCCCATGCGCGCGGCCAGTGGGGCATAGATGTCGAGCGTCTCCTCGGAGATGCGCTTGCGCGTCTCCGGCTTCATGTGCTCGAGCGTGCGCATGTTGTGCACGCGATCGGCGAGCTTCACGAGCAGGACACGAATGTCGCTTGAGATGGCGACGAGCAGCTTGCGGAAGTTTTCCGCCTGCTCGGCCTTCTTGGATACGAGGTCAAGGCGGCGGATTTTGGTGAGGCCGTCGACCAGCTTGCCTATCTCGGGGCCGAACAGCTGGTCGATCTCCGCCCGCGTGATGGGCGTGTCCTCGATGACGTCGTGCAGCAACGCCGTGACGATCGTCGCGTCATCGAGCTTCAGGTCGGTGAGAATGGCGGCAACTTCGAGCGGGTGGGAGAAATAGGATTCGCCGGAGGCGCGCTTCTGGTTGCCGTGCGCCTTCATCGCATAGACGTAGGCGCGGTTGAGCAGCGCCTCGTCCGCCTTAGGATCGTAGCTGAGTACTCGTTCGACGAGCTCGTACTGCCGCATCATGGCCCGCCGCTCCTAGGCCGGCCGCCGCCAGAAAGCCCCGGACCTGCCCGCGTCAGCCGCAGGCATCATTCTCAACGGCCGCGATCGCGATCCGATCACGCTCGCGAGGACCGCCGTTGGGACCGCCATTGGCCGACGGTTCGGTCGGAGTCATGCTCTCGAGGCCGCGCAGCAGCTGCTCCTCGGTCATCACGTCGACATTGCTGTCGCTCGACTGGTCATCGCGGCCAAGCACCGGCGCGCGGCGCTCGGGCGGCAGCAACGGCGCGGCGGCGGCTTCCGGCTCGTCGACTTCGACGTTCTTCTGGATGGAGTGGATCAGCGCTTCGCGCATGTCCTCGGGCGGGATAGTCTTCTCGGCGATCTCGCGCAGGGCGATGACCGGGTTTTTGTCGTCGTTGACAGGGACAGTCAGCGCGCTCCCATCGGCGATGGATCGGGCGCGGTGGGCGGCCAGAAGAACCAGCTCGAAGCGGTTCGGGACCTTGTCCACGCAATCTTCAACTGTCACGCGTGCCATGTGCGACACCCCTTTGGGAACGAGCAGATTGATCGGGAAACGGTTCGCGGCGCCGGAAAAATGTCGCCTCGCGGCGCCGATCCCTTCCTAGTCGCATGAAAGATCGTGCAAATCAAGTCAGGATGAAGCATTGTTGAGCAAGTTAGTCAGGCTAGAACTTCGGGGACGCCCTGAACGTCGGCAAGATAAGCTTGCTCAAATTTTGCTGAATCTCGGACGACGACCTTAGTTTAGCAGAATTAACTTGTGGGGATACTTGGTGCTTCACATTGTCGCTTAAAATCGAGCCAATATAATGCTTTGTATGCCTCTGAAAGTGGTAAGAAACTCGGGTCTGCAGACAGCCGAATATAGCGGCGCAGCGGCCCCAATCCATTGAGAACTACTGTGCGGGTTCTTACCTGACACTTGCGGCCCCAAGGGTGAAAGAATGCATTTCTACCAGACCGAACGCATCGCTCTGTTCATTGACGGAGCCAATCTCTACGCCACTGCCAAGTCGCTCGGCTTCGACATCGACTACAAACGGCTGCTCGCCCTCTTCCGCCAGAAGGGTCAGCTCGTTCGCGCGCTCTATTACACCGCGCTCGCCGAGGACCAGGAATATTCGTCGATCCGTCCGCTGATCGACTGGCTCGACTACAACGGCTTCACGATGGTGACGAAGCCGACGAAGGAGTTCACCGACGCCTCCGGCCGCCGCAAGATCAAGGGCAACATGGACATCGAGCTCACGGTCGATGCCATGCGCCTTGCCGAGAACCTCGACCACATCGTCCTGTTCTCGGGCGACGGCGACTTCCGCAGCCTCGTCGCTGCCTTGCAGCAGATGGGCAAGCGCGTCAGCGTCGTCTCCACGTTGCAGACGCAGCCGCCGATGGTCGCCGACGAGTTGCGTCGGCAAGCCGACCAGTTCGTCGACATCGCCGACCTCGAGCAGCTCATCTGCCGCGATCCGGCGACGCGTCCGGCGCGCGAGGGCCGCTCATTCAGCGGCAGCGGCGGCAGCCGCGGTGGATATTCGTCGCGCGATACGACCGCCACCTATCAGGACAACGACGACCTTTCCGAAGAGGTCTAAGGACGCTCGGCCGATGGCCGCCACGGGGGAAGCGTGTACGCCTGAGGCTCCGAAGCTGTGCGGCCTATGCCCGCGGCTTGTTGCCTTTCGCGACGAAAACCGGCTGAAGGCGCCCGACTGGTACAACGGCGCCGTCCCGTCATTCGGTGACGAAGCGGGGCGGCTGTTGATCGTCGGGCTGGCGCCGGGCCTCAACGGGGCCAACCGCACGGGGCGTCCGTTCACCGGCGACTACGCCGGTGAACTTCTCTACGCGACACTGCTCGAATTCGGCTTCGCCCAGGGCCGTTATGAAGCGCGCCCCGACGATAGCTTGCAGCTCATCGACTGCATCATCTCCAACTCCGTGCGCTGCGTGCCGCCGCAGAACAAGCCGACGCCGGCGGAAATCGCGACGTGCAGCGGATTCCTGCGCGCGCGCATAGCGACGCTGCCGAACGTGTCCGTTATCATCGCGCTGGGGCGTATCGCGCACGACAGCACGCTGACGACGCTCGGCTTGCGCAAGGCGCTATTTCCTTTCGCGCACGGCGCGCACCATGAGCTGCGCCCGGGCCTGCACCTTTTCGACAGCTTCCACTGCTCTCGTTACAATACGAATACGCGCCGCCTGACGACGGAGATGTTCCACGCAGTGTTCGCGGCGGCGCGCAAGCTTCTATCGGCCTCTCCCGGCAAAGCGCAGCCCGCGGGCTTACGCGCCAAGCATTGAGAACCGGTGCGGCCTTCCGCGGGGCAACTCACGATGCTATCTCAGCGTTGCGCACGTTTCTCATCGCCGCATCCCAGGAGAACCGCCGCCATGGCGCTCGATATCGCCCCTGAGAAAGTCGCGCACGTGATCATCAAGGCGCGCGAGTACGACGTCAAAGTGGGCGCCTGGGACGATTCGCCGGAGGGCGGCGACGCCGAGGAGGATCCGAGCACCATCCTCGAGGACTACGCCAACGATCCGACCCGCGCCGAACTGTTGGGCTTCATCGAGCGCATGAACTACGACGAGCAGGCAAATCTTGTCGCGCTCGATGTGGGTCGGGCGCGGCACGTACGAGAAAGAGGAGTTTGAGGAGGCGGTGGAAACGGCGCGCGCCGAGCGTATCAACGCGACGTCCACCTATCTGCTCGGCATTCCGCTGCTCGCCGACTACCTCGAAGAAGGCCTCGAGAAGATGGGCTTCTCGGTCGACGACGTCGAGAGCGACGTTCTCTAACCCTTGGCGATCGCGCGGCGCTTCTCGTCGAGCCAGTCGAGCACCTCGCGCGCATGCTCCGCCGGTCGCTCCACGGGATAGAACGCGTGGGCAATGCGCCCGTCACGCACGAATAGCGTCAGACGCTTCAGATACGGCGCGCCACCGGCATCGAAGGTCGGCAGCTTGAGCGCCTCCTTGAAGGCGAAGTTCGGCATCGCTGAGCAACGGAAACGGCACGGCGAGGCGCGAGATGAGCTCACGGTGGTGCTCACCCGATTGGCTGCTGAGGCCAAACACTTCGATGCGCTGGGCGCGTAACTTCAGATAGTGATCGCGGAAGCCCTCGGTCTCGGGGGTCGAGCCGTGCGCGCCGGGGATGTCGTCCCATCCGGGTGGGTCGTCGACGCCTGGCCGTCCCGTCCATGGATAGACGTAGACCACCGCGGCGCCCTTGCGGGTTCTGAGGTTGACCGGCTCGCCGCGGCTCGACGGCAATGCGAGGTCGGGCAGCTCCAGCCCGGTCACGAGATGGCGGGCGCCCCCGTCGTCTTGCGGCGGTAACGCACCCTTGGCCGTCATGCCCGCTGTGCTCTCAGCCACGCCAGCACCTCGCCGGCGTTACGGTCGGGCGGAAACACGGGATAGAACACATGCGTGATGACACCATCGTCGATAATTAGCGCCATTCGCTTCAGCAGCGTCGCGCCACCCACCAGCATGGCGGGAAGCTGCAGCGCGGTCGTCAGGCGAAGCGCCGCATCTGAAAGTAACGGAAACGGCAGGTGCAGCCGCTCCGCAGCCTCGCGCTGGTACGGGGTATCCTGGGTCGACAGCCCATAGACGCGATCGGCCCCCGCCGCCAGCAGGTCGGCATGATGATCGCGGAAGGCGCAGCTTTGTGGGGTGCAGCCGCGCGCCCCAGGGATCTCGTCCCAGCCCTCGGGTAGAGGAGTCCCCGGCCGCCCGGTCATCGGATAGGCATAGATGACCGCCCGCTTGGCCAGCCGGGCGAGCGATACGGCCGAGCCATCCGTTGCGGGAAGAGTGATGTCGGCAACGGCAGTGCCGGGCAGGTGCTTTGCCGCGCCGTCGTCGACGGGCGCCGGCAACCGCGACCAGTCGACGTTGAGAAAGCCGGTCGTGGACATCAGCCCTTCTCACGCATGACGCGCGCCTTCTCGCGGTTCCAATCTCGCTTCTTATCGGCCTCGCGCTTGTCGTGCAGCTTCTTGCCCTGCGCCAGCGCGAGCTTCAGCTTGGCCTTGCCGCGCGCGTTGAAATAGAGCTCGAGCGGGACCATCGTCATGCCCTGCCGCTCAACCGCGATCGTGAGCTTGTGGATTTCCTTGGCGTGCAACAGCAGGCGGCGCTTGCGGCGAGGCTCGTGCTGAAAGAAACGCCCCGCCCCCTGGTATTCGGGGATGTAGGAGTTGATCAGCCACAGGGCGTTGTCTTCCCATGAGGCATAACTCTCGGAGATGTTCGCCTGCCCCTTGCGCAGCGACTTCACCTCCGTGCCCGTCAGCATCAGGCCGGCTTCCCAGGTTTCGGTGAGGAAGTATTCGTGACGGGCCTGCCGGTTCTCGGCAACGATGAGGCGGTCGTCGACTTTTTTGGCCGCCATGGGCGGTCAGCCTCCAACGCTGACTAGAGGGCGGCGCCGCGCTATTCCGCGGCGCGCGCCTGAATGAGGCCGGCGCGCACCAGCGCCGCATCGACGATGCGCTGCGACGCCTGCGTGATGGGGACGAGCGGCAAGCGGACTTCCGCTTCGCACAGACCGAGGCGCGAGGCGGCGTACTTTACCGGGCCGGGATTGGACTCGCAGAACATCGCATCGTGCAGCGGCATGAGGCGATCCTGCAGCGCCAGCGCGGTCTTGTAGTCGCCGGCGAGGCAGGCGTTCTGGAACTCGGCGCACATGCGCGGGGCGATGTTCGAGACGACCGAGATGCAGCCGTGACCGCCGTGCGCCATGAAGCCGAGCGCGGTGGCGTCCTCGCCCGACAGCATGTTGAAGTCGGGCCCCATCGCCGCGCGCTGCTGGGAAGCGCGCGCGAGATTGGCGGTCGCGTCCTTGACGCCGATGACGTTCTTCAATGCGAAGCAGCGCGTCATGGTGTCGACGCTCATGTCGACGACCGAGCGGCCGGGAATGTTGTAGATCACGATGGGGATGTCGACCGCATCGTTGATCGCCTTGAAGTGCTGGTAGAGGCCTTCCTGCGTCGGCTTGTTGTAATAGGGCGTGACGACGAGCACCGCGTCGGCGCCGACCTTCTTGGCGTGACGGGTGAAATCGATGGCCTCGCTCGTCGAGTTCGAGCCGGCGCCGGCGATCACCGGCACGCGCCTCTTGGCCGTCTCGACGGTCAGCTCGACCAGGCGCTTGTGCTCCTCGTGCGACAGCGTCGGGCTCTCGCCGGTCGTGCCGACGGGAACGAGACCGTGCGTGCCCTCGCTGATCTGCCACTCGACGATGCGCCGGAAGGCGTCCTCGTCGAGGCTCCCGTTCCTGAACGGCGTGATCAGTGCCGTGAATGATCCCTTGAACATGTGCCCGTTACCTTTGAGCTTGCGCTCATTCATATTCGTTTCGCGCGACCAGTATCAGCGGGAAATCTGCCCTGGCGCCTTGCTATCGCCGCATCGGGCGGCATCCTGCGGCGCCTTGTCCCTCGCCGGTCTGCTTGGTATTTTTGCGGCGCGTGGGTGATCGTGGAATTGCCGCGCCTCGTCGGGCGGGACATTAGGACCTTGCTTTGCGCCCCGCAACCCGGCCGGGCTGCCGCCGCCTGTGGAAGGACGAACATTGCCTCAGACGCAACGGAAGCCAAGGTTCATCGGCCGCAGCGCACCTCCTGGAGCGTGGCCCGTCACCACCCGCAACCATTCTAATCCGCTCTCGCGCGCCGCCGGATCGCTGGCCGCGCTGACCTTGTTGATCAGCTTGTGGACAGAGCGCCGCCGCCGAGCCGCGGCTAGAGCTCGCCCAGGCCGCAACCGGCGCTGCGACGGCCCAGCCGAGGCTCACGCCGCAGCAGCGCGAAGCCGCCTACGTCGCTCAACTCGACAAGATGATAGCGCCGCTGCAGGACTACCAACTCTCCGACGAAGACACCACGAAGATCAATGCCGCCTTCAAGGCGCTGTCCGCCGGCGAATTGGCCAAGGCCGAAGATCTCCAAGCCGGCCTCAGCGATCCCACTCGCCCGCAAGCTCATCGAGTGGGAGCGGCTGCGCCGCGGCGAGGGCAAGCCGCCGACTACCTGAAGTTCCTCTCCGACAACCCCGACTGGCCGAGCCGCGAGCAACTGCAGCGGCGCATGGAAGAGACGCTGTTCGAGGAAGGCGGCGACACCGACGTCATCGCCACCTACTTCAAGGACGGCGAAGCGCGCAGCCCCGCCGGCATGGCCGTGCTCGCCTCCGTACATCTGGCGCACGGCGAGAAGGACCAGGCGAAGGCGCTCGCCGTGAAGATCTGGCGCGAGAAGGACCTGCCCGCCAGCCTCGAGAAGGGTTTCCTCACGCGCTTCGGCTCGATGCTGAAGGAGCAGGATCACAAGTGGCGCCTCGACCGGCTGCTGGTCGAAGACGTGCGCACAAGGACAAGCGCGAGGATCGCGCCGCGCAGGCCAAGCGCGTCATCCCCCTCCTCTCGGCCGCCGAGCAGAAGACGGCACAGGCGCGGCTCGCCGTGTTCATGCGCTCCGGCAAGCCGGCGCTGGCTACCGCGCAGAAGGGGCCAGCACCGACTGGGGCGTCGTCTTCCACAAGGTCCAGCAGCTCCGCCGTGCCGGCAAGGTCGAGGAAGCCGCCAAGCTGCTCCGCACGGCGTCCCTCGATCCGAGCGTCGTCGCCAATCTCGACGACTGGTGGATCGAGCGGCGCAGCCTCGCCTACCTGGCGCTCAAAGCGAACAAGCCCAAGCTCGCCTACGAGATCGTGCGCGACGCCGGCCGCTCAGCGTCAACGAGCTCAACGACCAGACGTTCATGGCCGGCTGGATCGCGCTGCGCTACCTCAAGGACGTCAAGCAGGCCGAGAAGCACTTTGCCGATCTCGTGCGCACCGCCGACGGCCCGCTGAGCCGTGGACGCGCGCACTACTGGATGGGCCGCACGGCGGAAGTGCTGGGCGATAGCGAGCGTGCGCGCACCAGTTATCAGACGGCAGCGCGCGAGAACGACACCTTCCACGGTCTGCTCGCCATGCAGAAGCTGTCTCCCGGACGCCAGGCGTTGACCTTCGAGCCGCCGGCCGTCCCTAGCGCCGACCTCGCCGCCCGCTTCACCAATCACGATGCCGCCAAGGCGATCGCACTCGCCCGCAAGGCCAACTTGGGTCGCGCCGTCACGCGCGTGTTTCATGCTCAACCTCGCGAAGATCGAGAAGGACGAGGCTGGGCGGCCATGGTGGCGCATCTGGCGCGCGTCACCGGCGACACGCAGACCGCCGTGCGCATCGGCAAGGCCGCGATCGCGAACGGGCAGAACCTCGTCTACTACAGCTATCCGGTGCACGCGCTGCCCAAGTACACGCCGCTGCGTCCGCCGCCGGAGACCGCGATGCTGTTGGGGCTCGCCCGGCAGGAGACGGAATTCCACAGCGACACGGTCTCGACGGCCGGGGCGCGCGGCATCCTGCAGGTCATGAAGGTGACCGCGCAACCACATCTGCCGCGACTACAAGATCAAGTGCACCACGACAAGCTGCTGACGGACGATACCTACAACACCATGATCGCCTCGGCCTATGTCGCCGACCGCATGGCCGAATGGCAGGGCTCGTACGTGCTGGCGCTTCTCGAGCTACAACGCCGGCCCCGGCCGCACGCGCCAATGGATCAACGAGTTCGGCGATCCGCGCACGGCCAACGTCGATCCCATCGACTGGATCGAGCGCATCCCCATCGAGGAGACGCGACGCTACGTCGCCAAGGTGCTGTCCAACATCCAGATCTATCGTGCGCGGCTCGGCGATGAGGCGACCGCCCTGCGGCTCGACGAAGACCTCAACCGGGCACGGAGCGGCCTCGAAGCGCGACGCAGCAGGGCGCAACGGTGCGCAAGACGAGCACGGCGGACTCGCGTAACTGAAGCGGCGGCCGAGTTAGCCCGCGGCGGGCTGCTGGCAGACGCTGTGAGCGGTCGAGGGCAGGTGAGGCGATGACGTCCGGCGAGGCTTTCGAAGACATCTACTACACCTCGCGCGACGGGCTGCGGCTGCACGCGCGCCGCTATCCGGCATCCGGCGGCACGGGACGTCATGCGCGCCCGGCGCTGTGCCTTCCCGGCCTGACGCGCAACGGTCGCGACTTCCACGACCTCGCCGTGGCACTCAGCAAGCGCTCCACACTCCGCGCACCGTCTACACGCTCGACTATCGCGGCCGCGGGCTGTCCGAGTTCGATCCCGACTGGCAGCAACTACACCGTCTCCAATCGAGATGCTCGACGTGATCGACTTCATGACGCTGAGCGGACTGCACGACGCCGCGCTGATCGGTACCTCGCGCGGCGGTCTCATCACCATGCTGATGGCGGCGGCGCAGCCGACAGCAATCGGCGCGGTCGTGCTGAACGATATCGGCCCGGTGATCGAGCACGAGGGCATGGCGCGCATCAGCGGCTACGTCGGGCGCGTCCCGCTGCCGATCTCATGGGCGGACGCCGCGCGCATGATGCGCGAGCTCAACCGCCGACACTTCCCCGAGATCTCCGAGGCGGTGTGGGAGGACGTGGCGCGCCAGTGGTACAACGAGAGCAACGGCAAGCCGGCGCCGGGCTACGACTACAACCTCGGCAACGCGCTGTCGGTGCTCGACGGACCGATGCCGGCGCTGTGGCCGCAGTTCGAGGCACTGAAGCGCGTGCCGCTGATGGTCGTGCGCGGCGAGAACTCCGACATCCTGACCGGCGACGACGGTCGACGAGATGCGGCGCCGCCACCCCGCCATGGCGACCGTCACCGTGGCGAACCAGGGCCACGCGCCGCTGCTGAAGGACCCCACGACCATCGAGGCCATCCGCCACTTCCTGACGGCGGCCGATGCGGGCCGCCAATTCGCGACGCTGGCCTCTGCCTGAAGCCCTACGGCGCCGGGAACAGGGCGTCGCGAGCGGCCCGTCACCCGGTTCGACCAGCAGCCCGAGCCATTCCTTCACGACGAAGTCGAGGCGCTTGCAGCCCTTCGACCGGCGATGAAAAGAGCATCCAGGCGTCGCCGGGACCGGCGGTGCGGTAGTCGACGGGCCATGGCTCGACGTGCGAAGCCGGCCTTGCGGAAAAGACCGATTGCGCGCGGCATGTGCGCAGGCCGACGTGACGAGAAGCCAGCGCTCGCCCGGCTTTGGGTCGGCGAGCTGCCTTGGCGAGACGTGCGTTCTCCGCCGTGTTGCGTGCCTTGCGCTCGAGCAGCAGACGATCGCTGCCGATGCCGAGATCGCGCAGCACCATCTCGGCCGCATCCGCCTCGACGGCGTCGGCTGCCCGTCAGGATCTCCGCGGTAGCCGCCGGTGAAGACGACTTTGGCGTTCGGGATAGCGGCGCGCCAGTGCCGCCGCCTCCGTCATGCGCTCGCCGCAACTCGTTGAGCGCGTGCGTGCCGCGACCCTGCGGCAACGCGTGCGTCCTCCGAGCCGCCGAGGATGACGATGCCGTCGACGGGACGGCCCGCCAGAGTCGGCGCGCGGGAAACGCTCCTCCAGCGGCAGGATCAGCCAGGTGCTGAGCGGCCCGAGACCGCCGACGACGAAGAATAACGGCGGCGGCGATCACCAGCCCGCGGCCGGCGCGCCGATAGCGCGTGCCGAGCAGGACGGCGCCGGCGACGTCAGCAGGAGCAGCAGCATGCCCGGTTGCAGCATCCCCCAGAAGATCTTCGAGATGTAGAACAAACGTCTGTTCCCCTCAATTCCGAGACTGGCCTGACAAGCCGACGTTACCGTTCCGAAACCCGTAGCACTGCAAAGTGCAGATAGCTGCTGCGGCCATGATGGCCAATCGAAGGCTTCGATGCTGGTGAACACCCCATGAGAGACCTTGCGCTCTGGACCAGCGAGGTTCTCGACATCACCAGCTTCGCCGTCATCCTGCTCGGTGTCGCCATCTCGACCGCCGTGTTCCTCGTGCGCGTCTGGCAGACGGGCTTTCTGGCCAACTATCGCGACTACCGCGCCAACCTGGGGCGCGGCATTCTGATCGGTCTGGAGCTGCTGATCGCCGCCGACATCCTCAAATCGGTGGTCGTCGACCCGACGCTGCAGGGCATCGCCGGTGCTCGGCGGCATCGTCGCTATCCGCACCTTCCTGTCGATCTCGCTCGACGTCGAGATCAACGGCCACTGGCCGTGGGAGACGACCCGTCTCGCCCAGCAGGCCGACACTCAGGAGACGCCAGGTCCGGCGTAACGGCCCAGCTCTGATCCCTCCCGGCTACGAGATCGCTTGTCGGCCGGCCCTGCGACCGGCCATGATCACGCGGACATCAACGCCGCCGGGGGGCCGCAATGATCTTGTTCGGGATGATCGGCTATGTCCTGGCGCAGTTCGCCGTGGGCATCTGGGTATCGCGGCGGGTCAAGAGCGAGTCCGACTACATCCTCGCCGGCCGCAGCCTCGGGCCGACGCTGGTCGCGTTCTCGGTCTTTGCCACCTGGTTCGGCGCCGAGGCGATCGTCGCGACGACCGCCGAGGTCTACGACAAGGGTATCTCCGGCGCCCTAGTCGATCCGTTCGCCTACGGTTTCGCCGTGATCGCCGCCGGTGTGCTCTACGCCGCCGTGCTGTGGCGCAAGGGCGTGACCACCTTTGCCGACGTGTTCCGCGAGCGCTTCTCGCCCGGCGTCGAGAAGCTGGTCGTGATCATCCTGCTGCCCGGCTCGGTGTTCTGGGCGGCGGCGCAGATCCGTGCCTTCGGCCAGGTCCTGAGCTCCAGCTCCGGACTTGTCGCTGTCGAACGCCATCATCCTGGCGGCGGTGCTCGTCGCCTCGTACTCGGTCATCGGCGGCCTGCTGGCCGACTCCGTCACCGACTTCCTGCAAGGAACCGCCGTCATCATCGGGCTCGTCGTGCTGACGATTGCCGTCATCGTGGCGTCAGGCGGCGTCGGCCCCGCGCTGGCACGGCATGCCCGCCGACCACCTGACGCTCGCCACGCAAGCGCACGGAACGCCGCTCGAGCTGACCGAGGCAGTCGCAGTGGCGTTCTTCGGGTCGTTCGTCGCCATCGAGCTCATCTCGCGCTTTCTCGGCGCCCGCTCGGCAGCCGTGGCGCGCGGCGGCACCATAGCCGGCGGCGTCATGTACATCGTCATCGGCCTGCTTCCCGTCTTCCTCGGGCTCGCCGCCTCCGGCCTCGTTCAAATCGAACCCCGAGCTGCAAGCCAAGCTGGTCGACAGCGAGCAAGTCGTCGTCGGTGCTATCGGCAGCACTACCTGCCCGAGTGGCACTACGTGATCTTCGGCGGCGCGTTGATTTCCGCCATTCTGTCCGTCGTGCACTCGGCTCTGCACGCCTCCGGCGCACAGGTGTCGCACAACATCGTCGTGCGCCTCATCCCGACGCTCGGCATCCGCGGCAAGCTGGTCGCCGCGCGGCATCAGCGTCGTCGCTGCTGACGGCGAGCGGCTTTCGTGCTGGCGCTGACGTCGGACCGCATCAAGGAGCTGGTCGAGATCGCCTCGGCCTTCGGCAGCGCCGGCGTGTTCGTGTCGGCGGCCTTCGGCATGTTCACGCGCTTTGGCGGGGCGGCAAGCGCGGCGGTTTCGATCTGTCTGGGAACCGCGGTGTGGGCGACCGGGCGCTTCGTGCTCGAATGGGAGGCGCCCTATCTCGTCGCGCTCGGCGGCTCGTCGCTCGCGTATGTCGCCGTCGCCGCCCTGCAACGCCGCGCGGTTTCCCCGTGAGCGGGGAATTTGGCAGCTAGAATCCGAAAAGAGAGAACGTTGGTGCGGTCGAGAGGAGTTGAACCGCGGATACCTAAGCCTCTGGCCGACATTGCTTTTTCATGACCGTTACCGAACCCAACAGTAACACTGAAGAGGTGCGAACGCAATTTTTGCGGTCTCCTTCGCAACATTCACAGAGGTCAATTAAAAAACGAGCCAGTTCCGCCGCTCGCAGCCGGCCATATGAGGATTTCACGCGTCGGAAGATGGCGGTCAAAAAAGAAGAGGGCCGCAACCTCGGCCTGCTTGCCCGCTGCTGCGCCTCGACGATCTCGAGCGAGTCCGGCCTTTCAACGGATTGGTGCATAAAGCGCGGTTATCCGGGGCGCGAGCCGTCGTCTTTGTATGTGAACCATGCTAAACGAGAACTTGCTCGCTTGAGCACGTTGTGTAGGAGCAGCGTCGGAACATGGACTTGGTTGAGCTCATTCGCGATGAGGCTGCTGGCGAGCAGCGGCGACTCACGCAACGAGAAATTGCCATCGTCGCGCTTATTGCTGCGGGACACTCAAACAAAGCGATTGCCATCCAACTCGGGGTCGCACCGGAAACAATCAAAACGCATCTCAAGCGAATATTCTTAAAACTATCGGCCCACACCCGCGCAGAGGCGGTCGTTCGCGTGAAGCGAACGGGACCTAATGCACTTGTCCAAACGCATTCACTGAAACGGACGCACTCGGCGCTCGAGGCCTTCATCAAACATGCGCCGGCGGCGGTCGCCATGTTCGATAGGGACATGCGGTACGTGGCGCATACCGACCGCTGGCTGCACGACTACAATCTTCCTGACGAGCCGCTGATTGGACGCAGCCACTACGAAGTGTTTCCCGATATCCCTGACCACTGGAAGGCAAAGCATCAGCGCGTCCTCAAGGGCGCCACCGAAAGCTGTCCTGAAGAGGTCTTCAGACGCGCCGACGGGTCGACGAACATCATCCGCTGGGAGATTCGCCCCTGGCATCTGCAAGACGACAGCATCGGCGGCGTGATGATGCTGACCGAGGAGATATCCGAGCGTAAACGGTTCGAGCGGCAGCTATGGAAGCTCGCCAAGCAGGACAGCCTGACGGGATTGCCCAATCGCCTGCAGTTCAACGAGCTCCTGGAGTTGTCGACGCGGCGGACGTCGGCCGCAGATTCTCGGTCGACCTGATCGACATCGACCGTTTCAAGGATTTGAACCGCCAAGATCTAAGCTCTTGTCTTTTCAGGACCCTTACATCAGCCCTTTGTGGGCTTACCTTCTCCCCGCTGCCTTACCGAGTTGGGCTCGGTAAAATTCTAAATGGTCCGTTAACCGAGGGTTCATCGCCCCTTGTTAATGGTTTGTTATGGATGCCGCACCCCCACCAGCCATCGTAGAAGTGCTGCAGATGCCTGACTTTGCCAGGGCGCTTCGGGTGCAGCAGCTCCTTGATCTGCCTGGGTACCAGCTTCGCAAAGCGTGGCTCGGTCGGACCAGGTGTTTCCCCATGGCAAAGCGCGAGTGAAGGCGTCAATGCTCGATCATCAATGGTCCATCGCTATGAGCGACGACCACACGACCAAACGATCGGACGAGCTGCGGAGGTTGGCCGCCCAGGCTGAGGGCGGCGCAGAGAAAACACTCGACCCCAATCGGAAGCGTGCATTGCGTGCCTTGGCGCTCAAGTATCGACGCCTTGCGTACTTCGTCCGAAATACCGCAGTGGCTCGGTAAGGCGTCATTGTCCATCGCCGGGTTTGACGCCCAGATGCAGCAACCTCAGCCGAAGCTTCTGAACCTCCTTGAGGTAGCTTATCGTCGCCTCTTGAGGGAGCTCCCGATAGTTAGCTGCGATAAGTAGGTTCTCGATCTTCAGCTTGATCTCTCTGATCTCATTGTCGTCGGCCATTCGCAGATATCCAGCCGCACCGTCTCGGCCCGACGCGAGCATATCACCCATAGAGCCGCTGAACGATCGACGGCCATAACTCCGCTCATGACTACCGCATATCAGGACGTCTCTCCCGTTGCAGCGCACGTTCTTCGACAGCCCTCTTCGTTCCCCAGTACCTACGATGCGCGAAGGGCGGCCTCACGAGGCCGCCCTCCGAAATCTAATCCACTGTGATCGAGCCGGCTTGCACTACTTCTTGATAGTGCACTTGTACGTCGCATCATCCCATGTGCCCTTAGCCTTCTCGCAATCGGCCTTGGTGGTGGGAGCCGCGGTATCTTGCGCGAATGCGGGAGCAGTGAATGCCACCGCAAGGCCCAGGACGAGAAGCGATACGAGACTCTTCATCGTGCTTCCTCCTTATTGCGGGTCCTCGCGCACTCCCGCGATAAACGGCGTGCATTCAAGGACGCCAACGAGAGAAAACGCACCGATTGGTCCACCGGTTCCGCGATTCCCCTCGTGCGCCAGGCGCCATCTATGAGGCCGAGGTCCGCCTACGACGGGTAATGCGGCGGCCGCAGCGGGGCGCTTGGCTCATTGTCCGTTTCTAAACACGCGACTTGCTCGCCCTTGTGCTGCTCGATTGCAGCGGCAATGGCTTCGCCGATGCAGCCCAAGGCAGCAGTGGGATTGTCGAACTCGCCTAGCACCAGGCGGCTCGGCCCCCTCACCGTTATTTTCCCGGCTTTCACAGAGTAATGACACGCCAGCCGATCCGGCAGGTTGACGCGGCCGGCGTCATCGACGGTCCACCCAGCTTCCCTTTTGGGCCAGCAAAGGTCGCGCAGTTCACGTTGCAGTTTGGCATCGCTATCTCGTTCGGCCTCACGCCGCGCCAGCGCGTCGGAAACTATGTCGTAGAGGCTCTTCATTGGCGTTTCCCTCCTTGATCGCCTGTTTCCCTGGTTGCAGCAAACACGCCAGCGCAGATCGATGAACTGCCTTGGCGCTCGCGTAGATCCGGTTCAGTGTTTTGGGTTCGATCTTCACACGCTTTGTCGTTGTTACGTCGTTGTTTCGTGCCTCCCCCCTAGAACGACATCGTTGGGGGCTTGTGATAACGATTAGACACTCGTCAATATGTACGCGCGGTACGCCAGCACGACAGGAGACCTTCCTTGCCAACACCAGATAGTAACGAGCTCTTGACCACGGTTGCGGAGGTTGCCGGGCCAGTTGTTGATGGCGTTGATCAACGGGACCGCCATACTGGTTATCGCCGCCGCAAGTCTTGCCCGTCGTCGCGACGTCAAAGGTCACGCACATCTTGCCGGAAATGTCGCCTCGACGATGACCGATGCTGTGCTTTCCAGAATTGATGTCGAACCGCAACAACTCCATGCGCGCATCCGCGATGTCCGCGAAGATGTCCGTACCCTTACGAAAACACTCAAGGAAGCCAGGGCCGAATTGACAAGCGGGCAGAACCTGGAGATTGAACGGCTTACCGAGAGACTGGGCACCCTGCAGGCAAGCATCGACCGGCTTGACGATGCCCGATCACAGCTTGTCGATGAAGCGACTGCTCAGGTCGCCCGCGCGGTAGCCGAAGGCTTTGAGAAATGCAGCCCGACGCGATGAAGCCTCTACTCTGTCCGCGGCCGAGACACTCTGAGGAGGCCCAAAAGAGAAGAGCCGCCGGACTTCCGCCAGCGTGATGCTCATGGACTCTTCCTGCTTTCAGAGAAGTGTCGATATAACGACGTCCCCTTGCGGCGTAGCCCCATTAACCGCTGCAAAGGGCGCTCGATGAGTTGGCCGCCGCCGAGAGCGCGGTGCTCGCCGAAGTGAGTTGGGCGGTGGAAGAGTTGGGACGG
>CAVRVR010000028.1:0-45631 GCA_963724595.1 uncultured Alphaproteobacteria bacterium | reverse complement strand
CCCGAGTTTGGCGGGGGTCTCGCGTTGTGCCTGGTAGTTGGGGGCGCGTCGGGGAGTGTTTCCACTACATCGGCGGTGGTGCGCCGTGTCGGGTCAGGTGATGTGGGCGCGGTCCCAGCTGGCTGGTGTCGACGTCGAGGGCGGCGAGGATGCGGGCCTGGAGCGGGTTGCGGCGGGTGACGAGCGTCGACGGGCGGCCGCCGGCGTCGAGGGTGACGGCGCGGATGCGGGCGAGTTCGCGTAGGGCCCGGGCGGCAGCTGAGGTGTTGGTCGGGGAGGTCGGGGTCGCGGACGTCGGCGGCGGCGAGGGCGGCGGTGATGAGCGCTTCGATGACGGCGGCGTAGACGCAGACGGCGATGTGGCCGCGGACGCGGCGTTCGGTCCAGTGCCGCACGGGGCGCAGGTGCAGGAAGTCCTTGAGCACCCGGAAGCGGTGCTCGACGGTCTGCAGCTGGCGGTAGGCGGCGACGACGTGGGCGGTGGAGGCGTCGGTCGGGGCTGAGCGAGGTGACGAGCACGTAGCGGCCGGCGAGGAGTTCTTCGTAGGCGAAGGCGGCGTCGTTGTAGTGGTAGAGGAAGCGGCCGTCGGCGATCTCGACGTCGAAGAGGTCGCCCGACCCCGGAGGGTCCGAGGATGCGTTGGGCGGCCCGGCCGATCTTGCCGGCGTCGACGAGCCGCCCGTCACGGACCCGGCCCTCCAACGCGAACAGTTTGGCTTCGGTGCGGGCGACGAGCTCGGCGGTGCGCACCGTGTCGCGGTGCGTGCGTTCGGGCGCTGGCGACCACGACGGCGCGGCGGCCGTCGGCGAGGGTGACGTCGCAGGCGGCGCAGTTGGCTGCGGGCACCGGCACCCACGTCGCGTCGGGTCGCGGCGGCGGCGTCGAGGGCTTCGGCGCAGGTCGGGTCGCGGTGCAGCCGGGTGGCCAGGACGTGGTCGAACCCGTGGCCGGCGACGACGTCGACGTTGTCGACGGAGATCAGGCCGCGGTCGGCGACGACGCAGATCCGCCCCACCCCGAAGCGGGCCTGCAAGTCCTCGAGCACCGCGGGCAGGGTGGTGACGTCGGCGGTGTTGCCGGCGAACACGTGATGGGCGATCGGGATGCCGTCGCCGGTGCACAACAGGCCGATCACCACCTGCGGCCGATCGGAGCGATGGTCCCGGGAGTAGCCGAACGCCCGGGACGGGAACCGGTCCGACGGGCGCGGGTGAGCCTTCGAAGTAGGTCGACGTCAAGTCGTAGCAGACCAGGCGCAGATCCAAGTTGGTGAGATCGGTACAGCGCCGCGTACAGCTCGGTCTCGGTCGCCTCCTTCACCGCGGCGACGGCGTCGAGGGCCCGGTAGTACTGATCCAGCGACGGCGCCTCGAACCCCGCCGGCATCACCACGTCGTCGCTCGACCCACTCGGGCAGGCGCCGCTTCGAGCACGGATCGATCAGCCGGTTGGCGACCATCGCGAACACCGCGTCGCTCCAACACCTCGGCGCCCCGCTCGGCGCCGACCTTGGCGAACCAGCGCGTCCGAGCCCCAGCCGGTGCCACAGCGTGCGCACCGCCGTCACCGCCACCGACCGCGCGAGGCCGCCGCGGCGAGCCGCGTCGACGGCGACACGGTCGTCGCGTTCGAGGTGGGCTGCAGGGCGGCGACGATGCGCTCCAGCTGGCCGACTCGCGCAGCGCCGAGACCTCACCGAGGCGCAACAGGGTGCGATGACCGGTGCGGTCACCGTCGCGCACGGCCTCCACCAACGACAGGTACTCGTACGTCTTGTCGCCCCGCTTGCGCCGGGTCGTCTTCACGAACACCGCAACAATTATCGCACATTCAGCGCATCACATGGTGGATATGTCGCCCCTACACTTCCGACGAAAGGCACCACCCGAACCACACAAACACCAGGTCACAGCATCGCGTCAGACCGACCAACCCCGCTCACCCGCCAAATTCGGGCCAGACCGTCGCCCGGTTCACCAACGGCGTTGCCGTGCCGACGTCGGTACGGGACCGGCTCCTCTGCGACGCCACGGTGCAGCCGGTCTGGGTGCGCGACCACGTACCCGTCGGGATGGGGCGCTCGAGCCGAGTGATCCCGGAGCGGACGCCGCCGCCTGGTGGTACATCGCGACCACGGCCACTGCCAGGTGCCGGGGTGCGCCCGCACCCGGGTCGAGATCCACCACGTCGAGCACTGGAACCACCACGGCCCCACCGAGACCTGGAACCTCATCAGCCTCTGTCCCCGCCACCACCGCCTGCACCACCAGGGCCAGCTCGGCATCCGCGGCAACGCTGACCGGCCGGAGACCCTGGTCTTCACCGACGCCGGCGGCCGACGACTGCCCGCCTGCGGCCGACCGGCGCCACCGCGGCCGGCCCGATGGCGCCCACCGCCTCGTACGTCCACCCCTCCGGAGAACGGCTCGAGCGCCGATGGATCGTGCTCGAGCCCCGTCCGGGCTAGCCGCCGCCGGAGGAACTCGAAGCTCGCCCGGGCAGCTCGGAACCGACCGCGCAGGTCGTGCGCGCCCGAGGGTTCGAACGAGAGCGCGAGCCGGGCGAGATCCGAGAAGGTGAGCATCGCCCGACCATCGACCCGCGCCCCGTCGGCCGTGCGCAGGCCGAGCTGCACCTGAGCGCCTCGGAGTGCGGCAAGCCTCCCTGCGGCGGGAAGCTCGAACGTCACCTCCAGCTCGCCCGGACCACCTGGTGCGCCCACGGTCCCCCGGGCGGTGAAGCACCGCCCACCAGCCGGTCCGGCCGTCACGGTGAACCGGCCCTCGTCGAGCGGCAACGGTCCCCACGTCGGGTGCCGCAGCCATCCGACGAGCATCGTGCCTTCGCCCGGCGCGGCAGCAGAAGGCGGCCAGGTCGGTCACCTCGCCCGTCAGCGACAGCTCGACCGCCGAGCCGCCGAGCTCGCCACCGGCCCGCAGCGTGAAGCGGGCCCCGAGCGGCGGGTCGCGCATCACCGTCGCCGACGGGTCGAGTGCGATCCCGTCCGGACGAGCGTCCGCCAGGTACCGCCTGGCGTCCCGGTAGCCCATCGCCACGAGCGTCTCGGACGTGATGCGGCCCGGCGAGGTAGTCCGGGTCGAGCGGCAGCGGCAGCTCGGGCTTCACGACGTGGACGACGATCGGCTCGGTCGTGCCGAGCACCGCCTCGCCGGCACGCCGCCGGGCGTTGATCGAGGCGATCTGGCCAGCTCGTCGAACAGCGAGCTGTTGGCCGACAGCTCGATCATGTGCACGTACTGCTCCAGCGGGCCGTTGCCCCAGTACGGCGTGTTCCCGATGCACCAGGCCACCCACAGCTCGGTGCAGCCTCGGCGCACCGCCTCGATGAGGTTGGCGTCCTTGATCCACACGGCGTCCGTCCACACCCGGCCCTGGTCCCGCACCGCGGGCAGGAAGATCGGCAGCGAGACGCCGGCGATCAGCCGGGGCAGGTCGAGCTCGTCGTGGGGGATGGCCACGCACGTCTTGGACGTGAAGTCGGCGACGTTGAACGTGCCCGTCATCACCGTCGTCGCACGGATCCGGTCGAGGTCGATGCCGAGGTGCGGGAACACCTCGTCGCGCAGCCCGTCGGCGTCGCCGAAGGCCGGCAGGTTGGTCGGCGAGCCGAGGTAGCGGCGCAACGGCAGCAGCGAGATCGAGCGCCGCGGGTTCAGCGTCCGCCACCGCTCGCCCAGCTCGGTCGGGCGCGACGCCCGACAGCAGCATGCCGAGGGTGAAGATGCCGCCCGAGGTGCCGTCGCCGTGGTCGAAGGCGAGCCCGGCTCGTGCGAGCGCGCGCACCACGCCGGCCTGCCACGCCACCCGGATGCCGCCGCCGGCCAGGATCAGCGCCGCTTGGCGCGCACGCCGCCGGCCCGGCGCGGCGACGGTCACGTCACGGACCCTGCCGGAACGCCTCGCGCCGCCACAGCGCCCGGATCACCAGGGCGCAGACGGCGTCGAAGAGGGCGACGACGACGGCGAACGCAGCCGTAGACGTCGGTGAACACCCCGACGAGCATGGCGAGGACGGCCGCCGACCTTCTGGATCAGGCACCAGAACAGCGACGACCGGCGGCGGGTCGGGGCGGCGGGCGGCGTCGACCATCAGCCCGCCGAACAGGAGCATGAAGATGCCGACGATGCCGAACAGGTAGGGCGCCGGATCGGGGTCGTCGGCGCCGAGCAGGCTCGAGCATCGTCTTCGGGAACGTGAGCACGAACAGCCCGGAGAAGGCCGTGAGCACCCCGACCACGACCGCACAGCCCCCGCTGGGGGTCGGCCTGGAGCTCTTCGATCGCTCGTCATCAGCGTGCCTCTCATCGCCAGGGCCACGAACCAGAGCGCCATCGCCAGCCACTCGATCGACCACACGCACCGTGCGGATGAGGTTGAGCCGGATCCACCTGCGCCAGCGTGGCCCGGAAGGCGACGGCGTCGTCGGTCGGCGTGTTGAGCACCTTGTTGACCGGGAAGATCAGCCCGAGCGTGATGCTGGTGGCCGACCACCGTGGCCACGAAGTAGACGAGCGGCGCCCCACGGTAGCCGCCCTCGTCCCACTCGGCGATCGTCAGGATCGAGACCTGCCGACCAGCATCAGCGTGCGTCCACACGGTCAGGAAGATGACGGCCACCTTCAGCGGGCCGCCGAAGCGCTCGGGGAACTGGCCCGGGCGGCGTGCGGTCGAGCGCGCCCGGGAACTGGAAGATCGCCATCGACCAGCCGAAGCCGAGGTAGAAGGACGCGAACAGCAGGAGGAAGAAGCCGAGCCAGACGGTGGCGGTGAGCGCTCATGCCCGGCTCCGCCGCCGGCCCGGGCTCGTCACCGGCCGCTCCGGTGGCGGCGAGCCACGACGTGTCGTTCGGCAGCCCGACCACGCTCTCGAGCCCCTCCGGCGGGTGCGCTTCGGTCGGGCTGGCTCGGGGTACGTGAGGAACCAGCCCTCGAAGTGGTCGTCGAGGACGCCGTGCGAGTGCGGCAGCGTGGCCGTGAAGAACGGGCGGTCGGAGATGTCGAGGCTCGCGCAGCGGGTCCATCCGCGGGTGGTCGCCGAGCAGCAGCTGCGCCGACGCCTTGCTGGCCGAGGGCGACCTCGGCCTTGTCCGTAGAAGTAGATCGTAGGACTTCATCAGCAGGCCGCGGAACTCGCAGTAGTTGATCGGCCCTCGACGTTGCGGAGCGGCACCTTGCAGCCGGTCGGGACGGTCGACCGTGATGCGCATGCAGAGCTGGCCGTCGAGGTCGTACTGGCTCGACATCGGTGCTGTCGTCGACCCGGAAGTCGAGGTTGCCCTGGTGCTTCGGCATCCCCCAGATCCCCTTGCCGCCCTTCACCGAGATCCGGCTGCTGACGGGCAGGTCCCAGACGTACTGGCCCGAGCCCGCTCCACTTCAGCGAGCAGCGACGGCGGGCACGCATCGGCCAGGGTCGCGCAGCCGTGGGTGCAGGCGAGGGCGATGCTGAACTCGACGTACTTGCCGATGTCGGTCGTCCGGTAGTCGATGACGGTGACGACAGGAGCGCCCCGGCCGTTCGGGCAGGCGGACCAGGTGGAGCTCGTTGCCGGGCAGGAGCGCGCGCCGCCGGCGTCGCCGTCGATGGAGAAGGCGGCCATGAGGGCCGGGGAGTCCTCGCGAGTTGACCGGCAGGTCGAACGGGATGCCGTCGACCAGGGCGTGGTGGCCGTCGCTGGCGGCGGCGTTGGCGGCGACGGGATGGCCCATCGGTCGCAGCTCCTCGAGGATCAGGGGGAAGACGTCGCGCGGCGGCGTCCTGGCCGAGGAAGACGTCGAGGTGGCCGTAGCCGGGCAGGACGTGCAGCGGCGTGGTAGCCGGGGCGGTGGCCGTCGAGGAACGCGAACGTGCGCTCCTGGCTCTCGGGCAGGAAGCACTGGTTCTCGGCGCCGGCGAAGCAGCACGAAGCGGGCGTCGGTCTGCGGCGGCCGGGCGACGACGTGCTCGACCGGCAGCGCCGGTCGCCGTCGTCGACGGGGACGAGGTGGCCCGCGCACGACGCTGCGCATCATCTGGGCGAAGAACGTGAACGGCACGTCGGCGAACTCGCCGCTGATCCACTCGTGGACCTCGTCGGTGAGGTTCTCGTGGCTCCACAGGCACGGGAAGCCCGTGCCGTAGGTGAAGCTCACCATGCGGCACACGGTGTTGTCGCACTCGTGGTGCGTCAGCTTCACCGTGCCGACGATCGGCCTTGGCCAGCGAGGTCGGGCGGATCGAGCCCCCAGCGAGGGTTCATGTACGGCATCAGCCGGGCCAGCTGCGGGGCCACGACGCGGCCCTTGACCTCGGAGATCGCCGGGACGACCGGGTGCAGCGACACGGCGTTGCTCACGATCGTGCGCACCCGCGGCACCAGGCCGGCGACCGCCGCCATCGTGAAGCTGGTCGAGCCCTGGCAGTGCACGACGGCCTGCAGGTCGTCGGCGCCGGTCTCGGCGAGCGACGGCGTCGACGGCGGCCGGGTGGTCGTAGACGGCGGCCTGGTCGAGCGTCCACTCGTTCGGCGGCAGGTCGATGCTGGCCCGCCAGTTCTCCAGCCACACGTCGTAGCCGTCGGCCACGAGCACGTCGACGAGCGTCGTCTGGCCCGGGCGGGCGGAAGATGTTGGCCCGCACGCCGGCGCCGTGGACGAGCAGCACCGGGCCCTTCGCCGGTGGCCTCGCGGACCGGTGACGTGGTGGACGTTGATGGCCCGGCCGTCGTCGCGCCTTCACCGGTACCACCGTCGTCGCCAGCTCGGCCGGCCCGGCGGCGCTCGTGCTCACGGCTGCACCGGCTGTGGCGCGCGGCTCACCTTGATCGGCGGCTCGATCAGCTCGTAGCCGATCTCGGCGGCCGGCACGAACCACGGAGCCTCTGGCGGGAGCGGCGAGCCAGCCGGGGACACGTTGAACCGCCACGCCGGCGTGCGCTCGACCTTGATCGGGTAGACGGTGAGATCGCCGCTGGCGTGGTCGAGGTGGAGGCGGAGGAAGCACTTGAAGTCCGTGATGGCCATGCCGGCGAACAGCTCGTTGCTGTTGACCCCGAACTTGCCCTGCGTGTCGGCCAGCGCGAGGTAGGCGGCGAACAGCAACGTGCCCAGGAACGCGCCGAGCACCATCGCCAGGCCGAGGGCGATCGGGTCGCGGGGGAACCGGTCGTGGAACGGGAACCACGTCGCGGCGAGCAGCCGGAGGGCCGCGAACACGACCGGCAACGCCAGCAGCAGCTGACAGATCCCGTGGACCACACCGATCGAGCGACCCGGCCAGCGCCAGGTCTTCTCCTTGGTGAACCCCACGAGCGCGACCACCACGAGCAGGCCGGTCCCGCCTTACAGATCCTGGTCAATACGATTGGCATCGGGATCTTGATGGGGACGGCATGGGCGCTCGCACTGCGCAACCGCGGTACGGAATGGGCTTTCGGTCAAACGGTACGCAAATTCTTCGCCGAGCGCGGCACTTCGGGTGTGCAGCAGTTGCAGGCCTAGCGTTCTTATCTTCAGCTCAAGCAGAAGCCAGCCCGCGCTGCCAGGCGCCGGCTGCGCTTCTGCGTTTTAGCGCTCCCCTACCGAAGTTCTCCGCTGCGCTCGCCGCCGGCCAGCCGGTTCGCATCGTCGCGCTAGGCTCATCGAGCACGCAAGGGATCGGCGCCTCGAACCCCAAGGCGTGCTATCCGGTGAAGCTGCAGGCCGAGCTGCTGCAGCGCTTCCCGCAGAGCAAGATCACCGTCGAGAACCTCGGCATCGGCGGCCAGCTCGCCACCGATATGCTACGCCGCATCAAAAAGGACGTTATCCCGCGCAAGCCGACGCTGGTTATCTGGCAGACGGGCGTCAACGACGCCATGCGCCTCGTCAACGTGGACAAATTCCGCGAGACGGTCATCGCCGGCATCGATGAGCTGCAGCGCGCTGGCATCGACGTCGTGCTGCTCGACATGCAGTACTTCCCCAAAGCCGAAAAGGTGCGCGACTTCCCGCGCTTCCTCGTCGCCATGCGCCAGATCGCCGACCAGCGTCGTATCCCGATCATGCAGCGCTTCGCGATCATGAAGCACCTTGTCACCAGCGCGCAGTTTACGCCGCAGCAACTGCTGGCGGCTGACCTCTTCCATCCCAATGACCTCAGCTACGGCTGCCTTGGGCGGATCATGGCAGAGGCCCTGCAGAGCGAAGTCGTCAACGTCACGAAGACCGTCGCCGAGAAGAAATACCCCGCCGAGACCGCTAAGCAGGCCGGCGCCGTGGCTCCTCTCCCGGTTCACTGAACCGGGGGGCGCGTGTATGTTTCGAGGCTAAACGGATGCCTCGGAGTTCGGCATGATCTCGGGTCAGCTTGCACTCGTCACGGCGGCACTGTTCACCGGTGCCGCCATCTACGTATCCGCCGTCGAGCACCCCGCGCGCATGGCGCTCGACGACCGCGCCATGCTCACCGAATGGAAGCCGTCCTACAAACGCGGCTTCGCCATGCAGGCGAGCCTCGCCGCTATCGGCTTCCTGCTCGGCGTCTGGGCGTTCTGGGAAACACAGAATTGGTTGTGGCTAGCGGGTGCGCTGACACTGCTTGCCGGCTGGCCTTACACGCTGCTCGTAATTTTGCCGACCAATAACCGGCTGCTGGCGACGCCGATCGAGGCGGCAAATGCCGAAACGCGGGCGCTGATCCTCAGGTGGGCACACCTGCATGCCGTGCGCACCGCTCTTGGCGTCGCCGCGACGATCCTCTTCCTCCTCGCCTCGACCTGACCGAAGATCAGTCCTTCGGTTCGTCCTTGTCGCGGCTGAGCTTGTAGAGGTTCTGCAGCAGCGCATCGAAGCCACCGCCGCCGGCGCCGGCGTGCAAGTCGATGCGGCCGACCTTCTCGACCAACTTCTCCAGCGCCTCGAGCTCCTTGAGGCGCAACAGGAGCGGGTTGTCCTCCATCAGCTTCGAGGTATTGAGCAGCGAGCGCGTCGCCGCCGTCTCCTCCTGCCGCCTGATGAGGTTGGCCTTCGCCACGCGCTCGGCCTCGACCACCTTGTTGAGGAGCTCGCGAACGTCGCCCGGCAGAATGACGTCCTTGACGCCGATCTCGCCAACCTCGGCGCCGAGCGCCCGCGCCCGCTCGGCGACGAACGCCCGCACCTCAAGATCGATCGTGTCGCGCGCCGCCAGGATCTCATCCAGCGTGCGCGTTGCCACCGCCTCGCGGATGGCGAACTGCACGAGGCGATAGAGCGTGCCGGGCACGTCGGCCGTCGCCAGTGCCGCTTTCTCCGGGTCGGTGATCTTGGTGAAGGCCGTGAGCGTCACGCGGATGCCGACGCGGTCTTTGGTCAGGATCTCCTGCGCCGTCACCTCGAGCGGCTGCGGCCGCAAATCGATCTTGGTGATCTTCACCGCGCGCCCGACCTGCCAGAAGGCGTGCCGGCCGGGCGGCAGCCGCTCCTTAAGCTCGCCGTCGACCATCAGCAGGCCCGCCTCGTGTGCCTCGATGACCGCGACAGGCGATGGTGCCCGCGCTGCGCGCCGGGTCGAGCTTGTCGAGGTAGCGCTTGGCAACGCGGAGCTCGTTCTCGGTGTCGATCAGCTCGACGTCGACGCTCGTCAGCGCCCGCCAGTAGGCGCGCGTCGTGTTCGGGGGCACGAGATGCTTGGGCTCACCGTCGAAGGAAACGATGGCGACCTCAGTTGGGCCGGCCTGCACGATCTCGAAATTCTGCTCGGCGACCGGCCGGTGCGTCCGGTGCAACAGCAGCGCGCGCTCCGGTGCGATCTCGGCGCGCACGACCTTCACCACCTCGGCCGACAGCTGCCTGGCTGGATCTAGCGCGACGAAGCGGCCGGGCTGCAGTAGACGCACGAAGCGCCCATCGCGGCTCAAAAAGCCGCGCTCATCATCCCTGACGATGACCTCGAACCAAAATCCGAACTTACGCATCAATGTACTCCACGCAAAAAACCGAAGGTCGCCGGCCGCTTCCCACGCCGCGAACGCGGGCCGGAGCTTCAGCCTGGCCGCGCCACCTTACACGCCGGGTTGCGTCCACGTCCGTCCGAGGACGGGCCGTGCCGGTGCCCGGGCTCCGGCTTTGCGGCCGGGCGGTATCCGCTCCGGCACAAAGCGCCGCTGCGCTTGCCCTTGCGGGCCGGGAAGCCGGCCGGCTTCCTCATTTGTTGAGCCCGCCGAGGCGGGCGTCCCTGGAAAGGACGTGCGACGTGGGAGTTGAACCCACGACCCCAAGATTAACAGTCTTGTGCTCTAACCAATTGAGCTAGCCGCTGGAGAAGCTGAAGGGAATCGAACCCCCGACCTCCCGGCAGACCGGGCGCTCTACCACTGAGCTACAACCTCGGTTTCGTATGACGCGGAACACGCAGCCGCAGGGCGGAGCGCGCCAGCCGGGACTCGGCGAGCCCGGACACATGGCGTCGGGGCGCAGTAAATGCTCAATTCCGGCGGAATTAAAGCGTCGTTCGCCGGGGTCGGGTATTTTGCGCTCACCGGACGTCGAGCCGCCCGCGTGAATTTGCTATCAATCCTTGCAGCCGTGCCATAGCTCGGCCGGGTGAAATCGGTTAGCTGAAATTCGGCAACCAGGATCAGGTCATGGCTGGCCTCTCGCGCTCGCTCGACTACGTTCGCGACCGCTACGACGTCATCGTCGTCGGCTCGGGCTACGGCGGCGGCGTGGCGGCCTCGCGCCTGTCGCGCGCCGGAAAGTCGGTCGCCGTGCTCGAACGCGGACGCGAGGTGCTGACCGGCTCCTTCCCCAGCCGCTTCTCCGATCTGAAGAACGAGATGCAGGTGACCGGCAAGCGCCTGCGCACAGGTCCGACGTCGGCACTTTTCGATGTTCGCCTAGGCGATGACATGCACGTGCTGGTCGGCTGCGGCCTCGGGGGCGGCTCGCTGATCAACGCAGGCGTGGCGCTGCGCCCCGACGCGCGCGTGTTCGCCGACGAACGCTGGCCCGGGCAGATCACGCAGGACGGCTTGCTCGATGAAGGGTTCCGCCGCGCCAAGCTCTGGCTGAACCCGCAGAGCGACCCGCGTGCCGGCGACCAAACGAAATACAAGACGCTCGAGGCGGCCGGCACCGCGCTGGGTTACGGCATCGTAGCCCCGCCAATCACTGTCAGCTTTGATCCGAACGTCAATGTCGCCGGCATCGAGCAGCCGGGCTGCACGCGGTGCGGCGACTGCTGTAGCGGCTGCAACGTCGGCGCCAAGAACTCCGTTGCGATGACCTATCTCCCGGATGCTGTAAGCCACGGCGCCGAACTCTACACCCATGCCAGCGTGCGCCACCTCGCCAAGACGGCCGACGGAGACTGGGAGGTGCACGTCCGGCGCCTCGATACGGATGGCAGCGCTTCGCCCGACATGGTGCTGCGCGCCGCGATGGTCGTACTCGGTGCCGGCACACTGGGCACCACCGAAATCTTACTGCGGTCGCGGGCAATGGGACTGCCGCTGTCAGACCGCGTCGGCGAGCGCTTCTCGGCCAACGGCGACATCATCGCCTTCGGCTACGGCGCCCGCGAGCCGGTCAATGCCGTCGGCGTCGGCTACCCTGCCAAGATCGAAGGCGCCGAGGTCGGCGCCGCCGTTTCGGGTCAGCTTGAGATTGATGACGAGACAATGCTCTCCAACGAGCTGCGCGTGCAGGAAGGCGTGCTGCCGTCGGCGCTCGCGCCAGTTCTTCCCGTTCTGTTCATTCCCAACGGGCGGCTGCTCGGCGCGCTGCAAAGTCTTGTCAACGGGGTCTACAAGGGGCCGTTCGCCAAGCTGCAGACGTTCTTCGCAGTATCGCACGACAGCGCCTCGGGGCGCTTCATGCTCGAGGACGATCGGATCACCCTTGCCTGGCCGAACGCCAAGGACGAGCCCGTTTATGCACGGCTCGACGCCATGCTCTCGGCGGTAGTGAAAGAGTCCGGTGGCAGCTACGTAAAGAACCCGTTGGCCGGCACGGTCATGGGCCATCAGCCGGCGACAGCACATCCCCTCGGCGGCGCCGGGATGGGCCGCGATCGGGGCGACGGCGTTATCAATCATAAGGGCCAGGTATTCGACGCCGGGTCGCGGCGCGGCTCGACCGCCGTGCACGAAGGCCTCTATGTCGTAGACGGTGCGATGATCCCGCGCTCGATCGGCGTCAATCCGCTGTACACGATCACGGCCCTGGCAGAGCGCGCACTGCTGCACATGGCGCAGGACCACGGACTCACTTTTGATGCCGCGCCACTCGCGCGTGTACGCGCCACGCCGCAAGACCTCAGTCCGTTCCTCGCTGCCTGAGAAGATGCCGGACCGATGACGCGATCCGGCACCCCTTTTCGATCACGCGGTTTTCTTGTAGCGCGCGGCATCCTCCGAGCCCTTGGTCGCATCGCCGGCGCTGTAGGAATGTGCCCCGGCGCCGGCAAGCTTGCCTTTGTCGACAATCAGGTACTCGGTGCGGATCGGCTTGTTGGCGAAATAGCTTTCGAGGATCTCGCGTGTGCCGGCCGCGTAGCGCGCCTGAGCCGAGAGCGACGAGCCCGAGATGTGCGGGGTCATGCCGTGATGCGGCATCGTCCTCCACGGATGGTCCTTGGGGGCCGGTTGCGGGAACCACACGTCGCCCGCGTAGCCCGCGAGCTGACCACTTTCCAGCGCGCGCACGATAGCATCACGATCGCAGATCTTTCCGCGTGCCGTGTTAACGATGTAGGAGCCGCGCTTCATCTTGGAGATGAGCTTGTCGTTGAACATGTGCTCGGTCTCTGGATGCAGCGGTGCGTTTATCGTCACCACGTCGCACACCTTGACCAGAGACTCGACGTCCTTGTGGAAGGTGAGGCCGAGCTCCTTCTCGATCTCTGGCGACAGGCGATGCCGGTCGGTGTAGTGCAGCTTGACGTCGAACGGCTTCAAACGGCGTAGCACCGCGAGACCGATGCGTCCGGCGGCGACTGTCCCGACGTTCATGCCTTCCAGATCGTAAGAGCGCTCGACACAGTCGGCGATGTTCCAGCCGCCTCGGACGACCCAGCCATATGAAGGGATGTAGTTGCGTACCAGCGCCAGGATCATCATGACCACGTGCTCAGACACGCTGATCGAATTGCAGTAGGTCACCTCCGCAACGGTGACCCCCTTGTCCATGGCAGCCTGCAAATCGGTGTGATCGGAGCCGATGCCGGCGGTGACGATCAGTTTGAGCTTCTTGGCTTTTTCGAAGCGCTCTTTCGTCATATAGGCCGGCCAGAAGGGCTGCGAGATGACAATCTCGGCGTCGGGCAGCTCGCGCTCGAATACAGAGTTCGGGCCGTCTTTGTCGGAGGTGACGACGAGGGTGTGCCCCTGGCTCTCAAGGAACTTGCGCAGGCCCAATTCGCCCGAGACGCTGCCGAGCAGCGCACCGGGTTTGAAGTCGATAGCTTTGGGTGTTGGGAGCGTCTGACCGCCTGGATAGTGGTCGAGCTTGGGGATGTCGTCGCGGGCGTACGTCTTGGGGTAGCCGTCGACCGGGTCGTCATAAAGAACGCAAAGTACCTTGGCCATGAGTGTTTTCCTCCGTGTTCAGGGGATCGTGAGGAAACGTCTCGGGTGCTGGCGGTCAGTCTCCGTTAGGGGCTTGGTGTCCTTGCTGGCCCTAAAGAGCGGGGCTGGCTTGAGGCGTCTCCGCTGCCGGGCGGCGGTTGAATGGCCGGGGCGCGGCAAGGCAGGCTCTGCCTACCCGTAGAAGTAGTCAAAGGGCTTGTGCAAACAAGGCCATTTAGCCAGACTTTATCGCCAATAATTGCTTGCTTAGTCGCCGAGCACTCGACGGAAGAAAGCCTGCTGCTCGTGGCTCGAGCGCTCGAACCATTCGCCGAGATAAATCTCGAAATGACCGATAGGTAGCGTGACGAGCTGCGCCTTTTTGCCCATGCGTTCGGCCACCTTTGCCGCCGCCTCGGGGGACACGACTGTATCGCGCTCGCAGGCGATGATCAGTGTCGGACACGCGACTTCACGCGCGTGACGGATCGGTTGGTAAAACGGTAGCCGCAAGAACAGCCGGGCGGCGACCTCGTTACGCCAGCCCGGCGGCACGATGGCTTTGAGCCCCTCGTAGGCGTCCGGCGTCGGCATGGCGGCCAACTCTCCCGGCGGCGCAACAAGCGGGACGTAGTACGGCGACAGGCCGAACGCGCCGCGCGCCGTGTCCAGCAGCGAAGCCGCGGCCAGTCGGGCGATCTTGCCAAATCCGACCTGCTTGCGAACCTTGCGAGCGCTGGCGTGCCCGTCGAGCATCGGACATTGCGCCGACACCGCCGCGATGCGCGTGTCACGCGCGGCGGCAACGATCACGTGACCGCCCGACAGCGAGCAGCCCCACAGGCCGATACGCTCGGGATCGACGCCTGGCATTGCCCGTGCAAACGCGATGGCAGACTTCCAGTCTTCGAGCTGGCGCGGGACAGAGATGAGCTGGCGCGGCTCGCCGTCGCTGTCGCCGAGATAGCGGTAGTCGAACAGCAGCACGCAGAAGCCGGCCGCTGCAAACCGTTCGGCATAAGGCTCAAGCGAAGCATTGCGCGTACCGCTGAGGCCATGCGCCATGACAATGCATGGCACGGGATGGCTCACGCCATCAGCCGGCTCATACGCCCAGGCGCGGCAGGTCACGCCGCCGCTCAAGAATGCGACTTCCCGGCGAAGTGGAGAGAGCATGCGTCCCTCAGGCGGGCGCGGCGGCCAGCTTGTGTCGGGTTGTCTACGTTGGCGGCTGCTCATGGGTTACGTTCTGAATGCTGAAACGGGCATTATGATGGGCAGCGATCCTCGCCGCGGTTCCTTAAAGAACAGCGCGCTACGAACGTCGTTTTGAATGCTTCTGCGAGTTGGTCGGCCGGCCCTAGTGAATGCCCGGCATGGGCTTGCGCACCCGCAGCAGATTGATGGGCTTGGCGGGCGGCCGCGCGGGCGTTGCCGTCCCTTGGCCAGCAGAGGGCGACGGCGAATTGCGCCGCCGTGGCGACCACCACTTGCGTGATGGCGGGATTTGCGCCCGGTTCGCCTCCAAGAAGGCGAGCACCGCTCGCACGTGGCCTGCGAACTGCTCCCGGTCCGTGTCGCCGAACGCATCCCCAGTCAGCGTCAGCTTGCGCCAGCGGCCCGTCCAGGAGCGCGGGAGCTGCTCAATCCAGCGGTTCGCCGCCTCGACTTTCCAAGTCGCGTCGTCGCTCTTCTGCGCTTCCTCGAGCGCCACTCGCAGCGCCGCAATCACCGCCTCGACATCCGCCGCCATGATGCCCTCCACGCTTACCGTCCCAGGCACCACTTTAGCGGCTTTCCGGCCTCAGTACACGCCCCCAACCGGCAGGGGTCGCAGCAGCGCGCGCGCAAGTTCCTCGGCGACGAACGCGACGCATCCCTCATCTCTCTCTTTCAAGCGCCCCCCCGGTTGAACCGAGACACGACGACTTCCCAAGATCTCAACCATATACTTGCATATGCAGAAACATCGTAGTGCAGCACAAGGAGTACAAATCATGTTGAGCTCAACTCCCAACACACCGACGCCTCTCAAGCTCTCCGACAAGCTGAGTTTGCGTTACCAGAAGCGGGAGACGGTCCTCCCGTCGTGCTGTTGCACACGATCAGGACGCAGCTTGAATATTTCCGTTATCTGGCGCCGCTGCGCGCCGACAACTTCACCGTCTACGCCGTCGACCTGCCCGGTCACGGGCGTTCTCCCATCGATAACGCGGCGCCCTATGACGAGCCCTATCTCCGCCAAGGCATCATTCAGTTCATCGAGCGGCTCGATCTGCGCGAACGCTGGTCGGTGAGTTGATCGGGGCGGTTCTAGCGCTGACTGTCGCCGCTGCCGTCCCTCAGCGCATCAGGAGCGTCTTTGCGCTCAATACGTACGACTGCGAGACCCGCTACGCGGACGGCCTCCGCCGTGGCAACCTATTCGCCAACGTGATCGTGGGCAGCTTGCAGATCCCCATCATCGGCCCGATCAACGCGTCACTCGAGAACAGGATCGTGCTGCGTAAGATCATGGGCGGCGGCTACCACGATCCGCGCAAGCTGCCCAATGATCTCGTCACCGAGTTCGACGCGGTCGCGCACCGTCCCGGCCATCGCGCTATGGCGGGCAAGGTGCTGTCGGGCTGGAGATCATGGGCGAAGGCGCGCGACGCATATGCGAACATAGCCGCGCCGGTGACGCTGATCTACGGCGACGATGACTGGTCGCGCGTTCCCGAGCGTGAGCGCACGCGCGATCTAATCCGCGGCGCGCGCATGTTCACGCTGAAGGACACCGGCCATTTCTCGGCCGTCGAGAGCCCCCAGCAGGTCGCGAGCATTGTCCTGGGGTCCTCGAGATCAGCAGCCCTCGCCGGCTGTTGCGAGGGCCGCTAAGCCTTAGTCGCTCGTCACCGCGATATTTGTGCCACCGTCATCGGCAGGCGTAAACAGGACATTCAGATCGTAGACCTTGTCGCAGGCCAGCACTGACCAGCGCTCCTTCCACATGCCGCCGCCCTGCGGCGGTTTCTGTACGACCTCTGTGTCGATGATGGTCGACTCGTTGCATGGCTCGGCGCTTTTCGTCATTGCGGCAGTCTTTACGAAATTACCGGCGTCGATCTGCAGGTTGGGGTCGGCGAGGGTTGCGCCCGGTGCCATCGGCACGGCGGTGATCTCGCCGTCCTTCAGCAGCATGAGGATGGCGCGACGCAGTTTCTCTTTGCAGTCGACTTCGTAGCGCTCGAGCCAAATTATGTCCGTCGGGTCGGCAGAGAAGGGACAGAGATCTCGCAGCACGAACTCGGGTTCCGCCGGGCATTCGTGCGCCGGGACGATGCTGCCCTTGATGATCGTCGTACGGGCCTCCGTCAGCTCGTCGGAGAAGGCGCGGTTGGCGACCTCCTCACCGTAGGCTTGCGTCAGCTCCTTCGGGTTCGCCTCGATGTAGTCGGGCGCCGCTGACGCGCCGGCGAGAACAAGCACCGTGAAAGCCGGCGCCAAAGCCATGCGGCAAAGCCAATTCATTGCAATCTCCGCCCCCAGGGATGAAAAACCCCTCCAAACCAACCTAAATTGCCACTCGGGTCGCTTCGCGGGCAATCGGATTCGCAGCGCGATCCCTTAGGGTGCCAACCCGCTAAGACGGCGCGGATGATGCACTAGGGGCGGCAGGGGGTATCGATGCGAGGTCTGAGTTCAGCGGTTCTGGCGGTAGCGTTGCTCGCCATCAGCCCGTGCTCCGGCGCGCTTGGCGCAGACACGGTCGAGGATATCCATCGCCAATGCGGCGCGGAGTACGCGGACCCGATTTCCGTGGGCAAATGCCTCACCGCCGAGGAGAAGGACTATGGGAAGCGGCTCGCCCGACCTAGCAGAAAGTGGTTGAGCTACAAACACCGGGCGACAAGCAGGTTCTCGTCGAGACGCAGCGCGCCTGGCTCATGTTTCAGGAAAAGAACTGCCAGTTTCACGAGTGCGTCTTGTCGTTCGAAGGCAACGAGAACGGAAAGGCGGCCGCCGCTCTGTGCCAGCTGCGGACGACGATGCAGCGATTGGCCGAGTTCGAAGCGTTGCTGCCCAATCTCGAGCACTGAATTGTACTGCGTGGCAGGGTAGCTAGTCGGCGCCTTGGTGGCGAACCGCCAGGGCTCCATGACATCTGCTCAAATCACAATCCCCAGCTTTGGCAACAGCCAGAACATGGCAGCGTACAGCGCCATTGTAATGGCGCACGCAAGCCCGAGGGCCAGCCAGAATGCGATTCCATGACGAAGCATTGCAGGCAGCATGAGGAACAGCGGCAAACTCGGCAGCACGAACCAGAATGTCGCCTGCGACAGGACGGCGATACGCTCGATGTTGGCCGTATCTCGCCAGAGCCAAATCATTGCGAGGATGGAGACTAACGGTAGCGATGCGACCAGTCCGCCAATGCCGGGGCTGCGCCGGGCAATCTCCGACACCAGCATGACGATCAAACCCGCGTGTCACTCGACGTGTAGGCCGTTCCGACGATGATGGTCGAAGCCGAATAGTCGACGTCCTCCCAGGCACCGCCCGCCTTGACGTAGCCGAGGAAGCGATCCCAGGCGTAGCCGATGCGCGCAGTGACCGAGGCCCGCGATTCGACGTCGCTATGGTAAAAAACTCCGGTCTCTCGCGCGCTGGCGTGGCTGCCCTTGGCATTCGTCCAGCCATAGTCGCCCTGGACCCCGATCACAAAGCCGCCAGCAAATTGATAGTCGCAACCGCCCTGCACGCCGCCGATCCAGCCATCCACATCGTGGCTGCCGAACGACTGGCCGAAGAAAGCGCCGCCGGGGGTGTGCACGGTCCAGTTCTCACTGCGATCCCACAGGCCGCCCGCGTGACCACCTACGTAGCAGCCGGTCCAGCCCCAAACCGGCGCGATCGTTGCGGAGGTTCGACGGCCCAAGTCGCCGGCGTCTGCCGGAGTGGCCAGTGCAATCAAGGCGGCCGCTAGACCATCTTTCCGCACAGCCCCGCCTCCCGGTGATGCTGATCCGTCAGCATCCGACGACTAAGTGAGGAACTCTATGCCTTGGCAGCCACAGAGACGAGGATTTGGCTCCGAAGGTGAACGTGAGTTCCGGATGCCGCCCCCAAATTCTGTAATCTGGTATCGATGTCTCGTCCAGGTTGGAGATGGCGCGCACGCTGGCACATCTCGACCGTGCCAGCCGTGGCCCATAGAAATTTTGGCACAGCCCACGGTGCCGGGATGACCGCTCAAGCGAGGTGCGCTTCTTGCCGTTGCTACTTCGGTGCAAGCAAAGTGAGCGGCCAGACGTAGGCTTGGCCCATGACGAGAAGCCCAACGAGTGTCGCCAGCGCGACCGAATGGAAAAATACAAAACGCAATATCGAGCCTTCGTGCCCGTACCACCGCGTCGCCGTCGAGGCGACCACAATAGATTGCGCGTCCACCATCTTGCCCATTACGCCGCCCGAGCTGTTGGCGGCCGCCATTAGAACCGGATTGATGCCGAGCTGCTCGGCCGTGACACGCTGTAGGCCGCCGAAGAGCACGTTCGACGACGTGTCCGAGCCAGTTAGGGTGACGCCTAACCAGCCGATGAGCGTGCCGAACAGCGGATAGAGCCATCCGGTGTTGGCCAATGCGAGGCCGAGAGTTGCGTCGGCGCCCGAGTAGCGTGTCACGAAGCCAATCGCGAGCATGCAGGCGATCGTGAGCAGCGAGAAGCGGACGAGGTAGATCGTGCGGGCGTACATCAGCACGAGGTTGCGAGCGCTGTAGCCGAGGAAGAGCCCCGAGACGAGCGCGGCCAAGAGGATGCCCGTCCCCGTAGCCGAGAGGAGATTGAAATTGTAGACCGCGGTTTCGATGTGCGGCTGCGCGACGACGGGTGGCATCTTCTGCACGAGCTCATGCAGGCCTGCGATCGGGACTTTCGTCACCCAGACGCTATCGAGTGCAGACCGGACTTGTGGCGTGCCCCACAGGAATACAAACACACTGAGGATGAGCCAGGGCGTCCAGGCTCGCCGGATCGCCGCGAGGGAATCGCTTGGAGCACGATCGGCGATCGAGCTCGCCGGTTCGCTACCATCGCCGGCTGGCATTGCGGTCATCGGATTTGCTGGCCGCCAGACTTTGAGAAATAGCGCGAGCGATGCCATCGAGACGATGGCTGCGATGACGTCGACGAGCCAGGGACCATGAAAGTTTGAAACGAGGTATTGTGGTATCGCGAACGACAAACCGGCCACGAGAATTGGAGGCCATATTTCCAAGGTTCTGCGCAAGCCCACGAAGGCGGCGATGAGCCAGAACGGCACGATGAGCGAGAAGAAGGGAAGCTGACGGCCGACCATGCCACTGAGCTCGTGGAGATCTAACCCCGTCACCGCGGAGAGGGCAATGATAGGCGCGCCAAGCGCGCCGAAAGCGACCGGGGCCGTGTTGGCGATCAACGAAAGGCCGGATGCGGCGAGCGGCGCAAATCCCAAGCCCATCAGCATTGCTGCTGTGACCGCCACGGGTGTGCCGAAGCCGGCGGCGCCCTCGAAAAAGGCCCCCAGACAAAAGGCAACGAAGAGGACCTGCAGGCGCCGATCATCGCTGATGGCGCCGATTGAGCGCCGCAAGACCTCGAACTCTCCCTTCTCGCTCGTGAGCTGATAGAGGAAGATGACGTTGAGGATGATCCACCCGATGGGCAGTAGACCGAATGCTGCGCCGTAGACTGCGGCAAGTCCTGCCATCTGGGCCGGCATGCCGTACCCGAGGATCGCCACGACAAGGGCGGCCGCAAGCCCCGCAATGGCGGCCACGTGCGCCCGTAGTTTGAAAACTCCGATCCCTCCCAGGAGCACGATGACCGGGAAGGCAGCTACTGCAGTCGACAGGATCATGCTGCCGAAAGGGTCGTAAATCTGCGACCACATGCGACGTGCCCCCCAAGCAGTCGAAGACCAGACCCTATTCCACAGTGCGAGCGGCTGACGTTAGACGCGCCTCGTCATCGGAGCCGCATGCGGGTCGCAACACCTCTCTCTATACATACACATGCGTTGGGGTTGCGATCAGCTCGAACGTTTCGCCCACCCTTCGGCACGGCAAAGGGTGACTGGAGCTGCGTGGTGCGAGAAGAAGGATCCGGTTGCGCGAAAAAAACCGGCAAATCACAACGAAATCAATTTCCTACGAAAAAACATGGTGGAGCCGAGGGGAATCGAACCCCTGACCTCTGCAGTGCGATTGCAGCGCTCTCCCATCTGAGCTACGGCCCCGGTCAGTTCGGCGGCATTTAGAGGGCCACCCCGAATCTTGTCAAGGAACGCGCCGAAAGCCCGGCGCGCCCGTCCGGGCGCGCTTGCGAGGTGCTGCCGTCAGAGGTTACAGGTGGCGCCGACAGAACCTGGAGCGCGGCACGATGGTCCTCCTTCGCCTTATCGATTTCCTCGGCTACCTCATACAGCTCTACGTCTACGTCATCATCGCCAACGTCATCCTCAGCTGGCTGATGGCCTTCGGCGTCGTCAACCCCTACAACCCGACGGTCCGCGCCATCTGGCAGGGGCTCAACGCTGTCACCGAACCGCTGCTGCGCCCCATCCGCAACATGCTGCCGAACATGGGTACCATCGACATCGCGCCGATCGTGCTGCTGCTCGCCTGCTTCTTCGTGCAAAGCGTCGTGCTGGGGTCCCTGCGCGATCTACTCGTTACCGCCGGATGACAGGCGCCGAGCAACCATGGCGGGCAGGGAACGGGTGCGTCATCGTGCGCGTGCGCCTGACGCCAAAATCCTCGATAGAAGGCGTCGACGGCGTCGCCCCTAGCGCGGAGGGAGCAGCGCTTGCCGCCCGCGTTCGCGCGGTGCCGGCCGAGGGCGAAGCCAACGCGGCGGTGGAAAAGCTCATCGCCCGCTGGCTCGACGTGCCGAAGAGCACGGTCCGGGTGACGGCGGGGGCAAAATCCCGCATCAAGTCGCTCACCATCAGCGGGGAAACGAATTGCCTCGAGCAGCGCCTCAGGGCCAAGCTCGCACCTGCTTGAATTAGTGGGGGCACAATGATCGATCCGAGGGAGGAAGTTTCTCAATGACCGCTTACGTCATCGACGGCAAGGCAATCGCTGCCAAGGTGCGCTCCGACGTTGCCGCCGACGTGGCATTGCTCAAGTCGCAGCACGGCTTCGTGCCCGGCCTTGCCGTGGTGTTGGTCGGCGAGGATCCGGCAAGCAAGGTCTACGTGCGCAACAAGGCGGCGCAGACCGTCGAGTGCGGCATGCAGTCGTTCGAGCACAAGCTCGCCGAGGACACACCCGAGCAGGTGGTGCTCGACCTCGTCGCCAAGCTGAATGCCGATCCGAACGTCAACGGCATCCTTGTGCAGATGCCGCTGCCCAAGCACATGGACTCCAACAAGGTGCTGGAGCTGATCGACCCGCTGAAGGACGTCGACGGCTTCCACCCGATGAACGTCGGCCGTCTGTCGATCGGCGAGCGCGCGCTGGCGCCGTGCACGCCCGTCGGCTCGATCATTCTCGCTAAATCGGTGAAGCACGACTTGTCGGGCCTCAATGCCGTCGTCGTCGGCCGGTCCAACATCGTCGGCAAGCCGATGGCACAATTGCTGCTGCGCGAGAACTGCACGGTGACCATCGCACATTCGCGCACCAAGGATCTTCCCGCTGTCGTGCGTAGCGCCGATCTCGTCGTCGCCGCCATCGGCAAGCCGGAGTTCGTCAAGGGCGACTGGATCAAGCCGGGCGCCATCGTCATCGACGTCGGCATCAACCGTATCCTGAAGCCGGACGGCAAGGGCAAGATCGTCGGCGACGTCGACTTCGCCGAGGCCGTCAAGGTGGCGGGCGCCATCACGCCGGTGCCGGGCGGCGTCGGACCGATGACCATCGCCTGCCTCTTGAAGAATACGGTCGAGGCGGCGCTGATGCAGCGTGGCTTGCAGGCGAAGGCAGCTTAAGTCCGGGCAATAGGCTGAGGCCGTAGGCAGTTGGGCGGATCCGCCTACGCAGCCTTTATCTGCCGCAGCGTCTCGCCGCGATAGCTGAGTGCCTCGGCAACGTGCAGCCGCCTGACGCCTTCCTCGCCATCGAGATCGGCAAGCGTGCGCGCCACACGCATCGTGCGGTGGAAGCCCCGCGCCGACAGATGCAGCGCATCCGCCGCTTGTCGTAGCAGTGCAGCGCCCTCGGCGTCGGGAGCGGCGATGTCCTCCAGCATGCGGCCGCTGCATTCGGCGTTGGTGCGCACACCCTTGGCACCGAGCCCGGCAAAGCGTGACAGTTGAACGTCGCGTGCCCGCGCCACACGCCCCCGCACCTGAGCGCTGCCTTCGGTCGGCGCGGGCAAGATGAGGTCGGCGGCGCTGACCGCCGGGACCTTGATCTGCAGATCGATGCGCTCGAGCCAGCGGCCCCGAGATGCGCGCCTGATAGTCGGCCGCGCAGCGCGTCCCGCGCTTGCATGTGACGCCGGGGCCGGCGCACTTGCACGGGTTCATTGCCGCGACGAGCTGGATGGGCGAGGGGTAGGCGATGCGACTTGGTCGCCCTATTTGTTAGGCTGCGGCGTCCAGATCGCCCAGCCGAACCACCGCCAAGGCCATGTCGATCTGCTCGGCGAGCGGGCGCGCCTTGACAATTTCGCTCTGGCGATGGTCGGGAACTCGCGCCAGCGCCGTGGCGCAGATTGCCCGTACATCATCGGGCGATAACGATTCGGGGTCCAGGAGCCCTTGAGAGGCTAAGGAAGCTACCCGGGGGCTAGATATGTCTTTGAAACCCATGTTGGCCTCCGACCCAACGACGATTCCGTCGCTGACGCTGAGCTGAACTCGGTTAGCAGGTCGTATACGCGAGCTATCGCCAACGCCTACTCGATTCCAAAGTCGCACAAGATGGCCGAACCACACGTAGTCACAGCTTTATCGAACAAGCGCGCCGAGCTATCGGGCGACATAGAGCGCGTCCAGCGCGAGCTGCAGGATATGATTCGAGATCTAGAGCACCTAGACCGGACGTTGCTGTTGTTCGATCCGGCCCATGAGATCGCCAGCATCAAGCCAAAGGCGTTCCGGCCACCCCCTGACTGGTCCAAGCGGGGCGAGATGACGCGGGTGATACTAGGCATCCTAAGGAAGGCGAAGCAGCCGCTTACGAGCCGGGACATTGCCTTGCATCTGATGACGGAGCGCGCTTTAGACCTAAGCGACGACAATCTATCGCGACTGATGACAAAGCGAGTAGGGACCGCACTGCGAGAGCAGCGTCGCAGGGGAGCGGTGGCAGCAGAAGAGGGGACGGGCGTGTATCAAGTGTGGACTGCTATTCGATAGGTGAGTCCGGTGCGTTAGAAGCCGAGGACTTACCGCGGAATTGTGTAGAGAAACCAAGATCGTCATTCCGGACAAGGGAGCGTGGCCCTCGGACATTGGGCTAGTCCACTGCCTGGCCATGTCGAGCGCTCCACGCGAGCAAAGGGGCGCCTGCTCGCGTGCCCCATGACCACTTCGGGTCAGAAGCGGACATCGACCGTGTCGCTCCGAATGTCCGCTTTGGGCCACGAACAGACATATCGAGGCTGGGCCGATGCTGAGTACGAGCGCCTGCAGCAAGGCAGCTCCGGCAGGGTGCCAGCTCAGTTCACCTTGACTACTTGTGGAGGCTTCCATGGGAGGCCACGAGATGCGCGGTCGGCCGCTCGAGCGAGGGAGTATCCGGTAAATGCTTGACCGGCATCCATCTGTTCTAACAGAGCGCCGTCTGCTCCGAACTGCCTAACTCGCTACCGGTAATAAGCTTTTCACAATTGCTGAAGGGAACGACCGCTCCGAATCGCGTAGAACGAGGGCTCTAGTCACAGCGTCAAATTCAAAAAGGGGGCTGTGACGTGCGAACTCGATGCGCTCTTGCACTACTTACGTTTGCTCTCGGCGCTAATACGGTTTGGGCGGACACCGGCTTCGGAGAAACGTGCTGTGCGGATCTCGAAGAACGCATTGCCGAGCTAGAAGCGACAACGGCGCGCAAGGGTAACCGCAAAATCTCGTTGACGGTCTCTGGATACATCAACGAGGCGGTCCTCGGCTGGTATGACGGCGAACTATCCGATGTGTATCAAGGCACAAACGATGCCGCGCGGTCTCGCTTCCGATTTGTGGGCGATGCGAAAATAGATGGTGACTGGTCCGCCGGCTATCTTCTGGAAATCGGCGTGCGCACCAGCCGCCTCAATCGTACGGACCAATTCCACGCCATTGGTTTCATCACGACGGATTTTGGTATCAGATCCGCGACGGGGCTAGATCTCCGACATTCGGCTTGGTGGCTCCAGCACAAGAAATACGGCCGAGTTTGGGTTGGGCAAACTGATCAAGCCACCGAGCGCATAACCGAAATCAATCTCGCCAGCACCAACCAGTTTTTGAAACACTATGGCCGCTGGAACGGAAGCTTCGTCCTTCGGCTTAAGAATACGGGCGCCTTGGCCATTGGCCCACCCGGCACACAGGTGTTCCAGGACGGCCCGATCTCAAGCAATTTCCGCACATGGGGCCAGATCCTGCCGCAGAGCGGTCTCACCGGCGAGGGCGTGCCCGGAGAAGGTGACCGGTACGACCTTGTGAAATACGACAGTCCAATGATCGCGGGCTTCGCGCTGGCGATGGCCGCAGGAGACGATAGCTTCTGGGACGTAGCGTTGCGATATGCTGGGGAGTTCAACGGCGTCAAGCTCGCGGGAGGCGTCGGTTTTGCCAATTGGTGGGGCGAGGGCTCGTTGAACGACCGCGGATGTTCGATCAATGATGCGACACTCGTTCCACCGGGGAATACCCTCTATCAAAACCCCTACGGCGACGTGTCGTGTCAGCAGCTGGGCCTCTCTGCATCGGTGATGCATGTGGAAAGCGGGCTCTTCCTCACCGGTGCTTACGGCATCAAATGGGACCGCTACCGCGACACCATCTTTCAGCTGACGGCGCCGGGGCCCGGTCGAGTTGACGCGAGTGATAATTTCTATTCCGCGCAAACCGGCATCGAAAAGAAGTGGTTCACTCCAGGCAACACCACGATCTATGCGGAATACGAACACTACGATACCGGCGCCGGCATATCAGGCAATGGCGAAACCGCAACCGGCCGACCAAGGTCTTTCAATCAAAGCCAGGGCTTCATCAACTTCGGAGGCGGTAGTCAATACATGTCGGGCGCCGACATCGATGTGGTAGGCGGCGGCATCAACCAGAACTTCGAAAGCGCCGCAATGGATCTTTACTTAGCCTATCGCCGCGCAAGCGCAGATGTTTATGTGAGCGACAACGGCGTGCAGGATGGCCCCAATTCTGGAACGTTCGAGATTGTTCCCATTCACATGATGATGTCAGGTGTGCGCCTTCAATTCTGATTGCAACGCTGTAGGAACGCTATGCATTACCTCAGAATCACTTCCTGCGCACTCATACTTGTCATCCTCTTCTCGTCCGCCGGACAGGCAGCAGGCAAAAAAAAGAGTCACTATAGGGGTTGCCCTGCCGGGATGACGTTCGCACCCGATATCATCAAGGAGGTCCCTTGGGCCCGAAGTGTCTGGGCCTTTCCGGGGATGGGCTACAGGCCACCCAAGGAATGGAAGTGCAAGTGAAGCTATCTCGTGCGGTTCCTGAGCTTCGCAAGGACGAGGTTCCCAGCTAGCCCCACGGCGCCCGCTGCTGATCGGTCTTGAAATGGTACCTCACCGGTATGGTTTATTGACGCCGCAGCAATTTCACATCCTTGCATTGTTATGTGCACGCTTTGCAATGCATTGTGACGAGATCGCTAGGGGACTTTACGGCGAAAAACCCCCAAAGGGTGCGAAGAACACGATCACGGTGCAGTTACACCATCTGCGGAAGGTGCTCGAACCTTACTGCATCGAAATCGTCACTTACGAACGCCTTGGCGCCGGTGAACGCAGCTTCCGTTATGCGATACCTCTCCGGTGTCGGCCGGCGCTCCGCGAGCTCCTTATTGTTCTGCCGGGACCGCAGTGCGCCTAGCTCACTTGCGCCGCTTCGCTTGACGAACGCCGGTCCGCTTCTTGCCGGACTGTCGTCTTCCGAGGAGCCTTGATGGCGCGTTTGGAAGGAAGCCTTTCAGCCATTTCCTTCAGCTCTAAGGGGCTCAAGGGCCGCATCAGGTCGGTTAAGAGAGATAGAAAACGCTGATCAGGTTTGGGCGGGTCACGAAGGGTCCGCCGCTGAGGGAGGATGGCCTTGGCCGAATGGCCAAGCCGGCCGCTGCGAACGTCAGCTTTGGGCCACAACCCATCACTTGAGCCGCACGTTACCGCGAACCGATCGATCCCTCGATCTGAACCAGCCGTTTCTCGAGGCGCTCGCTTTCGGCCCGCGTCGACGCCAGAGCCATTTCAAGCCGACGGCTCTCGACGCACTCTGCGGTCTCCAAGACCAGCGCCTCTTCAAGCTCACCCATTTTCATAGTCACGGAAAAAAGTTCTTCGGCACAGCGCTCGCGCTCAGCGGAGTAAAGTTCAAATGTCATCTGAACCCCCGGGTGATTTGCGTTGTGCAACTTGACGAGGCCTCAGCTGTCCGATCAATCGTGAAAGTAGGATGGCGCTGCCAATTACGCGCCGAGGGTGTCGTGCGAGCCACTTAACGGACCTCGACGCATGGCGTCGCGTTCTTTTGCCAAAATTTTGGGCAGTTCTGAACGCTGGCTTGAAACTTGATTCAGTGACCGAAAAGAAAAATTCGCCTAGGCCACGTTTCCGTTCAGAAGAAGGTTCGCCTTATAGGCGACTTCCGTCCTGTTCGTGGCCTTGAGTTTCTTCATGATATTGCGGACGTGAACCTTCACCGTGCTCTCACGCATCTCGAGCTCGTAGGCGATGATCTTGTTGGCCTTGCCGCGCTTCAGTGCTTCGACGACGGCCGCCTGCCGGGTGGTGAACAATGCCGTTGGCTTTTGCACCGATGGGGATGGCGCATTCCTGCACGCGGTGCGCCGCGATGAGGCTGCTCGCCGGCACATAGACGCCTCCGGCACGGCGAGTTCAATCGCCTGTATAGCGACGGCGATCGACAAACTGGTCGGAACATACCCGCGAACGTTCTTGCCCAGCATCCGCACGATCAGATCTGGATCTTCGTTGTCAGAGAGGATTACCGCTGGGCAGTGCCCGTCTGAGGAGCCAGCTCTGCTAGGCGCCCGACTTCCTTGAAGGCGTCTGCGTTCGACCGGCCGTCTGACAGAGCACGACGAGCGACGGGATGGGTTAGCTGTCCGGTTGCCATCCAGTCATCGAGGGTAGCGATGACACTCCACCGGCACGTTGCGGTCGTGGCTCAGAGACACGTGCTAGGCATTCGCGAGACAACGAGCGAACGTCTACGATGACGATACGATCGTCCTTGTTGGGCGGGCACTCCGCCGTAGCGGTTGTGCCCCTTCCGGCGTCACGGGGTTCATCTTGGGGGCGCACATCGGGCCTCGTGGGCTTATGGGATGCTCTCTGCAATAGTTCCACTGCGCAATGCAATTTGAAGGCCATGTTGCGATGCTCCGATGTGGGACAGTCTTACTCTGCGCTGGCTCGCTCAGACTTGGCTATGTCCAGAGGCTTGCGGCCGCCGTGATGGCAAGAGGCTTTAGGATTTATTAACCAACGCAGACCACGTTGAAATTCATCCGATGACCGATCCCTTCGTCCATCGGCGCCGTCAGGCCACGAGGCCCCAGAGGAGCCGCTGGGGCCTTGTTGCGTTGGCCACTAAATCAGGCCCGCAATTCCGCCCACGTCGTATGTACTATTCGTGACGGTGCCAGCTCGGCTTCCTCAACTAGCTGAGCAAGCACCATGGGGCTGGTCTCGCCGCTCACACGCGGGACCGGCCCTATTGGTGCCGCCCCTCAATTCCAGCGAAGTAGGCATGAAAGAAGCCAATCTAACCCGATGGCTTCGTCAGCAGCGGCGGACCTCGATGTGCGAGCGAGGAATGTCCGCTTTGGGTCAAAAGCGGACATCGACTGCGTCGCTCCGAATGTCCGCTTCGGGCCAGGTGCTCGCGGGCTCACGGAGGAGGCGCAGACGTTGCCGGTTGTTTTTCCTCGGGTGACGGTGCCGGCGACACCTCTCCAGCCCCGCTACTTTTCGGCTTCTTCTTTGTAGGACCGAGCTTGCGACAATAGGCCGGGGGAACCTCACCAGTCTTGTTGGGCTCCTTCGGTATGATCCACGTGCAGACTTTGTTCGTTCTGCACGGCTTCTCTTGGAGTCCCTTGCACTCTGATGACGTCGTCTGGTCGTCGGTCTTGGTGCTCGCGGCGCCTGGTGGCTGCGCCTCCTTCTCAGATCCTGCGGATGGTGCTGAATTTACCGGCGGAGGAGTTGGCGCGTTCGAAGGCTCCTGCGCTGCGATAGGCGCGCTAAAAAGCGCGAGCGTGCCAACCGCAAGTATGGTCCATGCAAATCTCATCGTCGATGCCAATACCGAAAAATCCAAGTTGTCATAGGAGAGCGGCGTTTGTTTGGATTGTTGCGGTCAATTCCGTGACTTCGTTAACGGCTGGGGTTCTTGGAAGGTCGAGACGCCTCGCCATGTGACCCGGCGAGCTCTACTTCAGGGCGCCGAACGAATTGGCCCCCCGAGGAGGTACCGGGGCCAAGTAGACCACCACGTAGCCGAGCCCAACTTGATCCTGATGCGTCTCCTTCAACGGGCGATTAGGAACGCGCTGAGCGTGCGGCCCTCCGATCTCCGCCGCCGAAAGGAAGTCCGATCAGCGGAGTACTCCAGCAGTACAAGCTGTTTGAAAAAGTGTATTCCAGTTGGAACTGGAAGGACCTGGACCATGCATCGATTGATATTCGCTGCGGTTACATTGCTCGCACTGGCAGCTTCGGGCCCGGCAGTTGCTGGAGGGATGGTTGGCGCCGCCGAAGTCGAGCATGCCCGCATGAATGCACTCGCTGGCGGTCCGACCAACGCATACGACGCGGAGCTCCTAGATCGATATGGATGCTATAGCGAAACGCGCAGCGCGTTCTGCCAGGGCTTGGCTCACCCGCGACGCCAATATCGTGCGCGGCGGCGGGTGCAGAAGCACTAGCAGTCGGCTCAGCGATGGCATCTCGTGAGGCGGTTTGAATTTCGTCGGGCCTGCAGCTGATCCCTAGATGTTAAACAGCTGCGGTGACTTCGGGTACCGACGCCGATCCGCCCGGACCAGCAAGCGCCCACTAGGTCAGCATGACCCGCCTGTTGCCCTGCCGGCACCGACGGCGATTGCCGTGATGGAGCGCCTCGCCTGGTAGGAAATGCGCCCGTTGCAGACGGCATGCGCCAAGTCTAGGCTCTCCGCGGTGACGATTGGGGGAGACGATCATGCGCTGCTCTTTTGCTTCGGTAGTTTTTGCCGCCGGCACGCTGGCGGTTTCGACGGGTGCCTTCGCCGGCGACACGGGCTTTGCCTACTCGCATGACCTGCGCAAGGAAGGCGGCCGGCTGTGCATGTCCGACCACTATCACTCGGGCTCCGGCTCCGGCCGGAGCAAGGCGGCAGCGCAAGCGGCCGCGGCGCGCTCGTGGGCCGACTTCACCAACTTCGAGTATGGCAGCGCGTGGGCTCGTTGGTCGGCCGCCCACAGCAAGTCGGTGCGCTACACCAAGGACTCCGGTGGTTGGAGCGCCGACGTCGACGCGCGTCCCTGCCGCGGTTAAGCGGCTCGCGGTTGTCGTCTGCTTTGGGTCAGTAGCGGACATCGAGCGTGTCGCTACCAATTCCGCTTTGGGCCAGGAGCTGACTTCAGGAGCATTCCGTATTGCCGAGGTTCTCGGACGGGACCAGCCGGCGGTCGCAACGAGCCGGTCGCTAAACGGCTGTGACCAAATCTAATTGCCCTTCGTGAGCCGCCCCAGTGCAGGGGTGATCACTGCCTCGAAGATGCTTCGCTGGCTGTCCGTTAGCGAGCCTAGTCCTAAATTGATTGTTTGCAGCGCGACGGCGTGAGCAAACGTGCTCTGCTCAAGAAAGCCATTGGCAAGCAAGTGCTGAAGGTCGTCGTAGTGTTCGAGACTGAAGTCCGGCTTCACCGCTGCCCCCCCAAATCGTGACTAGCTACAGAGGAGCAACGACATCTAACGCGGCCCTAACTAAGGCATTCTGTTTGGGGCCGAAGATTATCCGCTCACGATTGGTACCAGAGCTGCAACAGTTCGTGGTCGATGTCGCAGGCAGCAGCCCCGGTTTCACCGTCGCCGAACCTCCCAAACTATCCCCACTAATGCTACCCGGAGGGCGCGCTATTTCATTTTTGTCACGCCGCCAAGCCATTCTGGCCAAGTTCGGATGATGCGCTTGTGAGCGACCCCAACTCGACCCCACACTGCCCGCGGAGAGGCTGATGGGGGTTGGCCATGACAACATTCCTTGCGAGCACGATCACTGAGACTGCCAAGACTGACGACAATCGGATTGAAATGACCTTCGTCGATGCCGATGGCAAACGACATACGGTGAGCATCCCCTCGGCCATCGCCGCTGATCTTGTTCCTCTCCTCGAACGAGTCGCCTCCGATCAAACGCAGACCATTGGCGAACTGACCCGACTGCCGAAAGCTTGCGAAGTTGGCCACGCCGTGCGTGATCGCAAAGTTCTGCTGCGCTTCGACAATGAGCCGCCCTATGCGATCGGATTGGAAGCTGCCGCGGCTTTGGGACGAGCACTACAGGAGGAGACGGAACTCGTGTCCAACACCAGCCGCCCGGTGTTGCATTAGAGCCGAGACTTCATTGGGCATACCCGAAGTCACTGTGAAATTTTAAATGGCAGTTTCGCCCTGCTACCCGCGAGCCGCTAGCCTCGCTGATCTCCCAACGATTCTGGTTCGCTTCACGCCGCGTTGCCGACTTAGCGATGTTTTCGCGCCCTACCGTCTCGCCCCCGGCAGGCTGCGGCACCGGCAGAGCGGTGAGACGCTTAGCGGACGCTTCCGCAAACTCCACGCGTTGGAGCCGCATGTGCCCAACTAATGAACATTCAGGGTTCGAGGCGGGTGGAATAGTGCGCGCACCTCTGATCTCCCCTTGATCAGTTCCCAAAGCTTTCCACTGAAAAAATGATACCGCCGCTTGAAGCGGCGGGCGTCGAGTTTTTTGATAAGGGTGCTGGGCGGTGGGCGAGGGGTGCAGCTGCCGGATCAAACACCACGGCGGAAGTGAGGTGCGTTGTGACCAAGTTCGTCATTGTCATCGAAACGGGCCACGGACTTCCAGACTACGCCGGCCTTAGGCAAGGGGCTGTTTGCGTTCGCCGCACGAGCATCATCAACACACCGCCGGAAGACTTCCAGTGTTCGACCGCAGAGTTGCCGAGATGGTTTGCGTCGGCTCGCGCAGCGTATCCATTGGCATTCGTGGCAGCTCACGACGTAGAGCACATCGATCTTGACGCGATGCGCGACCGCTGGGCTAAAAAGTATCAACAAGGCCGGGAACAATCTGAAGTCTTAAACAAACTCGTCAGAACTTTGCGAAGTCAGCTTTGGTCAGATCAGGTCGTCGCCTCGCAAGCACGCGACGTCCTTTTCGCGCGTCAGCGGACATTCTGGGAGCAGGTCGCCAATGTCAGCTTTGGGTCAGAAGTAGACATCGAGCGCGTCGCTGCGAATGTCCGCTTTGGCCCAAAACCGGAAGTTACAACGAGCGCTGCCAATAACCCTTCCACTGTCGAGACACGGGGTGGGCCATAGCAAGGCCGAGGACGCGCTTGGCTAGCGCCCGATTGTCTAGACAACGGTGATCTTCCATCCAAGCAGCATGCGGGGCATAGGCGTGCAGCCTATGGGGGCTGACATGGTGGTGCTGCCCGCGCACCATCAGACGCATCCGGGCGAAGAATGACTCCGCCCAGTTCGTGCAAGCTCCGCGCTGTCTATAGGCCACTTGGTGGTTGATGCGCTTTATGTCGTACAGGCCATGAAGCGCGTCCCAGTGGCTTGCCTCGTCCGCGTGGATGACCGCAGCGCTGCTCACACGCTCTTGATGATATCGATGCCTTGATGCTCATAGCGCACGACTGTCGTCAGTGTGCGACCTCCGCGCTGACGCATCACCACGACAACACGCCGTTTACCCGTTTGATGCCGAGCTAGTCGTCGATCAACTCGGTCCTTCGCAAGGTTTGCCGGCCGGATGTGTCCGCCAAAGTAGCCACCATCGACTTCGACGACGCCGTGTAGCCTTGTGTCCTTTGTCTCCGACGCGAGCGTTTCACGGAGCTTGTGCATCAATACGAACGCCGTCTTGTGCTGACAGTGGAGATCACGAGTGGATCTCGTCGCCGCCATCGTCATGATGGCAAACGCCGCGAAGGGCATGTCTGCACTTCAGCTCGCTGCCGCGCATCTCCTCCGGCGATAGCGATGGCAGGATCGACGGCAGCCGCTCCGCCAGCATCGACTTGCCGGCGCGCGGCGGTCCGATCATCAGAAGGTTGTGTCCGCCGGCGGCGGCAACCTCGAGCCACGCTTAGCGCTCTCCTGGCCCTTGACGTCGGCGAGGTCCGGCCGCACGCCGGTCTCCCTCCCCAGCCCTGGTTTGGGCCGCGTCAGCGTTTGCAGTCCCTTGAACTGATTGACCAGCGAGAGGAGATGCGGCGCCGCCAGGATCTCGACATCTCACCCGCCCAGGCCGCCTCCGGCCCACACGCTGCCGGGCAGATCAGTCCCTTGCCCATGGCATTGGCGCGGATGGCGGCCGGCAGCGCGCCGGGCACCGAGCGGATGGACCCGTCGAGGGCCAGTTCGCCGATCGCCGCGTAGCCAGCGACCGCATCCGGCGCCACGGCCTCCATCGCCACCATCATGGCGAGCAGGATCCGCAGATCGAACTGGCTGCCCTCCTTCGGCAAATCGGCCGGCGCGAGGTTTACGGTCACGTGCTTGTACGGCAGGCCGAGACCAACGGCGTGTAGCGCGTTGCGCACGCGCTCGCTGCTTTCCGCCACCACCTGTCGGGGCAATCCGACGATGACGAGGGCATGGCGTCCCGGCGTGACGCGAACCTGCACCTCGACGGGGCGCGCTTCGATGCCGACGAATGCGAGGGTGGAGATCTGACCGTACATGCCCGCCCCAAAGGCCAGCCACGGCCTATGCAACCCTAGCGTTAGCCTTTCGCCTTCAAGAACAATTTGGGAACACACGCCTAAAGACGGGAATTAGGTCCGATGTGACAGCGGGCAGGCGGCACGCTGTGTGCACGTCATGCCCCCGCGCTGGCGCTGGTCGTTCCTGGCCTTCACGACAGGCCATCACCGGCTTTTGAGACGCATGATCGAATGAAGCGCACGACGACGTGGAACCCGAATTGCGATTGCGCGTTGCGCGATTTCGGAGAACGCCGAAAATGACCATCGAAGCCACGCCGTCTAGCAAAGTGAACGAACTGCAGCAGCTGGCCGAAGAGGCCAAAATAAATGCCGAGACGACGTTGGATCCAAATCGTCGGCGTGCTCTGCGCGTCGCCGCCCTCAAGTACAGGCGCCTCGCCGACTTCGTGCGCGCGAAAAGCCGATAGTCCGCTGTACCCCTTTGCCAAAAGGTTCCAATTCGCTTTGACAACCTGTGGTGGAATTTTATTTATGGCTTACCCTGGCACAGGGGAGGCCGAACGAATGTCAGACAAGACGGCGGTTATAGCGGTTTACGACCCGCCCAAACCCGATCTTCCTCACATCGCCGTCGTCATCTACCCGGATGGAGAAGTGACGGGAATTGCGGCTTATTCCCCCGCGACTGCCGCGGATATCGTCCATGAACTGGCCGTCAAGGTCGGGGCAAATATTGTCGACGACGATTATGCGTGAAGGCCCCAGGGGCGATTTCAGACTGAGACAGCACATCCGCATCAAAGAACAATGACAAGCGTGCCTACGCCGCGCTGGGCAGCGGGCGCACGGCGAGCACCGTCGTGTTGTCCTGATGTGGATCGCGCAGCGCCTCCACAGCACGGATCAGCGCATTGGCTACCGCTTCGGCGCCGTCGTTGGCGTAGGCCGACACGATGCGCTGGATTTCCGTGCCATCCAGAGTTTGCAGGCCGTCGCTGGCGAGGATGATGTAGTCGCCTTCCTCGAGCACCAGCGGCCGGCGCGATACGTCAACAAGATCGAGTTCGTCGCCCGTCACCGCCGAGCGCAACATGTGCCGGCGCGGGTCGCTCTTCGCCTGCTCGGGCGTGATGCGCCCCAACGCGGCGAGCCGGTCGAGCTCGGGTGCTAGCGAATGGTCCTCGTTAAGCAGCGCGATCTCACCGCGGCGAAACAGCAGCAGCGGGCTGTCGCCGACGCTCACCCACTCGACCCCCTCGTTGCCGAACACCGCCGCAACGAGCGTCGTGCCCATGCCTGCTAGCGTCGGGTTCGCCCGCACCTGCGCGGCGATGGAATCGTTGGCGGAGGTCAGCGCCTTGAGCAGCCGCTCGGGACGCGAGCCGTTGAGGCCCGCGTAGGCAGAGATGAAGCTGTCGCATACCATGCGGCTGGCAAGCGCGCCGGCCGTGTGACCGCCCATGCCGTCCGCCAGCACGGCGACGAGCCTGGCCGCGTTGGCGGTCGGGGGCACGTCGGCGCTTCCGGCCACCCGATCCTTAGGTGGCCAGAACGCGCTCGAGTCTTCCTGGTAGTCTCTCGCCCCTTTGGTGGCGCGAGAGGCGTGATCGAATGCCTGCATCAGTCCTTGGCATCGCTCAACTCGGCCCAGTCGAACTCCGATCCGCAGAACGGCACGAATACGAGCTGGGTGCGCCCGATCGTGATGACGTCCATTTGGTGCAGCTCGACCGCTCCGGTGGGTCGCTTGTCGTTGATTGAAACGACGTTGGTCTTAGCTAAGTTCGGCACGAACAGAAAAGATCGTGCGGCCGAATCATAGCGAATATAGGCCTGCTCTTCCGAGGAAATCGAATCATCGCCGAAATCGAGCGGAATACGCTGCGTGCTGGCGCGTCCGACCGTATTATTGCCCTCGAATATGGGCCGGTAGGAACCCATGCCGCCGCCGCCGACGATGACCAGCCAGCCGACCACTGGGTCCTGCGCGAACTCGCCGCGCTTCACTTGCACCTTGCCGCGCACGAGCTGCGTGCGGGGGGAATCGGTTTCAACCTTCGGGGGGCCACCGCGCACGACGCGCGTTGTCGGCGGGGTGCCGAACTCGACGTGCTTGTCCTGCGGCTTCAGCGACGTCTGGCCCTTTACCTCGCGGGCGGCTTCCGCTGCGCTGAGGCCGGCGCCGGCCGCTACCGGTGTCGCCGCCGGGGGGACTTCGCTCTTGCCCGGCTCGGCCGCCGCCGCGGCAGCCTTAACCGGCTCGGGCTTTGGCGCGAGCTGCGTCGTGGGCTCCGCCGACGCCGGCGCTGCACCGCGCTGCGTGTCATCGCGGCTCGCCGCCGCCAGTGCGTCCTTCAACGAGCCCAGGAACCGGCCCGGCTTCGCTCCCTGCTGAGACATGGTAACCTCCGTTACGCCTTGGCGCTCTTCCGACATATGCGTTCTCCTACCACGATAGTCGACAAGGTCCGCGATATCTGCCGCAACCGCATGTGGAGCGCTGCAGCGTTCATCCGCTATACGGGCCTTGAGTCGAATTTCAATTTCACCTCGCCGATGCTGATGACGTCGCCTTTGCCGAGGCGGCCTTCGCCAACACGCTTGCCGTTGATCAGCACACCGTTGCCGTCGGCACCGGAAAGGTCGGTGATGACGACGTCGCCATCGGTCGTGCGCCGGATCACCGCATGATAGCGGTGCACCGTCTTCTCCGACCGACAGAGGTCATTGTCGGCCTCGCGACCGATGCGCAGCATGGCGCGTCCGATAACGTAACGCTGGCCGGAGCCGGCAAACTCCACCCACGCCTCCGTCGGCCAGGCCGAGACTTCGTTGCGTGCCGTCACGCCGCTGCGTTGCGCCGCGTCGCCACGCAAGGATGGCCGCGAAATCAATACGGTAGAGTTGGGTGAGCGGCGCTGCCGGCGCATCATCAGGCCGGCGATGGCGAGCGGCGGCAGCGCCATCAGCACGGCGAGCACCAACATCAGGGCCGGCGCACGACTGAAACTGTCGCCGAACCACGAATGGAGCTGCAGCCAGGCGTCGGCGGCGGATGGTGCAAGTGTGAAAAAGTCGGAATTCACCGCTGCGCGTCCCGGCTCGGGTGTGCCCGCTGCGAATACAACATTGGCTTGGGAGATCGCGACGGTGGCAATCGACAGCTTCGGCAGTGGCGACCACGGCGATCTCATGGTCTTCGTCTCAGGGCAAATCAAAGTGCAGGGTCGGGCTGCATGACGGCAGGAACATGGCATTCGGCGTTGCAGCTCAGATTTGTTCGTAGCTTTGGCATGCTCTAGCCGCCGCCACATTTGTGCGTCACAAGTGTGTCGGAGGCAGTACGGCAATTGACGAGCGGCGCGGCGCGTAGCATGCGAGCCTAATGACCGACGTCACGGAGAGCCATGACGAATCTCATTGCGCTGCCAAGCGGGACCGAGTTGGTCGGCGACTACCGCATCGAGCGTGTTCTCGGCGCCGGTGGCTTTGGCGTGACTTATCTCGCCGACGAGATTGCGCTCGCCCGCATGGTCACGATCAAGGAGTATTTTCCGAGCGATATCGCCGCGCGTGACGGTGGCATCGATGCCGCCCCGCGCTCGCAGGACTGCGCCGGGGACTACCGCTGGGGTCTCGACCGCTTCATCGAGGAAGCGCAGACGCTCGCCAAGTTCGATCACACAAATATCGTGCGCGTCTATCGCTACTTCCGTGCCAACAACACCGGCTACATGGTTCTCCACTTTGAGGAGGGCCAAAGCCTCAAGGGATGGCTCAAGGGGTTGGGACGGGCGCCGCGGCAGAAAGAGCTCGACACCATCATCGGACCGCTGCTCGACGCGCTCGAGCTGATCCACAAATCGGACTTTCTGCACCGCGACATCGCCCCAGACAACATCATCATCCGCAAGTCGGGTGATCCGGTCCTCATCGACTTCGGCTCGGCGCGCGGCGAGATCGCCTCGCACACCAAGACCGTGTCGGCGCTCGTCAAGCCGGGGTACAGCCCCTACGAGCAGTATGCCGAGACGAGCCGCCAGCAGGGCCCGTGGACCGACATTTATGCGCTCGGCGGCACGCTCTATCACGCCGTTACCGGCAAGCGGCCGCCCGATGCGCCGTCTCGCATGGTCAAGGACGAGCTGGTCCCGGCGCGTGAAGCGGCGCTCAGCTCTTATCGCGCTGGCTTCTTGAAGGCGATCGATAAGGCCTTGGCGCTCAACGTCGAGGCGCGGCCTCAGTCGATTCCCGCCTGGCGCGGCGATCTGCTGGCGCCCGATCCGGTGCGCGCCAGCTGGCTGTCGCGGACAACCGGCGGCCGCAAGAACCGCAAGAAGGAAGTGGAAGAGGCAGAGCCGGTTGCCCCCGTCGCCGCCAAGGCGCCCGCGGCAGCCGCTGCGCCGACACCACCGCCGCCGGACGCCCCCGGTCCAAAAGGCGGCCTGCTCGATTTTCTCGAGGGCCTGCGCAAGAAGCCGGACGCCGACGGCGCGGCACCCGCTGCGGCTGCACCAATTCAGATCGCTGCCGCGCCGGCTGCCGCAACGGTGAAGCTCGAAGGACCGCCGCCGCCCGCGCCGGTGCTCAAGAAGAAATCGCAGTCGAAGAAGCCGATCCCCAAGGAGCGCGCCCTCGTTGTCGTCAAGTCGCCGGCGCGCCCGCGGCCCCGCCGCCTAAAGGGCAGCCGCCCCAGTCTATTGCCCATCGTCTTCAAGCTACTCGTCGGCGTCGGCGTCGCCAGCGCCGCCGTTGCCATGCAGGATCGCTTCCCGCAATTCGAAAGCCGCGGCTCCGCCGTCACCACCGGACAGCTGCAGGCCCAACAACCGCAGCCGCCTGCGCTCGTCACTCCCATCGCCGAGTTCGAGGCGCACCGCGGATCGGTATCCGGCGCCGCCTATAGCGATGACGGCCGGCGCATCGTCACCACCGGCGCCGACGGCACGATGAAGGTGTGGGACTCCGGCCATCATACAATCGTTCGTACCGTCGAACTCGACGATGGGCCGGCAACGTCGCTGGCGCTCAGCGGCTCGCGCGCCCTCACCGGCCACACCAACGGCAAGGTCGTCCTGTGGGACATCGATCGCGCCGAGAAGATCGCCACCGTGCAGCGTAACGAGGCGAACATCTGGGCTGTCGCCTTCACCGGCGATCCCAATCGCTTCGCCACCGCCAGTCACGACTGGAAGGTGACGCTGTGGGATGCACGCCAGTCTGGCGCCCCGCTACAGGTGCTCGACGGCCACGAGAATTCGGTGCAGGCGCTCGCCTATGCGCCGCAGCAGCTGCTGCTCGCCTCGGGCAGCGCCGACAAGACGGTGCGCGTGTGGGATCTCGATACGCTCAGCCTCAAGCGCAGCTATAGCGGTTCGCGCGACTTCGTCACCTCCGTCGCCTTTTCGCTGAGCGGCAAGTTGCTCGCCGCCGGCGCTCTCGATGGCCGCATCCAGATCTGGTCGGTGCTGTCGTCGCGCCGTCTGCGCGCACTCAGCGGCCACCGGGGCCGCGTCGCCGATATCGCCTTCTCGCCCTCGGGCGATCAGCTTGCCTCGGCGGGAGAGGACGGCACGGTCCGGTTGTGGGACTTGCAGCGTGGACGCATCGTGCGCGCTCTGACAGGTCATGTCGGCGGCGCCACCGCCGTGGCCTTTGCGCCCGACGGGCAGCACCTCGTCTCCGCCGGTGTCGATGGCCGCGTGCGCCTGTGGGCAATTCCGCTCGGCCAGCTCGCGCGGGAATAGGCCGCGCGCTCCGCACGTTAGAACGAGCGCGCCCGAGGTCAGCATCGATTCTGCGCACAGCTTGTCACGCGAGACGGCGCGCCGCAGCTGCGTGTCTCGACGTGGTCGCCGAACCGCGCCACAATGCCCCCCGAGCTGTCCGAACGAGGAAGAGCGAAGCGGGTGCCATGGACTTCGATGCTGTTCTGCTCGCCCGTATCCAGTTCGCCTTCACCATCTCCTTTCACATCATCTTTCCGAGCTTCACCATAGGGCTCGCGGCGTTCATAGCGACGCTGCTCGTGCGCTGGCGCATGACCGGGCGCGACCACCTGCATCGCCTTGCCCGCTTCTGGACCAAGATATTTGCCGTGTCCTTTGCCATGGGCGTCGTCTCGGGCATCGTCCTGTCGTACCAGTTCGGCACCAACTGGAGTAACTTCTCAGTCGTCGTCGGCAACGTGCTCGGGCCACTGCTCGGTTACGAGGTGCTGACCGCGTTCTTCCTCGAGGCGACCTTCCTCGGCATCATGCTGTTCGGCTGGCAGCGCGTGCCCCCCAACCTGCACGTCTTGTCGGCAGTGTTGGTCGCCATTGGCACCTCGCTCTCCGCCTTCTGGATCCTCGCCGCCAATAGCTGGATGCAGACACCGGCCGGACACGAGGTGCGCGACGGCATCGCTTACCCGGTCGACTGGATCGCCATCATCTTCAATCCGAGCTTCCCCTACCGCTTCGCGCATATGTTTACCGCGGCCTACCTCACCACCTCACTCGTGGTACTGGCGGTGGGCGCGCGCTACCTCGTCAAAGGCCGCTTCCCCGAGGAGGCGAAGACCATGATGCGCATGGGGCTCGGCATGGTCGCCATCCTGACACCTCTGCAGATATTCATCGGCGACCAGCACGGCCTCAACACTGCCAAGTATCAGCCGGCGAAAGTTGCTGCCATCGAGAGCCATTGGGACGGAACAAAGCCGGCACCGCTGGTGCTGTTTGCTATTCCCAACTCGGTCGAGGAGCGCAACGACTACGAGATCGCCATCCCGAATCTGGCGAGCTTGATCCTGACACACAGCTCCGAAGGCTTGTTCCAGGGCCTCAAGCAGTTCCCGCCTTCGGAGCGGCCGCCGATATTCCCCGTCTTCCTCGCCTTCCGCATCATGGTCGGCCTCGGTGTCCTGATGCTGCTGACCGGTGTCGTTGGCGCCTACCTGTGGGCCCGCGGCCGGCTGTTCGACACGCGCTGGTACCTGCAGCCGATGCAGTACGTCTGGCCACTGGGCTTCATCGCCATCCTATCGGGATGGTACGTCACCGAGATCGGCCGTCAGCCGTGGATCGCGCACGGCATACTGCGCACCGCCGATGCCGCGTCGCCGGTCGCGCCGTCCGCCGTGCTGCTCAGCCTGATTCTTTTCTTCATCGTCTACGGTATCGTGTTCTCGATGGGCATCTACTACATCAACCGGCTCATCGAATACGGCCCCAAAGGCGCTGCCGCCGCGACACCCGACGGCTTGCCGTCGCGTCCGCTCGCCGCCGCCGAGCCGGCGGCGCACGATGCGATGGGGGGGACCTGAGTCATGGACGCCGTCGCATACTGGCTGCCGGTCGTGTGGGCCGCCATCATCGGCATCGCCGTCGCGCTGTACGTCATCCTCGACGGTTTCGACCTAGGGCTCGGTATCCTCTTCCCGTTCACGCCGGAGGAAGAGCGCCGCGACGTCATGATGAACTCGGTGGCGCCATTCTGGGACGGCAACGAGACGTGGTTGGTGCTCGGCGGCGGCGGATTGCTCGTCGCCTTTCCACTGGCCTATGCGGTGATCATGCCAGCCGTCTACCTGCCGATCATCATCATGCTGCTCGGTCTCATCTTCCGCGGCGTCGCCTTCGAGTTCCGCTGGACGGCGAAACCCAGCCACGAGTTCTGGGACAACGCCTTCGCTTACGGCTCCATCGTCGCCACCTTCATGCAGGGCGTGGTGCTCGGCAGCTTCCTGCAGGGCATCACCGTCGAGAATCGCCAGTTTGCCGGCGGCTCGTTCGACTGGTTCGCGCCGTTCCCGCTGTTCACCGGATTCGCTCTTATCATCGGCTACGCGCTGCTCGGTACGACGTGGCTTGTGATGAAGACCGAGGGCGAGCTGGCGGTGAACGCGCGGCGCTGGGCGCAGTACCTGCTGCTCGCCGTGCTCGTCATCATGGTCATCATTAGCCTGTGGACGCCGCTCGCTTTTGATCGCATCGCCGAGCGCTGGTTCACTTGGCCGAACATGCTTTACCTGTCGCCGGTGCCGCTGCTCACCGCCGCAGCCGCGTTCGCATGCTGGTGGGGGCTGGTGAACGGCCGCGAAGTAATGCCGTTTATGTCGGCCGTATCGCTATTCCTGCTCGGCTTCGTCGGCCTCGCCATCTCGAACGTGCCATACCTCGTACCGCCGGTGCTGACGTTCTGGGATGCTGCGGCCGTTCCGAGTTCGCAGATTTTCATGCTTGTCGGCACACTCATCATGCTGCCCATGATCCTCGGCTACACGGTGTTCGTTTATTGGACGTTCCGCGGAAAAGTGCGTGAGGGCGAAGGCTATCACTGAGGCTTTCACTTGAGACTTTCGGCGGGGCCAAAGCCCTGCCATCATCTCGTGCAGGTTCAATAAACCTCGCGATTCGCTGCAATAGCGGCGGCGCCGCTCATTTCACATCACCGATTCCGGAGGCCGCATGTTCGGCTGGCGCAAACGCAATGACGGTTTTGAATGGCGCGATTACGTGCGCACGACCATCCTCGTGCGGCGCAAGAAACGGCGTGATCGGGTCGGTGAAGTGCGCAAGGCCGCCGTCGAGAATTTAAAGGCGGCGGGACTGCGTGGTGCAGAAGTTGGTGCCGAAGGCGCTAAGGCGATGGGCCGCGGCGCCATTCACGCCGGACAGCTGGGCGCCATGCTGGGCGCCGCCGGTGCGAAACGGATGGGCCTCGGCGCAGTTCACTACGGGCGGCGGGGGGCCGTGTTGGGAGTCGCCGGCGCGAAAGTGGCCGGCAGCAGACTGCGCGCCGGCATTCCCATTGCATGGTGGTACCTGCAGCGGTTCGGCGCGGCGGTGATGGCAGCTGTGTCCTATGCGTGGGCAGTGCTGCGCACGCTCGCTGGGATCGGCGCCGATTATCTGGGTCCGCTGCTGGCGCCCGTCGGCCGCGTGCTGCGCCAGCCAAGCGTCAGAATGCCTTTGCTCGTCGCCGGCGGCGTAGCGCTTCTGGGCGGCATCATCCGCGCTTTCGCCAACGGCTTCGGGCGCGACACCTGGATCGCGCTGCTGGTCGGTGCCGCCATTCTCGGTGCATTGCTGCTCGCGCATCTGGTAGAAGGCACGCCGGCGTGGTTGTCCTCGGCAGCGGCGTCGGCGCGTGGCAGCCTGCGCGGGCGCTTTGCCGGCCTCACCGACAAGCCGCTTGTGCAAGGCGTAGTCGCATTTGTCGTGCTGGGCATATTTGCCGCCGGAGCCGTTACGGCATGGCGCTCCTCACCCGGAGGCTCGGTTACTACAGGTAGCGTGTCACGCCATGAGCGACGCGAAGCAGCGCGCGAGGAAGCGCGGGTGACTGCTGCCAGCGGCAACATCGAAGGGCGCGGCACCGCCGTTTCTGGCGACATGCTGCGTGTCGACGGTACCACGGTGCGGCTCACCGGTATCGAGGCGCCGGAACCCGATCAAACGTGCACCGACGCCGACGGCCACGAATGGTCTTGCGGCCGCGCCGCGCGTCAGGCCCTCAGCGGGCTGTTGCGCACGGGCCGCGTGGTTTGCGATCCCTCCGGCAGCGCCGAAGGTCATAGCACTGGCGACTGCAAGGTGGGCGATCTCGATGTTGCAGCCGAACTCGTGCGCGGCGGCCACGTATTCGCGATCAGCGGACTATTCGCCTCCTATGGCGGCATCGAAAACGAGGCACGCACCAACAAAACAGGTATTTGGGGCGGTCAAGCCACGCGGCCGTCCGACTATCGCGCGCAGAAATGGGAAGAGGCCAAGCGCGAGGCGCCGGACGGCTGCCCTATCAAGGGAAATGTGCGCGGCGGCCGACGCTTCTACATTGTCCCGTGGGCGCGGGGCTATGAGCGGGTGAAGGTGAGCCCTAGCCGCGGCGAGCGCTGGTTCTGCTCCGAATCCGAAGCGCAGGAAGCCGGCTTCAAGCCATCCGAGCAGTCGTAAGCTCAAGCAATCGCTGCAAAAGGAAAGCCCGCGCTCCGGGGGAAGAGCGCGGGCTGCGATGCGTGACGCCGCTTAGGGGGGACAGGTGGGAGGGCGCCACGTTCGGAGTGCCATTGGATACCATTGCGGCCCATTTTGCAAGTAATTCTGCCGGCGTTGCTCCAAACGGTTAAGAAACAACTTACAATAGCGTAATGCTTTTAGTTTCCCTGCCTGCACTGCAATGCACAATGGCCGCGGGAATTAGAACTTTTGGCTAATTGGCAAGTCTTCGCGGCTGCAGACCTACAGCTCCCGGTCAATCGGCCGCACCGCAATATCGGTAAGGCCGCTGCTGCGCACGACGGTTACCGTAACGGTCTTGTCGATGCGACGCCCATCCAGCATGCGAAATAGATCATCAACGCCGGTGACGACTTCATCGTCTAGCCGCACGAGCAGGTCGCCAGCCTTCAGTCCGGCTTGCCCGGCTGGGCTATCCGGCTGCACTTCGCGCACGCGCACGGCGCTCGGCTGCGACAGGCCGGCCTTGTAGGCGATGCGCGCCGGCAGCGGCATTTGTTCCACGACGATGCCAATGCGCGCGCGGCGTACGCGGCCATGTGCCAGGATTTGCGTCAGCACGTGTAGTGCCGTGTTGGCGGCGACCGAGAAGCAGATGCCCTGCGCCCCCACGATCACCGCCGTGTTGATGCCGATGACCTGGCCGGCGGAATTGGCAAGCGGGCCGCCCGAGTTGCCCGGATTGAGCGCAGCGTCCGTCTGGATGATGTCGCCGATCAGCCGGCCGTTCTGAGCGCGCAGCGAGCGGCCGACGGCGCTGACAATGCCGGCCGTCACCGTCGACTGAAATCCGAGCGGATTGCCGATGGCGATGGCGATTTGCCCCGGCCGTACGCTCTTGGAGTTGGCGAGGCGCGCCACCGGCAAGGTCTCGCCCGTCTCGCCGCGCAGCACGGCGAGATCCGTGTCGGGATCGCGGCCGAGGGCGCGGGCGGTAAACTTGCGTCCGTCCGACAGCGATACCGCGATCTCTTTGGAGCCGTCGATGACGTGGTTGTTGGTGAGGATCAGCCCGTCGGGAGACACGACCAACCCCGATCCGGTCCCTTCGGCGCGGCGTCCGTTGCGCACGCTGGCGACCTCCACGTGCACCACCGCCGGCGCCACCGTGTCGACGGCGTCGACAACGGCGCGCGAATAGGAATCGAGGAGGTCTTCGTCAGCTAGGGCGCCGGTTGCCGTGGCGCCGATAGTGGAAGTGGCGCTTCTCGGCTGCGTTGAACCCAAAAATCCAAGGACATTCCGCATGTTGGTCTCCCCTTGCGCAACGGCGCCCGTGAGCGCCGGTCGTCGCAACGTGTTTAATATGGGGAGCGATAGGCTCGCTTGAGAAGGGCCGGTGAGCCGCGGGGAAGTCTAGCGCCAGCCGATCTCGATAGGCGAAAGGCGCAGAGTGCCGCCGTTCGCCGGCGCATGCTCATACCCGATGGCAACGAGGACGCCCCTCAGCAGCGACTTGTCGTCCTGGCGCATCGGCACCCGGTCGCTGGTGCCGATGTGCTCGCCGTCGACCCACAGCCGCAAGAGGCCGTTCGGTTGGGCCGGATCGTTCAAGACGATTTCCTGCTCGATCTTGATCCAGCGGTTGGTCGGAAGCGAAGCGCCAGCGCCCGACATGCGCAGGTGCTCGCCGCCGTCGAGGGCAGCAACCAGCGAAGGCTTGCCCTCGGCGCTCCATTCAAATGTCACTGTCAGCCGATCGTTCGCGGCACGCTGACGCGGTGCCACCGGTTCGCCGCCAAATACGCCGGGAAGCACGCCGCCACCGCCGAAGTCGAATTTGTCCGGCAGCCAGACGCTGTAGCTGAGACAGGCGGCGTTGGCACCGGAAATGCCCGGGGGCGACCAGCGGAATTCGATGCCGTTGCGCAACTTCGCGTCGGGTTCGTCACCGCGGGGCAGATTGCGCAGGTTCACTTCCAGCGCTTCGGGCGACGGTCCGCCGTCGACGGGCACGACCCTAGCGTTGTCGATGACGCCG
>CAVRVR010000027.1:0-16290 GCA_963724595.1 uncultured Alphaproteobacteria bacterium | reverse complement strand
CACGTCGGCGTTCCGCGACATCCGCTTACTAAAACCGCCCGGAAAGCGGGCGTCGCGTATGTCCTTTCCCGGTAGTTGCATCGCTTAGTAAACTACCGCTTGGTCTCTTCCATCCTGCACACCCATCTTGCCTCTTAGTGCTTCGCATTACGAGAGGGCGGCCATGGTCAATCTTGTGAACGCTTCGAATTACCCAATCGCAACGGACCGTGTGGTCTCACTGCCAGAAGCGAGCGCGATCACGGGCATTAGTGTCGACACACTAAAACGCTGCCCAGTGCGAGCAGCGGCTTGAAGATTCCCTTGAAGCTGTCGCCGCGCAGATGATCGCGCTGTCCGATCTACAAGCATTCGTCGATGCTCGAGGCTAAGCCGGAGTAGACCCATGCTGGCTCACCTCGCCGACAGTTCCTGCCACGGCGTATGACCGGTTCAGATTCGGTGACGTCCGTAGCCGCGTCCGCCTCCGCCGGTTCCGAGTCGGTTGCCAGAACTCTGACAGGATGGCTTGGAACATCACACCGCAGAAGAACACGCAGCCCTGTTGCTGCATGGATCCAGCCAACGTCGAGCTTCGGGCACGGCCTCCTGTTTCACGAAGCGCTGCACGAGTTCTACGCCGAAGCGGTCAACGATGCCGGCTGGGCGCCAGCCGTGGAACCCGGTGGCCAGACACCTAGATCTCATCTGCACAGGTGGCCGCAAGCCGTACACCTGGGTGATGACACCTACTGGCCGGATGAAGCGGCGTCGTTACTACCCGATACCGGCGCCGAACTCAGCCGCGTCAGCGTAAGATCGCGCCAAATAAATTCGCCGCCAGAATTCACGGTCCCAACGGCGAAATTCAATTCAATGATGATGGGGCTTGTATAGCGTGTTGGTCGGACTTCTTCGAGGCCGATGCCGCCGTCAACCACAATAGGAATGATGGCACATATGCTGGACGCTCCTTGCCCTGACGTTTGTCTGAACCAGCGGCCTCGCCTGTCGGAGTCGCTGCGGCGCGCCTTGAAGATCCGTGTTGACGCGCTTGAAGAAGAGCAGGCGGCGGACATGCGCGAATTTGACCTGCTCTATGTGCGCAGTGACCAACTGTTGCTGCTGATTGTCGAACGCCAACAACGCTTGCGCTGGTTCCGTGAACTACTTGCGAGGGGGACGGCATGACGGAAATCGATAAGCCAATGCACGCAGATGCCGGGTTGGCCCTGCTGATTGCTGACATGATGGATCACGGTCTCAGCGACGACGAGGTGCGCGCCGAGATGGGGGGCATGATGCCAGAGACCATCGATGACGGGAATTGCGTGCGCGCGCAAAAGGCTCGAGGGCGAATCGTGGCGCATGCGAGCGCATGCAAAGTTGGCAGAGCGACAGCCGCCCGCAAGCGTCCAGACCGACGGCGCCGCGCTGTTGGATCGGGTTTACGTCTTCCTCGGACGCTTCGTCGCGTATCCATCGGAACACGCGCGCGTTGCTCACGCTCTATGGATTGCGCACACACATGCGATGGATGCTTTCGAGAGTACGCCCCGCCTAGCGTTTTTGTCGCCCGAGCCGGCTTCGGGGAAGACGCGCGCGCTCGAAGTCACCGAGCCGCTGGTGCCGCGACCTGTTGAAGCCGTCAACGTGACGCCGGCATACCTTTTTCGAAAAGTAGCCGACGAGGACGGCCGTCCGACGATCTTGTTCGACGAGATCGACACCGTGTTCGGGCCAAAGGCCAAAGATAACGAGGAAATCAGGGGCCTATTAAATGCCGGCCACCGTAAGGGAGCGGTCGCCGGGCGCTGCGTCGTCAAAGGCAAGACGGTCACGACAGAAGAAATACCAGCCTATTGCGCGGTGGCGTTGGCCGGACTTGGCGGCCTCCCTGACACGATCCTCTCACGCTCGGCCACCATCAGAATGCGCCGACGCGCGCCGAACGAAAAAGTCGAGCCCTGGCGGCGCCGGATCCATGCGCCAGAAGCCGAAGGTCTGCGCGATCAACTGGCCGTGTGGGCTGAGGGAGCGCTGGGCGGCGTCATCGATAACTGGCCCGTGATGCCGGCGGGGGTACAGGACCGCGACGCGGACGTCTGGGAAGCGCTTCTTGCTGTTGCCGACGTGGCGGGAGGAACTGGCCTACGCGGGCCCGCGATGCGGCAGTAGCGCTTGTAACGGAGGGAAAGGAGAGCAGCCCGAGCCTTGGTGTGCGGCTGCTGTCCGACGTTCGCACCGCGTTTGTTGATGCGGACAAGATGTCGACCGAGGACATCCTGGCCAAACTGCATGCTCTGGACGATGCACCGTGGGGTGATCTCCGAGGCAGGCCGCTCACCAACCTCGAGCTATCGAGGCTGCTCCACCCTTACGGCATCAAACCCAAGCTCCTGCGCATTGGCGGTGACGTCGTCCGAGGCTACGTGCGCGAGGATTTCCACGATGCATGGAAGCGCTACCTCCAGCCTGTCGCCAAAACCGTTACATCCGTTACAGACGTAGCGAGAGACGAACGATGAGGAAGTCTCCGTGCAGGGCCGGCAATCCGTTACCGACTGTTAACACCACGCCAAACAGCAAATGTAGCGGGTGTAACGTGTGTAACGGGACTGCGCGGGAACTGAGTGTGGGCGTCAATCACGGGACCTGCCCGGTCATAACCCTGCACACGCGCGCAATTTCGACCCGCTAGAAAATCATTGAGTTTCAACTAGCCACCTTCGCGGCTTGCCATATGATTTCGTAAAAAATCCGGAGACCTAAAATGGGTGGTTATGGCTCAGGCCGGCCTGGTTATCGGCCAAAGGTCGAGCAAATGAAGCGGCTCGATTTGGCGCGGCTTCGGCGCCGAGGGATACCTGAGCGGCTTTCCCGTGACTCTGAGTTGGTCGTATGGCGGAGACTCCGTCGGCAGCATCGGCCTGCAGGCTAAGTTCGACGGCGTCAGGCTGTTCTACCGACGTCGCAGGGACGATGGCGAGTGGTACGACGTCGACGAGCTCGTCCCGACCGTATGGACGCCGACCCAGTTCGGCGGGCGCCGCCAATGGTTCTGTTGCCTCAAGTGCGCCAGGAGATGCCGCATCCTCTACGGGGGCAGCCGGTTCGGTGTCGGCGCTGCTATCGCCTCAGCTACAGCTCACAAGCCGAGACGCGTGCCGATCGCGCCACCCGCGCCATGTTCAAGATCGTTCGACGCCTCGACCCGACGAGGACGTGCAATGACCTGCCCCCGAAGCCAAGGGCATGCACTGGCGGACCTATGAGCGCCTCGTCGAGCGTTATGAGAAGTACGACCAGCAGTGGTCGTTAGAAGCGATGCGGCGGTTTGGGATGTGGCTGTGAGAGTCGAAGCTGCCGTAGCAAGCAGTGCACGCGCAAAGCTTCTCATCTCTCCAGCCAGGCCTGAATCCCAAGCCCGATCAGCGACGGGCCAACGATCACCAAGTCAAGCATCAAAAACGTCATCACGACCTCTCTAACAGAGGAGTGAACCCTAGACCGCCCATCGCCGCTTCAGCCCGCTTCCGCAGCTCCTTGGGCGGCACGTCCTCCTTATGCGTAGCGACATGCCAAAGGTGACCAAACGGATCTTCAAGGCCGCCCGATCGATCGCCATAAAACTGATCTTTCACCGGGTGTACGAGCTTCGCGCCTGCGGCAACGGCTTGGGCCGCCACCCCGTCCACGTCCTTCACATAAAGATAGAGCATCACTGGCGAAGCCGCCGAGACTTTTTGGTCCAACGGCCCCCATATCAGGGGACTCATCGGAGATCATGATGTGCGAGAGTCTGCCGGATCTTGATTTGCGCGTGTCCCACCCTGCCGCCGGGCGCCGGCATGCGCATGATCTCCTTGGCTTTAAAGGCAGACTTGTAGAAGTCGATGGCGTTGGCAGCACCCTGGACGAACGAGTAAGGCGTCGCCGTGTGGAAGCCGGCAGGAACGGCCTTCGCCTTTGGTCTTTTCTTGGTCTTGGCTTTCTCGACCCTAGTTTTCTTTGTCTTGGTTTTATCTTTTTTCGCCATGCCTCGAACTCCACAATGAGATCTGCGACGATATACGATACGTATTGGGATTCCGAGAAACGGAACTTCTCCAAGCCAGCAGAAGTGCGATCAAGACTATCAATGGTAGGAACGGTTCAAGCATGCCCGACGCTTACACGTCCCGCTGTCACAAGCAATTTCCGGAACGACGTTTCTTGATCCTCGAGCCGAAACATTGACGGCTACTTCAGGTCCTCAGCTAGCGTTCGGCGCGCGCGCCCGACGTCCGTGTCAGGTGAGAGAGACCGGACCGGCGCATAGGAGATGTGCGCCTTAGCTTGATGCCACTGTTCGTACATGGCCTTTTCGCCGACGAGTAACTTGTAACTCCGCCAGAATGTGACCGTTGACGCACAACACCAGGAGGTCAATTCCTTCCCAGAATATTCCCTGGGCTGACCAATCCGCGAAATGCCTATTTCGTGTTAAACTCAGCGCAAAAGCACGGGGGTGCTGCGGTGAGTAAGGGGTGGGAGTTCTATTGGGAGAACTGTCGCTACTTCGTGGGCGCCCCGGATCCTGCCACAGCGCGGACGTATCTCAGACGGTACCATCTCCGCGTCGCGCAGCACGCGCGCTGTCCCACTGAGCTGGCGGCGTATGTCGTCGAGGGGCTTCAATTGCAAGACGGAACCGTCAGAACCAGTAAAGCCGACAACGACAAACCATGGGCGCGAAAGTCGGCCCGTGACGCCGTGTGATTTGGCCTATTGGCACCGGCGTCATGCCCTTCCCTGAAGTGAGGCAGGGGGAATTCTCTCACCAACGACAGCACTCACCGGCAGTGAGCTGAAGTCGTTCGCGTCAGCGCGTTGAACGTCGCGTGCGTCGGATCTGTCTCAGGATATCGGCTGCTCCTTCGGCGTCGCTTGACGCCTGCACAATTTCACTCTCCAGCGACCTGGTTATCGGTGAAGATCTGCTGACCTGGCGCTGCACCATCATCAGTCGATTGAGCGTTGCAAGTTGATACGCGAGGCGGTCCGCGCGTCTGGCATGGCGCGCCTCGGCTGCGATCAATGCGACCCTGTTGTTGTCACCGTGCGACGGGTGATGCTCCTCAGCCTGGTGGGCAAGGAACGCCTCGAACTCGCGGCCCGTAGCCTGGACAATGATGCGCAGCGAAATCATGCCCCCTCCCGCACCAAGGAGCGACCAACAGTAACGAGACGCCACGCACTGGCTCGGATCTGGGTAAAAGGCGGTCAACAGTCGTGGGTCCGGTTGCTCAACGCGTTCTCCATCGACGAATGCAAATCCATCCATCGTTGACTGAGCATGCCGGTGAAGTACGTGACGCTCGTCGGGGCCTCGCCGCATATTGCTGCAAGCGCGCCGAACGAGGGGCTACGTCCTCGAGTTCTGTTTCGAGCCGACCTAAAGCTTCAGAAAGTCGAGCGTAGCTTCGCTCCGACGCCACCATTTCGCTGATCCTCTCAGCGTCCGCGCCCGGCCATAAAGGCAGATTTGGCATGGAAAATGACGCGCGACCTAAGCGACGCGTCGCAATATGCGTGGGTCAAGTATAAGGTAGGAACGTAGGCCGCCAACGTGAAGCTTTTATGTCGGATAACCTCAGCCCGCCAAGCACCTCCGCTTTGGGTCAACAGCTGACCTCAGAGCCGCAGATTCCGAGGTCAGCTCAGCACCTGTTAGCCGACGACAGCTTGGGGCCAGAAGCGGAAATGCCGGGAACGATTGCCTCACCAATGTGTGCGGTCTGCCCGTGTCGACGACTTATGTCCTCACTTAGGGGCGTCGCCGGTACAATGGCGGCAAACGGCTCAGGGCTTTAGATGGCGACGGTGCGCAATCTCAATTGTCGGGTGCTGGCGCCGCCGATAGCGATACTGCTTTTGGCCGCTCAACGCGTCAGACGCGTGTCATTTAAAGTTCATATTGCGTAAGCCCCGACGTGCTTCCGTCATAAATATTGTGACGCCAACCGTCGTTGGTGACATTGGAACTATGACGTCGTCCGACGGGTTTGGCCGTCCATCCCAAGCCGGAGGACGTAATATGACCGCTGATATTGATCCCCGCACGCCGGATGTTGCCCGCAGCAAATCGCCGGTTTTGCCGCTGATCGTGCTGGTCGTATTGACCACAGTCGTTGCCTGGGTGGCCTACAAGGCGTGGCCGGCCCTGCAGGAAGCTTTGAGCGTCCCTGCGGTCACAGCTCCTGAGCAGGCCCCGCAGCCGGCGACCACACCGCCCACACCGTAGTTGACTTGCGGTCCCCTGTGCGGAGCCGGTGTCACATGCGCATGCACTGCCGTAGTGATCACGTAGCAGCTTGCTACCTGGGCGCGCTGGCGCTAGCCTGCGTTAACCAACGACGAGTTGTGTGATGCGTCTGGCCGACGACGAAACCTTAGCCCTATCCACGGCGCGAAACATCGCCGTCGCACCCGAGGACGAGATCGTGCGTACGATCACCCGGCTGCGTAGGTCAAAGCGGCTATTCATTACCGTTCACGGACTAAACAGGCTGCTAGCGGTCCCCGAGCACCGGGGAGTGGCGATCCAGGCGCTCAAGCGCATGGGCTTGGATCAGGCCGGCTAATTATTCAAAACGTCTCTGGCTCGGCGCCGTCGAACGCGTGCGGCCCAAGATGATGACCGTGGTCGCCATCATGGCCGGTCTGCTTCCCATCATGTGGAGCACCGGCACCGGCTCCGAGGTTATGCAGCGCATCGCCGTACCGATGATCGGTGGCATGGTCTCCTCGACACTGCTCACTCTCATCGTCATTCCGGCAGTCTATGGCCTCGTCAAAGGATGGCGGCTGCCTGCGGGGAGCGCGACGCACACGGTCCCCGTCGCTAAAAACGCGCGAGAGGAAGTAACAGCATCACCCGTCATATCCTGAGTTCGATGTCAGCTCCTGGCCCAAAGCGGACATTCGTAGCGACACGCTTGATGTCCGCCGCTGACCCACAGGTGGGGTGCAACAGTCAACGACCAAGACCGCTGTTGACCCTGTGCTGACCCCGCTATTCGATTATTCGGCTACTGGTGCCGAACTACCGCACCCTGATCATCGTGCACATTAGCAACCGCTGAGGTGAAGCTCGCGAGAGAGCGCACATTTGGAAGAGTTCGAAAAGATAATTGTTGACCTCATTATTCAGACAAACAAGCTTCCCGGTAGGAGCTTTCGATTGGGAGTCGCGTGAACCTCTTGCCGGGGGAGTAACGATCGTGAGCGATTGCTATGCGCGCAAGGCGCGCCTTGCTGTGGTTACAGGTTTCGCCATCGCAGTGGTGGTCCCGGACGTGGCGTGCGCGGGGAACGACGCGAACTTCGTTCTCTACAATCAGCACACCGAAGAGCGGGGCGAGACTGAGATCAATCTGTACAACGACTTCGCGCGGGTCGGCCGTGGCGAGGCAGACTATGCCGCGCAGCTTCTCGAAATCGAGTACGGCGTCACCGACACGTGGACGACAGCCCTCTACCTCGAGGGCGTCAAGCTCGATGATGAGGATTACGCCTTTGGAAGTTTCCGCTTTGAGAACCGCCTACGCCTCTTCAAAGAAAACACCCTATTCAATCCCGTCCTCTACGCCGAGTACGAGCAAAAAGAGCCCGACAGCCGTTACATCCGCGCGGTCACTGGCCGCACGGACGCCGAAGAGGACGAGGAAGAGGAAAGCACCGAGCACGAGCTGGAGACCAAGCTCATTGTCGGCCATGACTTCTCCGATCGCTTCAATGTCGCCTTCAACTGGATCAACGAGGTCAAATTCGACAACGGCGACTGGGAGTTTGGCTACGCTGCCGGCCTGAACTACGTGATTTACAAGACCGCCGGTGGCGAAGAGGAAGAGCACGAAGACGAGCACCGGAAATTTGCCGCCCAGAGTTGGGAACTCGAAAAGCTGACGCTTGGCCTTGAGTTCTATGGCGGCCTCGGCGACGCCCAACTAGGGCTGACGCTTGATCCCAACGTCACGCAGCAATATGCCGGGATCAATCTGCGCTCCGATTTTGAGAACCATTTCCACGTCATCGTCGGTGGTGCCTTTGGTCTGACCGAGGAGAGCGAGGACGCCCTGCTACGGCTGTCCGCGGGCTACGAGTTCGAGTGAGCCATCGAGCTTGGGCAGGCGGCTCGACCCAAAACGTGTCAAGTGCAGGCCGGCGGCGGCGGGGCGACCAGGATGTCCGCTTCTGACCAAAAGCGGACATGCGTGCCGTGAGCAGTCCGCAAAGCTCGCAAGGCCGCGACCCTAAAGCCCCGGCTCACAAAGTCGCGGCTTCTTTTTGTGCCGCATCATCGTCAACGCTTTCATCCCCTCATCCTCGTCTTCATTCTCGCGTGCACGGGGAAGGTTGAGGCATCGCGTACAGACAAGCAGGTTCCTGCCAAAGGCAAGGGGGATCGCGTACACGAAAGCGTCGTGTCGACCGCAATTCTCGCAAGCACCGCGCGGCATGCTGCTGCTCTGAGAAGTGAATGCAATCAATGTGGTCAGTGTACGAAGTGTCTGCAACACATAAATGACGTGTTCCCCCTGCACGAGCAATCCCCGCGAGGCTTTTTTGTCAGACGTCTGTAACCCGGACCGTTTCGCGACCACCTGCCGAGTCGACCTGTCGGCACGAACCCGCCATATTCTTCATTGTGCTGACCGTAGCCAGTAGCCGAAGGGATGTAAGCGTGCGCCCTAAAGAGATTGAGTTGGACGGCAGGACCGTCTTCGTGCTGAACGGCCTGTGCTCTTTAGATGATGATCACGCTACAGCAGTCGAACAACTGCGTGAGGCAATCCAGAAGGAGCCGGATGCGGTTGCGTTCGGCTGCATCAACGGCAAATGGGTTGCGGCACCTTGAGCCGGTTCGTCGTCGCCATTTGGCATCCACAATAACCTGCCGCCCAAGCCCAAGGGCATGCACTGGGGACCGACGAGCGGCTAGTCGCATGAGAAGACCGACCCGCATAGGTCGATGTAAGCGTGCGGTGCGCTGCTCACTGGCATATCGGGGTAACCCGAACGCCTAATGAGCAGCTAGCCTTCTCGCGTTAGGCGCTCACCGCCACCGACGCCCTCCGCGCCAGGCCCTGGCACCTATTACATTCCCGCCATAGTACGCCCGGCGATACGCCCTGCGCGGTGCATAGTTGTGAGTGTCAGAGGCATAACCACCCCTCCAACCGCACGCCCCGGCGGGCGAGCTGCCAAGCGTGAAGAAAGGGGCGGCGGTCAGCAGGGCAACAAAGATGAGTTTGCGCATATGAGTACTCCTTCCATTCCCGGCTTAAAAAATGCCAGGGACAAGGTGTGGAATCACCAGTGAGCGATGCGGCTTGCACTACTTCTTCACAGTGCACTTGTAAGTCGCATCATCCCACGTGCCCTTAGCCTTGTCGCAGTCGGCCTTAGTGGTGGGAGCCGCGGTTTCTTGCGCGAAAGCGGGAGCGGTGAATGCCACCGCAAGGCCCACGACGAGAAGCGATACGAGACTCTTCATGTGTTTCCTCCTAATTGCGCGTCCTCGCCCACCTCGCGCAGTACGCGCCGTGCATGGCAAGGATCCGCTTACTGCTAACTAGGGGGAACGCACCGCCATGGTCAGAGGGTTCCGAAACGGTCGCTTTTTCGTCGATAAGACAGGTAATTTTCGATAGATTACTATTCTGATAATACCCCTTATCGGAATAGAAGCCATGACTGGCACCGAGCTCGAAATCATCCCACCCGCGCAGGCAGAGATCGCCGGCTCGACCGCCGAACGGCTGCCCGAGGTTCACACCAACGCGTCGACCGACCTCGAGCTGCTCGCCGTGTGGCTCAAGTCGCACGCCGATGGCTCGCCTCATACCCTTCGGGCTTACGGACGCATTGGAAGCCGCTTTCTCGAGGCGCTCGCTGCAGAGGGCGCCAATCTGCGGCGCGCGACCGTCGACGACGTGCAAAGCGCGCTCGAGGCGATGCGCACCAGAGCGGACGGCTCCGCGTGCAGCGCCGCGACCGTCAACACCTACGTCGCCGCCGTGAAGGCGCTGCTGGGCTTCGCGCACCAGGTGGGGTTCACCCGGTTCAATGCAGCGCCCCTGATCAAGCTCAGAAAAGCGCCGCGCATGATTGCACAGCGATTGCTCTCCGACGTGGACACGCAACTGTTGATCCGTGCCGCCCGGTCGGAGCGAGATCGGCTCATGCTTGAGGTCGCCTACTTCAGCGCCTTGCGTGTCTCCGAGCTCGCGGCGCTGACTTGGTCGCAGGTCATTCCTCGCGACACCGGTGAAGCGCAGCTTGCGATCGTCGGCAAGGGCGACAAACCCCGCAACATCTTGATCCCCGCCGACCTCGCCACAGCCCTACGCGAGCTCCGCGGCGATGCACCCGCCTCGGCGCGGGTGTTCCCCATCTCCGAGCGACGCATCAACTACATCGTCAAGGCCACGGCTGAGCGAGCGGGCATCAATCCTGCGGTCTCCGCCCACTGGCTGCGGCATGCCCATGCCAGCCACGCCATCGACGAGGGCGCGCCCATCACGCTCGTCTCCCAGACCTTAGGCCACGCGGACTTGAAGACGACGAGCATCTACGCGCATGCCAGGCCGAACGATAGCTCGAGCCGGTATCTGAGGAGACGTTGAGGCGCGCCGAGGCTCGCGTCGTCCGCGGTGTTCAAGACAGGCGGTCAGCTGTCGACCGCTAGCTAAAGCCACGCTGTTCGCCGCCGGCGTCAGCGCAACAAAACGGGCACCATCACGGCGGCAATCAAAGCCCACAGCACAAGATGCGGCAGAATTTGCCAGTGGCGCTTAAGGAGGGCCTCATTCTGGCCGTGTGCCCAGCTCCGGCCAAAGCTGTACCAGGACGGTAGCGGTGGCGGCTTTATGCTCGCGTGTCTCTGCATGACGGGCCTCTTCGAGTGCCCCAGGGAAGCCTCAGCCGGGCGGCGCCTCCTCGCGAATTCCGCCCGGCTGCTGCATCTAGCTCTAGCCCTCTACGAGCCGTAGCTGATCTCTACGTCCCATCATTGTTTGGGACCTACATCTTGTACGTGTTTCAGCACTGCGGCCGCGGCTATTGGATGTGGCGAAAAACTGTAGAGGTTCACGACCCGATGTCCGCCGAACAGGATCGAGGCCAGAATGAGGATTCCGAGCGCCTGCCAAATCGTGATCTGCTTGATGCCGAAGACGTCTGGGATCACGGCGTTCCAAATCCACTGAAAAATGAATGTGAAGATCAGAAGCGCGAGGATCGCCACGACTAATCCGATAAGTACAGCTCCAGGTTCCATCGCTTCATTCCTTGGATGTGCAGTTAGTCTTTAGATGTCGTTGGCGGCGGCCCACCAGTTCCCTCCTCCGCCAGCGAGACGCTCTGCTGGCGGAGCCACATTCCCAAAAACCGGAACAGCCATCGCGGAGGCCGGACTAGCTCCGGGTAGCAGTTCAGCCTGCTAAGCTTCACTCACGCTTGGCGCGCAGCTGGTTCACCAGCAGCCGCGGTTGCGATACAGGGCAGCGCCACCCCAACGGTAGCCGCGGTAGCCCCGGTATCCGTAAATGCCCGCACGCCGGTAGCCGCGGTATCCATAACCGATACCCCGGTAGCCCCGATAAAGGCCCACACGGCGGTAGCCGCGGTAACCCCGGTACAGGCCGACACGGCGGTAGCCGCGGGCAAGGCCGACACCGCGATAACCGCGGTATCCGCGGAACCCGCGATATCTGACGTGTTCGACGAGAGAGGAACTGTTCTGTTGGATGCTCTTGCTGAGGGGGGCGGCCGGAATGGCTTGGCTGCTGACTGTGGAGCCAGCAATCAAAGCCGCAGCGAGCGCCGCGATAACGATGCCCGATTTCATAGGCTTCTCCTGTTGTGTCTTCGTTGTGCGTGTCTCTCTCTTGGGGGGAGGACGAGATCACGCGAAGACGAGAGTGCGCCTGTTCCGGTTGGTCCGATAGCGAACATTCGGGGTACCCCATATCCCGGCTATGACCTGACCTCCGAGACGCTATTCTTGCCCCGCGCCACCATTCCCCGCCCGTGGAATGCGACCCCTCCGTTGGGTTCTGTGGTGCTGGGACGCTGGTCCATTGCTTCTCCCCGGGTCAGCGTCCTTTCTTGTGTCTGGTCAGACCGAGCGCAATTCATCTCGCGCTGGATGTCGATGCTCGATGGCGCGCGGCTCCGCGTGCTCGGTGCGATTTAGCTTCGGTGAGGCTGTTGGCTCGCCCCGCAAAGCATTACTCACTCCCACGTCGTTTGCGGTGTGGATAGCCGCGTTAGGCCCGTGGGCTTTGGCGACGCAAAGGCATTCATCTGCAGCTTTCATGAGCGCAGAAATTCCCGACATCTCCGGTTCCGACTGGGCAACGCCTAAGCTGATCGTCAGCTGGATGGGCGTCTCATCAAAGTACAGCGAATAGCAAACAACGGCGGTCCGCAACCGCTCGGCAAAAGCACGCGCCTCGCTGCCTGCCGTGTTCGGCATCAGGACGCTAAACTTATCGGCACCCATACGCGCGACCCAATCTGTGTTGCGCATTTCGCGCAGGCAAACTGCCGCGACGTGAAGGAGAGCGCGGTCGCCGATATCGGCACCATACTCCTCGTTGATCTCTTGGAAGTGGTCGATGTCGAAGGTGGCCACGCAAAACGCGTGGTGATATCGACGATAACGGCGCCACTCGGCCTCACCTTGCCTTAAGAACTCTCCCCTATTCGGAAGTCCCGTGAGATTGTCCACATTAGCTGACTGCTGAAAGTAGTCCGCGCGCAACACAAGGTCGGTGACTTCTATGTAGGTGAGGAGTCGGCAGCCGTCGGGCAACACAGTGCATTGGGCTCTGACGGTGCGGTTGCCAGCAAGACGTATATCGATTGGCGTCGCATCGCCGGATTGGACTGAGGCGAAGCGGTGAAGGACATATTCTTCCAAAGCATCGGGATCGACGTCGTAGGCGCCGGCTGCGGCGATGTCATAGATGAATTGGGAGAAGGGTGGATTACCATTGCACTGCTCCATCCTCAGTCGCAAAAGAGCCCGGGCTTTCGCATTGACGAACCGGACGACCAGGTCCCCATCGATAAGCACAACACCGTGGTCGGCCTGAACAAAGGCATGTCGTAAGATCGCAAGAGCGTCAGGCCGAAAAGGCAGAGCGTGATTTCCGTGAGTCCCGTGCATCGAAGTGCGCCTCCCGCTATCGTTTCGCGCGGATGCTGCTGTAAATTAGCTTGCTCGCTGCTTAACCTGCACGGGAAGGGTTGAGGAGATTTGCAGCTACCCAGGTCAGCGCGCCATCGCCCCGAATGCGGCGACGCGCGATCCTTCGAGGGTTACCCCGCTTTCTTGCTAGTAGATGTGTGTCCGGAAGCGTACCGTTCCCTCGCGCCCCTTTCCCCGGAGGAGGTCAACACCTCCGCAACCCTGCTCCGGTATTTGGAATGTGGCGCCGCCAGGCTGAGCGGCTCGCTGGCGGAGAGCGAAACGGTTGGCTGCGTCAACGGTTCGCAACATCAAAGACTAACGGCACATCCATGAGAGGAAGCAATGGACCCAGGAGCCGTACTTATCGGATTGGTCGTGGCGCTCATCGCGCTTCTGATCTTCACATTCATTTTTCAGTGGATTTGGAACGCCGTGATCCCAGACGTCTTTGGCATCAAGCAGATCACGATTTGGCAGGCGCTCGGAATCCTCATTCTGGCCTCGATCCTGTTCGGCGGACATCGGGTCGTGAACCTCTACAGTGTTTCGCCACATCCAATAGCCGCGGCCCGCAGTGCTGAAACACGTACAAGATGTAGGTCCCAAACAATGATGGGACGTAGAGATCAGCTACGGCTCGTAGAGGGCTAGAGCTAGATGCAGCAGCCGGGCGGAATTCGCGAGGAGGCGCCGCCCGGCTGAGGCTATCGAGCCGAGGCGGATTCGGCCGTCCGACTTAAGCGCGCATCCAGCGCCGTCATACGGCGCGACTAAAACTCGACAGCACGGGCGCATGGAAACTGCGCGAAGAGGGGACCGCCTCAACTCACTCCCCAGTTGCTGACAGCTGCAGAGAGGCCGGAGAGCGCGACCACGACGCTCTGCATTTTCCTTCCCGCGGGTTCAATCCTGAGGAGCCAGAACGAGAAAGGACGCTGATCCGCCCCCCGGATCAGCGTCCAAACGGCACCACACAACCCGGAGGGAGGGGGGGTCACATTCCACGGGCACGAGGAATGGTGGCGCAGGCCAATAATACCGTAGCGGAGGTTATGTTATAGCAGAAAAATAGGGTACCCCGGAATGTCCGCTATCGGACAAACCGGAACAGGCCCATCCTCGTCTTCGCGTGATCTCGTCCTCCCCCCAACAGAGACACGCACAACGAAGACCAACAGGAGACGCCTATGAAAACGCGCCTCGTTATCGCGGCGCTCGCTGCGGCTTTGATCACTGGCTCCACCGTCAGTAGCCAAGCCATACCGTCCGCGCCACTCAGCAAGAGCATCCAGCAAAACAGTTCCTCTCTCGTCGAAACCGTCAGATATCGCGGATATCGTGGATATCGCGGAGTAGGGCGCGTCGGCGTTTATCGGGGCTACCGAGGTGCTGGGCTCTACCGGGGCTACCGCGGCTACCGCCGTGTCGGCCTTTACCGGGGCTACCGGGGTGTCGGCAATTACGGCTACCGTGGCTACCGGCGTGCAGGCATTTACGGATACAGGGGCTACCGCGGCTATCGTTGGGGCGGCGCTGCTCTGTATCGCAACCGCGGCTGCTGGTGAAACCGGCTACGCGCCCGCGTGAACTCAAAGAACAAGATGACCCGGAGCTAGTCGCTATCCGCGACCGCTGTTCCGGATTTTGAAACTTGGCCTCCGCCAGCAGAGCGTCTCGCTGGCGGAGACGGTCGGCCGTGGCTTTGAAAAGCGCACAAGAGGCCGGATATGAAACAGCTCAAGTGGATCGTCGAGGACACGATCATCTTCGCGAATTTCCTGCTCATAGCTGCCGTCAGCTTATGGGCCGGGTCTCTACTGGTGTTTGTGGGTCTCGCCACCTATGCGGTCGTCTTCTACGTCTATGCTGCTCATCCAGAACAGCCCCCAGACAAAGATGATCGGCGTGGTGGCCACTAGTACTCGACGACATTAGCGCCCTCACGAATCGCGGCTCAGTGCTCCTCGTGCGCTTCCGAAGCTCTGCTGAAGTCAGGAGCTTCCGAGGTGGCCATCGAGGTCGAGAAGAAATTGCCTCAGCCCTAGCTGCGTGGTGAGCGCCGCTGCTTCGCCAGGAGACGCCCACACCGACTGCGCGCGTTCTGTTCTTGCCACTGCGAGAGTTGCTCTTCGACGACCAACTCATAGACACTGACAACAACTGAGCCCCGACGCTCGCTACGATGAATGTAAGAGCCGATTGGCTCCTCTAGCACGCGACCTTTAACACCGGCTTCTTCGAGCGCCTCACGCGCGGCGGCCATGCATCGCTGAGATCTGGGGCGCGCGATCCTTTTGGGATTATCCACTCTGCGTCGCTCTTAGAGGTGACCAGCAGCACCTCTAGGTTGCCGTCGTTGGAACGTCGCATTGGCAAAGCCGCGACCTGGCTCTCCGTCAACTTCTTCCCCTTTTTCCGAAGCCTCTCTATGCGGTGTCACTCACCACACAGTCCCATATAGCTTTGTCGGGCCGTGACGCGACACTGGGCAAATCATCGCTGGTCGGCCACGCAATGATCGCGACCATCTGCAAAGTCGACCTTTCGGCAGAAAGCCGCCATAACATGTTCATTGTACTGACCGTAGCGAGTAGTCGAAGGGATACGAGCGTGCGCGCCAAAGAACCATGCCAGCCACGCCATCGATGAGGGCGCGCCCATCACGCTCTTCTCCCAGACGCTAGGCCACACGGACTTGAAGACGACGAGTATCTACGCGCATGCCAGGCCGAACGAGCTCGAGCCGGTATCTGCGGAGACGTTGAGGCGCTGCTGCTCGCGGCGCAGGGACATCTCAACGAGCTGAGGCGACAGAGGGCGAATACGAGCCCCGGGCCTTGGCGCCGTCGAGCGAGCCGTCAGCGTCTCGGCGACCACGAGGCTCTGCCTTTGAGGATGATCCATTCCTCGAGAAGCCAAAGGGGTGATCGACGATAACGCTAATACAAAGTACAAACCGCTGGGCCGTCTCGGCAATGCGGTATTCTTTCGTGACTAATATGGTCGCCGAGTGCAACGACGGGTTGGGTAAAAACGGCTTATTTGCGTTCCGCTCGGCTGGCTAT
>CAVRVR010000026.1:0-11376 GCA_963724595.1 uncultured Alphaproteobacteria bacterium | reverse complement strand
CGGCGCCTTCGCGGTGACTGCTCCGGCTTTTGGACTAGGGCTCCGCCAGCTCAGTCTCTCGCTGGCAGAGAGAGAATTGGTTGGCCGCCGCCAACGACATCTAAAGACTAACTGCACATCCAAGGAATGAAGCGATGGAACCGGACGCCCTACTTATCGGATTGGTTGTGGCGCTCGTCGCGCTTCTGATCTTCACATTCATTTTTCAGTGGATTTGGAACGCCGTGATCCCAGACGTCTTTGGCATCAAGCAGATCACGATCTGGCAGGCGCTCGGAATTCTCATTCTGGCGTCGATCCTGTTCGGCGGACATCGGGTCGTGAACCTCTACAGTGTTCCGCCACATCCAATAGCCGCGGCCGCAGTGCTGAAACACGTACAAGATGTAGGTCCCAAACAATGATGACGTAGAGATCAGCTACGGCTCGTAGAGGGCTAGAGCTAGATGCAGCAGCCGGGCGGAGTTGCGAGGAGGCGCCGCCCGGCTGAGGCCACCCTCGGTCCTGCATTGCGAGGCTGGTGTCGCGTACTGCAAGTCTTTCAAGAAGAGGTAGGCGGGTCACTGCGCCATCAGAGGATGGCAACGTCGTGGGGCTTCTTGCAATCCGTCGCGACCATCGGCCGGGTCGACCAGTGGTACCGAACCCGCTATAACTTCTTCATTGTACTGACCGTCACTAGTCGCCGAAGGGATGTAAGCGTGCGCGCGAAAGAGATTGAGTTGGAGGGTAGGACGGTATTCGTGCTGAACGGCCTGTGTTCATTCGATGATGATCACTCCACGGCGGTCGAACGCCTGCGTGAGGCGATCCGGAAGGAGCCGGATGCGGTTGCATTCGGCTGCATCAACGGCAATCGGGTTGCGGTTGAGCCGGGCGTCGTCGCTATTAGCAGCCGGGACACGACGAACCCGCAGCCGTCGGGTGCGCTAGGCGCACCCGACGGCTACGGTCCCGGGCATGGTGCGGCAAATCGAGAGTTTCCGCGCAATTGCGAGCCCAAAATCCGAACTCGAGGCCTGGTTCGCCAATTAGGTTCTCGCCGTGGTCTCCCGTATAAATCGGCCAACTGGGAAGCCGGGGCCGCTGTCAGCCGACGGTCGAGCTGCAGCGAGCTGCCGCGTGGCGGATCGCTAATCTAAAGATTATTGGTTCAATTGAATTGTGATCGTCCGAGGGTCCGTTGCGGAGGCAGGCGGTTTCCTCGCAGAGCGGCGACGAGGGGAACCTCAAATCTGAAGATTATTGGTTCAATTGAAATGTCATCGTCCGGCGACGGTCCGTGGTGGGGACAGGTCGTTCCCTTGCGCGCAAGTGAGTGACTATCCTGATATGGCTCGTGTCCTACTTGTCTCACGGCTCTGTGTCTGTACCAGGTTGCGCGGCTGATGCGTTGAGCCAACCAAGGCTCCGAGTGTTGAATGCTGCGGCGCTCGTAGTGCCCGCGCTTCTCTGCTGCGTACCGCCTCACCGTACGCGTAGACTTCCCGATGCGGTGAGCGATGGCCTCTGTCGAAACGCGGGCGCCCAATTCATCGATTGCCGCGGCGATTGCCGCCGATGTCGCTTGCCTGTCGAGGACGCCACGGCGCCGGGCACGCTCAGCTTGAATCTCCGAGAACTTCTCAGGGCTGAACGTACGCCAGCTCCACTTCGCCACGGATTTCGCGATGTGCCTCACCTCGCTAGTAGGGAGCGGCAGCGCGAAGCCGAGGTTGATCCCGCACGCTTCGTCGAGCAAGTGCGAGGCCCACGCGTTGAGGTTGCTCACTTCCTTGAAGGCGAGCACCTTCCGGTAGGCGAAGTAGCGCAACTCATCGAAGAGGTCCCGGTTCCGACTGATCCCCGCAATTTCTGAGCGCCGCGCGTAAGGGCGCATGTCGTGGCGGTCGAGCGGCTCAAGCAGCGTCGTCAAATCGAACGGCTTCGGGACGAACCACGCCGAACGCCATCGATGGTGTTCGGGATTCTTAGCCAGCCGGTTGGCGTAGGTTGGATCGGCGCCAAGTCTTCGTGTCATGCCACGCTGAACAGCGGCAGCTAGCTCAATTGGCGCACGCCGATGCGTGTCACAAGTTCCGACTGATTGAGCAAGCCCATAGAACAGATGGCCGTGCCCGTTGGCTGGGTTCTGCACGTAAAAGTTTGGCGCGTGGAGGTTGGCGCGATCCCAAGCCTCAAACGAGTTCGGGGCGGTCAATATCAAACACAAGCCAGTTGACGAACGCGTCGTTATTGAACTGGAGATATTGCCGCTTGAGTGCCGTTTCCCTCGAACGCCGGAAGACACCATCGGCAAACATATCGCAACAGAGCGGATGCGTCGGAAGTCGACGACGCCACGTTTCCCAGATTGGTTGGATCAAGGGAATTCTCCTGGATAACGCGCAGCCGCTCGCCGCCCCGGTGAGACGGCATGCAACTGCGGGGTTTGCGGGATGAGTTCCGCGCTCAAGCGGCGAGTCACTTACTCGGCGGCCTTCGAGAGCGGCGGAGGCGTCATACGGGGTTATTTAGGCGTCCGAGCATCGGGAAAATCGCTCGAAATTACTGAATGTAATCAATGGGCGGTGTGGACAGTTTTCGGCTCCCCCATAGCATCCACCCCAGCTCCCCATTTTTGTTCGTACCGTTTGCGTTGCATCCATTCGCGCTTATAGGCTTTACGGTCCGGAGGGGAGCTAGAATAAGGGGGCTCGAGATGCCGAAAGCGTCTGACAATGGACGGCAGATGTTTGATCGTGATTGGCGTATCTGATAGGGCATTTATCTGCGCCACAGCCTGCACGTCCGGCACCAGCAGGATGTACTCCGTCCTGGGCCTGCGTTTGACTTTGCCGACTAGGTTGGCCTGCAACAGTAAGCTCCAAATGTAGAGCTGATCCTCGTAACTCAATCGATTTGTTGTCCGGTCATCTGCCTCTTTTGCTTGCATAGTTTTCTCCATTCGCGTGCGCTGGATAATCGACACCGTTCCCAGGGATCTCCGCCGGGCGCGTGAAGTCTTGATGTTTGGGGAATAACAGGGTGGATAGTCAGCCGGGCGCGGCACACCCCTCAGCCTTGGAAATGGGACCGCCCGATCGCATGCTGCCCCACGGGTCAATGCGGCCGTCTGGCTAGAAATCTTATCGTCCTAGCTGGAGAAGGGCCGAGGTGGTCAATGACCTTTTGCGGCGGGTCAGGGCCTTCTGGGTCCCCAGTCGTTGTGGCGGATATGAGGGTTTCCGCGTTGTTGAGCGAATACAAACCGAACTCGACGCCCGGTGCACAGCACCAATCGGCCGCCGCTTGCGCTCAGCTTCATGGTAGCCCTCAACCGTCGGCTTCTTCCCCTGCGCGCTGGTTCGCTAATTCGAGCAGCACCGCCGGAGAGAGTTGGCCTCCGCAGGCAGTCTAAAATCCTTCACTGGACGCCACGAGTTGCAAGCAGAGACGGCCCCACCGCGCGGTGTCTGGCGGAGCGGACCAAATAGGGCCGCGCCGTTTCGCCTTGAACGCAAATTCGTCGTGGTTTGACCCTTAATCTCTTCGTAGCCGGAGGTGGTTTGATGCTGAAAACAGTCGCCGTCATGGTGGTCGGGTTAGCGCCGTGCTGGGGACCTCGGGCGCTCGCAGGAGACCCGTGCTCCGACGACGGCTACCCGTTTGGTATTACAACCGAACGCACCCTGTTCGATTTTTCGTTCTGGCTGGTGCTGAGATGCAACCGGTAATTCCTACTTGCCGCTATGATCGTATTTGTGATTCCGAGACGACGGGGATGTCGGACATGACGAAACTGGTTCACCACATTGACGAGATGTGCACTCTCCTCAATCAAACAACCGCAAGCGAACAGTCACTCGTCAAAGCCTTGGGGGATGCACTCAACCAAGTCGACCACCAGCTCGTTCGGGAGATTCGAAAGGTCGCTCTCGAGCACCAAGCTCGTCGCGCTGAGGTATTCCTTGAGCTTCAAGTCCTGGCTTCCAGCATTGGCATGTTCCCGCAACACCAAGAGGTTGCTTACGTGCCTCCCGCAAACGATGAGCAGGCGTTTTTTCCTGCCGTCGGCGACTGGCGCCAAGCGGTCCTTAACGTCAACTATCAGGATGAGGTCGACTACCATTTGAATACGGCAGGCGCGCAACAAGCCCGTGCCTAGGTTAAGTCCTGGCGGCCACATCGCCCGCGCCTGCTGTAGTGTCGTTGACCCACCTTAGCAAATCAGCTTAGGAGCAACTCCGCACGTTCGGTGTCGGCGTCATTGAGGCGTTTGGCACGAGGTGACGGGTGCGCATCCTCCTACAGCTTGTTCTGGTACTGAGCGGCCTACTGCTGGCGCGCGAATTCACGACCCACTCAAACGAGCACCTCCGCCGCGTCCTGCGCTGGGCGAGTATTCGTTCGGAGAACGTCGCCACCATGCACGAGCCAACGTCGGTCGCACTGGTGGCGGTCGGACCGATAGCGGAAGTTTCAGCCCAGAGCATCGCCCTCGTGCACGAAACGCCAGCGTTGGTTGCACCAGTAGAAGTCTCACCGATAGCGCAGGTCTCGGCGCAGGGTATGGCCACCGTTCACGACGAGCCGCCAGCGCTACTGTCTCCCAGACCGGTCGCGCAGATAGCGCAAGTCGCCGCGCGGAGCATCGCCGCCGTGCGCAACCCACCAGCACTTGTTGCGACGGAGGAGGTTGAACAGATAGCACAAGTCTCACCTACGAGCATTGGCACCGTCGATAATCGACTGGCGCTGGTCGTGACGAACAACATTGTGCGGATAGGGGAAGTTTCAACGAAGAGCATCCACACCGCGGATAATTGGCCACCAGTGGAGGTCGCGCCGGTTGCGGCAGTCTCAGTGCGCAGCATTGGCGTCGTGCAAGAACAGTCAGCACTGGCTCCCGGCATGGATGTCGCACAGATAGGAGGAGAGGCAGTGCAGAGCCTCGCCCCCTCCAACGAACCCCTAACCAGGGCGCTCGCACTGACCGTGCAAGTGTCCGCGCCCAGAATTTCCACCGTTCGCGACGTGCCGCCACCGCTGCTAGCGGTTGCGCCCATATTTGAGGTCTCAGCGCAGAGCATCGCCGTCGTCGACGAAGTGCCCGCACCGGTCGCACCATTGAGCCCGTGCGAGAGAATTTGGGATCAGATGACGCACATGTCGAGAGACGAGTGGTCAGAGGCGTGCCGTCGAGTGGATGAACTTCGCCTCGTCGTCCGCAACGACACCTCATCTCCCGGCGAGCGGTAGGGGGAAACCCGATGGAAATTTGCTTTCGGCCAAACCGCGCATACGCGCAAATCCCAGGTCACCGTCAGCTTTGTGTTGGTGCAGGTTTCGGCGCGGTTGCGGAAGCACAGTTCGAACTCGAAGCCCGCCGCCAAAAGTCCCGGAAGCAGGACGCCTATGCGTAGGGCTAGGCTGTACGTGCCCAACTTGCCCAGGTGGTCGGATATGTTCTGAGGGCGCGATGAGCTGTGAACCCCAGAGTTCGCAATGCTCATGTGCCTACGATGATGCTGCCGATGGAGCCTGGCTTGTCGCGGCGAGAGCAGTCGTAGATGGTGGTCGTTCTGAGCGCCATGCTAAGTCATTGATATAAAATACCGAGAACACCGCGAGAAAACTCAGAACGCGCCTTGAATCTATTGAAAACTTTTCTGCCTTCTAAGCAGAGGGTCGCAGGTTCGAATCCTGCCGGGATCGCCAATGTCTGCGGGGCTTTGCGAGCGCACACAAGCACCCGTTCTGGAATGTTTTGCAATCAGTTTTCTACCCGGTACGACAGAACGACGATACGCACTTCAACTCGCAAGACAACGTCTACATCAAGCTACGTTTCGCGAGGCTGTGCTCGCAGCTTATGAGGGTAGGTGTGCGATCTCTGGGATGCCGGAACGTAGACTGCTCGACGCTGCTCACATCATCGGCGACACAGACGAGCACCTGGGCCAGCCGCTGGGCACCAATGGTTTACCGCTGTCTAAACTGCACCACGCAGCGTTCGACGCAAATCTCATCGGAATCGATCCTGACTACCGCGTCCACGTCAGCGAAGCGCTCCTTAGCATGAACGACGGTCCGCTATTCGAGCAAGGGATTAAAGCTGTAGGAGGCTGCACTATTAGGCTGTCCGCTCGTCCTCAAGATTTGCCCGATCGCGATCGGCTGGCACAGCGATTTGCCATGTACATGAGTGGCTAGAGCGAACTTGAACCGTACCTGTCTTGAGAGCTTTTCGATTTGGCGAGACAGACCACGCAAGCGAGCCGCATACGGCCTCCGGCCACTCCCACGCACAATGAGAATATCCGTAGAATTTAAGGCCGCGTTAACCCCACCGCGGTTAGCTTCCCGCGTCTTTTCTGAAAGAGAACCCGAAATGACTTTGGTGCGGCTTATTGGCGATACGTGGGTGGTCGAAGAGAGTGGCAGGCGTGTGGCCCAAGCCGATACCCGAAATGAAGCTGAGGCCCTCGAAGCACAGTGGCTTGCATCCTGGCATCTGCTTCCCGCCTCGGTAAAGTACGGTCCCGCCGGAGCGATCTGGGCTGGCGCTTAGTCCTTGCGAAATCGAGCACACCTTGGCGCTCTTCTGCAGCAATGGCAGTCGGGCAACTTGGTGTTGTTGCCGCATAGGTCAATTTATTGACTCAGGGACTCACTAAGAGCATGCCGGCCGCCCGCGGGAAGAGAAGCGAGATTGCGTCGCCCGCCGGCCAACAAAAAAAATCTCAAGCGAGTGCCTCGAACCGGCTAGATGGCGGCCCTGCGGCACGATCAACGCGCGGATCGTCGCGACGCACTTCTTGATCCAGACGTCAATGTACGCCGCTAGTCGCGTGGAACGGCAAGCGAATCGCCTGCCAGCAGGTGCCCTGGGCCAAGTATCTCCTTGGAGCATCGGCTTAATCTCTCGTCAGACGCTGATGAAGCCCAGTCTCCTCATGACGCATGACTATGATAGTGTTGGGCGAGCATGGAGGTGTGACTTCAGGAATCAGCGTGAGAACCATGGCGCAAGACCAACCTTTCGAGATCCCGCACCAATTGCGTCAGATTTGGGAAAGTAATCTTGAGCAGACGCGTGCGGCGTACGGTCAATTTATCGAGGCCATCGCCCAAGCAATGGGCCTGTGGGTGACGGCATTGCCAACGGATGACATGAAATCGGGGGTTAGGGCGCTCCAGGAGCGCACGATCCAGTTCGCCAAACAGAACGCCAATTCTTACTTTGGTTTGGCAAGCGAGCTTGCCAAGGCCAAGGGCGTCCAGGAGGCGTTGGCAATTCAGAACCGCTACGCACAAACCCAGATGCAAACCTATGCTCATCAAGTGCAAGAGCTTGCTCGCCTCATCGCGGAGGCCACACAGGGGATATGAGCCTGTAGCGGCACGCGACCGCAGTTTACGGGCCAGCGCGGGACTAGCGAACACGCCAATTGCTCATCCAACGGAGTGTGGTGAAGTAAAGCGTTGCTAGCCGGCCAAAGCGGTTCGTCCATCCGGCTCCAGCCGCGGCCTCGGCGACGGCCTTGCGGACCTGAAGGAAGGTTACCCTCGCCGAGATGCCCCCTTATTCGACTGGTGCCGTTCTCCACTTGACGCCAACTCGCTGACGCAAGCAGGGTGTTGGCATTGATTCCTTTCTACATTTGCGGGACGAGGGTTATGGACTGTGAGACCCATCAGCGCCTCACGGCGCTGCGCTTGAAGTCCGTAGGCAAGGCAGTCTCGGCCGCCGACGCAGTGAGCCTTATCCGCTCGGGCGAGACTGTCGCGACGGGAGGCTTCGTGGGCATCGGCTTCCCGGAGAACATTGCCGTCGCGCTCGAGGCGCGGTTCCTCGATAGCGCGAAGGCCAGCCCCGACCGCACCGGCGAGCCGCGTCAGGACTCATTCTTGTCTACGCCGCTGGCCAGGGCGATGGGAAGGAACGTGGACTCAACCACCTTGGCCATCGAGGCCTCATCAGGCGGGTCGTTGGCGGTCACTGGGGCCTCGTGCCGAAGCTGCAGGAGCTTGCCGTCTCCGGAGAAATCGAGGCGTACAACCTGCCGCAAGGCGTGGTCTCGCATCTCTACCGCGACATTGCCGCCGGCAGGCCAGGGCATCTATCGCGGGTCGGGCTCGACACCTTCGTCGATCCCCGCTACGGCGGCGGCAAGATCAACGCGCGGACTATCGCCGATCTCGTCAGTCTTATGGTCATCGAAGGCGAGGAGTATCTCTTCTACCGGGCGTTCCCGATCAACGTGGCGATCGTGCGCGGTACCACGGCCGACACCGACGGCAACATTACTATGGAGCGGGAGGCGCTCACTCTCGAGGCGCTTTCGATTGCGATGGCCGCGCGCAACTCCGGCGGCATTGTCATTGTGCAGGTCGAACGGCTCGCCGAGCGCGGCAGCTTGAACCCGCGCCAGGTGAAGATCCCCGGCATTCTCGTCGATTGCGTCGTGGTTACGGAGCGGCCCGAGTATCACATGCAGACATTCGCCGAGCCGTACAGCGCCGCCTTCGCAGGTGAGTTTCGCGTGCCAATGATGACCCTTCAACCCATGGACATGTGTGAGCGCAAGATCATCGCGCGCCGCGCGGCTCTTGAGCTCGAGGCGAAGATGGTCGTCAACCTCGGCATTGGTATGCCGGAGGGCATCGCCAGTGTCGCCGCAGAGGAGGACATAATCGACCTCATCACCTTAACCGCCGAGCCGGGCGTTATCGGCGGCGTGCCGGCCTCGGGCCTCAGCTTTGGCGCGGCGACCAACGCGCAGGCGATCATCGACCAGCCATACCAGTTCGACTTCTATGACGGCGGCGGGGTCGATATCGCCTTCCTCGGCCTTGCCCAGGCTGACCGGCATGGCAACCTCAACGTCTCGAAATTCGGCCCACGACTGGCGGGCGCTGGCGGCTTCATCAACATCAGTCAAAACGCCAAGGCGGTGGTTTTCGTCGGTACATTCACAGCCGGAGGTCTCGTTGCAAAAGTGACGGACGGGCGCCTCGCCATTACGCAAGAGGGGAAGGCACGGAAATTCGTTGCCGACGTCGAGCACCGAACCTTCTCGGGCAACTACGCCATGAAGCGGGGCCAGCGCGTACACTACGTCACGGAGCGCTGCGTTTTTCGTCTATCAGAGGAGGGCATGGAGCTAGTTGAGGTTGCGCCTGGCATCGACATCGGTCGCGACATCCTCGCTCATATGGACTTCGTGCCAATCGTGCACGACCCCGAGCTTATGGATGAGCGCATCTTTGCTACCGCGTCGATGGGATTGCGCGACAGTATGCTGATGCTGCCGCTTGAGAAGCGGTTCAGCTACGACCCGAGACTCAAAATGCTCTTTCTTGACTTTCGGCACCTGGCCATCAACACCGAGCGCGACGTGCAAATCATCAAGGCGGAGGTCGAGAGCCGCGTGAAGCCGTACGGCCATAGGATCTACGCGATCGTAAACCAAAGCGGCTGCACAATTGGGGCCGCCGTATCGGAGAGTTACGCCAGAATGGTCGATGCGTTGGTCGACAGTTGCCGCCTCGATTGGCTCCCCTATGGCGCGGATGGCCTGCGCCAGAGAGCGACCCGGGTGCTTCAAAGCAGGGGCACCGGCTCCCGATTGGCGGCAATTGATGGTCAAAACGGCCCAAGCCAATGTTGAGGCACTACACGACCTAACTCGGCATCTGGCAAACGTCGAACGTCGTCGACCGATTCCCGCAGCCCTTACGGTCCGGTTCGTGAAGCCGGCGAATTAGAAAAAGTTGAAGTGATGGCGCTTGAGGAATGCCTCCATCTCGGCACTGATCAAGGACCCGGGTTGGCCTAGCGCCAGCGGGGCTCGCTCGCTGGCCCTCTTTGGGTCATCACATTGAGACCAGGCCCCACCATATCGCGCCTCGTTTTTGGGGACAGTGCACACCAACTCGTGCTGCGCGCCCTGAGGCCACGTGAGAACGGGAACCAATAAGGGTCCCAGCCGATCTTTCAGCATACGTACCTTCTATGATGCTTCGGGCCGCACCGGAGGCATAGAGCCGGCGGCCGGCCGCCAGTCATTCGCAACTCTGAACCTATGCGATACGACTTAATGATTCTTTTAACGACTTTAGCCTCTTATTTATGAGGATGAGCGAGGAGCGCGGTGAACCGCGATCACGCTCACTAATGAATACGGAAGGCTTCAGCAGCGGATTTCGACTTTCGGTCGCAAACCTGATTGCGGGGAAGCGCAAGCTCTTATGTTGGGGGGCACGTGCTCTACCAGTTTTACGAATTAAGCCGTGGCGCGATGCGCCCGGCGAGAGTTATGGCCGGTTCCTACGGCCTGTTCTTGAACAACCCATTCAACCCGTGGACCCACACTGTAGCAGGACGTCATGCAGCCGCCGCGTGCGAGGTCTTCGAACGCACCACGCGTCGCTACAAGAAGCCCGAGTTTCGTCTGGGCGCCACTGAGGTCGACGGCGTTGCCGTGAGGGTGAGCGAGGAGATCGTCTGGCAGCGACCCTTCTGTCGCATCATCCACTTCAAGCGCGATATCGAGCCGGGTCGCGCAGTGCAGCAGCCTCGGATTCTCCTTGTCGCCCCCATGTCCGGGCACTACGCGACACTCCTTCGTGGCACGGTCGAGACGCTGCTTCCTAATCACGAGGTCTACATTACCGACTGGCAAGACGCGCGTGGCATTTCGGTGACCGAGGGCACCTTCGACCTCGATGACTACATCGACTACCTGCGCGAGATGCTGCGTGCGCTCGGTGGAGACGTGCACATGCTGGCAATTTGCCAATCCGCCGTGCCGGCGCTCGCGGCCGTTGCACTAATGGAGGAAGATGGCGAGGCAAACGTCCCGGCGAGCCTTATCCTGGCGGGCGCGCCGATCGACACCCGCGTTAGCCCCACTGTCGTGAACAAGTTCGCCGAGCGCCGGGGAAATGAATGGTTCCGCAACAACGTCATCACGAATGTGCCCTGGCCTAATGCCGGAGCAGGGCGGGCAGTATACCCCGGTTTCCTCCAGCTCTCCGGCTTCATGTCAATAAATCCTGACCGTCATGTTCAGTCGCACAAGGACCTCTTCATACACCTCGTACACGGCGACGGCGACTCGGCTGAGAAGCATCGTGCGTTCTACAACGAATATCTCGCCGTTATGGACCTGACAGCCGAGTTCTATCTGCAGACGATCGACACCGTGTTCATCAGCCAGGCTCTTCCCAAAGGCGAGATGGTGCACCGGCGCCGCGCCGTGGATCTCGGCAAAATCCGCAGTGTTCCCCTGATGACGATCGAGGGCGAGAACGACGACATTACTGGTATCGGCCAGTGCCGGGCTGCGCTCGACCTGTGCAGCAGCATACCCGAGGCCATGAAGTTGC
>CAVRVR010000025.1:0-9789 GCA_963724595.1 uncultured Alphaproteobacteria bacterium | reverse complement strand
TGTCATCCAGCTTGCCGGATCCGAAATCTATACCGAGGTAGTCCTCGGTCTTGCTCCCTAATTAATAGCGTGGGACGGCAAAACGCACATCACCCAAGACTGGAGCACGCTCCACGGAGCTCTGCACGTTGCCAGACCGGCACGCGACGCATATTCAGTGCTGCGCGGCCGCGGCTATTTGAAATGGCGAAGCCCCGTAGATGTTCACGACGCGATGTCCGCCGAATAGGATCGAGGCCAAAATGAGAATTCCGAGTGCCTGCCAAAGCGTGATCTGCTTGAGGCCGAATACGTCCGGAATAACGGCGTTCCAAATCCACTGGAAAATGAATGTGAAGATCAGAAGCGCGACGAGTGCCACTACTAATCCGATGAGTACGGCAGCTACGGGTTCCATTGCTTCTTTCCTTGGCTGGAGTTCACTTGCGATGCGATGACCACGCGACCGTATAGGCCCTCGGGAGGACGGGGAAAGGTGGCGCGGCGGCAGGGTACGCTTCCAGACAAAGGTCTCTTAGCAAGAAATGCAGTGTAAACCGAAACTGCTGTACAATAAACAGTCCTCAGGTCCTCCTATGTCTCGTCCCTCTCGCACGCCGACTCCAAACTTCACAAGCCACGCGCCCACCCTCAGTCTGCGTCCAGCGGATCGGCATCATCCCACCCGACTGCGAGTTGGTGCGTGCGCCGCCGTGTCAAGCGCGTGCCCGTGACCCCAGCAAGGTGGTCGACGTCGAGGTCGTCACCCCGGCCGCGAGGAACGCGACCAACGAGAAGGTCGTCGACCCCATTCCGGGACTATTCCGGGACGGGGGTCCTTTTTGGGCTTTTTCGTCGGATTTGAAATTTTATTCCCGTTGCAGAATCCAGCAAAACCGCCAATAAACGCGGCCTCGCGGGTGTAGCTCAATGGTAGAGCAACAGCCTTCCAAGCTGATGACGAGGGTTCGATTCCCTTCACCCGCTCCACTCTTCCACGGTCCGCCGAGCTAGATCACCGGCCGGCCAGACCTACCTCGCCGCAGCGAGGCTAAAGCGCAGCCGGAGCGGCTGCAGCATCTTGGGCGGCGGGCGTTCGCCGATATTGCCGCGCGATAGGTCGTTCGGAGGTCCTGGCACTGGCGCCCGCATCGCCGAGGCGCCGGAAACAACAATCGCCTGCCGACGGCCTGGCGACCCATGCTGCGCATCGAGTTCGGTATGCCGGCCCATCGAAGCGCCGGCTGCGCCTTGAGATATCAGCGCGGAACGGGCGCGGAGCATCGACGGCGGCCAGCCTTCGCTCGAGCGATGTTAACGAGCGGCAGACTTGCGGCCGGTCGTCCTCGCCGAAGTCGACGACGTGCGCTGCGCGGAGCGCCTCCGTCGCAAGGCGAGCCGCCACGGCGAGACCCCGCGTGCCGGCCGTCAGCATGTACCCGGATTGGCTGACGAAGAAGGTGGACCGTTGCGCAGGCACCCGACGATGGCGACTTGCGAACACAGCGGCGTCGCGGGCGCCATAGCGTCACCGCTGCGAGTGTTGCAATGGTGACCGCTGCGCCCTGGCTGCGCGAGCTGCCGGACGTCAACGCGCGCCCTACTCCCGTTGGTCTCGGCCGCATCCGTACCGGAACCGGCCGCAGAGCATCATGACGCGCGGCCGCCCCTCTCGGCAGCAGGGCGTCCAGAAAATTTGCGAGCGCAATCCACCAGCAGCGCATATGCGCTCCCTCCGCTTCTGCTCCATCCCTAATCAGTAGACGCTGCAAGGGAGCGGAGACGTAACCCGCCAAGCGAAATATTTGCTTTGCGTGTCATTCCAAGCGCGGTAGCAGCGCGATATAACCGGCGCAGCGTTGAACCCCGTGGACTGTTGGCCGGGGTGCCCCCGGGGGAGAGCAATGCTCGTCGTCACCACCAATGACCTGCCGGGCTATCGGGTAGTGAAGCACCTGGGCGTCGTGCGCGGGCTTACCGTCCGCTCGCGCAGCATAGTCGGCAACATCGGCGCTGCGGTGCAGATCTTCTTTGGCGGCAATATCACTCTATATACTGGGTTGGCGGAGCAGGCCCGCCAGGAAGCCTATGATCGGCTCGTCGAGCACGCCCAGGAGATGGGCGCTAATGCAGTTCTCGCCATGCGCTACGACGCCAACGAGATCGCCTCGGCGGTGACGGAAGTATTGGCCTACGGCACGGCGGTGGTGGTAGAATCGACCTCTTGATTCCGCCTCGCGACAATTTCGTCACTGGCAAGTGACAACGGGGAAAACTTCGGCTAAGTATGCCGCCCCCGCGTAGGATAGCGCGCGCTTCCACGCGAAATAGGGGTGTAGCTCAATTGGCAGAGCGTCGGTCTCCAAAACCGAAGGTTGGGGGTTCGAGACCCTCCGCCCCTGCCAAATCGTATTGGTCACATCCGTTGCGAGGGCGCCGGATGTGCCAGCAGCCGGCGCCTGGGGTGCGTCAGGTTGTCGCATGGCGCCCGGGAAAGTCAGATTAATGGCCAAATACAACCCGGTCGAGTTTATTCAGGAGGTTCGCCAGGAGACCTCCAAGGTCACTTGGCCCACCTGGAAAGAGGTGTGGATCACCACCCTCATGGTTTTAATTATGGTCAGCGTGGCCTCGGTATTCTTCCTCATCACGGATCAAGCGCTCGGATGGCTCGTCCAGCTCGTGCTGGGTGCAAACCGCTGAACCGGAGCTAAAAAGTAGTGTCTACCCAAGTCGCGCAAACGCGCCCTGAAAGAGCGGCAATGGCGAAGCGCTGGTATATTGTGCACGCCTACACCAACTTCGAGCGCAAGGTGGCGGATGCCATCAAGGAGCGCGCCAAGGCAGCCGGCCTCGAGCATCTGTTTGAGGAAGTTCTGGTGCCGACCGAGGAAGTGGTCGAGGTGAAACGCGGCCGCAAGGTGCAGGCCGAGCGCAAGTTTCTGCCCGGCTACGTGCTGGTGAAGATGGAGATGACCGACCCGGCGTTTCTGCTGATCAAGAACACGCCCAAGGTCACCGGGTTTCTCGGCGCGGAAAACAAGCCGATGCCGATCTCGGAGGATGAGGCGATGCGCATCCTCCATCAGGTCAAGGAAGGCGTTGAGCGGCCGAAGCCCTCGATCACGTTCGAGGTGGGCGAGCAGGTGAAGGTCGCCGACGGCCCGTTTGCCTCCTTCCAAGGCCACGTGGAAGAAGTCGACGAGGAGCGTTCGCGGCTCAAGGTGGCCGTGTCGATCTTCGGTCGCCCGACGCCGGTCGAGCTCGAATTCGGCCAGGTGGAGAAGGTGCCGGGATAAGCCCCGGAGGTCATGAAGACGTCGACGAACATGCAGCCGCGCTGACGCTCGGTTGCATGCCAACCCCGCAAGGACAGCCTCTCACGAGGCCTCCCTGCGGAAAATCCGCGGGAGGGCCAGATAGCCCGTTGGACCGCTAACCCTGGGAAGGAAAGCCCCTTCCCGTCAAGTGCTAAGGGGAGACCATGGCAAAGAAAATTGACGGCTACATCAACTTGCAGGTGCCGGCGGGGGCGGCCAATCCCTCGCCGCCCATCGGCCCCGCGCTGGGTCAGCGCGGCGTCAACATCATGGAGTTCTGCAAGTCGTTCAACGCCAAGACGAAGGACATCGAGCAGGGCACGCCGATCCCGGTGAAGATCACGGTCTTCTCCGACCGCTCGTTCACGTTCGAGATGCGCACGCCGCCGGCCTCCTTCTTCCTCAAGAAGGCGGCGAAGATAACGTCCGGCAGCAAGGATCCTGGCCGCGGGGTCGCGGGCAGCGTGACCATGGCTCAGGTGCGCGACATCGCGAAACTGAAGATGAAGGATCTCAACACGGACGACGTCGAGGCTGCCGCCAAGACGATCGCCGGCTCCGCCCGTTCGATGGGCCTGCAGGTGAAGGAGTAACGGCGATGGCGCAGAAGCTCAGCCCTGAGGCAATCAAAGAGACGCGTCTTGCCGGCGGCAAGCGCATGGCGGCGGCGGCCACTGGCCTCAACCGCGAGAAGGCCTACTCGATCGAGGAGGGCGTGAAGTTCGTCAAGGAGCGCGCCAAGGCGAAGTTCGATGAGACAATCGAAGTGGCGATGAACCTCGGCGTCGACCCCAAGCACGCCGACCAACTCGTGCGCGGCGTTTGCAATCTTCCGAACGGCTCCGGCCGTACGGCGCGTGTCGCCGTATTCGCGCGCGGCGCCAAGGCCGACGAGGCCAAGGCGGCCGGTGCCGACGTCGTCGGCGCGGAGGATCTCGTCGAGCAGGTGTCGAAGGGCACGATCAATTTCGATCGCTGCATCGCCACGCCCGACATGATGGGTCTCGTCGGTCGGCTCGGCAAGGTGCTCGGCCCCCGCGGCCTGATGCCGAACCCGCGCGTCGGCACGGTGACCATGGACGTCACCAACGCCGTCAAAGGCGCCAAGGGCGGCTCCGTGGAGTTCCGCGTCGAGAAGGCGGGCATCGTGCACGCTGGCATCGGCAAGGCGAGCTTCACGACCAACGCGCTCGCCGAGAACATCAAGGCGTTCGTCGACGCCGTGGTGAAGGCGAAGCCGCCGGGTGCCAAGGGCACCTACGTGAAGAAGGTTTCGATCAGCTCGACCATGGGGCCTGGCGTCAAGATCGACTCAGCCAGCCTCAATGGCGGGCAGTCCCTCGCCTAGGAGGGCACTACGGAATTCGCGCGCAGCTTCACAAGAAGCAACGCGCGAAAGACGGAAGATGAGCTCCTAGCTCGCCTTCCGAAGACTGTCCGAGACTGTGGGTGCCGCCAGCTTCCTCGCGATGCTGGCAGCTTAAGCCTCAAACAGGGCCCGCATGAGACAGGAGCGAACCCGGTTTCATGCTCCGAGCGGAGCGCAGAGCCGGTTTGAACCTGGGTCAGCACCGTGCCGTCTTCATCAGCGCGCGGTTGGACAGACGAAGCGTCGCCTGAAGCGGGTCTCCCGCCACGGCGGCAAGGTGCAACCCGCGGAGCAGCTTCAGCGAAGCTGATCCGTAATCTGGAGTGAGCAGGTGGATAGAGCCGCGAAACGTGAGCTCGTGACGTCGCTCAACACCGTGTTGAAAGACACGGGGTTGGTCGTTGTCGCCCACTATGCCGGCATGACGGTCGCCCAACTGACCGACTACCGCAAGCGCGTTAAAGAGGCTGGCGGGAAGGTCAAGGTAGCCAAAAACCGGCTGGCGAAGCTCGCTGTCAAGGACACTTCGTACGAAGCGATTGCCGATCTCTTCAAGGGGCAGACATGCGTTGCCTACTCGAAGGATCCGATCGCTGCGGCGAAGGCGTCGGTCGCATACGCCAAGGGGAATGAGAAGCTTATCATTCTCGGTGGCGCGATGGGCGCGACGGTCCTCGACGCGAACGCCGTCAAAGCGCTCGCCGAACTGCCATCGCTGGACGAACTCAGAGCCAAGCTCATCGGACTCCTCAACGCGCCGGCGACCAAGATCGCCCGCACGGTCAAGGAGCCAGGCGCAAAGCTCGCACGGGTCATCCAGGCGAAGGCATCGCAAGGCGAAGCCGCATAACGGCAAGGGCGGCGCCGCAAGGCGCCACGACATCGAACGCGCAGTTCAAAACTGCATCAGTCATTAGGTTCAAACCGAAGGAAGTAACAACATGGCAGATCTTTCGAAGATCGTTGACGATCTCTCCAGCCTCACCGTCCTGCAGGCGGCTGAGCTGGCCAAGCTGCTCGAGGAGAAGTGGGGCGTGTCGGCGGCTGCCGCCGTCGCCGTTGCCGCGGCTCCCGGCGCTGCTGCCCCGGCTGCCGAGGAGCAGACCGAGTTCACCGTCATCCTGAAGGCCGGCGGCGAGAAGAAGATCAACGTCATCAAGGAGGTCCGCGCCATCACCGGCCTTGGCCTCAAGGAAGCCAAGGACCTCGTCGAGGCCGGCGGCAAGGCCGTGAAGGAAGGCGTGACCAAGGACGAGGCTGCCAAGCTGAAGAAGCAGCTTGAGGACCAGGGCGCGACTGTCGAAGTGAAGTAATCGAGGCGGCAGGCAATCGGCACATCGCGTGCCCGGTTGCCTGCCTCCACCTGCCTGAGAAGGCGGGCGTTCTGGACGTCTCTCCGGAGGGTCTTTTGAGGGCTATGCAACCCTCAAACGGACCTTCCGGTGAGCCGTTTAAAGGCTAGCAAGGGTTGGCGGCCCTTGCCACGCAGGTAGAAAAGCGCGGGCTCGTCCCTCGCGCGCTTTACAAGGAGCGGACATGGCTGAGACGTTCAACGGCCGCAAGCGCATCCGGAAGAAATTCGGATCCATTCGCGAAGTTGCCGAGATGCCGAACCTCATCGAGGTTCAGAAGAGCTCGTACGACGACTTCCTCATGGTCAAGGAGCCCCCCGGCGGCCGTTCCGACGACCACGGATTGCAATCCGTATTCAAGTCCGTGTTCCCGATCTCGGATTTCTCTGGCCGGGCGACGCTGGAGTTCGTGCGCTACGAGTTCGAGCCGCCGAAGTACGACGTCGACGAGTGCATGCAGCGCGACATGACCTTCTCGGCGCCGCTGAAGGTGAAGCTGCGCCTCATCGTGTTCGATGTGAACGAGGAGACGGGTTCGAAGTCGATCAAGGACGTCAAGGAGCAGGACGTCTACATGGGCGACATGCCGCTCATGACATCGAACGGTACCTTTGTCATCAATGGCACTGAGCGCGTCATCGTTTCCCAGATGCACCGTTCGCCGGGCGTGTTCTTCGATCACGACCGCGGGCGCACGCATGCCTCCGGCAAGCTGCTGTTCGCCGCCCGCATCATCCCCTATCGCGGCTCGTGGCTCGACTTCGAGTTCGACGCCAAGGACATCGTCTACGTGCGCATCGACCGCCGCCGCAAGCTGCCGGTGACGACGCTGTTGTACGCGCTGGGACTCAACGACGAAGAGATCCTCAACGTCTTCTACAAGCACATCCAGATAAAGGAATTGAAGCGCGGCTGGAAGATGCCGTTCGTACCCGAGAAGATGCGGGGCATGACGCCGACGGCCGACCTCGCCGACGCCAAGACGGGTGAGGTGATCATCAAGGCTGGCGAGAAGCTCACCGCCCGCAAGGCGCGCGAGCTGGCCGAGGGTGGTTTGAAGGAGGTGCTCGTCTCCTCCGACGACCTCGCTGGCCGCTACATCGCCGCTGACATCGTCGACATGGAGACGGGTGCCATCATCGCAGAAGCCGGCGACGAGCTCGACGCGGAACTGCTGGCCGAGTTGAAGGACCAGAAGGTCAAAGAATTCCCGATCCTCGACATCGATCACGTCAACATCGGGCCGTTCATCCGCAACACGCTCAACATCGACAAGAACGCCAACATGGAAGAGGCGTTGATGGACGTGTACCGGGTGATGCGTCCGGGCGAGCCGCCGACGATCGAGGCGGCGACCAACCTGTTCCACTCGTTGTTCTTCGATTCAGAGCGCTATCACCTCTCGGCCGTCGGCCGCGTGAAGATGAACATGCGCCTTGAGCTCGACGCGCCCGACACCATGCGCGTGCTGCGCCGCGAGGACATCCTCGCGGTGATCAAGACGCTTGTCGACCTGCGCGATGGCAAGGGCGAGATCGACGACATCGATCACCTCGGCAACCGGCGCGTGCGTTCGGTCGGCGAGTTGATGGAGAACCAGTACCGTGTCGGCCTGTTGCGCATGGAGCGCGCCATCAAGGAGCGCATGTCCTCGGTGGACATCGACACCGTCATGCCGCAGGACCTGATCAACGCCAAGCCAGCGGCCGCCGCGGTGCGCGAGTTCTTCGGGTCGTCGCAGCTCTCGCAGTTCATGGACCAGACCAACCCCCTGTCGGAGATCACTCACAAGCGCCGTTTGTCGGCACTTGGCCCGGGCGGTCTTACCCGCGAGCGTGCCGGCTTTGAGGTCCGCGACGTGCATCCGACGCACTACGGTCGCATTTGCCCGATCGAGACGCCGGAAGGCCCGAATATCGGCCTCATCAACTCGCTGGCGACGTTCGCGCGCGTCAACAAGTACGGCTTCATCGAGAGCCCGTACCGCAAGGTCGTGCACGGCAAGCTCACCGATCAGGTCGTCTACCTGTCGGCCATGGAGGAGATGCGTCACCACGTTGCGCAGGCCAATGCCGAGGTCGATTCCAAAGGCAAGCTGACGGACGACCTCATCACCTGCCGTTACCAGGGCGACGTGCTGCTCGTGCCGCAGGAAAAGGTCGACTACATCGACGTGTCGCCGAAGCAGCTCGTGTCGGTCGCCGCGGCGCTCATCCCGTTCCTCGAGAACGATGACGCCAACCGCGCCCTTATGGGCTCGAACATGCAGCGTCAGGCTGTGCCGCTCATCAAGGCCGAGGCGCCGCTGGTCGGCACCGGCATGGAAGAGGTTGTGGCGCGCGATCTTCAGGCGCCGCCATCGCCGCGCGCCGCACCGGCGTCGTCGACCAGGTTGACGCCACGCGTATCGTTATCCGCGCCACGGCCGAGACCGATCCGTCGAAGCCCGGCGTCGACATCTATCGTCTGCGCAAGTTCCAGCGCTCCAACCAGAACACCTGCATCAACCAGCGCCCGCTGGTGCACGTGGGTGATGCGGTGCAGGCAGGCGAGATCATCGCCGACGGTCCTTCGACCGATCTCGGTGATCTGGCGCTCGGCAAGAACGTGCTCGTCGCGTTCATGCCGTGGATGGGCTACAACTTCGAGGACTCCATCCTGCTTTCCGAGCGCGTCGTGGCCGACGACATCTTCACCTCGATCCACATCGAGGAGTTTGAGGTGATGGCCCGCGACACCAAGCTCGGCCCGGAAGAGATCACGCGTGACATTCCCAACGTCTCGGAAGAGGCTCTGAAGAACCTCGACGAAGCGGGCATCGTCTACATCGGCGCCGAAGTGAACCCCGGCGACATCCTCGTCGGCAAGATCACGCCCAAGGGCGAGAGCCCGATGACGCCGGAAGAGAAGCTGCTGCGCGCCATCTTCGGTGAGAAGGCCTCTGACGTGCGCGATACCTCGCTGCGTCTGCCGCCTGGCGTCTCCGGCACGGTCGTCGAGGTGCGCGTCTTCAATCGCCACGGCGTTGAGAAAGACGAACGTGCGATGGCCATCGAGCGCGAGGAGATCGAGCGTCTCGCCAAGGACCGCGACGACGAGATGCAGATCCTCGACCGCAACGTGTACGCGCGTCTAAAGGAGGCTCTGCTCGGCAAGGAAGTGTCGAAGGGTCCCAAGGCCGCGCGCAAGGGCACGCACATTACCGACGACATCCTCGAGGAGATCCCCGCAGCCATTGGTGGGAGTTCGGTCTCAAGGACGAGAAGTCGCAGGCCGAGATCGAGGCGATCAACAAGCAGTACGAAGACGCCAAGAAGAGCCTGGAGCGCCGCTTCGTCGACAAGGTCGACAAGCTGCAGCGCGGCGATGAGCTGCCTCCTGGTGTGATGAAGATGGTCAAGGTCTTCGTCGCCGTGAAGCGCAAGATCCAGCCGGGCGACAAGATGGCCGGCCGTCACGGCAACAAGGGCGTCGTGTCGATGATCGTGCCGGTTGAGGACATGCCGTTCCTCGAGGACGGCACGCACGTTGACGTCGTGCTCAATCCGCTCGGCGTGCCGAGCCGCATGAACGTCGGGCAGATCCTCGAGACGCACATGGGCTGGGCCTGCCGTGGCCTTGGTCGCATCATCGACGAGGCGCTGCAGCAGTACCACGCGAGTGGCCAAGCCAAGCAACTGCGCGAGGCGATGGCGCTTGTCTACGACAACGACGAGATCAAGGCGAACATCAAGGACGATGAGCTCGTCGAGATCGCCGACAAGCTGAC
>CAVRVR010000024.1:0-104173 GCA_963724595.1 uncultured Alphaproteobacteria bacterium | reverse complement strand
CCCACCAATCTTCTCAGTCGCTTAGTGCGCATCGGCGAGAGCGCCTTCGCAAAGTTTTACAATCGGTTTTACAAACTCTCGTTCGCGACATGTTCGTGAGCGCGATCGACACTGTCTTCCACGCCACGTTTGATGGCGTTGCCGATCACGTCGGCCGGGCACTGTCCTTCGGGGGACTTTAGGCATCAGGGCATACACCTAGAGTACGCCCATCCGATGTCGGCAAACGCAACAAGGCCCCAACCAGCGGCGGCGGAGCCTTGTTCGAGGTCCGAGACGCGACGCCAAGTTACCTATCGCCTGCAACAGCACACGCGCCACAAGTCGCCGGCGATGATCGGCGTCTACGTTCGCGAGGCCGATAAGTGGAATAAGAATGGGTTGGACGGCCTCGGCTTCTGAGGGCGGCGCGATGGCCGATGAAGGCTCCGGCATCACACTTGCGCAATTGGCCAGCTCCGGCCGGCATTTGGTCGAGCAGTGCGCCGAGTGCCCGAACCGGCGGCTGATGAAACCTGCAGATCTCGGAGTGCCGTCGGCGACCGCTGTGAGCCTCTCCGGCGCCGTTATGAAGTGAGTTGCCCTTGAATCTGGTCCCTCCGCTCCTTCAGTCGTGCAATCAGTGGCACCTTGTTGCTCCATATTAAGCGGAAAATGCCGTTAGCCGGCGCGTTGCTTCATTGTTGGATGGGTCGCCGCCCACGCCTCTGCTTGTGGTCTCAGGATCTGTTCGTGCTCGGCGCGCTCTATGGCACTGAGCAGATCCCACATCGATATGGGGATGGCCAAGTCTGCCGGGGCGGGGGCGATAGCTCGCAGCGACGCCCCCAACCGATCGTGCAGCTTTGTTGTCTGCATAGGTGAACCTCCACTTGGGGGAAGCGACACGCGTGACAGACGTTCCATCAACTGTACGAATTCGTACTTTTAGGGGTATTGAGCGTTAGTGGAGCGCGCGTGCGAGCAAGGTAATCATGCTAAATCTGCTTGATCGCGCCGGGCTGCAGCGCGGCTATTTCCGACGCTCTGTCGGATACCTTCATGCTGGATGTCACCACCACCTCGGCCCCAACCACGTGCATGACGGCCTTGATGGCAGTGTCGCGATCATCGGCTCCCACGAGATACCGCTGGTGCCGCGCAGCTGTGCCGTCCCCGAGGATCTCGACCATCCACGAATTGTCTCTCATCTAAGCCCCCTTCCATTCGGTCCATATTGGGCTTGCGCGGTTCGAACGGACGGCAAGAACGCATGACAAGGTCTTAACCCAACCGTGTCTTTCGTCCGCCGATGCGGCAACTATATCGGGACTGTCCCCGTTGAGCGAACGGTGACCTTGAGTATATGTGCGTAAGGACGACCGATGGCTGCCCGCGCCTACCGGAAAGGCTTTTTGCGCCTCTCCCTGGTGACCATCCCCGTTGAAATGTTCAACGCGGTGGAAACTAAAAACGAGATCAGCTTTCGGCAAATCGACAAGCCCTCGGGCCGGCGCATCCATTACACCAAAACCGTTCCCGGCATCGGCGAGGTGAAGAGCGCCTACATCGTCAAGGCTACGAGGTCGACCATACGTCACGCTCGAGTCCGAGGAGATCGACGCCCTCAAGCTCGAGTCCAAGAAGACCATCGACCTCGTCCGCTTCGTCGACGCTAAGGACATTGATCTGCGCTACTTTGAGCGGCCCTACTATCTCGGCATTGGCGACAAGCACGGGGCCGAGGGCTACGTCGTCATCCGCGAAGCCCTGCGGAAGACGGGCAAGGTTGGTCTCGGCCAGGTCACAGTAGCGGGTCGCGAATGGCTGGTCGCGGTCATGCCTGTCGATCCAGATGGTCTCGGCATGGTGATGCTGCGCTACGCCGACGAGTTGCGCGAGCCCGAGCCCTTCTTCGAGGACGTGCCGAACGAGAAGCCTGACAAGGAGATGGTGGACCTCGCTGTCGAGCTCATCGAACGCAAGTCCGGCAAGTTCGAGCCGGATGAGTTCGAAAACCATTATCACACCGCGCTGAAGGAGCTGGTCGACCAGAAGATGAAAGGCCGCAAGATCGTCGCGCCGCATGACGATGCGGCCCCGGGCGGCAAGGTCGTCGATCTGATGGCTGCTCTACGCGAGAGCATTGGCGCGCCGTCTGCTCACCGGGCTCGAGGAGCGGGGCTTCATCCGCCGCTTACCCGCGAAAGATCGGGCGATCGAAGTGCTGAAGCCCGTGAGCCGCTTCCTCTGTGCTTCGGGAGAAGCAAGCGCATCTCGGAGGTCGATGCCAACGGGCACTCAACCGGAAGCCGGGTCCGGTCAAGGTGAAGACGGCAGTCGGGCATGCGCCATGGTCCTGAGCTCCCTGGCAGCCTTCAAAAGCTCGACTTCGATCGGGTCCATGGCTTCGCGTCTCAGAATTTTTGAGGTGGTGCAGGAAGCAGGTTCTTCGCGAATTCACCGCGGATAGCATCAAGCTCGAGCTCCGCCTCATTAAGTAGCCTTAAGGCTTCATCGGTCTGGCTCTCCGGCTTCGGGCCCGCCAATCGCAGAGCCCGCGCGATGGAAGTCGAGAGCGGTAAGGCCGTGATAAAGCTCTTCCGTGGGTGCTCCATCCTGCTCAAACTCAGAGCAGCCGCGCCAGTTCCGATAGCCACTCAGTCTCAGACTCGCCGCCTTCAACTCCACGGCGCGGTCCTCGAAAACTGCGCGACGCGTTATCTGCGGTTTGACCGCCCTTTGTCGGCCGTCGCGAAATGCGTGAGCTGATCCGAATGCGCCTTCTTGAACGCTGGACGGGCGGTGACACGTTCGATGTAGGCTTCGGTCGCGGGGCGGTCACCGTGAGCGCGGACCTTCGAAACTCGCAGCACGTCGGTCATAATTAGGTCTGCCACGGTGAAGCGATCGGCAGCGAGCCAATCCCGTTGGGCCAGCACCGCCTCGACTTGGGCGAGCCGCTTATCCATCCATTCGGCCAGCCCATTGTCCTTCTGACCAGACATCTGCAAAAACCACCAAGGGACCGTCACCATTTCGATCGAATTAAGCGCGGCGATGACCCACTGTAGTGTTGCCGCCCCGCCAACCACGTCATGCGGCATCAGCTTTTCACTTTGGCGCGCCAAGTGCAGCAGGCCCGCTCCACTCTCAAAGATCGTGACCTCTCCGTCCGCTAGGAACGGCACCTGTCCGAAAGGTTGGCTGTCGAGATGGTTTGATTCGCGATCCGCAAACGGGACTGTCCGCACGTCATAAAGAAAACCTGCCTCCTCAGCAGCCCACCGCAGACGCAGGTCGCGCACAAACCCGCGCGGGCCTTGGGGCACCCAGTCATAAGTGTAAATGGTCAGCTTTTTCGCCACAGACATTTCACCCTTGCCGAACCGGACACCCCACGCACGCTGAGCACGCTCCATGCCAAAGCGTCAACGACCGCACACGAAGGGGGCGCGCAAGCACATGCTCGCGCAGATACACCCTGATCCTGGCACGGCCATCGAGTTCGTTCGCCTCGGTATCTACCGCATCCACCGCGAACAACGGGGAGTGCGGAGCGCACGCGCGCACGACCAGGAAACCCTGTCAGGCTCCAGCCATGGCAAACGGCAGGTGCAAACTGCACCGGGGGCTCTCGACGGGAATTAGAACGGCGGCTGGACGCAAACGTTGGGTCAAAGCCGTGCGCGCTTCTTGGAACCGGTGGAGGCTGGAAACGGAAAAGACCGACCCCCGCTGGTCGGCCCTTCTTCCCCCGGAATGCAGCACCATCCGTAAGATTGAGGCTGTGATTATCGGTCGATGATCATGACGCCGGCGATTGAGCCAAGTGCGAGGACGGCGGCGATGCCAAATCCGACCAACAGAACACTAAGCATGACGCACAACTCCTCTAGCAGACAACGCGCAAAACGTTAGCCACCGCACCCGCCTAGAATGTGGCGTCACTTGCTCTTTCTGGGCTTTGGCACACGTTCGGCCCGCGCCTTGGACACGATCGCCAGAAGTTGGTTTGCAAGAAGTCGCCCATACACAAGCGTGTATCGATAGCCTTCGCGCGATAGCTGCAACTTGATCTCCTTGACCGAGAGATATCGGCCGGTGGCAGCCAATTGAAAAGCGCGCTCGAGGGTAGAAACGTTGGGGTCCATGGCGCCGAGCATGTGGGGGCTTCGTACCCCTGTCAACGGACACTCAACCTCCGAAATTCGACCTGAGGCGCGCCGGCGTGCGCACCGCCAGCCGTCTGTAGGTTGACCGTTCGGCGGTCATGGGCGTGATCCTTCAGCCCGCTTTCAAAGAGTTCATCCCATTAGTGTATGTGTAGGAGTCATCGCTTATTTCCTTGGGATGGCGGGCATCAGCGTCGTTGCCTGGAAGCTCTCGTCGGTTGTGACCGCAAAAACAATTGCCCTCAGTCTGCCGTACCTATTGGACAAAAACCCGCGCAAGCCCTCGCGCGTTGCCCAATGGCGTATCGACGTGGCGCAGGCCGTCCCACCAATGCCAGTTGCAAAAGTGGTTGCGTTCGAAAAGCCCGCGGTCTCGTACGCTGCCCTTGCCGCTCAGCTCGATCTCGCCGAAGCAGGAGCGGGGGCCACAAGCCAAAAGCATAGCGCCGAGAGGGTTGGGCGAGCAAAGTATCGTCTCAAGCGCTTGGCCGCGAAATTCGCTACACCCCCGGCCGCCGACGCATTCAACCGAAGTTTCGGGGTCATCCCTATCGCTTCGAATTAGACAGTGAAACTTGATGGCCGGCGGCACATGGATTCGCCGTCAGGGACGTTCTCCCTCCGGATGTGCTGAAACTCCCAGCGTGCAGATCTTCCGGTCGCCTCGCTATGTAGGAGCATTTCGCTGCGCCGCGGCGTCACTTGGTCATGGCATGAGCTGGCAATGCAGCCGCTTCTTGTAGGGCTTTGTGAAGTGCGAGCCGACGATTGTGCAGACGACCGTCTGCGGCAACCGATCCCTGCACCGGCGCACGCAGTCGAGCGCCGAGTGCACTGACTTCCATTGCATGCGGGCGCGGACCTGCTCGGCCGTCGGCGGATCGCCGCGCTCCTTGATGTGCTCGGTAATGAAGGCGACGACCTCGTCGCGCGCCGGCGTGGGGCCGCCGAGACCATGCCGCTTCTTGTCGGTCGGGTACTTGAGCGTGGCTGCGGTCCGCGCGATCCTGATGCAAGCGAAATGATCTATCATGTGGTCTCCTTCCCTAGGCCGTGCGACTAGCGCGCTAAAATCGCAATTCGGTCAGAAGGCGCTCCCCTAAGCAGCCGGTTTGGTTAGAGAGTGGCAACGTAGAAATGCCCAGTCTGCGTACATCTTCGCTCGGCGGAAGCTGGGAGAGGATCAACGTTGCCTGCGACGATACTAGCCCACTTTGCGCCAGCGGCATCGGAACGGTCCTACAGATCTTGTCCTAGATGAACGTCCACTGTCGGCAATCTCCTAGCTTCGGGTTCTGACAGACGAAGCACAATGCGATCGACCTGCACCTCAAGAAGCTGATCCGATGCAATTCTGATGATGCACGTCTCGCCGAGGGCTAGGAAGTCGCCCAAGTCGACGTAAAATTACTTTGGCCACCGCGGCCCCAGCAGCAGAAGCCGGAGGCGACCGTCGCGATGCCGAGCAATAGCGGCGACCTTCCCAAACATCACGTGAGACGGCGCCGAAGTTGAGAAAACCCCAGTGTGTTGAGCACACTGGGGTCGGGCAAACTAACTACGCGTTTCTTAGTTGACGTGGACATGGATGCCCGTGCGATGCCGGTAGTAGCGGTTGTGATGGTGATGGCCGCGTCTCCAGTGGCGATGCATGTAATAGTGGTGATGATGCTTGTAGCCGACCTGCTCGAGGGCGGAGGGCGTCTTCATTCCGGTCGCCGTGCCTGGCAGCGCTTGCGCGCTCAGCGGGACTGCAAACATGAGACCGATCCCAAGACCAGCCGCTGCGAGAATCTTATACATCATGAGCTCCTTTGTTGCTTACTCGCAGGAGTGCAACACACCGAAGTGCGTTTGGTTGCACGCTTCACCGGCCCAAGTTCTTCCGCGCGATAAACCGCAGGAGGAACTTTGCGACCACGCGGTTGTTCAAACCGCAAACTGAGAAAGTGAGTGATGGGGCGACGCTCCGACACCAGGCGGCAGTCGGCCTCGGGAATCAGGCTGGCTCTGTCACTTGTTGCTGTACTCATAGGGACACTCATGCTCGCCATCTTCTATCCCGGCAGCGAAAGCCGCCTGGTTAGCACCAAGACCGCGGAACCGACGGTGAAGAGCGTCAAGACCCTAGCGATACCCTCCACCACGGCCGGCTCGTTAACCCGGACAACTGAGGCGCACTAGAAGATGAAGTCAGCCAGCGTCCGCATTTGTGCGGTGAAGTCAGTCTTCAGATTCGCATGGCGATAGCCGCGGTAGTGAACCGGTTGTGTTGGTTCCCGTAAGTGCTGATGTTGTGCGTCGACGCAGTCTACGGGCTAACAGAGGAACAACGCTCCAAGGAGCGGCGTTTTCATCCCCCCACGCAGCAGATGGATAAAGCGGCGGCGGAGCCTTGTTCGAGGTCCGAGACGCGAGGCCAAGTTACCGGACACGTCAACGCTAACCTCATCGGATCAACGGCACGTGAGATCGGGGAAGGCAAAAGGCCCCAGAGGGGAAGCTGGGGCCTTCTGAGCGTTTTGAATCCGTCAAAGGGTCTCGCTTCAACGGAGAACTTCAAGCTGAGCTGCGCCGGTTAATGAAAGCTTGTGACGGCCTCGGCGCCACGCAAACGGCGGCGCAGATCGACGATGATGATGCGCGCGTCTTAAGCACCTGATCGATGATTGGCCGAGCCATGCTGTGCCTCCTCTGCTGGAGACGGCACGCTAGCATTCGACGGCGCGACAACTCAACGTCCGATAATCAGCATTAGCGGCTGTGGAAATCTCGATCCGTACGCCCTGTCGGAATTGGTGGTTGGCGGTCCCGGCAGGACTTCGAACCTGCAACCGCTTGGTTCGAAGCCAAGTGCTCTATCCGTTGAGCTACGGAACCACGCTTGCTCAGGGTGCCTTGCCTTTGGTGAATTTCTTCACCCACCCGAGGAACGCGGCATCCGGATCGCGTGGATCCGCCTTGCCTTTCATCCACGCGCGATAACGAGCGGCGAGGAACTGGCGATCCCACCGCGGCGCCACGGCACGCACCTGGTCGAGCGCGTCCTCCGAACGCCGGCTGCGGTCGGGTCCGCTCGCAAGAGCTGGATTGACTCGGCTTAGGCGCGGCCGTTTATTTTCTGAAAGAAGAGGTTGCACGGTTAAGCACCACGGGGTCCGGTTCTGGCCCTAAGCAGACATTCGCAGCGACACGCTCGATTTCCGCTTCTGACCCAAAGCGGATCTGGCCCCGCGTAAAACCACGGGTACGTTACTACTTAGTCGGAAACAGGAATGTCCACTGCGCACGCAGTTGCCAATTAGCGCCCGTGTCGTCGGGCGTCATCACATTGTAGTAGGCAGCTATATTGGCATTGATCGGTTGGTCACCGATTTTGAAGATGCGCCCGAAGCCGCCGCCGACTGGCACCGTCCAGCGATTATCGTCATCGGCCTCCCAATCGGCCGTGATGAGGGGGCTCGAGGTCAAGTACCAACCCTTGGGAAGGTTGTAGTTGAGGAACGGCTGCAGCGTCATGGCATTCACGTCCGCTCGGTCCTCATCGCCCGCATAAGACCAGAGGTTCAGGATCAAGAAGCCTGTCGTTATGTTGAGCGCCTTCTCAGACAGGAAGACGACAAACCCCGGTCCGGCGGACCACTTTCCGGTCCCAAGCTTATCGTCAGTGGCGGTTGGAAACTGAAGGGCGGGCCCAACACCCCAGACCAAACTCGTTTTTGGAGCTAATTGGATTGGCTTCTTCGGTGAGAAGAAGAGCTCTGGGGTGAGGTCGCCCAGGCCGAACTCGCTGTCGCCGATGTCAGGAACAATTTGTTCAAGAGCGTCTAGCTCTCTGCCGGAGAAGAAGGGCGGTTGGTAGATCACTGGCAAGATTGGGCGGATGATGAGGTTCCAGTCCTTATTGAGGTGGGCCGGGTAGACCGGCTGAATGTTGAGGACGTTCTGCGTGTGGTCGGAGTGGCCAACGCCAAAGTTTGTGTTGTTCTGAAAGGGAAGGCTGATCAAATCGCCGATGGGGTTTTGCGCCGCCTCGCGCAGATCACCGCCACTCTGGGCGAAAGCCGCGGTCGCTGCCATCAGCGTTGCCGCCATCAAACCCAAAGTGATTGTAACCAGGTGCCTAGAGGCCTTGTTGCGAGTTGCGGCTTCCGGCACAGGGCGAGGGCGTCCTTGTCTCATGGCCAGCTCCTTTGGAAGCAATGGCTTGGGTTTGAACTCGCCTCTTGTCGACTATACGCCTCGTCGCGCCTGCGTTGTGTTGTGCAAGGGCAACGTCGCCTTCTGAACAAAGTCTCTGAGCATGGCAGCCGATGTCGAGGGGACACCCCGAATTCACCGGCGCAGAGCACGTGCCAAATTCCGTCCAGATAGCGAGGCTGCAACACCCGATGTAGTCAAGCCGGGGAGACCGGGCCGGTAGCCCACAAGAACTAATTGCACCGTGATGTTGCGGGGCACAGCGGCACTTGCAATCCGACGTTGTTACTGAACAAGACAGATTTAGGCCGTGCGACGCGTCTGAGCAGCGGTGTCCCAACAAAAAATGGGGCGCCGAGGAAGCGCCCCTAGGGGGACAGGCGGGAGGAAGGCGAGGCAAGCGTTATCGGCTGGCGGCAACGGCAGCGAGTGTGTTGACGGTCATGAGCTGGGCATGGTTGCGGCAGCCAAACTCGAGCGACTTACCGGCGAACTCGTAGCTCGTTGACGCGCCGTCGGCGATCGCAGCCTCGAAACGTGTCGGCGCATAGTTGGCGTCGTCGGCGGCCATGACGACAAGCTGGCAAGCGCCGTTGCCCTTCAGAAAATAGCCGACGGCGTGCTTGCTGCCGGCGTGCAGGCTGAGGGCCTGTAGGGGCTTCAGGGTCTCGCCGGCATGAGCGGCTGAGACGGAGAGAATGGAAAGCGTGGCGGCGAGGACGATGTTCTTGATCGAGGTCATGGCTGGCTCCTGTTTCGGTTGCCGGACCATCCGGCGTTGATCTGATGTTCCGATCATGCCGGCAGATCGAAATCGCCGCTGTGAGGTTTGCCACACCGATGCACGAATGATTTTCTCAGCGCGCACGGGCTCCAGGACTCGTGCCCGAGCCTCCAGGATGCGTGCTGGCGCCCGCGGTGAGGCTCGACTCTGTAACGTCGTCCAGATTTCCGACAGTTAGAACCAATTCGGTTGCAGGCATCGCCCTTGCCCTATCCCGGCACAAACCATCTTCCACAGCACGAGCAAAGAGTAGTGGACTGCGACCTCCGTACGGAAAATCTTAAAGGAATTGTCGCATTCTTCGGGGCGCTGCAACGCGTAGACCTTAGCAGCCTTCGTGACGTTAGGCCCCGGAAGCTCGCCCGCTTCCGGGGCTGTTTGCGTCCTAGCGGCGAGGTTCCTTAGGATTGACCATCACGGCACATCGCACCGCCAATTCCTGGAGGTTTGTGCCCGTCAGACGCTCACGGGCAGCTTCGTGACCTTCCTCGAACTCAACCAGCATCCCGCGCAGGCATCCGTCGATATCCTGTCCATCGACGGCCATGTCGGCGCGAGTCTTTATTGAGAAGCGTGGCGATGAAGGAGGCGTAGCCTTCCTGATCGCTGACGCTCGCCTGTATGTAGTCGGCGCCCGTGCTCGTGCTGTCCAACTTTGCCAACGCCGGCGTCGCCAGCAGCAAGAGCGTGAAGACATCCTTTGCGCTGCTTAGGACGAGCAGCGATGTGCGCTCGGCAATACAACCCTCACTTCCACACTGGCGCGCTCTCCTTCGATGGCGTCCCGCGCACAGTCTTCATCCGTGAAGCGCGTCGCAGCCACACTGCGCGTGCGATGGACCGCAGCATCAAGGGCTGCAGCCATCGAAGATAAAAGCCTTATGCCGATCACCTGACGAACGGGCTGCATATCTATCGCCTCGCTGTTCTAGGCGGGAGCACTGCCAGCTCTCAGCACCGGCCGTGCCCAAGGGTGTTGACCGGCGATATAGTCTTCATAGCTTCTCGCTTGGCGCGTCAGCCAGATCGGCGTCGGAGACAGCTACGCGTGATCCACATTCAGCTGCGGATGACCGTGCACCATCTGCATCTTTTTTGAGCAACGCCCGACGCGAGGGTTACCCCGAACAGGTTACCCCGAAGGAGAACTTGGTGCGCATGCAGCAGGCTATGTATTTTCGTCCTGCGCCACCATTCCACTCTCCCCGTGAAATGACCCCGACGCCCTCTGGGTTCTGTGGTGCCAATAGAAGGACGCTGATCCCCCCCCCGTCCTGATCAGCGTCCTTTCTCGTTGTGGTCGCACGAGTCTGGAAGATGCTGGCGCCGGTCAGGGAACTTCGCCGGCAGGGGGGCTGATCCTCCACATGTCCCCGAGGATCAGCCCGGGCGCGCCGAGAAAGCTATTGATCTTGTCGCGCGGCGGAAAATGTACGCTTGTGAAAGGTACGGACCAATCACTTCGGATTGCAGTGCACGGCGTGCAACCGCCAAAGTCTCGCAGTCGGAATGCGCCGGTCCGGTGGTCCGGTGCCGATAAGGCCAAATCACACGGCGTCACGGGGCGGCCTTCGGGTCACCCCAACTGTTTCTAGGGCCGCGCACGGAAACTCCGTTTACTGGGGAACCCGCCGCATCTGCTGACGTTGTGGTACCAGAGCCGTGATGCTGGCTGTGACGACCAGCATCACCTTTCGAGGTCTGCCCCCCAGCCTCGAGATAAGGCCCAGAGCCCCGGCGCCGCCCCCCGTGCGCCGGGGTTTTTCTTTGCGGCCCGATGGCCTACATCAGCCTCGTGCCGCGTATCCGCTTCATCCCCATCGCAAGCCCGAGGCTGCGTCCTGCCCCGCCGACGGGGCCGGAGTGGCTGCACGAGGTGAAGTTCGATGGCTTTCGCATCCAGCTTCACAAATCCGGTAGGGACGTCCGGTTGTTCTCCAGCAACGGCAAGGACTTCACCGACCGCTATCTTCTGATCCCGGCCGCCGTGCTGCACTTGCCCGTAAGGAGTGCGGTCATCGACGGCGAGCTCGTCGCCTGTGACGGCGAAGACAAGCCGGACTTCTACGCGTTGCTGCGGCGGCCCGCGTCAGGCCTATGCGTCTGGTGTTTCGACCTGTTGATGCTGAACGGGCTCGATCTGCGGCCTTTAACGTTGGAGAAGCGCAAAGCCAAACTGAGCGCACTCCTCGCCAAGACGCCTGGCGACACCTTGCGGCTCTCTCACACCTTTGCCGACGGCGAGAAACTGCTGCATGCGGCGGCACAGAACGGCCTCGAGGGCATTGTCAGCAAGCGGCGTGAGTCCGTCTACGTTGCCGGCCCGGCATCGGGATGGCTCAAGGTGAAGACCGCGGAGTGGCGTGAAGCCAATCGAGAACGCTACAAGCTGTTCGAAAGGACCCCATGATATCCGATTTTTCGCGATGGTCTCGATGGTTCGAGTGCGGCCTCGAGCTGAAGCGTGACAAGACGCACGCCATGGCAGTCATGGTATGGATCGCAGCGCATGCTTCGAGCGACGGATCGGGGATCGAGTTCGACGAAGGCGTGTGGGCATCGCTTGCGGATGAGATTGGCCTCACGCCTGAAGAGGCGCAGGCCGCCGTCGACGTATTGATTGCAGAAGGGTTAGTGACTGCGGTGGGCCAGCAGACCGCCGGTCGGCTTGTCGTGCGCGCAGTAATCTAATCCGCTTCACCCGTGGCCTTAAACGCTACGTAGGCGTTTTCGTCATCCTTTGCGCGTTGCGCATCCGAGTCGCGTATCGCCTTCTCGTATTTCTCGTTTGCCTCGGCATAGAGAGTAAGCCGCCTGGGATCGTCCTCGGCAAAGTTTTTGCACTTGAGACGGCTAAGACCAGGCGTCGCGCGCAGCCTTCACGCGGGCCCATCGCTCGGAGAATTGCGGCCCTGTACGTTTCCTCAGGAGAGGTCATTTTGTTCCCTGATGCGGCCCCCAAAAAGACCGCCAGAACCGAATCCACGAGTAGGCTTACGCCAGCAATGCGGATCGATCCTGGCGTAACCGCGCAATGGGAGCGCGCGGTCGCGCGCAGCTATGTACGGAAGCTCTGAGCCAAGCCATCCCCGATATGGGGGAGACCTACGCAAGTCGCACGTGCTTCAGCGCGACGCGATCCACGGCCTTGAAGTCGCTCGTCGTCCGGCTGACAAGGGCGAGGCATTATCCACAGACGCTTGCGGAATCGTAATCGTGTTCGGCTGTTGACCGCCCGGAGCCGTGGTCTCGCGTACAAGGCTCCGTGGCCTACTGTCTTGACGGGCTTGCGCCTGCTTGCGCTCGGTGATGTCACGCGCGATCTTTGAGGCACCGACGATGTTGCCGTGACCGTCCTTCACCGGCGACACGCTGAGCGAAATGTCGACCAGACTTCCGTCTTTGCGCAGACGCACGGTTTCGTAATGCTCGATGTGCTCTCCGCGCCGGATACGTCCAAGAATTTCGGGTTCCTCGTTGATGCGCTCAGCGGGAATGAGCATCGTCACTGACTTGCCGACAATCTCATCAGCCGTATAACCGAAGAGTCGCTCGGCGCCACGGTTCCAACTGGCGATGATGCCGTCGAGGTTCTTGCTGAGGATGGCAACAAGTGCACTAAGACCCGCCCTTTGCGCGCGAACAACCGCCTCTGCGCGGGTGCGGGCCGATAGTTTTAAGAATATGCGCTTGAGATGCGTTTTGATTGTTTCCGGTGCTACCGCGAGCTGGATGGCAATCGCTTTGTTTGATTGTCCCTCAGCAATAAGTGAGACGATGGACTCTCCGATGCTCGATCAAGGCCTGCGCACTTCGCGCGTTGGTCACTTGTTTCGGACGCCTACTCTCGAAGCTGCGCGCATCTCGCGCGCTCAGTCACTTCCCGAAGACGCCACGAGTATCGAAAAAATTGCAAGCGCGATTTGCAGCGGGCTAGTGGCTGACCTTCCAATGCTTCACGCAGTAGGCATCCGAGGTGACGCCGGGCGGCAAGGCATCGCGTATCGAGTGCTGTATCTTCACGGCCTCTTCGCACGCGGCGAGACTTGGATACTCGCGTGTTGCGGTATCCACATGGCCCGTGGGGAAGGTGAGGATCATGACGACAGTCAGTACATTCGCGCAGGCCAGAAGCCCTATGTGCCGCATGGCGAGCGCAAGAGGCGCGCGCAAGGCTCATAAAAAACGCCCGCTCCGATTTCTCGGGGCGGGGTGGGTTCTAGTGCAGGTGCGGGATCGAGATGCGAACCTCGCGACCGATCCTCGTGTCGTCCGCAGCGAGAAGGATGGCTCTCGGGAGGTGCTGTGGTCGCCTAGTGAGGGAGACTAGTGGCCACGCCGATACCAAGTCGGTATCTGACCCTTGTTAACGCATGTTGATCGGCGGATAAAAGAAGTTGAGGCAGACGCCTCCCCGCTACGGTCTGCCTCAACGAGCCGCTCCGAGGTTAACTTGAAGGGGTAACTTGGAACCGCTGCTCCGGCTGGGGAGCGGGTAGAACCCTCTTAAACGTGCTCTCCAGTGCGGCTTCAAAGTAACTCCGAACCTCACCACCGTCGAGCGCTATATACAGCGGGGAATAACGGTAGGTCACATTCACGACAAAGCCATCGCGGCTCGGCCGGACTTCCCTCGGGACAAACTCCGCGCGCAGGTCAGTAGTCGAAACTGCATTCGCCGGCCTACAAATCGCACTCCCACATGAGCGCGAGTGTTTCATCGATATGATGGAGGCGCTCGTCGAGCCGCTTACGCTCTGCGCGACATTCGGCAAGCACAAGAGCGGCCCGCTCCCACTCGTCAGCGCCAAGGGCGTCGTCGGCAAGCAGCTGGCTGAGTTCAGCAGCTCCCGTTCTTATGAGGCTGACCTCCGTGGCGATCCGATCACGTTCCGCAAGCAAGGGCTTGTACATGCCTGGTCCCTCCGCTGCACTGAAGACAACGCTAGTGCTGACTGCGGCGATATCTGGGCACGATAGGAGAGAAGGTTAACGGCGTCACGGAGATGAGCCCGGACGTGTCTCGGGCTCGTGAAAGCCTGAGGCCATTTATCGCGGTTACGGAACAGGTTAGGCAGTCAAGTGTTGCTCCACTATGAGCCTCTCCCGGGCTCTAAATGCACAACTTCCAACTTGCCCCGGCCTTCCGAGGCCGGGGCCTCTTTGACCGGTTGAACGATTGGTCGGGATGAGGGTTAGCCAAGGAAGCCGAACGGCGGCTTTTTGCCGGGCGTCGGGCTCGGTTCTCCCGAGAGTGCGTGGCGACCGCGTGGCGTGATCACCGCGAACGCGGAGTTGCGGACGAACATCATCAGACCCCGTCCCTCCAGGATCTTGCCGAGCGTTAGATCGTTTGCGTGGAGCTCAGTTGGCTTGCCGGCGTCGGCGAACACCTCGAGCAACTGACGCTCTCTATCGGTTAGCATGCGCGCAAACATGGTATCGCGCCGGTCCGTATGCAACGCGGAGAAGACGCCCGCAAGCTGCGAGGAATTAGCAGCGCTGGACCGCTCATGCAGACGCAACACATCATGTTCTTGGGGTTTGCCACTACCTCAAATTACCACGCCTTGTCAGGACTGCTGGAGCCTTGAAAGTGAGGGATCAAGTGGCAAACCTTGTTGATATCGCTCGAGACCTTCGTGACTCTTAATCAGCGGGTCGTAGGTTCGAAGCCCACATCACCCACCATTCTTTTCAGGGGCTTAGGCCACATCGCCGAGAGCCCTTCCGAAACGTTTTGCAACCTGTTTTGCAAACACTCGTTCGCATCGCGTTCGCGCACAGTGAAACCGCGCGAGATTGGCGATCGCAGCCTCCAAGGTAAGCCAGGGGTCGTGGCACGACCGCCCACGTCTGCAAAGGTCAGAAGCGGACATCGACCGCGTCGCTGCGAATGTCAGCTTTGGGCCACAAGCAGACGTCGCAGGGATGCTTTCTTACGCCTCTGCCAAGCGATATCCTATACCGAGCTCGGTGAGGATGATCTTGGGGTCGTCGGGGTTTTGCTCCAGCTTCTGGCGCAAGTGCCCGATATAGACGCGCAGATATTGCGTCTCCGCCGCTTGCGCCGGACCCCACACGGCGGTCAGAAGCTGACGGTGGGTCAACACCCGTCCGGGGTACTTTGCAAGGCAGGCCAGCAGCTCGAATTCCCTCGGCGTCAGCTTTATCTCCGTCCCGGCGCGCATCACCCGGCGGCGGACGGAGTCTATCTCGACGTCGCCGACGGTCACCACCGTCGTTTCCCCGTCTCCCTGACGGCGATGGCGCAGGGCCGTGCGCAGACGTGCCATGAGCTCGCCGACGCCGAACGGCTTGTTGACGAAGTCATCGGCGCCGAGATCGAGCGCCTCTATCTTCTCTGCCTCGCGATCGCGCGCGGAAAGGACGACGATGGGAACGCTCGACCACTGCCGCACCTGCTGGATGAGCTCTTTGCCATCGCCATCGGGCAGCCCCAGGTCGAGCACGACGACGTCCGGTGTGTCGCCGGCGATGCGCTTCAGGGCCTCGGCGAGGGTCCCCGCGCTGGTGACTGCATAGTCGTTGGCCTCGAGCGCAGGCTTCAAAAAGCGCAAGATAGCGGGCTCGTCGTCGACCACTAGGGCGCGCGTTTTGCCGGTCATCGTGGCATCTCCTCGCGCGGGAAGCTGAAGATGATGCGGGTACCGTGGCCGTTGGCCACCGGGCTCTCGGCTGCGATCGCCGCGCCGTGGGCGTCCATGATGCCCTTGGCGATGGCGAGGCCAAGTCCGGTGCCTTCACCGCCGTCCGCGTTTCCCGTTTCCGAGTTTGGTGCGCGGACGAACTTGTCGAACATGCGCGGCAGCATCTCGGCGGCAATGCCGGGCCCGTCGTCGATCACGCGCAGCGCAACGGCATTAGCGGTGACATTGGCGTCAATCACGATATGCGTTTCCGGTCGCGTATGACTCACGGCATTGCCGACGACGTTGCCGAGTGCCTGCTCGACGAGCTTGGCGTCGGCCCGTACCAGCGGCAGCCCGTCGGGCAAACGCACTTCGATCGCTTGCCGAGCGCCCCTGCGGCGGGCGGCGTTGGCCGCGCGCTCGGCCAGCTCGCGCAGGTCGGTCCACTCACGCCGCACTTCCAGCGCACCCGCATCGATTCGTGTCATGGCCAGCAGATTGCGGACCATGTCGTCGAGGCCCTCCGCCTCGTTTTTGATATTGCCCAGAAGCTCCCTGCGGGCACCCACCTCGAGTTTGTCGGAATAGTCGAGCAAACTCGTCGCCGACCCGAGAATGGAGGCAAGTGGCGTGCGGAAGTCGTGCGAGATCGAGGCCAGCAGCGTATTGCGCACGCGCTCAGTCTCGGCCGCACCGCGTACCGCCACCATTTCCCGCGCGAGCGACGCACGATCGAGAGCCGCCGCCGTCTGTTCGGCGAGCGTTTCGAACAGCGCATGCGCCTCCGGATCGAGACTTGGATCCTCGTCGTCGCGGCCAAGGCCTATGACGCCGAACGATCCGCGGGCGGTCTTGAGCGGCAGGAAGAACCACGGAACCGACGGAAGGGTCGCTGTATCGGCCCCCGCCGGCTCGTTGTGCTCGAGCGCCCACCGCGCCGCGGTCATCGCGGCCGTGTCGAGCGATTCCTCGGGCGGCCAGGCGGCGCGCAGATCCAGCTCGCCGTCCCGTTCGAGCAGGAGAAGCGCCGGCCGCGCAAGGCTCGAATGGATCGCAGCTACCGCAGCCTCAGGAATATCGTCGAAGGCGGCGATGCGGGAGAGCCGGCGCGTGAACTCGTAGAGACGGCGCGTCGCCCGCATGCGGCCCACCGCCAACTGCGCTTGATCGCGCACCCGTCCCGCCAGCGTCGAGATGACCACTGCGATGACGAGGAAGACGCCGAGAGCGAGCAGCTCGTGCGGTTCTGCGACCGTGAACGTGTAGAGCGGCTCGATGAAGAACAGATTGTAAGCCAGAAACGAGAGGACTGACGCGTAAACCGCCGGCCAGATGCCGAACGACACCGCCGCGTACACCACCGCCATCAGGAAGATCATGGAGAGGTTGGGAAAAGTTGTGAGCCTCGTCAGCACGTGGCCGACCGTGACCGCCGTGGCGACCGCGACCGTCGACCAGACGTACGGCGCAACATCGAGCCTCGGCCGCGCAAATCCCGAATGGACCGCCAGGGTGCCCGGTCCATTCTTGCGGCTGGTGATCACGTGAACGGCGATGCCGTCGGCACGGCGGACGAGCTCATGCGGGAGGGAGCGTCGCAATAACTCCGTGAGAAAGCCTCCCCGCGAGCGTCCGAGCACGATCTGCGTGACGTTCTCGAACCTGGAATAGCGCAACAGCTCGGAAGCGATGTCGTTCGCCACGAGCGTGACTGTCTCGGCTCCGAGTGACTGGGCAAGCTTCATCGCCTCGTCGACGTGCCGGCGCGCCGTATCGGACAGCTGATCGCCGGCCTTCTCCACGGTCGCGGCGATCCACGGCGCGTCCATGACGTCGGCAAGGCGCTTTGCCGCCCGCACGATCAGCGCAGCGTCGGAGTCGGGGCCGATGCAGGCAAGGATGCGCTCGCCTGCTGCCCACGGTCCCTCGATGGCCTGCGCCTGCATGTGGTCGATGAGGTCGGCGTCGATGCGCTCGGCGGCGCGGCGCAGGGCGAGTTCGCGCAGGGCGGTCAGGTTCTCCGGCTTGAAGAACCGCTTGCGGGCGCGGTCCGCCATTTCGGGCACATAAACCTTCCCCTCCGCCAGCCGCTTCAGAAGCTCCTCGGTCGGGAGGTCGACCAATACGATCTCGTCGGCGTCCTCGAACACGCGGTCGGGCACCGTCTCGCGCACTTGCACGCGGGTGATCTTCTGCAGGATGTCGTTCAGGCCTTCGAGGTGCTGAATGTTGAGCGTGGTCCATACGTCGATGCCCGCCGCCAGCAGCTCCTCGATGTCCTGCCATCGCTTGGGATGACGGCTGCCGGGAATGTTGCTGTGCGCCAGCTCGTCGACGAGCAGAAGTCTCGGCTTGCGCGCGAGCGCCTTGTCGAGGTCGAACTCACTCAGGATCTTGTTGACGTAGATCGTCGGCTTGCGCGGAATGGCCTCGAGGCCTTCGACGAGGGCATCCGTCTCGCGTCGTCCGTGTGTCTCGACCAGACCGAGAACGACCTCGCGCCCCATATCCTTCTCAGCGCGCGCTGCCGTCAGCATGGCAAATGTCTTGCCCACACCGGGGGCGGCGCCCAGAAAAATCTTGAGGCGGCCGCGAGGCTTCTTGCTCAGCGCTAGCAGGGCGTCCGGAGAGGCTCGCTGGGTCGTCGGAGTGGCGGGCATAGATCAGTCCTCGCCCCACCGAGTTTAACGCCGCAATGCATCGAGTGCGAGATTGAGCTCGAGGACATTAACACGCGGTTCTCCGAGCAAACCCAGCGCCCTCCCATCAACGTACGCGTCTACCAGCGAGCGCACGCGCTCTTCGGGCAGTGCGCGGGCTTTTGCCACGCGCGGCACCTGGAGGAGCGCCGTCTCCGGAGAGATGTCGGGATCGAGCCCGCTCGACGAAGTGGTAACGGCGTCCACGGGAATGGGGCCGACCGCGCCTTGCGTGCGCAGCGTTTCGACGTCTGCCTTCACCCGGTCGATCAGCTTGTTGGTGATCGGCCCGAGGTTGGATCCAGTCGAAGCTGCGGCGTTGTAAGGCGCGTCGATCGACTTCGAGCTGTCGGCCGGATCGGGGCCCATCGTTGCCGACGGGCGCCCATGGAAATAGTTGTCCTTGGTGAACGCCTGCCCGATGAGGCTCGAGCCGATCACCTTGCCATCCTTGACGACGAGGCTGCCCAAAGCCTGATCTTGCATCATGATCCAAGCGATGCCGGTGACCGCAAGGGGGTAGACGACGCCCGTCAGCAGCGTGAAGGCCAGCAGCATCGCGACGGCGGGGCGCAAGGTTTGCAGCATGGATTAGTACTCCTCAAGCGAGCCCGAAGCCGGCGACCGCGAGGTCGATGAGCTTGATGCCAATGAACGGTGCGATGAGGCCGCCGAGACCGTAGACGAGAAGATTGCGCCGCAGCAGCGCCGCGGCGCCGACCGGGCGGTAGGCGACGCCTTTGAGGGCCAGCGGGATCAGCGCGATGATGATCAGCGCGTTGAAGATCACGGCCGAGAGAATAGCGCTTTGCGGCGTGGCGAGATCCATGATGTTCAGCGCGGCAAGCTGCGGCAGCGAGGCGACGAACAACGCCGGGATGATGGCGAAGTACTTCGCCACGTCGTTGGCGATGGAGAACGTCGTCAGCGAGCCGCGCGTCATGAGGAGCTGCTTGCCGATCTCGACCACCTCGATGAGTTTCGTGGGGTTGGAGTCGAGGTCGACCATGTTGCCGGCCTCGCGCGCGGCCTGCGTGCCCGTCTGCATGGCGACGCCAACATCGGCCTGGGCGAGCGCCGGGGCGTCGTTGGTGCCGTCGCCGCACATGGCGATCAGGCGCCCTTGCGCCTGTTCGGCGCGGATGTAGGCGAGTTTGTCTTCGGGCGTCGCCTCGGCGACGAAATCGTCAACGCCCGCCTCCGACGCGATGGCGGCGGCGGTCACCGGGTTGTCGCCCGTGATCATCACCGTCTTGATGCCCATGCGGCGCAGCTCGGTGAAGCGCTCCTTCATGTCGGCCTTCACCACGTCCTTGAGGTGGATCACGCCGAGCAGCCGGTCGCCGTCGGCGAGGCCAAGCGGCGTGCCGCCTGAGCGCGCAATGCGGTCGACCGCAGCGCGGAATGCCGGCGGCTCAACCAACTCGCGGCCGGTCGTGTCACCCACGAACTTGCGGATGGCGTCGACGGCGCCCTTGCGCAGCTTGCGCGGCCCGATATCGATGCCCGACAGCCGTGTTGTCGCCGAGAATTCGATGAAGCCGCTGCGCGGGGGCGCCTCGGGCATGGGGATCCGGTACTTCTCCCCGGTCAACGCGACGATTGAGCGGCCTTCGGGCGTCTCGTCGGCAAGGCTGGCAAGCAGGGCGGCTTCGGCCGCCTCATGCTCGCTGACGCCGGGAACGGGGATGACTTCCGTCGCCAATCTGTTGCCGAAGGTTATGGTCCCGGTCTTGTCGAGCAGGAGGGTATCGACGTCGCCCGCTGCCTCGACGGCGCGCCCCGACATGGCAAGCACGTTGAATTTGAGCAGCCGGTCCATGCCGGCGATGCCAATGGCCGACAGCAGGCCGCCGATGGTGGTCGGAATGAGCGTGACGAGCAGTGCGACAAGCACGGGGACGGAAATATCGGTCCCCGAGTAGGCGCCGAGGCCCTTCAAGGTCACCACCGCGACCAGGAAGACGATGGTCATGCCGGCGAGCAGGATGGAGAGCGCGATCTCGTTGGGCGTCTTCTGCCGTTCGGCGCCCTCCACGAGTGCAATCATGCGATCGAGGAAGGAAGATCCGGGCGCCGACGTTATGCGCACCACGATCCAGTCGGAGATGACGGTGGTGCCGCCGGTGACGGCCGAGCGGTCGCCGCCGGCCTCGCGGATGACCGGCGCGGATTCGCCCGTGACCGCGGCCTCGTTGACGGATGCGATTCCCTGCACGACGTCGCCGTCGCCCGGGATCAGGTCACCGGCCTCGACGAGGACGGTATCGCCCGGCCGCAGGTCGAGCGCCGACACGCGTACGAAAGCTGTGCGCTTGTCCGGATTAGCGAGACGTTTCGCCATCGTCTCCGTGCGCGTGCGGCGCAACGCGTCCGCCTGGGCGCGTCCGCGCCCTTCGGCGATCGCCTCGGCGAAATTGGCAAACAGCACGGTAAACCAAAGCCACACGGCGAGTTGGCCCGTGAACGAGGCGTCACCGCCAACCAACAGATCGCGGACCAACAATATCGTAACCAGCACCGACACGACGGCGGTGACGAAGATCACCGGATTGCGAACGAGATGGCGCGGATCGAGTTTGGCGAATGCATCGATGGCAGCCCGCCTAATCAGCGCAGGGTCGGTCACCGCGCTGGCGTAGCGCTTACGGCGCGTCGCTAGGGAATCCTCGGCAACCTCGATCATGGTGACACTCCTTTTCGGTGCCGGCGCTAATACGTCTTGCCCGCGAGCATCTGGAAATGCTCGACGATCGGCCCGAGAGCGAGCGCAGGGAAGAATTCAAGACCGCTGACGATGACGATGACGCCGACAAGCAGCCCCACGAACAACGTGCCGTGCGTCGGGAACGTGCCGGCCGACGGCGCCAGCTTTGGCTTGGCCGCCAGCGAGCCGATGATCGCCATTACGGGAACGATGATGCCGAAACGGCAGGCGAGCATTGCGATGCCCATGGTCGTATCGTACCAGGGCGCATTTGCCGTCAGGCCGGCGTAGGCCGAGCCGTTGTTGCCGGCGGCGCTGGAAAAGGCATAGAGCATCTCCGTGTATCCACGCGGCCCCGGATTGGCGAGCCCGGCGAGCGCGACGGGAAGCACGGTTGAGATGGCGGTGAAAGCCAGGATGAATACGGGCATGATGAGGATCGCCAACATGGCGAGCTTCACCTCTTTCGCCTCGAGCTTCTTGCCGAGGTATTCCGGCGTGCGTCCCACCATCAAGCCGGCGACGAACATGGCGATGATGGCGAACAGGACGATGCCGTAGAGGCCCGATCCGACGCCGCCAGGGACGATCTCGCCGATCTGAATAAGGACCAACGGCACCAGGCCACCGAGCGGCATGTAGGAATTGTGCATCGAATTCACCGAACCGTTGGAGGCGCCTGTCGTGAGCGTCGCCCAGGTCACGGACTGCGGGATGCCGAAACGGACTTCCTTGCCTTCCATGTTGCCGCCGCTGACGCCGAGCGCCTGCAGCAGCGGATTGCCGGCGGCCTCCGCCCAATACGCGACAGCGCAACCGGCGACGAGGAACAGCATCATGACGGCGAGCAACGCCCAGCCCTCACGCTCGCGGCCGATCATGCGGCCGAAGGCGACGGCGAGGCCCAGCGCAAGCGCGACGATGGCCCACAGTTCGAGCGTGTTGGTCCAGATGTTGGGGTTCTCGTAGGGATGCGCGGAATTGACGTTGAAGAAGCCGCCGCCATTGGTGCCGAGCTGTTTGATGGCGATCTGGCTGGCGACGGGACCCTGCGCGATCGTCTGCTTGGCGCCCTCGAGCGTCGTCGCATCGACGTAGCTGCTGAGGTTTTGCGGAATGCCGAGCGCGATGAGCGCGAATGCCATGACGATGGAAATCGGCAGCAGCACGTAGAGCGTCGTGCGCGTCATGTCGACCCAGAAATTGCCGACCGTCGTAGCGTTGGCGCGGCTGAAGGCGCGCGCCAGCGGTACGACGATGGCGATGCCAGTCGCCGCGGAGACGAAGTTCTGCACGGTGAGCCCGACCATCTGGCTGAAGTAGGAGAGCGTCGTCTCGCCGCCGTAGCTCTGCCAGTTGGTGTTGGTGACGAAGGACACGGCCGTATTGAAGGCGAGGTGCTCGCTCATGGGGCCGAAGCCCTGCGGGTTGAGCGGCAGGATGTGCTGCAGTCGCAGGATCGCATATAGGAGGATGAACCCCGCCGCGTTGAACATCAGCAGCGCCAACACGTAGACGAGCCAGCTTTGCTCGCGCGTCTCATCGACGCCTGCAAAACGATAAAGGCGCGTCTCGACGGGTCGCAAGCCGCGGTGCAGGAACGTTGCGCGCCCATCGAGCACCGACGCCATGAACGCGCCGAGCGGACGGGCCGTTGCCACGACGAGCGCGAGCATGAGGGCAATCTGAATGGTGCCGTTGAGTGTCATGGGGTGTGACCTATGTGGGACCCGAACGCGCACGGCGTCGCGCAAGCCGTCAGAGCTTTTCGGGGTAGAGAAGCGCGTAGAGGAGATAAAATGCGATGGCCGCGGCGGTAATGCCGCCCAGAATGAGATCGAGCATATCGGCCTCACGCGTTCGCGGCCAAGCGAGCGTAAAGCGCCATCAGGGCGAAGAGGCCAAGCCCAAGCGCGAGATAGATGATGTCCAACACGGCACGTGGTCCTCCAGTCGGTGAACTGGAGAAGGAGCTAGGCCTCGCGACATAAAATTTCGATGTGAGTTTTCTTCTGCCCGCATAAACGGGAAATAAAAAGTCTTCGCATTTCGCGCGATGTCCACTTTGAGTCAAATGCAGACCTCACATGGCCCTCTCCCACTTCAGAATTGCCGAAGCAGCGAGCTTCTTCTGGTTCACCTGTCGCGAGTAGTGCTCGATCATCTGCCGGGATTGACCCGTAATTGCAGCCACCTCTGCATCGGTGCAGCCGGCTTCAAGCAGCGTGACGACAGCCGACTTTCGAAGGCCGTGGAAGACCAGCCCAGCCTTCTTGATCGGCCACAGAGGTTGCGGCTGCGGGAGAGGGCCACAAGCAACCTCGCTAAAGGCAGGCGTTGCGACTACGCTATGGTCATCGAAAACCTCGATGGTCGCATCCGCAACCTCTGAGTTTAGGAATTTTACAAACGAATTGGCGGAACGCGCTGCTTAGGGTGGATCTGACGGAGCGATGTAAATGGAAAGCTCTTAGTGGTCAGCCGTTTAGTTTGAACTGTGAGAACTCTTAATCAGCGGGTCGTAGGTTCGAATCCTACATCACCCACCACTTTTCCGAACACTTCGATCGGACCCGAGTTGTTCGGGGCAATCCCGGGGCAATCCGGTACAGCCGTCGAGCGCCTCGACTTAGGAAGAGGGGCGGAGACACGATAAGCCACAAATCGCACTCCGTTGCGTTTCAGAAGCTTCCTGCTGGTCAGGATGCCAAGCACGCGGGCGATGGTCATCCAGATAAGTGCCGTCCAGCTTTCGTGATCGCACAGCTCGCGGTAGGCGCGCTCAAGATGGCCGCGCGGAATGAAGCTTCCTACCTCTTGGTAAAGAGTGCAGTGAGCCGGCTTGATCCCCACAGACGTCAGCTTTGGGTCAAGAAGCGGACATCGACCAGGTCCCTCAGAATGTCCGCTTTGGGCCAGAAGCGGACATCGAGCGTGCCGCTACGTGGACGCTAAAACACGACCTTCGAACGCACGCCGACCGTCACCGAGTTGGCGAGCGGATGTCCTTCGTCGTTCGGCAGATCTGCGCGCGGGTCGATGACGATCTGTAGATCGGGCTGCAGCTGCCACCACGGCGTGACGTCGAACAGGTAGGTGGCCTCAATAACGGTCTCGTTGTTCTTCAGCGGCCATGTCCCCGGCTCATTCTGCAGCGCAACGTCTGCGGCATGGCGGAAACCTGCGTCCACGCCGAGGTAGGCCACAGCCACGCCCAGAACATCGCTATTACGGCCGTCAAACAGTCCCTTCCAGCTGAAGCCTGCCTCGATGAAGATGTCGCTGAAGACGGCTGTTGCTGGTGTCCCCATGGCGAGCAGAAAGGCAGTGATCCCCTCGTCTTTGCGGCCGGGCTCCCGCCACAACATCTGGTCGACGATTCCATAAAAGCCGAACCCACCGTCCTTGGCAGGGCCGCCAAGATCCGCAAGTTCATCGGGGATGAGCTTTCCCGACATGTACCAGGTGCCGAGCTTGTAGGTGCCGGAAAGCCCCATAACCTCGGCCTTCTGCACTGCTTCAAGAAACGAGAGCGCGTTATCGTCGAGCCGAAACGCGAGGCCGCCGGCGTCGCGCAGCTGTGGATCACCTTCACCCGGCGGAGCCGGATCGGCGGTGAACACAGCCCCGGTGAGACTGAAGTCGTCTTTTGTGTAGCGCACGCGCACGAAGGGTGCAGCGAGCGGATAGTTCGGACCACCAGATGGAAGATCGGCCGCCAACAGGCCCGGGAAACCAAAGCTTGAGTTGATAAACAGGGCCCCTTGTTCGGTGACCATCATCTCGTCGTTGGCACCCTCTTGCCCGAGCCGAATTGAAAGCATCCGATTGAACAGTTCCTGCTCGAACCAGAGATCGTACACTTTGAAAGATGGCGTGGCCTCGATGTTGCTGAGGAACTGCAGGTTGCCAACCAGAGCAACGGAAGGCCCATGCCCATAGATCGCGAACCCGTTAGCGAAGATCTTGGCGCCGTTCCAGCCGGCAAGCCTTTCAAGATCGAACGTCATGCTCGCCGTCGTCAGCCCATCGTACGCATCGCCGGTTCGCAGTCCGCCGGTGAAATTGTGCCAGGCTTCGCTCTGATCCTGGAGGCCCAGCTCGATGCCGGCGTGATCGAGCGCGCTGCGCACGCCGCGCCAGTCGCCTGTAAGACGATCGCGCTGCCACAGACCGTCGCTGGCCGCCGATGCCTCCTGGGCGACGGACGGAACAGATGCCAAGGCAACGACGCAGAAGCTTGCAACGACGCTGCGCGCCTTCATCGCCCACCTATACCTAGTGGTTCGAGTGATCGATGTTATAGAAAGTACGGGTTCGGTGCACGCGGGATCGTATTCCGATTCGAGTGAGAAGCGGAGTAGCTTGTTTACGAGTTGACGGCCTAGCTAGTCCAACGAACTCGTTCGTTCACATGTCGCCGCAAAGTCCGTGCACCGCATCCGGGTCTTCGACAACAACGAGTTGAGTGCCGTCAGTGAAACTCAAGACTGTGCCAGGGGTATCCTTGGCGCGCCGACAGAACGATTTCACGAAGTCTAAATTGGCGTAAACTGATGCCCCCGCCTCGGAGGCGTTGGTCAAACGAATGATTGTGGGCATTGACGATCCATTTTTCAGCTTGAGTGTGACCGTTTCGACATGCGACCGTGCCGGCGCGGAGCGTGCTTGGTCGGCTCGCCCGCCAGGAATTCAGGGACACAATCGAACTACGCCTCGATTGGTTAGGGCGTAGTCCGAGCATTCGAAGGTTCACAAGAGCGAGCGGTTTTTCGGATCTGTTCAAACTCGTAATAATCACGTGCCGCATCGGTGGTTTCGCCGACAGCTTGGCGAGCAGCCCCGCGCGCAGCCAAGGCATCTGCATGGCGGGGATTGAGGGTTGTTGCCGTCGTGAAGTCGCTGATCGCCGCCTCATACTTTGCTGCGCGCATGTACATCAGACCCCGGTTGTAATAAACCTCCGTGCCGCTAGGGTTGAGGCGAGCCGCCTCGTTGAAGTCTTTCAGAGCGAGATCGAACGCACCCGTTTGCGCATAGACGATGCCTCGATTTAGAAAAGCCAGCTCGCCAGCAAAGTTGTGGTCAATGGCCGCCGAGAAATCCGCAAGAGCTTGATCGAGCCGACCCCGGGCCAAATACGCATTGCCTCGCTCATAGTATGCGATGGCACTATTGGGATCTATCTCCAGCGCTCTCGAATAGTTCTGCACCGCCTCGTCGATTTGTCCGGCATTAAAAGCTTTGTTGCCGCGAGCAATAAAACCTGCCGGCGCAACGGTGCCTGCCGTCGGCGCCGATTTTTGGGCGGGGTCTGACTCTTGCACAGCGAGAGTCGGGTGGGTGACGCCGGCGAAGGCAGGGGCACTTATCGGTACTTCGAAGCGTCGATGGGCGCCGCCGCGCGGGAACGCCGCCTTCTCGAACACGACCTGCGCAACGCGGTTACCCGCGGGAAAATGCGGCTCGTCTACCGCAGAAATGCCTCAACACCGGCCGCGTGGTAGGGCTCGAGGCATTGCTGCGATGGACGCACCCGACACGCGGTGACATTCCTCCTGCGGAATGCATACCGCTGGCCGAAGAATCCGGGAGCATTCTGCAGATTGGCGAGTGGGTCCTGCGCACGGCCTGCAGTGAGGCGGCAACATGGCGCGAGCCCCTGGCCGTCGCAGTAAATGTTTCAGCCGTACAGATCCACAGCGCCAATTTCGCCTCCACGGTCCACTGAGATTCTGTTCGAGACGCAGCTTCAGCCCGAACGGCTGGAGCTGGAAATCACCGAAACGGCGCTTGTACGCGATTTGAACCGCGCATTGGCAACGCTCCGCCGCATCAAGATGCTGGGGGTACGCATCGCGATGGATGACTTTGGCACCGGCTACTCATCGCTTTCGAACCTTCGCGCCTTCCCCTTCGACAAGATCAAAATCGACGGCTCCTTTATCAAATCGGTCAACGTGAACAACCAGGGAGCCGCCATCGTACGCTCGGTACTCGGGCTCGGCCGTGCGCTGAGTCTCGTCGTGCTCGCGGAAGGTGTCGAGACCATTGCAGAGTTTGACTTTCTCAAGAATGAGAATTGCGACGAGGTGCAGGGCTTTCTGCTTGGCCGCCCAGCCGACATCGAGAGCTACCGGCGGTTAACCGATGGCGGCGATGCAAATGCTGAACAATCAACCGTGATTTCGCTCGCCACGAAGACAGCCTTGGCTTAACGGGCGTCGAGTGCCGAATAGCCTGTGAGCTTATGTGACGCACGCGCGCATCATCATCAGCGTGGCTCGGATAGTTCGCGTAGCATGATCTGCTCGTATCCCCCGCGCTACGAATGTCCGCTTTGGGTCGTCAGAAGCGGACATCGACCGCATCGCTACTATCGTCAGCTTAATTCTGTGGGTGTCTGTCAGAGCTACGTCAGCCACCGCGCAATCGCAGCACCGACACTTAAAAGGCAAAACGTTAGCAGCGCAAACAGGAGAACCGTCTCGGACGCTTGACGTATGCCAGCACTCATGGGCTTCACCATACAAAATATCGAAGGCCAATTCGCTTGGCATAACCCAGCGATTATGAACCGCAGCTGAGTGCTGTCGATCGCGGCTTGGTTCCGCTTCAGCGGAAGTCAGATAATGGTGCCAGCAGTGGACATCGAATGTGCGGCTGCGAATCTCGGGAGCCGATGCGGACACGACGGTAACCGTGACCTGGCCGAAGCATTGACGCAGCTCATCGGCGTGCGACCATCCAATTATGACGGGCAAGAAACTAGCTACGGGATGGGTCGTTCAATTGACGCTGCGTCAGCTCAAGACGGATGTTGAGCCGGACACGCGAGCGCCGGCTTTCCAGTTCTTCAATGTCGCCATCAGCTCGCCCGACAAGGCCATCGAAGCCGTCCGGAAAAAAGCCGGTGCCCCGACAGACGCTCCGATGCGTATCGTGCGTGAACTCTCGCATCAAGAGATAGCGGCGCTCAGCTTGCACGCCGGCCACGTCAAAGCTGCGTAAGGCGTCTTAGTGCCCACCGGCAATCCTTGTGGGATGTTAGGATGACGCGGCAGCTGCCTGAGGCCCCAAAAGACCTGCAGAAAGCGCGCCGCGAATTTGAAGATGCCCGCCGCATCTTTGAGAACGTCCTCAATCGGCTAACGCCCGGTGAAGCCGGGCAGAGGGAAGTTGAGAATGCTCTGCTCGCGGTCATTGAAGCCGGTGATCGCATGGAGCGAGCGCGCCAACGGAGCATGAGTTGATACCCGCGGATAGCGCTCCGCCGGGTACGCGCTGGGCCGTTTCTTCGGGTCTCCTCGTTCCTGCTTTGACATGTTTGTCCGAAAGAGTACGCCTGTCTCGCGCCACCATTCCTCGTGCCCGTGTAACGCCCCCTTCCCTCCCACGTGGCGCCTGTTGGGTACGCTGCTCCTCCCCCGGATCAGCGTCCTTTTTCCGACCGCGACGTCTCCCCGTTATCGGGGACGGGCAAACTTCGAAACTCACACATGCTCGCGCCGACCGCTTGCCCACAATTGCACGGTCACGCCACGATCGATCCGCCTAGCTTTGTGTTGGGTTAGGCGGATCTGGTCCTGGCGTTTTTTTTACGAGCTAATTCAAATGTGAACCGTTGACGGGGAGACTGCGCTTTCGGGTACGGCCTTGTACTCACCCCCCAGCGCACGCCCGCCAACGGCCCGGCAAGGTATTACATGTCAACAAGTCGAACGAAGTTCCGCGCGAAACACGGTTACTCAGCTCGCCGCGGCGGACTTCGTGTCTGGCTCGACCGAGGACGCGTTCAAGCTGGCGCGGAGCTACGCGGCGGAGCAGATGCGCATCGTGCAATCGGGGTCAGAGCGAGAGGACATGCTCAGTGCAGCATGATTCTGCCGTCCCCCTTTAGGCAAATCTCCCCCAGAGTGGGGATGGGCAAGTATCGAGCTTCCGCGCAAACCTACGCCAGGGAGCCCGACCGCGCGCTTCCCGAAGGTCGAGGGGGCTCACGTCCATGGGGGCCCCTAACTTTCCACGGGCGCGGTTATGCCTGGCGTTCTTAGGCCCGGCCAAGTCGCCAGGATCCGAGCTGGCGCATGCCGGTTCCCGGCGCTAGCGCATCACCAATAACAATGGACGCTATCCTCCCGGCCTGGGTCAGCATCCTGTCTCGTCGCGGCCGCGAGATTCGCAGGCAGGTAAATGGCATCTCCCGAGGAAACGTACAGGGCCGCAATTCTCCAAGCTTGTGAAGCCCACCTAGCCCGCGTGAAGGCTGCGCGCGACGCCTTGGTCTTAGCCATCTCAAGTGCAAAAAACTTTGCCGAGCACGATCCCAGGCGGCTTACTACCTATGTCAAGGCCAACGAGAAATACGAGAAGGCGATACGTGAGTCGGATGCGCAACGCGCAAACGATGACGCAAACGCCTTCGAAACGTTCAAGGCCAGCAAAGCTGTTTAGAGCACTACGCACACAACAGCAGATCTGCGGTCTCCTCACGTCTTCTTAAACAGCTTGTGTCGCTCGCGGTTGGCTTCACGCCACTCCGCCGTCTTCACCTTGATCCAGCCCGACGCCGGGCCAGCGACGTAGACGGACTCACGCAGTTTGCTGACGATGCCCTCAAGGCCGTTCTGCGCCGCCGCATGCAGCAGCTTCTCACCATCACTAAAGGTGTGAGAGAGCTCCCCGGGCGTCTTGGCGAGGAGTGCGCTCAGTTTGGCTTTGCGCTTCTCCAACGTTAAAGGCCGCAGATCGAGCCCGTTCAGCATCAACAGGTCGAAACACCAGACGCATAGGCCTGACGCGGGCCGCCGCAGCAACGCGTAGAAGTCCGGCTTGTCTTCGCCGTCACAGGCGACGAGCTCGCCGTCGATGACCGCACTCCTTACGGGCAAGTGCAGCACGGCGGCCGGGATCAGAAGATAGCGGTCGGTGAAGTCCTTGCCGTTGCTGGAGAACAACCGGACGTCCCTACCGGATTTGTGAAGCTGGATGCGAAAGCCATCGAACTTCACCTCGTGCAGCCACTCCGGCCCCGTCGGCGGGGCAGGACGCAGCTTCTGGCTTGCGATGGGGATGAAGCGGATACGCGGCACAAAGGCAATATAACGCCGTCAGAGCTCGGCTTGACACATCGATGCGCCGAAACCTGAGGCATTCACTCGTGCGGTTGGCCCCATTGGACGGCGTGTTCAATCGCGACAGAAGACGCGGCTCCCGCCTTTAATTCTCGGGTGAATAAAGCTGGGACGGGCACGCTGGAGACCAGACGCCCGCTAGTGAGTAGCGGGCATCTGCGCGTTCTTTCGTCGTCATGGCGACGACAGGTCTTCCTGCTTCTGCGGTGCGGTTGGAACCTGCGCTGCCGTGCCGGGATTCCCGGCCGCCGGATCAGCCGGATTGTTTACGCTAGGAGCGGGCATGGATCGTCGAGGACACAATCATCTTCGCGAATTTCCTGCTCATAGTACTGTTGTTTGTGGGTCTCGCCTCCTACGCGGTCGTCTTCTACGTCTACGCTGCTACTCCAGAACAACCCTCAAACGCAGATGACCGGGGTGGTCCGCAATAGCGGTCGCATAGCCCTCAGTTCACGATGTGGACCGGTGTCGAGAGAGTTGGCCCAATAACGCACGCCGCCAGTGATGCTGACCGGCTGCTGCCCAACTTGACGAAGCAGAGTTACGTAGTTGCCGGGGATTTGGGCCAGAAGCGGACATCGCGAGGAGGCCCGCAATGTCACTCACCTAGCGGAAGTAGAGTTCGCTTTCGATCTCACGCCTTCGCTCGACGCCGACGATCAGCATACCAACCTTAAGGGACACGAACTCGATCCCCGTGCCGCACAGCGTCTCTGCCTTGCATAGCTCGAACCCCAGCGTGTTCGCGCGTTCGACGAACGGCCTGTAGTCGCAAATCCATTTCGGCACGATTTCCCCCGCTCTGTTGAACAGAGAGCGATAGTGCATCAGGGCGGTTAAGAGAGATGGAAACGTGAGAACCGCGACGATCCACTACCGGAAGTGCCGATGTCGGAAAAAAGACGCCGGCCGCGACGAGGGACGAACACCACCGGCGCTCCACTGACGATGGGCAACCCAAATTTGCCATGCTGGCTGATCAGGTTTGGAAGGGTCACGAAGGGTCCGCCGCTGAGGGGGGATGGCCTTGGCCGAATGGCCAATAGCCCCAACGCCCGCTTTTCCAGATTATCAACCAGCCGAGTCCGGTCGAGCCGCGATGGTCTATCGGGAAAGTGACCTACCGTTATTCCCCGACATATATAGCGGACGACCACGGCGAGGCACGGAAGTATTTTGAAGCCGCGCTGGAGAGCCGGTTTAAGAGGGCTACACCCGCTCCCCAGCCGGAGCTGCAGTTCCAAGTTTCCCCTTCAAAAGACCTTGGAACGGCTCGGTGAGGCAGACCGTAGCGGGAGCGGCCTGCCTCAACTCCTTTTATCCGTCGATCAATGAACGTCGACAAGCGTAAATGTAACAAAAAGGGCCAGTCCAACGTAAGCTTGTCCCTCGTCGATCAGTGTTACGCAATACACTCGCTCAGGTATGTCGGGAGCCTCAACACGCGGTGGGCTCTCTGCACCGTCGCCGCGCCTGCGCACCGCGGACTTTGGGCGTGAATTGCGCGACGTTATCGATGCGCTGGGCTTGGAGTGCACCTCGACCGGCGACGACATTCAGCAAACGGCCCGGGGGCCGATCAGGGTCCACGCTACTCTGTCTGCGGATTTTCCGCGAGTCCTCGCGCCGGCCCGCGCTGGGGCACATGGCTACTTGGGGGGGTAGATACATCATTGTCAGCGACGAGACCGATCATCGCTCGTAAGATGAGCCGTGGATTTAGAGTGGCATTTTTCATCCAATGTCTATCAGCGATTGGCGCCGATACGCTGCAACTGGAGGCGGAATTGTCCTGTTGTTCGGCCTAATAGTCATAGGATATTGGGCGAACACCTACGAGTTTGGCGCCAGCGAACCGTTGGCGCGTACCGAAAACCGACGCACTGACTACGAACCAGAATGCAGCAAGCGTAAGGATGCCGATCTTTGTGCGCAAATGCGCGTGGCAAAATCTGCGGAAGACCAGGCCAGTATAAATGAGCTTGGCCTTTGGCTGCTCGGCCTCACTCTCGTGTTCACAGCAGTTGCTGCGGTAGCGACTACGGTCTCGGCCATGATCGCAAGCTCTACGGCTCGACGCCAATTGCGGGCCTATGTCAAGTTTGCCGACGACAAGTTAGACAAAACTAATTTGTCCTTGGACGCACTCTCGGTCCCCGAGGTGACGATCAATATTTACAACGTGGGCAACACCCCCGCTCGCAACGCGGTCGTGCGGCTGGCTTTCGCTGTCGCTGAATTCCCACTTTCGTCTACGCTTCCCAACGAGAGAGTTGATAGCAACAGATCAAGGATGGTCGTTTTTCCGCATGATGGGTTCAACTACACGGCAAAAATGGAACGCCAGCTCACCGCCAAAGAATCCAGCTGCATCAAGAAAGCAGACGCTACGACTAGACTCTATCTCTACGGCAGGGTCGATTACAGCGACGCTTTTGGCGTGAACCGCTGGACTACTTTCCGTACGGTCAGCACCTACGTTGGCGGCCAGCCTGGCTTTACTGGCTGCGCCGAAGGCAACGACTATTTCTAAAATTATGGGCCGACGGCGCCCGGCCGAAACGACGGCGACGGTTGCGCGAAACGTGTGAGCTTGCGGCCCCCTTGCGGCCCCAAGCATTTCCGGTCTCCCAAAAGTCATTAGGAAAGCGTGCTAAGGCATTGAAGAGTTTGGTGGGCCCGCCAGGATTCGAACCTGGAACCAGACGGTTATGAGCCGCCAGCTCTAACCATTGAGCTACGGGCCCGGCCGCCGCGAGACTCAATCGAGGATCGGGCAGGGCGGCCCCTCATACCAGACTTACTGCCGCCGCCGAAACCCACCGATTTTGCCGCGAAACCTCCGCGAAGGCCGCCTAAGGTCCGGCTAGCCCCTCCATAACCCCAAGGCAAAAAAAATGCGCTCTATCACTTCCTACCTCCGGCCCGCCGTCGTCGGCTTGGCGCTCGTCGGTGCACTCCCCGCCCACGCCGAAGACGACAAGCCGAAGCGCGCCATCACCGTCTCCGCGTCCGGTACGGTGAGCGTCGAACCGGATCAGGCGCGCATCACCTCCGGCGTCACCGCCGACGGCGCGAGCGCGCGCGAGGCGCTGACCGCCAACACTGCGGCGATGCAGAAGGTGATCGCCGCGCTCAAAGAGGGAGGCATCGACTTCAAGGATATCCAGACCGCGTCGTTCCGCGTCGAGCCGCGCTACACGCGGCCCATCGAGGGGCAGGCCCCGAAGATCGACGGCTACAGCGTGACCAACGAGGTGCAGGTGCTGGTGCGCGATCTCGACAAGCTCGGCGACATCCTCGACCGGCTCGTCACCGCGGGCGCCAACCAAACGGCCGGTCTCAACTTTGAGGTCAGCAAGGCTGAGACGCTGCTCAATGAGGCGCGCAAGCAGGCCGTCGCCAACGCGCTCCGTCGTGCCAAGCTTTATGCCGCGGCGGCTGGCGCCGAGGTCGGCGAGGTGCTGACGATCGTGGAAGGCGGCGGCGAGGGACCGCGGCCGATGGTGATGGCGCGTGCGATGAAGGCGGAAGCCGTGCCCATCGAGCGCGGCACCGAAACGCTGGAGGCCAACGTCACCATCACCTGGGTGCTGAAGTAGCGGCTACTCGAGGGTGACGATCTCGACCGTGTCGGCGAGCTTCACGGCGCCCGGCTGGTTCGGCCAGTCGATGTAGTTGCGCATCTCGCCGGATGAGCGCAGGTGGCGCAGGCGCGCAAGATCGACGTCGGCCGTCACCCACTCAGAGGCATCGAGCGTGCCCTGCGCCAGAATGCCGGTGTCCGACACCGTCTGCTCCGACGGCACGTAAATGCCGGCGGCGCCGATGTTGCGATCGACCGCCGGCGACCACAGCGCGTCGCCCACGGTCGGGCTGACCACGGCGGCGATCTGGTTCTCCAGCGCGCGCGCGCGCGATCCGGTACGCACGCGGTGGTAGCCGGAGACGCGCTCGGTGCACGAGGGAACGAGCAGCAGCTCGGCGCCGGCTTCCGCCATGGCGCGGGCGAGCAGCGGGAATTCGCTGTCGTAGCAAATATTGATGCCGATGAGGCCGAGCACCGTGTCGAACACGCGCGCCTGCGTGCCGGCCGAGATGCCCCAGTCGGTTTCGAACGGAGTCATGATTAGTTTTTCCTGCACGCCGATACTGCCCTTCGGCGTGACGAGTTGGGCGGCATTGACGTAGCGACCATCGCCTTTGCGCACCGGCCCGCTGCCGACAAGGATGTGCACTCGGTGCTTGGCCGCCAGCTCTTGATGCAGCGCGACGCGCTCGCCCTCGAGCTCGGCCACGGCCTGCAGCGTCGCGTCGAGATTGCCGTAAACCTTCTCGCCGAGCGCCGCCGCCTGCTCGATGGCTGCATATTCAGGGAACACAAGCACCTCGGCGCCCGTCTCGGCGCCGTCGCTGACCCAACGCGCGATCTTATCCCGCCAGGCGTCGAGCGTGGCAGGCTGATCGATCGGGTACTGCGCGGAGGCGACCTTGAGGGTCTGACGATGGCTCATGTCGGCGCTTTCGGGCCGCTCACAGCGGCTTCATCCAGAACTGCATGGCGTGGTCAGTCTCGATGTCCCGGTCGATGTCCTTCCAGGCATAGTTGGCGACGAGCTCATCGACGGGCGCGTAGCCGCGCTTCTTCCAGAAGCCGTCGAGCGGCACATAGTCCGCCGGCTTTAGCGGATGATTGTCGGGGCGCACGACGCGGCAGAAGGTCGAATGCGTAAAGCCGCCGAGCTTCCTGGCGTGGGCCTCGCGCCCGTCGAAGAAAGCGTGGCCGAGGCCATGCCCGCGGTGCGACTTCAGCAGCACGGATTCGCCGCAGTAGAAAATCTTCTTCAGATCGAAACCCGCCTTTTCAAACGGCTCGGCGAACTCGTCGGTGTGCTCGATCATCGGCGCCGCGGTCGAGGCGCCGACAATCGCATCGCCGTCGCGCGCTACGATGCAAACGGCGCCCGGTGCGGCGGCAAGCTTGGCGAGGTAGGTTTCTTCGTACTCGAGTGTGCCGTCGTAGAGATAAGGCCAGTCGCGGAAAACGACCATGCGCAGCCGCGCCAGAGCCGGCAGCACCGAGCCGATCTCCTCGCCGGTCAGCGATTTCACGTCCAGCGTCATGGCGAGCCTCGGGGCCGCTTATTCGACGGTCGGCTTGTCGGTGATGCGGTCGATCTTGTTGGAAGCACCCAGCACGACGATCCGCGGCTTGTGCGTCTTGGCTTCTTCCATGTCCACCGCGGCGTAAGAACAGATGATGATCCGGTCGCCGAGGCAGGCCTTGCGCGCCGCCGCACCGTTGAGGCCGATGACGCCGCTGCCGGCGCGGCCCTCGATGACGTAGGTGGTGAAGCGCTCGCCGTTATCGATGTTGTAGACCTCGATGTGCTCGTTCGGCAGGAGGCCGGCGGCCTTGATGAGGTCGGCGTCGATCTTCAGCGAGCCCTGGTAGTGCAGGTCGCATTCGGTAACGGTGGCCCGGTGCAATTTGCACCTCAGCATGGTGACGAGCATTGCGCTTGACCTTGTTGAGAGCCGGCTCAGCCGGAAACCTGCGCGATCCAGTCGGTCAGGTTGTAATAGGTGGTGACGCGGGCGATCTTGCCGTCGCGGATGGCGAAGAACGTTCCGGCAGGCAAGATATAAGTCTGGCCCTTGGCTTCAGGAAGACCGCTGTCGGTGGCCTTGTAAACGCCGTTGACGTTGAACTCGGCTGCGGCGCGCGTGCCGTCCTTGCTCACCATCACTGCGATGTTCTCGAGCTTCTCTTGGTAGTGGTGGTCCATGCGCGCGTTGAAGGCCTTGAACTTGTCGAGGCCGGTGCGCCGCTCGCCCTGATTGACGTCGTGAATGACGTCATCGGTCAGGCAGGCGATCATGCCGGCGCTGTCGCCCGAGTTGAAGGCGTCGTAGTAGCGGCGGATGAGAGCGGCAGTTTCGCTCCGCGCTTTGCTTTCGGCGTCGCTCATGGTGGCTCCAAATGCTAGCGGTTTGGAGCGCTCATTAGCAGGTCGGGGGGCACACTGCTACCGCCTGGAACAGCGACAAACAGTGCTGGTTATCGGGGCAGGTCCCACCGCCTGACTAAAATCTATCGCGCCAGGCGATAAGGTCGCCCGTCTCACCTACGGGGCGCCCGATCGAGTGCATGATGCGGCGCATCCAGCGCGGGACCCGGTCGGTCTGCGAGGCATCCTCGAGGTAATCCTCGATGTCGTAGAGCAGTCTGGTCATGACGACCCTCCATCCCTCGTGCCGGGCCTCATGTCGGACTGACAAGCCCTGCATGCACCCCGACATGTCGACATTTCAGGCAGCGCTGAGTTGATTTACGACTGGTTAATTTCCGCGCGAAGGCCGGCCGCCAAAAAGAAAGGCCGCGCGCCTAACGGGCCCGTGGCCTTCCAATCGATTGGCAAAGATCAGCGGCGGTTGCTGGCCGACCGGCGGGCCATCTCGGACTTTGAAAGTTCACCGGCGGCCGCGAGCGCGCTGATGCAACCCTTCGACAGGCGGGCGCCGACGGCGCGCATGCACTTGCGGGTCTGTGCACTCTCGGGCTGGAACCTGCTGCAGTTGTTGAGGTAGTCGCCGGCGCAGGCCGAGCGCACTTGCGGGCTGATGGCGGAGGCCTGTGAAGCGCACAGTACGGCCGCGCCGAGACCAGCGGCGGCGATGAGCGCAGCGCGGCACGCGATGGACTTGGTTCCGATGTTCCTTGCGGTCATTGCCTTACTCATTCCTGTTCGACGGTCCTAAACGTCCTGGGCTCGGATTCTATCGAGCACGCACAACGACGCTGTTCCCGCAGCAACGGGTTCGCCATGGCGTCGAGCCGGAAGGACGTTTGGACGGTTTGTTGACGACAGGCGGGGTGTCGTCCTGTCGAAGAGCATGAACGGTTAAGGTAACCGCATCGTAAACGAGCGGCTATTTCGTCGGCGCCGGCAGCCGCTTAACCGCGGCAGGGACGCGCGTCGACGTCGGCGCTCCAACCACCGGAGTCCTTGGTGTAGCGCACCGACTTGCTGTGGGCGGCCGACCAACGGGCCCATGCGCTGCCATACTCGAAGTTGGTGAAGTCGGCCCACGAGCGCGCCGCGGCCGCTTGCGCTGCCGCCTTGCTCCGGCCGGAGCCGGAGCCCGAGTGATAGTGGTCGGACATGCACAGCCGGCCGCCTTCCTTGCGCAGGTCATGCGAGTAGGCAAAGCCCGTGTCGCCGGCGAAGGCACCCGTCGAAACCGCCAGCGTGCCGGCGGCAAAAACTACCGAAGCAAAAGAGCAGCGCATGATCGTCTCCCCCAATCGTCACCGCGGAAAGCCTAGACTCGGCGCATGCCGTCCGCAACGGGCGCATTTCCTACCAGGCGAGGTGCTGCATCACGGCAATCGCCGTCGGCGCCGGCGGCGCAAACAGCCGCGCGAGGTTCTCCGGGCGCAGCTCGCCGGAGCCCATCGTCTCGTCGCGGTGAATTCCGGAAGCGACGAAAACGGCATCAATTCCAGCCGCTTCCGCGCCTTTCAAGTCGGTGCGCAGGCTATCCCCGACGGCAATGATGCGTGCGCGGGCTACGGGCGAGCCGCGTACCCGCTCGGCCACTGCCCGCGCTGCCTCGTAGGCGTTGATGTGTGGCTTTCCGGCCCAGAACACCGCCCCGTCCATCCGCTCGTAAAGGTCGGCAATGGCTCCGGCACAGAGGAACTGCTTGCCGCCCACGTCGACGACGAGATCCGGGTTGGCGCAGACGAACGGCAGATTGCGCGTGCGCGCCTTCTCGAGCAGCGGACGGTAGTCGTCGGCCGTCTCGTTGACGTCGTCGGTGAGGCCCGTACACAGGATGGCGTCGGCCTCGTCGATGGTCGCCACGCGCTCGGCGGTGAGCCGGGAGAACGTGGCGGCATCCCGCTCCCCGGGGCCGATGCAGTAGATGCGCCGATAGCCGTGCTCGGCGATGTGGCGCAGAGCGATCTCGCCCGAGGCGACGATGCCGTCGTAGGCCTCGCGCGGTACGGCGCGCGCATCGAGCATGGCGGCGACGCGCTCTCCCGGCACGGGTGCGTTGGAGACGAGGATCACCGTGCCGCCGCCGGCGCGAAACTTGAGCAAGGTTTCGCACGCCGGACCGAAGGCGCGGTGGCCATCGTGCAGCACCCCCCACACATCGCAGAACATGACGTCGTAGCCGGACAGCAGCTCGCCGGCGTGCGCGAGTATGGGAGGATGCGGCAAGTGGCGGGTCATCAGGCGGGCGCGCTCGGCGAAAGAGGAGAGGTAGTGGGAATGAACTGGAGGGCGTCTCCATACGTTCTGTGACCTCAGATGCCAAGGAGATAGGCAAGGAGACCGCTTGGCCGATCCCAAAACCCCCGAAAAGCCCGCTCGCCCGCGAGACGCAAGGTGAGGGAGCGCCCAAGCGCAAACGCAATGAGGGAACGGTGATGGCGGAGGAGCTCGCGGAGCCACAGCGTGGCAATGAGCGCGCCGACAGTCACATGATCGAGCGCAAGCGCGACGCCCACAACCCAGAAGGTATCTGCCCGGGCAAATGCGGCTCCGCCGTCACCTGCAAATGCATTCGGGTGCTTTATACTCGCGGCTCAATGAGGGACTAGCGAGCCGGAGCCTCAATGCTGAAAACGACCTACCGCGCCGCCGCCGGAGCATTCATCACCTTCGCCGTCGGCATGCAGTACTGGCTGCTCGTGCGCGACGAAACCGCGGCCGAGATGGCTGCATCGTCGCTCAAGTTCTTCAGCTTCTTTACGATCCTCACCAACATTCTGGCAGCGGCGACGCTGCTCGTGCCGCTTATCGCGCCGCAATCATCGGCAGGCCGGTTCCTCGCACGCCCGTCGGTCCGCACGGCGGTCACCGGCTACATCATCATCGTCGGGGTGGTCTATTACCTGCTGTTGGCCGGCCTCAGCCAGCGGCAGGGCTGGCCGATGTTCTACGAGTATATGCTGCACTACGTGACGCCGCCGCTGTTCGTGCTCGACTGGCTGTTGTTCGTGCCCAAGCACAACTTGAATTGGCGCGTCGGCGTCAGCGCCATGGGTTTTCCCCTGGCCTACCTCGTCTGGACGCTCGCGCATGGCGCCGTGTCCGGCTGGTATCCGTATCCGTTCGTCGATGTGGCCGAGCTCGGTTACCCACGCGCACTAGCGAACATCGCCGGATTGGTGCTGGTCTTCCTCGGGCTCGAGGTGACGCTGGTCGGCATCGGTCACGCGCTCGAGCGGCACGGCGCCTCCACGTCATAACGCCCGCGCGATCGCGCGAGCGCTGGGGCTCGCCAAAGAACCGCGGGCGGTCTACTTCGCTTCGATCTTCACGGCTGGGGTGTCGATCACGAGGCCATGCTTGGAGTGCTCGTAATAGAGATAGCCGAGCACGATGACAGCGACGGCCAGCACGGCAATGAGCAGGGTCTTGGCGTCCATTGGTGGGCTCCTGGTGGGACGTTGTGGGGCTTGCCCGGCTCGACGAGTTGGCCACAACGGCGTGCGACCCGCAAGCGTCCGGAACCGGACGGCAGGGCTCGTTAGCAATCTAACGAAATCAGCGGTTAAGGGCGACGACGAGCGCTTTCGGGTTACCGCCGTTGTCGCTGATGAAGCTCTGGAACAGGTTGTCGAGGAACGACGTCATCCAGAAGCCGATCACCTGCGCGTCGCGCACCTTGTAGGTCTGGCCGCGCTTGACGACCAGCCAGCGCACGTCATACGCGCTGCCATCGGCCAGCGTCACGCGGCTGTCGACGTACGTGCCGCGTGCGTCGTTCTTCGACTGAGCGGTAACGACGAAACGCGCGACCGGATACTTCGACGCTTCTTTCGAGGCGTAGCGCGCGATGAAGTTGATCATGCCGTTGAAGTAGACCGGCCGGTCGTTCTTCGGCAGGCTGCGGGCGTAGTCGCCCAGTGCGCTGAGGCCGATCGAGGGAATGTCGGCGTTAGAGTTCAGCACCATGGCGAACTGCGCGGCCGAGCCCGAGCGCGAGGCGGCGAGCAGCTCGTTGCCGACGCGCTTCATGTAGCCGGCAGGGCTTTCCGCCCGTGCTACGGGAGCCGCGTCCCCAACGGCTGTAGAGGGTGCCTGAGCGGCCGGAGCCGGCGCGGCCGCGGCGGGAGCTTGCGCCGAAGCGGCCGGGCACATCGTCAGCAGTGCAAGGCCGGACAGGGCAACGACACGCGCGAAGCCGGCCGGCAGCCTTTGCCGGGGCGCGCACAAGGTCACGAGGCTCATCATTCGGTCGGGCTCCCTCCTGAGGGGGTACGAACTATCACCGGCGACCGTTTCGACGCCGGCCGACCCTTGCCTCAGCAGCTTTATTAGCCATGCGAGGCCTCTGTCCGTCAAAGGGTGGCGGGAGATAACGTCGAATTTTTGGACGGCGGTGGCGTCAGGCATGGGCGGCATCCGGCAAAGTCGCTGGTGTCATTCGCGGCCATAGGGCCTTGAAGCGATAGAGTTCGCTGGGCGGGATCTCTTTGTGGCCAAGGAGTGTCGCAACGCGGTCAACCTCGCCCTGAGATGTCCGCAGCGCCACACTCAAGAGCACAGATTTTTCCCGCTCGGGGTGGACGAGAATTAGCTCGTGGCGCGTACCCGACAGCGAGGCGCGTACGTGGTGCGCGACGCCTGAGAACGAGGCGAGCGGCGCCGACCATGCCCAGGAGCGAAAATGTCCGCCTTCCGTGACGCTTACGAGGCCGTGCGCGATCTCCACGGTGCGCGTCGTGGCGAGGCGATCGACGAGGCGTTTGGTCGGCAGCGCGACGAGGTAGATGAGAAAACCGATGGCGGCGATAATCTCGAGGCCAAGTGCCGGGTGCTGCTCGATAACGGCGCGGGCGGCCGGCACCAGCATCGCCTGGAAGACGATGGCTAGGGCAGCAAGTGTGCCGCCGAGAGCGGCCGGGATGACGAGCACGAGGAATGCGGTCGCAGCGCGCTGTGAGCAGGTCTGGGTGAGGCGCAGGGGAAGCTCGGCAGGGACCGGGGGCTCGACCCGGTCGTAAATGGCAACGCGCATTTAAGGGGTGTCCGCGGCTCGAGAGGTCGTTGCCACCGAAGGTAAACGCGGGTGCTTACTTTCGGGTTAATCGGCGTGCCGAAAAGAACCCGCATGTGGCTCGCTTGCGTCGCTTGACACATAAACATATCTTTATATGATCCGGCGCAAAGGAGGGCCCGCGTGGCAGGATCATTCGCCAGCGACGACATCGTCACGGCGCTTAAGGCGGCGGCCGAGCCGACGCGCCTGCGCATCCTGCTGCTGCTTGCGGCCGGCGAGCTGAGCGTCAAGGACCTGACCCTGATCCTAGGGCAGAGCCAACCGCGCATCAGCCGTCATTTGAAGCTGCTAGCCGAGGCCGGGCTCGTTGAGCGCTTCCGCGAGGGGAGCTGGGCCTATTTCCACGTGTCCGATCGCTCGGCCGGAGGCCGGCTGGCGCTCGACATACTGGACCTGGTCGACGGCGCCGACCGCGTCATCGCCCGCGACCGCGAGCGCGCCGACGCCCTGAAGCGCGAGCGCGAAGCCTCGGCGCAGACCTATTTCCAATCGCACGCCGCCGACTGGGATCGCATTCGCGCCCTGCATATCGCCGAGCATGACGTCGAGCAGGCGATCGTCGAGGCGCTGGGCCGCGGGCCCGTTCAAGCTGCTGATCGATCTCGGCACCGGCACCGGGCGCATCCTGGAATTGCTCGCCGACCGCTACGAGCGGGGTATCGGCTTCGACCTCAGCAACGCCATGCTCGCCTATGCCCGCAGCAACCTGTCGAAGGCCAAGCTGGCACGCGCGCAGGTGCGCCACGGCGATATCTACGCTCTCAGCCTGCCGGACGGTGTCGCCGACGCTATCGTCATGCATCAGGTGCTGCACTTCCTGTCCGATCCGGCACTCGCTATCCGGGAGGCGGCGCGCGTGCTGGCGCCCGGTGGCCGGCTGCTGATCGTCGACTTCGCACCGCATGACCTTGAATTTCTGCGCGACGAGCACGCTCACGACAGGCTCGGTTTCGCGCCCGCGCAGGTGGCGCTCTGGATGAAGGACGCCGGCCTTGAGCCAGGGCTACAACGCGATCTTGCGCCGGGAGCGGGCGCAGGGCCGCAGGCGCTCACCGTGTCCCTGTGGCTCGCCGAGCGGCCGCCCGCGCCGGCGGCACAGGAAAAACCGGCGCGGACCCGCGCCTTGCAGGAGGCTCCGTGATGGCGATGGCATCGGAACGCAAGAGCCGGCTGCTCGGAGCCGGCGAGATCGACGTCTCCTTTGAGTTCTTCCCGCCCAAGACGGAGAAGATGGAGGCGGCGCTCTGGAGCGCGGTCGAGCGGCTGGCGCCGCTGCGCCCCGAGTTCGTCTCCGTCACCTATGGTGCGGGCGGCTCGACGCGCGAGCGCACGCACAACACCGTCACCCGCATCGTCCGCGAGACAGAACTGAAGCCCGCGGCGCATCTCACTTGCGTTGCCGCGACGAAGGAGGAGGTCGACGAGGTTGCGCGCGAATATTGGGAGGAGGGCGTGCGCCACATCGTGGCGCTGCGCGGCGATCCCTCGAGCGGGCCGGGGGCGACCTATGAGCCGCATCCCGGCGGCTATATCAACGCTGCCGACCTCGTCGCCGGACTAAAGAAGATTGCGCCGTTCGAGGTCTCGGTTGCCGGCTATCCCGAGAGGCATCCCGAAAGTCCGACGGAAACTGCCGACTTGGAGAACCTCAAAGCCAAGGTCGATGCCGGCGCCGACCGCATCATCACCCAGTTCGGCTTCGACAACGCCCATTACCTGCGCTTTTTGGAGCGCGCCCGCGCCGCCGGCATCTGGGTACCGATCACCCCCGGCATCGTCCCCATTCACAACTACAAGCAGGTGGCGGCCTTTGCCCAGCGTGCCGGCGCCAGCATGCCCTCCTGGCTCGCCCGCCGCTTCGACGGCCTTGAAGACGATCCGGCGACCAGCCATCTCGTTGCCGCGGCCGTGGCCACCGAGCAGGCCATGGACCTCGTTGATGAAGGCGTGAAGAAGTTCCATTTCTACACCCTCAACCGCGCCGACCTCGTGTACGCCATCTGCCACTTGCTTGGGCTTCGCCCGCACGCGGGCATGCTGCGCAAGCCGGCCAAAGCTCGCGCGGCAGGGTAAGGAGTAGGCAATGCAAAGAAAGCCGACATTCGCCGCGCTGCAGGCCGCCGCCGACAAGCGCATCCTCATCATCGACGGCGCCATGGGCACCATGATCCAGCGCTACAAGCTGGACGAAGACGGCTATCGCGGCGTGCGCTTCAAGGACTGGCAGCGCGACGTCAAGGGCAACAACGATCTGCTCGTGCTGACGCAGCCGCAGATCATCGGCAAGATCCACGAGGAGTATCTGGAAGCGGGCGCCGACATCCTCGAGACGAACACCTTCAACGCACAGCGCATCTCGCTCGCCGACTACGGCATGGAGGAGCTGGCGTACGAGATGAACGTTGCCGCGGCGAAGATCGCGCGCGCGGCGGCCGACAAGTGGAACAAGAAGACGCCGGACAAACCGCGCTTCGTCGCTGGCGCGGTCGGCCCGACCAACCGCACGGCGTCGATCTCGCCGAAGGTCAGCGATCCCGGCTTTCGCAACGTCGACTTCGACGAGCTGCGCGAGGCCTACAAGGAGCAGGTTCGCGGGCTCGTGGACGGCGGCGCCGACATTATCCTGATCGAGACGATCTTCGACACGCTCAACGCCAAGGCGGCGGGCGTCGCGACGCTCGAGGTGTTCGAGGAAAAGGACACCGAGCTGCCGATCATGATCTCCGGCACCATCACCGACCGCTCGGGGCGCACGCTCTCGGGCCAAACGGCGGAAGCCTTCTGGTACTCGATGCGCCATCTGAAGCCGTTCTCCATCGGGCTCAATTGTGCGCTCGGCGCCGAATTGATGCGGCCCTACCTCGCCGAGCTCGCCGCCGTCGCGGATGCGCGCATCTCGGCCTATCCCAACGCCGGCCTGCCGAACGCCATGGGCGAATACGACGAGACTCCGCACGACATGTCCTGCGCCATGGAGCCGTGGGCCAAGGACGGCATCGTCAATATCGTCGGCGGCTGCTGTGGCTCGACGCCCGATCACATTCGCCACATCGCCGAGCACGTCGAGGCGCATCCGCCGCGCAAGATTCCGCACATCGAGCCGAAGATGCGTCTCTCCGGCCTCGAACCCTTCATCCACGGGTGACCTAATGACTGCGATGAAGTTCGAGGATCAGGACCTTGCCCCGACCTCGACCAATACGCTGTGCTTGCCGAGCGGTACATTCCCGGCCGACGTGCGATCTTCGCGATTGTCGAGGCCTCGTTTCTCGAGCTCCTTCCCGGCGGCCCCGCCAAGATCCTGGTGGTCGGCGCCGGCGGGGGCGAGGAAATTCTCCGCCTCGGCTCGGAGAATCCATCCTGGTCGTTCGTGGGTGTCGACACCTATGAGCCCATGGTCGATTTGGCGCGGCGCCGCCTTGCGGCAAGCCCAGTCGGTCCGCGCAGCAACGTCCATGCGATAGCCATCGAGCAACTTGGCGAAACGGCGTTCGATGCCGCCACCTGCATCCTTACAGCACACTTCGTTCCCGATGACGGGTCCAAACTCGCATTCTTCGAGGCGATCCGCGCGCGACTGAAGCCCGCGCGCCGCTCGCCATCGTAGACGGCGTCGGGGTTGCTGGCGAAGCTCAGACGGAACTCTTGCGGCGCATCTGGACGCGTCACGCCATCCGAAACGGCGTTGCCGCAGAGGAGGCGGAGAAGAATGCGCAGAACTTCAGCAAGGTAGCCGTAGTGTCAGCTGAGCGCGAAGAGGAACTGCTGACGGACGCCGGCTTCAAAGACCTCGTGCCGATTTTTCGCGGTCTCGCAATCAAGGGTTGGCTCGCATTCGCGTGAGGCTGCGCGTCAGTCTCGCAATTCAAAACGGAAGTCGATTGAATGACAATCTCCGCGGCGCAAGCCTTCATCAACGTCGGCGAGCGCACCAACGTCACCGGCTCGGCCAAATTCCGCAAGCTGATCGAGGCCAACGACTATCCGGCCGCGCTCGCCGTCGCGCGCAGCCAGGTCGAGAACGGCGCGCAGATCCTCGACGTCAATATGGACGAGGGACTGCTCGATTCTGAGAAGGCGATGCAGACGTTCCTCAACCTCATCGCCTCGGAGCCCGACATATCGCGCGTGCCGTTGATGATCGATAGCTCCAAGTGGAGCGTCATCGAAGCCGGCCTCAAGTGCGTGCAGGGTAAGGCCATCGTCAATTCGATCTCGCTCAAGGAAGGCGAGGGCCCGTTCCTCGAGCACGCCAAGAAGGTGCTGCGCTACGGCGCCGCCGTCGTCGTCATGGCCTTCGACGAGCAGGGGCAGGCCGACACCGCCGACCGCAAGGTCGCCATCTGCGAGCGCGCCTACAAGCTCTTGACCGAGACGGTCGGCTTCCCGCCGGAAGACATCGTGTTCGATCCCAATATCTTCGCGGTTGCCACAGGCATCGAGGAGCACAACGGATACGGGTTAGCCTTCATCGAGGCGGCGCGGCGCATCAAGGAGAAGATGCCGCTCGTCCATATCTCGGGCGGCGTGTCGAACCTGTCGTTCGCCTTCCGCGGCAACGAGCCAGTGCGCGAGGCCATGCACTCGGTGTTCCTCTACCACGCCATTCAGGCCGGCATGGACATGGGCATCGTCAACGCCGGACAGCTGGCGCTCTACGACGACATCCCCGCAGAGCTGCGCGAACTGTGCGAGGACGTCGTCCTCAATCGGCGCCCCGACGCGACCGACCGGCTACTGGAAGCGGCCGCCAAATTCAAGGGTGACGGCAGTGGCGCCAAAGCTAAGGAGAAGGATCTCTCCTGGCGCGAGGCTCCAGTCCAAGAACGGCTGACGCATTCGCTCGTGCACGGCATCACCGACTTCATCGAGGAAGACACCGAGGAGGCGCGGCAGCAGGCCGACAAGCCCCTGCACGTCATCGAGGGCCCGCTGATGGCCGGTATGAATGTCGTCGGCGACTTGTTCGGCGCCGGCAAGATGTTCCTGCCGCAGGTCGTCAAGTCAGCGCGCGTGATGAAGCAGGCGGTCGCCTACCTGCAACCCTTTCTCGAGGCAGAGAAGAAGGCCTCGGGGCTGGAGTCCAAGCCGGCCGCCGGCAAGGTCGTCATGGCGACGGTCAAGGGCGACGTGCACGATATCGGCAAGAACATCGTCGGCGTCGTTCTCCAGTGCAACAACTACGAGGTGATCGACCTCGGCGTCATGGTGCCGGCGGCAAAGATTCTCGAGACGGCAAAGCGCGAGAAGGCCGACATCATCGGTTTGTCAGGCCTCATCACGCCGTCGCTCGATGAGATGTGCTTCGTCGCCATGGAAATGGAGCGCGAGGGCTTTGATTGCCCGCTGCTCATCGGCGGCGCCACCACCAGCCGCGTGCACACGGCGGTAAAGATCAGCCCCAACTACATGAAGGGGCAGGCTATCTATGTCTTGGATGCGAGCCGCGCGGTCGGCGTCGTCTCCAAACTGTTGTCGGACACCGAGCGGCCGAACTACGTCGGCGAGATCCGCGCCGAGTACGTCAAGGTGCGCGAGGCGCACGTGCGCAACGAGGCTTCCAAGCGGCGCATCACTCTCGCCGCCGCGCGCGCCAATAGGTTCTCGCCCGACTGGTCCGGCTACACGCCGCCCAAGCCTAGCTTTCTTGGCACCAAGGCCTTTACCGATTATCCGCTGGCCGAACTCGTGCCGTACATCGATTGGACGCCCTTCTTCCAAACCTGGGAGCTGACGGGCCGCTATCCGGCGATCCTCAAGGACAACAAGGTCGGCACCGAGGCGCAGAAGCTGTTCAACGATGCGCAGGACATGCTGAAGCGCATGGTTGCCGAGAAGTGGGTGAGGGCAGCGGGTGTCATCGGCTTCTGGCCGGCGAATAGCGTCGGTGACGATATCGAGCTGTTCACCGACGACAAACGCAACGAACGTCTTGCGACGCTATTCACGCTGCGCCAGCAGATCGCGCGCGATCCCTCGCGCGACCGTGCCCACACGGCGCTCGCCGATTTCGTCGCGCCGAAGGAGACGGGCCTTGCCGACTACGTCGGCGGCTTTGCCGTCACGTCCGGCATCGGCGAGGAAGAAGCGCTGCGCACGCGTATCGCGGTGACGGACGATTACAGCCGCATACTCCTCAAGGCGCTTTGCGACCGGCTTGCGGAAGCGTTTGCCGAACGTCTGCACGCGCGCGTGCGCCGCGAGTTCTGGGGGTACGCCGCGGGCGAAGCGCTTTCGAATGACGATCTCATCTTGGAGAAGTATCGCGGCATCCGTCCGGCGCCCGGCTACCCAGCGCAGCCTGATCACACCGAGAAGGCGACGCTATGGAAGCTGATGGATGTCGACAAGACGGCCGGCATCGAGCTGACTGAGAGCTACGCCATGTGGCCGGGCGCGGCGGTGTCCGGCATCTATCTTGCGCATCCCGAGAGCCACTACTTTGGCGTCGGCAAGGTCGAGCGCGACCAGGTCGAGGATTACGCCAAGCGCAAGGGCTGGAGTATCGAGGAGACGGAGCGCTGGCTGGCGCCGGTGCTCAACTACGACGTGCGCGCGCTGCGCGAGGCGGCCGCCTGAACAGTCTCGAGGGCGAGGAAACAGCAAAGGCGCGGAGGGCTCTCCGCGCCTTGTTGTTATCCAGATCTTGTCCCGGGAGGGGCGCCAGGACGGTCATTCCATTGCGCCTGCGCTCGTCTCTTAGACGACGCCGAATACGATCGCAGCAATGAAGCCGAAAGACAGAAGCGCAGCCAGCACGTTTAGTCGTACCACCAGTTCCATCGTCGCCTCCAGTATGCGGCCGCCTTATGCTGGCGGCTCGATTGCAGCACGGTGAAACGCCCGGAGCCGTGCCGAAGTTCAAAACGTATGTGGCGGCCGAAGCTCTTGCCAAGGGAATTATTTTTTGCGGCGCGGGGAACTCATCGCCTTCCAGGCGAATGTCGTCGGTACGCGATAGCGGGCACCCGGGACACACACGTGTGCCCGGCGTGCCAGTACATCGACATTTGCGCGCACCGGCGGGTGGTCTTCATGAGCAGAAATGCATCACATACGAGTGCCGGCATCAGCGGTCCGCTTGCGTGCTGCACTGCGAGACTGAATTGTTGGCTTTTGTGGAGGATTGTCGATGAGCGGCTACAACGCGTTGCTTCTGACTAGCGCAGAGGGCGGATTGAGCGCGGCGTGGCAGGAGCGCTCGGAGGCCGATCTCGGCGACGGCGATGTCACGGTGCGCGTCACGCATTCGACCATCAACTACAAGGACGGGCTGGTGCTGACCGGCCGCTTGCCCGGCATGCGCTTGCCGCTCGTTCCCGGCGTCGATTTCGCCGGGACAGTCACCGCGTCATCGTACCCTGGGCTCGCCGTCGGCGACGACGTCATCCTCAATGGTTGGGGCTGCGGCGAGCGTCGACCCGGAGGTTACGCCGAGCGGGCGCGCGTGCCTGGCGACTGGCTTGTGAAGCGTCCAGGTACCTTCACCCGCGCCGAGACAATGGCCATCGGCACCGCCGGATACACGGCGATGCTGGCGGTTCTGGCGCTGGAGGCGCACGAAGTGACGCCCGACAAGGGAGCGGTGCTCGTCACCGGCGCCGCCGGCGGCGTGGGCAGCGTCGCCGTCGCGCTCCTGCATAAGCTCGGCTATCGCGTCATCGCCTCGACAGGTCGTGCGCAGGAGGCGGACTACCTGCGCGCACTTGGCGCCTCGGAGATCATCGCGCGCGAGGAGCTGTCGGCGCCCGGACGGCCGCTCGGCAAGGAGCGCTGGGCGGGCGCCATCGACGTCGCCGGCTCCCACACGCTGGCCAACGCCCTGGCGATGACGCAGTACGGCGGCTGCGTTGCCGCCACCGGCCTCGCGCAAGGCCTCGACCTCCCGATGTCGGTGGCGCCGTTCATCCTGCGCGGCATCACGCTCGCCGGCATCGACAGCGTTATGGCACCGCGCGGGAAGCGCGTGCGCGCGTGGGAGCGTCTCGCCACCGATCTCGATCGGCCCAAGCTCGCCGAGATGACGGTGGTGCGTCCATTGTCGGATGTCGTCGCGCTGGCGCCGGAAATTCTCGCCGGCAAGGTGCGCGGCCGCGTCGTGCTGGAAGTCGGCTGAGCTATAGGCGCTTGCGCATGAGGATTTCGGTGCGCCCATCCCAGGCGAGATCATCAAGCCGCGCCGCCTGGATGAAACCATGGCGCTCGTAGAGCCGCTGCGCATCGGTGTTGATCTCGGAGACGGCGACCCAGAGGTTGCGCTCCCGAGCGGCGCGCGCTTCGCGTTCCATCCAATCGAGTACGGCACTGCCGAGGCCACTGTTCTGATGGGCGGGCGTGACGCCGATAAACTGCAGGTAGGGCCCACGCAGCCACGCGGTGCGTATGACCGCAGCGCCGGCAACTTCGCCGCCGACCTGCAACGCGAAACGCGGCGCGCCCGGCTCGACGGCCGAAAGAAATTTGCTCAACGCCGCTGCCGGATATCCGTACGCCGCCCATGGATCGATGGCGGCGAACAACGCGCCGAGCCGGTCTCCATCGCCGACGGAAAGCGGCGCTATGGTCGAGCCTGCCGCCGTCGCGCAGAGGCAGCTCGTAGCGCGCGTCAGCAAACGTTGCCGATGTACTCATTGCAAAGGCGTCTTGGTCTTTTGCAGCAGCGGGCGCGGGTGCTTCACTATGCGGTCGTAGCGATTAGTGTCGCCGGGCCGGCTGTCATAGCAGTCAGGGGCAATCACCGGCTCGCCCGCGGCGATCAGCTCGGAAACAGTGACGAACTCGAATCCCAAATTGCGCAGCTTGGTAATGGCGAACGGCAGCGCCTCCGCGGTGTGCCAGCCGCGCCCGTTGGCGTGGTTGACGATGATCGATCCGGGCCGCGCGTGAGCTCATGGCGCGCACGATGGCCGCGGCCGATTGCTGTGGCGCCGGATCCCCCGTCGAGATGTCCCATTGAATGGCGCGCAGGCCCTGATCGTGCACCTCGTGCAGAGCGCGATCGTTGCAGGCGCCGTAAGGAAAGCGGAACAGCGTCAGTCGCTGCGCGACGTTCTGCATGGCCGGGGGCTGCGCCGCCACGCACTGCGATTGGGCGAGCCGCGCGCGGATCGCCTCGTAGGCGCGCTGCGGCCCGATCACCTCGTTGTGCAGGCTTGCGCGCCTTCGAGCAGGCGCAGATTGCGATGCGCCTCCGAATGATTGCCGATCTCGAACAGCGGGTCGGCCATCAGCTGTTGGGCGCGCACTTCGTGCGAGCGCATCCACTTGCCGCCGGCAAAGAAGGTCGCTCTGACGTTCTCGCGACGCAGGTAGTCGATGATGGCGCCGTCATAGCCGGCGATCTCGCCCGGCTGCTCGCACAGGTCGAAGGTGAGTGCGACCAGCTTCTTTCCCGGCGGGAGCTTGACGCGTCGGATGGCGCCCAACGCGTTCGTCGGCCCGGTAACTGGAGGAGCGACGAGCCAGCCATCGGACGGCGCGGCATCGAAGCTGCGGTCGCCCTTGCGCGGCAGCTTCTCGTTCGGCTTGGCGGCAAGCTCCGCCGGTGCCCAGCACGCGTCGAGCAGAGACTTGTCACCGGCGGCTGCGGGCACCGTGGCGCCGGCAAGCGAAGCAAACGACCGCCGCGGCGATGGCCAGATGCTGAACGGAGTGACGCATTACACTCTTCTCCCTCAGCGCCCCTGGAAACGCGGCTTGCGCTTCTCCTTGAAGGCGCGCCGGCCCTCGGCGTAGTCCTCGCTGGCAAAGCACGCGGCCACCGCCGCATCGAGCGCTGCAAGGTCGGGCGTCTGCGGGTTGCGCACCAGCTCGTCGATCGTGCGCTTGGCGGCGCGCACGGTGAGCGGTGCGTTGGCGGCGATCTCTCCGGCAAGCGCTCGTGTCGTTACTTCTAGCTCGGCGGCGGGCACGACGGTATTGACAAGTCCCATCGCCTGCGCCTCGGCAACCTTGAAGCGCCGCCCGGTGAACAGCATCTCCTTGGCGCGTGCCGGCGGCACGGCGGCGAGCAGGGGACGCACCCAGCGCGCGTTATAGCCGAGCCCCAGCTTGGCGGCCGGGATGGCGAACTCGGCGTTGTCGTCGGCGAGGCGGATGTCGGTGCACAGCGCGATGGCCAAGGCCGCCGCCGAGGCAGAACCCATGGATCATGGCGATGGTCGGCTTGGTGCAGCTGGCTGAGCGCGCGGAACGCCGCGTCGTTGAGCGCGTCATAGGCCGCCGTGGCATCGCCGGCGCGCGCGCTGTCGAACTCGGAAATGTCGGCGCCGGCCGAGAAGGCGCGCGTTCCCGCGCCGCGCAGCACGATGACGCGGATCGCCGGATCGGCTTCGGCCGCCGCCAACACCTCCGGCAGCGCCTTCCACATGCCGGCCGTGAAGGCGTTCATGCGGGCCGGGTTGCTGGCGATGATGAAGCCGATGTCGCCATCGCGCTGCAAGCCGCAATTGCGGAGTCTTCGGACGACGGGTTCTGCATGGGAATTCCTTCTCTGGCGCTCGCGCCTTATAGAGCAGCGAACGGCTACTCAGCCGCAATCGGGCAGGTCGTCTCAATGGGGCACTCCAAAGCGCCGAGGGGCAGGAACAAAAAGCATATGCCGCCGGAAGGCGTTGACGCCGCCACGGCATATTTGTACGCCGGTCGGAGCCGGGGGATGCGGCCCGGCATTTAGCGGCACGCGCAGCATGCGCGCGAGGAGTGCGACATGGCAGCCAAGACGCTTTCGGCGGCCGACGGCAAGGTGCAGGCCTACGATCCGATCTGGTCGGAGATCCGCCGCGAGGCGACGAGCGCCATGGCGTCCGAGCCGGCGCTCGGCAGCTTCATCTATGCGACGCTGCTCAGCCACGACCGGCTCGAGGATGCGATCTGCCACCGGCTGGCGCAGCGCCTCGATCATTCCGAGGTCGACGCCGTCCTCATCAATCAGACGTTCCAAACGGTGCTCGAGAAGCGCCCCGAGCTGGGCGGCATCTTCCGCGCCGATCTCGCCGCCGTGTTCGATCGCGATCCGGCCTGCAACCGCTACATCGATCCGCTGCTCTACTTCAAAGGCTTCCACGCGCTGGCGACGCACCGCTTCGCGCACGCGCTGTGGCACGAGGGGCGGCGCGACTTCGCGCTGTTCCTGCAGAGCCAATCCTCGCGCACCTTCGGCGTCGACATCCATCCCGCCGCGCCGCTTCGGCCAGGGCATCATGATCGACCACGCGACCGGCATCGTCATCGGCGAGACGGCGGTGGTCGGCAACAACTGCTCGTTCCTGCACGGCGTCACGCTCGGCGGTAGCGGCAAGGAGACCGGCGACCGGCACCCGAAGATCGGCGAGAGCGTGCTGATCGGTGCCGGCGCCAAGGTGCTCGGCAACATCACCGTCGGCGACGGCTCGCGCATCGCCGCGGGCAGCGTCGTGCTGACGGCCGTGCCCGCTCACGTGACGGTGGCGGGCGTTCCGGCCAAGATCGTCGGGTCGGCCGGCTGCGCCGAGCCGGCCCTCGAAATGGAGCAGACCTGGGTCGACGATTTCGGCGGTCTGTGAGTTTAGCCTCAAATTGCATACGGCGGCGCGCATCGAAGCCGCCGCTCTAGGGAGATCACGCACGTGAACCAGGAAGAAGTGGCCCGCCTGCAGGCCTATCTGCGCAAGACGTTCGGCACGCGCGTCGCTGGAGGTGCGCCTGCGGCCGAAGAAGAAGGACTCGGCCGAGGTGTTCATCAACGGCGAGTTCATCGCCGTGCTGTTCCGCGAGGAGGAGGAGGGCGAGGTCTCCTACCAGTTCCAGATGGCGATCCTCGACCTCGATCTCGAGCAGGCCTGATCGCAGCAATGTCGCTCTATGAGCTCGACGGGGTCGCGCGTCGAAACTCCGGGCGAGGGCCGCTATTGGGTGGCGCCCACCGCCGTCCTCATCGGCAAGGTGATCCTCGAGGAGGACGCCAGCGTCTGGTTCGGCAGCGTGCTGCGCGGCGACAACGAGCCGATCCGCATCGGTGCGCGCTCCAACGTGCAGGAAGGCTGCGTGCTGCACACCGACCCCGGCTTTCCGCTGACCGTCGGTGCCGACTGCACCATCGGCCACATGGTCATGCTGCACGGCTGCACGCATCGGCCGCGGCAGCCTCATCGGCATCGGCTCGATCATCCTCAACGGCGCGAAGATCGGCGAGGAGTGCCTGATCGGCGCCAACACGCTGATCGCCGAGGGCAAGGAGATCCCGCCGCGCTCGATGGTGCTCGGCTCGCCGGGCAAGATCGTCCGCCAGCTGTCGGACGAGGACGTGGCGCGCTTCGGCGGCGCGGCCGGGCGCTACGTGAAGAACTGGAAGCGGTTTGCCGCCGGGATGAAGCCGCAGGCGTGATCCGCCTGCGGCTCGAGCTGTTATTCGGCGCTCTGGTTCTCGAGACCCGGATAGCGCGGTCGCCAGCGGGCTCTGGCGGGTGTCGAGCGCAACCCAGACCTTCGGGTTCAGGTACGACTGGCGCATCACGAACTGGTAGGGCGTCTTGTTCCACAAGCGCACGTCCTCGATCTTGTTGTCGAGGATGAAGTCGCCCTGCACGGTGCGCGCCGTCAGCACCGCGTGGCCTTCGCCCTTCTCGTCGCGCACGACGGTCATCAGCAGCGAGCTGACCGGCCAGCCCTTGGCGACGAGGTCGTGGCGCTTCAGCAGCGCGTAGTCCTCGCAGTCGCCGCGCGTGCGCGGCAGCGTCCAGTACTCGTTGACGCCGTAGACCTCGAGGTCGGTCGCCGGCGCGATTGCCTTGTTGACCGCGCGGTTGACCTCGTCGAGCTCCTTGAGGCGCTCGGCGGAAGCGTCGAAGCGGCTTTCCTGGCCGTGATCGGAGGTGCACTCGGCGGGCGTCGCCTCGCAGAAGCGCACGAAACCGTGGGGAGGCTGCGCCGGTCCGAAGATGCGCATGAAGGAGGAGGCGCGCGCGGTAGCGGACGCGTCCGCCTTGTCGGGCTTCTGAATGTTCGAGACGCCCTGGGCGCCAGACCGCCGTTGAAGCGAGCATGCCGCCGATAAGAACGATGGCGCTGAAGTGGACCCGCTGCATGACCAGACCCCGTTACTCTTCCTCTCAAGCTACCCGACAGAACTCGAATTACGCTGAAGCGACGTCCCCGGATTTGAAGCGAAAAGCTCGTCGTTCGTTCACCTTGTGTGGCTCACGTCTTAAGGCCGAGGCCGAAGGTGCTACGCCGTGTAAACTGCATCGTTAACAAACTCGACGCCGATGCCGCGTTCGTGGTGGCGCACGACGCGTGCGCGACGTTTGTCGAGCATCACCTCGGCGCCGAGCGGCGGCGCGCGCCGGCGTCGACGATCGAGGCGCCCGACATCGACAGATCATGTAGCGGGCAGACCATGGTGCTGCCGTCGGGAAGCACGCAGCAGTGCCGCCTGCTCGCCGGTCACGCGCGGGAATGCGCGCTCCTCGCCTTCGGGGATTTCCGATTGCGCGGCGAGCCGCGGGATCTGCGCCGCGAGCTTGTCGCGCTTGCGCTGCGTGCCGCTGATCATCATGGCGAAGCCGTCTCGGAAACAGGCGCACGACGGTGCCTTCGAGGCCGCCGAGATGCATGAGATAGACGATGAGCTTCTCGCCGACGTGCGAGCGGAACCGGCGTCGTCATGGCGGCGCTTTCGACCGAGATGTCGATGAGGCGGCAGGGATGATCGAGCTTGTCGGCGCGCATGAAGCGCCCGGGCAGGCTCAGTGCGTAACGCGGATATCGGCGTTGTTGGCGACCCTCGAAGCTCGCGTCCGGCCGGCTCAATCGGCCGATATGCATCCGCACCCGTCGACATAGCCGTTCCTGCGATTGGGCCGCCGATGGGCGGTCCGCTGTCCGCGAGCCAGGCCAAAACGCGTACGCTAGAGGCTCTGTTCCGAGGTCGACTATGCAGGGATGGGGCTTAACGAACGGCTAATTGCCGCGTCATTTCTGTATGCATCGCAGGTGAGGCGCCCGCAGAAGCTGGGCGCGCCGGACGAATCGCGCGGATGCTGGGCGTCAGGCCTTGTCGGTGTCGTCACGGCCGCCGAGGCCCCCTTCGAAGACGCGGAACTGGCGGCGCTCGGAGCGCACGATGCGCGCGTGGCGCGGCGGGCAGCATCACGGGCACGTCGCCGCGCACGCGATCGCTCTCGAATTTGGGGGCGCCTGCCGGCCAAACGAGTTCGTGGGCGATGATGCGCTTGGCGGTGAGCGGCAACTCGCCGAGCCAATGCGGCGGGTCGAGTGGCGAGAAGGCGCCAAGCACGCGGTCGATGATCTCGATCGGTATGCCGTAGCGGTAGCAGCAACACCTCGAACGGCGTCGAGGCCCGCGCCACGGGCGCCGCTTCCATATGGATGGTTTCGACGGCCCCCTGCTTCGTCAGCGCGGCGAAGTGGCGAATGAGCGAGAGCCGGTCCGATCGCCGACCAGCCATCGAGGAAGTTGGTGCCGCGCAGCTCCACGCCGAACATGTCGCACACCTGCGTGCCGGCGAGCCGGAAGCGATAGATCTCCGCGTCGACGCGCTCGAGGATGAAGGTTGACGGCAGGATCGCCGCGATCTTGCCGGGCTCGATCTCGAATCGCCGTGGGGTAGTGCGACTCGCCGCGCACCTTGTCCCAATAGGAGAATAGGGCCTGGCTGGTCTTGTGCTTCAAATTCATGATCGAACCGGTGAGCGCCATGGCCATCAGGCCCGTTAATGCTCGTCCCGGATCGGGACAACCTGCGTCCGCCGATCCCTGTGATGCGGCAATAGGAGCAGCAACCGTGCCAGCGGCGTCGTGCGGGCCGGCGAAGGGAGATCATGGTTGCTGGCGGGGAGTGGTGACGTTAACTCTGCCGGTTGCTCACGCACGCCGCTACGCCGCACAGAGGGAGATGCCGGTGAGCCGACACGAGCCGATGTTCAACGTGCAGGCCAGCGTGCTTGCCGTGCTGGCGCTGATGGTCGCCGTTCATCTTGTCCGCGTGGGCCTGTCGGAGGACTGGGACACCTGGCTGACGCTGGCGCTCGCGTTCATTCCGGCGCGCTATTCCGGTTTCGCCGAACTGCTTCCGGGCGGCCAGAGTCGCGTCGGTGACGTCGTTCCTCACCCACACGCTGCGTGCACGGCGACTTCCTGCATCTCGGGCTCAACGCCGCCTGGCTTGTCGCCTTCGGCGGCGCGGTCGCCAATCGCGTCGGCTCGGTGCGCTTCCTGCTCTTCTTTGCCTTCTGCGCGATCGCGGGAGCTGCAACCTTCCTCGCCTTCAACCCCGGCCTGATGGTGCCGATGGTCGGCGCGTCCGGCGCCATCTCCGGGCTGATGGGCGGGACGATGCGGTTTCTGTTCACCGCGGTTGATGGTCGCGGTCTTGCTGCGCTGCGGGAGGATCCGCGTTCGGCGCCGCTGATGCCGCTCGCGCAAGCGCTTACCGACAAGCGCGTCGTGCTCGTCACCGTGGTGTTCTTGATTGCGAACATTCTCGCGGTACTCGGCCTCGGCAGCGTCGGCGAAAGCGGCATCGCCTGGGAAGCGCATATCGGCGGTTATTTCGCCGGCCTTTTATCATTCGGCTTCTTTGATGCAGCGCAAACGGACACTTCATCCCGCACGACTATGCATTGAGACTATTGCGTCATAGGCGCGATTGCAGCACCATGAATTGCCGCGCCCGCCGCAAGGCGTGCCGGCCAAAAGGCAGATGACTTTGCGTCGACTGCCGGAGGTGGCGCGGCGGAACTCATTCTCCGGCGGCTTCGTTCCGGACTTCGACTGTCGAAGCGCAGTGGGAGGAAGATGCAATGAATATCGGACAGATCCTGAAGGCGAAGGGACGAGCGGTGGCGACGGCGCGCCCCGATGCGACGCTTCTGGAGATCGTCAGCAAGCTTTCGCAGAAGAAGATCGGCGCCATCGTCATTGTCGGCGACAACGGCGGCGTCGTCGGCATCATCTCGGAGCGCGACGTCATCCGTAAGCTCGGCGAGCGCGGATCGGAAGTGCTGAACGAGCCGGTGTCGCAGAGCATGACCACCAACGTCATCTCCTGCCAGGAGACGAGCACGATCGATGAGCTCATGGAAGTGATGACGCAGGGCCGCTTCCGTCACTGCCCCGTCATCGAAGACGGCGCGCTGGTCGGCATCGTCTCCATCGGCGACGTCGTGAAGAACCACATCGCCGAGGTGGAGATGGAAGTGACCGCCATGCGCGGCTACTTCGTCACCGGCTGAGACCGGCACACGTAACCTCTGGATAGCGACCGCCTCTAGGCGAGCTGCGTGATGCCCGTGTGCGCGCCTGGCGCGTGCCGGCGCGCGTCGATCTCGCGATGCATTTCCGCGAGGTGCCGCTTGGTGGCTTCCTCGCCGCGGCGGATCAGCTCGTCGGCGCGGTGGAAGTCGAACAGACCGATATCGGAAAGACGCAGGTTGATCATGGCGTCCGGCGGATCGCCGGCAAGGCGCGAGCGCGCGATGCGGTCCTGCACGATGTTGAAAGCTTCGACCATCACGGTCGAGATGCCGGGCGTCGCTTCGCTCTTGCCGAGCACCTGCCGCTTCAGCAGGCGGCGCACACCGCTGCCGTTCTTGCCGGTGACCGGCTTCGCCTCGGGAGCTCGCTCGTCGGCGATGTCGGGCTCGAGGTGCGGAACGATCGTGCCGCGGCCGCAGATGTCGAAGTTGAGATTGACGGCGATCACGTAGCGCGCGCCGTGCGCGCGGCACACCGATACGGGAATCGGATTGACGAGCGCGCCGTCGAACAGCCAGCGGCCGTTGATCTTCACCGGGCGGAAAATGCCGGGAAGCGCGTACGAGGCGCGTACGGCATCGGCGAGACGGCCGCGCGACAGCCAGATCTCGTGACCGGTGCCAAGCTCGGTTGCGACGGCGGTGAAGTGCGGATCGAGTTCCTCGATGTGCTGATCGCCGAGCTGGTGCTCGAGGCGGTCGCACAGGCTTTTGTCCGTTGATGAGGGCGGTGCCGGCAAAGTTGAAATCGAGGTAGCCGAAGATGCGGCGGCGGGTCAGCTCGCGAGCGAATTCCTCCAACTCGTCGAGATGGCCGGCCGCGTGACAGGCGCCGACGACGGCGCCGATAGACGTTCCGACGATGATGTCGGGCTTGATGCCGGCCTCGGCGAGTGCCTTGAGGACGCCGATGTGGGCCCAGCCGCGCGCCGCGCCGCCCCCCAACGCAAGACCAATCTTTGCCTTGGCCATGTCCTTCACCTGCTATGAGATGCTGTCTGTCCGACCCCAGTGTGTGCGCTTATTAACGTCCAACTGCGCATTTTGTGCCCTGACAACGCCGACTCAAGTTGGCCGGATATATGAGCATACGCTTCAGATATAAGCGTCCAAGATTAACCTTGCACTATGACGCAGGTAGTCTCGCACTGCGGCGCAAGCCAATGCAGCGCAACAAGTATGCGAAATCGGAAACGTAGCAGCGCCTCAGAACGTCGCCGGCGTCTGGCGCGAGCTGCAGATGCGTCGCGGCACCCGCTGCGCTTTTCACTGGGACGAGCCGGTAAAAGCAGCTGCGCCGACCGGTGTGACAGGCATGTCCGTCGCCTTCGACTGTGACGCGCAACCAGAGGACGTCCTGATCGCAGTCGGTGCGCATTTCGACAACATTAAACATGTTGCCGCTTTCGGCGCCCTTCTTCCACAGTGCGGCGCGGGAGCGACTCCAGAAGTGGACGATGCCCGTCTCGATGGTGAGCGCGAGCGCCTCGGCATTCATGAAGGCGAACATCAGCACTTCGCCCGTGCCGGCATCGGTGACGATCGCCGGAATGAGACCGTCGGCGTCGAACTTCGGCTGGAAGTCGAGCCCCGCTTCGATGTCGGCCTTGGTGCCGCGGGCGGCGAACACGGTGTCTTGGTCGAAGCCATGGAGGACCTGCTGGTGAGAATTTGTTAAGCGCCGGCGCGCAGGCGCACGGCATCGAGGAAGCGCTGGCGCCAGCTCTCGTCCTTGTCGAAGACGCCGGTGAAGTGCGTCGTCTCCATGATCGCCTCGGGCTGGTTGACGGCGCGCAGCGTCATGCACTGGTGGGCGGCGCGGATCATCACGGCGACGCCCAGCGGGGCGAGACTCTGCTGGATGGTCTCGCCGATCTGCGCCGTCAGCGACTCCTGCACCTGCAGCCGGCGGGCGAAGATGTCGACGACGCGCGCGAGTTTCGACAGACCGACGACCCGCTGGTCCGGCAGATAGGCGACGTGCGCGATGCCGGTGAACGGCGCGATATGGTGCTCGCAATGGCTTTCGAGGCGCACGTCGCGCAGCAGGATCATGTCGTGATAGCCGGAGACATCCTCGAAGGTGCGGGCGAGCTCGGCGGCCGCATCCTCGCGATAGCCGCTGAAGCGCTCCTCGAAGGCCTCGACCACGCGCTTGGGGGTATTGGCCAGCCCGGAGCGCGCCGGGTCGTCACCCGCCCAGGCGAGCAGCGTGCGTACCGCCTCCTCAGCCTCCTCGCGGGAGGGCAGGCGCGTCGGCGGGGTCTTCAGCTTGACGCCCGGAATATCCTTCACGGGGCGATCCTCCGGGTGACGGGCTTAGGGGTTAGCGGCTTCGGGTTGTCGTGCGGGATGTGCGCGGCGCCCGGCTTCCCTATATTATCGGTACCGGCGGGTCCAAAGGGAAGCCCGGCGGCTTCCACCAGCTTGGGCGACACATGGCCGATCTGAACGAGATCTACAACTCAAAGCTCCTGGAGCTGGCAGCGCACATCCCGCATTCGCAGCGGCTTGCCAGCCCGGATGCGACCGTCACGGCGCATTCCAAGCTGTGCGGCTCGACCGTGTCGATCGACCTTAAGCTGCAGGGCGACAGGGTCACCGGCTACGGCCAGACCGTGAAGGCATGCCTGCTCGGCCAGGCGGCCTCCGCCATCATGGGTGCGCACATCATCGGGGCGAATGCCGGCGAGCTGCGCGAAACCGCGGCCGTCATGCGCCACATGCTGAAGGAGAACGGCCCGCCGCCGACAGGTCGCTTCGCCGACCTCGCTATTCTCGAGCCGGTGCGTCACTACAAGGCGCGGCACGGCTCGGTGATGCTGGTCTTCGACGCCGTCGAGCGTGCGATCGACGAGATCGAAGGCAAACGGAGCGGCGTGCCCGCCGACGCCGCTAACGCCTAGAGGCACGGAAAGGCCATGCGTGGCACGCGCGATCATCGACAGCTCGACGGTCGCCGCCGGCAGCAACGCGGTGATCGGGGCGCGTCAGCGGCCTGCCCCGAGATCGGCGCGCGCGCCCGCGACGATGCCATCACGCGTCCCGAGGTTGACATGCGGTCCGCGAAGCGTGGCGACGGGCGCGCTTGCGTGCGTCGATCCGGCGAGCCGTACGAATGAGTTTTGCGACCACGCTCCTCAAGGCGCCGATCCACCTCTACCGCTGGACGCTGAAGCCCTATGTTGGCTGGAACTGCCGGCATCTGCCGACCTGCTCGGACTATGCCCTCGAGGCCATCGACAAGAACGGCGCGTGGCGCGGCTTCTGGCTGACGGTGTCGCGCTTGTCGCGCTGCCATCCTTACGGTACGCGAGGGCACGACCCGGTGCCTGACCTCTCCACTGAGCGGCACACGTTCGCGCCCTGGCGCTACGGCCGCTGGCGCTGGGACAACCGATAAAGTGAGACGCGATGCAGTGGTCCGATGAGGGCATCATCCTGTCGGTGAAGCCGCACGGCGAGACGGCTGCCGTGGCGGAGATCTTTACGCGCGCGCATGGCCGCCACCTCGGCCTCGTGCATGGCGGGCGCTCGCGCAAGCTGCGCCCGGTGCTGCAGACCGGCAACCACATCGACGCGACGTGGAAGGCGCGCCTTGCCGAGCACCTCGGCCACGTCAACGTCGAACTGCGCAAGGGTTACGCCGCACAGGCCATGGACGATCCATTGGCGCTCGCCGGCCTGTCGTCGATGTGCGGGCTGGCGCGCCTGCTGCCCGAGCGCGATCCCCATCCCGCGCTGTTCGAGGTGGCGCTGTTCGTGCTCGGCTACCTCGACGAGCCGGAAGTGTGGCCCGCCTTGATGGTGCGCTGGGAGCTGGCTCTGCTCGATGAGCTGGGTTTCGGGCTCGACCTCGCCGCGTGTGCGGCGACGGGCAGCAACGACCACCTTATTTACGTTTCACCCAAGTCGGGGCGCGCCGTTTCGGCCTCGGCGGGCGCCGACTACAAGGACCGGCTGTTGCGGTTGCCGGGCTTCCTCGCCAAGGGGCGGCAGGGTGCGGCGACCATCGACGACGTCGTCGCCGGCCTTGCCCTGACCGGCCACTTCCTGGAAACGCGCGTGCTGATGCCGCGTGAGGAGGCGATGCCGGCGGCGCGTGCTCCGCTTCAAAGAGCTGATCGAGCGGCGTGCGGCGGCTGCCTAGTCGGCCCGCGGGTCGGGGCCGACCGTAACCTTCACGCCGTCGGGGCCGGCCTCGACCGAGTACACCTGCCCGTCGCGCGTCTCATAGCGCGCCGATGCCTTGCTCTTGGGGTTCGTAAACACGTTGATGTCACGCGGCATGCACGACTTGTGCGTCATGTATTGCTCGCGCTCGAGGTCGTAGCGCTTGCCGGCGAACTCATAGGCGACCGTCTTCGTCCCCGTGTTGCGTACCTTGAATTCGTAGCGCGTTGTTCGCGGGCGCCCGAACAACTGTACGGCGATGTAGCGCGGATCGTCGGGGGCGGCACGCAGGACGGCGACGCCGATGTCGGTGAGATATGGCAGCAGCAGGTTGCGTCGGTGGCTGGGCGAGTCTTCCCAGCCGCGCACGGCGCGATTTGCATAATCGCGCGCCGTGAAACCGCGGCTGTCGGAGGCCATGGCCAGGTTCTCGGCGATTTGGCAATAGGTGTAGCCGGCCTTCTGCGCGCGCGTCGCCGGCGTCGTTCCCTGCAGCGTGTGCGACAGGTCGCGGCCTCCCGCGAGGACGCGCGCGTAGGCGCGCGCCGCAGCCTCGAGCTGCGGATTGGGCCGCACGGCCGCAAGGTTGTGCTGCTTGCGGAAGGCGTTCGTCATCTCGAGGATGGCGATCTCTGCGGCGGGGATGTCGGGCGTGATCGGCATGTGTGCGACATGAGCAGCACAAGCGCGCGGCAGTGCGCGGTTTCCTTGGGAACAGGATACTGCTCTCCGGTGCGGCCGGCTGCCAATTAGCTCTCGAGGCGGTAAAGAAATCCGCACCCGAAGCCGGCGCCCCGACGCTCACAGGCTCACTTGCGCACGGGTAGGGCTGGCGTCCCCGGCACAGCCGCCTCTTTCAACTCGACCGTAACGGCGCCGCCAACTCCCGGCTTCACCGTGAACACCTGACCCGCGCGCGTCTCATAGCGCGACACGGCGCCCGCCTTCTCCCCGGTGTCGAACTCGATGGTGCCGGGCAGGCACGCCGAATGCGTGATGATCTCGCGCGGGGAGACGGTATTTGCCTGCTCCTCGAAGGCGTAGGCGACCTCGCGCCCGGAGAGGTTGGTGATCTTGAAGGTGTACTTCGTTGTCTCTGGGCGCCCGAACAGCTGCACGGCGATGTACTTCGGCTCCGTTGCCGAGGCGCGGGCCACGGCGACGCCGATCTCGCTGACGTACGGCAGCATCATGTTCTTGCGATGCCCGGGGGATTCCTCCCAGCCCTTGATCGCGCGCTCCGCATAGTCCTGCGCATCGAACCCTTGCGTGTCGAAGATCGAGGCGAGGTTCTCGCCCACCTGGCAATAGCGGTAGCCTGCCGCGGCGATGCGCTCCGACGGCGTCGTGCCGTCGGCGGTGTGCGAGAGATGCTCGTAGGCCGCGAGCTTCCTCGCATAGGCACGCGCCGCCGCCGCGAGCTTGGGGTTCTGGCGCACCGGCTGCAGCTTCTGCTCGGCGCGGAACGCGTTCGTCATCTCGACGATGGCGGCTTCCGCGGCGGCGATGTCGGGCGTGATGGGCACTAGTGTCCCGATCCTGAAGTTCGCCAGAGCTCGCTGCTGGTGCCGGGAGCGAACTTCGGAATCCTGAAGGGACACTAAAATCATAGACTCTGAGAAATTCGCCCGACACCTCGCCGCTGATGATAGCGAATTTCTCGATCATCACACTAGCTATCGCCGCGCGCTTCGACGTGGAACTTGTGCAGCACGCGATGGAAGATTGGCGCCAGCACGAAGCCCGTGGCGATGACGATGATGAGCCCGGAGAAAATGGCGTAGAAGCCGGCGAACACCTTGCCCGCCTCGGTCTTCAGTTCCGTCGCCGGTCCCATGCCGGAAAGGATCATCGCCGCGTTCATGAAGGCGTCGGTCAGCGACATGCCTTCGAAATAGCGGTAGCCGCCAATGCCTATGGCGAGTCCGACGGCCGTGATCGCCAGCCACAGGCCGATGGCCCGCGCCATGCGCTCGCGCGAAGATGACGCGCGGGGCCACCTTATGCTGGCGCTTCTCGAAACCGGTCAGGTTGACGTCGATGGCGGCATCCTCCGTGGCGGATGGAATGTAGGCACGGGCGCCGCGGCCAACAATGCGCGCTACAACACGGTGCCGTGGCACCACGGGCGTGTTATGCCGATATTCGCGCCGGAGCCACTATATTCGGCTGTGTGCGCCGGCTTATGGCCTGCGCCGATCGCCGCGCAAGGAACATGCAATGAGCCGCGCCTTCGTCAAGGAGCAGGAGAGCGTCGAGGAGCTGCCCGATCGGCTCATCTCCGAGCATGCGAATCTTGTCACGCCGCAAGGCTTGGCGCACATCGAGTCCGAGGTGCGGCGCTTCAATGCCGCGCACGCTGCGGCGCAGATGGGCGACGACCGTTCGCTCATCGCAGCGACCGCGCGCGATCTGCGCTACTGGAGCGCGCGGCTCGCCAGCGCCGAGCTGGTACCGCCGCCGGCCGACGCCGACCACGTGCAGTTCGGCTCCACGGTGACCATCGAGCGCGAGGACGGGCGGCGGCAAACCTTCCGCATCGTCGGCGAGGACGAGGCCGATCCGGCGCAAGGGCTCGATCTCGTTCGTGTCGCCGCTCGCCGCCCTGCTCGTCGGCAAGTCCGTCGGCGACACTATCCGCATCGCCGGCAGCGAGGCTGAGATCATCGCGATCGAATGGACTAGCTGCCCTGGCCGATGGGGAAGTCGTGCGCCCAGCTGGCGCCGGCGCTGTCGTGCGCCTCTACGTGCAGCGTCTCGGCGCCGTTGGTGCGGTAGTCGAACTCCACCACCGGGTTCTGCGACAGCGCGATCGACCCCTGCATGGCGAACACAGGCTCATCACCCTGGCGCACCTGCATGTCGGTGATGATGCGCAGCGGCACATAGAGCAGCGTCAGCTGGTCGAGCACCATGCCGGTGTGGTTGGGGTGCATGACCTTGAGGCGGCCGCGCGGCTCGATCTGCGTCGCCGCGGCTTGCTTGCCGATGGGCTCGAACGTCATCTTGCCCATGGTGGCGGCGATCTGCTCCGGACTGCCCGACGGCGGCGCCGAGCAGGCGGCCTGGCCGCCGGCGAACTTCACGAAACGGTCCGCCATGTAGAGCTGACCGTCGCTCGCCTCGACGATGGCGCGCACGTCGGTCGCCGCGTTGAGGCGCAGCAGCGTCGACACCTTGAGGTGCTCGCGCTTGCCGCCGACGTCGAAACGGGCGGCGACGGGGGTCGGGTTCTGGTCGACGATGAGGGTGACGGAGCGCACGGTGCGCCCGTCCGCGAACCTCGTTTCGACGTCGATAGGAACGGCGCGCTGGTCGAGCGGGCGGTTGGGGGCGGTGAGGACGACGGCGTCGCCGGCAGGGTTGACGGTGCGCCCGGCGAAGACAGCAGCGCGGATCTCGTCCCAGGCCGAGCCGGCGTGTGCGGCCGAGGCGGCAAGCAGCAGTGCGAGCGTGGTTGCAGCGCAGCGAGCAAGCAGCAGGGTCGAACGGCGCATGGGGCGATTCCCTCGTTCATTTATTCGGCGCCAGTATGCCTAGCGCCAGGGCGCCTCACAACGGGCATCTACGCCGAAAGATTTCTGCCAAAGGACTTTAAAACCAAGGCCGCATACCCAATTGAATTATCATCAGTAACTTCGAGCGGCGAAAGTGGGAAAGGGGTTTCGCTCCGAATTGAGTGAGGAACCTCATGGCCATAAATACCCTTGAAGGCGTTCGGCCTCTTAACGTTGTGGCGCTGGGCTGGGCGCTGTCGCTGGCGCTCGTCGCTCTCTTCGTCGTCAGCCTCGTCGTGGCGCTGCTGTTCCCTGACCTGGGCGCATCGCACGCTTGGGTCGGCCTGTTCTCGGCCGCGCCCCTCGACTCGTTCAGAGTGTGGATCGAAGGGATCATCTTCAGCGTCGTGTTCGGCTGGATCACGGCTGGCGTCTTCGGCACCGTCTACAACCGCCTGATTGAACGCTGAGGTTGGCGCAACAAGAATGGCGGGCTCGCGCCCGCCATCGTCGGCAATCAGCTGCCGGTAGAGATCAGCTGTCGAGCAGGGCGTTACGCCCCGCGGCCGCTCGAGCCCGAGTGATGAGAAAGAGCAAGGGGCTGCGGGGCGGGGAAGTGCCGCGAGCTTTGTAATTTTTGAGCGGCGCTGGCCGCCCCGCGCAGGATTATGGGCATACCCGCGGCGTTTCAGGGGTTTCCCCCTCCCGGACTCTCACCGGGTGGGCGCGGCGAGCCTCAGATAGTCGCGCCGTACGTTGCGGCACGTGTACCCGACCTGCAGCCCGCCCTCGATACAGGACGCCTCGAGATCGACCCCTTGAGCGGGGCGGGATGGGGCGATGATACGGGTCGGGTGATAAGGCGGGGATTTTCCGCTAAGCGACAAAGGCGGGCGTTCAGTATAGCCCCGTCTATAAAGTGTTCTTGTAGATCTTGCCGTCCTTCATGATGACGACGAAGTTTTTTGCCGGGTCCTGCGATCAGCTTGATGTCGGCTATGGGATCACCGTCGACCAGCAGAAGATCGGCCAGCGCGCCTTCTTCGACGACGCCGAGCTTGCCCGGGTACGGATTGCGCTTCCCGGACATGGCCAGCAACTCGGCGTTGGTTCCGGTCGCCATGACGAGCGTTTCGGCGGGGGTATACCAACGCGTAAACTTGACGAGCAATTCGCCCTGGCGCTGCGCGAGCCTCTGGGAAAACAGGATGTCCGTGCCCCAAGCCGTCTTGAGCTTGTACTTTTTTGCCAGCGCGATGGTCTTGTCCGTGCCTGCGAACACCGTCGAACGCCTTGGCCCGCTCTTGCGACCCCGGCGGAAACGCATCGGCCATCTCGTCCGGAAACGCCTGAGTGCTTAGCCAGATGCCTCGCTCGGCGATCAGCTTTGCCGTCGCCTCGTCCATAAGGTGGCCGTGCTCGATGCACTTCACGCCGGCGGCGATGGCGCGCTGGATCGAAACGGGCGTGTAGGCATGCACGGTGACGTAGGTGCCCCAATTCTCGGCCGCTTCTACAGCGGCGCGCAGCTCGGCCTCCGTAAAAGTGGAGGCGTCGAGGGGGCTGTTGGGCGACGCCACTCCACCGCCCGCCGTGAGCTTGATTTGCGTCGCGCCTAGCATGAGCTGCTCGCGCACGCGCACGCGCACTTCATCCGGGCTGTCAGCGACCATGGAGGCTCCGGTCTGCTCCTGGCGCGACAGCGGGGCGCCGAGGACGCGAGGCACTTCGTATCGCATGGCGGAAATCGCCGTGACCGCTGGTAATGGTGATAATAGCGCCGGAAGGATAGATGCGTGGGCCGGCGATGATCCCCTCGTCGATGGCACGCTTCAGTCCGAACGATGGCCCGCCCACGTCGCGAACGGTGGTGAACCCGCGCATCAACGTGTCCGTAGCCTCGGCGCCTGCCACCAAGTTCAAGTAACCAAAGTCATCCACGAGCAACGCTGCCGGAGTGGGCCGAACAAGCATCGTATGCCAATGCGCGTCGATGAGACCCGGCATGAGCGTGCGCCCACCACCGGCGATGATCTTGGCCGAGGCGTTCACCATCGATCGGAATGGGGTCTTTCGAGATCTTTTCGATCGTGTTGCCGCGGACGAGAACGTTCATATTCGCGCTGAGCTGCTCGCTCTTGCCGTCGAAGATGCGGACGTTCTCGAACACTGTGAGTGCGGGTGGCTCAGCGGCGTGCGCGGTATGTACGAGACAAAGAACTGCGGCGAGGATCGAAATTCGGCAAAACATAGAATGCTCCTCGAGAGGCCCTCATTGCGCTGAACTCATTTAGAACTTTCCACCTTAATTGACAGTCGGCAGTCAGCCGTCGGCTAAGGTCGTCAATCTCAACTAGGCGCAGTTTTCCATCCGTTCCGAGTTCGAGGTCAGCCGACACGGAGCCTGTCAAATCCGTCATCGATCGAGATGTGGACGCTTCCGTCATGGCGAAAATCTGCGCCGAGCAGGCGTGGGGCTTCGCTCGTAGCGAAGTCGGGTTTGATCGCCTGCACGAGGCGAGCGCCCGCCGTAACCTGCGCCTCGATGCCGGGGACAATCTCGCGTGCGCGTGCAAGCGCCGAGTTCCAACCTCCCCGATGCATCGGCAAACAGCGAATAAGTCGGCTCATACTCGCGGGTCTGGACGTAGCGCGCCGGCCGCTGCGGCCTGAACCCGAACCACCCAAGCGTCGGATCCTCGAGGACAAGCGGCAGGGCGGCCCTAGGAGCGCGTCGGGTTCTGCCGGGCCAACCACTTCCAGCGGGGCACGACCGGCGAGCTTGTCGAAGCCACGCGCTATTTCAGCTTCCGAGAAGCCCCGCGGTCCAAACGAGCAATCAGCAATAACGCGAAAGACCTCATCGCCTGTGGTCGTGACATCGTCGTCGTTGACCCGAATGCGAAAAGTGCTGCCTTCGGCGCGAATGTCCTCGATGCACGTACCCACAGGTATGGCGAGTTCGTGCCACGACCTCGCGCCGCGCGCATCGCCGCCGCAGCACGACGAGAGCCGTTCGCGTTGGCGTACCGGGCCACGGGTTCCGATCGGGTTGCGCCGAGTAGCTGTACCAGCGGCCGTCCTGGAACGTGCCGTACTGATGGCGGACCGCCAGCACGTATCTGCGATCTGCGGACGCGGCGCGCGTCGGATCGGCGGCGAGGTAGGCGTCGAGCGGCGCGGCATCGCCATTGTCGGCCTTCGTCAGAAGATCAAAAAGTATGGTTCCATAATCTGGATTGTCCGTCATTTACAAACCCAAGTGAGGGGACATTTGTTGGCAAGAAATAGCGGCTTAGGAGGTCTGCACAACCCAAAAGCAGACCACGTGCGGCGAGCTAGCAAACCTCCGCGATGCATCGTCAGTCAGAATCTTAACGGGGTTGGATGACATTCGGCGGTTAGCACTTCGCCACGACGGCCGCGTGGGCACCGCACACTTTAGTCACGCAAGGGAAGACGATGCCTGTCGACATACATCCGGTAGCCGAGCCAGTCGCCGGCCCCTACCCTGTGCCGCCCCCGGAACGGTCGGCAGGTCCGATCATCCCCGGCCGGGGCTCATCGCTTGCTGGAAAGGTCGCGATCGTCACCGGCGCCGCTCGTGGAATCGGTCGCGCCATCGCCGTCGAATTTGCGGCAAACGGAGCCGACGTCGTTGCGCTCGACATCGCCGGACCCGTCAGCCCGACTGCGGATGCGATCCCCGCAACTGAAGCGGAGCTCGCCGAGACCGTCGCCGGCATCCGGCACTACGGCCGCCGCGCCATGGCGATCAAGGCCGATATTCGCGACATCGCCGCCCTGCGCCGGATCGCCGATCAGGTCGACGCCGCGTACGGCAAGATCGACATCGTCGTTGCCAACGCTGCCATCCAGGGCTGGAAGCCGCTGATGGAAATGGACGACAACGATTGGCGCGACCAGATCGAGAATAATCTCAACGGTACCGCCAACACCGTTCGCGCCTTTGGTCCGAAGATGGTCGCGCGCAAGAAGGGCCGCTTCATCCTGCTTGCGTCCATGCAGGGACGAATGGGTACGAAGGACGGCGCCGCCTACTCGGCATCGAAGTGGGGCATTCTCGGCCTGATGAAGTCCGCTGCGTTGGAGCTCGGCGCCCACAATATTACCGTCAACGCCATCCTGCCCGGTCTGGTCGGTACCGCGCTCACCTATAACGAGCAGCGTTTCCGCGCCGCCATCGCGCAATCGAACAGACCATCACCCCCATATCCAACGGCGCAGGAGACTTGGGACGCGCGAGCACCGACCGTGCCGCTGCAAGTTGGCTGGCTGCAGCCTGAAGACATCTCTCCTGTCGCTGTCTTCCTCGCCTCAGACGCGGCGGCACTTGTGACTGGAGCCGAGTTCGCCGCGACCGGCGGTGACGCTGCCAAGGTCAGCTGATCTGAGGTTCGCCTGACTGCATTGCGCGACCGACGTCGGCGAGTGCACACTTCGCCGCATCAGGCATTTGCAACTCGAGGAGCGTCCAGCGGATCCTCATCGGGTTCCGGCGTCTGCACCAGTACGGTGTGCTCAGCCGGCCTCTTGATCAGCGCTACGAGCGTGTAGCTGATGATAAGCAAGAGGAACCAGGAACCGAACTTGCCGGCGCTGACGAGCGACCAGGCACTTCGCTGGCTCGGATAGAGCCAGGTCCTGGTGAACGTGCCGACGTTCTCGGCCACCCAGATGAATGCCGTGACGAGGAGGAGCCCCGGCAGGAGAGGCATCCATCGGTAGGATCGCCAGTTGACGAAATAGACCCGCGTTCTCGCGAACAGGACTGCCGCCGCAATGAATAGCACCCAGCGCATATCGGGCACGTAATGGTGCGTGAAGAAATTCGCGTAGATCGCAACGCTCAGGGCGACGAGCCAGGCGGTCGGCGGATGCGCCTTGAACTCCAAGTGGAACAGGGTCCATGCACGGCACAGATAGCTGCCGATGCACGAGTACATGAAGCCGGAAAAAAGCGGCACCCCGGCGATACGAAAGAAGCAGTCGTCAGGATAGATCCAAGAGCCGACGGAGGTCTTGAAGATTTCCATCACCGTTCCGACCACGTGGTAGGCGGCGATGACCTTGGCCTCCTCGATCGTCTCCAGCCCGAAGCCCAGCAGCGACACCTGCAGGAAGAGCGCCGCGAGAAAGAGAAAGTCGTAACGGGCCAATGCCGCGTCGTGCGGATAGAAGAAATACGTGGCAAGCAGCAGGGACAGCATCAGGGCGCCGAACAGGCAGGCCCAGGCCTGCTTCATACCGAAGCGGAGGAATTCATACAGCGCGGCGGTCGCCGAGCGACGGCTCATACGCGCGGCAATGCGTGCCTCGGCGTCGATGAATTGGCGCAGCACCGGCCAAGCGGACGCGCCACCGCGGCTTGTCATTTTTGTCGTCGTCCAAGGGATGCTCGAACAGGAAGCTACAAGTCGGTTGCAGACTGCGGATCGAGTACGCCGAAAATTCGGCGTCCCCAGGTGCAACAGGATCGTTCCTCACTCACGCGCAGTAAATCCGAGCCACGCCAGCGTGATGGCGACAAGACCCGCGATCCAACTGGGCCACACCGGCACTGCTGTCGTGCCGACTGTGATCTCCCAACCGGCGAGGGCTCGTGTGAGCTGCAGCAGGGCGATGATCGTGAAGATCACCGCAGCAAGAAGGGAAAAGCTCCTGGCGGTCATGACGTCGTCCTGAGCGGTCAAAGGCTCGATGAAGATCGCTTCCGCAACTCTACCGCGTCCGGAGCTGGGCCCTGAATCAAAAACCCCCGAGTTTTGCTCGGGGGTTTTTCTTGATCAGTTGTCGAGGAAGCTCCGCAGCTTCCGGGAGCGGCTCGGGTGCTTGAGCTTGCGCAGCGCCTTGGCCTCGATCTGGCGGATGCGTTCGCGCGTCACCGAGAACTGCTGGCCGACCTCTTCGAGCGTGTGGTCGGTGTTCATGCCGATGCCGAAGCGCATGCGCAAAACGCGCTCCTCGCGCGGCGTCAGCGAAGCCAGCACGCGTGTCGTCGTCTCGCGCAGGTTCGACTGGATGGCCGCGTCGATCGGCAGCACGGCGTTGCGGTCCTCGATGAAGTCGCCGAGGTGCGAATCCTCCTCGTCGCCGATCGGCGTCTCGAGCGAGATCGGCTCCTTGGCGATCTTCAGGACCTTGCGCACCTTTTCGAGCGGCATGGCGAGCTTTTCGGCCAGCTCCTCCGGCGTCGGCTCGCGGCCGATCTCGTGCAGCATCTGGCGCGAGGTGCGCACGATCTTGTTGATCGTCTCGATCATGTGCACGGGGATGCGGATGGTGCGCGCCTGATCGGCGATCGAGCGGGTGATCGCCTGGCGGATCCACCACGTGGCGTAGGTCGAGAACTTGTAGCCGCGGCGGTATTCGAACTTATCGACCGCCTTCATCAGGCCGATGTTGCCTTCCTGGATGAGGTCGAGGAACTGCAGGCCGCGGTTGGTATATTTCTTAGCGATGGAGATGACGAGGCGCAGGTTGGCCTCCACCATTTCCTTCTTCGCCTGGCGGGCTTCGCGCTCGCCCTTTTGCACCGCTTTGACGATGCGGCGGAACTCCAAAATCTCGAGGCCCGTCTCCGAGGCGAGCGTGTGGATCTCGCCGCGCAGATGCTCGATGCGCCGCTTCTCGTTCTTGACGAAGGTCGTCCATTTGCGGCCAAGCCCGCTCACGCGGTCGAGCCACGTCTGGTCGAGCTCGTTGCCGAAGTATTCGTCGATGAAAGCTTGGCGCGGCACGCCGCAGGATTCAGCTAGGCGCATCAGCTGGCCTTCCTGGCCAACGAGCTTCTTGTTGATGCCGTAGAGCTGCTCGACGAGGCTCTCGATACGGTTGTTGTTGAGCGACAGGCTCTTCACGTCGACGATGATCTCGTCGCGCAGCTTGTCGTAGGCTTTCTGCTGCTGCTTGGAGCCGGTCTCGCCGGCAACCTGCTGCTCGAGCTTCTTGTCCTGCTGCTTGCGCAGCTTCTTGTAGGTGCCGGCGATGCGGTCGAAGGTTTCCAGAACCTTCGGCTTCAGCTCGGCTTCCATGGCCGCCAGCGACAGCGCGTTCTCGTAGTCGTCCTCATCGTCGAGCTCGCCCTCGGGCGGGGTGTCGCCGCCTTCTTCGGCGGCCTGCTCGGCAGGCTGTCCGTCAACCAGGACGGGCGGTGGCTGCTTGGCCTCGGGGCCTTCGTAGGTCGCCTCGAGATCGATGATGTCGCGGAGCAGAATCTTCCCTTCGTTCAGCTCGTCGCGCCAGATGATGATGGCCTGGAAGGTGAGGGGGCTTTCGCACAGGCCGGCGATCATCGCCTCGCGGCCGGCTTCGATGCGCTTGGCGATGGCGATTTCGCCCTCGCGCGACAAGAGCTCGACGGAGCCCATCTCGCGCAGGTACATGCGCACGGGATCGTCGGTGCGCTCGGTCGGCTCGGAGCGGGTCGTGGTCGTTGCGACGGCGGATTGCGTGGCGATGGCCCGGCCGCCGCCATCCTCCTCGTCGGGCTCGTCGGCGCCCGGGGCTTCCTGGGCTTCCTCGCCCTCCTCCGTGTCGACGACGTTGATGCCCATGTCGGACAGCATCGCCATCGTGTCTTCGATCTGCTCGGAGGACACTTCCTCCGACGGCAGCACGGAGTTCAGCTCATCATAGGTGACGTAGCCGCGCGCCTTGGCGGTCTTGAGGAGTTTCTTGACGGCCTGGTCGGACAGATCGAGCAGCGGGCTGTCGCGCTCTTGCGTTTCCGCCGCCTGCTTGTCTTGATCTTCGTTCTTTGCGGCGGGCGCGGCTTTGCTGCGCGATCCGCCGGTGGAGGCTTTCGATTTCAGGGCCTGTGCTTTCAAGGGCTCGTATCCCGCTCTATCAGCGCCAAACTTTGTTGCGACAATCCGTCGCAGCCATCACGGCATCGGTGAATTCACCATGGCTCGCGCAATAAGCCGTCTGGCGCCCCACCCTTAGTCCCGCGTCGATCTTGGCCCGCACCGCAACGTGCAGGCCACATACCCGTCAACCTGCCTTGCCGCTCGCAAGGGCCGCGCCAACATCAAACGCGTTAATCTGCGGATACAGGCTGATCGCTTGCCCTAGCAAGCAGGCCTTGGATCTCGCAGATGCGCGCCAGCGCGTCCTCGGAGCCGTCCCGGTGATAAGCCTGGACCGCTGCTTCGAGCGACTTCTGCAAGCCGACCTGCCTCTCATGCAGCGCGAGGGCGTGGCGCCAGCCAACTTCCACCTCGGCCCGCGGGGCATCAGGCTCTGCGAAACGATCGCTTCTATGCGTAACGGAACGCTCAACAAGGTCTACGACCTTGCCGAGGCCCGTCCCGCTCAATTGGGAGCGTAAACGTGCGCTGTCAAGATTATTATCCATAGCCTGGGTCCCGAGCATGGCGTCGCGCAGGCGGCCGAGGGGGGCAGAGGCCAAGGTTAGCGCCGCAATCTCCTCGGCGTGCTCGTCGAGCAGCCAGGGGTGATTGAGCAGCGTTTTTATGAGCAGAGCCTCGCGCGCCGGGGCATGTCCCGTCCGGGCCGCCAGCTCAGGGCTGGCGTTTTGGCGGCGCTGGGGAGGGGTTTGGGCCGCGGGGCCGAGGCGCGCGCGCTCGCGGATGCGCCAGTCGGGCGTAATGTTGTTACGCCGCTCGGCGCCCCCGGCTCCGCGCCGGGGACCTTGGCCGCGGGCGATCTCGCGTACCACGGTCCGGTTGAGTGCCCATAACGTCTCGCGCAGTTCGCTTTCGTAGTGCGAGCGGACGGCCGCATCGCCGATCTTGCCGACCATCACCTTGAGCCGCGCCTCGAATGCCGCACGCTGCTCCGGCGTCGACAGGTCCTGCTGCTGGAACTCGCGCTCCCACAGGACGTCGAACAGCGCGCGCGTCTTGCCAAGCTCCTCGGCGAACGCCTGCGGACCCTGCTGGCGCACGAGGTCGTCGGGATCAAGCCCGCCTGGCAGGAACGCAAAGCGCACGCTGAAGCCCGGCTTCAGCAGCGGCAGCGCGGTCTCGACGGCGCGGAAGGCAGCCTTGCGACCGGCGGCGTCGCCGTCAAAGCACAGGATCGGTTCCTCCGACATGCGCCACAGAAGCGTCAACTGCTCTTCGGTGAGCGCCGTGCCGAGCGGGGCGACCGTCTCGGCGAAACCCGCCTCGGTCAGCGCGATGACGTCCATATAGCCTTCGACGGCGACGATGCGGTCCTTGTCGTGCGACGGCCCGCGTGCGCGATGCGCATTAAAGAGGATCTGGCCCTTATGGAAGAGCGGCGTGTCCGGCGAGTTGAGATACTTCGCCGGCGCATTGGCATCGAGCGCGCGCCCGCCGAAGGCAATCACGCGGCCGCGCAGGTCGGCGATCGGGAAGGTGACGCGGTGGCGGAAGCGATCGTAGGCGACAGGGATGTCGTCGCCGCCGATCAGCATGCCCGAGGCGATCATCTCCTCGACCTTGAATCCGGCGTTTGCCAGGTGCGTGCGGAGTGCCGCGCGATCGTTCGGCGCATATCCCAAGCGGAACGCGGTAATCGTCTCGCGTGTCAGCCCGCGCTTTTCCAGGTAGCGCCGCGCCTCGGCGCCAGGGCCGGTCATGAGCGCCGCCTCGAAGAACGCGGCCGATGCTTCGACGATGCGATAGAGCCGTTCGCGCTCGTCCTCGCCCGCTTCATCGCGCGGGCCGAGCTTCGGCATTGGCACGCCGGCTTCGTCCGCTAACCGCTCGACTGCCTCGGGAAACGACAGGCCGTCGGCCTTCATGAGAAACGTGAAGATGTCGCCGTGCTCGCCCGTGGCGAAGCAGTGGTAGAATCCCTTCTGGTCGTTGACCGTGAAGGACGGCGTCTTCTCCATCTTGAACGGGGAGAGGCCCTTGAACTCGCGCCCGGCGCGTTTCAAAGACACCTTGCGTCCCACGACCTGGCTGACGCTTAGCCGTGCGCGAATCTCGTCGAGGAAATTGGGTGGATAGCGCATGCGGGGGCGGCTCGCAGGTCACGTCGGACAAATCCGATTGTATCGCGTGATTCGCCCGCGCTCAGGCGTGGCGCAAGCGCCCTCTCCTGGATGTGCACAGCCCTGAGCCGTTGATTACTTCAACAGGTCCTTGGTGATGCCGCTCGCTTTGCCGAAGTCCATCTGGCCGGCGTACTTCGCCTTCAGTGCGGCCATCACCTTGCCCATGTCCTTGGGGCCCGCCGCGCCGGTCTCCTTGATGATCGCCGCGATCGCCGCTTTGGCCTCCGCCTCGCTCATCTGCTTGGGCATGTAGCCCTCGATGACGGCGATCTCGGCCGCTTCCTTGTCGGCGAGTTCGGGACGTCCGCCCGCCCGAAATTGCTCGATCGAATCCCGCCGCTGCTTGATCATCTTGGCGAGCACGCCGAGGATGTCGGCGTCGCTGATCTTGTCCTTGGGGCGCGCGTCGATGTCCGCCGACTTGATAGCGGCGTTGACGAGGCGCAGCGTGCCGACGCGATCCTTGTCGCCGGCCTTCATCGCCGTCTTCAGGTCGTCGTTGATTTTGTCGCGCATCGTCCGGCCTCCAATCTTCAGGGGCGTTGTGTAGGCGTGGCTTCCCGGCGGCGCAAGACTAGGCGGCCGCTCCGCCCGCTCACTTCTTTGCGTCGTGCGCATGGTGGGCGTCCGGTTCGGCGACGTGCTCGACGCTTTCCTGCTCGTTGGGATCGGTGCGGGCGACGATCGCCTCGGCCGCCTCTGTGGTTGAGAGGTTGATCGGCTTATGCGGCAGGTCGGCCGGGATATAGAGGAAATCGCCCGCCTCGTTGATGACCTCCTTTTTTAGGCCCTCGCCGTAGAGGGTCTTCACGCGCCCTTTGATCAAATAGATCACCGACTCATAGCCCTTGTGCACGTGCGCCTTGGCGGCGCCGCCGGGCGGGATGATCACCTTGTTCATGGAGATATGCTTGGCGCCCGCGTTCTGCCCGGAGATGCCTTGGAAGATCGGCAGGCCCTGCTTGGTGCCGGTCGTCGTCGATGGGCGGATGGTGACGATTTCGGCGTCTTTGCCGCTTTGCTGTCCACAGCCTGACACGACGAAGCCGACGCAGATGATCAATGGCAACGCAATAGCGATCCGACATGAGCGCATGTGGGGCTCCTCCCGCTGAATTGGTGATAAGCGCGCCGGGTTTTTCCTTATGACGCATATCACCCGAGCCGGGAGGTGCACGAGCCGGCGTCGGAGCAGTTGACCGGCAGGTACGCTTCTCCTAGGGTCCGGCCGCATTCCGCCCCTTTGCCTCGCGTCCGCACGGCGCTCCGGCCGCGCCCGTAGCGCCGCGCCACGCGCGAACGCCGGAGCCGCCATTGACGACGACGCCATCCGATACGCCGCTGCCCTGGGCCGACGCGCCGTCGACCGCCCGCCTTGTTTTGTCTGACGGAACCGTGATTTCAGGGATGGGCCTGGGCGCCACCGGCTCAGCCGTCGGCGAGGTCTGCTTCAACACCGCGATGACCGGCTATCAGGAGATCCTCACCGATCCCTCCTACGCCGGGCAGATCATCCCCTTCACCTTCCCGCACATCGGCAATGTCGGCGCCAACCTCGAGGACACCGAAACCTCGATCTTGCGGCGCGCTCGGGCGTGCGCGGCTGCGTCCTGCGCGCGCCGATCACCGGCCCGTCGAGCTATCGCTCGGCTGAGCATCTCGACCGCTGGCTGAAACAGCGCGGCATCATTGCCTCGCCGGCGTCGACACGCGCGCGCTGACCGCCCGCATCCGCGAACACGGCATGCCCAACGGCGTCATCGCCCACGAGCCTTCCGGCAAGTTCGACATCGATGCGCTGAAGCGCCGAGGCAGCCGCATGGCCCGGTCTCGACGGCATGGACCTCGTCCCGACGTGACGAGCGGCCAGAGCTATTCGTGGGATGAAACGCGCTGGCTGTGGGGCAACGGCTACGGGCGCCAGGAGAATGCGCCGTTCCACGTCGTCGCCGTCGACTACGGCGTGAAGCGCAACATCCTGCGCTGCCTCGCCAGTGCCGGCTGCAAAGTGACAGTTGTCCCCGCGACCACGCAGGCCGAGGACATCCTCGCGCGCAAGCCGGATGGCGTGTTCCTGTCGAACGGCCCGGGCGATCCGGCTGCCACCGGCAAGTATGCCGTTCCCGAAATCCAGAAGCTCGTCTCCTCGGGCCTGCCGGTCTTCGGCATCTGCCTCGGCCACCAGATGCTGGCGCTGGCGCTGGGCGCCAAGACGAACAAGATGCGTCAGGGCCATCACGGTGCGAACCATCCGGTGAAGGACTTCACCACCGGCAAGGTCGAGATCGTCTCGATGAACCACGGCTTCACCGTCGACCGCGCGACGCTGCCGGCCGGCGTCGAGGAAACGCACGTGTCTCTGTTCGACGGCACCAACTGCGGGCTGCAGGTGAAGGGCAAGCCGGTCTTCTCGGTGCAGTACCATCCCGAAGCCTCGCCCGGCCCGCAGGACAGCCATTACCTGTTCGAGCGCTTCGTCGAGCTGATGCGCCGCCGCAAGGCCGGCTGAGAGCGCCGCACCCCGCGCTTTACCCTACGAAACATTAATTAGGCCGGGGCTGCCGCCTTGCGCGGCGGCCGTTATAGTGTTGCGCCAGCCGGGAAGAATGGGACGTAATGCGTGGCCAAAGTTCCCGGGGCACAGTAAGAAGCGGCGCCGGCGGCCAGCTTGCGGCTTAACGGCGCTACGATTGGGAGGATTTTGATGCAGCGTTGCGCGGTAATTTGCGCGATCGCAGGCTTGCTCGCGGGGCCGGCGGTGGCCGACGAAGCCTGCCGGGAGGCAGTCGCTACGGCCTTTAACAAACAGCGCACATCGCGTGCCTTCACCATGGCTTCCGCAGCTCAAGACGCGAGATCGGGTCCGGTCGAGATCAAGGTCGAGTACCAGCCGCCCGACCGCATGCGCCAGACCATCACGGCGCCGGGCCAGGCGCCGCTCGAGACGGTGCTCTACGGCCAACCGCGCCTATAGCCGCCAGGGCGAGCGCCGCGTGGGAGGAGCTAATGCCGGCCGTGGCGCAAACGATCATCGCGCAGGTGCGCGCCGCCGTCGTCGATCCGCCTAAGGATGTCGGCAATTTCGAATGCATGGGCACGACTTCGTTCGAGGGTAAGGAATACCTGACCTATCGCAGCGTCGAGAAGCAGGCCGATGCCGGCGCCGCCACCGGCGCGCCGATGCTGCATCGGACGATCTATGTCGATCCGAAGACGGGCCTGCCGGCCGCCAACATCGTCGCCGGCGACAAGGCCAACTCCGAGGTGGTCTTCAGGGGTACATACGACTATCCGGAGAAGCTCGAGATCGAGGACCACCCGGACGCCCCGCTGGTGAGAATGAGATAGGGCGCCGGGCCACACGGCCCCCGCCACAGTACGAGTATCGAGGACGAGCATGATGGAGAAGCAGACGATGCGCCGGTTATTGACGGCCCTAGCCCTGATGATTGCGGCCGGCCCTGCCGCCCACGCGGCTTGCAAAGACGAGGTCGCCTCGGCGCTCGAGCGTCAGCGCAAGACGCAGCGGATTCCGCATGCAGAGCTCGATGCTCAGCGAACAGGGCAAGGTCGACATGACGGTCGACTACATGCTGCCCAACCGCATGCGCCAGGTCATCACCTCCACCGCCGAGCCCAAACCGGTAGAGACCGTGGTCATCGGTCGCGACGCCTGGAGCCGCATGGAAGGCGAGCCGTGGCGCCCGCTGCATCCGCAAATCGCCGACGCCCTCGCGGCGCAGATGCAGGAGACGCTGGGCGATGATCCCGGCACGCTTGGCGAATTCGAGTGCCTCGGCAAGCAGGCCGTCGCCGACAAAAATATGCTCGCCTACCAGGGCGAGAACGTCGAGCCGGGCCCGAAGGACCTGAGCCCTGGCGCCGCCGAGAAGCCGAAGCTGCCCGACCGCCCGGTGCGCGTCATATACGTGGATCCGACGACCGGCCTGCCGATGCGCAGCATCTACGCGCGTGCCAACAAGCTCGACAAGCCGATCTTCGAGGCGACCTACAGCTATCCGGCTGATATCAAGGTGGACGTTCCGCAGGCGCCTGGTGCTCCGGTCGACAAGCCAGCCGACAAAAAGTAGCTCCGCGCCACGCGCGGCACGGGTTTTTCCGCATGTTTTTGGCGCATCGCGGCTGGTCGCCGGTGCGCCGGCACGCGTCCGCGAATTCGGGCTATAGCCAAAGCCGCGGATCATGAATAAAAGGCCGCCTCATGCCCAAGCGCACGGATATCAAATCCATCCTCATCATCGGGGCCGGACCGATCGTTATCGGCCAGGCCTGCGAGTTCGATTATTCCGGGACCCAGGCCTGTAAGGCTTTGAAGGCCGAGGGCTATCGGATCATCCTCGTCAATTCCAATCCAGCGACGATCATGACCGATCCGGAGCTGGCGGACGCGACGTACATCGAGCCGATCACGCCGGAGATCGTCGCCAAGATCATCGAGGCTGAGCGCCCTGACGCGCTGCTGCCGACCATGGGCGGCCAGACGGCGCTCAACACCGCCTTGGCGCTCGAGCGCCAAGGCGTGCTGGAGGAGTTCGGCGTCGAGATGATCGGCGCCCGCGCCGCCGCTATCGACATGGCCGAGGACCGCAAACTTTTCCGCGAGGCCATGGATCGCATCGGGCTTGAAAGCCCGCGCGCCTGCATCGCCTCGTCGCCAGCCATCCGCGACGAGAAGGGCCACATCGTCCGCTATGACACGGCCACGGGCTTTGCCGAGGCGATGCGCGCCCTCGACACGATCGGCCTGCCGGCGATCATCCGTCCCGCCTTCACGCTCGGCGGCACTGGCGGTGGCGTCGCCTACAACCGCGAGGAGTTCGAGCAGATCGCCCGCTCCGGCATCGACGCTTCGCCGGTCGGCCAGATTCTCATCGACGAGAGCCTGCTCGGCTGGAAGGAGTACGAGATGGAGGTGGTCCGCGACAAGGCGGACAACTGCATCATCGTGTGCTCCATCGAGAACGTCGACCCGATGGGCGTGCACACCGGAGACAGCATCACTGTCGCCCCGGCGCTGACGCTGACCGACAAAGAATATCAGATCATGCGCAACGCCTCGATCGCGGTGCTGCGCGAGATCGGCGTCGAGACGGGCGGGTCCAACGTGCAGTTCGCCGTCAATCCGGTCGACGGGCGCCTCATCGTCATCGAGATGAACCCGCGTGTGTCGCGCTCCTCCGCGCTCGCTTCGAAGGCGACCGGCTTCCCCATCGCCAAGGTCGCCGCCAAGCTCGCCGTCGGCTACACGCTCGATGAGCTCGCCAACGACATCACCGATGGCGCCACGCCCGCTTCGTTCGAACCGACCATCGATTATGTCGTCACCAAGATTCCGCGTTTCGCCTTCGAGAAGTTCCCTGGCTCAGATCCGACGCTGACTACCGCGATGAAGTCTGTGGGCGAGGTCATGGCTATCGGGCGCACGTTTGCCGAGAGCGTCCAGAAGGCGCTGCGTTCGATGGAGACCGGGCTCTCGGGCTTCGACGACATCGCGCTGGAAGGCCTCGGTGCCGGCGACGACAAGAACGTCATCCGTGCCGCGGTTTCGCAGCCGACGCCCGACCGTCTTTTGAAGGTGGCGCAGGCGCTGCGGCTCGGTTTCGATGTCGAGCAGATCTACGCTTCCTGCCGCATCGATCCTTGGTTCCTGACGCAGATCAAGGAAATCGTCGCAGAAGAGGCGCGCGTCAAAGCGCACGGCTTGCCGAAATCGGCGACGCAGATGCGCGCGCTCAAAGCCATGGGGTTCGCGGATGCCCGCCTCGCCAAGCTCGCCGGCATGACCGAGAAGGACGTGCGCGCGCACCGCGGTGCGCTCGACGTCCACCCCGTCTACAAGCGCATCGACACTTGCGCGGCGGAGTTTGCGGCGCCGACGGCCTACATGTACTCGACCTACGAGACGGGGCTTTTCCTGTCGGATACGGGCAAGGGAGATGACGCGCCGGCGTGCGAGTCGCGCCCCTCGGAGGCGCAGAAGGTCATCATCCTCGGCGGCGGCCCTAACCGCATCGGTCAGGGCATCGAGTTCGACTACTGCTGCTGTCATGCCTGCTTCGCGCTTACCGCGGCGGGCTATGAAACCATTATGATTAACTGCAACCCGGAGACGGTGTCGACCGACTACGACACTTCAGACCGGCTCTATTTCGAGCCGCTCACCGCCGAGGACGTGCTGGAGATCGTTGCCACGGAGCAATCGAAGGGGACACTGAAGGGGGTGATCGTGCAGTTCGGCGGCCAGACGCCGCTGAAACTGGCGGCCGCGCTGGAAGACGCCGGAGTGCCCATCCTCGGCACCTCGCCCGACGCAATCGATCTCGCCGAGGACCGCGACCGCTTCAAGGAGCTGATCGCAAAGGTCGGCCTGCAGCAGCCCGATAGCGGCATCGCACGCTCGCCCGGCGAGGCGCGCGCCGCCGCCGATGCCATCGGCTATCCTGTCGTCATCCGCCCTTCGTATGTGCTCGGCGGCCGCGCCATGGAGATCGTGCACGACGGCTCCGAGGTCGACCGCTACGTGGCACGCCTGTCGGCGACGCTCGATCGCCCGTCCGAGCTCGTGGTTTCCGACAAGCGCCCGCTGCTCATCGACCGCTACTTGACCGACGCGGTTGAGGTCGATGTCGACTGTCTCGCCGACGGTAAGGACACCTACGTCTGCGGGATCATGGAGCATATCGAGGAGGCGGGCATCCACTCGGGCGACAGCGCCTGCTCGCTACCGCCGTATACGCTCAACGCCGCGACGCTCGCCGAGCTCGACCGGCAGACGCGCGAGCTTGCCATCGCTCTCACGGTCGTTGGCCTGATGAACGTGCAGTTCGCCATCAAGGACGGCGTCGTCTATGTACTCGAGGTGAACCCGCGCGCCTCCCGCACCGTGCCGTTCGTCGCCAAGGTCATCGGCAAGCCGATCGCTGCCATTGCCGCCGAGGTGATGGCCGGCAAGCGCCTCGCCGACTTCGGTCTCAAGGCGCCGACGTTCAAGCACGTTGCTGTCAAGGAAGCCGTCTTCCCGTTCGCGCGCTTTCCGGGTGTCGACCCGGTGCTGGGGCCGGAGATGCGCTCGACCGGCGAGGTCATGGGCATCGACAGCGACTTCGCCATGGCCTTCGTCAAGAGTTCAGCTCGGCTCCGGCCAGGTGCTCCCGATGCATGGCACAGTGTTCATCTCGGTGAAGGATTCCGACAAGGATCGCGTCGTCGCCCCGGTGCGCGAGCTGGAAGGCATGGGCTTCAAAATTATCGCCACGGGCGGTACCAAGCGGCACCTCGAGGCCAACGGCATCGCTTGCGAAGCTATCAACAAGGTTCTGGAGGGGCGCCCACACATCGTCGATGCCATGAAGAATGGCGACGTGGCCCTCGTTTTCAACACGACGGAAGGCGCCAAAGCATTGGCAGATAGCAAGGATATCCGCCGGACTGCCTTGCTTCACCATATACCCTACTATACAACCGTAGCAGGTGCGGTGGCGGTCACCAGAGCCGTTCGAGCCTTGAAAGCAGGCACGTTGCGCGTGGCCCCTTTGCAAAGCTTCGTGAACCACCCATCCTAATCATCGGGACCGCTCGTCCGTCAGGACGGCGCGGTCCATTTCACACGTTGGCAGCAACGAGTGTCGGTGGTCCTGGCAGCCCTGCCAGGCCTATGGGAGAAGTTAGGGAATGACTATGGAACGGGTCCCGATGACCATTGAGGGGTATCGCACGCTCGAAGCCGAGCTGCAGCGCCTCAAATCGGAAGAGCGTCCCCGAATTATCCAGGCCATCTCCGAAGCGCGCGCGCACGGCGACCTCTCGGAGAATGCCGAGTACCACGCCGCCAAGGATGCGCAGGGTCTCAACGAGGCACGCGTCGCCGACCTTGAGGATCGCATCAGCCGCGCCGACGTCATCGACACCTCCAAGCTGTCAGGCAACACCGTCAAGTTCGGCGCTACCGTGACGCTCGTCGACGAGGATACCGACGAGAAGGTCAAGTACAGGATCGTCGGCGACTTCGAGGCGAGTGTACGCGACGGCAAGATCTCGATCTCCTCGCCGATAGCGCGGGCGCTGATCGGCAAGTCGAAGAACGACACCGCCGAGGTGACGACGCCGAAAGGTGCGCGCTCCTATCAGATCCTCAAGATCGAGTGGAAGTAACGTTCACTTGCCATCGGCGGAACGCCTCAGGTGCTGGCCATCGCTTCGCTCGGAGAGCGGCATTGGCGTCCAGTTGAAACGCTAGGGCCCGCAACTACGTTTCTCCTGTGCGTATACATGGAGGTGTTGCGGTGCGTGGCTTGATACTATGGTTTGCGGCGGCGGCAGGCGTGGCCGTCTTGTCTCTTCCGGCCTCTGCCGGAGGGATCGTTGAAGCAGCTGAGCTGGAGTATGCGCGCGCAATGCACGGGCCGGCGGTCCAGTGAGTGTGCAACACGCCGAGCTGCTGCAACGCTGGGGCTGCTCGAGCGGCACGCAAAATCCCGTCTGCGGCTCGGGCTATCGCGGCGGGTACCGCTACTACCGCCATCGGCCGCATCACCGTCGCCATCGCCACTAAGCTGCGTCAGTCACTTTCCAGGGACTGAGATGGGCACGCCAGGCTCGCGCTTGGCGCGCCGTATCGTCAGGAACGTCTTGACGCTGGCGACGTTGGGTGCTGCGGTCAGCTCCTCCAGCACGAACGCCTGGAAAGCCGGCAGATCCCTGGCGACGCATTTCAGCATGTAGTCGCTCTCGCCCGACAGCATGTAGGCTTCACGCACAATCGGCCAGCCGAGCACGAGGTTTTCGAAAGCGCGTAGCTCGTTCTCGGCCTGGTTATGCAACCCGACCATGGCGAAGGCGGTGAGTTCGAAGCCGAGCGCCGTTTCGTCGAGCAGCACCGTGTAGCCGGCGATCAGCCCGGCCTGTTCCAGCGCCCGCACGCGGCGTAGGCAGGGCGGCGCCGACAGGCCGACGCGCGAAGCGAGCGCAACGTTGGTCATACTGCCGTCCGCCTGCAGCTCCTTGAGGATGCGCCAATCGACGGGGTCCAGGCGCACGGCCATTTGCGCTTCTCTCCGCGGGAGGGCTTCGGCGCCGACGTTTGGCGCTGAGCGGGGGGACGTTGCACCAAGCTGCCAGGTTTGGCTAGCGCTGGACGCGGCTTGTTCAGCTCCCGTCGCGTTGCGTCGCAAAGAGGTATGGACAGCGGCGGCGCCAATGGCGAAAAGCGCCAAGTGACCGACAGCGACATGGCACCCACCGGCAGTCAGCAGCGCCCGCTCGCGGGCCGCAGCGCGTGGATCATCACCACGGGGCTCGCCGGCATGGACGTGCAGACGCGCGGGGTCGCCGATGCACTTGGCCTGCGATACGAGATGAAGCGTGTGGCGCCGAAGGGGATCTTCAAGCTGTTGGCGCCTTGGGGGCCCGTGGCGCCAGCCGAGCGGTTCGGTGAGGCGGGATCGCAGTTCGTGCCGCCCTGGCCCGACGTCGCCATCTCGCTTGGCCGCAGTTGCGTCCCCTACATCCGCGCCTTGCGCCGCCGCTCGCCCGCAACATTCTCCGTCGTCATGCTCGACAACCGTGCCGGGCTTGGCGTCGCGGACGTCGTCTGGGTGCCGCAGCATGATCGTGTGCGCGGGGCGAACGTCCTAACGACGCTAACCGCGCCGCACAGCTTCACGGCGGCGCGCCTCGCCGCGCTGCGTGCAACGGTGCCCCCCGCGATCGCCGCGCTGCCACGCCCGCGTATCGCCGTCATCCTTGGCGGCAAGAACAAGGTCTACGAGTACCGAGAGGAGGACGACGCGCGTTTCGCCGGCGCGCTAAAGTCGCTCGGCGCGCTGGGGGCGAGCTTCATGATCACACCGTCACGCCGGACGCACGCGCGCTTGCTCGCCGTAACCGACGAAGCAACGCTAGCCTTTCCCCGCATTCTGTGGGACGGCAACGGCAACAACCCCTACGGCGACTTTCTCGCTCACGCCGACGCGCTGATTGTCACCGCCGACAGCGTCAACATGACGGGCGAGGCTGCGGCAACTGGGCGCCCGGTACTCGTGTTCACGCCGTCGGCCGGGTCCGACAAGTTCCGCCGCTTTCACGCAGGCCTGCAAGCCTATGGCGCGACGCGGCCGTTGCCCGAGCGCGTTGAGGCGCTGCCCGACTGGAGTTATGAACCATTGCATTCGGCCGACACGATCGCGCGCGAGATCGAACGCCACTGGCTCAGCCGCAAGGACGTGCAGCCGTGATGCAGAAAGCAGCGGCGCAAAACGATGACGTGCTGTGCGCCGGCGGCACGCTCTCGATCCCGCAGCTCTCCACGCCGGCGCGCGCCTGGCGCATCGCCGAGATGGCGCTGCTCTACGGCGCCGCTCCGTTTGCTGTCGACCGCGTCGTGCACGGCGATGGCATCCCGGTGTTCATCGCGCTGCTGCCAGTGCTCGCGATCATCCTTATGTTCCTCGTCATTGACCGCACGTTCTCGCTACGCCGCGAACTGTCGCGCGGCTTCTCGCTGGCGCAGCTCGGGTCCATCCTCGCCGTGTTCGCCATCGGCGGCGGCATCGTCGCCACCTACGTCGCCGAGTATCACCCGTCGTGGTTTCTCGAGTTTCCGCGCGAACGGCCCGAGACCTACATGCGCATCATGCTGCTTTATCCGCTGATGTCGGTTGCGGTGCAGGAGCTTGTCTACCGCACGTTCTTCTTCCACCGCTATGGCGTGCTGTTCGGAAGCGCGTGGTGGCTCGCCATCCTGCTCGATGGCGTGCTGTTTGGCATCGGCCACATGGTCATGGGCACGCCGCTCGCCATCTACGGCACGATGCTAACGGGCGCGCTGTTCGCGTGGCGCTATGCAATGACGCGCTCGTTCTGGGCCGTGTTCATCGAGCACACGCTGTGGGGCGCGCTCGTCTTCACCGTCGGCCTCGGCCGCTTCTTCTTCACCGGCGTCGGCATCCTTACATGGCGCTGAGCCGCTGAAACGCCGACGGCCTCCCTGCCGTTCAGTAGGAAGGCCGTGTTGCTCAAAGCGAGAACAGGCTCCTCGTTCAGTGTTTGCGGTGTTTTTTGCACACGGCCTGGATCTCGGCCGAGGCGCCCGGCGCCATCGTGTCGGTGCGCACGCCCTGCGCTGCGAGCGCGGCGATGCGGCGCGGGGTGAGCACGAATTCCGAACGATCGGAGTCGTGACGCACGTCGCAGCACGTTGCGCGCTTGACGCCGGGGATGCGGTAGCCGACCGGCACCCAATCGCAGTCGGTGAATCCGCCGACGGCGGTCCAGCAGACGTAAGCCTTGGCCGCTTGGCCGGCGGTGGCCGGGCCGTTGACGGCGACGGCACCACACAGGGTGGCGGCCGCGCCAAGCAGAATGAGAAGTCTAACGCATGTCCATTTTCTCCCGCGCGCTTCGGCGGGGTAGACCTGAGCGCCTACAGCACTCTCGTTCGTCAATGAGAGCGAACGCGCCCAATATCCCCCGCGCGCCGCCATCGAGACGCTAGCGCGCGGCGCACGTGCCGCAACGGGTATTGCGGGGGTCCCCATCAATAGAGGCCGGTCGTATGCAGATTGGTCACACGCCGCGCTTGACTTATGACGTGCGGCTCGGATCGAATTTGAGGTTGCCGTAATCCCGTGCGGATCTTGACTTTTCTGCCCATTCCGTAAGGTGACACCGCGACGGACGAGCGACTAAAACCCCTGATCCTGTTGCCGTTGTCATGGGTGATGTCGTGATGCCGATCCCACGCGACGATCTCAAGGGCCGCTCGTGCTGGATCTTCAGCGACGGCAAGGCGGGCAACGACGTCCAGTCCCTCGGAGTAGCGAATGCGCTGGAGCTTGACGTCAGGATCAAACGCGTGGAGCCGACCGGCATCCACAAGCTCCTTTCGCCTTGGATAGGCGTTGCGCACCGTGAGCGCTTCGGTCGAACGGATAGCGCGTTCTCGCGGCCCTGGCCGGATGTCGCCATCGCTATTGGACGCCTCACGACGCCATACATCCGCGAGTTGAAGCGTCTTGCCGGCGACGCCAGCTTCACCGTCATCCTGCAAGACCCGAAGGTCGCCCTCAGTACCGCGGACCTGTTCTGGGTGCCCGATCACGATCAGCTGCGAGGCCCTAACGTCATAACGACCTTGACCGCTCCGCACGGCCATACCGCCGAGCTTTTTTCCACTTTGCGCCGCGAGATGTCGGCGGAGTACGGCGCGTTGCGGCCGCCGCGCGTGGCAGTGCTGCTCGGCGGATCGAACGGCGACTATACTTACTCCGCTCGCGCGCTCGGCCGTTTGGCACGGGGACTTACGGCGTTGGGGAATAATGGCGCGAGCTTCATGATCACACCGTCGCGCCGCACCGAGCCGGAGATCTTAGCGTGCGTGCGCCGCGCGACAGAGCCGTTTCCGCGCATCGTCTGGGACATGCTCGGCAACAATCCCTACGCGAGCTTCCTTGCCTGCGCGGACCTGTTCGTTTCCCCTGCCGACAGCATCAACATGACCGGCGAGCCATGCGCTACGGGACGGCCAGTATACGTATTCCATGCTGACGGAGGCTCGCGGAAGTTCACGCGCTTCCACGAATCGCTGGAACGTCGCGGGGCCACGCGCCCGCTGCCCGTTTCGATCACGCGCATTGGATCGTGGCATTATGAACCGTTAAGCTCAGCGCCGGTGATCGCCCGCGAGATCACCGTGCGCTATGCGCAGAAGGGCATTGAACGCCCATCGCGCAACGGCGCTGAACTTCGATCATCTGCGCACATTGACAGTCATACCGATCAGTAAGATGCGGTCGGCATTGAATTTTGTCAGCAATCGCTCCGAAGAACGATTCAGGAGCGCAAGCGATGTCTGCAGCCTCACGCGAGATCGTTGTTTCGTTGCTCGACAGCTTCGATCACGGCATCGAGCGCCTCCGTCCTTATCCGCACTGGTTCGTAAAAGATTGCCTGCCGGCGCGGACGGTCAACGAGGTGCTCGCGTTGCCGTTCAACGCCGCTGATCTTGGTGGCGTCTCCGGCAAGCGCGAATTGCACAACGCGACGCGCCACTATTTCGATGTCGGCAATCGTGCGAGCTTCCCGTGTGTGGAGGTGGTTGCGGCGGCCCTGCAGGATCGGCAGGTGACGTCGACAATCGAACGCAGGTTCGGCGCCAGACTGGGTGGGACTTATCTGCGCATCGAGTTTGCGCAGGATGTCGACGGCTTCTGGCTCGAGCCGCATACCGACATCGGTGTGAAGGCGTTCACCCTGCTGCTCTACATGTCGAAGGATCCCGCGCACGCCGGCTTGGGCACAGACATCTATGACGCCGACAAGAAATGGGTGGGCCGCTCGCCTTTCACCTCCGACGCCGGCATGATTTTCGTGCCCTCGCCGGTCACCTACCACGGCTTCGAGCGGCGCAAGATTGAAGGCGTGCGCAAGTCACTCGTCATCAACTACGTCACCAACGATTGGCGCGCGCGCGAGCAGTTGGCGTTCCCCGAACAGCCCGTCGCGCAACTCGACGCCATGGCCTACTAGGCCAGTGCTGGCACACCGCTCACGCGCACCTGAACGGCGGGTCGCGTGTGACAGCGGCGGCGGGCGACTTGCCCGCCGCTTCCGCTCCTCATAGCGAGCGGCAAATCAATTAGTTGCGCCAGCCGGTCAAGATATACCCGCAGGGCCTGCGGCGCTGCGGCGCCGCAGGCGCGTTGAGACGTGCGCGCTGATCCGCTAGAAGGCCGCAAGAACAATCCCGGCAGCACACTATCGAGGAGGCCGCCTCCGTGGCGAACCCGCAGTACGTCTATCACATGCACAAGCTCTCCAAGGCCTATCCGGGGGGAAAGCAGGTCCTTAAGGACATCTCGCTGTCGTTCCTGCCGGGCGCCAAGATCGGCGTCGTCGGCCTCAACGGCGCGGGAAAGTCGACGCTGCTCAAGATCATGTCCGGGACGGTCGACGACTTTCTCGGCGAGGCAAAAGCGGCGGACGGCATCAAGGTCGGCTACCTGGCGCAGGAGCCGCAGCTCGATCCCGAGAAGGACGTGCTCGGTAACGCCATGGAGGGCGTCGCCGAGAAGAAGGCCATCCTCGATCGCTACAACGAGATCGCGGCGAACTATTCCGACGAGACAGCCGACGAGATGACGGCGCTGCAGGACCAGATCGACGCGCAGAACCTGTGGGATCTCGACACCCAAGTGGAGCAGGCGATGGATGCGCTGCGCTGCCCACCCGGAGACGCCGATGTGACCAAGCTATCGGGCGGCGAAAAGCGCCGCGTCGCGCTGACGCGGCTGTTGCTGTCGAAGCCCGACATCCTTTTGCTCGACGAGCCGACCAATCACCTCGACGCCGAAAGCGTCGCCTGGCTGGAGCGCTATCTCAAGGAGTACACCGGCTGCGTCATCCTGGTGACGCACGACCGCTACTTCCTTGACAACCTCACCGACTGGACGCTGGAATTGGATCGCGGCCACGGCGTTCCCTACAAGGGCAACTACTCGGCCTGGCTGGAGCAGAAGGCCAAGCGCGCCGAGGTCGAGAAGTCGGCCGAGGAAGGCCGCCAGAAGCAGATCAATCGCGAGCTCGAGTGGATTCGCGCTTCGCCCAAGGCGCGGCAGGCCAAGTCCAAGGCGCGCGTTGCGGCGTTCGACAAGCTGGTCGAGCAGGCGGGGCGCGAGGAAACCGGCAAGGCGTCGTTCTCCATCGCGCCGGGGCCGCGCCTCGGCGAGATGGTGGTCGAGGTCGACGGGCTGTCGAAATCCTTCGGCGATCAGATCCTTATCGACGGGCTGTCCTTCAAGCTGCCGCCGGGCGGCATCGTCGGCGTCATCGGCCCCAATGGCGCCGGCAAGACGACGCTGTTCAAGATGCTCACCGGCAAGGAGAAGCCGGACGGCGGCGACATCAAGCTGGGGCCGACGGTGAAGCTTGCCTACGTCGATCAGAGCCGCGACCACCTCGACGACAAGAAGACCGTGTGGGAGGAGATCTCAGGCGGCCTCGATATCATGAAGTTCGGCGACAAGAAGGAGATGTCGTCACGCGCCTATTGCGGCTGGTTCAATTTCAAGGGGCTGGACCAGCAGAAGAAGGTTGGCTTGCTGTCGGGCGGCGAGCGCAACCGCGTGCATCTCGCCAAGATGCTGAAGGAGGGCGGCAACCTGTTGCTGCTGGACGAGCCGACCAACGATCTCGACACCGAGACGCTCGGCGCGCTCGAAGCGGCACTGGAGGATTTCCCCGGTTGCGCCGTGGTTATCTCGCACGATCGCTTCTTCCTCGATCGGCTGGCGACACACATCCTCGCCTTCGAGGGTGACAGCCACGTCGAATGGTTCGAGGGCAACTTCGAGTCTTATGAAGAGGACAAGAAGCGCCGCCTCGGCGAGTCCTCGGTCGAGCCGCACCGCATCAAGTTCAAGCGCTTCGAGCGAGGCTAGGTTCGCGGGTCAGCGCGCTTCCATTTCCGCCTCGCAGCGCCGAGCTCGGGTGCATCAGGCATAGGCAACCCAGCCGCGAAACGTGAACGCGGCGTAGAACAGCCTCACATCGGAGAATCCGGCGGCGCGCAGCGATGCTTCATCCTCTTCGGGCGACAGCGCCGGAAGTCGATGGGCAATGAAACCGCGCCCGGGTTTCCACCATTCCGCGGTCTGCGCCGGAAGCGACCGCGAACGCGGCGAAGCGGGATGACCAAAGCTCGCGACCGTTTTCGTCTCTCGGAAAGCTGTGATGTGCGACCACGAGCGGAGCACCCGGTTTCATTCGGCGGCGCACTTGTTGCAACGTGCGGAGCCGCTCCTCTGGGCCCAAAAAGTGGAGGGTGAGGAGACAGGTCGCCGCTCGAACGGTCCATCGGGCGCGCTCACGATATCGCCTTCGTGCAGCGACAACTGCGCGGCGAGCGGTCCGAGCATCTCCTCGGCAAGCTTTAACATCGCGGCAGCCGGACCGCCATTCCCGCTGTCCTTCGGCGACGACCTTGAGTTCCATGCCACCGCCGGCCCCGAGGACGAGCACCCGCGCATCCTTCGGCGCGCGCTGGGCGAGCAGCAGCAGAGTCATCCGATGCAAAGCCTCGAGGACCCCGGAGGTGACAAGCGGCGGCAGCCGCACTAGATGGACGGCATCGAAACAAAGCGCGTCAAACGTGCATAGCGGCGCTGCCCGGCGCCGCTGCAGGGAGCCGGCCAATGCAACACAACGTGGCCCACATCGGCCCCAAGGCGAGCCGGCGTGATTGGATCGGCCTCGCCGTCATCGCCATTCCCTGCCTTATCTACTCCATGGACCTCACGGTGCTCTATCTCGCCGTACCGCAGATCGTCGCCGATCTGAAGCCGAGTGCAGCTGGGCTGCTCTGGATCGTCGACATCTACGGCTTCATGGTCGCCGGCGCGCTCGTCACCATGGGAACGCTTGGGGATCGCATCGGCCGCCGCAAGGTGCTGCTCATCGGCGCCGCGGCGTTCGGCGTCACCTCGGTGCTCGCCGCCTACTCGACCAGCACCGAGATGCTGATAGTCGCGCGCGCCTTGCAGGGACTCGCCGCAGCGACCTTGGCGCCGTCGACGCTCTCGCTCATCCGCAACATGTTCCTCGATCCGCAGGAGCGCGCGTTTGCCATCGGCATATGGGTGGCGAGCTTCTCGGCCGGCGCCGTTATCGGTCCGGTGTTCGGTGGCATGATTTTGGCGCACTTCTGGTGGGGCGCGGTGTTCCTCATCAACGTGCCGGTCATGCTCATGCTGCTCATCTTGGGGCCGGTGCTGCTGCCCGAGTTCCGTGACCCCGAGGCAGGCCACATGGATCCGCTGAGCGCCGCGCAATCGGTCGTTGCCGTGCTGGGTGTCATCTACGGCATCAAGCGCCTGGCCGAGGATGGATGGGCGCTGCTGCCGATTGTATCGATTCTGGTCGGCCTCGCGGTTGGGGTGATCTTCTTCCGCCGCGAGCGAAGGCTAGCCGATCCGCTGATCGATGTACGTCTGTTCTCTGCGCCGGCATTCAGTGCGGCATTGGCGACGAACGTGCTCGGCCTGTTCATGGTGCTCGGCTCGTTCCTGTTCATCACGCAATACCTGCAGCTCGTGCTCGGCATGGGACCACTGGAGGCCGGATTGTGGATGGCGCCTTCCGGCGTTGTGTTTGCCTTCGGATCCATGGCGGCGCCGATCCTGGTCCGCAACTTCCATCCATCGCGCGTCATTGCCATCGGGTTGTTGCTGTCGGCGCTGGGCTTTGCTTCGCTGACGCAGATCGCCGCTGCCGGGTCGCCGTGGATGCTGCTTGGCGGCATGCTGGCATTCTGTATCGGCCTGTCGCCGATCGGCGCCATCACTACCGATCTCGTCATGGGTGCCGCCCCTCCCGAACGGGCGGGTGCCGCCTCGGCTGTTTCGGAGACGAGCTTCGAGTTCGGTGGCGCGCTCGGCATCGCCGTGCTCGGTAGCCTATTCACGTTCGTTTACGGCCGCGGCATGCGTGCTGCCGATCTCGGTAGCTTGCCAACTGACGCAGTTGAAAGCGCACGTGATGGCCTCGGCGCTGCAATCGAGGTGGCGCACACGCTGCCGGGCGAGCAGGGCGCGCAGCTCCTGTCGACGGCGCGCACTGCGTTCGTCTACGCCTTTGAGGTGACCTCTGCGGTATCGGCGGTTTGCGCCCTGATGGCCGCGGTGTTCGCCGCGACCCTGTTGCGAGGCGCCCGTTAGATGAGTTGGCGCGTTGCGCTGGTCTGGGCAACCGGCTCTGAGGCCGGTACGACGAGTTTCTGCACCGTCTCCAGCGTGTCGGCTTCCTCCGCCGGCTTGTCCCAGCGGATGCGGTGCACGCGAGGAAAGCGCATGGCGAGTCCCGACTTGTGGCGGCCCGAGGGAAACACCGCATCGAAAGCAATCTCCAGCACGATCTGCGGCTCGACGGCGCGAACCGGGCCGAACTGCTCGGTCGTGTGCGTGCGTATGAAACGATCAAGGCGAAGGAGCTCCTCGTCGGTAAAGCCGGAGTACGCCTTGCCAACGGGAACCAACTCGCGCAACGGCTGGCCGTCCTCACCGGTCACCTCGCGCCAGACGCCGAATGTGTAATCGGAATAGTACGAGGAGCGCTTACCCGAGCCGCGCTGCGCATACATCAGCACGCAGTCGACAGTGAGCGCCGCGCGCTTCCACTTCCACCAGTGCCCCTTCGGACGCCCGGAAACGTACGGGCTCGACTTGCGCTTCAGCATCAGGCCTTCGATGCCTGCTTCGCGCGAGCCGCTCCACAATTCGTCGAGGTGCTGAAAGTGATCGAACGGCACAAGCGGGCTGACATCCGCGAGGCGCGGATGATGCCGTGCGTGCCAGGCTTCGAGGCGCCCGCGCCGCTCGGCAAAGGGAAGGGGACGCACATCTTCCCCGTCATCAATCAGCAGATCGTAGAGGCGCACGAAAGCCGGATAGTCGCGCAGCATCTTGCCGGTTACGGTCTTGCGGTTGAGGCGCTGCTGCAAGTCGTTGAACGGCGCGACGATGCTATTGCGAACGACCAGCAGCTCCCCGTCGAGCACGGCGTTGAACGGGGCGAAGGCGGCGACGATCTCCAGGAAGCTCGCCGAGATGTCGTCGCCGGACCGCGAGAAGATTCGGACATCGCCCGCACCGGCGGCGATCTGCACGCGTACGCCGTCCCACTTCCATTCCGCCGAGATTTCTTCCGGATTGAGTCCGGCCCAGTCGCCCTCCTCGATCGGGTGCGCCAGCATCAGCGGTCGGAACACCGGCTTGCCCTCTGCACTCGGACGCGGAGCGCGGCCTTCCAGCCAGGCGAACAGGTCGGTGTAAGGCGGCTTCAGCGCATGCCACATCTCCTCGACGTCGGAAAGTTCATGGCCACTCATCTGCGCCAACGCCGTCTTGGCGAGACGGGCAGAGACGCCGACGCGCGGCGCGCCGCCGACGAGCTTTAAGAGCGCCCAGCGCCCGCGCACGTCGAGCCGGTCGAGGAAGTCGCCGAGGATCGGCGCAACGTTGCCGCGCGGAGCGAGCTCGAGCGCGGCAACAACCTCGGCGAGGCGCGGGGCAGGGCGCTTGTCCCGCCTGTCCGGCCAAAGTAGCGAGACCGTCTCCGCCGTGTCGCCGACGTAGTCGCGCGACAGCTGGTAGAGCACGGGATCGATCTTGTCGGCCATCAGCTCGGAGAGGGCGCGGCGTAGCGGCAAGCGCGGAAAGAGGCCATCGGTCAGGGCAGCGAGCGCGAAGCCGCGGTCGGGATCGGGCGCAGAGCGGAAGTATTCGACGAGCAGTGCGAGCTTGCCGTTGCGCGACGGCGTCGTCGTCAGACAGTCGAGGAGATTAGCAAACTTTTGCATGGCGCTTACTCGCCCTCGTCCTCGAACCCGACGAGCGAAAGCGCGCGCGCTTTGCGGCCGATGAGGCCGAGCTGGTAGACGAGCGCATCGTCGCGCCCGTGCGTCACCCACACGTCCTCGGCGCCGGTCTCCACGATGGTGTCGAGCAGCTCAGGCCAGTCGGCGTGATCGGAGATGACGAGCGGCAGTTCGACACCCGACTGGCGGATGCGGCCCTTGATGCGCATCCATCCCGAGGCGAAGGCGGTGACGGGATCGGGAAAGCGGCGTGACCAGCGGTCATCGACCGCCGATGGCGGGCACAGCACCAGAGCGCCCGCCAACGATTGAGATTTATCGGTTGTCGCCGGACGCAAGTCGCCGAGATCGACCCCAAGCTTCTGATAGAGGCTGCACAGCTCCACGAGCGCGCCGTGCAGATAGATCGGCGCGTCGTAGCCGGCCTCGCGGGCGAGCTTGATGACGCGCTGCGTCTTGCCAAGTCCGTAGGCGCCCACGAGATGCGCGCGCTCGGGCTGGCGGGCGATGGATGCGAGTAGCCGGCGGACCTCTGTCTCGGCCGGCTCGTGGCGGAACACTGGCAGCGCAAACGTCGCCTCGGTGACGAACACGTCGCACGGCACCACTTCGAACGTAGGGCACGTAGGATCGAGCAGCACGCTTGTAGTCGCCGGAAACGACGGCGCGCTGGCCCTTCCAGTCGATCACGACCTGTGCGGCGCCGAGGATGTGCCCGGCCGGCGCCAGACGTACCGACACGCCGTTGACGTCGCGTGCAGCGCCCAGCGCTTGCGGCTCGAAGGCGCGCGCGCACTCCGGCCCCATGCGCACCTTCATGATCTCGATGGTTTCGTTCGTCGCCAGCACGGCGCCGTGCCCAGGGCGTGCGTGGTCGCTATGGCCGTGGGTGATGACGGCCCGATCAACGGCGCGGGCCGGATCGACGAAGAAGTCGCCGGGCTCGCAATAGAGCCCGCGGTCGGTCGGATAGAGCCATTTATCGACGCCGGCAGCGCCCATGCGCACCTCTCAGGGAGACGTCCCTAATGTGGTGCCTACGGCCTTCGTTCGCCACCCGTTCCGAGCTCAGCGCACCTTGTAGGCGGCGAGGAAGGTTCGCACGGCAATGCCCACCACGTGCTCGATGCGCTCCTCGCTCGGCGCTCCGCCGGCGTTAAACAGTAGCGGCTTGAACATAGTCGACTGGCAGGCGTCGAGAAACTGCGCCGCAGCGACCTTGCAGTCCTCTACGGCGAGCACCCCGGCCTTGACCTGATCCTCTAGGTAGCCGGCGAGGCGGCAGGTGCCGAACTCCGGACCTGATTGATAGAACTTGCGGCCGACCTCCGGCATGCGCTCGGCAATGGCGATGACCGTGCGCAGGGGCGATATGGCTGCGGGCTGGCAAAGGAAATGGACGAAGGCGTTGCCGAGCTTGGTCAGCACTGCGCCAACGTCGTGGTCGGAGGAAATCGAGCGAGAAAACCTGCTCCGCCTGGCCGCGCCGCTCGTCTTCAACGATGGCTTCGAACAGGCGCTCCTTGCTGTCGAAATAGACGTACAGGGTGCCCTTCGAAACGCCGGCCTGGCGGGCGATCTCGCCCATGCTGGTGGCGTCGAAGCCGCCGGCCAAGAACGCCGCCCGCGCGCCTTCGATGATCTGCAGGCGCTTGGCGCGCTCGTCGGGCGCCTTGGCATCTTCGTTGGTCGAAACTTGCTGCATCAGCTCCTCACATGGGTCGGAACGTCGCACTGACCGAACGGTTCGGTCATCTTGACCTATGCGCTTCGCTGCTCTATGTCAACCCCTGACCGAACGGTTCGGTCAAAAGTCAATTTGAGGCAAAAGCCGAGCAAACGTTGAGGAACGGGGCATGAAACTCATTCGTGGCAACGCCGCTTTGCGCCCATCCGAGCCTGAGGCTGAGGCCTCGGCAGCGCCAACTCCGGTCACGCGCATCGCACCCGTAGAGATGCGTCGCGTCGAGCAGGAAGCGCCGCAAGAGGCGCCTGCGACTGCACCGGAAGCCAAAGGTCCGCCCGCTCCGCCCAAGCGCAGCCTGAAGCAGACCGTGCTGATCGGTGGGCTCGTCGCCGCGCTCGCATTCGGCGCCTGGTACGGACACTACTGGTGGACCGTTGGCCGCTTCGTCGTCTCGACCGATGATGCCTATGTCGGCGTGCACACGGCGACGTTGGCCGCCAAGGTGCCCGGCTACGTCGCGGCGGTGAAGGCCGATGACAACACCAAGGTTCACGCCGGCGACGTCGTCGCCACGCTCGATGACGGCGACTACCGCATCGCCGTCGACGCCGCGCACGCCAACATCGCCACGCAGTCGGCGACCATCGAGCGCATAGGCAAGCAAATCACCGCACAAGAGGCGGCCGTAGCGCAGGCGAAGGCACAGCTCGCCTCGATGAACGCTGGCGCGACGCGCGCCGATCTCGAGCTGAAACGTCAGCAGCAGCTTGCCCAACAGCAGTATTCGAGCCAGCAGAAGCTCGAGCAGGCGCAGTCCGACCGTGATCAGGCGCGTGCTGCCGTGATGGGCGCGCAGGCGGCAGTCGAAGCCGCCGCGACCAACGTCGACGTGCTCAAAGCCCAGCAGCAGGAAGCCGCGCGCACGCTGGAACAACTAAAGACGACGCTCGCCAAGGCAGAGCGCGATCTAACGTTCACGACGATCCGCGCGCCGTTCGAAGGCGTGATCGGCAACCGCGCCATTCAGAGCGGCGACTACGTGCAATCGGGCCAGCGGCTTGCCAGCCTCGTGCCGCTCGACGACGTCTACGTCGACGCCAACTTCAAAGAAACGCAGCTTGGCGATTTGCATCCCGGCCAGCCCGTGTCGATTTCGGTCGACGCGCTCGACGGCCACGCCATCGCGGGCACAGTTGAGAGCGTGGCGCCCGCCTCGGGCTCGGTGTTCTCGCTCCTGCCGCCCGACAATGCGACCGGCAACTTCACCAAAGTCGTGCAGCGCATTCCGGTACGCATCCGCGTGCCGGCGAAGGTTGGCACCGAGGAGGTGCTGCGGCCCGGCATGTCAGTCGTCGTCAGCGTTGACACCAAGCCGGGTGCCAAGAATGGCGCGGCGACGACGGCGATGGTCACCAAGTAGTCGCTGCTCAAAGCGGATACCACCATGGCAGATGCAACAATATCATCGGGAGGCAACGGCGTAGCCGCCGCGGACCGCATCGATCCGCGCCGCCTGTTTGCGTTCCTGACGATGGTGTTTGGGATGTTCATGGCCATCCTCGACATCCAGATCGTCTCCGCCTCGCTCAACGAGATCCAGGCCGGCCTCGCGGCAAGCGAGCAACGAGATCACCTGGGTGCAGACGTCCTACCTCATCGCCGAGGTGGTGATGATCCCGCTGTCCGGCTTTCTGTCGCGCGCGCTCGGCACCCGCACGCTGTTTGCGGTCGCGGCGGCAGGCTTCGCCGCCGCGAGCCTCATGTGCGGCCTGTCGACCTCGATCAACGAGATGATCGTCTGGCGCGCCATCCAGGGTTTCATCGGCGGCGGCATGATCCCCACTGTGTTCGCCTCCGCCTATCTCATCTTCCCGCGCTCGCGCATGGGCCTCATCGTGCCGCTGATCGGTCTCGTCGCCACGCTGGCGCCGACCATCGGCCCGACGGTCGGCGGCTATCTCACCGACACGCTGTCCTGGCACTGGCTGTTCTTCATCAACGTCGTGCCCGGCATTCGCGTCACCATCGGCGCTCTGGCGCTCGATCGACTTCGACAAGCCAGACTATTCCCTCTTCGACAACTTCGATTTCATCGGCCTGCTCTCGATGGCCGGCTTCCTCGGCGCGCTCGAGTACGTGCTGGAGGAGGGCCCGCGCAACGACTGGTTCGGCGACGACACGGTGCTGCTGCTCGCCTGGGTGTCGGCCATCTCGGCGGTGGTCTTCTTTGTCCGCGTGCTCACCGCCCGCGCAGCCGATCGTCGACCTCACAGCCTTCACCAACCGCAACTTTGCGATCGGCTCGGTCTTCTCGTTCGTGCTTGGCATCGGCCTCTACGGCCTCACGTACCTCTATCCCGTCTATCTGGCGCAGATCCGCGGCTACAATGCGCTGATGATCGGCGAGACGATGTTCGTCTCGGGTCTCGCCATGTTCGCCACGGCGCCCATCGCCGGGCGGCTGATGCCCTACGTCGACAAGCGTTTGATGCTGATGGCGGGCTTCCTGTTTTTCGCCGTCGGCACCTACCAAATGACGTGGATCACCAGCGACTGGGATTTCTGGGAGCTGCTGTGGCCGCAGATTTTCCGCGGCATCGGCCTGATGCTGTCGATCATCCCCATCAACGACATCTCGCTCGGTACGCTGCCGCCCGAGCGCCTGAAGAACGCATCGGGTCTTTTTAATTTGATGCGCAACCTGGGGGGCGCCTTCGGCCTTGCCGGCCTCACGACGGTGCTCAACGACCGCACCGACCTGCACCTTGCGCGCCTGCACGAGGCCGTCACCTGGTCGCGCGTACCGGCCATGGAGACGTTGAGCCAGCTCACCCAGCGCTTCCAGTCATTCGGCAGCGACGCGCAAGCCATGGCCTTGAAACAGCTCATGCAAATCACGCATCGCCAGGGGGTGGTGATGGCCTTCTCGGACGTGTTCCTGCTGCTCACGTTCCTGTTCGGCGGCCTGGCAATTGCGGCGATGATGGTGCGCCAGCCGTCGGCGGGCGCCACCGCGCCGGCACATTGAGGCAGGGCCATTTCGTGCGTGCAGTCAGCGCCCTCGGCAGCCGAATAAAGTTCACCCGTTAACCTTCTCGTCACGACACGGCCAAATTGTCGCGCGATCTCTCCACGCGAGGGCCACCGGTTTTGTATCGCGTCCAGGGGAGTGCATCGTGACGGAATACAGACGGGCGTTGTCGGCCTACGTGCCGGCCACCGCCTCAGCCTGCAACGCGGATTTCGAATATCCGTTGAAAATCTACATCATCGAGACGGTCGAGCGCGAAGCGCGCTTTAAACGGCTGCGTCAGCTGGGGATTGCCCTAGCGGTCCTCGTCGGCTTTTTCGCCTGCCAGTGGCCGGTCGCCTTCAGCTCGGCCAACGCTGTGCCAAGCCTGCCCATCAGCGCCCACGCGGCGGGCGCCCGCGCTCCGCTGACAATTCCGCCGGAGCGGCTCGCTTTCGCCACCGGTCTCCAAAAGGGGATCTGAATCGGCGCGTCCCGGCACCGTTAGCGGTGCCGGGACAGGCGATTCAAGCGATGCAGTAAATGGCAACGGCGAGGGCGGTCATTCCCGCGCCGATGATCGCCAGCACCAGACCCCATAGGCTCAACCCGCCTTGGCCAGCTTCCAGAGTTGACACCTGCGGCTGGCCCGGTTCGTAGCGAACTTCCACCGGGGCACCGGCTGAGTACTTCGCCGCGTCGGCTTCCGCCGTCGCCAGCGCGCCTGCGCGGTTGCCGAAGCGCAGGCGGTCCCCGCTATAGGCCGTGCCGTCCACTGCGTAGTCGTAGGCGACCGTCGCCATATACTGTTTGCCGCCCTGGGCGCGGTAAGCCTCGACGCTGCTCGATTTGACGACGCCCGCCACCGACGGCCAACGCATGCTGGCAGCACCCAACGCGCGCACGCGCCGGATCAGCCAAAGGCCGCCGATCAAAGCGCTGAGCCCGAGCGCCAACGGAATGCCGACATAGAGGGCCTTTTCGGCGCTGGGCGCCGGCTCGCCGGCCGTGAGGCACGACAGATAGATGGTCGAGCCGGAGACAGCATCCCACAAGATGATCGCCTCGCGGCCGTCTTTGGCGACGGTCCATATGGATTCGGTCGGTATGCCGCCCGGCTGTTGCTTGACCGTGTATCCGGCGGCTTCGTAGTTCTTGCGCGTCTCGTCCATCAGCACGAGCGTACCGCCCGACCCCGGCGGCCATGCCAAGAAGGCAAAGTGGCTGCACGTCTTGTCGCGTGCCGCAGCCGTGTCCTTGATCAGCGCCTTCTTCTGTTCGTAGTTGTCGTCGGTCCACGTCATGGCGCCGGGCGCGACGGTTACGCCGGTGCCCCAGTCGTGATCGAACTCGCGATCCTTCGCCACGGCCGCTGGAAGACCGATCGCCATTCCGAGGGCGAAGAGCGCGAATGCGTGGCGTAGAGACTTAGCCATCATTGAATTCCCAAGGTCGCGATAGTGGCGCCGGGCGCGCTCTGCATTTGCACCCAAACGAGGACCCACACAACTGCGGTCACAGCGGCGCTAGGCGAGCGCGCTCAGCTCTGCGAACTCGGCGTCGGTCAGCGTGATGTTCACTGCGGCGACGTTCTCTTCCAGGTGTTTCACCTTGCCGGTGCCGGGGATGGGCAGAATGACCGGACTGCGCTTCAACAGCCACGCCAGCGCGATCTGACTGGGTCCTGCGTTGTGGCGGTGGGCGATGGTATCGAGCGCCGAGCCGGGCCGCGCCAGGTTTCCCGCCGCTAGCGGGAACCACGGAATGAAACCGATGCCTTGCTGCTCGCAGTAGTCGACGACAGCATCGCTCGAGCGATTGGTGAGATTGAAGAGGTTCTGCACCGTCGCGACCTTGAAGTGCTTCTGCGCAGCCTTGATCTCCTCGACCTTGACCTCGCTCAATCCGACATGGCGGACGAGCCCTTCCTTCTGCATGCGGGCGATGGCAGCGAACTGCTCATCGTGCGGTACGCCCGGATCGATGCGGTGCAGCTGCCAGAGGTCGATGCGTTCGACGCCGAGGCGCCGCATGCTGACAAACACCTGCTGGCGCAGATACTCGGGCTTGCCGCAGGGAATCCACGCATCGGGTGCGGGGCGCAGCAGACCGCCTTTTGTGGCGATGACGAGGCCCTCGTAGGGATAGAGCGCCTCGCGGATCAGCCGCTCGCTCACCTCCGGCCCGTAACTGTCGGCCGTGTCGATTAGGTTGATGCCGAGCTCGGGCACGCGGCGCAGCGTGCGCACGGCCTCGGCGCGATCCTCAGGCTCGCCCCATATGCCCTTGCCGGTGACGCGCATGGCGCCGAACCCGAGACGATGGACAGGAAGGTCGCCGCCGATCTTGAAGGTTCCCGACTTTTCGGCGTTGGCGGTGGTCATGCGTCGTCTCCCTCTGCGCGTTGGGCGCTGTCTAGGCGTGTGTATGGGTGGCCGCAAGTGCACTGTCATACGCCGCCATCAATGACGATGCGTATTGTTGCGCGACCGCGCAAAACGCCCACCTCTCTAAAAGTTCCATGCGCGGCAGTTTTTCGCGCGGGGCGCGATCTGGGAACCTTTGCTGCGGGGTGAGTGTTGCCCTCCCAGCGAAAGGAGGACAGATCTGATGCACATAAAAACAACACTTGCCGTCGTCGCCGCTGGTGCGGTCATGCTGGTTGCTGCCCCGCAGGGTGTCAGCGCGTTGCCGCAGACCAACGTGGCCAAACAACTGAATTCGTCGAACGTCGAGAAGACCGGCTACTATGACGGGCGTCGTAATGGTTGGCGTCGCGGTTATTATCGCCGCAACTATGGGTACGGCCGCCGTCACTATCGCCGCCGTCCTGGCTTCGGCATCTACCTCGGATTCTAATTCCGACGGCACTACCTCACGGCAAATGCCCCAGCACTCGCTGGGGCATTTTTTATGCGCCGATGGCGGGCTTGCGGCCGTGTTTATCGCTGTTGGCGGTGAGGGACTGGCGGAAGGGGTGGGAGACCTAGAGGGCGTCCTGTTGGTCAGACTTATCAACTTGGTAGCCCGAAGCACGCTGCGTGCGTCCCCCTTCTTTCCCCCTTTGGATGCGGGATGCAAACAATCGTCGTCACAGGTATTGCGGCTGCTCGCGGCATCGGCTCGACATTGACGGCAGCAGCTGACGTTCATCAGGCCGTCGTTGATGTCAGCTTTGGGTCAGAAGCGGACGTCGACCCCCGTCGCTTCGAATGTCCGCTTTAGGTCATAAGCGAACGTCGTACCTGTCGCTCCGAATGTCCGCTTTGCGTCTCCTTTGCTGGGCCGAATTAATCCGAGCACAAGGCTAGCGAGAGGCCGGGATCGGATTACCCCAGCTCGCGCGCCGCACTAAACCCGAGATAGGCAAGCGTGCCAAACACCAAAAACGCAATCCAACTTGCCGATACCGGAATGCTGTGCGAGCCGACCATCACGTGCCATCCCATCACTGCGCGTGAAAATTGCAGCACCGCGATGATTGAAAACGCCGCCCCCGCGAGGCGTGCATAGCTCTTGGCTGTCATGTTCTATCTCCTCGCCTCATTCATTCGACATAGCGTTTCGGACGGCTCGCCCGAACAGGTACAGGCCGACCGCTAGGACGATTGCAAGCCCGGCATGGTCCAAGATCAACCACCACGTTTCGACCCGATTGCGGTGTTGGACTGCTAGAGCTTGCTTGACGATCCCACGTGCCTGTTCGAGACCCATGACCTCGCTCGCCCCTTCGACTTCCCACTGCGATCCCTGCGGGAAGGCGAAGGTGTAGTTCGTCGCGTTGCCCGCTGCAGGCCTAGTCGCGACCTCGGCCGTGTCGACCTCGTCAACACTCAGGAGCGCATTGCGGGGCCATTCGCTCGCGACAATGATCGCGCCGCCCACAAGCGACAGCACGGCTAGCGCTGTCATGACACCAGAAGATGCCTTGCCCTAGCCGAACCGCCATCGCGTTGCTCCCTCGAGGAGCTTAGCAGGGATCGGCAGTCGGGGTTGGGCCGACCGGATGCGCGTGGTGCAGTCGGGCGCCGATCGGAAGCTGATCTGCTAAGGAGCAAGAGCGAATCGAACGTGCAACGCCTGTTCATTAGGCAGCAAATCCCTAGGGTTACCCCAAAGTACAGCTACCTGTTGTTAGGGCGCCGGGCATAGGCTTGTAGCGGCGCCACACTCCCGTCCGAGCATGGCCCCTGCCCCCTAGCGCCAGTGGCGTAGTTAGGGACGCTGCCCCTCCCCCGGATCAGCGTCCTTTTCCGAGCGCGACGTCTCCCCGTTATGCACGACCTGATAGCCGTCGCGACAGATGATGCGCGCCTGGGCGGAGGTGGAAAGGAGGCACACCGATGCGACCAAAGCGAATTGTCGGACCATTTTTCTTCCCGCTACTTGGCGTGCGATCGCCAACTATAGCCATCTCGGCGCAAGGCTGAAGCTCCGAATTCAATTCGTAGGACGAGCATTGTTCTTCTTTGCAATGCGCCTCGCGCCCGGCGGCCGTCTTCAATCGTGAGCTCTAGAGCCGACGAAATCACGAGATCGAAGCACCCAACGCGCCCAGCCTCTGGCGCATCAGGCATAAAAAAGTCTGGCTTGCCCGCCTCGTCGCAGAAGACGAACTCGCCATCGATGACCGGGCGGCACCGCGGTGCGGTTGTCTTGAATCGCGGCCCTCGGACAAGTCTCCCCCCAATGACGGGCATCTGATGTCTGGTATTGGCCACTGCACGCTCG
>CAVRVR010000023.1:0-15291 GCA_963724595.1 uncultured Alphaproteobacteria bacterium | reverse complement strand
AGCGCTCAAGCGCTGGGCATATGCCGCACGGGGAGCGAGTTTGGCGTCGATCACGCTCTCGCACGCGCGTTTACTGCTCGATTATGCTCGACCAACAGTCGCATCGTCCTCGGACGAGTTTCCGTCGCACGCGTGCGCACAAGCATTTGTTAGGCGCGCGCAGGCAGCCTTGCTCGCGGGATATCGAGCGGCGGAGTCATGTCTGAAATTTCGGACCAGGTGACGGGCGGGGAACGCCGTGAGGGTCCGCGCGAGTTTGTGCGCCGTATGGTGCGTGGTGCCTTGTCGCGTTGCACGGCAATTTGGGACACCCTCGACAGCAACCGCACCAAGCTGAAAAGCGCCCGCGCCGTTGCCGATGCCGCGGTCGCCACGGCTGCCGCGGCCCACGAGCGGCTGCGCGAAGCCCTCGAGATACTGCCGCAGGGCATCGTGTTCCTCGATGACGAAGGCCGCTACATCCTGTGGAACCAGAAATACGCCGACATCTACAAACGCAGCGCCGACCTCTTCAAAGTTGGCACGAAGCTCGAGGACACGCTGCGCGTCGGCGTGGCGCGCGGCGACTATCCCGCCGCCATGGGCCGCGAGGAGGAGTGGATCGCCGAGCGTCTGCAGCTTCTCTACAACCCCGGCAGGCAGCACGAGCAGACGCTCGCCGACGGCCGCTGCATCCTGATCGAGGAGCGGCGAACCGGCGACGGCGGCGTCATCGGCCTGCGCATGGACATCACGGCCATGAAGCAGCGCGAGGCCTCCTTCCGCCTGCTGTTCGAGGAAAACCCCGTGCCGATGTTCGTGCTGCGGCGCGACACGCAGGCGTTCCTCGCCGCCAACGCGGCCGCGATCTCGCACTACGGCTTGCGCGCGACAAGATCGTCACTATGACGCTTGGACGATTTGCGCGACGAGGGCGACCAGCCGGTATGCGAGCGACCCGATCGCTTCGAACGAGAGCATCCTCACCTGCAAGCATCGCACGCACGACGGCCGGACCGATCGAGGTCGTCATCTTCTCCCGCGACCTCGACTACGAGGGCGTGCCGGCCGTGCTGATCGCCGTCATCGACATCACCGAGCGCAAGGAGGCCGAGGCGCGCATCGCCCACATGGCGCACCACGACGCGCTCACCGACCTGCCCAACCGCGTCCTGTTCCGCCTGCGCATGACCGAGGCGCTGGCGCAGCGCTGCCGCACCGACAGCCTCGTCGGCGCGCTGTGCATCGACCTCGACAACTTCAAGCTGGTCAACGACACGCTGGGCCACCCGATCGGCGACCGTCTGTTGCAGGACGTCGCGGAGCGCATCGAGCGCGTCATGCGGCGACGCGATACGGCCGCCCGGCTCGGCGGCGACGAGTTCGCCGTGCTGGTGCCGGACTTGAAATCGCCGGAGGAGCTCGCCGTTCTGGCCGAGAAGCTGATCGAAGTCGTCAGCGAGCCGTATCTCATCGAGGGTCACCTGGTGACGGTCGGCACGACCGTCGGTATCGCCGTCGCGCCCAGCGACGGCGAGGACGCCGACCGGCTGCTGCGCAACGCCGACCTGGCGCTCTACCGCGCAAAGGCCGACGGCAAGTCCACCTTCCGCTTCTTCGAGACGGAGATGGACGCCGCAGGCGCAGGCGCGCCGTCAGCTCGAGATCGACCTGCGGAGCGCGCTCGCCGCCGAGCGAGCTGGAGGTGCACTATCAGCCGCTCGTCGAGCTCGTCGACCGGCGACGATCCTCGGCTTCGAGGCGCTGTTGCGCTGGCCGCACCCCACAGCGCGGCTACGTCCCGCCGTCCGAGTTCATTCCGCTGGCCGAGGAAACCGGACTCATCGCGCCGCTCGGCAACTACGTGCTGCGCGCGCCTGCGACGACGCCACCGCATGGCCCGACGCACATCAACCTTGCCGTCAACCTGTCGCCGATGCAGTTCCGCGTCGGCAATGTGTTCGTGACCGTCAGCGAGGCGCTGCGGCCACGGGCCTCGAGCCGCATCGGCTCGACCTGGAAATCACCGAGAGCGTGCTGCTGGAGCGCACCGACCAGGTCATCGCCACCTCCATTCGCTGCGCGCGCTCGGCGTGCGCATCTCCATGGACGACTTCGGCACCGGCTATTCGTCGCTTAGCTACTTGCGCAGCCTTCCCGTTCGACAAGATCAAGATCGACCGCTCGTTCGTGCGCGACCTGCCGGGCAACCGCCACACGCTCGCTATCGTGCGCGCGATCCTTGGGCTTGCGGCCGGCCTCGACATGAAGGTCGTCGCCGAGGGTATCGAGACGAAGGCGGATCTCGCCTGTCTCGCCGCCGAAGGCTGCAAGGAGGGCCAGGGCTTCTACTTCTCGGACGCCCGGCCGCAGTACGAAGTGATGAAGCTGCTTGCCGATCAGCAACGCCGCGTCGCGTAGACCCCTTCAGCTCTTCTCGCGATCGAGCAGCGCGCGCTTGCGTGTCGTTCCCCAGCGGTAGCCGGTCAGCTTTCCGTCGCTGCCCAACACGCGATGACAGGGAATGGCGACGGCGATGTGGTTTGCCCCGCAGGCGGTGCCGACGGCCCGCACGGCCGCCGGTTTGCCGATGCGGCGTGCGATATCCCCATAGGTCACCGTCTCGCCGGGCGGGATCTCGCGCAGCGCCGCCCAGACCTGGTGCTGGAAGGCGGTGCCGCGGATGTCGAGTGGCAGGTCGAGATCCTTGTGCGGTGCCTCGACGTAGGCGACGACTTTGGCAACCAGCTTGCCGAATTCGCGATCGCCTGCGATCAGCTTGGCGCGCGGAAAGCGGTTGCGCAGTTCTTGATCGAGCGCCTCGGGATCGTCGCCGAAGAATATGGCGCATACGCCCTTGTCGGTGGCCGCGACGAGAATCTGCCCCAGCGAGCACGGCGCTGTCGCATGGCGGATCTCGATGTTGGCGCCGCCGGCGCGGAACTCGCCCGGCTTCATGCCCAGCGATTTTGCTGCGTCGGCATAAAAACGGCCGCTGGAATTGAATCCGGCTTCGTAGATGGCTTCGGTCACGGATTTATCTCCTTTCAGCGCGTCGCGCACTCGGTTCTGCCGGTGCGCCACCGCGTAGGCCTTTGGCGTCACGCCGGTGACCGCCTTGAAGACACGGTGAAAATGATACGGGCTCATGCCGGCGCTCATCGCCAGCTCATCGAGCTTCGGCGGCGTCTCGGCCGTCTCGATCATCCGGCAGGCTTCAGCGATTTTGGCCGTGTGCTCGCCCTCGCCGGCGGACGCGTTCGGTTTGCAGCGTTTGCAGGCGCGGAAGCCGGCCGCCTCAGCTTCTTCGTTCGATTCATAGAAGCTCACGTTCTCGCGCAGCGGACGGCGCGCTGTGCACGAGGGGCGGCAATATATGCCCGTGGTTCTGACCGCGGTGACGAACGTACCGTCGGCCGCCTTGTCGCGTGCCACGACGGCCGCCCAGCGGCCATCGTCTGCCGAGGCGGGTTTGCTTCGAGTTTTGAGTGCGGTGCGGGGCATGGGACCTACTCTGGCCTGTTCCATGCCCGATACATAGTGGCAGTAGGCCGACCCTACACTCCGATCCTTGCGGTCGAATTCACAAAGCCGGAGACAAGCGTCTCAAGGCGCCGGCCCGCTCTTCTCGGCGACGGTCTTCAGGTTCGAAAGCCCCTTCTCCATCTCGTCGCCGATCATCTTCTTGCCGTTGAAGACGATGCACATCGCCTTTTCAATGAAGTTCTGGCGCCCGCCCATGCTCCACGTGACGACCGTCTGATTGGCTTCGGGCTTGAACTCGAACTTCGAGCTGCTGGTGTTCTCGAACGGCTTGGTGAAGTCGACCTTGATATCGACCGCCTCGGCCGGACGGCTCTCGACGATGGTCATGCGGCCCTCGCCGATCTTATCGTTGCCCGACCAGGTGAACACGGCATCCTTGCCGGCCACCGGACCTTCGAAGCCGACCTTGGCGTTGGGATCCATCTTCGCCCACGGCGACCAGGCGTCCCACTTTTTCAGGTCGTTGACCTGCTCGAACACGGCGCCGGGAGGTGCGGCGATCGTGGCCTGACGTTGGATGTGCAGGTCGTTTGGCTGCATGGCGACATAGCCAGCGAATGCGGCGACGAGCACGACCAGAGCGATGAGGATTTTCTTGATCATGGCGTTGCTCCCGTTGTCCTTGTTGCCCGGGAGAGCGCCACGCCAATCTGGCAACATCGCGGCGCCGCGATCACATCTGCACCAGCAGCTAGCGGATGCCAAGGCGGCGCGCTTCGGCGCGATCCCACGCCCGCTGCTCGGCAGGGCTGCACCACGGATTGCCGTAGTAGCCCCAGCGGCCATTCAAACGCGTACAGTCCTTGACGGGGGGCGCATTCCAATAGCGGGCCTTGGCGCGGTTGCCACTTTCGGCCGGCACGGCGAACGCCGAGGCCACGGCGAGCAGGAGCACGCACATATTGATCGTTCGCGGCATGGGCAGTCGCCTCCCTTAAGGGGCACAGATTGCCAGGCGAGCGACCTAACCTCAATCACCCTCGGCTTGCGCCACGCCCTTATCTAATGTTGGTCCGGTCTGATCCGAAGGGGGACATCGGCGCCTCGGGGGCGGCGGCAGCCTTGGTTTTTATGCTTTCCACCAGCTTTCCTGTCTCGCGCTCGAGCGTGAGCAGATTTCCTGCGGCATCGCGGTATTCGAGCGTTTTCAGTTTCTTTCCGTTGACCTCTCGCTCGCCCAGGCTGAGTTCGGCGCTGCCGGCGTCGAGCCAGTCGTCGGCGGCTGGCGGGCTGCAGATCCACCTCGCCTCGCCGCTGTCGATCGACCGCGCAAAGACGTGCGCGTCGAACCCTGTTGGCGCGCCTGCGGCTGGAACGGGGTATTCTCGCCGACAACGTAGAACATCAGCTTCAGCGCCGGGTCGAAGACGGGCTGCCAATCGTAGGGAAAGTAGTCGAGCAGATCGACGCCGAGCTGCGCGTTGATGATGTCCTCGATGCCGCTCGCGTAGGTGTCGACCTGGTAGATGCTGCCGAGCTTGAAATCCAACAGGATGGAAGCCTTGATTGCATCGTCGTCCCCCGGCAGGATCGAAAGGTCCGGGGTCGATACGTCGTAGAGCCCCCACAGGACCTTGGATCCGCCCGGCGTGGTCCGCTCGAGCCGTGAGCCGATGATCCCCGGCACGAAGATGAACAACGGGTAGTTGGCGCGGACGGCGGTTTTCTGGTCAGCGAGGAAGCCGGGCGAGGCGGCGGCAATCTGCTGCTGGATTTCCGGCTTCGCCGTATTGAGCAACGAGAGTTCATCGCCAAGCGCCGGTGACGCGGTGGCGATGAGCACCATTAGCCACGCGAAGCTGGCGCATTGGCCGGAACGGAAATGCATTTGCGCCTCATGCGCCTAAAGAAGGACGGCAGAAATTCGCCGTGAACACGGCATCGAGAAAATTCACAAGCAGCAACGTAGGCGTGCATCTTGCCGCGCGCAGCGTCGGAACGCAATCGGCTCCAATTCGGGCTAGGTGGACGACGGCGTCACTTCGGCCGGATCTGTCCGTCGCCGCGCACGACGTACTTGAAGCTCGTGAGCTGCTCGACGCCGACCGGTCCGCGCGCGTGCAGCTTGCCGGTAGAGATGCCGATCTCGCCGCCGAAGCCGAACTCGCCGCCGTCGGCGAACTGGGTCGAGGCGTTGTGCAGCACGATGGCGGAATCGACCTCGCGCAGGAACCGCTCGGCGGTCGCCGTCGTTGGCGGTCACGATCGCGTCAGTGTGCTGCGTGCCGTAGCGGGCGATGTGCTCGATGGCGCCGGCAACGCCGTCGACGGTCTTCACGGCGATAATGGCGTCGAGGTACTCGGTCGCCCAGTCGGTGTCGGTCGCCGGCTTCACGCGCTTGTCGGTTTTTTGCGTCGCCGCGTCGCCGCGCACCTCGCAGCCCGCCTCGAGCAGCGCCCTGACCAGCGCTGGGCATGAAGTTCGCTGGAGCGGCTGCATCGACCAGCAGCGTTTCGGTCGCCCCGCACACGCCGGTGCGCCGCAGCTTGGCGTTGAGCACGATGCTCACCGCCATGTCGAGGTCGGCATCGCGATCGACATAGGTGTGGCACAGGCCTTCGAGGTGCGCGAACACCGGCACGCGCGCTTCCTTCTGCACGCGCTCGACGAGGCTCTTGCCGCCGCGCGGGACAATGACGTCGATGTTGCCGTCGAGGCCGGCCAGCATGTGGCCGACAGCGGCGCGGTCGGGCGTCGGCACGAGTTGGATCGCTGCCTCGGGCAGTCCGGCGGACTTCAAGCCGGCGACGAGGGCGGCATGGATGGCCAGCGCCGAGTTGAGGCTCTCAGAGCCGGCGCGCAGGATCGCCGCGTTGCCGGCCTTTACGGCACAGCGCACCGGCATCGGCCGTCACGTTGGGGCGGCTTTCGTAGATGATGCCGATGACGCCGAGCGGCACGCGCACGCGCTCGAAGCGCAAGCCGTTGGGCCGCGTCCATTCGGCCAGGACGGTGCCGACCGGATCTGCGAGCTCGGCAATCTCCTCGACGCCCTTGGCCGTCGCCGCGATGCGTGCCTCGTTGAGCAGCAGCCGGTCGATGAACGCAGCGGGTCGCCCAGCCGCGCGCGCGGCTTCGACATCCTTGGCGTTGGCGGCGAGAATCGTCGGCGTCGCCGCACGCAACGCCTTGGCCGCCGCGCGCAGCGCCTTTGTCTTTGCCTCGGGTGACGCGAGCGCCAATGCGTGCGCGGCCGCGCGCGCGCGCCGGCCGAGGGCGAGCATCGTCTCCTCGGTGGAGGCGCCAGCGTCGATGCGCTCGGGCTTGTTCATGCGCTCATCACTTCCGGTGCAGGGCCATGTCGTCGCGATGGATCAGCTCGTCGCAGCGCGACACCCCCAATATAGTGGCGATATCCGAACTTTTCCTGCCGATGATACGCTCGGCATCGAAGCGGGCATAGGCGATCAGTCCCCGCCCCAGTTCGTGGCCGTCGGGTGCGCGGATGGTTACAGCGTCGCCGCGGTCGAAATTGCCTTCGATGCGCGCAACGCCGGCAGGCAGCAGGCTCTTGCCCGCCGCCAGTGCCTTTTCCGCTCCCGCGTCGATGTGCACCTGCCCCTTGGGTTCAAGCTGTCCGGCAATCCAGCGCTTGCGCGCCGTCATCGGGTCGGAGTGGGCGAGAAACCAGGTGCATGGCGCGCCCTCGCCGATCGAGCGCAGCGGATTGAGCACCTTGCCGCTGGCGATCACCATGTGCGTGCCGCCGCCAAGAGCGATCTTCGCTGCCTCGACCTTGGTGCGCATGCCGCCCTTCGACAGCTCGGTGCCGGCGTCGCCAGCCATGGCCTCGATCTCCGGCGTAATGGCGGTGACGACCTCGAGACGCGTCGCATCCGTGCTGGTGCTGGGCGGCGCCGTATAGAGCCCGTCGATGTCCGACAGCAGCACCAGGCAGTCGGCCGACACCATGGAGGCGACGCGCGCTGACAGGCGATCGTTGTCGCCGTAACGGATCTCCGTCGTCGCCACCGTGTCGTTCTCGTTGACGACCGGCACGGCCTTGAGGTCGAGCAGCGTTTCGATGGTGTGGCGCGCGTTGAGATAGCGGCGGCGCTCCTCGGTATCGCCGAGGGTCAGCAGGATTTGCGCCGCGACCATCCCGCGGGCGCGCGCCATGTCCTGGTAGGCGTGGGCCAGGCTGATCTGCCCAACGGCCGCGGCCGCTTGGCTCTGTTCCAATTCCAGCGCGCCCTTCGGCAGCTTCAAGGTGTGCCGGCCGAGGGCGATGGCGCCCGACGACACGAGCACGACCTGCTTGCCCTGCGCCGCCAGCGCCGCCACGTCGTCGAGCAGCGAAGCCAGCCACTCCGTCTTGAGAGTGCCGGTCGCGCGGTCGGTCAGCAGCGCCGAGCCGATCTTAACGACGATGCGCTTCGCGTTCGTCCACTCGGCGCGTAGCGCGCTTCCCGGGGCGGATTTTGCTTTTGTTGTCATGGTTTGCGTTTTGGCGCCGGGCTTCCAGTGTTGTCTCAAGGCACGCCTGATAGCTCACTCGCGCCAAAAGCGGTAGCCTCCCGCAAAAACAAGGGGCCTGCGGTCCCTCATAGCGTGGCGCTAATAAACAGGCGGTTGCTTCAGGCCAAAGCCGGGGCGACGCGCGCACGCGATCGAGGACGCCGGTATACGCCTTTCGCAGCCATCTGCTGCGCCGTCTTCGCCATGGTCTTTGCGCCGGCCGCGCGAGCCGGGGCGCCGCCGAAAGGACCGTCACCGAGCGTCGTTCTGAAGGGACACGAGGCCGACCTCGCCGGCGCCGAATTCAGTCCCGACGGCAGCAAGGTTGTCACCGCCTCGAGCGATCACACGGCCCGCATCTGGGATGCCAAGACCGGCACCGCGTTCGCCATACTCGGTGGGCATACAGAAGGCGTGCGCAGCGCCGCGTTCAGTCCCGACGGCAAGCGCGTCGTCACCGCGTCGCACGACAAGACGGCGCGCGTCTGGGATGCGCAGACCGGGGCGCTACTCGCTACGTTGCCGACCGACGCCAGCGAGGCAGACGATCGCTATCAGCCGCGACGGCACGCACGTGGTGGTCGCTTGCTACGACGGGGCGGCGCGTATTGGGGATATCACCGCCTTCAAGCCCCGCTGAACCCGGTGCTCGCCCAGGCGGGGCGATGCGTCCTCAGGCAGCCTGGCGGCGCACTTCCAGCGCCAGCAGCGTCAGGCTCACGCCCTGCAGGAACAGCGCGGCGCCAACGATGGTGCCGAGCGTCCAGCCCGCCGATGAGGGCAAGTCGAATAGGATCAGCAACCCGGCGACGACGGAGATCACTGCCGACAGGATCAGCCACCGGCGGCCGCCCCAGTCGGGTAACCCGCCACTGACCATCAGCGAGGTGATGCCCTGGGCGACCAGCGTCACGGCGATGATCATCGTCAGCGAGACGAGGCCAAGCGTCGGATAGATGAAGATCAGCACGCCGCCGACGATGGAGATGACGCCGCCGAGAATCTGCCACGAGGCGTGGCTCCAGTCGCCAGCCTTCACGCCGTGCATCAGCTGTAGCACGCCGGCCGCGACCAGCGCCGCGGCGATCCATATCTCGGTTGTCAGCGAGGCCGTAACGACGCCGAGCGGCGTCGTCAGGATGAGGCCGCCAAATAGGATGAGAACGAGGCCGAGGGCGAGAAGCCAGCCCCAGCTTTGATGCAGCTTTGCGCGCAGGTCGGGCATGGCGTCCACTCTCCGGCTGGCTTCGTTTGGCGGCAGTGTGCACGACCCGTGCTATTTTTCCGTAACCGCGGACGCCGTGCGATCGCACTCAGCCAGCCGCCGCGGCCGGCATCGAATGCGCGGCGATGAACCGCGTCATCTGCGCGGCCGGAAGCGGGCGCGAGAAGAGGTATCCTTGCAGTTGGTGGCAGCCTGACGCCTGCAGCCAGCTCTGCTGTTCGGCTGTTTCGACGCCTTCGGCCGTGATGGTTAGATCGAGGTCGTGGCCGAGCTTTATGATGGAGGCGAGGATGATCGAGCTCTCCTGAGGCGCGCCGGCGCCGTCGATGAAGCTGCGGTCGATCTTCAGCTTGTCGAAGCCAAAACGACGCAGGTACTGCAGGCTGGAATAGCCGGTGCCGAAATCATCGAGCGCTACCTTCACGCCGAGCGCCTGCAACCCGCGCATCTGCTCGTTAGCGCGTTTTTCATCGGCGAGCAGCACGCTTTCGGTGATCTCGATCTCGAGGCGTTCGGCGGGAAAGCGGCTTTCCTGCAACACATCGCGCACGACCTCGACGATGTTGCTGTGGTGGATCTGCGAGGCTGAAACGTTGATGGCGACGTTGACGCCGGGCCACGACTTGCCGTCCTCGACGGCGCGCCGCAGGACGAGTTCGCCGATGTCTTGGATGAGGCCGGTCTCTTCGGCTAGGGGAATGAAAATCTCGGGCGACACGGCTCCCAACTCCGGATCCGTCCAGCGCGCCAATGCCTCGACGCCCAGTACCTGGCTACCGCTGGGGTCCATGAGCGGTTGGTAGGCGACGTCGATCCTGCCTTCGGCGATCGCGGTGCGCAGCGCGTTCTCGATCGTGTGCCGATAGCTGACCTCTTGGTCCATCTCCGGATCGAAAGCGAGAGCAACAGGGTCGCCGGCCTCCTTGGCCTTTTCGACGGTCAGATCGACCCGGCGCAAAAGCTCGTCGTCCGTATCGCCGTCGCGCGGCGCGATGACGTAGCCGACCGCTGCGGTAACGAACACGTGTGTGGTGTCGACATCGACACGGCCGGTCGTTGCCGTAACCATACTAAACGCCAACTCAGCCGCGTCGTCGGCCTCGATTCCCGGCACTAGCATGACGAAGCAGTCGCCGTGAGGGCGCCCCAGCAACGCGCCCCGCGGCAGCGTCCGACGCAGACGTTTGGCGGTGGCGACAAGCACGGCGTCGCCGACCGCGTGCCCGAACGCATCGTTGATACTCTTGAATTGGTCGATGTCGGCCGAAAGAATGCCGAGCGTGGTATTCTTTGCTTTGGTTTCGTCGAGCAGTCGCGCCAAGTCCTCGCGCAAGCCGACCCGGTTCGACAGACCAGTGAGCGGATCGGTGCGGGCGGCTGTTGTTGCCTGCGCCTCGCTCGTCAGGATGCGCTTGGCCTGCCGGTTGCCCCAAAGGATGAGGAAGAAGGCGAGTGCCGCCATGAGGCTCAGCGCGATGCCGAGGCCGGGCGCGACCCGCCGCACGAGACTCCAGCCCCGGACAGTCCTTGGCGTACGCTCGCGTGCCAGAGAAAGCCCGTGCTGGTCGATGGCGTGCTCGATCGTCTCTCGCTGGCGGGTGAGCGCAATGCCGTCGGCCTCGCGCGCGCCGATGGCCAGAGATGCAAGGACAGAGGCGACCGCCGCGGCCGCAAGGGCCACGATCGGCAGCGTTACAAACGCGGTGGTGCGGTTCTGCAATCGGCCCACCTGGGGTGGCTCACCGCCGGTCATATTTTCGTGGAGGACTTTCGGGCGCCGAGTTTGAACAAGCGGTAATTCGTAGGAAACCGGGTGTGGGTGCGGTCAGTGTTTCGTTAACGCAGGCCCGGAATCGGCTCCAAACGGCACAACCGAATGGGTTGCCCGCAGGTTCCGCTACGGCCGCCAGCCGGCCTTGGGCGCTTCCAACGCCGCCGCGTCCTGCTTCTTGCCGCGGGCGATCTCGCGGGCGATAGCGAACAGCGCCTCGCGCACGCCTTCGCCAGACACCGCCGACAATATCATCGGCTTTTTCTTCGCCGCCTTCTTGAGGGCTTCGGCGCGTTCATCGAGCGTGCCCTTGTCGACAGCATCGCACTTTGACAGTGCGACGATCTCCTTCTTCTTGTCGAGCCCTTCGCCGTAGGCCTTCAGCTCGTTACGTACGGTGCGATACGCGGTGGCGACGTCCTCTTCCGTCGCATCGACGAGGTGCAGGAGAACTTTGGTGCGCTCGACGTGGCCGAGGAAACGGGTGCCGATGCCGGCACCTTCGCTGGCCCCTTCGATGAGCCCGGGGATGTCGGCCAGCACGAAGTCGACGTCGCCGGCGCGCACCACGCCGAGGTTTGGATGCAGGGTCGTGAATGGATAGGCGGCGATCTTCGGCTTCGCCGCGCTGACTGCGGCGAGGAAGGTGGACTTGCCGGCGTTGGGCAATCCGATGACGCCCGCGTCGGCGATCAGCTTCAGGCGCAGCCAGATGGTCAGCTCCTCGGCCGGCTGGCCGGGATTGACGCGCCGCGGTGCCTGGTTGGTCGACGATTTGAAATGCGCGTTGCCGAAGCCGCCGTTGCCGCCCTTGGCCAGCAGCGCGCGATCACCGACCTTCGCCAGATCGGCGAGCAGCGTTTCCTGGTCCTCGGCATAGATCTGCGTGCCCGGGGGCACCTTGATGATGCAATCCCCGCCGTTGGCGCCCGCGCGGTTCTTGCCCGCGCCGTTGCCGCCCTTCTTGGCTTTGAAGTGCTGCTGGTAGCGGTAGTCGATGAGCGTGTTGAGATTATCGACGCACTCGGCCCATACGTCGCCGCCTCGGCCGCCGTCGCCGCCGTCAGGGCCGCCATACTCGATGAACTTTTCGCGCCGGAAGCTGAGCGAGCCGTTCCCTCCCGCGCCCGACATGATGTAAATCTTTGCCTGATCGAGAAACTTCATTTCGCGGGCCTCTGCCAGCCGGCGAACAGTGGCCGCCGGCGCACGTATCTTACCGTTGCCACGTTGCTTTTGCGTGCTTCGCACCACTGCGCGCCGTTGCCAATGCGGCGAAAGCCTAACTTGGCGATAACGCGGGCCGAGGCGGGGTTGTCGATGAAGTGACCGCAGGTGAGCCGGCGAAAACCGACTTCGCCGAAGCAGTGCTTCATCAGCGTGCCGGCCGCCTCGGTGGCGTAGCCGTTGCCCCACCACGGCTTGCCGATCCAGTAGCCGATCTCGGCCTGCCCCGGCTCGCCCGAGATATACCCGACCGCGCCGATGAGCTCGCCGTCGCGTTCTACGCCGCGCACAAACTCGTCGTGGTCGATGGATGCGATCCACAAGTCCGCGTCGATTAACGAATAGGGGTGCGGGATGCGCGACGTCATGCGCGCGACGTCCCAGTCCCCGGCCAGCATCGCAATGCGGCCCGCATCGCGGGCATCTATCGGACGATACGTCAAACGCTGCGAGCGCATACGCACCGCGCTCCGACTAAAATGCCCCGGCCGCACGAGCGGGCCGGCTGTAAAAAAGGGGGACGCCGCGACATCCCCCTTTCAATTCCTTTGGGCGGGCTGCCGTCTAAAGGCTACTCCGCGCTCTCGCCCTCGGCGCCAACGACCGATACGTAAACGCGGCCGTTGCGCTTGGTGTTGAACTCAACAGCGCCCTCGACCACGGCGAAGATCGTGTGATCGGAGCCCATGCCGACGCCGGTGCCCGGGTGCCACTGCGTGCCGCGCTGACGGACGAGGATGTTGCCGGGAATGACGCGCTCGCCGCCGTAGCGCTTGATGCCGAGCCGCTTGGAATGCGAGTCGCGGCCGTTGCGGGTTGAGCCGCCTGCTTTCTTTTGTGCCATCGTTCAGATCCTTTGAAAGTTCGGGCGGCCGTTTAGGCGCCGACGATGCTCTTGATGCGGACCTTGCACAGGTCCTGGCGGTGGCCACGCTTGCGGCGCGAATTCTTGCGGCGGCGCTTCTTGAAGGAAATAACCTTCGGGCCGCGCGTGTGCTCGACAAGCTCGGCGAGGACTTTGGCGCCGGAAACGAGCGGGCTGCCGAATTTGGGTTTGTCGCCGCCGATCATGAGGACTTCGGCGAATTCGACCTTAGAGCCGGCGTCACCGGCGATCTTTTCGATGGTGATGACGTCGTCAGCAGCAACACGGTACTGCTTGCCGCCCGTCTTGATGACAGCGTACATGGCTATTCCTTCAACGTTATCCGCGCCCTTTGGCGCCGCAGTGGCCTGCGGACTTTATGAGATCGCCTCGAAAGGGCGATCGAGCCTCGGGCAGCGCATTGCGCGCCCCGTTTGAGGGGGCGCGAGAGGGCCGGTTTATCGTCGAACCCCCGCAAATTGTCAATCGGGACCGGTGTTTCCGTGTTCCAAGGCTGTCCGGTCCAGTGGTCCCTGGACTATGGAGCCCGTCCAACCCAGATCAAACGCCATTGCGGATCTTATATCCGCGTGCTGAAGCAGAGCCGATGCACTCCCTAGATAAAATCCCCGTCCACGACGTCGGGGCGTCATTTCCGCTCGAAACCCTGGAACTCGAGCAGGCGAGGGCCGATGCCCTGATCGACGGCGCCACCCGCGGCGTGCCCCGCGCCGCCCTGCGTGCCCTCGACGCCGTCTCGCGCCGCTGGCTCGCTAAGCAGGACAGCGCCCACCTCGACGAGATCGACACCATCGCCGACCGTCTCGGCCGCCCCGGTGCCTACTTCCTTTCGGTGAACTACGAGTGGGGATGCACCTGCCGCGTCGGCCCCTCGCCCGACGGCACCAGCGCCCGTCTGGTGCGCGTGCTCGACTGGGTAACGCATGGCCTCGGCCGGCACGTCATCGCTGCGCGCGTCGCCGGCGCCACCGGCCCATTCGTCACTCTAACCTGGCCCGGCTACACCGGCGTGTTGCAGGCGATGGCGCCCGGTCGCTTCTCGGCCGGCCTCAATCAGGCGCCGATGCGCCGGCCGCTGGGTAGCTTCTATCTCGACTGGGCCGTCAATCGCGGACGCGTGTGGCGCATGCCGCACTTAACGCCGGCGCACCTCCTACGCGAGGTATTCGAGACGGCCGGCTCCTTTACGGACGCCAAGCGCATGCTGGCGGAACGGCCTATCTCGACGCCCGGCATCTTCTCGCTCGCCGGTCTCAAGCCGGGCGAGACGGCGGTGATCGAGCGCACCGAGGATGAGGCGCGCGTGTACGAGGGCGCCAACGCCGCTGCCAACCATTGGCAGACGCCCGGCTGGTGGGGATTGGCGCGCGGCAGCGATAGCTCCGGACGGGCGCGGCAGATGCATTGCGTTTCGACGGCGCTCGACCCGGCGTTCCCGTGGCTGACGCGGCCGATCCGCAACTGGAACACGCGGCTCGTCATGGTCGCGGATGCGCGTGAAGGGCGCCTCGTGGCGCAGGGTTATGAATCGACTGGTCCGGCGACGGCGCCGCTCGAGCTATCAGCCTGAGCGACGCCGCGCCTCGTCTCGCTAACGCGCGAGAACCTCCTTGGTCACGTCGAGAGCGTGCTTGATCTCCTCGGCCGTGAACTCGCAGGTGAGGAAGAAGCGCAGCCGCGCCGCGTTCACCGGCACGCCGGGCGACATGATCAGCGATGTGTTGATGCCGCGCTCGAGCACTTTCGACACGGCCTTCGCCGCGTGCGTCGTAGCGCCGACCATCACCGGCAGCATGCCGATGCCGATCGAGCGCCCCGTGTCGAGGCCGCGCGCCTTGGCCTCCTTGCGGAACAGCGCGCCGTTGGCGTGAAGTCGCGCAACACGATGCGGTTCACGCTTGACTACGCGCAGAGCTGCGAGCGCCGCGCGACAGCGGTGTGCGGGACTTGCGGCGAATGATTTTCGAAGGCCAGGATGCCGAAGCGATCATCGCGTGCGAGGCCACCGAACGGATGGCCGGCAAACGGGGCCTGCTCTTGCGAAGCGAGCGGCTCGGACGATGAATGACTCAAGACACCTCTCCTTTAAATCGTCGCGCGAAGCTTTCAGCGGCGCGATGCAGAGAGGGTTTTGGGAGATGTGTAAGGGCTCGCGCTGTTCCCAGCCGGAACAGGGGGCGGGCGAGACGTCGGTCTCG